>NZ_JBNIKR010000002.1:0-411870 GCF_050107295.1 Sutcliffiella halmapala | reverse complement strand
CTTACATATTGTTTTTTTACATCCTCCATCGGTCCATTACGTTTACTCATTTGGACTCCTCCTTTGATACTTCTATGATAATATCTTTTGATTGAGGTGTCCAAATGAGTTAGGGGGCTAAATAGTTTCCGCTCGAATTTAGTGGCTTTCCGCCCGATTTTACCTATCTTCCGCCCGAACACCAAATTTCGACAATTCTAGCACCCCTTACTCCGCCACAGTTCTCTGGCACGTTCGTTTACCGGAAAGGCTCCTCATTGGCAAAAAAAGAATGACCGTTAAAAGTCATTCCCTCTTTTTTGCTTAGTTAAGCTTGTCTAACCATTTCTTTGAAGCTGACACTTCGGAATGGGTGAGCTGGTGACCTTGATGTTCCCAGTGGACTTCAACCTGTGCGTGTGCCTCGGTCAGTAAAGATGATAATTCTTCTGTTTCAGATGCGGGGCAGATTGGATCATTTTTTCCTGCACCGATGAACACAGGGACAGAACTAAGGTCAGGTAAAGCCACTCCTCTTCTAGGTACCATCGGATGGTAAAGAATCGCTCCATTTAGGCTATCTTCATAATGGAAAAGAAGACTTCCGGCAATATTCGCTCCGTTGGAATAGCCGACCGCGATTACTTCTTGACGGTCGAATCCGTATTTTTCTGCTGCATCATCCAGGAACTGATGAAGCTCTTTTGTTCGGAAAATAAGATCTTCTTCATCAAACACCCCTTCCGCTAAGCGTCTGAAAAATCGGGGCATTCCATTTTCGGAAACATTCCCCCGAACACTTAGGACAGAAGCATCAGGATCTATCATTTCTGCAACAGGCAATAGATCGTTCTCCGTTCCACCTGTTCCATGCAAAAGTAGCAATACCCTGTCAGAACCCTTCTTGAAAATATGTTTTAGTGTCATAAGCCGTATCCTCCTTTTTCTTTAGAATGGTTACTATATATCTTGAATTCGAGATAATATCAGTATAATGAAATTTATACTTTACGTCAAGGATTCCACATTATTAACCTCTGCCTTACATTAAGAATAAAATGTAAAAAAAACAAAGGAGCTATCATGATGTTTCCATGGAGCAAAATGTTTCCTTTCCCAAAAGATTATATGAAGGAAGATATATTCAAGCAGTCAGATGTGGAGAAAATGATGAAAAAAGCCATGGGTGGCAAATTACCTCCTAACCCAGGAAGTTTGTTGCATTCTAATGATTTTTTTGCACAATCCTTTGATCTATTAAATCGCGTCCAAGAGAAAAAGAAGCAGAAGAAAAAACCAATCTTTCAATCGGACGTCTTTGAAACACATGAAGATGTAATCGTTCGGTTCCCTCTTACTTCTGAAGAAAAACTGAAAGAACTTGTTATCTATCACGATGCTTCCACCTGCTTTTTGGAAAACATCCCGAGCACTGGTAGTAAACAAGAAATAAAGCTACCATGTATGGTAAAGTCATCTGGTTCTACTGCCAAATACAAAAACGGCATTTTGGAAATAAGAATTCCAAAAGAACCAATCAATTCCAAGACAAAAATCCCGATTGAAATCATAAAACCTTCAAAAAAGAAATAGAGGCGATACCACCTCTATTTCTCCTTATAACTATAACTGCTTTAACAGTTTTTCCAAATCGACTGTCCAGGGCTCTTCGATAGTCGGACGATAAAGGTCAAAGGTTACCATCCTGTTAGTTGTACCACTTTTGCGATGTACCTGAAGCTTTACAGTAATAGGATAGTTCAGCTTTGTACCCCCGTCCTCTTCCGGAAGATCAGACAACCTCTTGATCATTTCAATTTCTTCCAGTTCTTCAAGATGTCGCTCCATCAGAATACGGTTTTTATCATCAAGTATGGGCGATAGAATAAACCAGTCATGCTGATGGATGGCAAGGACCGTCGCATCTACTATTTCCTGTGGTGAAAGCTTTTGTGTATGGTCCAGCCATTCCCCTGAAGCTTTTTTTATCATGATGGAATGGGCATGATCCATTTTCCTTGACTTGTGGGTGATGCTGTCCTGGAAATGGATGCAGAAATGGCCTGGAAATCCATTTTTCAACGCTCCTTGTCCGTGAGGCATTCCATGCATGGATCCGGCAAATTGACCAAATTGACCATTTTCGGAAATGACAAGGATGGCTCTCCTGTCCCAGCTCCAGGTACCACGATAAATCTTTTTCATGATCTTCGTATCATCATGTGTCAAAGGCTGGACATCCGCATGATATGAACCTGCTCTCCGTTGGACTTCAAAAGACAATCCCGTATCCAAATCAAGCACTTTTAAGATACTGTACCTAGGAATAAGCTGATTTGCATCATTCCAGGTAATCAATTTCCCATAATGGTTCTTATGCAGCTTTTTCATATCGTTGGAAAGCTGCTTTTTATTTTTTCCCTTTAGGTGTACAAGTATTTTTTTTGCAGATCTATCGTAGATATTAAGTTGGTGATCAATGGCGTACACCACTTTTCCTTTTACCTGAATAAATGTGTCAGTTGGGGGTATCGGATAGGAAATCGCCTCCCATTTCCCATTTTGTACATTCTTTCTTATTTGTTTTGGTAAAGGCATTGCTGTGGAATATCCTGATTCAATGGAAGTTTGGATAACATATTCCCATGTATCCTCTTGCCCAAGGGCTGAAACGGAGGTTCCAAGGAAATTAAGACCAATCAGAATTGCAGCAATTGTGAAAAATGAATAAAGCACCCTCTTCACTTCTAGAAGCCTCCTGTAATAAAATGAATACCTTTGTTATTTTGTCAAAGATAGAAAAAAGTATGTTCTATTTTTTTTCGTACACATTAATAATAGTTACTTTCATAGAAAAAAGGTGAGGCACTGATGGTTCAGGCATTGTTTTGGGGAGCAATCGCAGGTCTATCTCTCATATTGGGAGCAATTGTAGGTCTGCTCGTACCTTTACCACGGAAATTGACCGGGTTTATTATGGCGTTCGGGACAGGAGTTCTCATTGGAGCCGCGGCGTTTGAACTATTGGGTGAAATAGAAGTGGCTACAGGCTACAGCTATGCTATATTTGGATTTCTTATCGGAGCGATTCTATTTACTGCAGCAGAATTGCTGATCAGTAAAAAAGGCGGTAAAGAACGGAAGCGTTCCAAAGGAAAAAAGAGCAATCATTCAGGCATGGCAATTTTTATCGGGTCCATCATTGACGCCATTCCTGAATCCATCATAATCGGGGTCAGCATCCTCAAGGACCATACAGTAAGCTGGGTCATTGTCCTCGCCATTTTCATCAGTAATTTTCCTGAGGCTCTTTCAAGCTCTGTTGGATTAAAGAAGGACGGATATACTACTAGAAAAATTCTGTTTATGTGGATTATTGTCTTCGGCTTAACATCACTAAGCTCATTTTTGGGCTATGTTACCTTCAAGGAACTGAGCGGGGAGTATATGTATCTTGTCAGCGGCTTGGCTGCAGGCGGCATTATTGCGATGGTTGCCTCCACGATGATGCCGGAAGCCTTTGAAGAAGGCGGTCCTGTTGTCGGGCTTCTCTCGGCACTCGGCCTTCTCTGCTCGTATATATTATCAAGCGGAATCATATAAAAACCCCGCAAGCCAAAATATCGCGGGGTTCTGTCGTCCTATTGTTTAATGGCTCTATCAAAAAATTCTTCAAGGGTAAGATCATGCGTATGGATATACTCCGCTACCTCTTTCCCGACATAACGCAGGTGCCATGGCTCGTACTGATAGCCTGTTACGACTTCTTTGCCTTTAGGATATCGGATGATGAATCCATGTTTGTAGGCGTTTTGTTTCACCCACTGTCCTTCAGGCGTTTCGCCGAACTCCTCCGTGAGATCAAGTGCATTCGATCTGCTGGAAATGTCCATGGTAAGACCTGTCTGGTGCTCACTATGACCTGGGATGGCGGAGAAGGTATTCGTTTTTTCCTCTCCCCATTTTTTTAAATAGCTGTTGTATACTCCATATTGGGTTTCATAGGAACGGTAACCGGAAACAGCAAAAAGTTCGACGTTTTCTCTTGTTGCAGCTGCAAACAACTCTTCTAAAGCACGTGCAGCCACTTCCCTCAAATATTTCTTCTCATAGTCACCTTCAAATGAAAATGCAACATTGGGAATGGTTAAATCTGCAGGAACGTAGTCGGCCGGCAGCGCTTGGTTTTTGTTCACGACAAGAAGGATGTTATCTGTGTTTTCGATGACTTTTTCCTGATTCAATACAGTAAAGTACTGTTCATCCAGTACATACTCATTTTCGTTCGTTGGAGATGTTTCAGGTTCATTCTCAGAATCTCCCTGATCACCTTCCGTTTCCTCTGGAATCTCTCCCTCTTCAGCAGGTACCTCTTCAGAAACATTTGCATTGTTTTCTTCTTCGCTGAATTTCTCCCAGAATTTCCAGTCAATATCCTTGATTTGTTGGGAGCATCCACTAAGTAAAGAAACGCTCACAAAAGCCACAGCAATTTTATATTTCATGTTGATCTCACCTTTTACAAGTTGTTTATTTCTATATCGTATCTAATTATGTTTAATAAAAAATAAAATGCCTCACTCATCTCTGTGAAGCATACCTAAACATTCTACCACTAAATTTTATTGACGTAAAAAGATTTACTATAGAAATATATTACTTTTCGGCAAGATATGTCTTACGGCCTATTCTCGATTAATTTCAAGTGAACAGTTCTTTTTCTTGGCCCATCAAACTCACAAAAGAAAATCCCCTGCCATGTACCGAGCACCAATTCGCCATTATCAATGATAATCTGCTGCGAGCTGCCAACCGTAATGGCTTTTAGATGTGCCGCAGTATTCCCTTCCATGTGTAAATACTTCGGGTGATTCCAAGGATATACTTCATCTAATCTCATCTGCACATCGGATACGACATCGGGATCTGCATTCTCGTTTATCGTTATTCCTGCGGTGGTGTGAGGACAATACACTATTACAGTTCCATCCACTATGGACGACTTTTCAAGCTCTTTTTGAACCTGTCCGGTTATATCCTGCCATTCATCCCTGTCACTAGTTGTTAGATTCAAGGTAATCAGCATAGAATAGTCCCTCCCTTTAAATAAAAATATAGCCCTTGACGATTCAAGGGCTATAACACTCATTATTTTTTGATTACTGCTTCAAGTGCCACTTCCATCATGTCACTGAATGTGGTTTGGCGCTCCTCGGAAGTAGTCTCTTCGCCTGTAAGAATATGGTCACTTACAGTCAGAACGGAGAGTGCGTTTCTTCCATACTTTGCTGCAAGCGTATAGAGAGCTGCGGATTCCATTTCGATTGCAAGGATGCCATACTTCGCCCATTTCTCCAACTCGCCGTTGTCATTGTAGAACATGTCTGCTGTAAAGACATTTCCAACTTTAAGGTTCAGACCCTTTTCCACTCCCACATCATATGCTTTTTTCAGCAAATCGAAGTTGGCTGTTGGAGCATAGTCCACTCCACCAAATGTTAAGCGGTTCATTTGGGAATCTGTAGATGCACTCATCGCAAGAATGACATCACGAACCTTTACGTCTTTTTGTATCGCGCCGCAAGTACCTACACGAATCAGGTTTTGAACATTGTATTCATTCATCAATTCGTTAATGTAGATGGAAATGGAAGGTACACCCATTCCAGTACCCTGTACAGAGATGCGCTCTCCTTTATAAGTGCCTGTAAAGCCAAGCATTCCTCTTACTTCATTATAACAAACTGCATCTTCCAAAAATGTTTCTGCAATATATTTTGCTCGTAACGGATCTCCTGGCAATAGGATCGTTTCTGCAATATCACCTTGTTTAGCTCCAATATGTACACTCATCGTGTTACCTCCTAAATACATAAATCAGACTTCAATCATTATCATAAGCCACAATGGATGCGTTATCATCCAAAGAGTGACAAACATTACTATACCATATCTTTCCCTTGTTTCAAAAGAATCTCTCCACCTGATATGAATTCATTTTCTATTTTCGGCAAAACCTAAAAAGGAAGTAAAACGAGTGCTGAAAGGAGATCCTTATGAAAAAGAAACTTCGTCAGGCTGTAGAGCATGCCAATGCGACCAACACAACAAAAAAGAAAACAGCGGAACCTCACTCTTCCAAAAGCGATAAATTGCAGAGCTAGAGCAGCTTTAACTGATAGTCAGATTCGATAGGAGGATTACGGATGGGAAAAAAACACAGAAATCGTATCAATGGACAGAAGAAGAATAATCATATTTCTCCTGATGCGATCGAGGCGGAGCATACTGCACATAAAAAAGAATATTCGCCTAAAGGCCGGAAAAACGGACCCGGAAATCATATTTAATCTTTACCTAGGATAAGGTAGTCATCACTGACTGCCTTATCCTGGGCACCTATCTCATCTTACCTGAATCCTGTTTATTTTTTTCCAACCACCAAATTCAAGTCGATAATAGCTAATACCGAAAGTACCCTCATCAATCATGATGATATCACCAGTTGCAATGAATCGACCTTCATAATCAGCAGGAATGGAGTCTGTAACATTGAACTTACGGTATACCTTGCTGATTAATTCGTGGTGATTATTCGCCTCCATGGTCAAACGGAATACAGGAGCATACCCTTTCGTTTCTCCATATTTCGGTGTTTGCATAATGGTGACATCGTATTCTCCGGAACCAATTTTCATCATTCTTTTTATAGCCAACATCCTACTTCACCCCTCAACCATTTTTATACTATATAAATTAGAAACTTGCCTTGTCGATTCCTTCATCAAAAAAAAGAAAGTTTTGTCGAAATGAGCTGATAAATAGGAAATTTTGTTTAAAATTATGTAATCTAATCAAATTGACCACCAGGGAATGATGTGAACTTGTGGGCATCATTTTCTTTTCCATTAATAAAATAAATGGAGGTGGTGGCATGTTTTTCAATTGGATCAAAAACAAAATGCAGAAGAATGTTAATGAGAATAGCCACGGAATACTTACTTCACATGAGAAAGCTACACTGATGCACGAGTGGCAAGTTCCTCCTTCCCTATCTCCCCTAACGGAAACTGAAAAGAAGCTACTCGATGAAATTAAGATCCGGACTTTCCTTTTGAATAGAAACAACATCACAAGAACGCAAGCCTATATGGATATTTATTTGAATCACCCTGAACTACATTGGGCATTTCTCGCACATATGGTTTCACGGAATGCGGGATGGAACATGACTGATCTAAAAAGACACAACTTGTCAGGTTTAATGAGCTTTGACCGCATTTCCGTCTTTTTCAGCTTTTTGGAAAAAGGCAATCACCTTATTTTCGAGGATGCCTTCCCTCAGCTATCTCTTTATGCAGAAGGAAAAAAACATAACAGAGACTTCACTCACCTGCTCGGACATTTAGGCGTCTCGTCATTCATGTTGCCTGTTTGGAGACTTTTCCTTGATCAGCAGCAAAAAAACTCGAGGATGCTGACGGTTTCGCTGATCATCAATGAACAGAGTCTATTGGAAAGGCGTGTCATGAACAACTCTTTTTACCAGCAGAAGGTGCTGGATTCCCTTACTTTCCAGATGCAGGAAAGGATGGGCTTCACTCAGATTCTTTTTCCATACCATTTCAGATACGAAATCGAGATTACTGGAAGCACTGTAGATAATTTCGCTAGCCTGCCATCAAGGATAGAGTTTGGGAAAAAACTCTATAAAATCTTATTTTCAGGAAAGAACGTCAAGCTTGGTGCCTATAGCTTTGGAAAGGCTACAGTCCATACGGGTTCTCGCAGTGATTACATGACTGAAGTATTTTCAACGGAAACTGGCAGTCCGAAAGTGTTCAGTCCTCATCTGGAAAAGGTATGGCCAGACTACCACCACAAATCATCGCATAAATTCGATGATTGGTTTTCTTTTGAAAAAGCCACTCAGCTTCCAGGCCTGTACACATTGTCTGAAACAGAAGACACTCCGAATATGAAAAAGAAGCATTTAGTGAATATTTTGCAGCTTTCTAGCCTCGGGGAGGTCCATAAAATGATCACTTGATATGAAAAAAACGGCAGTTTTCACTGCCGTTCCCTTAATTTCTAACTCTACTAGAGGTGCTAGAAGAGGTCACAGCAACAACAACCTCTTCTATTCCGGCACTCTTACATAAAGGGGCTTTGAATGAGGAGTTTACCATGATTAGTCGATGTCCATTTCTTCATCGATTATGCATTTTTCCAACAGATATTCAAACATGATATCGGCCAGTTCCTCGATCTCACTCTCCGCCGGGACGAAACCTCGTCTTACCAGCTCATTGTAAAAGAATTCGGCTATCTCCTCAGTATCAATGACCACTTCGATTTCTTTCACAATATCACCCCTTTTTTAAAGGTTTATGTACTTCTTTTTAGATATATGTCTTACTCACTATAATAATCCATCTCCTATTGGTTTTACCAGAATTGTTTGAAGAATAAGCATATTTATTTTCTAGTAGTCATAGGTTTAAGTATGTTGGACAAGCAGCAAAAAACATAAGGGGGAAATTTTATGAGAGAGTATATGACACGTTTGGAAAAGCTAGGAGAAGAAGAAGTACTTTTGCCATTCTTGGATAGAATAAGCGAAAGCCTTGTTAAAGCAGCTATTGTAGTAGGATTACCATTTTTCATCATATTACTTCTACAATTCTCCTTTTTACTTTTCTAATTGGCTATGTTTTTTACCTTCCATATATTTTTTTAGATTCTTGACTACAAGGTTCATCACTTCTCTGTATTCCTGGTCTCCAAAGATATCATAAAGAACCTTATAATCATTGTATACATCCAATAAACCGTCAATGATACGCTGGTATTCCTGGTTAAACTCTTCTTTTTTATAATGTTTGTTTGAACCTGTCATGGGATTATACAACTCCAAGCTCGTATTTTCTTTGTTGAACATATAGGATAATCCAAGTTTATGAATAAGAATTTCTGCATGATCATGATGGACAACCATGGTCAATTCTTCTTCCCCAGCTTCAAGCCATTCTCCGTCTGACATCCTTGTAAGTTCATAGATGATATCCTCCCAGGAATCCTCTTTATAACGCCAGATTTCTGTGCGGAATCCCACTATTTTGAATAATTCTGTCCCATAGCCAATAACTTGGACGATATCCCCAATAAAATAGAGATACTTGATGTCCAAGTGCTCAGTCACCAGGACCTTCCCTTCATACTCGGACACAAATGCCAATGTTTCCTCCTGGTAAAGCCCTTCGCTTGAATTGACCTCATACACATAAGCCCCATCGATCTGCTTGATATCTGTCACTTTTCCAACAGTTCCATATATGGTGATTACAACAATGTCACCCATTTTATATTTCGGTTTATTCGGTTTCTTTTTCTTCCCCATATAATCTATCTCCTTACTTATCCCTGTGGCTTTGATAGTAATGTATTATATGCAGGAAGAAGGAAAAGCGCTAAAGGTGAAAATTTTTTATGGGATGTGGATGATATAAAAACTAAACTCTCTGTTAAACACCGCTGTTGATTTCCGCACTAGGCGCAGCGACCCAAAGAGCTTGCGTGAGCCTCCTCGGCTTCGCCTGTGGGGTCTCCGCTAAACGCAACACCCGCCGGAGTCTTCGCCTATTGCTCCAATCAACAGCTAGCAAACATTAATAATAACCCATTTGTATTTGTATAAAAAAGACAAACAAAAAACACATCCGCAACTCCTACGAACGTGTTTTTTTCTACTTTTCTATACATCTTCCTTATATAGCTCCCACGCTTCATCGAAGGTGGACATACTACTCAAGTACTGCCCGTTCATTTCTAGATAGCTGCTTATTTCGTGGTAATCGGTAGAATTCTTCGGGAAGCTATGGTCATCGTATGCATGGTTGGCAAAGATGCTGATGGCATCTCTCTTCAATGCATGGCGGTATTTCAATAGATAATGATAAAAAGACTTTCTCATACAAATACACTCACCCAGTTTTTTCTCTCATTTTACAGGAAAAAACGGTTGTTGTTAAGACTATTGCATTTAACTGCTGAAATCGAAGTAGTTTCTTTTGAGTAGCCTTGGTTTATTCATCAACGCAGCATAGGAAAGTTCGTTCTCCAGATCTTTAGTGCTGATCAGGAAGAGCTGATCCTCTATTTCCTTTGTTATGTCATCCTCCTGGTATTCCATTCCGCACGCCAGACAGCTTCTTGAAGGAGTTTCGGTTATTGTAATCGCTCTTGAACCATCGGGCAATTCCCAATACACGGTGTTTTTGTTTTCTACGGCTTCATCAGCCTCACACCATTTACATATCATGCAATCCCCTCCTAATTGCCGTCACCGGTTTTTTCCACTTCCGTATACTTCTGCTGTTGTGCCTGGAATTTCTTTTCCTTCAATTCGTCCCGTTTGCCCCGTTTATCCTTTAGAGTCGTATGGGCCGGGTTCGTTTCATAGTTCTTTCGGCGATTCAGCCTGTTCAAGCCCTCAGGTACAAGGTTGAACTGAGAGTCGTTCATCAAGCCGGCTATACCAATATTGGATCTCTTTTCTTCCATATTCGGGTATACTCCTGCAAAATAGTCCTCCGCTCGACCAGGAACATAATTTTCCGGTTCCGGATAGGTGGTAATCACACCTTCGAAATTGCGTAATACCACTTTATCGGCACTTTGGGAGATGATATAGTTCGGTTGCACCGCAATTTTGCCACCACCGCCTGGAGCATCCACAACAAAGGTCGGTACGGCATACCCCGAGGTGTGGCCTCTAAGGCCCTCAATGATTTCGAGCCCCTTTGAAACAGGCGCACGGAAGTGACCGATGCCTTCGGAAAGGTCGCACTGATAGATGTAGTATGGTCTAACTCTAATTTTTACAAGGTCATGCATCAGTTTTTTCATGATTGGGACACTGTCATTGATACCAGCTAAAATAACTGCCTGATTGCCCACAGGCACGCCTGCGTTTACCAGCATTTCACAGGCGAGCTTGGATTCTTCTGTTATTTCTATGGAAGTGTTAAAATGCGTATTCAACCAGACTGGATGGTATTTTTTCAGGATATTGCATAAATTTTCCGTTATTCTTTGAGGGAAAACAACAGGTGCCCTTGTACCAATCCTGATTATTTCCAAGTGCGGAATTGCACGTAGATTTTTCAGGATGTATTCAAGGATCTGATCATTAATCAAAAGCCCGTCTCCACCGGAAATGAGGCAGTCGCGGATTTGATCATTTGATGCGATATAGGCAATGGCAGCATCCAGCTGCTTCTTTGGTACCCCCATGCCAATTTGTCCGGAAAACCTGCGTCTTGTACAGTAGCGGCAATACATGGAGCATTGGTTGGTTACGAGAAACAAAACCCTGTCCGGGTACCGGTGCGTCAGTCCGGGTACCGGTGAATCCTCGTCTTCGTGCAAAGGGTCCTCCAGATCATATTTCGTTTTATAGATCTCTTTGCCGATTGGGACAGACTGCATCCTGATCGGGCATCTTGGATCATCCGGATTCATTAAAGATGCATAATACGGAGTTATATTTAAGGGAATAGTTTTGGTGGATATTTTCACACCTTCTTCTTCCTCTGGAGTTAAATTTATGACTTTTTTCAAATCCTCCAATGTCCGTATGGTATTGGTCAATTGCCAAATCCAATCGTTCCACTGCTCATCGGTCACATCTTTCCACAGCTCAATATCTTTCCAGTGGCGGTCAGGCGTATATAAGTCCATTCTCATTCTCTATCTCCTCCCTTTCCTTAACAATTGCAATAACCGTGCCAACTAAGGAAGTTGCCTAGTTATTACTTATATATGTGAAGGGCGGGGAAACTGTTATTATCCTGGTTGAGTAATTTGATTGGCCGGTGCCGGTTTTTTGGCATCTCGCATTAATGAGATTGGCTTTCTATCAATCTTGTCATTTTGTACTGCAGTGTTTGCCTTGGGATTTGCAGAAGCTTTGCAGCTCGCAGGACATTTCCTTCCGTTTGGCTAAGTGCATGCTGGATATATGATTTTTCCGTTTCCAAAAGAACCTGTCGCAGAGACTTATTTTCCTGTGGAGCCGACTCTAGCCCCACTGCTTGAAACTTGGTTGGAAGATCCTTTTCTGTAATGAGCTCTTCCTTTGACTTTACGAGCACATATTCCATTGTATTTTTCAATTCTCTTACATTCCCCGGCCAAGGGTAAGATTGGAAGATTCTAACGACCGATTCGGCAAGTTGTTTCTTCCCCTTGGTATACTTCGAAGCAGAACTCTCGAGAAAATAGTTTGCAAGTAAAGGAATATCGCCATCTCTCTCCTTCAATGGTGGAAGCGTGAGGGAGCAAGTACTTAGGCGATAGTAAAGGTCTTCTCTCAGTCTACCCTCTTTTACACATTTTTCGGGATTTTCATTGAGGGCCGTTATGATTCGCACGTCCACTTTATGTGCCATAACACCACCCACTCTGCGGATGGTTCCATCTTCTAAGACGCGCAATAGCTTTGTTTGGAGCTCTAATGGCATGGAGTTCAATTCGTCTAAAAATAACGTCCCTCCATGCGCAAGCTCCAATAGACCCGCCTTTTCCACAGCTCCTGTATAGCTGCCCTTGGCTGTTCCGAAAAGCAGGCTTTCAAGCAGGCTTTCGGGAATGGCTCCACAGTTCTGAACAATAAAAGGAGCGTTTCTTCGGAAGGATTCCGCATGTATCCCCTGTGCCAGTATCTCCTTGCCTGTCCCTGTTTTGCCATATATGATTACCGGGAGGTCAGAAGCTGCAAAGAGAGAGGCTTCCGCAATAATCCGCCTGCAAAATGGATCCACGGTAATGAAATCTTCCAGAGTAAATTGGACCTCTGGTGATTGTTTCGGAAGTGAATGATCTTTTTTATACATTTTTGTTTGTAGTTCCACAAGCTGATTGGAAAGCATTTTTATCTTTCCATAATTTTTAGCGATTTCAACAGCACCCAACACTTCCCCTTCTACGACAAGTGGGACGGTGGTGTTGATTGTTTCAATCATGACTCCTTTTTTGTTTTCATATCGCTGATTTTGGTGATAGATGGCTTTTTTCGTTTCCAGGACTTTTAAAAGAGTGCTGGTTTGGTCTGTCAAGGAAGGGAAAACGTGCAGGATATGTTTTCCCATCACTTCTTCCCAAGTCAATCCATCATGTTCGGCAGCAACCCTGTTATAGTATATAGTGATTCCATTTTGATCTACTGCATGGATTGCTTCATCTATTCCATTTAATATCCGCTCAAGCATTTCCTTGGATAACAGACTTGATTCCTTCAAATAGTTCACCTGCCTAATTTCCAGCACTTGATGCCGATTTTTCGGCAGAAAGGGCAGATAAATCTTTACTCCACACATTCATATCTTCTATTTTGTCGTAAATATAACAATTATTTTTCAATCTTCCCTGATAGGAATAGCCTGACTTATGCAAAACTGCATTCATTCCAAACGACAAGGCTCTTGCGATGGAATAGCTACAGAAAATCCGCTTGGAAACCAGTTCATTTTCCAAGGATTGTATGATGTCATACATATATCCGCCTTTCCGTTGGGTAGAAAGAGTCGCACAGTCTGTAATTTCGGCATTTCGATATCCCATATTAATATCAGCTGATGCAGCGGCGATTATTTGGCCATCCATCTCGATAACATGATAGATAGTGTTTTCTTCAATCTGCTCTTTTACATAATCCGGATCATCGATTGGAACTGGATAAATGGGAAAAACACTTTTATAAAAGGTAGCCAGTCTTTTTGCATCTAGTGTTGTTGCTTTTTTGATTGAAGGTGTGAAAACCTCTTTGTCCACTATCTTCCTCTCTTTTTTCCATATATCCTCCAACTGTTGATCTTCCTCTACCCACTTTGAACTGGTATATCTTTTCTGATCATGATATTTGCATAGAAAATATGCGTTGCCCCCCAGAAAATATCCAGGGATGCAACCTTCAAGCATGTATCCCTGGCCAAGAAAAGATGGTACGCTTTCCGTTCTGCATTTAACAATCGTTTTGTGGAAATATTTTTCCTTTTGCAGTTCTCTCATGGTAGAAAAAATTTGTTCGAGATTACCTCGGTAGTCCTCAATTTTCAACCTTTCATTCGCAAAGTCTTTATATCCCTTCAGATAGAACTGATCATTTTGCAGGATGATATATTCCCCTTTTATTTTTCCCATGCCAACACCTCCTACTTTAAGTGTTCTATATTGGAATAGAAAATCCCCTTTCTTATATACATTTTTATTTTTATGGATCTGTTGTCTATTCATCAGGTAAGAATGCTTTTTTTGCGAATTCCTGAGCGTCTTATAAAGAAAATTCCTTTAACATAGCTTTCTTTAAAGAGAACCGTCCTGCTTCATGCAGGTACGGTTCTTATTCAAATACTATTTAGCCTTTTCACACCAGTCCAACAGCGTCAAGGCGATAACTTCTGCACAGTCCAGCATGTTCTCTATGGAGATATATTCGTTGGGGTGATGGGCGACCTCTGTGGTGCCGGGCCCGAAGACTACGGTAGGAATCTTTCCGATGCTTGTGAAAAGCCCTCCATCAGTTCCCCAGGGGGAGGCCTCTAAAATTGCCTCTTTTTGTGTCACTTCTTTATAGTTCTTTTTTATAGATTGAACAAAAGGGTGTTCCTCATCAATACCTCCTGGAATCCATCGTGCCCCATACCATTCCAAGTCCACCGGATGCTCTGCAAACCAACTGTCTGTTTCCTTTAATCTTGATAACACTTGTTTCATTTCTTCTTGCACCTCTTGGATGGTCTCTTCAGGTCCTACTCCGATTCTCCCTTCGAGCGTCACCATATCAGGTACAGAGGATGGCCAGTTACCGCCTTCGATCTTCCCTATATTAATGGGAAGAGGAATCGGGATTTTGGCATACAATGGATCCTTTACCCGTTTGTTTCTGTCTTCCTCTAATGTTCTTAATCTATCTATCACAGAAATTGATTTTTCAATGGCACTAATACCTTCATATCTTGTACCCCCATGTGCCGATTTTCCCTTTACTTTCAGACGGAACCACATGGAGCCTTGCTGCTTGGGAAAGATTTTCATATTGGTGGGCTCTGGTATCAAGACAGCATCTGCTTTATAACCACGTAGAATAGCAGCAAGGGTTCCCGCTCCACCGCTCTCTTCCTCAATCACACTCTGGAAGATGACATCTCCCTTCAGGTGTACCCCTGTAGCCTGAAGGGCCTCAAGTGCAAACAGCATTGCCACATTTCCGCCCTTCATATCCGTTGTGCCCCGGCCATAGACCTTCCCGTCCTCTATTTTCCCTTCATATGGGTCACAGTCCCACTGTATTCTTTCTCCTTCAGGTACAACGTCAATATGCCCATTTAAAATGATGGAACGTCCTCCCCCCACTCCTTTCCAGCGTGCAACGACATTAGGAGAATCGAAAAAGTTTTCTCTACTTGATACAAAATTCTCATTTCCCTTCAGTACTTTGCTGTCAGGTTCCCATATATCAATCTCAAGACCAAGCTCCCTGCAAACTTCGATGACAATTGCCTGTGCAGAGCTTTCTTTCCCGGAGACACTCTTTTCTTGTACAATCCTTTGTAGCAATGTAACTGCTTTCCCCTTATTTTTTCTGATCCATTGACGAATCTCACTCGCTTTCTTTTCCACTCTTTCATCCCCTTCCAAACCACCAGCATTCATCTGTAAATCTACCCTTCAGTCATATTTAAAGTCCGAAGACAAAGTGAATGTTGCGGCAGTTTTCCTCTTCACCATTTCCAACGTTGCGCCGGGCATCAATTCCTGTAAAACAAGTCCCGTTTGTGATACTTCCAACACTGCAAGCTCCGTAATAATCATATGAACACACGCAGGCGTGGTAATGGGAAGTGTGCAGGTTGGCAGTATTTTAGGTGTTCCGTTTCGATCGCAATGATTCATGAGGACAATCACTTTTTTCGCTTTTTGCGACAATTCCATGGCACCTCCCATACCCGGTACTCGCTTACCAGGTACTATCCAGTTTGCCAGATCGCCAGATTCACTGACTTGAAGGGAACCAAGAATGGTAACATCCAATTTCCCTCTTCTGATCATCCCGAAAGCGATTGTACTATCCGAGTAGGAGGCGCCACTTTGGATGGTTACCGGGTATCCCGCGGCGTTGCACAAATTTTCATCTTCCTTACCCTCTTCAGGAGTCGGACCCATTCCGAGCACCCCATTTTCGGCATGGAACATGACATGGATATCAGGTGGGAGGTGATTGGGTACAAGAGAGGGGATACCGATTCCCAAATTTACAACCATGCCATTTGTTATTTCCTGAGCAGCCCTTTTGGCAATCAGGTTCCGTATGTTGGATCCCAAACCCATGTCCAATTCACTCCTTTACTCTGAATCATGTGATCTACATAAACTCCTGGTGTGATGATTTCCTCAGGATCGAGTGTACCGAGAGGAACGAACTCATCCACCTCCACGATGGTAATGTCCCCAGCCATTGCCACAAGGGGATTTGTATTCCTGGCACTTTTATCAAAAATCAAATTGCCATATGGGTCCGCTTTTTTTGCATAGACAATAGAAATATCAGCTGTCAGTGAAGACTCGATGATGTAGTTCCGCTCCGCAACCTTGGCAAACTGCTTATTTTTGGTGACCACGTCGCTGTTGATTCCCACATCTACCAGAATGCCTCCAAGACCAACTCCCCCAGCCCGGATTCGTTCGACCAGAGTTCCTTGAGGATTGAATTCCACCTCAAGCCTTCCATCTGTCATTTGCTGCCCTGCAATCGGATTGGAGCCTATATGGGAGGCAATCAGCTTGTTCACCAACCCCTTGCATACAACCTTTCCTATTCCGATCGTCGGGAAGCCTGCATCATTTCCTATTAGACAGAGTTCTCTCGCACCTGATTTTATCAGCAGATCCACTAAAGTCGGCGGCGTACCAACTCCCCCAAATCCGCCAAACATGATAGTGCTGCCACTTTTAAATAATTGGAGGATTTCCTCATAGTCCTTCATTTTCCCGAATGCATTTTCTATTTTTTCCACCCAGCCGCCACTCCTTATAGTTCTTCGTATAATTCTTTCAGTGTTTTTTCTAGGATGGATACCAGTTCCTCTATTTCATTCTTTGTCACCGAGAGTGGAGGGGCTATGATGACTGCATCTCCTCCGACCCCTTCCGTACCTGCTGAAGCTGGATAAATGAGAAGCCCATTTTTCATTGCCATATCAACCAACTTGATGGTCACTGCCTTTTCCTGGGAAAAAGGATACTTGGTGGTATGGTCGGCCACAATTTCCAGACCCAACAATAATCCTTTTCCTCTTACATCGCCAATGATCGGATACTTTTTCTGCAGAATTTCCAGCTGTTGCTTCAAGTATATTCCCATTACTCTTGCATTCTCTACAAGCTCTTCCTTTTCGATAAATCCCAACACTGCCAGAGCTACTGCAGCGGATTGGGGGTTGGCGCTGTAGGTATGTCCGCTCATGATTATTTTGGATCCCTTCAGGATTGTCTCGATGATGGAATGGCTGACAAGTGTCGCCGCTATAGGAGAATAACCTGCACTCATCCCTTTCCCGATACAGATGATATCAGGAGTGACACCCCAGTGTTCGACGGCAAACATTGTCCCTGTTCTTCCTATTCCTGTCATTACCTCATCCGCGATAAAAAGGATATCGTATTTTTTACAAAGCTCTTCAATTTTTTGATAATAGCCATCAGGCGGCGTCACTGCACCTGCAGCTGCACCGACTATCGGTTCAGCTACAAATGCTGCAATGTTCTCTGACCCGATTTCCAAGATTGCTCTTTCCAGATCCCCGGCACAGCTCAATCCACAATCCGGGTATTGGAGGTTGAATGGACAACGATAGCAATACGGAGGCTCCACAATAGGTGATTTTTCCAGCAAAGTTTCAAATCGGCTTCTTCTGTCTGCATGTCCCGATAAGGAAAGTGCACCAATGGTAATCCCATGATAGCTCTTCCATCTTGAAATGATCTGGTTTTTCTCATGTCTTCCCCGTTCCTGCCAGTATTGGATTGCCACCTTCATCGCCGTTTCGATTGATTCTGTCCCGCTATTTACAAAAAATGACCAATTCACGTCTCCTGGAGCGAGCCTCATTAATTTTTCCGCTAGTTTTTCTGCTGGCTCACTGCTGAACTGTGAGCGGTAGATAAAGGATACCTTAGCTGCCTGCTCGGCCATTGCATCAATTACAGCTTGTACATGGTGACCGATACTTGCCGTCACAGCACCTGATGATCCGTCCAAATATTTCTTTCCGTTCACATCAAACAAATAGACACCCATTCCATGACTGATTATCGGATATTTTTTATCCAATAAAGGTTTGATTAAATAGGATTGATAATCCATAAACGATTACTCCTTTCCCTCATCTGCTGTAACCGTTTACCAAAAGGCTTCCACAATATGATAAAGCCACCATATAACCTAAAAGAATATTTCAGGAGAAAAAAAACCTTATTCTATCCTATGTTCAGTGGAGCGAATTCTTTCATAGAAAAAAGAGGCTGTAACAAGGTCCATTGAAAATGACCTTGTTACAGCCTCCTATTCATTAGACACCCATCGGCTCCACCACTAAAGGATAGAAGATGTATAAAAAAACATCCCTAGATAGCTTTCATCAAGGGATGTTTTCCTACGTTCTCTGTTTTTTCAATTCTCAATGCTTGCAGTAGCAAGCGCCAACAATGATTAAAAGAATGAATAAAACAACAATCAAAACAAATGTATTTCCGCAGCCATGTGCTGGTGCTACGTTAGTCGGGTAACCACAAGGTCCACAAGTGTAGTAACAGTAGTCGTTCATAATTATCACTCCTGTTTAATATTTACACTTCTACACTATGTAATAGGTGGCTGTCCTGTATGTGCATATGCCCATTTTAAAGAAAATAACGGATGATTAATGGATTTTGAAACGGTAGATCATTTCTTCTTTTCCATTTCATCGATGATGGTAAGCATGTTTTTAAGTATGGATTCAATATGCGCATTTTCCTCTGTCAGTTGTTCGATATTGGCACTTATCTCCTCAATACCTGCCGTTGCTTCCTCCATCAGGGCAGCAACTTCATTCGTATAGTTGTCCGTATTATTGGTCTTATCCTTTACTTGAAGTGCAAAATCATGAAACTCCTTGACGTTCTCCAATAAATTCTCCAAAGTATCCCCAATATGTACGAACATGTTGTTCACCCGATCGGTTGATTGGAGGTTGATTTTCATTTTTGCACTGTTATTCTGCAATTGCTGAAGGACTTCTTCTTTTGTGCTGTGGAGAGAAGAGAGGTTCTCGGTGATTTCCTTTGTGGTATCTCCGGTCAAGCTCGCAAGCTTTCTGATCTCCTCGGCTACTACAGCAAAGCCTCTTCCCGCTTCCCCTGCCCTGGCAGCTTCGATGGATGCATTCAATGCAAGCAGGTTTGTTTGTTCGGTGATGTTCTTGATATGCTGGGTCAGTAGATTCGTCTCATCGATTTTTTCAGTCAAAACTTGGAAGATTGAATCCACCTGCTTGACATCCTCGGAAAAACTGCTCATATTTTCTTGCAAATCAAGAGCCATATCCTTTCCTTGAACGGCTGTTTTCTGCGAAGAGCCAGTATCCTCGTATAAACTATTGGACTGTTCAACAATATGATCCATCAAGGACGTCACATTGTTTGTCAGCTCCGCTATACCTGCAATTTGATCCGTCTGTCTTTGGCTACCTACGGAGAGTTCATGAATCGTCAAAGAAATTTCTTTTTGTGATTGGATATTAATACTAAGTCTTTCATGAATTCGATCGACACTTTCCATCAATTTCATGGCATCATTTCTGAACGCTTCCTGCTTTTGTTCTTTGATACGGCTTTCTATTTTCATCGTTTCTACAATATTTTCAAACTGAGAGAAAAGCTTTCTCCCGATGGTTATTTGAACATAGGTAACAACAAATAACAAAAAGAATAGGAGGATGATATTGCCGATCTGCCCCTCTGTCAAAAGATGGCCATTCAGAAACGACCATAGAGAATAACCGAACAATATCATGCTACAAATCCCGCCTATAATAAAAACAACCCGATCAAAGTAAACAGTTGCAATGATCAATACAAAAAAAGGCAGTACAAAACCTGATAAAGAAGCTCCGCGATTTATAAGAATGAGAAAAAACACCATAAAGGTAACGACAACTGCAAAGTAAGGCACTACTTTATGAAAGCTGTTCTTCCATTTTGTTAAGAAGAAAAGGGTTACTCCCAATATCAGTGCAGCTAAAATTGAAAATGTGATCACCGGTGAAGCCGGGTAGATGACATTGACGATAAAGCCTGCCGTGTACGAAAACATCACAATAAAAAACATCAGCTTGTTTTTGTTTACCAGATCCTGAAACTTCAACTCTTTGATACTTAAAACAGACATTTCATTTCCCCCACTCAATCAGCCAATATATTTTTCTGTAAGCTAACTAGAAGTATTCTGCACACACGTTTAAAAATCCTGCAAGATAAGGGGAAATTTGTTGAATCATGACATACAACAGTTAACGGTCTATCACTGCACGTGAACAAAAAAAGAATGGAACTCCTATAAGTCCCATCCCAAGTTGATACTATTACTGATTTCTGAAAAGAGGCAGGTATTTTCCGTAGCCTTGTTCTTCAAGCTCACTTAGCGGAACAAAGCGTAATGCTGCAGAGTTTATGCAATAGCGTAGTCCACCCAAATCTTTAGGTCCATCTTCGAAAACGTGCCCCAAATGGGAATCAGAATTTTTACTTCTCACTTCTGTACGGACCATATTGTGAGTCACATCCATCTCCTCATTGATGATATGGGATTCAATCGGCCTTGTGAAGCTTGGCCATCCGCATCCGGCATCATACTTATCCAATGAGCTGAACAGTGCTTCTCCGCTTATGATATCCACATAAATCCCTTCCTCTGTGTGATTCCAGAATTCATTTTTGAACGGAGGTTCTGTCCCATTATTCTGGGTTACCTCATATTGCATGGGAGTTAGCTTGCTTCTGATATCATCGTCAAGCTTCTTCCAGTTTTCCTTGATGAATTTCGCTCTGCCTGAACCGGTATGATACATTTTGTATCTAAAAGGATTTTTCTTATAGTAGTCCTGATGGTATTCTTCAGCTGGATAGAAAGTCGCTGCCGGAAGTATCTCCGTCACTATAGGCGCTGAAAATCTCCCGCTGTACTGCAAATCCTCCTTTGACTTTTCAGCAGCAGCCTTTTGTTCTTCCGTATGATAGAAAATGGCCGTACGGTAAGAATCCCCTCGATCATTGAATTGACCTGAAGAATCTGTTGGATCTATCTGTGTCCAGAATACCTCCAATAATTTTTCATAGGGGAATACGGATGGATTGAAGGTTATTTGAACAGCTTCATAGTGTCCTGTTGTTTCAGAACAAACTTCTTTATAGGTTGGGTTTTCTTTATGACCACCTGTATAGCCGCTGATTACCTCTTCAATTCCGTCCTGCTCGTCAAAGGGCTTGACCATACACCAGAAGCAGCCTCCAGCAAATGTCGCTTTTTCGAATCTATTCGTATTTTCCATACCTGTCCCACCTCTGTTAGTTATACTTTATACGAATTATAGCAACTTACCTGAACAATTCCTAATTTAAAGCATCCATTCCAATAGGTTAATGGTATATGGTAAAATGGGAGGATGAAATGATCCCTTCCATTCTTATTAGGAGGTTGCCATGAGCAAACAAATTGAGGTTTACATACTTTCCGGCTTTTTAGGGAGCGGAAAAACAACCCTGTTGACGCAAATGCTGGAACAGGAACAAAAGAGCGGTAGAAAAGTGGCAGTGATAATGAACGAACTAGGAAAGGTATCCATCGACTCCGATGCCGTGCCAGAGAGTCTGCCGCTAGCCGAGCTGTTCGATGGATGCATCTGCTGCACCATCCAGGAAAAGCTGGAGTCCACCATGCAAGGTCTGTTGATGGATAAAGAACTAGATGCTGTCTATATTGAAACAACTGGGGCCGCACATCCTATTGAAGTACTGGATACAGTGCTTTCCCCCATTTTTGCTGACAGGTTTTCATCCGCAAGAATCATTACCCTGCTTGATGTTCTCAGGTGGAAGGAACGAGATGCGTTATCCATTCAGGTCAAACAGCTTATACGTGAACAAGTGCGTCATGCCGACATGCTCATTCTGAACAAGACGGACCTGCTCAGTGAGGCGGAGGTATCTACCATTCTATTTGAAATCCAGTCCCTGAGTCCCTATGCGAAGACCATCCTGACCAGTTATGCAAAAATCCCGGAGAACAGCTGGATGCAGGTTAAGCAGATAGAAAAAGAAAGTCATCATTCTGCACATGTCAACGAGAAGCTACACTTAAAAACCTTTGTGCACCGTTTTACCTCTTCCATCGACCTGGATCGGTTTGAGGATTGGCTTCGAAGCCTGCCTGATACCGTATACAGAATTAAAGGCTATCTATCTTTTCATCACACTTCGAGCATTTATCTTTTCCAATATTCCTATGGCACCCCTCTCTATTTGAAAGAGCCTGTCAAAGTACCGCTTAATTTTGTCATTATCGGTGAAAATCTTGATGTAGATTCATTAAAAACTCAATTAATGCAGTTGGAACAGACAAAAGAAAGCTAACCCAAGAATTCTTGAGTTAGCTTTTTTGGTTCTTTCCATTATTTACAATGATCGCATATTCTTTTTTGAGTTCACTGATTGTATAGGAGGCTAGAGTCTGTGTGTCGAATGAGTAACCACCATCCATCAGCTTTTGAATATAAAAGCTTCGCACATCATATACTGCTTGCTTTAATACCTTTGCCATTCTTCTCACCTCTCCTTTCAATTAGTGTAAATCATAAAAAACTTGCTTTCCTCTATCATGTAAGGATAAATAACACAGAATCTTCAAATTTACTGAAAAGTTTGTTAGAAATTCTAACAAACACCAAGGAACATTTAGATTTTTTATACTATAATGGATTTAACGAGTGGAGAATAGGATGTGTGAACCCATGAAGCCGGAAGATTCTGCATCAATCAAGGAGAAAAAAGTCATATCCATTGGTACTGTCCGTGAACTAACAGGATTATCCGAAAGGCAGATCAGGTATTACGAAGAGCGTAAACTGATTTTCCCTGCAAGATCAGGATCTGGCATCAGAAAGTATTCCTTTTCCGATGTTGAACGATTGATGGACATTGCCAACCAGATGGAGGAAGGAGTCCAGACCCATGAAATTAGAAGGGAATGGAAAAAGAAAGAAAAGGCAAATGAAGATTGGAAAAAACAGATGCTAAAAGGGCAAATTCAAGCTCATTTTAAAAATAACAAGCAATAAAAGAGGCTTTCATCATTGCCGGTGGAAGTCTCTTTTCTATTTTTAAATACTTTCGCCCGAAAAACAGGATTTGCGCCCGATACTTTATGCTTACCGCTCGGAAATCAAATTTTCCGCCCGAAAAGGGGCACTTGCGCCCGAATTTCCAAATTTGCGCCCGATTTGCAATTTCAGCAATTGGGAGACACTTTTACATTTTTTTAACCAATAGCTTTTAGGATATGCTACCATTATCACAACAACTTTTCTTGGGACGTGAACCTATGTTTGAACTTCTATTGACGATGCTTGAGAGACTCGGAATCATCGTAACCGTCGCCTTTCTCATGACACGGCTGCCTTTTTTTAGGCAACTAATCAATCGACAGCAGATTGACCGGAGACAGCAGGTTATCGCTATCCTCTTTTTCGGTTTTTTTGGTATTGTTGGCACCTATACCGGACTCACATTCAGCACTGATACAAATCTATTCAATCGATGGATCACAGAGTTGACAGAGTCGGAGGCCATTGCGAACTCAAGGGTGATCGGAATTGTAATGGCAGGTCTATTAGGCGGCTACAAAGTTGGAATCGGGGCAGGCTTGATTGCGGGGATACACCGAATGAGCCTGGGGGGATTTACTGCATTCTCCTGTGGCTTTTCCTCCATAATCGCCGGGGTATTAGCTGCATATATCAGAAGTAAATATAAAAGCAAGCGGATAAGTGTCACCATTGCCCTCTTGACTGGTGCACTCGCGGAGTCCATTCAGATGGTGATTATCCTCCTGACATCGGCGCCATTTGATCGGGCATTGGTATTAGTGGAAAGTATCGGCATACCCATGATTCTCGCAAATGGCATTGGCTCGGCCTTATTCTTTCTTATTATTTTGTCTCTTATCAAAGAGGAAGAGAAAGCCGGAGCCGTCCAGGCGCAAAAAGCTTTGTCCCTTGCCGAGAACACACTGAGTCATTTGCGCAAAGGTCTCACACTGCAATCAGCTGAAGAGACATGCAAGATCATCTACCGGGAAGTGGATGCTAGTGCAGTTTCCATAACCGACCAAAAACAGATTTTGGCACATATCGGGATTGGAGACGATCATCACCGACCTCTTTCCCCTATCCAAACACATGTTACAAAACAAGTGTTGCAAAACGGAGAGCTTTTGGTAGCCGGTAAAGACTCCATACATTGCACACATCCCGGTTGTCCCCTTGGTGCGGTAGTGATAGCACCTTTAAAGAAAAGGGACAGAACGGTCGGGACCTTGAAATTTTATTTTCCTGCTGAAAGAGACATCAATAATATCGTGATTCAATTGATTAAGGGTCTAAGCTCACTTATGAGTCACCAGTTGGAGATATCTGATGCGGAAAGAGCATCCAAATTAGCCAATGAAGCTGAAATTAAGGCGTTACAGGCGCAGATCAGCCCTCATTTTCTATTTAATTCACTGAATATCATAGTGTCCTTGATTCGTACCAACCCCATTAAAGCCAGAAAGCTTTTAGTATCACTTTCTCATTTTTTCCGTCAGAACCTCTCGGCAACGACTGTGAAGTGGACGACCCTTCAGGAAGAGCTCAAACATGTACAAGCTTATCTATCTGTGGAAGAAGCGAGATTTATTGATAAGTTGGATGTTGAATATGAGATTGATGAAGGTGTTCTGCATTATCTGATTCCTCCTCTCTCGCTTCAGCCGATCGTGGAAAACGCAGTGAAGCATGGGATAAGGGATATGGAACGTAATAGCAAGGTAGTCATCAGGATTAAAGAACATGTCCATAGGATTGAAATACAGATTACAGACAACGGCAAAGGAATCCCTCCGGAGAGGATTGCGCTGTTAGGGGAAGAACTCGTGTCATCTGCAAGCGGAACAGGATTTGGATTATATAATATAAATAAACGCTTGATCATGATGTTTGGGAAGGAGTCGCAGCTTCATTTTAGAAGCGAATCCGATAAAGGGACAACGGTATTGTTTTTTATTGATAAACGCTTAAAGAAGGATGATCGGAATGAGTAGGAAGATAAAAGCCATCATTGTTGACGATGAAAGATATAGTCGAGAGGAATTGAAGCATCTACTGAACGAATTCCCTTTTGTAGAAGTAATCGGGGAAGCAGAGTCAGGGGAAAGTGCCTTGATTACCTGTATGCAGCAGCAGCCGGATGTTGTATTCCTTGACATAGAAATGCCGAAAATGAATGGGTTGGAGGTCGCGAAGAATTTAAAAGAATTGAAACATATGCCTTTTATCGTATTCGCGACGGCCTATCCCAATTTTGCCGTGGAAGCATTCCGCCATGAAGCAGTGGACTACCTACTTAAACCCTTTGATGAGGATCAGCTGGCTGACACCATAAAGCGACTACAGAAACTGCTCTTCGAACCAGAAGAAGGTTTACAAGTTGCATCCTCCTCAAGGCTGGCTGTGGAACTTGAAAGTGAAATCCATTATATCGATCCACATGCCATTCTCTATATTAGCAGGGATGATAGGGTGAGCAGGATATATACCAAGAAACAGCAGTTTGAGTCCAAGCTTGCACTGAAAGATCTGGAAGAAAGGCTAAAATCATATTCGTTCTTCCGCATTCATAAAAGCTATCTTGTAAATCTATCCTATGTTCAAAAGCTGATTCCCTGGTTTAATGGTGCTTATATGCTCGAGCTACTGGATAGCGAAGAAAAACTATCTGTAAGCAGGAACTATGTAAAGGCGCTCAGAAATAGGCTGGAACTTTAACATTTTGATAAACAGACAGAGAAACGAATTGCAAACAAGGTTTTGCCTCTCTATTTTTTCGTATAATTTCCTGCAATTAGAAAAAAATAACGAAAAGGAGGTTAAGCCTGATTTATGACATCACCTTATTTATGTCCTAATTGCAAAACAAACAGATCCCGCTTTAACATAATTGAACAAGTGCCAAAATCGGTGAAGCTTGATCCACATTCCGGTGAGGTGCTGAATGAATTCTCCTCGGAAACGCTGGATGCTTTCCACATTCCATACAAAGGACCTTCCTACAAAGTGCAATGTGCGACTTGCGGCCTGATAGAAGAGGAAAGATCATTTATTAAAAGGGCAGAATATCAAAAAGGGTAAAAGGCCGTGGCCTTCTACCCTTTTTTTAATTATGATTATTTCGTCTATGTTCATCTACATATCCCATAAATCCGATAATAGCATCCAATAATTCATTAGGCTCTTCAATCATGCTCATATGTCCGGATTTCTCCATCAATGTTTGATGAATATGAGGGCCTTCCGCTGTAAAAGTCTTTTCAGGAGGGATGATTTTGTCCCCTTTTCCAGCGACCAACAGTATGGGACAGTTCGATTCATTTAAAACATTTTCTCTGTTCATTCTGTTTTTCATGGCTTCCAGGGCACCTTGTGCGCCGTTGACCCTCGTATTGAAACCAAGCTTTTTGACAAACTCCACTTCATTTGCCATTTCATCTATATTTTCATCAGCAAAAAGCTTGCCGGAAAGTTCTTCAATAAAGCCTTTCATGCCCTCTTCGTTTATACGTTCAATTGCTTTCTCTCTTCCCTTTTTCGCTTCTTCACTGTCCTCTGCACCGGTAGAATGAATAAGTCCAAAGGCTTCTACCATACGGGGAGAGTTCTCTGCCAAAGCCAGGGTGACATAACCACCTAATGAATGACCGAGAATCGTAGCTTTTTCTATTTCCAGCTGCTTCAGAAGATGATCGATATCCTGGGCCATATCATCGATTGAGAACGGTTCCTCTGAAACTGCAGATTTCCCATGGCCCCGCAGGTCGATCGCAATGACCCTGTAATAGGAGGAAAGCTCTTCCATGATATATTTCCAATACACATGGGTACCGCAAAAGCCGTGTAATAGAACAACAGGCTTTCCTACACCTTTATCTTCATAATTTAAAGAAATATCCTTGTGGATGGTGCTTTCATATTCAGCCATGGTTTTTTGCTCCTTTTTTTATGAAATAGAGAAAAGGTTCCTATCTTTAATTTACCACATTTTTCTTCCCCGTAAACTATCTAGTCATTTTGTGATAAGAATAAATAATAGACAAGTGCACAAGTTATCCAGCATATCCTTTTACCGTCAGGACTTTTCCGGAGGTGGAAAAATGCATTTTTGTTCGGATTCTTTTACTGAAGCAACAAGATATCAGTTCCTTGCCGATTATTATAAATATTCAGATCCTACGAAACATATTTATTATTACCAGAAACATTATCATCATTTGTACAATTGGATTCATCAACACTCAGTAAGGGAAATTCCAGTGAACAATACTTCAAAGGTACGAGTATTACACGGTGCTCCAAGAACCACCATCGTGGATGTATATATAAATAAGGAGCTGATATTAAGAGGGTTACGCTATAAAAATAGCAGTGAATATCTCGAGCTTCCAGCCGGCTGCTATCAAGTCGACCTTACAATTACCGATAACCCCTCACAACTCTTAACCTCGACTATGCTCGAGGTAGCACAAGGAACCTCGTATACAATTGCTGCCTTGAATTCCGATGGAAATACAACCATTCTACCTGTCAGTGA
This sequence comes from Sutcliffiella halmapala, assembly GCF_050107295.1. Taxonomy (GTDB): domain Bacteria; phylum Bacillota; class Bacilli; order Bacillales; family Bacillaceae_I; genus Sutcliffiella_A; species Sutcliffiella_A halmapala_A. Next base: position 383,895 of record NZ_JBNIKR010000002.1, on the reverse strand, counting down.
CGATGAAAGGGTTCCTCCTGGTGAAACCAAAGTCCGTTTTCTGCATCTATCCCCCACTGCTCCAAAAGTGGACATAGGCGTCAAAAAGGGGGATGTCATCTTTTCTGATCTGGACTTTCGCAGTGTGACAGACTATTTACCATTAACACCGATGACCGTGGATCTTGAGATACGCCTTGCTGGTACAAAGGATGTAGTATTACCGATTAACAGGGTAAATGTGAAGCCTGATTTGGCGTACACCATTGCAGTTGTCGGTCTGCCTGGTGAAGCACCAAACTTGGAGGCCATCTTTTTGGTTCCCTAAACAAAGAAATGCCCAGTCCGAGGACTGGGCATTCCATCATTTAAGTTATTAGCACCAAGCAGCACCAACGATAATCAAAAGAATGAATAATACTACGATTAACACGAAAGAACTGCCGTATCCACCAGGGTAACCTGCACCAGCAACTTGACCGTAACCGTAATTGCCGCAACCACACCAACTCATAGCTGTCACCTCCTCCACGTATCTTAATTAATCGTCAGCGGGGCATTAGTATTTTAATGCACCTGCACCTACAATCACCAATAAGATAAACAGAACAACAATCAATGCAAATCCTGTTCCATATCCAGGACCACCCATGCTGTACACCTCCCCCTCTTTCCTAATACATAATGTATTCATCTATAGTCCAAATGGAAAGGCTGATGCCCAGTTCCAAAAAAATTAGGTATTTTCCCCAATTATGGAATTTAAAAAGAGGCTGTTCAGAAAGTCTGTATTTCACGGCTTTCTGATCAACCTCTTTTGCACGTCAATCCCCTTTGTGAAATTCGTTAGGATTTTTAAGCCCCTTTCTATTGTTCAATCTCCACGAGCAGTACATATGGGGAATTCTATTGGATTTTTTGTTCTTCTTTTACATAGAGGAGTCCATTTGCGGGCTTCTATTGGACTTTTTAATCTTCTTTTACAGTGAGGAGGCCATTAGCGGGCTTCTATTGGACTTTTTAATCTTCTTTTACAGTGAGAAAGCCATTAGCGGGCTTCTATTGGACTTTTTAATCTTCTTTTACAGTAAGGAGGCCATTAGCGGGCTTCTATTGGACTTTTTAATCTTCTTTTACAGTGAGAAGGCCATTAGCGCCTCTCTATTGGACTTTTCATTCGATTTTTCCGATGAGAAGTACATTAGGAACTTTCTAATCGGTTTTCGAGCATGAATCTCACTTGGAAAAGTCCAATAGCCAATAACATTTTCTATTGCTTGCTCGATTGGTCCATTAATCACATAAAAAAGCCATCCGACAGACAGCATGAAGTCTTTTCGGACAGCCTCTTCTTATAAATTTCTAACAACTACTATTAATCTTCAACCGGTACTAGAAGTTTAAATTCTATATCGTCCTTTTCCAGGTCAAATTTGGTGAATTCGACTTTTGCGTCACTGCGAAGCTCCAATTCCTGCAGTGATACATAGATGCTCTGTTCATCAGGAAGAATACTTACCCATGAAGGCAGCGGATAGTTGTCACCCACATACTTTAGAACCATGGAAACAGGTACTTGTAATCTTCCGATGGACATCGAATCCTGTTTTAGATTCACGTCCCCATTTTCTTGTACTTGAGGAATAAATGTCATTGTCAGAGGAATATCTCTTTGAAAAACAGTCATTTCCCCCCTCAGTTCCACCCTGTCCGTTAATCTGACTTCATAATTCAATGGTCGCTTTGTTTCTTTTTCCAAGTAATATTCAACAAGCTTATTCAGATCTTCTTTATCGGAACGGATATTGAAGGATACCCTTTGTCTGTCATCCGCAGTTTTCTCGGATAATCGGAGCAGATTGGAATGTTTGGGAAGCAGTACCAGCAAAATCGCCAAGCCTGCAATCAGAATATTGATTATTAGTAAGGAAAAAAATGCAACTTTCCAATTCATCACTCTCTTCGTCATGATTTCCTCTTCTACTCCCTTTCTTCCAGCAAGTTTTCTTCTGAAAGTACCTCTTCATTATATTCAATCACCTGTTTGACAACCTCATTTCCTATTAAATGATACCCTTTTTCATTGGGATGAAACTGGTCATCATCCAACAAGTTTTCATCCGTGTCAAGAAAAAGCTCCTGGATTGGGACGAAAACAGTTTTTGGATGCTTCTCCAATACGGAAACGGTGGTTTCATTCCAATTGGTTACAACTTCATTCATTTCTGGAATTTCCTTAAAGAATTCGTAAAAAGGGTTAAAAAGTCCAACTACGTAGATGGTGCTATTCGGATTGTTTTTCCTGACTTCCGATATGACAGTTTCCAGTCTTACCGCATATTCCGCTTGTTCTTTATCGAACAACTCGAAATTCAAATCAAGGAAGTTTTCCCTGATCACCTTCATTAAGTCATTCCCACCAACAGTCATAAAAATAACATCGGCACTCTGAAGGGAATCCTGGACCTCGGGCTGCTTTAGTCTTTTCAATAGATGATTGGTCCTGTTTCCCCTTACACCAAGGTTGGTGATGGAAACTTCATCGATATAGGATTTATTCAAATAATGCTCCTTCACAAAAGGAGTAAATCCACCTTTTTTCGTACTGTCTCCAACGCCTTGTGTCAATGAATCCCCAAAGAAAACTAATTGAAAGGAGCGATCAAAAAAGTCATCGGATACTTCTTCTTTTTCCTCTAATGTTGTTTGTTTTTGCTTGTTTTCGGCTTGTTCTTCTATATTGAAGAATAAACCTCCCTCGAAAAATTCCTTTTCTTCCTGGCTTTCCCGTCTTTCTTTAGCTTTTTCAAGCACAATGCTCGAAGAATTTTGTGCACTGCAACTAGACATACTAACAGTACCGACTATGAAAAGGCCCAATAGGCCAAAAATGGATAAACTTTTATTCATTTCACATTCTCCTCATTAAGTGAACCTTCTTGCTGAGGTTTCCCACTTTATTGAAAGTAAGTAAACCTTATCCTCGATTCATGCACTTAAGGGTCTAAAGCAGATAGGTATATTATCACAATTATATACCCTAATAGTGGATGCGGTATATTTTTTATATCATACTACCACTCTTTTTTCAAAAATACCTACTCTACACACTTTAATACTATATTAAATGAAAGGATGAAACAGATGGATAATAAAACGAATGAAAATTTAAAAGAAAAGGAAATACTTGCATGTAATGAGGAGGTTTCGAGGGAATTATTTTCAAAGGAATTACATGTTATTGTGACAGATGGAGTAAGGGCAAGTTTGGAACAGAAATCAGAGAAATCTTAGAAGGTACTAAAAAATGTCCGGCAAAACAAAAGGTTTTGCTGGACATTTAATATTATTGCTCTTGAAGAATTTTGACATGCTCCAATATTTCTTCAAACGGAACATCGAGCCCATCATAGCTCTTTACAATGGTTCCTTCCTGATCTATCAGGTAGATGCTGGTACCATGAACAACCTCTCCACCATTTTTAGGCTTCGCAACTATCGTTTTAAAATTTTCCGGTCCGAAGGTTTCAATCTCCTCCTGGGAATAGCCGGTCAAAAAATTCCATTTTGTATAATCCGCTTCGAATTGATTACCAAATTCCTTTAACTTTTCAGGAGTGTCCACTTCAGGATCTACGGAAAAGGATAGGAAATGTACGTCGAGCCCTTCTTCCATGGACATCCGCTGTAATTTGGCGAGATTAGCAGTTATCGGTGAACATACAGTTGTACAGCTTGTGAAAATTAAGGAGGCAACCGTTATGTCCCCTTTCATATCCTTCAGTCCAAAAGTATTTCCTTCTTGGTTGGTATAAGAGAAGTCCTCCAATTCCCGGTCTGTTGCATCCGGAATGCCTTCCTTCCCAGGCGTACCGCATGCTGCCAATAGTAAAGTCATAACAAGAAATATACTTAACAATTTTATTCTCTTCCTCAAACAACTCACCTTTTTCATGAATACTTTTACTACGTCAAATATTATCACTAAATGGCAGGTGTTAAAAGAAGCTTGCAATCAAGTTCATAAAATCAACATATTTTATTTGTGCCGTTAAACACCGCTGTTGATTTCCGCACTAGGCGCAGCGACCCAAGGGGCGATTGTGGAGCCTCCTCGGCTTCGCCTTCGGGGTCCCCACTAAACGCAACACCCGCCGGAGTCTTGGCTATTGCTCCAATCAACAGCTAGTATATGTAAATAATTCTTTTCTTCAATAGAACCTTCATTAAAAAAAGATTAACCGCTGGGGTTAACCTTTTCTTTTTCTATTTTTGGCTTTTAATAGTTGTGCCATGCGATCTTCTTTGTCGGTGGGACTGCTGTTTTCAGTTGTTGGACGTTGCTCTGTATTAGGTTTTTTTGTTGGTTCACTGGAAACAAGGTTCTCTTTCCTGATTTCCTGGGTGTTTAGGATTGTCTTTGGTTTTGCCTTTTTGGGTTCTTTCCCTTTTATGGAAGGAAGTTTCTTTTCTCTCATTTCAGCAGTTTTCTTCTTAGGAATAACCTTGCTTTTCAGATAAAAGAACGGTGACAGTCCGAACCGTCTAATAAAGATCTCCAACAGCAGAAGAAAAAAAGCAAAGATGATAAATGGGCTCCAAACGGACTGACTTTGATATAAGTTCTTGTGCCAAGGTCTGAATGACTCGGTTGGTTCCTCTAATATCGTTCCGTTATTGATGGAAGCCAGTTTTTCAATCAGATCCTGATTGATAGGCTTTTGTTCAAACTCTGTAGAATAGGGAACCACCATACCAGTGGAATAGGTGTTCACCGTTTCTCCTTGTTCTTCCTGGCTGATATTCAAGAAATAGATTTCCGGTAGAGCAGGAAATTCCAATTCATACTGCCCTGGCCCTATTAATTTACTTTTTGCTTTCTCTATTATTTCACCCTTGTTGTTCGAGACACTGATACTAAGGGGAAGGAGCTTATTTTCGGCAGCCTCCACTCTTACGGTGGCTTTTCCACCCGATACACTTGTCTGAATGTCAAAATTTCCTTTTTCATAGGAAGGCAGGGACCATGTGACGATCTCGTTCCAGAAGCCGGTCCATTCGCTCCAGATTGGAAAACCTCCGCTCCAGGCTCCCGATACATCTGAGGTCCAGGCAACAGTTCTTCCCAAACCGTAGTTCATCCGTGCAAGGATTGGATCCTCCTTTTCACTGCTGATGATCTGGTCTGCCCTGGATTTAAGAGTGGTCGCAATATAGCTGTTAATCGTTGGAGTACCTCCAGAAAAACGCGTGGACCAATCATAGCCTGATGTTACAAACGGAACATGCGGGTTATCTTCAATATATGTTTTTGTTGTTAAAGCTGTTTCACGCGACAGGATGCTCGGTACAGAACTCGCCTCATAAACCTCGTAGAATCTCCCGCTGCCATAACCTGCAAGTTCCTCGAGGAGGCTAATGTCTGCATCTCCTCCGATGGCAACAGTGGATAACGTTACATTATTCGCCAGACCCTCCTCAATCAGCTCTTCATACGCACCATCCGGAGATTGTCCATCTGTAAGCAGAATAATGTGTTTTCTTTTAAGATCTAGTTTGTTCAGTTGTTCATATGCCAGGCTTAAAGAAGGATAAATATCTGTACCTCCGCCTAGTGCAGTGGATCGGATGGTTTCAATCACTTCTTTTTTGTCCATTATTGGAGCTGTTTCTACCACAGACCAAGGTTCCGTATCAAATGCAATAAATCCAAAGGTGTCATCTTCCCTTAATAGCTCAACAGACCTGGCAGCTGCTTCTTTAGCCAACTCGAATTTTTCCCCCATCATACTGCCTGAACGATCAAGTACGATAACCAGACCGAGCGAAGGGATTTCCTTTTTACCTTTGACATCCATGTCTACAGGTAGTATCTTCTCGATTGGCGTCTGGAAATAGCCACCCAATCCGTATGATTCGTCTCCACCGGTCATGATGAATCCGACACCAAAATCTCTTACTGCCGTCTCCATCAATTTCATCTGGGTTTCACTTAAATGATGGCCAGATATATTATGGAAAAGGATGCTTTCATAAGCCAGAAATCCTGCCAGATTGGTCGGTAAAAGTTCCGGTTGAATCCGGTCCACTCTCCACCCATTGGAAGTCAGAGCCTGATAAACTTTCTCTCCTTGTGCTTCCTGATCGACCAACAGCACTTTCGGTTGCCCGTTGACAGTAGTGATCGAATGGGAAAGATTGTTTTCCACAATTTTATCATCTATTGGAATAATTTCAGCTTTAAAGGAATAAAGTCCCGGCTCTTTTAATGGAGCTTGATAGGAATAGTAATTCATCCCTTTAGCTACCACTATCTCTTCTAGAATGACCATTTCGTTGTTAAGTGATATCTGCAGTGTTGCAGTCGTATCAAAATTCGAATCTAGAGACACCTGAAAAGGAACCGCCTCCCCCTCAAAACCATTTTGGGGAGTAGTAAAGGATTGGATGGAAACATCATGGACATTTGGTGGCTGAAAGGCCCTGACATCAAATTCGATGTTATTTGATGAGAGAAGCTCCGCCTGTCTGAGACTGTCTCCGTTCGTTTCCACACCATCTGTCAATAGGACGATTCTACCCTTGGAATCTTTCGGAAGATAATTTGAAGCAAGCTTGATTCCCTCCTCCAGATTGGTGAAATTCGTTTCCTCATTTACTGAAACGGTCTGCACTTCATCTTTTTCACGGGAAAATGAGCGTTCCAGCCTTGCCTTATCAGCTACAGTAATGATGGCGTAGGAATCTTCATCCCCTTTCGCCTCGATTGAACGGTTCAGAAAGTCCAGCATTTCCCCTTCCAACCGTTTGACACTTTCTGATTGATCCAGGACAAAGACCGTATGTACTCCTTTTACCGGATAGAGTAGGGAAGGTATGACAAGTCCAATGATAATAAGAAAAAAGATAAGGCTCCTTAGGCTGAAAATTACATAATCCTTGCTCCTTTTCTGTTTCTTTTTGCGCCAGGATAGCACCAGACTGATGATGACAGGTATTAAGAATAATAGCATGAGAGGGTGTTCAATTTGCAACTGCACGTCTATATACCTCCCATTCCACAAGCAGTACAAGCAAGCCTAATATCAGGAATATATAGGTTACATCCTTACTAGAAGTGCCTTCGTCCACCTTGACGGCCTTTGATGAAGATAGGGAAAAGCTTTCTTCTGGAACAATCGTTTTTTCCTCATCGTCCAGCATGACTGTAAGTAATTTTTCTTTAGTAGTACTATTCTTTACCTCTTTGAACGTATAGAGTCCCGGTTGAATCGGAAGCTGCAGGTTCTGATCAAAATCCTTATATTGAATTACTGCTTCACCTTTATCATTGACAATTTCCACTGAAGATGTATCTGATGCAGGGATATATTCAAGCCAATCACCAGGAGAATAATAGCCCATTAGCTCCTGTCCCGCTGTCAGATGCTCGATTGCATTATATAAAAATAAAGGAAAACTGGGGTGCAATGGCCAGTCACTTGCATCTAGTTCGAATGTCTGAACAATAATCGGATATTCATCATACATTCCCTCAAGCAGTAATGGTATATTGCCCTTTTGCGCCAATACACTCAAACCTTCTATTTTGGAGCTGTAGGCAGACTGAACAAATACCTTATCAATTTCCACCATATTTAATAGAGGATGATTCTGATCAAAGCTTACTTCCCCTTCAAGCTCCACCTTCACCTCTGGGGAAGTTCCCATGGGAAGAAAGATGAATTTTGGTCCATCCGGCCACTCATCCATTGGCAAGCCTTTAATAAAATGTACTCCTTCCTTATCTTTTGGAACTATAGAATTGGAGGTAAGGTGAATAACTTGGGAGCTGGCAATCTCCAAAGCCTTTCTTGCAAATGGATGAACAGCCTCGTGAACAAAGATGGTAGACCTGTTTTGATCCAAAAGAAAGGCATACTGTTCATTATCCAAAACGTAATGAGTGTCGCCACTGATTTCCGCGCGATAGATCTTTGCTTGTGATAAGTTCTCCAAGTATATGGTTTTCGTTTCATTTGGCTCTAATCGTTCTGTCACTTCCACAAGATTTTCATCTTCCCCGTACACATTCAAGATGACTTCTTTTTGTACCTTGCTCTCATTTTTAATTGTTGCTACACCAATAACCTTTTCATCATTCATACTTACGCCGAAGGTTACAAGGGAAAGGTTCGGATGCTCCTCACCAAAATTATGTGCGGCAAATCTTGTGTTCTTGTGAAAGGAAATGTCTGTACTCTTTGATAGATTATCTGAAAATACATGAATCTGTCCCTGCTCCTCCCCCATCAAACTCTTTGCCAATTCGATGGAATCTGTAAGGTTTGCCGTTGAATAGGAAGGAGTTAAAGCTTCCAGGTGCCTTCTTATTTCCCTTTTGGAGGATACCCTCTCCTCTATCATCAAAGGTGTATCGTTTGCCACAATAATCGTTACAGCCTGATCACCTAGCTCTTCCAAGGTATCCAGGGCTTCTTGTTTCGCTAGTTCAAACCTGGTACTCTCTTCATCTGCTAAAGCTGTCATGCTTGCAGATGTATCAAAAATAAAAACGAAATGATCTCCTTCGATTCCCTCTTTCTCGAAGTATGGCCGAACGAGCGAGAAAATGAGAAATAGGAGTGCCAATAATTGCAAATATAAAAGAATATGATGTTGAAGCTTCTTCCACCAAGCCTGTGCCTCGAATTCATTCATCCATTCCTGCCATAGAAGCACAGAAGGAATTGATTTCTTTTCATACTGCTTTCTAAAGAAATACAAAAAGATGACAAAGAGCAGAAAAGCAGTGAGAAAAAAATATAGCGGTGCTGTAAATCCCATTTATATCACCTAATCCAACCTAATGAGGTCATTCTTTTAAAGAGAATATCTTCGACGGTTTCCAGTGTGCTGCATGTTATATAGGAAATGCCTCTTTCATAACAGAAGCTTTCAAGGGCTTCCATCCTGTTTTTCATTCTCTGCTTATACTGATTTTTCGTATAATCAGATATCGTTACATTGACCTCCTGTTTTGTCTCACTATCCACCAGCATATAATCACCTTCCATGCTAGGATCTAACTCCTCCCGGTCCAGTACTTGTATGAGGTAGATTTGCTGCCTATTTGCCTGTATCAGCTTAAGGACATGGAAGATGGACTCCAGCGGCTCCATCAGGTCACTGATCACAATGGATATACTGCTTTTCCTTTGCACATAGCCCGCTACGGCTTCAGAAAAAAGAGATGATGATTCCTTTGGACTCAGGTCTTCCACATATTGCATCATTTGAAACAGATGTGCTTTCCCCTTTCGATACAGATAAGGAGACTGCTCTCCATGTACACCAATTACTGAAACCCTGTCATCCTGGCATAAACCCAAATAGGCAAATGAGGCAGCAAGTGTTTTCGCCAATTTCCATTTCTCAGGAACAATGGACATGGAATATGTGCAATCCAGATAAATGGAGGCAATGAGTTCCTGTTCATCTAAATATCTCTTAATATAGTGTTTTTGGGTTCTGGCATAGATATTCCAATCCACCTGACGTAGATCGTCTCCCTGCTGATAGATCCTATAGTCGGAAAAATCATGGGAAGCACCAAACCGTTTTGATTTACGGGTACCTTTATGCCAGCTTCTTTTCAGCTTGCTCGCCTGAAGGGAATAGGACTGAAGCTGCTTAGTAATAGATCCATTTAACATTCGCTATTACCTTGCATTCAAGCGTTTATCCATGTGGTTGATAACATCTTCCAGAATGGTGTCCTCTTCCACTCCTGATGCTTCCCCTTCAAAATTCAAAAAAAGGCGGTGTCGCAGAACCGGGAAAACAGCATGCTTGATATCGCCTTTAGAGATGTGGTAACGGCCTGAACAGAAAGCCCTCGCTTTTGCCACTTTAATCAAGCTTTGGATACCCCGGGGCCCTACGCCATAGCGGACATATTTCTTAACCATCTCACTGGCATTTTCGTCTGCAGGGTGTGTAGCCATAATAAGGTTCACCGTATAATCCAATAATTCTTTTGATACTAGGATCTCTTTAACGGCACACTGGATTTTCTGCATTTTCTCTGTATCGAGCAGTTTACTTACCTTATAGGAAGAGGTTCCTGTCGTCCTGTTGATAATCTCATAGAGCTCCTCTTTTTTGGGATAATCCATGTTTATTTTCAATAGAAATCGGTCCATCTGGGCTTCCGGCAAAGGGTAAGTTCCTTCCATATCAATAGGGTTCTGTGTCGCCAGGACGAAGAAAGGAGAGGCTACCATACGGGTTTCCCCCATGATGGTGACGGTCTTCTCCGCCATCGCCTCTAGCAATGAACTCTGGGTTTTGGGTGTGGCACGATTGATTTCATCTGCCAGAACGATATTGGAGAAAATGGGACCTTCGTGGAAGACGAAGGATTGCTTCCCAGTGTCGTGAATTTCAATCATTTTTGTACCAGTAATATCTGATGGCATAAGGTCCGGGGTAAACTGAATTCTCGAAAATCGGAAATCAAGCACCTCCGAAATGGTACGGATCAGCATCGTCTTTCCGACACCGGGCATACCTTCAAGCAGTGCGTGACCGTCCGATACTATCGCCCACAGCAATTGCTGAATGACCTCCTCCTGGCCAACAATCACTTTACTTATTTCCTTTTGTATTTCTGATAATGAATCCTGATAATACTTTAATTCCTTCTCTTTCTCTTCCAGACCTATCACTTAATTGACTCCCTTCGGATCCATTTCACTAAAATATTGTTTGACGATATCTTCAAGCTTGGATGGCAGATTCATGCGATCCAAGGATTCCCGATAGCTCTTTTCATAGGAAGAATATACTTCATCGTAATTGCGGACCTCGCCTTTCAACACAGGTGAATCCTGTGCATCCTCAAAATTGGAGCTGCCTTGCCCAGTTGGCCCTGAGTCCGTTTCCGTTCTACCTTCACCTGCAAGATAGGATGGAACAGTTAGGGTTTGTTTTCCAGCACCGGTACCTGCTCCGGTTCCACCGCCGCCAGTTCCGCTCCCACTACCTTGGCCCTGGCCTTGGCCTTGACCCTGACCTTGAGCCTGGCCCTGGCCTTGACTCTGGCCTTGGCCTTGACCCTGACCCTGACCTTGAGCCTGGCCCTGGCCTTGACCCTGGCCTTGACCTTGACCTTGACCTTGACCCTGCTGACCTTGCGCAGTCTGGGTGGAGGGATTGTTTTGCTTTGAATTGGAAAGCGTAAGCTTCGTAGGGTTCATTCCTGCCTGTGACATTTTGGCATATTGATTTGTTGCTGCAGACTGTAGGGAACTTTGCAGGCTTTCAAGCTGCTCCATGGAGGCCGCGTCCTGCAAAAGCTCCTCTAGCTGTTCCATTAACGCTGCCAGTTCTTCCGCCGATAATTCCTCCATGTCCATATCCTCTTTATCCAGGAGGTTTTCAGCCAACTGCTTCAGTTCATCCTTTTCCACTTCGGAGAGATTTTCCGAGTTTTCTTTCAGCTCGTCTAGCCTTTTTTGCAGTTCAGTATTTTTACCTTTCAATGCAAGGTTTGCCATTGCATTCTCTGGACTGTTCTTTGCGAGTTCCTTTAATTTTTGTTCTTTTTCTTTTAATTCCTTCAGTTTTTCACTAAGTTCGTTCTCATTTTTCATTAATTCTTTTAAGAGTGCATTGGGATCATCCAATTTTTCCAGTTCTTTTAATTTTTCCAGCTCTTCTTTTAGCCCTTGTCTGTCTTTTTCATTTTCAGCAGCTTTTTTCAATTCTTCCTTCGTTTCCTCAATTATTTCCTGCCTTTTCTCAACTGCTTCCGCTTCCAGCATTTTTGCATTTGGCACCACAAGCAGCAGTAAGGCTAAACAAATAGTTGCAATGGATGTTACCATGATTTTCCCGTAGAAATGCGTCAACCTGATATCCTTTATCTCCCTTTCATGCTGCCTGAGATGCTGTAGAGCTTCCTTTCTTTGAAGCTCTGCCAGGAAGGAGGAATCTTCGGCATAATCAAGTGTTGTGACAAGCCTATCCTCTTTCAGTACCTGATCAGAAAACCTGGCTGCATCGTATGTGGACGGCCTTTTTCTCCAATAAAAGAGGAGGGATACAAAGAAGACAATTCCCCCAAGGATTAATGCCTTTTCCAACATGAATGGTGTCACAATAAATCTTCCAACCAAAACGATAAGGAGAAATGCGCAGGAACCGAAGAACCAAGCCAGCTGTGCCTGCTTTGAAATCTTCTGAATCCGCAGTTTTTTTCTAATTGAACGAAGAAAAACAATAAGTTGTTCTTTATCCTTCATTTTTTCCCTTCCTTTTGTGTGGCTTCATATTTGGACGCAGTTTTCGAATACTCAATATGACCAACCCAATAGATAAAATGATATAGGAGAGAATAAACCCGAGTCCCAATGATGTTTCCACACCAGTCACACGTTGGAATTCCATCTCGAATCCTGGTTCAAAAACCAGCATCAATAATACGAATGGATTCAGCATTGCAATAAAATATGGTGCAGGGTTGACCAATGGACCTCCTCCAGTACCGCCGAATGAGAGGAAGCTCATTAAAAACATGGTGATAACAGCGGTGCCTGCTGCAAAAAAGAATGCTACTCCATATGTGCAGACCATGGCAACAATTGTTTTTCTGATGAAGGTGGAGAAGAATACCCCTATGCTCCCTAATGTGACCATGGAAAGCAGGTAGATTCCAAATGTCATAATTAACAGTTTTGGAGAGATGCCACCAAACAGAAACACGATACTATACAAAGGCAGACTTGATAAGACAATTAATAATAGAAAGGACAGCGACGATGCAAGCTTGCTGACGATAATGCTTGTGGAGGACTGCTGGGTTGTCAGCAATATGTTCAAGGTCTGTTTCTCCCTTTCGCTGCTGATGATACCCGCTGTAAGACCTGGTGTCATAAAGAAGATAAGCGCAAGCTGGACAAAAGCCAATATCATGAACATATTCTTACTGTTTTCGGGACGGAACATCCCCATGGAGCTGTATCGTGTTTCCATATAAATGAAAAACAATGCGATCAAGCCTAGGACTGCTAAATAGAAGAATATCCCCAGAAAGCTTTTAAAGCTTCGAAAACGTAATTTGAACTCTTTGTTCAACATGGGGTTTATCAGTTGTGACCTCATCTATTCCACACCCTTTGTTATTTCTAAGAAGATGTCTTCCAAATTGGATTCTTCCTGACTGAAGCTTAGTATCATGATGCCTCTTCCAAGCGCATTTTTAAGAAGTTGCACCTGTTCCTCATCTGTACCTTCGAAGGAGAAGGAGAGCAGGTTTTCCTTCTGTTCATTGATCTGGATGTTGGACACGGAAGGACAGTCTTCAAAATATTGTATTGCTCCTTCCATATTGCCAGTTACGAGGACCTTTAATACCTTGTTTGCCTGTAGCTGCTGATGGATTTGCTCCACCCTGCCAGTCGCCACCAGCTTTCCTCCATTGATAACACCAATTTCATCACACATTTCAGCAAGCTCAGGTAAAATATGAGAGGATATCATGATTGTTTTCCCCATATGCTTCAGTTCCCTTAAAATCTCTCTCATCTCAATCCTTGCTCTCGGATCGAGTCCGGATGCCGGTTCATCAAGAATCAGTACTTCGGGATCATGAATCAGTGCCCGGGCAAGGCAAAGTCTTTGCTTCATTCCACGGGAGAGCACATCAATGTAAGCATCTCTTTTGTCAGTCAAGTTTACAAGCTCCAATAATTGCGGAATCAATTTCTGCCTCTCCTCATATGGAATTCCGTAACTTGCTCCATAAAAGTCTAGATATTCATCTGCACGGAATTGATCATAAACACCAAAGAAATCCGGCATATAACCAATGAATTTCCGTACCATTTTTGGATTTTCGGTTACATCATAACCATTTACATATGCAGTTCCGGACGTTGGTGCCAAAAGAGTAGAGAGAATCGAAAAGGTGGTCGATTTGCCGGCACCATTATGTCCCACAAACCCGAATACAGTACCCTTCTCCACCTTCAGATTCAATGAATCCAAAGCTGTAAATTTTCCATACTTTTTTGTAAGATTGACTGTTTCTATCATTTACCTAACTCTCCCTCTAGCCCGATTCCCGGAATTTCCAATTGATCTTCAAAGTTAACCGGTGCCTTAATGACTATTTCTATGCCGTTTTGATTAGAAATAAAATCTTTCACCTTTTCTTCGATGGTTATGCTGCTCTTGTTATCTAAAGGTACGAGATCCTTCGTTTCCTGATTAACAATGAAATACTCCAGATTTACGTCCCTTGACTTCAGCTTAAGCTTCAGTTTATTGAAACTATCCCGTTCCTTGGCAATCATCTCCGGCAACTGATAGGAAAGGGTATAGCTTCCATCACTCACGTGAATAAATGGCTCCCCGTATTCCAACCCGTTATGATATATGTCACCAGTCTCCCCTTCTGTTATCGTAAGTTTTGGACTGAATTGCTCCTCTGTAAAACTGAAGCTTCCCGATCCTTCATTTTGAATCGTTACTGGTATTGCCACTAAGTGCAAGGAATGGTTATTTGATTTTTTCCCATTAACCTTAGTCCCGAGTAAGTCCTGTGTGATATATCCTACAAGGACGGGCTGATCGGTCCCGGAAAAAATATCTTTTCTGTTCAGTAACATATCCAGCATTTGAAATTGCTTATAGGATTGCAGCTCCCACTTTTCAATCTGTACAGGTCCCCCGTGCTGGTACATGCTGGCGCCAAAATTAGGGAAGGCTTTTGATACTGCCGCATAATTCGGTGAAGCTAGTACATTTGCAATATTTCCTTTTGGTATATCGAATTCTATTTGCTTTGCTTCGCCGGCCTTGATATCCCCCAGTTTTTGAGCGTTTGTTCCTGATAGTATATAGGCACTCTTCAATTCATAGGCTAGACCGTTCTGGATATTTCCAACTACTTTTCCGTCCTTTACTGTCATTTCGTATTCCAAAGTCCCAAGCTCCACATTATTTACATTTCCCACACTTGTTCGGATGGACCAGTATTCTACATTGTTGAATGTGATATCTGTACCACTTTCGCCAGCCTGCAAATAAGCATAATTTTTCATCAGATCTATATTATCGTTATATCCATAGGTCACCGGAAAAAAATCTGTCTGCTCATGCTCCGTTTCCACCCGATATTTGCCTCCACTATTTGTCAAGATGGAAGCCACACCGAATCCGGAAGCGAACTTTGAATCTTTTTCCAATACAAGGATGCTGGATTCATTGATTTGAGTGCCGGAAATTCTATCCTTTGCACCGATTCCAAATACCACTACACTTGTAAATAATGCAATACCCGGGATGATCCACCATGCATGTTCCCGTTTATCTGTTTTCTTTAAAATGATATAAAGTACAGGAATCAATATGATGAGATAAAGAACAAATGCCCCGATCAGCAATGGGACGGAAACAATGGAACCCGGAAATGTTTCTCCTATTGCGCTCAGTTGATGGGATAGCTCTTCAAGAAGAGGTGCATTATATGTGGCGACATTTTTGGAAGATGCCTTTTGCATGACACTGTTCCACCATGATCCTACACCATCCCAACCACTCCACTCTGGATTTGAAAGGCTGCTAGTCACCTGAGTTACCGTACCTGCTCCAAAAGCTTTCATGATGGTCAATGGTGTATCTCCCTCTTTTACAAGCACCTGTACATCATTTTGCTTCATTTCCCCAGTAAAGACAGGAAGATTAGGAAAAGCACTCTCGTTATCGATGGATGAAATATTCGTTTCTTTGCTAGGATCGAGCAAAAGGAAATCGGTCAGTTCCCCAAAATCCTGTGCCATGTTGATCTTGGAATCATACACGATAGAGCCTCCGTTGATGACCCATTCCTTTAGAGCATTCTGCTGTGCTGAAGTTAAGGTAGAAATAAGGAAATCATGTATCATGATGACATCGAACATTTCCAGGCCGAATGATTCGGTTGGAATATTTTCCTGTTTGATATTTAAAAGTTCCATCGCTTCATTCTGGTATTTTACCAGCTTCATATAATTTACTGCATCGTGATTATTGCTTAGTACACCTAATATCAGACGGTTATCTGCCATAAAGCGGGGCTTGGCATTTGCATTGCCACTAAGCTTCACTTCCATGCCCTTTTCCACACCGCCATCGTAGAAGCTTATAGCATCAGTGGGTTTCCCTGAATAGCCGTAGGAATACTGGTCTGTACTGCCTTTGACTGACAATTCGATAACCTTTGATCCGCCTGCCTCAAGCTCCACCGGAATGACATAGCTGCCTGCCATGTTATATGTAGGACTAGTGAATATGACCAAGTCGCCTTTTACCACATCGCCATTATTTTTCATTTCTATTTTTACAGTATGGCCTCTGCCCATTTGGACTTTATTGTCCACACCATATTCGATTTTCACTTCCAGCTTTGCTTCCGCACTCGGCATTCCTGGAAGTAGAACAAGACAAAATAATAATAAGACAATGATTTTTTTTATACTCTCTATATTTCTCAAGTTGCTTCCCCCTATTAATCATAAAAACTTTTCTCTTTATATCCTTGATATTTCCATTTTAAAGCAGTTTTACGTGGATAACTATATCTTTGACGAAATAGGTCGTAAAAGGTTTCAAACATTTCCAATATTTTTTACTTTTCAATTCTAATTTTCTCAACAAAAAAGAGAGGGCTAGTTCTGCCCTCCTAATCCATAACTCCGGTACGCAATATTTCTGATTTCACTTCGATGGTAAAAGTAGCTTCTGGATAGATGCCCTCCCATTTCTCCCTTGTAAACTTATCATATCCGACCTTTGATCTATAGTAGTTGCCAAAACCGACAGGATCTACACCGAGACTTTGAAAATCGGTTATTAACTTTTCCATTTTCCCTTTCATCACTTTGCCGATGGCTTTTTCCAAAACTATTAAGGATTTTGGATTTCCAAGATCATAATCCTCAGAGATTTCCTGCATTCTTGTAACCAAATCCACCTTTATTCTATAATGATTGGATTCTGCATCGTCGAGTTTTATATGCACTGAGCTTTCCAAATGATCTAGTGAAACAAACAGGTTTTCAGATTCATTTTGGACTTGTTCCCTCTTTTTGATGTGCTTTTCCATTTCTTTTTTCGGGAGTGAAACTTCAATCGTTCCCCCTCTGTACGGTTCTAATAATAGCTTTAGATAGAATGATTTCTCTGTATCGATTAACCCTTTCATTTTATCATCTTTAAATAATGCAAGACCCTTTATTTGCAGCGTATCATCTGAGAAGTCCAGCAACGGCAGTAACGGATCCCTTCCTTCACTGTAATAGCATTGCATGAACTCATGGAGGGTCGGGGAAACAAGTGATTCGGCTTCCACATTCTGGCTTATCAGGTCATATAGATACGTACCTACATTTGTTATCTCATCTGACTGCTGGGAATTGTTTATTAGATCATATGCGGAGTTTTCAGCTACCGACAAATAGACCATTGTTCCTATTTCAGAGTCTCGTGAAAGTGTATCGATATAAGCAATAATCCCTTCCTTTGCCAGATCCTCCCCATAGATTGCGATTCTTAATTGGCCTGATACCAGTTTTCTGCTTGATGAAAGGTTCTCTTTTTGACGAATCCCTTTACTTGTATTCGCAAGCGTAGAAACCATCTTGGAATCATTTGTATGGAGCGGATCGAATTCATAGTAGACGATAGTTCCTCGGAGCTGCTCATCCTCTTTGTCATAGCCCATTGCAGTAACCAACCCTAGCTCTTCCAATGGTTTCTGTTGCAGGCAACCACTCAACAGGATGGAACTGGCCATTATACATATAAGTTTAATTTGCCTCATCCCGTCCCCCTCCTTGCCAAGAATCGATTACGGATAAAAACGATTATAAACAAAATCACGGTATAGACAAAAACAATACTGAATCCATATAGTCCAACCGCATCAATGTATTCATTATTTTCAACTCTTCTATTGAATATGGAAGTTAATACAATTAATACTGCCGCACATCCCACCACTATTTTTCTTTGTTTAATTTTCGTGATTCTCTTGAGGCCTCTGCTTGCCGCCCACATCATCAATAGAATGTTTGGCAGAATGATTACCAGCCACATGGAAACAGCAAAAAATTCAAAGCGCTCCAGGTTCTGAAATTGAATGATCTTAAACAGGGAGAGGGTTGCCCAGATTGTCTTTTCAAGCTGCTCACCACTGTAATAACCAATGGACACGACCATTAATAGAAGAATCTGTAGAAAGGTAAAGAGAACGCCTGCTTGGGCATAAAAATGAACTTTTTCCTTATTCCTGATAAACGGGTAGATGAAAAATAAAATTTCAAGCCCTAGTACAGTAAATGATGATTTATATGCACCTTTCAATATTTCCTTGGGGGATGCCTCCAATACTGGAAGGAAATTGGTCCAATCCATAAATCGAATCGGCTCATATATCAACAACAGCAGCCATATAGCTAAAAAGAAAGTAATAAAGCTAACACCTACAATGGTTCGTACTCCCCCAAATACACCATATATGGTAAGAATGAGAAGAAAGGAGGAAATCACCCAGGTCTTCATATCAGGGAAGATCCATGCCTGAACAATCTCCGAATAACCAAGTATAATGGCTAATAGTCCAGCCAATAGATACGTGATGTAAAGTATGTTCATCATGTTTCCAAACAATTTGCCGAATAGGGATACATGGATGTCAAATAGGTCTTTATCTTTAAATGTCCTTAATATATAGCACATCGCAGCAATGGTAAGAGCCATTCCTGAATAACTGATAATCAGAGAGATCCATGCATCCTGTTTGGCCTCAAAGAAAATAATTCTTTCTACCCCTGCTATTCCAACCCCAGTCTGGTTTGTGTGAACCACAAAGAAAACTAAAAATGCTTGCACCAAGAGCTGTCGCTTTACCGTTGTGGGAGTGTTCATCCTTGACCACCCTATTCATCAATATCTTTTGTGTATTTTCCACTAAATGAGAAAAAACCTCTTTTATCAGGATTGGTTTTCATCATTTCGACAGGAATTCTTAATACGGTATTTTTCACTTTTCTCAAATCAAGTGGGTACACTGGCCGCAAATATGGTTTTCCCGCACTAGAAAGCCTTAGCAGGTGAATCAGCAGAAAGCAAAGTCCAATTGCTATCCCTACTCCTCCCCAAAGGCCCCCTAGAATTAAAATCGGGAACCTCGTAATCCTTATTGCAGTCCCCATTAAATAACTGGGAGCCGTAAAGGACCCGAGAGCACTGAGTGCAACCACAATAATGAGGATATTACTAGTAAATCCTGCTTCCACTGCAGCTTGTCCAAGTACAATCCCCCCTACGATACCCATTGTTTGACCTACCTTTGTCGGCAGCCTTGCACCCGCTTCCCTTAATAGTTCTATCATGATCTCCAACAAAAAAGCTTCAAATATCGGTGAGAACGGTACCTTGGAACGGGACTCTCCCAAAGAAACAATCAGTGTCGATGGTATCATTTCATAATGGTACGTAATGATGGCAACATAGGCAGGAGTCAGCAGAATGGACAAGAACATAGTCAGATAGCGCAGAGAGCGAATAAAGCTGCCCATGTTCCAGCGCATATACACATCTTCCGTCGATTCAAAAAAGTTGAATAGAGTTGCAGGTCCCAATAGCACCATCGGACTTCTATCCACAAATACAGCAATCATGCCTCTTTCCAGACTGTATGTAACACGGTCAGGCAGCTCTGTCTGCACATATTGCGGGAAGACGGAATAGCTGTGGTCTTCTATCAATTGTGCCAAGACTGATGTGTCCAGAATTTCATTCACTTCAAGTTTTTTTATTTTCTCTTCTATGTATTCTACTGATTCATTATCAGCAACCCCTTTTATATATACCAGCCGGACTTCCGTCTCATTCCGCTTTCCTACCGTCAGCGTCCTTGTACAAAGATCTTCAAGGAGAATATTTTGGCGTACGATGCTGATATTGGTACTCAATGATTCCGTAAAGGAAATCTTCGGCCCGAATACAAGCGATTCTGTTTCAGCTTTCTCTAATCCTCGCTCCACTTTTTTGGACACATTGGCAAGGATCCCCGATTTCCCCTGATTTTCGAAAATAAAAACATAGCCTTCCAATATATATTTTTTTGCAGTTTCCCCATCATTCGTAAGAAAAGTGTCTGTCATTAACAGCTTGTGACGAAGATCCTTCATTTCTGAATCGACCAGATGAAAGTTTTCCATTATAGGAGTGAGGATAAACTGATTCAGTGTGGAATCATCCACTAGATTCTTCATATAGATAAACAGTAATGTTGATTCCTTTACCGGAAGCTCATAAAAATACAAATCCGGACTATGATGAAGCTGTTTGGTGAAATAATTCTTTACCTCCTCGATCCCGAGGGAAGACAGGGACGTAGCAGAAGCCATAAGGGACATTCCTTTCCGGGCGAGCATCTATAAGGATAGGATAGCCAGAACAGTGAAGAATATGAAAAAAGTCATCCCCTATTCATAAAGAGGTGACTTTTCCGTTAATTGATCAATTCATTTGTCAGCACTTCCACGACCCGACTGATAAACTTGGAATAGTCGATCGCAACGGCAATCCGATGGACAGGCTTGTCTGAAAGCTGGACAAAATCACGGAAATCCCCTACCGTCTGTCCGAAGGCATTCCCAGGCGCTGTGACTACACTGACAGGCTTGTTGACATATTTGATATGCTGTTCGTTGAATACTCCCCATAAAGTGACAACATCATGCAATGGTGCACCAGGAATAGTAGGTATTTGTGACTTGTAAAACTGCCAGTAATAGTCCATCATCGGCTTGATGATCTGACCGAGCGTGTTGTTGGCTGCTTTATTCACCTGATCGATGTAATTGACCATTTCATATGTGAGGATTGCTTGCTGTGTCACATTCAGGGGAAAAATGGTCAAATCCTCTGCGAAATTGAATACGATGTTAGCGGCAAAAGGATCACCAAAAATGTTAGCTTCTGCAACAGGAGTGACATTGCCGGGAAAATTGAATGCTCCACCCATTATAAATATCTCTTTAACTTTTGCTACCGTTTCTGGATAAAGAATAAATGAAGTGGCCAAGGAGGTGAGCCTCCCTACACAGACAATTGTCAAATCTCCATCATATTTTTCGATGATATCGTAGATCTGATGAAAATTTTCGAAAATATCTTCTTCCTCTGCATCGATATATTCCGAAAGTGGATCGAAACCTCCAAATCCTTCAGGCCCATGAACTTCCGGATAATAGATCGGCGGTACACCAATTAACGAACGTTCAGCCCCTCCAATCAAGTGAACATCATCCCTGCCTGTCACTTCCTGCAAATATTTCGCGTTTCGAATAGCAGTTCTTTTCTGGACATTTCCATACTCTGCAACGATTCCCACAATATTCACATTGACTTCATTGTACGCATAGATGATGGCCATAATATCGTCTATGCCAAAATCTGCAAACAATAAGATTTTCCTGCTCATCCAGATTCCCCCCCTTTATCTGAAAAATTCTGTGGTTTCGGACTTAGCTAGTCAAACGTACAAGCAACACATTCGGAAGCGGAATAGTCTACTATGTAATCTAATCGATAGGAGGATGAGATATGTCACAGTTTTATCAACAGTGCCAACGCTACCATGGGCAAATGGTTACCATCAGATGCAGGGACGGCTCGAGTCATTGCGGAAGAATTGTTAGGGTGTCACCCAGCCATGTATACATTCAGCCAAACAGAAGAGGAGGCCTGAATGGATTCGGAATGGGCTTTTTTGGTGGATATGGCGGATATGGCGGATATGGTTACAACCCTGTAGCTGTTCCATTAGCTTTCGTTACAGGAATTGTACTAGGCGGACTATTATTCTGGTAATTAGATAAGTGTAAAACCCTCACCTCGTTCACAAAGATGTTAAAGTATCCCTATTTCGGCTATGTTATAGTAGAATGGTATAGTTTATGTAAACGAGGTGTACGATATGAAAAAAATGGCATTGATAGTTGTATTCATGTTGGTCATTTCAACGGGATGTTCCAATAATTCAGAGTCGATTGCAACAAATCAAACGTCTGAAGCAGAAGAACATCATCAGCATGAAAAACCTTCTTTCTTTCAAGGGGACCTTAGAGAAAAAACCGGTTCCGTTCAAGAGCTTCCCGCCTTTTTGGACGAGAAATCAGACGATATTAAATTAATCTATGCCGCTGCAGCACAACACCAGGAATTACTGGAGCATATCCCCTGCTATTGTGGCTGCGGGACTTCAGCTGGACATAAAAGCAGTTATCAATGCTTCGTTCATGAAGTGTATGAGGACGGTTCCCTTGAATGGGATGATCATGGAACAAGATGCGGAGTGTGTCTGGAAATTGCAGCTACTTCGGTAATGGAATATAAGGACGGAAAATCCATAAAAGAAATCAGAGACCGCATCGATGAGGCATACAAGGAAGGGTACTCCTCTCCTACACCAACACCAATGCCGCCTTCTAACTAATAAAAAAAGCTAAGGGCCAAGCCCTTAGCTTTTTCGGTTCTATTCTGCAAAATACATGAGTGCAAGCGCACCTGGTCCGGTGTGAGTGGAAATGACAGGTGTAGTGAATGCTATCTCCACATCCTGAAATCCCGATGCCTCCTGAAGGGAAGCTTTTAACGTTTCTGCAAGCTTCAGGCAGCCTGCATGCGCAATTCCTACACGTTTAACTGTTTTGCCTGCAATATCTTCCTTGAATTGTTTCGTGTAGAATTTTATGACCTGGGAATGGCTTCTGACCTTGTTCACCGGTGTGTATACCCCGTCAGCAAGAGATGCGATCGGTTTGATGCTTAATAAGGAGCCGATCATGGCCTTGCCGCGACCAATCCGGCCACCTTTCACGAGATTATCCAAAGTATCCACCATGATGAACAAATCAGTGTTAGCTCTTACCGCATCCAATCTTTTTAGGATCTCTTCAACAGACTTCCCTTCCTTAGCCATTTTTGCAGCTTCCACTACCTGAAAGGATAAGGCAAAAGAAATGAAGCGCGAGTCCACCACTGTTACATCAGCTTCGGATATGTTGGAGGCACTTTCTGCAGATGTAACTGTCCCACTCATTCCGCCTGTCATGTGGATGGACAATATTCTGCTTCCATCACTGCCTAGTTCGTCATATGTTTCCACAAAAGTACCAACAGCAGGTTGGGAGCTCTTCGGAAGCTCCTTTGAATCTTTCATCTTGTCCATAAATTCATCAGGCTTGATACCAAATCTGTCTATGTATGATTTTCCATCTATGGTGATGGACAATGGTACAATTTTGATGTCTAACTCATCTATGATGGATTGATCAATATCAACGGTCGAATCCGTCACTATTTTTACATTTGTCATGAATTCACTTCCCCAAATATAGCCTAGTTATTATTATACCTGCATTTATATGCACTTCAAACCAATTACCCTTATTTTTTGACTTGAAACCTACATTATACAGGATTTCGTCACATTTTTTTCTAGTTTGGCGTTTTTTGACAAAAAAAATAACAGGGTGTTAGCCCTGTCCCCATATTATCACATTCTCGGTTCTTTAAGCATTGTTTTTTAAGATATCTGTTTTTATTACATTGCAATAATCCGGCCATTTCAACACTTTTTGCAGATATTCCCTGAACGAATACACTTGCTTGGGATTTTTATCCGAAAGAATTTGTGTTAAAAATGTCTGCAATCTGACACGAAGCATAAAGTGATATGTGCTATCGTCCTCCAATACTGGAATTTCAATGACTTTTACCTTCTGTCCCTTTTCAATCGTGAACTCTAGGCTTTTCCATAGCAAAATATCAATCCTCTTTTTCACCCGTTTGTCATTATTATACCCTAATCTTTCTCACAAGTGTTAATAAATAGTCTGACAAAATAAAACATTTTAGCTGTTTTCGCATTCGTTGTTTTTAAATGGATAAATTGTATGCACAAATGCAGCCCGTTGATTTCCGCTCCGGACACAAGATTCCCCGGGGACGGATGGGAGCCTCCTCGGCTTCGCCTGTGGGGTCTCCCATGCCCTCTACTCTCCCGCAGGAGTCAAGTGTCCTCCGCTACAATCAACTCAGTTTTTAACATCATTTGCTCTACTGAAATGAAAACATGAGAAAAGTACAATTTTTTTCATGCTTTAGGAAGGAAATTTTATACTATTATTCACCCCTGTTGGTTGGAGTGCAAGGTGTGAGACTCCTTGAAAATGCAAGCATTTTCTGCGTGCGATGTATCGCTGCCGAAGCCTTCCTTGTCCTGCGGGAGCAGCGTGTCAAGTGAGACCCCGCAGGCGCAAAAGCGCCGAGGAGGCTCCCGAGGCCGCCCGCGGAAAGCGAACGCCTGGAACGGAAACCAACAGGAGTTTAATGGTGACATCATATCTTTAGTCCAGCCTGATATTTAAAAACAACAATCTTTACGAAAATAGCCTACATTTTAAGTGGGTGTAATACATCTTAAATCATTGTTTTTAGGTGAATTTACAGCAGAGGAAACCTCATAAGCTTTCATGGAACGAGCGTCGAAGGGTGTTAGAATGGAGGTTAGAAAGGTTAGATCTTGTTCTTCATGATCTATCCATTTCTGTTCATGCTCCTTCTGAAGGATGACGGGCATCCGATTATGTACATCTTTTACCAGTTCATTCGGCTGGGTGGTAATGACTGTACAGCTTACCAACTCCTCTCCGTTATGGTTCCACCGGTCCCAGAGTCCAGCAAATGCAAATGGCTGCAGATCTTGCATGACAAACCTGACGGGCTTTTTCACACCTTCCTCCGCTTTCCATTCGAAGAAGCTATCGGCCAGGATGAGACAGCGCCTTCTCTCTAGAAGACGACGAAAGCTCACTTTTTCCTGTAGCGTTTCAGCTCGGGCATTGATCATTTTGTTCCCGATTTTCTTATCCTTTGCCCAGCTCGGTACAAGCCCCCAATGCAAAAATCCTGCCTTGTTCTTTTGTTCCCCTTTGACCACAGCCAGCACTTTTTGCCCAGGTGCAATATTGTAGCTCAGCTGAAAATTGAGGCTATCTGAATTCTCAAGGAAAAATCGCTCCTGTAATTTATGAATTTCTGTCGTCAGAGAAAATCTTCCACACATATTGGAACCCTCCTTTAATCTTCAAAGGTACCCTTAACGATTGCCATCTCATGTCGGACCATCATCTTCCCCTTTGCAAACACTGTTTGTACCGTCAGATTTTGTGGATCCAGCATTACAAGATCAGCATCCTTCCCTGTGGATACCGTCCCTTTTTGGGCCAGCTTCAAAATCCTTGCCGGATTCTCTGTGATGACCTTTATTGCGACATCAAGCGGAATGCCTTCTTGGAGGATTGCCTCTCTTACTGCTTGAAAAAGGGACCGCACTTTACCGACCTGCAATCCGACAAGCTCCCCCTGACCATTGAATTCCGGGAGGCTTGCTTGTCCGTCTGAAGTGAATGTAATGTTTTGAATCGGCACTCCTGCCTCAAGCATTTTTTTTAGGCCAGTGCTGCAACTGACCTCCCCCTGATCGAGGAATCTTTGAACAGTACTGGTTGTAAAATCCACATACCCTCCATTTTTGGCATAATGAATGCCTGCTTCAAATAAGCTTTTATTTCGATTAATATGTGTCGGATAGAACTGTGTTATCGGAATATCCGTTTCTTCGACTACCTTCTCAATAAGGGAAAGCAATGCACTGCTATCCCCAACATGAATATTGACGATGCCTCCTTTACCTGATAGCATCCCCCCCACCCTTGCACTGGCAGCTATTTTCGCCATCTCTTCCATGGTAGGCTGCGAGGAACGATGATCCGCTATGGCAATTTCTCCGACACCTATGATTTTATCGATAAGAATAAGATCATTTTCGATGGTATCGGTCAGGGTTTTGACGGGAACCTGATACGACCCTGTATGTACGTAACAGGAAATGCCTTCTTCCTCGAGAGCACGCGCTTTGGCAATCAGGCTTGCCATCGTTCTGGTGGTCCCATCTGTTCCTAGGACACCGACAAGTGTTGTGATGCCCGATGTTGTTGCGTCAGTAAGCATCAGCTCAGGAGTTCTGGTATGAAAACTGCCTTCTCCGCCACCACCTGTAATATGAACATGGGCGTCTATGAATCCTGGGACCAGTAATTGTCCCTCTCCATCAATCAGCTCAATGTTTTGCAGATTGGTCTGGACCGTTATTTCATCTTCGACAGCTCCAATTTTATCACCAATCAAAAGAACATCTTTCCTGCCTAGATTTTCGGGTGCATACACGTGAACATTCTTGATCAATTTCAACATACTCCATTTTCCCCCCTGTTCATTATCTCCTATACATACATAGAACAAAAGCCACTAACTGATTCCAGTAGTGACCTTGCTATATTAATATAGATTGCTATTTCATGTTATAAATGTTCTTTGATTCGATTTTGCACTTCGATACCCAGTTCGGTGCCATCGACTTTTCCTTCTGCTGGGATGTAGATCGGGTCGCTGATGGTTACTGTTACATTTGCTGGTTGAAAACCGAACTTGCTCTTTTCCATGATGTTATAGGATCCGGAGATGGTAACGGGTACAACTGGTACTCTACTTTCTATTGCTAGCTTCAGTCCACCTTTTTTGAATTCTCCCATCTCATTCCCTTTGCTTCTTGTTCCTTCTGGGAAGATAACGAGCGAATGCCCCTCTTTCAATGTTGCAATACCCTCCCTGATGGAGAGGATGGCTTTTCTTCTATCCTTGCGATCGATAAATACGCAATTCATCGCTTCCATCCATCTTGGGATAAAAGGAATCTTTTTCACTTCAACTTTGGAAATGAAGCCCAGTGGCTTCTGAAGGAATCCGATAAGGATCGGGACATCGAAGTTTCCTTGGTGATTGCTTACAAACAGCACTGGACCACTTGGAACCTTCTCTTCTCCTATCACATGAATGTTGGATCCAGTAATGTTCACCAGGCTTTTTGCCCAATGCTTCGGCTTTTCATGAATAATTGTATCTCTCTCTTCCACTGGCATGGAAGGGGCCAATCTTTTTACTTTTTCTATTGTCGGCAAGCTATAAATCAAATAGCCGAAAAAGTAGGTGAACCACCATAACGTACGTAGCATTTCATTCTCTCCCTAATCCAAACAACTCTAAAATCTTCGCTTATATACCCTGAAAAAGTAGTCATAAGGGTTCTTTTCATTCTTTACTCCCTTTTCTTCTGAAACCAGTTTCCATTCACTTTTTTCGATTTCAGGGAAATAGGTATCTCCCACGAATTCCTCGTCAATATATGTAAGGTAAAGTGTTTCTGTAAACGGCATAGCCTGTTTGTAGATATTGGCCCCGCCAATGACGAAAATTTCCTCTTCTGATTGAGCCATCTCTTTAAGTGCCTCGATGGAGGATAATGTTTTGCAGCCCTCCACATGGTAGTCACTATTTCTTGTGAGTATGATATTCTCTCTATTGGGAAGCGGCTTACCAATGGATTCAAAAGTATTCCTTCCCATCACCACTTTTGATCCTGTTGTGATCCTTTTGAAATAAGTCAGATCCTCGGGTAGTCTCCATGGCATATCATTGTCCCTGCCTATCAGACCATTTCTGTCTGTCGCAACGATCATGGATATCATACACTGACCACTCCTTTGATCGCTGGATGCGGATCATAGCCTACCAACTTAAAGTCTGCATAGGTGAAGTCAAAAAGGGATTTCACCTCTTTATTGATTTCCATTCTAGGCAATCCTTTTGGTTCTCTGCCAAGCTGCAATTTCACCTGATCTAAATGGTTAGTATAGATATGAGCATCCCCTAGGGTGTGAATAAACTCCCCAGGCTCCAAATCGCAGACTTGGGCGACCATCATGGTTAATAATGCATAGGATGCGATGTTAAAAGGGACACCAAGGAAAACATCGGCAGAACGCTGGTATAGCTGGCAGGACAATTTACCATCTGCAACATAGAATTGGAACATGGTGTGGCATGGGGGCAGTGCCATGGAATCCACATTCGCCACATTCCATGCCGATACGATCAGCCTTCTTGAATCTGGATTGTTCTTTATCTGTTCTACCACATTTGTAATCTGGTCTATGCTCTTCCCGTCAGGTGTAGGCCAGGATCTCCACTGATAGCCATAAACTGGCCCAAGATCGCCATTTTCATCGGCCCACTCGTTCCAAATGCGAACACCATTTTCCTGAAGGTACTTGATGTTCGTATCACCGCTTAGAAACCAGAGCAGTTCATGGATAATGGATTTCAGATGTAGCTTTTTGGTCGTCACAACCGGAAAGCCTTCTGCAAGATTGTAACGCATCTGATACCCGAATGTACTGATCGTGCCAGTTCCTGTTCTATCTTCTTTTTTCGTACCGTTATGTAAAATATGACTACAAAGATCTAAGTATTGTTTCATTATATTCACCTCTTCAGCTATAGTCGACGATTCTATTCTACCATATAGATAATGAAAAAAGAGCATTTCATGATGAAATGCTCACTGTGATCGAAGCCCCAGCAAATTTCCTCTCGATATTGGAGAGGTCTCTAGATTCTCCAGGAATAGAAATGTCTTTGGTGCTTTCATTGCAATTTCCAATTTAGAGGTTTCGTTTAAGTAATACATGGCGAATGTTTCAGCAAAATACTCCTCTGGAAAATGCAGAAAATAGTCTTTACCAGGAAAAAGCTGAGGTGCTTCCTCCTTCCAGAGAGTCAAAAAGGTTTGGTTCATTCGTACATTTCCAAGCACATATCGGTCAACGGAATGCGCTAATTCATGAAGCTCTAGATTGACTGAGCCATGACCCATTCCTTTATTGCTATGACCTATTTTCGCCAAGACCAGCTTGGAACCGCCCACTCCCGGAACTTTCTCCCAGGTCGAACCTTTTACGCTATAGCCTCTGGGTTTGACTCCATGAAGATGTTCAAAGCCCTGGACTTCTGTCAAACTGCCACTAAATAAATACAGATGGATGTTCTGCTGGACCAATATGCTGAGAATACTTCCCGGAATATGAGATAATCGGGACACCATGGATGCCGCCTCTTTTTCTGCAAATTCCCCGGATGGTACATAGATCAGATGCTCCATCAGTTCTCTATTTTCTATTTCTCCGAGATGAGAATTAAAGGTAGTAGAATGATAGTTTTTTAATGAAATAGCATCCAAACTGGCGTATGCCTTCCAATAAACCGGTATAATCGTAAAAACTAATAAAAGTCCAATGGCTAAAACACGTCGACTCATTTTCCCTCTCCTTCTGATGATGTTTTTCTAGGATGTTATGTATTGTTTGAAAATTCACATTATCGAATAATATGTTTCTATTATAACATCTAAACGTGTATTTGAGCTGTCATTTTCGCCTAAAAGGTTTAGCAATGAATGGAAATGGGTAATTAAATATTTCCAATTTTGGATCGCCTGTATATTAGAACACTTCTATTGGACTTCTCAATGAGTTTTACATGCAAAAAGGCCATTAGAACACTCCTATTGGACTTCTCAATGTGAATTACATGCAAAGAGGCCATTAGAACACTCCTATTGGACTTCTCAATGAGTTTACACATGAAAAAAGGCCATTAGAACACTCCTATTGGACTTCTCAATGAGTTTTACATGAAAAAAGGCCATTAGAACACTTCTATTGAACATTTCAATAAGATTCGTACAATACAAAAGAGGTATCCAGCAAGTCAAGAAAAACTGACTTGTTGGACACCCTCTTGTTTTATGGTTAAACAATAATTTCCTCTTGATTTAATGCTGCTTCTTGAATGTCCCTGGTGCGATGGGCTATTCTGCTTGCTGCTGCTGCAGCGAGTGCACAGACAATGTCATCCATGAATGTGTGCACTTCTTCTCCTACGTGTTCATCCAACTTCTTGATGATTCCGAATTTCTCTTTATCGAGAAAACCGAAATTCGTCAAGCCGATCGAACCATACACATTGACAATGGAAAGAGGTATGATTTCATCGATTCCATATAAAGGCTCATCTGTCTCAACGAGATATTGCAATGGCTCCGGCAGCAGCTTCTGCTCGGCCAGGATGTCTAGTGAAATTCCGGTAAGAACTGCATGGACGATTTCCCTTTTCTCTAGCACCTTCTCTACATTGTGGATGCAATCCTCAAGCGTCACATCGGCAATGTATCTTTGTTGAAGGAGCAGTACAATTTCCGCTATATCCCGGATAGTGACACCACGGTCTTCCAGCATTTTCTTTGCAGTCTCTCTCATTTGTTGCAGTGTGTATTTTCTCATTTCAGACCCCTCATTCTCTCTTATTAGCTCAGCCACTTCGGCGGCATGTTTTTGGCCCAGAAAATGGATCCTAACGCATGATGGTTCTGGAATTGGTCATGGTGGGTATGGTAATGGAAATTGAACCAATACCCCTCTTTTGGAGGGTTGTCCTTTCTAACATGAAAACGGATTATATCCTGTCCGGACACTTTGTGGTAGATGTGAAAGATTTTTTCGCCATCTCCTCCGGCTGGTGATTCCGAAATAGTAAGGTTGCTTAAATCCTCTTCAGGATGCTGAAAAGCGAGTGTGCTGATTACTTCCTCCATTTTCGGAAGGATCACATCCTTGAATTCATCTTCAATTTTCGGCCCGATGCGGGAACCGAACTTCGCAAAGCTTTGGACTTCCGCCTGCTCAAGTGCTTGGTATAAAAACTGCTCTTTGGAAAGCTCCGGTTTGAGAGAATGATATAATCCTGAGGAAAAACTATCAGATTCCCTACTCTTTATGTCACTGAAATTGGAATCATCGGAATTGTCGTCCGCAATTAAATAGGCAGGAGGTGAAACAGTACCGAATGTCAATGCAGTAATAAGGACCACTAACGATTTCTTCAACCATTTCGGCATGGGAAACTCCCTTTCTTTTATGTACGTCATAATTTTTTAAATCTAGTATATCATAAAAGTAAGAAAATTTTATCTATTTAACTTTGTTTTTTTACAAAGAGTAATATAACTTTTCCTCTAAGATGTAACAATACCGAAGTAAAAATTGATTTGGAGTTCATTTTTGATATTTTTTGTTCATTTATTTAGCTTTTTTTGTTAATATTAAGAATAGCGTTATCCTTATATAACCGCTTCGTTCATAAGTGTAAATAGTACATAATGGAGGTTTTATACATGTATGAGGTTCTATTGATTGTAAGCTCATTTTTAACATTGGGATATTTAACTTATTTATGTATTACAGACTAATCTAAAAAGCAAAAAGAAACTCGTGTGGATTCACTCCGACACGAGTTTTCTTTTTAATTTCGTTTTGTGCTTTTTCTGCTGGAGCTCATGGACTTTCCATCGATTTCCGTAGATGTTGTCCCCTGTCCCTCCACTTGAGAAGAGGGTAACCCCACATTGCCAGGTTTTTTTCTTTTTCCACCCATAATATTGAAGACCTCCTACTAATATTTTGTGAAATCTTCAATAGTTTGTCCCAAATCAGTTTTTTTCTCCCAATAGCCATAATGGAATTTGGATGATTTTCGAACCATTCTCGTAAACCCAAAACGTTCAAATCGTTCACTTTGCCAATGGTCTTTTAACACCACTCTTTTCCTTGCGACTCTTTTTGCCTCTTCCATTGTTCTCTGAGTCAGCTCTCCATAGTGCGCAATATTCCTTATTGAAAGAATTCCGGTAGATTCCTCGATTTGTCTTTCAAACATCGGATCGAAATAGACAACATCATAGGAGTCAAAGGGAAGTGTTTGAAGAATATCGAGATGATTTCCTTGAACAACCTCAATCCGCCTCATTGATTGTTCCGTTTCCTCATTTTGCAATTCCCAGTTCTGAAGGCCCGTACTCACAATATAAGATAACAGCTTGTTCGCTTCGATGCCTGTCACTTTACCCGCAGATCCAGTTACAAGACTTGCCATGATGCTGTCAGACGCAAGACCTAAGGTACAATCCAGAAAAGACATGCCCGACTTCAGGGTGGTTGCCTGAAGGAACGGTTCCACTTCGCCGGAAAGCCATCGCTTTGCCCTAAATGCCGCACTGTTTGGATGAAAAAATACAGGGTTACTCGTACCTAATATGAACCATTCGATTCTGTCTTTCCCAATGACTAAAACATCTGTTTTATATTGCGTCTGTAAAAGCCCGATGGATTTTTTGTTTCGTTCTATGTAAGGCAGATCCAATTCCATTGCAACTCTAATGGCGGTTCTGATCATCTGGTCATTTGTTCTGCCTGCAGTGGTTACGATCATTATTCATTGTCTCCTGCTTTTGATTTTCCATTTCAAGTATCTTTACGCATAAACAAAAGGTGTGCACTCAAAGGCGCACACCATTCTTTTAAAAATCACTTGCAATATTGATGGAAAGCACCTTGAAGATTGGTCATAATATTTTCCATCGTATTCGCTTCGATATCATGACGGTGAATAAAATGGACCACTTCATTCCCTTTCAGTATTGCCATGGAAGGGGATGAAGGTGGGATATCGCCGAAAATCCCACGCATTTTCTCCGTTGCTTCCTTATCTTGCCCAGCAAAAACGGTCACGAGATGATCAGGAGCATTCTCTGCCTGCAGGATAGCTTGGGTAGCTGCTGGACGCGCCAGGCCTGCTGCACAACCACATACTGAATTGACAACAACTAAAGTTGTACCTTCCACTTTATCAAAGAAAGATTCCACTTCTTCCCCTGTAGTCAGTTCCTTAAATCCAGCTCTGGTCAATTCATCTCTCATCGGTTTTACTAATTGTCTCATATAATCTTCATATGCCATCGACATGATTACGTCCCCCTTTTATTTGTTTCGTTCGGTCATTTGTTTCCAGACGGAACCTTTTGCTTCTTCCCCGCCTTCAATACGCTGAATCGCCATTTTCACTTGCATGCTGACCTCAAACTCTGGATCATCCTCTGCTGCACGCAGAGCCGGCAATGCTCTTTCATCTCCGACTTCAAATAGAAACATTGCTGCACGCCATCGGACAAGCTTATTTTTATCCTTCAATGCTTCCATCATGGCAGACATTGCCGCTGGATCTCCAAGATCGGATAGGCAATCACCTGCAGTTCTTCTTACTGTTACGGATTTGTCCTTCAGCGCTTTATACAAATAAGGTAATATATCAGAGTCTTCCAGCATACCGAAGTATACGGTTGCCAGCCTGCGAATAGAACCTTTCTCATCCTCAAGGGCTTTAGCCAATACTGGGATATCCCCTTCTGTCGGATCCATCTGGTCAAGGGCTGCAAATCGCTCGGACCAGTCGGGATTATCAAGCATCTCCAAAGACACCTTGTATCTTTGTTTCTGCTTTATATTAGACTGCTTTTCACCTGATGCCGATTTTTCCAGCATGTTCTGAAGTCTTTCCTCCGAATAGGTTGCTGTAATTTCCTCCACAATCTCATTCCCTACGGCTTCAAGGTCGCCGTATCGGATTCCATGCTCTTTCCATTCCCGCTCCAAGACCACATTGTCCTGGTTTTTTCGTGCAGTCAGGACTGCATTCATGAAACGCTCTGGAAGGCCGACTCGTTTTTCCACTTCCCCGTCAGTCAACTTCACTTGCATGGGAATGCCATGGAACATCTGGATAAAGACTTTCACTTCTCCGAACCCGCTAAGTGGTGTGTCACCTGATTCTGCGCGGTCCTCTTCCGATTCACCAAAAGCGCTCCTTACATCCGCAAGAATCACTTTCCAGTCATAGCGGGCATTTCGCTCAACCGCCAGAAAGTCTGCAACATGATAAACTCCCTTTACACCTTCCACTTCCAATATGGACTGGATGATATCCGGTGCCTGGGAGGCATTGTCCTTTGTATAATTGTTTCTGGCACCTGCCGGCAGCTCCTCCGACAAAATAACCTTCATCGTATTTGGACTCGGTGTAGGCTCTATTGCTTTTATTCTCACGAGTGATCACTCCTTTACACGATTCAATAGTACTATGGTAGCATACAAGCCTTATTCATTTAAACGAATAGACATTATTCTTTAGCGTTTATTTGCTCCACTTTCTCTGAAAGCTCTTCCCATCTATCCATCAGGGTCTGAAGAAGTTCATGGTTTTCTTCCTGGGCCTTCATCCATTTGCTGACCTTTTCATAGTCACTTCCGGCTTTGGCTATCTCCGCTTCAATCTCTTCCAAAGTCTCTTCGACCGCCATGATCCGCTCTTCAATTCCATCCCAATCCTTTTGCTCCTGGTAAGTCAGCTTCAAGGTCTTCGGCTTTTGCCTCTGCTGGTTATCCTTTACGGCCTGCTCGATTTTTTTATCTTCCTGGCGCTTGCGAAGCTGCTCTTCCACATAGTCAGAGTACTCTCCAAAGATACGTTTCAGCTTTCCATTTCCCTCTAGAATGACAAGCTCCTGCACTACTTTATCAAGAAAATAGCGATCATGTGATACCGTGATGACGACACCTGGGAACTCTGCAAGATAAGACTCCAGAATGGTCAATGTCTCTGTGTCCAGATCATTGGTGGGTTCGTCTAAAAATAATACGTTAGGCTGTGACATAAGGATGCGAAGAAGGTATAGTCTTTTCCGCTCTCCCCCAGAAAGCTTTCTTATGGGTGTACCATGGGAATGGGAAGGAAATAGAAATCGCTCCAATAGCTGGGACGCGCTTGTTTGAGTGCCATCATCACTCTTTAAGACTTCCGCCTCTTCCTTCACATAATCTATCATTCTCTGTTCGAGGTTCATTTCTTCCTGCTCTTGCGTATAGTATCCGATTCTTACTGTCACACCTGTGTCAAGCTCACCGCTATCTGGTTGGATCCTACCTGCAAGCACGTTCAGCAGGCTGGATTTCCCAACTCCATTCGGTCCTACTATCCCTATTCTGTCTTTTTGCTTGACCAGAAGATCCACATGGTCCAAAATGACCTTCTCTCCATAATGGAGACTGACACCCTCGAGTTCCATCACTTTTTTCCCAAGCCTCTGAGACCCGGTGATCAGTTCGAGGTCTTGTGAGGCAGAAGTTGCGGATACTTTCTCATCAAGATCCTCAAATCGCTTGATTCTTGCCTTCTGCTTCGTTGTTCTCGCCTTGGCGCCTTTTCTCATCCATTCAAGCTCTTGACGGTAAAGGCTTTTCTGCTTTGCTTCGGTCTTCTCCAATTCTTCCATTCGGATGGCCTTGGCTTCAAGGTAGTCGCCGTAGTTTCCATTGTAGGAATAAACAGATCCATTGTGCAGCTCAAAAATCTTATTCGTGACACGATCCAGGAAATACCGATCATGGGTTACGAGCAGGACTGCCCCTCTGTACTTGCTCAAATAATCTTCCAACCATTCAATCGCTTCAAAGTCCAGATGGTTGGTCGGTTCATCCAATATTAGGAGATCTGCAGACTCGAGCAATGTTTGTGCCAATGCGACCCGCTTTTTCTGTCCGCCTGAAAGATTCCCGATGACCAGGTTGACGTCATCCATTCCAAGTTTGTGCAGAATAGCCTTTGCATTTGCACTGGCATCCCAAGCCTGAAGCTGATCCATCAGCAGCTGTTGCTTTGAAAGCTCCTCGTGGAGACTTATTTCCGCAGGGTTCTCCTGCATTTTCACAAGGCAAGCCTCGTATTGCTTAATAACTTTATTCGTAGGCGTATCCTTGCTGAAAATCTGTTCCATCACTGTAAACTCATCCATTAACTCCGGCGCTTGTGACAAAAAGCCGATCGTATAGTCGTTAGAAGTTGTAATGGTCCCTGTGTCACAGCTTTCCAGGCCTGCGATTATTTTTAGCAACGTAGATTTACCAGTTCCATTTACTCCGATCAAGCCGACTCTTTCTTTTTCTTGTATACTGAATGATACATTGTCCAGCAGTACTTTTTCCACATAGGTTTTTGAGAGGTTCTCCCCGATTAACATTTTCATCGTTAAATCTCATTCCATTCTTTCAAAAATTGATCAACAAACTGCTCCATATAGAGGTGACGCTCATCGGCAATCCTTTTTGCAGTTTTTGTATGTAAAGTATCCTTCAATAAAAACAGTTTTTCATAGAAATGGTTGACCGCGGAAGAGCGCTCATTTCGATATTGTTCATAGCTCATGGAGTCTCTTACCGCTATTCGTGGGTCGTACATCGCACGCCCTTTCGCACCGGAATACATAAAGGTACGGGCGATACCAATTGCACCAAGTGCATCCAGCCTATCCGCATCCTGGACAATCCGGCCTTCCAAGCTAGGAAGAATAACTCCATTGCCGCCTTTGAATCCGATGTTTTCAATAATGTACTGAATTTCTTGGATCTGAGCCTCAGGCAGTGCCAGGCCCTTTAGAAACTCAGTTAGTTCAAGCTGAGCTTCTACCTTGTCAACCGTCAGCTTATCATCCAACACATCGTGCAAAAGAGCGATAATTTCTACGAAACCACGATCCGCCTTTTCCTGGTCGGCAATATGTACAGCCAGTTTTCTCACTCGTTGTATATGGTACCAATCATGACCACTAGCATCATGTTCAAATTTTGATTGTACGAAGCTCTCTATTTTATCAATCACAAAAACAGACTCCTTATTCCCCTGACTTAAAGGTTTCTACTTTTTCTATTCTATCATGATTATCCTCAATCTTATAATGCAAAAACCTTAAACGCCAATAGTCACCGCATATGGCTATCCACATATACATATTAATGGGCACGGGCTAAAAAAAATGACAATACAAAAAGCCAATTGAAAAATGAGAATGTAATACTCTCAACTTTCAATCAGCTTTTGCAGGAGGTAAAACAATGGCTAACCATAACCCCACACAGATTGGTACTGCGTGGCAAGGAACACATGTGGTTCTCATCAGATGCAACTTTCTTACCAATCAGGTGCTTTCCATCACCAAAAGTGATCACGCTCCATCAGAACCTGCAAGCATCAGTTGTGCGGAAACCCTTTCCCGCTTCATCAGTATTGGGTACACGGTTATTGGAGGCTACCCTTTAAATCAATCTGACATTCAATATCTTCTGATTTATCGCTAGAATTACTCGTTAAACCAAGAGATGCCGATTGTATTCACCCCTGCATGAACAGCAATTGCCGTAGATAATGGAAAGGCGTTTATTGGTATCGACGGATAGGTTTCACGCAGTTCTTTAACTAATGCTTCAGCTTGGTCAACGTTTGTGCCATGCAGGACAAACAGTTCCCTGATGGAGGAAAGTGCAGCTGCCTCCTTCAAGTAATCTGTAATTTTTGATAACGCTTTCTTTTCAGTCCGTACTTTTTCTGAAACTTCTAGTTTTCCATCCTCAATCTTTATGATCGGTTTTATCTGAAGGAGACTGCCCAACAGCTTCTGTACTCCTGACATTCTTCCGCTTCTGTGAAGCTGCTCGAGGCTTCCGATCAACACATAGATTTCACATTTTTTTGCCAGCTCCTCCAGATGGGCGAGTATCTCTTCATAAGAGGTCCCGGCTTCCCGCATTTCAACCCCTCTTTTCAGCATTGCCGACAAGGGAAAGGAAATAACCCTCGAATCGACCGTATGAACAGGTATATCGACCATTTCTCCTGCCTGTTTGCTAGAACTCACAGTTCCGCTTAAATGACTCGAAAGGTGGACCGAAATGATTCGATCATATGACTCAGAAAGCTTATTGTACAACTCCACAAATGCGCCAACAGATGGCTGTGATGTTTTTGGAGGAATTGGACTTGTTTCCAATTTAGTATAAAAATCCTCCAAGGAAAGCGTGACTCCGTCCAAATATTCGTCCTCTTCAAAATAAACGACCATTGGTATGCTGTAAACATCCGGATGGTTAGTTAGTACATCATCCAAAAATGCCGTACTGTCTGTAACCCAAGCAATCTTCTCCATTTCACTTTTCCCCCTTAAATTCTCTTTATATTATTCAATCAAATTACTTTTTAATTTTGGAAAAACCTTAAGTGCCGTTTGATAAAAAACATCATGATGAAATTCTTCAGGAATGATCCCCTTTATGAAATCGATATAAGCCCCCACTCCTATTAAAGGCCAATCGGTTCCAAACATCAGCTTCTCGTAATGATCGCAATAATCAAGAGCATGCAGAAGATGGTTCAGAAACCGGGTTCTCCTATGCCTGTTGATTTCCTCTTCCGTTCCAACAATCAATCCGGAGAGATCTGCATACATATTCCTGTTCTTATACACGACTTCCGCTCCATCAAGCACCCAGGGATCCCCGAAATGAGCCATGACAAACGTAACATCCCGATTCTTTACAGCGACCTCATCAAGCGTCAGCGGATGAGAATATTTCAACAGGCCGCGTTCGGAGTATGTATCGCCAGTATGAAAGACCACAGGCACATTATACTTTGCTGCCAACCTATAGACCGGCGTGTAGATCTCATCATAAGCAAAAATTGGATAATAACCCAGATAGATTTTGATACCTGCAACGTCCGGTCTAAGTAATTCAAGCTCCAGGTTCTTTAAATTTTGTTCATCCATTTTGAAAGGGTTGATTCCTGGGCAATACACCAGATTTTTAGGAATGGACGCAGCCAGATCCAATCCCATAGGGGTATTGCTCTGATAATCAGGAAATCCGTTATGTACTGTTTCAGTGACCCCCATCGCCACTCCGCCTACCACATTATGCTCCCTCCATTCCTGAAGCAGCCCATCATAGGAATACGATAGATTGGAAAGGCGTTTTGCGGTATCATGAAAACTTGCTATTTCTGAAAAATGCACATGGGCATCGATGATTTTCAAACGGTTACTCCTTTCTTGACATAATAGTATTATTATTTATTCGATAGTAATACTCAAAAATCCTTTCCATAACGGAAAGGATTTTTCTGATAGTATTCAACAAAATGGATATTTGGTATCCAATATTATTATTATAGTAATGCTTCAATATCACTTTTCATTTTAAGGGGACTTGTGGCAGACGCAATCCTGTCGACCACTTCGCCATTTCGGTTTACAAGAAATTTGGTGAAATTCCATTTGACAGCCTTCGATCCCAGGAGTCCTTTGGCATTCTCTTTTAAATAGTCGAATAATGGATGAGCATCATCGCCGTTCACATCCACTTTTGCGAACATCGGAAAAGTTACCCCATAATTCACCTGACAGAACTCATTGATATCCTCTTCACTTCCGGGCTCTTGGTTCCCAAACTGGTTACACGGGAAGCCCAATATCATAAATTTTTGGTCGCGGTATTCCTGATATAGCTGCTCCAGCTCTTCATATTGAGGGGTAAAGCCGCATTTGCTTGCCGTATTCACAATCAGAACCACATAGTCCCTGTACTCACTTAAAGGAATATCAATACCTTTTAAATTCTTGGCAGTATATTCATAAATAGACAAACTGATCACCTCTGTTGTTTTTTCTTTATTATGATGGAAGGAAATTCGTTTTGTCTAATAATAGGCTTACCTCAATGTGCTCATCATGTACGGGAGGAGCTCCTCTAGGTCATCGATATTGTCCTCGTAGAAAAGACGGTCGAATCGGATGGTCGCCGAAAGCTTTAAGGGCTGTTTCGGATCAAGGTTTTCTGTTGAAGATAGTTCCATCTCCCAGCTTTCTCCCCATATGTCCTGTATTTCTCTCTTCCATTGTTCCAATTTCTCTTTGATTATCGAGCTTGTTTTGACTTCCTGAAAAAAAGATACCGTCACTGAGCATCCCGGTCTGTCCAGCCTTTTTAGTAGCTCACCAGAAATATTCTCCAGGTTGCTCGACAGCTCGACCCTTCCTAGCATTTCTGCAGAAACGGCAATATCCATGGAAAACTGCCTGGACATGTTAGCGAGGTCGACCAGATCTCGTCGATTGACAACCTGAAGCTCTCCATCCAGATCAAGGTCATAAATCGCTCCCTCTATAATGACTTTCAAGTTATCAAATACAGTAGGATCAAACATTCGTTTCATCCCCTTCCCCTTTTAGAATATACCTACAGCCTTGCCTTCTTCATCCACATCCATTTTTAGTGCAGCCGGCTCCTTTGGCAGTCCAGGCATGGTCATGATACTTCCAGTCAAAGCGACAATGAAACCTGCTCCAACAGAAGGCTTCAGGTCTCTGATGGTGATGAAAAAATCCTCCGGCCTGCCAAGCTTTTTGGCATCATCACTTAAGGAGTACTGTGTTTTTGCCATGCATACTGGAAGCTTGCCCCAGCCTTCGCCCTCAATCTGCTGCAACTGCTTTTTGGCAGCAGGCAATAGCTCAACTCCTTTTGCACCATATACGTTTACTGCAATGCTTTCGAGTTTCTGTTCAAGAGTATCCTCTTGCTTGTACAGCGGTGTGAATGCGGTCTGCTTTTTCTCGATTTGCTCCAAAACATTCTCTGCCAAGGCCACACCACCATCTCCGCCTTTTTCCCACACCTGTGTCAAGGAGATTGGAATGTTGTGCTCTCTGCACCAGTCAAGTACGAAGGAAACTTCCTTTTCTGTATCTGTTACAAATTCATTTAGTGCCACCACATAAGGAAGACCAAAGCTTTGGATGGTTTCAATATGTTTTTTCAAGTTGGAAATACCATTAGACAATGCTTCGACATTCTCTTCCATCAGAATTTCTTTCGGTACGCCGCCATGCATTTTTAATGCACGGATGGTTGCCACAATGACTACCACCTCAGGATTGAACCCAAGCGACGGTGTCTTGATGTGCAGGAATTTTTCTGCACCAAGATCTGCACCGAATCCTGCTTCTGTCACCACATAGTCACCAAGTTTTGCAGCCATCTGTGTAGCAATCACGCTATTGCACCCATGAGCAATATTTGCAAAAGGTCCACCATGAATGATAGCTGGCGTATGCTCCAATGTCTGAACTAAATTGGGTTGAAGAGCATCTTTTAATAATAGTGTCAGTGCACCTTCCACATTCAGATCTTTCACTGTTATCGGTTTTTTTTGAATGTCGTATGCCACCACAATACGTGATAGGCGACGTTTCAGATCGTTCAGGTCTTTTGCGAGGCAGAATACCGCCATTATCTCCGAGGCTACGGTTATGTCAAAACCGTCCTCTCTCGGAACACCCTGTACAGGTCCACCAAGTCCGATAACCACCTTACGCAATGCGCGGTCATTTAGGTCGACTACCCGCTTCCAGCTGATTCTTCTCGTATCAATCTGCAACTGATT
Source organism: Sutcliffiella halmapala (assembly GCF_050107295.1). Taxonomy (GTDB): domain Bacteria; phylum Bacillota; class Bacilli; order Bacillales; family Bacillaceae_I; genus Sutcliffiella_A; species Sutcliffiella_A halmapala_A. The sequence goes on along the minus strand of NZ_JBNIKR010000002.1, from coordinate 342,696 downwards.
TCCTTGATGAATATGGTTGTCAATCATGGCAGCAAGGGCATTGTTAGCAGTGGTTATGGCATGGAGGTCGCCTGTAAAATGTAGATTGATATCCTCCATCGGCAAAACCTGTGAAAAGCCTCCGCCAGTGGCGCCACCCTTCATCCCCATAGTAGGTCCTAAAGAAGGCTCTCTCATCGCAATGACAGCTTTTTTGCCCAATTTATGTAAGGCTTGCCCAAGTCCTACCGTTACAGTGGATTTCCCTTCTCCTGCAGGTGTAGGATTGATGGCAGTTACCAGTATCAATTTCCCGTTTTCTTTCGGTTGTAATCTTTTTAAAATATTCAAGGACAACTTTGCTTTATATCGCCCGTAAGGCTCGAGCTCCTCGTCTTCGATGTCCAATCCATTTGCGATTTCGAAAATTTTCTTCATGGATGCCTGTTGTGCTATCTCAATATCAGACGGCACAGCCGTTTTTGTATGCTTCACATTCATTCCCCCACCAAATAATAATAATATTTTCCCTACTCGTTATTGTACCACTTTTTGATTCAACTACTTATGATCAAACCACCTATCACATTTACAGAATATTAACAAAATTTCAGATGAATTTTAACATTCAGTCATACTAGTCTTACATATGGGTGCTACGTTAAAGAGGAAGGCCAAAACACCTTTTAGGGAGGTCAATTCATGATACGTAACAACCCGAAAATTTTGATACTGACTGCTGCATATGGCAATGGACATTTGCAAGTATCTCATTCACTGCAACAGACTTGTATCAGCAAGGGTATAAAGGATGTGACAATCTGTAATCTCTATTCCGAATCGCATCCTGCTGTCACTGAAGTTACAGAAAAGCTCTATAAAAAGAGTTTTACAGTCGGAAAACAGATGTATCGCCTTTTTTACTATGGTACGAATAAAGTTTACGATAAAAAACTCTGGAGATGGTATGCCTATTACGGTTTAAACCGTCTCAGTCTGCTGATCGATGAAATACAGCCGGACATTCTCATCAACACGTTCCCAATCCATGCAGTACCTGAATTCCGTAAGAAAACAGGTATCTTCATCCCTACTTTCACTATACTGACGGATTTTTGTCTGCATCGACTTTGGCTGCACAGTGAAGTAGATAAGTATTATGTTGCAACTCCTAGTCTGAAAGAAGAACTTCTGAAGTTAAATATCCATGACAAAAAAATCATGGTCAGTGGCATTCCGATCCGCTCCAACTTCGAATACCACCCTCCCCTTGAACCAATTATTGAAAAATATAAGGTAGATAGAAACACAAAGCTTTTGCTAATACTTGCGGGGGCACATGGTGTGTTGAAAGATATATATAAGATCTGTGAAGATATTCTTTCCACAACAAATTATCAAATACTTGTAGTTTGCGGAAACAACAAGATGCTGCAAAAAGAATTGGAGGCATTTGAATCTTTGCATCCTGCCAAATTTCAATCACACGGGTTTGTGGAAAGGATTGATGAACTGTTCAGGATCGCCGATTGTATTGTGACAAAGCCAGGCGGCATTACCCTTTCAGAGATATGTGCCATTGGAACTCCGGTTATTTTGTACAAACCTGTTCCTGGTCAGGAAAAAGAAAATGCCTTTTTCTTTCAGGAAAAGGTTGCGGCAATATTGGTGGAGAAAAAAGAAAGATTGCTTGAAGCCGTAATTATGTTGCTCGAAGACCCTAAACTACAACAAGTAATAAAAGACTCCCTGCAAAATCTACATCTTCCTTATGCATCAAACACGATTATCGATGACGTTATAGAGGAAAGTGAAAAGATCTCCCTTGATTGTGCATGGAGAAAATCCGTCTAAACGAAAAAATGCAGATAGGTTTTGCCTATCTGCTTTTTAAGATATTCACTACGGATTAACTTTGAGTATTTTGCGCATAAACAACCTCCTCATATGGCTGAACGACCACAAAGCCGCTTCCTGAAAATTTCATCTGAATCGACTCGCCGCTTCCTCTGCCAAAAAACGTTTTCAGCTGGATATCAGTGACAAATTCCGGTTCAAGATTTCCAGACCAGGCGACTGTTGCATTTGGATCCGTGTAGACCGGGTGTCCAGGATGAACCATCAGTGTCAGTGGCTCATAGTGGGAGGTGAACGCCACCATTCCTTCCCCCTCAAGCCTGACATTGAATAGTCCACCTGCCATCATGCCGGCAATTTTCCTCATCAGCTTGATATCCCAGTCCAAGCCTTTTTCAAATGCAAGGAGGTCATTCCCATTGATGAAGATGCTCTCCCCCTGAAGATCCAATATGGTAATCTTCTTTCCTTGATCGGCAACATAAAGTTTACCGGAACCCGTTGCCCTCATCAATTGAGAACCTTCTCCGGTAAATGCTTTTTTAACGAGCCTACCCAATCCGTGCTCCAGGATTCCTTCTCTTTCAAATTTTATTTTTCCATCATAGGAAATCATCGAACCCATTTTGGCCCAGATCTCCCCGTCCAAGTTGATTTCCAGAATTCTTTCCGTTTCAAGCTCGAACAGCCCCTGCCCCTTATCAACCTGCTTGCTTTTTTGGATAAACTGATCGATGGAGTACTTTGACATACAATCACGCCCCTTTATCTTTTTTGCAGCATAAACACCCACATGAACGTCAATGCCTGCTTCAGGTGTCTAGGAAGACCTGTCACATCCACCTTTTTCGCTTCTTCCTTATATACGGGAATCCCGTCTAAAAGTTCCCAGCCATTTTCCTGTGCCAGCTGCTCGAATTCCCAGGGCATCATCGTATTGCAAATCGCTTTATTTCCATATAATCTTGGAAAACTGTTTGCACGAGGTCCGGCAGTCGGCCCAAGAAGTCCCAGAAACAGAAAACCTTTTTCCTTTGTAACCCTCTGGAATTCTCCTAGGACGTCTAGTGGCTGTTCAACCCATTCAATGGAGTTGATGGCCATTACCGCATCAAATTGACCCCTTTCGAAAGGCAGCTTGGTCAGGTCCCCCTTCTGGAAGGTTACATTTTGGTGTTTCCGCTTTTCACTTGCATGGGAAATCATCTTTTCCGCTATATCTATTCCTGTTACCCTGTAGGAGTTTTCAGCAAGTAGGTAGGAACCAAAACCGTCTCCGCAGCCTGCGTCAAGTATGTGCGAGCCTTCAGGCAATTTTTCTCCAATAAAAGGGATGATGGTGCTCCTGCTCCCTTTTAGCCACATATTTTCACTATTTTCATGCCAGAAATCGGCATTCTCATTCCATTTCTTTTCTGTTTCCTGATTCCAGTCAAATGATTTCATGTTTATTCAGCCTGCCTTTCCTCTTTTTATTTCTCTATGTTCTCCGGAATATCCTCTTCTTTTCTTTTAGAATAAATTCGTTCTTCTGGGACAGATTAGTAGCATAAAGAAAAGGAGGTGTGCAGGATGAGCGAAACTTTCGTTGCTGTTCAAAAGAACGGAGATGGAGACATTGTAAAGTTTAAAACTTCTTCCGGCAACGTAATCTCCTATGAAGAAGCGTTATTGGCCGTCAATAATGGTGCGATTCTCGGTGCCAATGTATTCAAAGGGAAAGATGGCGAGATGTATATCCGGGGCAATGCAGACGGCGACCCTACCAACAATTTGGATCAGTTACCTACATTTTCTTAAAGGAGCGAATCTAATATGACAAAGAAATATAACCATGGTGGAAGCAAAAACCAGAACAGTCCTACCGGGGACAGTATCAACTCCAGCGAGCATGTTGCTGGTGATAATAGTAAGGGCAATAAGCGCAATAAAGACCAGAAGGACAAAACGGAGTTATAAAGGATAGTGGAGAATGCATGCGGCTAGGTGATTGCCGCGTGCTTTTTTATTTTCGATTGTATTCTTATTTTGTCCCCCTTCCTAGTTACAATCCTTTATAATAAATATAATAATATCAAGCAAACCGGGGTGAACCTTCCATCATGTACATACCAAAACAATTCAAAAATGAAAAGCAGGATGAAATCATTGAATTTATCCGTCATAACAGTTTCGGAGTCCTTTTTTCACAGGACGGTGATCACCCGACAGCGACACATCTCCCTTTTATCGTAAAAGAGGCCGAAGAAAGCATCACCTTGGTAACCCATATGGCAAAAGCAAATCCGCAATGGAAGACACTGGAGGGCAAGACAGCATTAGCTGTTTTCACAGGTCCACATGCGTATATTTCCGCCAGCTGGTACGAGGAGCCTGGAACGGTGTCAACATGGAATTATGTAAGTGCACATGCACATGGACAAGTTGAAGTTCTGACGGACTCTCAATCACTGAAGGATATTCTAAAAAATGCAACAGATTTCTATGAAGGGGAATTTGCAGCCCCGTGGAAGATTGAAGAACATGAAGAAACCGTGGACAGTATGTTGAACGGGATTGTCGGAATTCGCTTAACGGTAGATAAACTTGAAGGGAAATGGAAGCTGAATCAGCACCACTCCAAGGAACGGAAAGAAAAAGTCATCGCTAGGCTAAAAAAGCAGAACGCATATGATTCCCAGGAGATTGCCCAATTGATGCAGAATCAATTGGAAAAATAGAATTACAGTGAAAACGCCCAGACTCTTACGTCTGAGCGTTTTTTAATATTGACTCGAAAAATACACGCTTGCCATACAATTCTTCCAGGACAAAATTTTCACGATGGATCCATCTGTGATCCGATTGTTGAAGAACTTTATTGTTTTGAGAAATTGCATTTTTAATATCCACCCATTCCGGAGAATACTCATGTTCATGCTCGTAATCGGCTAGGATTTGGTTATTAACCTGCAAAGATAGAAGTGGGAGGTCATTTCAAATATGGCATCTGCACCAAGCGCATCCAAATGGCGTTCGATAACGACTCCTATTTTCCGTAGAAGGATGGTTTCAGGATAACCCGTCTCTTCCTTCACTTCACGGGATAGTGCTTGCTCATGGCTTTCATCAGCCTCGACTCCTCCACCAGGTAATTTATAAACTCCCAGGTTAGATCGGACAAGCAGAATATTGTCGTCTTCCATTACGACTGCCCTGACAGCTTCCCTATAGTTCATCTTCACTGAGACATCCGGTTGCTCCTGTTCCCCTATAACTTTATGAAACATCGAAATGACCCTCCCAAAAGTATCCTACTTCTCAAACACAAACTGCACTCGATTTTCTTTCCATTCCAAAGCAGCATTAAAGACTTTTTCCCCTTTTTTGAAACCTTTGATTTCATCTGTTCTTCCGCCGGACAATAGCTTTTTGGCATTTGTGGCAGAAATAGATTTACCAAGGATTTTTTTGGAGATGGTAAAATTGCATTGAGTCTTGCTGTAGTTTGAACAGCCATAGAACGTCCCTTTATCCACCACTTCTCCGTCACATTTCATACATTTTCCGACTTTAGTTCCAACCGATGCTCGTCCCTTTCTGCCAACTCTTTCCCTTTTGAATTCACTGAGATCCATGCCTTCAAAGGACCATTCCGCGCTTTGCTTTTGGGCGTCGTCAATCAGTTTAAGGGAAAGCTTTTTAGCCTGTTCCATGAATTCCTCTGGGGATGCTTTTCCTTCTCCAATTTCATGCAGGCGCTGCTCCCATTTGGCGGTCATTTCCGGACTGGCAAGTATGCTTGGTCCAATCGACTGGATGAGAAGCTTTCCTTTATTGGTTGCGAATACCTGGTTCTTCCTTACCTCGATGTATTTGCGATCCTTCAATACACCAATGATGCCTGCCCGGGTCGCCTCCGTACCCAAGCCCTCCGTTTTGTTCAGAACCTTTGTCAGTTCGCCGTCGTCGAGGTGTTTTCCAGCTGTCTTCATGACTGTAATAAGCTGGCCCTCCGTATATCTTTTAGGAGGCTGCGTCTTGCCGTCCTTCACCTTCACCTCATGCACGGACCCTTTTTCTCCGTCCTGAAGAGAAGGAAGATTCTGTTCGTCCTCATCACTTTCCTTTTCCTTCTTGTTGTCATAGATCACTTTTCTCCAGCCTGACTGCACTTCTTCCTTACCCTTCGAAAGAAAGGTCGCTCTCTCCTCCACCAGGGTATGGATGGTCGTATAGTCAAAGATGGCTTTATCATAATGTGATGCGATGAGCCTTTTCACGATAAGTGAATAAATTTTATCCTCTTCGGGTGACATCTTGGATGGATCTTTCACTTGCTCGGTTGGAATAATGGCATAGTGATCGGTCACCTTTTTATCGTTCACGACTCTTTTATTGTTCATGACCGATTGGAACGGCAACGGAAAATACTCCTTGAATGCCGGGTACTGGCTTAGCTTCTGCAGTGTTTCCGGGAACATGGAAGCCTCTTCCTTCGTAACAAAGCTAGAGTCGGAACGCGGGTATGAAATGATGCCTTTTACGTAAAGCTTCTGGGCAATCTCCAGCGTTTTTTGCGGAGAGAACTTGTACATGCTGTTCGCCGTGGCCTGTAAGGATGATAGATTAAAAAGAAATGGCGGCAGGAACTCTTTTCTTTCCTTTTCAATCGTGTCTATTCTGGCATCTTTTCCGTTGCAGAATTGCACAATTTTTTTGGCAAGCTCCGGGTCCTCGAGTCTGGATTCACCATCCTTGTGCCATTTTCCCTTATACATTTTGCATTCCATATTGAATGTCGCCATAACTTCCCAAAAGGGCTTGGATTGGAAGTTTTCAATTTCCAGTTCTCTTTTGACAATCAGTGCCAGTGTCGGTGTCTGAACCCTGCCAGTTGAGAATACATCAGACACCCCTTTTTGCTGAAGAAGAAGGGTGTAAGCTCGTGAAGCATTCATCCCGATCAGCCAATCTGCACATGATCTGCTTAGTGCTTCATGGTAGATGCTTCTTGTCTGCTTTTCCTCAAGTAGATTGTCAAACCCGTTTTGGACCGCCTTTGGTGTGAGGGAGGAAATCCATAGTCGCTTCAAGGGTTTATTACATTTGGCCACTGTCAAAATGATACGGATGATGGCCTCCCCTTCGCGCTCGGCATCGCCTGCCATGATGATTTCATCTACTTCCCTTTTGTGAATCAGCTCTTTGACAATCTTAAATTGCTTCCATTTGGATTTTGATACTTTGTGTTGGAATTGGTCGGGTAATATGGGGAGAGTTTGTAAGGACCAGCGCTTCCATGAGGGATCATATTCTTCCGGGGACAACAGTTCACAAAGATGTCCAACAGCCCAGGTCAATAGTGCACCGTCCGGAAACATCGGTTGAGGAGGGATTTCCACATAGCCGTCTCTTTTCTTCGGAGAAAATGGAGCAGCCAGCTTTAATCCTTGGTCAGGTTTTTCCGCAATAATCAATTTCACAACATGCTTCACTCCGCTCTAAAACAAAATAAATGCAGGAAAGTGTATCCTTTCCTCCATTTATTATAAAAGGAAAACATTTGTTTGTATAGGATTTTACAGAGTGACCATATTACGGATCGGGACAATTTGAAGGACTGTAATCAATGGATAGGCACTTTGTTGTGTATCCCCTACTATCAAATACTTTTCTTCCACATTTAAAACGAAATTCTCCAAATGAAAAATGGTTCCCATAGCCTGTAGCAGGGCCTCATAGATCTTATTATCATCCATAGAGTAGCGTGAAAGATTCGGTTTTATACGAAGGATGACTTCTTGGTTCCCGTATGTGGTTCTCAGCATAGCTAATCCTCCCTTTTTATTTAATTTATGAGAAAAGAAAAGGTTTAGCACACGTATTTTTTAGAATTCTTGACCTTGATCAGGCATATATTGTATAGTGAAAGTGTCATTTAACCGCTTTCTTTTTCAAGAGTAGCGAGGACAATGATAATCTACTTTCAAAGCACATGGTGCGCTATTTTTAGGAGGAAAAGAAACAATGCAAAACGGTAAAGTAAAATGGTTCAACAATGAAAAAGGTTTCGGATTTATCGAAGTAGAAGGCGGAGACGATGTATTCGTACACTTCTCAGCAATCCAAGGTGACGGGTTCAAGTCTTTGGAAGAAGGCCAAGAGGTTTCTTTTGAAATCGTAGAAGGTAACCGTGGACCACAAGCTGCAAACGTTACGAAAATATAATCTAACGAGCAAACACATATAAGTTTTGGAAAGAGGCTGCAATGGCCTCTTTTTTCTTTTGATAAATTTCTGTTCATCTATGCATATCTTCCTTTGTTCTGAGCGATTCTAACAACAGAAGGAGGCGTAATGATGGACAATAATCAATCAAACGATATTCACACAGGATATAATGAACTAATGCAGGTGGAAGTATCCATTCAATCCGCCGAGAAGATGGTGGGCTCCGCGACCATGAGCATGGATCCGGAATCGATGGAGCATGCCGAACGGGCAATTTCCAATGCAAGAAGCCTATTGAATGACGCCAAAAGCCAAGGAACAGGGATGGATACCGACTTCCTCCAAAATGCGGAACTGACATTGGCTCAATGCGAGCATCAGCTTTCCGAGGCAAAGAAATAAACCGAGTAGTGTCTGGGAGTTATCCTTAAATGGGATGACTCCCTTTTTTCTTTACAGATGAAAGCACACAATCAGCTATTGCCCCAGCCAATCATGTGCCTATGGAAACTTATTCATTCCTGTGAACCAATTGATCTCCGAGGATCTTAATTTCAGCACCTACTGTACATTCGTTGATGCAGAAGGACTGGGCATGGTTCTTGCCATAATCCTTTCGCAGGGTTTGCTTGACCAAGCATTCCGTACAATATTTGTCTAAAATCTCACCAACTTCCATCAATATCTTCTTACGATTTATCAACATCGTCACTTCCTTAGCTACAATAACAGATTGCTTTCTATTGGTGTTCCTTCGAGTGCCTGCCGGGCAAGTCTATCCGCTTCCTCGTTCTCTTTTCGGGTTACCGATTCATAAACCGGTCTTATTTTAAGGCTCTTCAGCTTCTCTTCTATTTTGTCCAGCCAACGGTTGAAAAGTTCGTCATAGCATGGCCATTCCCCGGATAGCTGGTTCAGGACTACGAGTGAATCACCTTTGAACGTCACTTCCATCGCCCTCACCCCGAGGTGCTCAAGCTGCTGTACCAGATAATAAAAGGCTGCGTATTCCGCTTCGTTGTTGGACTCCAGTTCCTCCAAGCGGGCATTGATCCGGTATCTATAGTCTTTTCTATTCTGATTATAATACACGACATTTCCGATTCCGGCCAGCCTAGTTTCCACATCATATCCGCCATCGAAAAATGCGGTAACTTCCGAGATACCTTCTTCACTTTGTTTGATCCATTTCAGGAGCTCTTTTTTCGTCCATTCTTCCCCTTTTTGATCGTGGAAATATAGCTGTTTCACTCTTCCCGTTTTTTCGAGGTCCTCGGCGAGGCGCAGAGCAAGCCTGCTATCCATTTCCTCGCTTCGGAATATGGTCTCTATATGTCTGGGTGTTTGGTAATGCCATTCGACCGTCACTTTCACGCGTTATGCCCCTCTCCAACTTTTATACAGGATTATACCCCACCTGTACCCGGCGAATCAGGGCAATAATCCTTTTCTTCAAACTTTCCTAACGGAACTAAGTTGTGTATTCTTATCTTATCACAGGAACGCTTAGAATATGTTTGTAAAGGGAGAGAGAACATGATTGAAGTATACATAGATGGAGCAAGTGCTGGGGACCCGGGACCCTCTGGAGCCGGTATATTCATTAAAGGTCATGGCGGCGCAGAGCAGTATGCCATACCACTTGGGAATATGTCCAACCATGAGGCGGAATTCCATGCACTCCTTCATGCATTGGAAATCTGCCGGAAGCAGAACTATACAATTGTGTCTTTCAGGACGGATTCCCAGGCTGTGGAGGCCGCGGTGGAGAAGAGATTTGCCAAGAATGAGCCCTATCGCCAGCTCCTTGAACAATCACTGAAGCTTGTAGATGAATTTGACTTGTTTTTCATCAAATGGATCCCAAGCAAACAGAACAAAGTGGCAGATGAACTATCACGGAAAGCGATACTGAAGAATAAGGATTAATTGTTGTTTTGAGAAGATGTTAAACCATGTGATGACAGGCTTATTACTCGTGTTCGGCTCCGAAAAGCTCTTCATCGACATTATGACGAGCTTTTTACCCCAGGTCCGGCTTCAAAAAGCTCTTCATCGACGTTATGACGAGCTTTTTACCCCATGTCCGGCTCCAAAAAGCTCTTTATCGACATTATGACGAGCTTTTTACCTCAGGGCCGGCTCCGAAAAGCTCTTCATCGACGTTATGACGAGCTTTTTACCTCAGGTCCGGCTCCGAAAAGCTCTTCATCGACGTTATGACGAGCTTTTTATCTCAGGTTTGGCTCCAAAAAGCTCTTCATCGACATTATGACGAGCTTTTTATCTCAGGTCCGGCTCCGAAAAGCTCTTCATCGACATTATGACGAGCTTTTTACCCCAGATCCGGCTCCGAAAAGCTCTTCATCGACTTCATGAAGAGCCTTTCACTAATAATCCATAAACAAAAAGCTCTTCATCATCAGGATGAAGAGCTAAAAGTTACATAATATGCTTGTCCTTCACCAATTGAAAAGCCGCATGCTTTGTTTCGATTTTTTCAGCTTTCAACATTTCCAATAAAGATACGAAAAAGCTGCCATCAAACTGCTTTTGTGCCATAAGGGTGATCTCGATGGCCACATTCACTAAATAATCTGAACTTGCAGTATAGTGCTTTCCAAATTCTATGAACCCAAGTGAATCCTCGCGGAAGACAAATCCTTTTGCGGTAAGCTGTTCAATGTATTCTTCTGTACTTAATGTACTTTTCATTAGAAATCCATCCTTATTCGAATCAATCATCTATATTTATCTTACCGCAAAATTTGTCGGATGCCTATTAAAGTTTTTCCAGCCAATCATATTTATTGGTTTTCGGTAAAAATAATATCCCTAAAACACCGAGAAGGACCCCGAATAGCGCGCCCCCGATGACTTCCTCCGGCTGATGTCCCAACCGCTCCTTCAAGCGTTTTTCAATTTTATCATGGACATTTTTCTCAGGGTTACCTTCCAATTTATCCAGCTTTTCAGCCAAATCATTGACTGCCAGGGTAATCTCTCCTGTTTGTCTCCGAACCCCTTGGGCATCATACATCACAATCAGTCCAAAGATGCTTGAAAGTGCAAAGTCCACGGTTCTGAATCCCCTTTTGATCGCGATAAAGGTAGCAAGGGCGGATACACCTGCTGAATGGGAGCTTGGCATTCCTCCGGTTTCAAAAAAGGTGCTCCATTCCCATCTTCCGGTCCGTTTATATTTAATTGGTATTTTTATGAATTGGGCAAGCATAATCGCACTCAGTGCAATCTTTAGTGCTCTGTTCAAATCCATCACCTCTTCATTAGTTTTCAATGGGAAGTGTACTTGTATGCAACATATTTATTGTGCAAAAAAGGAAAACTAGAAGCAATGGAGGTGAGAGAATGAGCAGAAACAAATCAGCAAACCGAGGAAAAGCAGCACCAGGTGTAAACCCACAGGGATATGGACAGGAGTTTTCAGAGGAACCGAAGTCCAAACTTGAAAACAATGCAAAAAAGAGCAACACCAAAAGATAAGTGGCTGTTCAATGACATCATGTTAATAAAATAAAAAAGAAGATGACTCATTCGTGAATCATCTTCTTTGCTATTAACATACTCTGCTGACAAATGTATGAAGTCCATTGAACTCCAACTCTTCGAATTTGGTCATGACCTTGGTGCGGTCGATGGTAATAGTGGCCAAAGGAAGGTCACATGAAATCGGCACATCACATTTGATGGTTGCAAGTTCCCGCGAAAGGTGCAGCAACTCGAGGCTATCTTCAAATTTCTGACGTTGACTCTTTGTAAGGGAATGGATATTTTCCAAAATCCCTTCCACTGTCTGGAACTCCATCAACAGTTTGGATGCCGTCTTTTCTCCAATCCCTTTTACTCCAGGATAATTGTCGCTAGAGTCGCCCATGATTGCTTTCAGGTCAATCAGCTGACGAGGAGTGAGCCCTTTTTTCTCATAGAATCCATTTTCATCCAACACTTCATAGTTGCCATAACCCTTTTGGAGAAGTGCCACTTTCACATTCTCGGTGATAAGCTGCAGAACGTCCTGGTCCCCAGTTAATATGATGACTTCCGCCTCCTGGCTGTAGTCTTTTGCCAACGTTCCAAGGCAATCATCCGCTTCATAGCCAGCAAGTCCAATATTCGGGATATCAAAAGCTTCTACCACTTCTTTAACCAGATCGAATTGGGGAATCAGTTCTTGAGGTGGTGCCGGGCGGTTTGCCTTATACTCATCAAACATTTCGGTACGGAATGTCTTGCTTCCCATATCCCAGCAGCATACAACATGTGTCGGATTGAATGCTTCCATGGATGAGATCATATGCTTCACAAAGCCCTGCACCGCATTTGTGGGAATTCCATTGGAGGTATACATGAACCTGTTATACACACTGGTTGCAAAAAAGGAACGAAATAATAAGGCCATGCCATCTATTAGAAGTACTTTTTTATTCATCTGATCTTCTCCTCTCGTTTACGCGACTTTGATTATACCATATTTCTGTCGCACTTTTAAGGGAGGGAGAATGGAATCTAATGTAAAAAGCCTGACCCAGCATTTTTTCGCTTAGATCAGGCTTTCCCTATAAGGAACTCAACTTGCTAGTCATAGGTGTTCCAAAAACCATTAGATTAATGATTCTTTTTATTGGTCATCTTGGCCGCTTCATATTCCGCATAAGAAGCAAACTCGGTATTCATTGTGCCTTTTTGTTTTGCGTTATTGTTGCGTTGTGCATTGGCATTTCCTTTTTTCGTACGACCCATCGTAAAACCCCCTATCACTAATTGGTCTTTTATAGTTTGTGATGGGAGAGGCTTTTACATGAGAGGTAATTATTTTCTCGACTTATCGGAAATTGGGAAGTCTTCATAACTGATCCAATCGCTCCAACTGCCTGGATAAAGCTTTACATTGGTGAAGCCCGCTTCTTTAAGTGCCAACACATTGGGGCATGCTGTCACTCCTGAGCCGCAATAGACAATCACTTCTTTTTCAGGATCCAAATAGGAGAAGCGATCTTTCAATGCGTTCAGATTCTTCCATTGGTCACCAATTAGATTGTCCCCCCAGAAAAAGTTTCGTGCACCGGGTATATGGCCAGCCTTATGGTCAATCGGTTCTTCAATTCCAAGGTACCGCTTCTGCTCCCGGGAGTCGATCAAATAGCGTTCCCCTCTTTCAATGCTTGGCAGGTTGGCAAATATTTCTTGGGCAGTCGCTACCATATCCTTCTGCAGATTGGGTTGGAAATGCCCTTTTTGAGTAACATCCGGCAAAGCATCAGTCACAGGGTACCCCTTACACTTCCAGTTGTCAAAGCCGCCATTAAGAATGAAGGTCCTTCTATGCCCCATGTAGGTGAGAAGCCACCAGAGTCGGGAAGCCATGGCACCATTCTGGGCATCATAAAGAAGAATCCTTTTCTCGTTTGTCGCTCCCACCTCTTCCAACTTTTCCAGAAGCTTTTCCAATGGGGGCAATGGATGTCTTCCTCCGTGCTGCTCCTTTGGCCCGGAAAGATCAAGATCAAGGTCAAAATGGTGGGCACCGGGTATATGTTCGATTCCATACTCCTGCTTTCCTTTTAACGGGTCCTGTAAATAAAATCGGCAATCGATGATAAGAAGATCATTGAAGTTTTCTTTTGCCCATCCGGGTTCCACGATATAATTCATCTTATCCCCTCCGGTTTTAGCTGCGAGAAACGAATTCCTCCACCATTTCCTTTGTGACAAACATTCTTTGTGGTGCTATACCCTTGCGTGCCAGTTCATTAATCTGCTTGGTAACCTGATTGATTTTTTCCGTTGTAAAAGGCTTTTTCTGCTTGCAGAGCACGATCGCTTCTTCTATGTAATTCTCTCTTTGCTGTTCCAGCTTCAAAAACGTTGAAACTATCTGATTCTGCTTTCTTGAATGCTCACTTATTTGTTTATGTACGCTCATTGGTGTGATCCTCCACTCTAAATCCATGTTTTTTCATTAATTGTAGTACTTTATCCTTCGGCTGCCAACAATTAAATGCAAAATGAGGCTTTGTTTCAAAACCCAGTCGGCTGCATCGGTAGACATTGCGGACGGGCAGTTTGATTACTTGATAGTGCTGACAGGTGGCACAAGCATGAAATCGGTTTGTCTTTGTCACTATTATTGCCCCCTTAAATGCCAAGTTTGCGGAAAAATAATTCCTGAATTGTATTTATGTCCGGTTTTGTATGGGGCAATCTGGTTTCCAGTTGTTGTGTCAGCTCGATACATGCTGTTATTTTTTCAGGCAATCCGTTAAATCTTTGATCTGTGGCTGCATTCTTTAGGGCTAGAACATACTTTAGATCATGGTCGGAAAACTGGATGCTTTGTTCTATCAATTCCGGCAGCAGGATGGTCGCTGCAGCACCATCCTTAGTCAAGTTTTCCGCCATTAGTGCCGCTCTTAGTCCCTGATACAGTGAGGAGGGGACACCTTTTTCCTCGAAAGCCCGTAAATTTCGCTTCGACATATTTGTATAATGAGCTACAAGCGTCTTTTTCGAAAATTCCTTTTGTGCAACGGTGCGAAGTTTCTCTGTCAGTTCCTTGTCCTGCCGGTAGATAATGGGAGAATGTGTCCATTCATATAGGGATGGATTCGATTTAAGTGCCAGCCTTAATGCTTTTTGAATATCCCACCCTTGGATATCCCACTCCCCTTGTATATAACTGATTGTATCATCAACAGGAGTTATACTGAGATACCGCCGGAGTGGAGCGATATAGATGAACCTGATATCGTAATCGCTTTTCTCATTTTCCACCCCATAGGACCGGCTTCCAGCTTCGCATGCATATAAAATTCTGACGTCATGATCTTCTTCAACCTTGCTCAATATAGCGAGAATTGATTCCCTCATACTAGATCTCCTTATGGTTCAGCTCGGAAATTTTATGATAGACCTCCTCGAGTGCAACCGAATTGATTTCTTCACTTAATGCACTTTGCATACCGCGGTAGAAATCCTCCAACTGCTGATCGAGATCCGCTTTGACCCGGGCAAAGCTGTTCTCAAGTTCTGCCTGGTAATGGCGGTCGAGTTCTTTTTCATTTTCTTTTGTGAAATGATCCATCAATGGTGCCGTTTGCTCTTCGAGGTAATCGATTAATTTCTGCTTTTCATTCTTTTCAAAAAAGGCTTTGGAATTACGGAAATATCCGATTGCCTGTTTTTCAACCTTGGCAGAGAACGCGGGGAAATGATCTTCCACATTTACATCCCTCAGCTTACCTAATTCAAATGATGAGAAGGAGAGCTGCTTTTCAGTTTTTTGGGCATGGCCTTCCACTTCATTTTGCCAGTTCTCCAATGCTTTCCACATGTAATTTTCTATTCTCACAGTGGTAGCACGTACCTCCTGCGAAAGGTTGTGTGATATATCTCCATGAAATTCACGTAACGATTGAGAGAGCTGTTCCTTCATATTTCTTCCATCATCTTTTAATACGGACGGATTGAAGGCTTCCTTGAAAAAGTCGTTAAAGCGCAAGAAGGTGCGGTGTTTCACATAATATAGCAATTCACTGATTTCTTTTTTCAGTAGTGTCTGGAAACTGTCGATGGAATAATCGGCGATCCATTTCTGGATTTGGCTTTTATTTCGAAGATACACAGCTCTTTTTTCTGCTTTCTCTTCTTTACCCAGCTTCGCTTCATTCAGATAGTTTTCCAAGAGTGCGACCGCACGGTTTATCTCCAGTCTAGCGGAACGGATACTCATGCTGATGAGGTCAGATTGGATAAATCCTTTAAAGGAGTCCTCAAATTCACCCATCATGGAGCTTTCCATAAAGGCATGCGCAAAAGGCTTCCCTTCTTTTTCCTTTAATGCAAGAAGACTGGATACAGGAAACAGCCTTGGATTCCTGATTCCGTATGTCAGCAACTGCTCTTCTACATATTCAGATACCAAAGTGAGTTCCTCTTGGGTTTGGGCAAGGTCTGCAGCATTGACAAGGAAGAACATCTTATCCATCGAAAATGCATCTTTTACCCGACCAAGCTGGATAAGGAATTCACGGTCCGCTTTGGAAAATGCATGCTGATAGTAGGTGACAAACAGGATGGCATCTGCATTTTTGATATATTCAAAAGCCACATCTGTATGTCTGGCATTGATCGAATCGGCACCAGGTGTATCGACAAGTGTCAGCCCTTCTCTCGTTAAGGCACAGTCGTAATGAACCTCGATCCATTCCACAAAGCACGATTTTTCCTCATCAGCCACATAAGATGGAAAATCATCTAAAGAAACGGTAAGCCTAGAGCTAAGCTTTGGCCCCATCTGTGCCCAACCGGATGCAAAAGCTTTCAGGAAGTGAAAATGCGGCTTTTTGCTTGCGTCCAATTCAAGGTGCGCATTTTTCTGAATGATAGTTGAAATGCTTTCTTTCGCTTCCTCCAGGGTTGTTATGTGCGTTTTAAAAACGTTCAGTGCCTGTTGGACATCCTGTAATATCTGTTCCCTTGATTTCATCTGCACGGAAACTGTTCCATGAGGCCGGTCTTTCGTTACCGGTGAAATTTTGTTGATGGATGCCGTAGTCGGGTTAGGTGAAACCGGTAATATATATTCTCCGAGCAACGCATTGGCAAAAGACGACTTACCTGCACTGAATGCACCGAAAAGTGCAACTGTAAAGGATTGGTTCTTCAATTTCTTCTGCTTGTTTTTAAGATCCTGTACAACTGTTTGGAAACCTTCGAGATTTTGAAGGTAACTGGCTGCTTGTTCCAATACTTTTGCAGTTTCCTTAGGGTCCTCTACGTCTTGAAGAGTTGGATACATGTTTACCTGCTCTTCATGTATAGGCTTTTCTTTTAGAAGTTGTACTTTTTCCAAATCGGAACCCTTCACACGTTTATATGTCCTGCTTACATAACGATCTACCAACGATTCACCCTGATTGGCTAACTCCTCATTATGCTGGCCCTGATAAAGGATGACCTGGAATCTGTCCATCTTTTCCTCAATAAGGCGATTTATCGACCGTATTTCTTCGTTGGCATAGTTTATGGATTCGAGATCATTTATTTCTAGTAACGTGTTTTCATTCTTTTCTCTATAGAGGGCGTCAAGTTGTTCAAAGATTTTCTCCATAAATGACAATGCCTGTTTTCGATAGCTGCTCTTTATGGATTGTGCCACTTCCTTTGTATAATGCAACACCGCGTCCCCTGTTGTACCAGCCCCCTGCTTTACATGGGATGCAACAAGACGAGTGTCAATTTGGACTGTAATGTTTTGTACTTCATCAAATAGAGCTGCATGATATAAATCATTATCTTTTAAAAAATTCATGACAAGCTCGTGAGCGAATTTCTCAATCTGGGTTTTGACACGCTTCTCCAGATCCGAAACGAAAGTATCAAGACGGGTCTGCTGCTCCTCTAATGTCTTTTTGCTGCTGAAAAGCAATCCAACCTTGAACCCTTTTTGCATGGATTCCAAATATCGTCCAGCAAGCTCCCTCATTTCGAAAGGGGTGATATTCGCATTCTCCAACAATTGATTGTTTTGTTGAATAAATTCCTCTTTTACTTTTTTCCCTTGGGCTTCCATTGCGGCCCATTCTGTTTTTTTGACCTGAAGGCGTTCTGATGCTTCCTCAGGAGTAAGACCGCTCTTCTGTATCAGCTGATTGAGTTTATCGAGCGTGTCTTCGTTCTCTTGAAAGAGCCAGTTTCTATGTTCCTCTAAAATATGGTGAAGGGCGTTTTCCACTGTGATTGGCAAAATATCCAATTTGTCTTCACGTAATAGCTGGATCGTTTCCTTCACAATGGTTACATCATTTAATGGATGTTCAGGAACTTTTAAACTGGTGAAATATAAGCTGACAGGTTCGATACCCCAGTCCTCAAAGGAGTCCTGAATTCTTTTTTGGTATGTCTCAAAAGGAATTTCCTCTTCCCTGTGTTTGTCAATCTGATTCACCACAAGGTAAATCCTTTTTTCCTGATCTTGCAGCTCTTTGATGAATTTCAAATTCACTTCGGATTGAACGTGATTATAATCCATCACATAGAAAATAACGTCTGCAAGATGCAAAGCCGACTCTGTTGATACACGGTGGGCGTCATCGGTCGAATCGACGCCAGGTGTGTCCAGAACAATCAGGTCCTCCGGCAGATTAGTAAAAGGGTATTGGTAGGCTACAGATTCTACATGATCTCCGTCTTTGCAATATGCCTTAACGTTTTCAAAAGAAACCGGCGGCAGGATCTCCAATGATTCTCCTTCAAAGAAATATACACGTGCCATTTCCATCCCCTTTTGTATTTTCACCACATTGGCTGAGGTCGGAATCGGACTCGCCGGCAAAAGGGATTCCTGCAGGATTTCATTGATGAAAGTGGATTTTCCTGCTGAGAAATGACCACAGAATGCAATGGTCAGATTTTCGTCCATGATCTTTTTGGACAGCTCTGCAACCTTCTTTGCGCTTTGTTTGTCACCGGATGTATGTAGTTGTTCAAGAATATGATTTGTTTTTGCCAACAGCTCTTTATAGGAAGCTGTTTTTCGTTCAATCGGTTTATTAATTCCCATATATAAGTCCCCTTGGATGTCATTTAATGCCTGATTATTCTATTTTACTTGAATTCGCTGTGTTTTCCTATAATCTTTGGGAAAATGAGTAATCCTTTTATTCTTTGAGTATGTCAGTCGGCCAGTTGGCGAACATGTACATACCAAAAAAACAAGACCCAATGCTCATGTATGCGCATTGGGTCTTGTTATGTATGTTTATTTTGCATGTTTTGGCTCACATGTATGATTGAGGACAACTTTCATTAAAATGGAATAGGCAACGATTGTTGTTCCTACAAATAGTAGTGTCATGCTTCCACCATCCCTCAAGTTGATTTTATTGATACTGATAATTGTTATCACCATCATATCAGGTTATCACCCAATTGACAATGACTATCATTCCTAATATTATTTTTATTTTGATTACCCTAAAATACGTGTGTGTTCTGTTTAACTCCCTGTTGATTTCCGTTCCAGGTGGCAGCGATCGCGGGGCGGTTCTTGAGCCTCCTCGGAGTTGCCTGCGGGGTCTCATGTCTACCGCTATCTCCCGCAGGAGTCTCACACCTTGCACTCCAATCAACAGGGGCGGCAGTTAACGCATAACGTCCACATTAAATTTTCATTTCACATTGTGAAGAACTTTTATAAGGGTCTCTGTTAAAATCTAATGTTTGTTTTTTTAAGAATCTAGCTGTTGATTGGAGCAATAGGCGAAGACTCCGGCGGGTGTTGCGTTTAGTGGAGGCTCCACAGGCGTAAGCCGAGGAGGCTCTCGCAAGCCCCGCGGAAAGCGCAGCCTAGTGCGGAAATCAACAGCGGCGTTAAACAGAGACATTATATTTTCGGAGTAAACCTGCTTTTCTCTTGAGCATAGTTTGAATAGTCGCTTGTTGTTTTATTCAGGGCTTTTTCTTCCAAGGGAATGCGGACTGATAGCATCCAGGCATTGAGGATGGTGAAGATGAAGGCTGTGATGTAAGCTTGAAATAGCAAAGGTATGACGATGATCTCCAGGGAAACAACCAAATAATTGGGATGCCTGAAAAACCTGTAGGGTCCCTTTTTTACCACATCGGCATTTGGCAAAATGATTATTTTGGTATTCCAGAACCTCCCAAGAGTTGTGATGGTCCAGACTCTCATTATCTGTGTCACTATAAACAAGGAGAAGAGGACTGGCCATAAGGGACTTATTTCCTTTGATAGAAGGATCACCTCTAAAAGAAAGCTAAGTAAAAAAGCGACATGCAAGCTCACCATATACCTATAATGCTCCTGGCCGAATTCCACAGCCCCCTTCCCCTTCATCAATCTTTCATTTCTCTTGGCAATCCTAAGTTCCACCAATCGCTGGCAGACTACGAACATATAAAAAAGAAAGAACATCTTTTCACTCCCATTTCAGCAATAGCAATTCCGAGCTGAAGCCTGGCCCTAGTGCGCCAGCTATTCCTGACTGCCCTTTTTCCGCTTCATTTTCCATGATTTCTTTTAATACGTATAGTACGGTTGCGGACGACATATTACCATATTCCTTCAGCACCCTCATGGAAGTTTCCAATTTCCCTTCAGGTACACCCAGGCATTCCTTATAGGCTTCCAACACTTTTTTCCCACCTGGATGAAAGACAAAGTGTTCGATTTCTTCGATGCTTATACGTTGCTGATCAAGAAACCGTTTGACATTAGGAGCAAGCCAACTCTCGATAATACTTGGGATGTCACGTGAAAATACGACGTATAGCCCTTCATTTTTGACTTCCCAGCCCATCACTTCCTCAGAATCCTTCATGAGTGTGGATTGACTTCCAAGTATAGATGGATAGGAGTAGTTATCATCTACAGAAACTCTATCACCAGCCACTAAAACACAAGCAATTCCATCCGCAAATAATGAGGTACCGACAAGATTGCTTTTTGAGTGGTCGTTCTTCTGAAAGGTGAGACTGCATAACTCCACACTTAATACCAATACCTTCGCATCAGGAAACGCCAAGCAATACTCATAGGCTCTCGATAATCCTGCTGCGCCACCAGCACATCCCAAGCCCCAGATCGGAATTCTCTTCGTAAAAGGGGAAAACGGAAGCTTATTCATAATTCGAGCCTCGATACTGGGTGTTGACATGCCTGTTGTGGAAATGTAGAAAATCGCCTCAATCTCTTCATAGTGAACCGTGCTTTTGAGGGTAACATTGTTGGATAGACATACTTGAATGGCATGCACACCATAAGCAACCGCCTCTTCCATATAAATATTATTTCTTTCCTCAAAGGTATGCGGGCTGCGGAACCATTCCACATCTCTAGCAAAATGCCTTTTCTCAATCTGCCCGTTCTGAAAAACCGTCAGCAGCCGGTTGATATCCTTGAAAGATTCTTCAAAAAGCTCTTTGGCAAATTCCACAGCCTTATCCTGTGAAATCGGATATTTTGGTATGGCGGTTCCGACTGAAAGTATTTTTGGCATAGTGTGACACACCTCTTGAATTTGGTATTTTTACTATTGCCAAATCGTATAAAAATATGCAGAAAATGGTACTCGCGGGAATAAAAAAGGCTTTCCCTCAAAAAGGGAAAGCGCAATTCGTTTTAAAGGAGTTGTTGTGTTGTGCATTTTTATTATAACTAAAAATAGGAGAGATAACATTGTTAATTATTTGCAATCTGCTATTTATAGAATTTGGCCATCCAAAGCTCATCTACATATTCTCCATTGATAAAGGCCTGCTCCTTTTGATTGCCTTCTTCATGGAAACCATATTTCTTATACAATTGGTACGCCACCTCATTCGAAGAAAACACCGTCAGCGACAGCTTTCTAATATGCTGCTCACACCACATATCTGTGTAATCCATGATTTTCTTCCCAATTCCGAGCCCCTGTGCTTCTCGTGCAAGCCAAGTTCGGAAGATACCTGTATGCTTCTTCATTTGAAGCTCACCCATGATCACCCGGGCTATGCCTACCACCCGGCCATTCCATTCCGCACCCAGATACATATTTCCTTTCTGCTGCATTTCCCGTATAAAGGCCTTCTCCTCATCCACGGAGCGAGGCGCCTCTTTTTGAATAAACTCACCAGCAGCAATAATGCTCTCTACAGCTTTTACAATATCCTCTGCATCTTCCTCTTTCACAGGCCTAAGCTTCACTGTGGAACCATCCTTGGCTGTGAACTCTAACAATAAATCGAACATACGAACCTCCACTATTCATTCTTGAGTAACTCATATTAATACATCCAATCTTATTGTTCAACAAATGAAGGTTTCTAAACAAAATGTTGAAATTTGTTGAAAAATTACATAAATAATATGATATGATAAAAAAGTACTAGATACTTCAGTTTCAGGAGGTGCTTTATGTCCCCCTCAGAGAGCTTAACCCAAGTTTTCAACAGGACTATCGATTCAGTTAAATCGGTCATTCCTATCGACTTCACGTTTGAACAGCCCAGTCTACATACAGAAACTCTTACAAACGTGGCATTAGGTGTCCTGATTGTTTTAACTGGAGACATCAGAGGTCAACTTATCATCCAAGGAGAACGTACAGTATTCCAGCATATTGGGGCCATGATGTTTGGCATGGAATTGGAAGGTGAAATGCTTCAATCCTTTACTGGCGAGCTTGGCAATATGATCGCTGGCACCCTCTCCTCTAACATTGCTCATAGTGGTCTTAATATGGATATCACTCCTCCCAATGTTTTGATTGAACAGCAAACTGAATTTCATCTGCACCACCGTCTACATTCTCCCCTTTACTTAAAGGACAACGGTGAAATGCAAATAATTGTAGAATTAGAAAATGCATCATAATTTTATTCATACCTGTTGAAGTCCAAATATTAGGGCTTCTTTTTTATTCACGGAGAGTAAGTGGATTTATTTGAAGGCTTTATTAAATAAAATGTTGTTTTTATGAATACTAGCTGTTGATTGGAGCAATAGGCGAAGACTCCTGCGGGAGGTAGCGGTAGGCTGGAGACCCCGCAAGGCAAAGCCTGAGGAGGCTCCAGCACCGCCCCTTGGGTCGCTACGCCTAGTGCGGAAATCAACAGCGGCGCTTATTAGGGCCAAAAAAAAAGCCTCATTACAGAGGCCTCTAATCTATTAGCGATTATACTATAGCTGATAAATCCCTTTATACTTCTCTTCCAGGTATTCGATCAGATAGTCTACGTTCAGTTCTTCACCTGTTACTTCTTTCAGAATCTCCAGCGGTTTTTTCATTTTTCCATGCTGATGGACTTTTTCTGTAAGCCAGCCTTTTATGGAACCAAGATCTCCCTTTTCAAGCAGTTCATCAAAGTTCGGAAGGTCCTTTAACATCGCTTGCTTGAATTGGGCTGCATACATATATCCTAACGCATAGGACGGGAAGTAGCCAAAGCTTCCACCTGACCAGTGAACATCCTGTAATATCCCCTTGGCATCGTTTGGAGGGGTAATGCCTAGATAGCTTTCATACTTCTCATTCCAAGCCTTGGGAAGGTCCTTCACTTCCAACTCGTCATTGAATAATGCTTTCTCCAGTTCATAGCGAATCATGATATGTAGAGCGTAGGTAAGCTCATCCGCTTCAATCCTGATCAAGGAAGGCTTGGCTTCATTGATGGCCAGATAGAAATCCTCCATGCTCAAAGAGTCAAAAGCACCTTCTGCATAACGTTGAAGCGATTCATAATGTCGTTTCCAGAATGATTCGTTACGGCCTACAAAGTTTTCATAAAACAGGGATTGTGACTCATGGATACCCATGGAGGTTCCCATGCAAAGCCCTGTTCCTACCAATTCTGTCGATATGTTCTGTTCATACAAGGCATGCCCACACTCATGGATAGTACCGAAAACAGCTGTCCGGAAGTCCTGTTCATCGTACTTTGTCGTCACGCGCACATCACCAGGATTAAGTCCAATCGCAAATGGATGAACGGTTTCATCCAATCTTCCTGCGTCAAAATCATATTTAAGTTCCTTTAAAACCTCGAGACTGAACCTTTGCTGATTTTCTTTGGGAAATGGAACGAGCAATTCGGATGATCTTGGCTGAACCTCGGAATTCTGAATAGCCTTTACAAGTGGGACAATACGGTCTTTGAGCCTTCCAAAAACCTCATCCAACATAGCTACCGTCACACCTGGTTCATACAGATCTAAAAGGGTGTTATACTTATTATTTTCATAGCCCCAATAGTCGATGAATTTTTTATTATATTCCACCAACTTCTCCATGAAAGGCTGGAGCAACGTAAAATCGGATTTGGCTTTTGCCTCTTCCCAAACGGATTCCGCCTTTGTGCTTAGCACCACATATTCCTGATATTCTTTGGCAGGAATCTTTTTATTTTGGTCATAGTTCTTTCTTGTTTCAAGTAAGGATGCCTTGGTAACCTCGTTCAATGTTTGAAACACATCTTCCTGTTGAAGCTGTGACAAATAGGCAGCCATTTCCTCTGAAGTAGACATGTTGAACACTTCAGAAGATAATACTCCGATTACATCAGAACGGCGGTCCACCCCTTTTTTCGGGGCACCGGTGCGTAAATCCCAGAAAATAAGGGAAAGTGCTTCTTTATAGCTTTCCATCTTAGTCATATATTCCAAATATTGCTTTTCCAAGCTTTTTGTCTCTATCATGCTTCTATCCCCCAACATATCCTAGACTAAGTTTAAGAATACACAATTTTCTTACTAGTTGGCAACACATTTCTGGCTATCCAGGTTTTCTGAGTTAAACAGAAAAATGCTCCAAGCTTATAGTGCCCGGAGCATTTCATGGTCATATTTAGCCTTGCAATGTTGTAACAGGCACAGTAGGAAGAACCGTTTCTAGCTTATCTTTTACCTGATTTGGTAGATTGGTTGGCAGGAAGATGGTTATTTCCCCTTGGTCCTCAGATGAACGAATCAGCCTTCCGATTCCCTGTCTTAGGCGAAGAAGCATATACGGTACATCCAACTGCAAGAACGGATCCTCGAGTCCCTTGCGCTTTGCAGCAAACACGGGATCATTAGGAGGAAACGGCAGTGACCATATCACCACATTGGATAGGGATGGACCTGGAATATCGAGGCCTTCCCATAGGTGATAGGCACACAAAACCGATTTTTCATCGTTTTGGAATTCGGAAACAAGTACACTAATTTCCTGTTCCCCTTCATAAAGGAATCGGTAAGCTGTATTATTCTCGTTCTTTTCCTTGAATTGCTGCAGCTCACGCTTGGTTGAAAACAATACGAGCGCACTGCCTTCGGTACGGTTTATCGCTTCCATCGTCGCGTGATATTTCTTGCCGAATCCGGCTTCGTCGTTGTCCAGCACAGCCAATTGCAATCTCATTTTTTCATCATAGTCAAATGGTGAATTAATAGAAAATGATAGATAGTCACTGATACCGAGAGAGGTTGCAAGATAATCAAAGGAATTATTGTCTGAAAGAGTTGCGGAAGAGAATACGAATGGTATTTTTTTCGAGAATACATTCTCCTTCAATACTTCCTCTACCGTTTTAGGCATCACTACCAATGTCAGATCATTTTTCGCCTGCTCGGCCCATGCAATCACATCTTCCTGTGATAGAAGCAGTTTCAATAGGAACTCGATGGAATCCAGATATTCCTCCACAATGTGGAGCTGGTAATGGTCAACGGTATGAAGTTCTCCTTCAAATACCAATTGATTTCCGATTTCCTCCACTTTTGCCAGCAGATTTTTTGCATCTTGCACTAAAGCTTGATCCATTCTGATATCTTTTCTTTCTGAACCGTCAATGGAACTTAGGTTGTTCTCTAGCGTTTCAAAGAATAGGTCATTGGCTTCCAGTGCATCCTCCACAAGCAGGACGAACTCTTCCCTGAGGTCGTTTCCTAATAGTCTTGTAAGCAACTCTTCTACCATGTGCTTTTTGATTTTATAAGTCAGCGCTTTTTGGGCCGCGTATTCCAATAGATGCCCTTCATCAAAGACAACCGTGGATGCTTCCGGTAATAATGGAAGCTGTCCTTCACGCTTCCTTTTATCCACCGTCCATACGTGTTCCATATAAAAGTCGTGGGAGCAGATGATCAGGTCTGTCGATTTGCGGTAGTGATCCCTTGATAAGGTTTGTCCACATCGATGACGCTTTTCACAGCTGAAACAATCCTGAAAGCTATCCCATCCGATGAGACCCCACTCTTCATCATTCAGTTTGGAATAGTCCTTTCTGTCTCCATAAGGATGAAAGGATTGCATTGGAGCTGTTTTGTTTACGAATTTCGGCAAAGAATCAAACACTTCATCAATATTATCTATGTCGTACGTATTTAAAGCATGATCCAATTTATTTAAACAAAGGTACTGATCTGGTGATTTTGCCAATCTTACATCAAATGTTACATCCAGAATGTTGGAAAGCTTGGCAATATCGCCTTCCTTTTTTACCAGCTGTTCGATCAGGGATTCGTCTGCACAGGTGATGATGGCAGGCTTGCCCATATATCTTGCATAACAGATTGCATATAAAAGATACACCATCGTCTTCCCTGTTCCTACACCCGCTTCAGAGAAAATGACTTTCTTTTCCTTGTATGCCCGTTCTAGTTGAAATGCCATAAAGATTTGCTCATCACGAAGTTCAAACCCTGCTTCCGGCAGAATGTCATAAAATACATCCCCGATCCATTCGTTCAAACGATCAAAAAAAGAATCACCCTTGTTCATTGTAAAAGGCAGACGATTGTTCATATTATGTACCTCCGTGAAAAAATTTGCATCATCAAAAGTTTCCGTCACAAAAAAGTTTGCATCTGAACATTATTGAAAAAATAGCGGGTTTTGTCAAGCTTTTTATCCAAAATAAAAAGTTCCCCTTCCTTTAAAGGGAAACTTTTTAGCCTTTCATTATATGAATCATGCTCTCATCCACATAGGACGCGTGCAGCATGGCTTTCATATATTCCTCGCGTGCAGCCTTCATACGTTCCACGCATTCACCTTCGAGCAGGTTCTCATTGGCGAGACTTTGATAGCTGCTGTCAAGCGCTTTTGAAATTTTCATAAAATCATTTACATGCAAAGGCATAGAATCCCCCTCCATCCTTATTACTGATAGAAGTATTCTATGCCCAGTTTGATATTATTATACGTTGTCTCAACAGATTATTGTACAAGCCTTACTCTCACTGATCTTCACTGCTGGAATCTTCTTTTGAGTCTTTTTTCTTTTTCTCTTCTTCAGCTTCGTACTTGATGTCCTCCAAAGGCAGTTCATCAATCGGCATCACAAGCTGGTCGCGCCTTTTCTGCTTTTTTTCATTTTCCTTGAAGGCTTTTTCTTTTTCATTTCTTTCCAATAGCTCTTTTTCTTTTCTTGTGTTTGTCACCGAAATCACTCCTTTGTAACCTTTTCCCCGGGAGCTCGGTTGATAAACAATTCCTTAGACGTTTCTAGGGGGACGCTTGCCCCAATATTGGTAATAGTCCGTTTTGATGAATCCGTTAAACAGCTTTCTTTTTTTCGTAGCCTTTCTCCCGAAAAAGCTCTCAAAGCCTTCATGGGATGTAAGAATATATATGGACCATGTATCCAGTTCTTTAAAGGCTTTTCCCATGCCGCGGTACATTTTCTCGACCTCAGGACGTTCACCTAACCGCTCACCGTAAGGAGGATTTCCAACTATGACTCCGTACTCTTTTTTCGTCGTAAAATCAGATACCTGCATCTGTTTGAATGAGATTAGTTCCCCAAGACCCGCTTCAAAAGCATTTTCCTTCGCTATGGAAATCATGCGATGGTCAATATCATATCCTGAAATGTCCAGAGGCTGATCGTAGTTTGCTTTCTCTTCCACTTCTTGACGGGCTCTTTCCCATAGTGGATCTCCAATCCAATGCCAGTCCTCAGAGACGAAATCCCTGTTGAAGCCCGGAGCTATATTCTGACCTATCAGGGCTGCTTCAATGGCAATAGTACCAGAACCACAGAAAGGATCGGCAAATGGCTTATCAGGAGTCCAGTTGGTTAACATCACCAAAGCTGCAGCCAACGTTTCTTTTAAAGGAGCTTCCCCCTGGTCCGCGCGATAGCCCCGTTTATGCAGCCCGATTCCCGATGCATCGATGGTGAGCTGGACATTATCCTTCAGGATCGCCACTTCAATTTTATAAACCGCGCCTTTTTCATCCAGCCAGTCGGATTGAATGTTATAATGCTGCTTGATTTTGTTCACTACCGCCTTTTTCACGATTGCCTGGCAATCCGGCACGCTGGAAAGCTGTGATTTGACTGATTTTCCGATAACAGGAAATTCAGCATCCTCTGGAAGGTAATCTCCCCATGGCAATGCTTTTGTTTGTTCAAAAAGCTGGTCAAAAGTTGTCGCTTTAAACTCCCCTACAACCACTTTGATGCGGTCCGCCGTTCTAAGCCATAGGTTCGCGCGGCAGATGGCAAGTGCATCACCGTAGAAGATGACCTTTCCATTATCTACTGTGCAATCGTATCCCAGATCCTTCACTTCTTTTGCCACTAGGGATTCCAGTCCCATTGCAGCGGTTGCAATTAATTTGAATTTGTTTTTCATCTTGTCACCCTAACCTTTTCAAACGAATATGTATGTAATCTATTGTAGCCAAAATTCTAACAGATGAGCCCGTACAAAAGTGGCCTTTATTTATTAAACAAGAGCTCAGTTAAACACCGCTGTTGATTTCCGCACTAGGCACAGCGACCCAAGGGGCTTGCGAGAGCCTCCTCGGCTGCGCCTGTGGGGTCTCCACTAAACGCAACACCCGCCGGAGTCTTCGCCTATTGCTCCAATCAACAGCTATTATACTCAAAAAGACCATTTTTGTTTAACAAAACTAATACAAAAGCTCTCCTGGGATCAGGAGAGCTTATTCTTTAATCTACATCATAATCATGCGACATCCAATCAATAGCGATCTGTAAGCCATGTTCTGTTCCTTTGTACTGCAAACGGATTGCTCCTTGTACTCAGGTGGTAACCATCTGTCTACAGATAATATAAGATCATCTGTCCTTCTCATTCGTTCGGATTCCATAGAGAAGGTGCCCCTACCATTGTTTGGGTTTCTCGCTCGAGGGGTTTACCGCGTTCCACTCCTGCAATTTCTTGCCGGACTACGTCACTGTGGCACTTTCAAGGTATTCACACCATATCTCTCGACTTAGGTGCTTTCCCTGCCGTTAGCCCAGTATATACCAGACTACCCTAGCTTATTTTTTCGCTAGGCACGAACACTACAGGCATCACAGCCTGTGCGAGCATGGACTTTCCTCTACAGATAAACTGTAGCGGTTACCCAATCACTATTGATGTCAGCAAGATATAGTATAGTAAATCTGAATGATTAATGCAACTGTAAAATATTGTTATTCGTATAACTTGCTGCCAAATACATGCTTCTCCAAGTTGGAAAGTCTGCGTAGAATATCAAAGTTGGTGGATCCGGTATTGCTTGTGCTCTGCTGCGGCTTTTTACCAGCTTCCTCCACCTGGCGTTTCAATCTTGCATTTTCTTGCATCAGTAGGTCATATTCCTGGTAGAATGTTTCATAGTCCTTGATTACCACATCCAAAAACTTATCAACATCCTCAGCCTTATAGCCTCTCATGCCTGCTTTAAATTCTTTTTCCAAAATTTCTTTTGCTGTCAATTTGATTTTATCAGATAGCATAAGTTCCTCACCTCAATGCTAGTGCCACTTTTATCTTATTATTTTTTCAAAAAAAGGGACACTTGTCAATTTCTCTTTAATAGTATTTGAATAATTTTTATAAATATGATTTCAGCACAATTTGTAGTCAGTTACCAATCATGTTGTCCATTAAATTGTTCTTCCTCAACCACCAATTGAAGCTCATAGTCATCAATCATGAATATCGGATAGGATTGCTCGGCCGCTTTCCTTTTAGCCATTTCAATCATATATTGAGGATTACCCGGCCTCTCTTCATCATAAACCACCAATAAGCCATCCGACTTATCGATAAGAAACTGGTTTTTCATGCGAAGCTGAAGTGGAGATTCGTACTTCTTTTTGGTAATCGAATCAATATGATCGGCTTGAGACATAATCAGTTCATAATGCTCTTTGTTGGATTCACTCCAATTTTCCTCCTGCGAAAGAAATGGAGTAAATACTGCAAGCTTCAGGTCGGGATAGGTTGCTTGAAGCTCATACACCACTTCCGCTCCCCATAGCTCCACCCCCAACTGACCACTGATGACAATCCATTCTAACTCATGTCCCTCTTCGAGTAAAGAGACAATCCGTTTTTGGATGGCTTTTTTTATATAGTGTACAGCTGGATCATTCTTTTTAAACACTTGCAGTTCATGCGATTTATAACCTGTCAGGACGAGTACTTTCATAGACACCTCATAAGTTAATAATAGATATGTACGCACAAAAGCGCAAGAACTAAGATCATTTGAAAAATTTTTAAAGCTCTATTCGTTCGTAAACCTGTTGTTTTAAAATTAGGACTGGGCTAAAGATAAGATGTCCCCATAAAACGCCCTGTTTGTTGGTCTCCGTTCCAGGCGGCAGCGATCGCGGGCGGCCTCGGGACGGGAGCCTCCTCGGCGCTTTGCGCCTGCGGGGTCTCCCTTGACACGCTGCTCCCGCAGGAGTCTCACGCCTTGCACTCCAACCAAGAGGGGTGAATCATAGTATGAAATTCGCCTTCCTGAAGTTCGAAAAATTGGACTTTGTCTTATTTTTTTCACTTCAGTAGAGCAAATAATGTTAATAAACTGAGTTGATTGTAGCGGAGGACACTTGACTCCTGCGGGATAGTAGAGGGCATGGGAGACCCCACAGGCGAAGCCGAGGAGGCTCCCATCCGTCCCCGGGGAATCTTGTGTCCCTCGCTGCAATCAATGGGCTACATTTGATGTGTTAACTTTATCTTAATAGCAACAATGAATGCGAAAACAGCCAATTTTTAAAAAGAAAAAGAACTGGCTTCGCACCAGTTCCTTTATATAATCAGAGTAACGTATTTTTTTGACTTGTCAATAAAGCTTATCTGCCATAAGGTTTGCATTGCCCAGGCATTCCGCCGCCATAGCCCATACCAGGACCTTGTGAAGCTCCCATTACTTGGCCACCAGGCATTCCGCCAGGACCTTGGTATGCCCCCATTACTTGACCAGGTGCTCCTTGACCCATGCCAGGCGCTCCAGGACCACAGTTGAAGTTTTGATGTGAAACTGAGTCAACCATTGATTCAGTGTGTGGGAAATAATGCTTATGTTGGAACATTTGGTTGTTTACATATGTTGTGTGAGAAGGGTGAATGTGAGGAACCTCTGTTACGGATTGTAAGTTCTTTACACAACATTTAGTAGGATGAACGATTGGTGCCATCATGTTTGGTCTGCAGTTGTACATACTTATGATCTCCTTTCATTTTTTGTTTTTCTCTTTACATTAACAAACTATGAAAGAAGGGTGATACATGTACTAATACAAACACCTATTTTACGGAGATATACTCGTTTGCCTATGAAAATTATAGCAAAATCGTGTAGATATCTTCTTTAAGATTCGAAAATACAAAAAGTGTCAGACCGATAACAACAAAAAACAAACACAAAATTAATCTTGACAACGCTCTCTCTCCCATGCTTTTCCTTTGATTAATAGTAATTCACAATATTTAATTTTACATGGTAAATGTTACGTTGACAATACAAATTAAGAGATTATTTGACAAAATCCGAAAAATATTTCATGCTTCCATTTTCTTTTTCAGCCTTTCTATTCTTCTAGTATATTTATCACTGTTTTTCACTTTCCCACTGCGTTCAAAAAGCTGTTTTTCCTTCCAGAAATCAAAGGCTTGTTCTGCGTAGAAAAGTGCTGTGGAATAGTCTTTTTCCTTATGTTCGAGAAGCATGGAAAGCTCGATTGCTGCCTCTTCCTTTTTCGGGTTTGCCTCATGGCTGAATGACTGCAGGAACAAATCTTTTGCTTCGCTGTATTGTTCTTCCCTCTTTTTTATTAGACCCAATTTATAGGATGCTCCCCATGATTGTTCGACAATATTTTCATACATGCTTGCAGCCACCTGTTTTTGCCCGAGCGAATCAAACCATCTTCCAACTTCAAATTCTTCCTTTTCATTGCGGGTTTTTGACTCCGTCTGCAACAGCTTCGATAGATGAATATACAGGGTGATAAGGGTTAGGACGTCCCATTCATTATGCTTCAGCACGCCCTTGATCCCTTCCATTTCATGCGTTTTGACAAAGTCGAAATAGATCATCGGCGCCAAGAACCCCGGGATATCATTTTCTCTTTTTATGCCTAGTATCTCTCTTTCCACGTTCGCTAAACGAACCGAATCCATTGTATCCTTCCATAGCCTTCTTGCAGCATGCAAAAGGTCGAAATGTCCGAAAAGAGGGAGCTTGGGGACGTGTTCTCTAACTAGCGTGTGCCTTGTTTTTACTTGAGGCCAATCAAAAGCCTTCCCGTTATATGTGACAAGCGTTGTATAATCTACCTCCTGAAGGAAGCTCTGATAGAGGGCGACCTCATTGCCTGGTGCAGGAAGCAGATGCTGTCTGACCACCACTTTATCCTCAAGGACCCTCGCATATCCAAGAAGGAAAATCGTGGTCCCTGCTCCACCGCTTAGCCCTGTTGTTTCTGTATCAAAGAAGAACAGGTCCTTGGACAGATGGCCCCTTGCGGATAAAGGGTGTGCTGCAGGCTCTTTTTGCCAATTTTCCATTACAGGGAGGATTTCACCGAGGCTATAGCGGCCATGTCTGTAATCGAGTGGATACTCCACTTCACGGATCAGGCAATACTCCTCGTGAAAATGGAAGGGCACTGCACCATAGGCCTCCCATTCCTGCTCATTCGGAACAGATTGGTCCTTTGATTCAGGAGAAATTATTTCTTCCTTTTCTGTTTCCACCACTTGCTTTTCAGGCTGGAGATGCTTTTTCATTCTATTTAATTTGTTTTTGAAAGACATGTTTCACTCCCCCTTTATACAAGTTGCTGTAACAGCTGTAAAGATAGTTCTTTGGTGTCATCTAAGGCATGATCTGCTCCAATACATGATGGACAGCCATTCTTGCACGGGCAGTTTTTGATCAGTTCACTTGCTCTATCAAAAAGCTCTCCCACTTTTTCATAGGCTTTCTCACTCAATCCCACTCCACCAGGATAACGGTCGTAGAAGTAGATGACCGGCTTTTCGTCGTGGGTGGATTTAACCTGAGGTACGACTTGAAGATCCATCGGTTCGCACATGAGCAGAAGCGGTGCAACAGCTTTGAGGGCGTGGGAAAGCCCAATCAGGCTCTTTTCGAGTTCATCTGCACCAAGAGCATCCGTTATATTCTCTTCAAGGGTGATCCACGTGGCATTGGTATGGAGCTCTTCTTCAGGAAGATGGATCGGTCCGGAACCAATATTCTCATGTGTTTCGAATTTAATCTTTTTGAAAATGGTCGCCATCGCTTTAACGGATACATCTCCAAAGGAAACCGCTCCTGCAGGATAGTTCCTCTGTTTGTCGACCTCGAGAACATCTAGGGAAACAGCGAGGTTCGCATCTGTAAAGTAGTCTACATTCACTTCTCTGACATAAGCCTTCTTTTCTTCCCAATCAAGTTTTTCCACCTGATATTGGATGCCCTGATGCAGATAGATGGCTTCATCATGCAATAATGTCATCGCACTGAAGCGGTCCATCTCCCCAATCACTTTGTTGGCAGGCTCCACCGTCTGATCAATGATGATGACATTTTCCTGGGAGGCGGAGCGCAAGCTGATGTTATGTGCAGGGAAGGCATCATTCATCCAATGCCATTTTCCGCCATTCTCATGAAGCACCCGCTCTTCAGTCAAGTAGTCCAGAATATCCTCCAGCTCCACCCCATCAAAGGTGTCTCCTTTTTTGAATGGAAGTTCGTAAGCCGCGCATTTGATGTGGTCGACGAGTATCACAAGATTGTTCGGATTGATTCTTGCGGACTCGGGACTGCTTTTCAGGAAAAATTCCGGATGTTGAATGACATACTGATCAAGAGGACTGGAGCTTGCCACCATCACAATGACTGCCTCCCCTTGCCTTCTCCCTGCTCGTCCAGCCTGCTGCCAGGCACTAGCAATGGTTCCGGGATAACCCGTCATGATACAAACCTGAAGCTGGCCGATATCCACGCCGAGTTCAAGGGCGTTAGTACTGACAACTCCGTATATTTCCCCGTTTCTCAGTCCTTTTTCTATCTCACGCCTTTGTGTAGGCAGATACCCCCCGCGATAGCCCTGGATCGACTTTTTACCTAACTGGTTTTTCACAAGATCCTGCAAATAGGTCAAGAGGATTTCCACTCTCACTCTGCTCTTGGCGAAAATAATCGTCTGGATCTTCTCCTGAAGAAATTCGCTTGCAAGCTTCCTTACTTCGAGCGTGGCACTCCGGCGAATATTCAACGGTTTGTTGACGATCGGCGGATTATAAAAAACGATATGCTTTTTACTAGATGGCGCCCCATTATTATTGATCAGCTCAAAATGCTCCCCAGTCAGCTCCTCTGCAAGCTCCTTTGGGTTGGCTATTGTGGCGGACGTACAGATGAACGTCGGATTGCTTCCGTAGAACCGACAAATTCGCTTTAACCTGCGAATGACATTGGCTACATGGCTGCCAAAAACACCGCGATACGTATGCAATTCATCTATAACGATGTACTCGAGGTTTTCAAACAAGGACACCCATTTCGTATGATGCGGCAGGATGGCGGAATGAAGCATATCAGGATTCGTGATTACCACATGTCCAGCTTTTCGCACCTTTTGGCGGATAGCAGGAGCCGTATCCCCATCATAGGTATAACTGTTGATTTGAACACCCATTTGGGTAATGATTTCATTAAGTTCGCTCTTCTGGTCCTGTGCCAGAGCTTTTGTCGGAAAAAGATAAAGTGCCCTGCTTTCCTTATTGGCAATGATTTTCTGAAGAACAGGCAGATTGTAGCAGAGCGTCTTCCCGGAAGCCGTAGGTGTAACAGCTACAAAATGCTTTTTATGTATAGCCGCTTCAAAGGCTGCTGCTTGATGGGTATAGAGACTTGTTATCCCTCTGCTAGTCAATGCATTGCGAAGCCTGTCATCTATCTCTTCCGGAAAGGGCACCGACTGCGCTTCCTTTGGCGGAACTGTTTCCCAATGAACGATATTTCGAGCGATCGATTCCTCAGTTTTCATCCAATCTATCACTTCATGAATTGTTTTTCTCCACATGTTTCCTTCACCTCATTATCTACCTTCTATTCTAGCGAATAGGCGTTCGCTTCGTAAAGGGGGGAGAATTGGTTAATATATGAAATCATTTCATGCATATCACTTACCAAATTATTCCCTTCTACTATATAATGAAGAAATACTTGGAATTTTGGATGGAGGGATTCGTTTACATATTTTTTGGGGTATAAGCAAAAGAATAAAATAGGTCAGATGTGAGGGTGATGGTATGAGTTTTTTCCAACTATTAAAAAAAGGAAATAAATCTTCTGGGATTGCGGCTCTTGCAAACACGGTGCTGGCAATCATCAAGGGGATTGCGGCAATTTATAGCGGCAGCGGAACGATGCTTGCCACCACGTTCCACTCCTTGGCGGATGCCACTAACCAGGGTTTTGTATTTTTAGGGAGTGCCCTAGCGGAGAAAGCTCCAACCAAAAGGTTCCCAACAGGTTTCGGACGTGTAGTTAACCTATTTGTATTGGTCGCTGTAATCGTCATCTCGATTATGGCGTATGAAACGATAATTAAGGGATGGGAGCTTATTGTTCATCCAAAAGAATCCACAAACATCATTTTGAACAGTGTTATTTTGGTTATTGCTGTTTTGATTGACGGACTCGTCCTGATTAAAGCAGCAAAGGAGATTGCGAAAGAAACGAGAACGGAAAACAGTGGCGGCGGTGTGTTGATGGGAGCTTTCAAAAATGTTCGCCTTGCTTCCCCACCAACCCGACTAGTTTTCTACGAGGATATTATTGCAACTTTTGGTGCCGCCCTAGCACTGGTAACGATTTTGATTGCGCATTTTACTGGTCTTTATTTCCTTGATGGAGTTGGAACGATTCTGATTGGTGTCTTGTTGATTGGTATTGCCTTAAAAATAGGGTATGAAAATACGGTTGGCCTAATTGGTGTTGCAGCACCAAAAGAGGTGGAGGACCGTATCGTCGACATGATTCTTTCCGATCCGGATGTAGTAGACATCAAGAATATCCGCATTCTTCAGGAAGGACGTAAATATCATGTGGAAAGCTACATAGAGCTTCGTGAAGGCTTCACACTGGCGGATGCTGATGATATTAAGTTCCGTGTAAGAGACCTGCTATATACGGACCCGGATATTGGGGACGTAGTACTAGGAATTCTGGAAAGTGATGGCGTTGTTACCTTGGATAAGGGTAAAATTTAACTGCATTATACTGGCAACAAACAAAAATAACCATGCCTTAGGAGGCATGGTTATTTTTGTTGAACAATATTTACATTTTCTGATTTTGACTATAGTTATTTATGACTGCCAAAACTTTAGTGGACTCTTTCATCCCGCTCTTACACAAAGGACAAGAAGGTGTTTCACTGCTTTTGAAGTTGTCTCTCATCCAACCTTTGCAGTCTTCCGATTCACAAACCCAAATCTTTGTTTCGTCTGTTACGATTTCCTCTACTTCTCTTCTTCCAAACGCCATAGTGCCACTCTCCTATCTTTTGAGGTGGGGCAAACTACATCCACACTAATATACTTTTAGTATTCCAAAATACTAGGAAAAAATAATATTATTTTAAAAAATGATTAAAAAAGATGAAGCCATGTTACCGGACACCATCGTTATACAATCTCTTCCAATACTAATTGTACCATAAATCAAAAGAAAAGACATCTATCTTACCACCTTTTTAGTGGTTCGGACAAGCTGTTTTATCAATAATTTTGCTTCCAATTGTGGAAATTGCTGCGAAAAGAAGAAAAAGTGCTTTTCTTCCCGCAGTACGTAATATCCTATCTCCCTCAGATCAGTAGCATCAAGCTTATGAAATCCCGGAAGTATCAGCGTATATCCATATCTATCTGCTTCTTTTTCCATATAGATCAGTGCTTCCTTATCCAGCGGGCTTGTATCGTCGATGAGTATGAGCGAATCCTTCCATTTTTGGTAATACACCATAGCCGTAGCAGCGGTGAAAACGTAAAGAGGCTTATCCGGGAACAGCAAGTTTCCACTTGTTAATCTGTTTCCCCTTTCTTCCCCCTCTGCCTTAATGAAGAGTGAGGCGGATTTGCTATTTCTTTTAAAATACAACCCAAAGTATAGGAGAACAACGGCAATAGCAGTACCAACTGCCACATCCTGGACCAGTTCCTGCGGATGAAGAGCAAAAAGATCCTGCAATCTGCCTGGCACCATTTTCCGCAGATAAGCGATTTGCAAGGAGCCAACTAGTACATACAATAGAGAAATACAAAAAAGAATGCATCCATCGATAATAATTTTGGTTAAGGTGTATTGACTGACAGAACGATGGAATTCCCGTTTGGAGCCATACAAAAGAAGGAGTGCACCGAGGAGAAGGACCACCTCCCACATATGAAACCCTTTTGAAAAACTGACAATCATTCCACTTATTAATACAAAAAAGGTAAAGTAATAGGCTCTTCTGACTTTATCTTCTATCGCTCTGGCCATTACCAAAAGGATGATCCCGATTGCAATGGAGAACTGCTGGGAAATTTGGAGCATCTCCAGGGCAAGGAACTGGTCTGCAAGCTTCACTCTTTGAATGAATGCTGGCACTACTGGGAAAAGCAGCAGCAAAACGCCAACCACCAACACCCAAACTGATAATATGCGATGGCATGCAGATGAAAATGCTTCTTTGTCCGGAATAATGGTTCTCCATATCTTTTCTTTATAAAGAAAATGCCCTAAAAAGATAGTACTGATCAGAAAGGGAAATACATAATAAACCAGCCGGTATAAAAATAGGAGTGCCAATGCTTTTTCTTCGGAATTTCCGAAACTCGCCATTCCTACAAGTATGACAAAATCAAAAGCTCCCACTCCTCCTGGCACTGTGCTCAAAACTCCGGAGATGGCTGCCATAAAGAAGAGGAGGATGACAATATGAGGAGGCATATGAACATTCAAGGCAAGCGCAATCTGGAAAAATAGAAATGCGGCAAATCCCCATTCAAGAAGCGATATGGCCACCAAAGTCAATTGAGTGTGATTTGTCACTCTTTTTGTATAATATCCGGCAGCTAAAATAAAAATGCCGTAGCCACACATAATCAGCAGTGGCAGCTTTATAATCGGATAATTATGCAGAACGATAGGTGCATACCATTCATTCCCCAGTACTATCCATGCAAAAAAAGATAATCCGACTAACATGTAGGGTAATAGAATGGTGACCGATTTAAGGAAGAAGGAGATATTCATTGTATATTTCCGGTAAAACAAAGTTCGTAAACCAACCCCTGCAAAACCGCCAAATCCCCAAAAGTTTGCATAAGCGTTTGCAGAAAAACTTTGTGTCAACATTTTCCATTTGGGAACACGTACGTTCAACTTCCTAATTAGAAAAACATCATAAAGGATCATGGTTGCAACAGCAAATACACCTAACAAAAAAATCCAGAGAAACCAAGGGAGGCCGATTTCCTGTATTTTTTGCAAAACAAGGGACATATTCACAGCACGCATCTGTTTTGTTCCTTCTATATAAATCAAAATTAAAATCGTCAGGGGAAACACGACCTTAAGTACTTTCAAGAAATATGTATTTTTCAATAGCTGCATACGTAATCTTCCTTCGGGTTAAGGTTGTTATTCCAAACGTATCATAGTTTGTATTGGCTTTCCATGAGTTTTTTCCATTCATTCCTTTAGCCTTTATTAAAAATGGAACCTTCCCAACCCATTTCTACATATAGATAACTAACATGACTTGAAAGGAGCTTCACGATGAAAGACAAGAATTCTGACTTAACTCCCAAAAAAGGCTCGCATCCACCCCAAACCGATATTCTTCAATCCATTGATTCCTTTTTTAGCAGTTCCCCTATCAAAGGGCTTTTGCGGCAAATGGATGATTTTTTCGGCCAATCTTTTGCTAACGCTACATTTCCGGTTGAAACAACAGAATCGGAGCAGGAATTTACCATCCTTTGCAAATTGGCAGGAGTAAAAAAAGAACAAATTACGATTGAAAGCTTCGACAGGTACATTACGATCAGTGTAGATCATAAAGAAATTTTGGAAACATCTGATGAAGGAACTCATGTATATTCCAAAAGCTATTCCGCCAAGAGATCCAGTCGCAGCGTTCCCATTCCGTCCTATGTAAAAATCAGTGCACTACAGGCAAACTACCGGGATGGACTTCTTCAAATCCGTTTCCCGAAAAAATCAAAGCGGCAAATCAGAATTGAAGATTGAATACAGAAACGACGCCACATATGCGTGGCGTCGTTTCCGTTAGTTTTTATGGGATTTTGATCCGTACTTTGGATTTTCCTCTGGAGTGGAATCCTGTTGGATGCTTGATATTTCCTTTGAGGCTTCAATGTCTCCCTTATTGTTGGGATACTTATTTTTCCGCTCCCGGTTATCGTTGCGATTTGTCATGATAACTCCTCCTATTCGCTGTGTTTTAAATGAAGCTATCGTTTATTTTTCCATAAATCTTCAATCTTACTTATGGTAACTTCTGATAGCTCCCTCCTCACATACTTTTTCTCTCCCTACAAAACATAAAGATAAGGAGGTGTTCTACGTGGAAAAATACAAAAAGATCTATGCCAGTCCGTCGACTTCTCCGTCCCTTGTCTTAAAGACAAACCTGGACGAAAAAGAGAAAGTGGAAAATCCATATTACAGCTCCTCTCTCAACCATCAGGAAGAAGAAAAGCTCGATAATTTCTTTTTTGATGGGAAAGCAAAGGGCGATTATCATGAATAAGCCACTCGCCTACTTACAAGAGATTCTCACTTCTTATGGTGAGGACAGGGAGATGGCAAACAGTATCATTCTAAAGATGCATGAAAAAAGATATGAGAATACTGTTTCCTTTATCAACGAATTGAGCGGCGAGCAGATTCAGTTTCTCAATCACTCTCTACCAGATGAAATGAAGCATGCATTGGAGTCGGAGGATTTCCCCCGTCTTCAGCAATTGAATGAGGTTTATGAGTTATTGTAGTTTAGAGAAACTTGTCCTGCAAAATAAACGCTGCAATATATCTTTATGACAGTTCTGAAGTAAAAAAGGATGCCAATATCCCGGCATCCTTTTTTAAGCCTTGAACGTGGCTGTTATTCCCTTTACCATATTATTCAACTGATTTACCGTGTTCATCATCTGGCCCGCTGTATCCATCATTTTCTTCATGTCTACATTCCCATCCTGCCCTTTGAACTGATTCATAAACGATTGAACCTGTGAGGATTGTGGTTTATTGTTCTGATTTTGCGTCGGATAAGGATTCATGAATGGCGTTTGTGGGAACATATTCATTCCCTGTGGCACACCAGCCTGTAATGGGAACATTGATATGCCATTTACGCCACTCGGCTGCTGCATTCCGTTCTGGAATCCTGCTTGGGGCATCATACCATTTTGTTGAAAAGGAAATCCCTGAACCACCGGGATACCTTGGAAATTCTGGTTCGGAACACCCTGGTTGGCAAACATGTTCATCCCATTCTGGTTGAATGCCTCATGGTTCCAACCTTCCATCCCTCCGGTAAAAGGGAATCCAGCTGTCATACCTGGAAAGCTGCCACTATTCATAAAAGGCATCATATTCTGCATAGAAGGCAGTTGATTCAATAAAGACATATTCCTGTTATATGATAAATGTCTAGGTCTTCCGTACATTCTCCTAAACATTCAGATCCCTCCTCTTATCTGGCTCTACCCATAACATATGAATGACAGTTGGGAAACGTGCCTATATTGCCTTGTCGGTCAACATCCATCATGCTATTGGAAATTTTTATATTTTATGTCCCATTTTGTCGGAAGTTTCATTTTTTCAAAAACAAGAAAAATTCAAATCCCATGCTACTATTAAAGTAACTTCAAAGTGGG
Organism: Sutcliffiella halmapala; assembly: GCF_050107295.1. Classification (GTDB taxonomy): domain Bacteria; phylum Bacillota; class Bacilli; order Bacillales; family Bacillaceae_I; genus Sutcliffiella_A; species Sutcliffiella_A halmapala_A. The sequence goes on along the minus strand of NZ_JBNIKR010000002.1, from coordinate 301,913 downwards.
GGGATGTTTTGGTGGTACTAGAAGAACTTCATCACAAATTTGTTACTTGTAAAAGCTATGAACCAATGGAAGAAAATGAGTTAATGGATTTTGCCAGGCAGCTTTATTTACGTGAAGAATTATCGATTGTACAGTTTCGATGCCTTATCAAAGAGCTAGAGAAAAAAGGTGCAGTTCCGCCAAAGACCTTCGAGGATATTTTAGAATTAACATGATATGTTTTTTTGACAGGAGATCCCACATCAGGATCTCCTTTTTCATTTTCAATGTAATGAACTTGAAAAATTGAGGAACAATAAGGAGGATAAAGGAGGAATGAACGATGAGCCGTGGAAAACACTTTCAACACAAGAAAAAAGGCCATGAACCTACCATAGGATCTGCCCCTGCAGAGAAAAAGGTATTTGAAAAGGCGGAATTTGCGATTGAGCCTTCTGCCAAAAACGGAAACCGTCCTGTCACCATTCAAAAAGAGAAAGAACGATAAAGAAAGGAAGTGCCTGCCCCATGAGGGTACAGGCACTTGTTTTCACTATTTTTTTGATAGTATATCATTCAATACATAACGGATCGATTGGATCATCCCTTTGAACCTTTTCTCACGGGTTTCCGGGTAAAAACACTGGACCGTTACATGATTAACATTTTCAACCGTACTGACAATCTGCTGCGGATGAATATACTTGGGAGCTGCACTCCCTATCCACTCCACCGTCTCCTTCTCCCATTCCAACAGGAGAGCATGCACTTCATCGGCAAAAGGTTTTACCTCGTTAAAAAAATCAGGCTCCACTTTGTTCTCCTGTGTGTGAATAAACCGAGATTCAATTCCCTCTATAAAATCCAATAGCTTTTGCGTCAATGTCAATACATTACTGCTAGTGCTTTCCATCTTCTCACCTCTAGCAATAAATAGTACCATAAAAATGAAAATTTCTACACAGAAACTGAATAAGCACGTTGATTGAACGGGATGGCCGGCTTCGTCTCCATCTTATGATTTTTCTGTTCCTTCATTACCTTTTCCACTTCATCCAATGTATAATGCAACCGATTAATCTGATCCTTCATGACTTCTTCCATTTCTTCCCGCTCGATTTTCATGGAATTGGACATGGTTTGCTCCAGCACATCCATTTGCAGCATCATATCATCAAACAACTTAGAGACATCATAGCGTGATACAACATTGGACATAATAATCCCCTCCATACTTTATTATTGTTACATTTCGCCGCTTTTTCCCTTCCACCTTCTCATGTGACAAAACTAGAACTAATTCGCCAAAGAAAGTGTTTTTCTGCGACATTGCATGTTTACAAATGTACGGGGGAAAATAAAAATGCAAACTCATCAAATATATAGGAGGAATGGATTATGGCAAAAAAACAGAACAGCAAACAGCAAAGCCAGCAGCAGCACAATCGAAATGCTGCAGAGAATGCACCTGAACAACTAGACAAGAAATTAGGCGGACCGAATCGTCCTTCGACATAAGAAAAAGGGGCCTGACCCTCAGTGCGATGTCGCGTTAAAGCACTGAGGGTCAGGCGCCGTTAGCGTTTATCCTATTGAATCCCTCTAAACTCATTCTGAGCTTTTATTTGGGAATCAATTGCCACTTTTGATTCCCTCTCTTCTCTGCTTACTCAGAGTATCAATCCGTGCTTTTGATTCCCTATCTTCTTTATTTGACTAACTTATAGTGATTCCCCATAAAGCACATGTGAATTCATCTCAATATTCAATGATCAAATATTTGTAAACAAATATTATCGCTGCACTTAAACATTTGTTCTGTTCGATCACAACCAATTCCTAAAAGCAATCAGCCCATGCAATTGGTGCTGTTTATGGATGAACCATTTTGTCAGTTCTTCCTGTTTGGGGTTTCTTTGAACAGGCTCCCTCCAATTCCCCAGCTTTCTAGCACCTTTAAAAACCCAATCCTCCTGAAGTAGTTTTTCGTGATTGATAACCGGATAGACAGACCTCAATATCGGTGTTTCGCGAAGAAGCCTGTTATTTATGTACTGTTCATAATCTCTTCTTGAACCTGTATGCTCTGTATGGACTGAAAATTGGTGAAAGGATTCATAATGCTCTGGTGAAAATAACAGTGCAGCCAGTCTTTTGCCCAAATCAATTCTGTTGGTCAACTTTTGAAATCCATGGACGGAATAACCATACAGCTTTCCTTCAAGTGTCGGGAATACGACACAACTGAAATGCCCGAGATCCTGAAATGAGTATACCATTGTCTTAAAGACTTTCTTTTTTAAAGTGCGGCTCTGAAGAACCGGTTTCTGGATGAGGTTTTGTTCATTGATGATCAGGGAAGTAATTAAGCGTTCTTCGTCCCCTTCCTCCCAAAATTTCAGCCATTCATATTCCATGAAGCAAGAAACGCGGAACTCTTTTAATAGATGGAAATATGATTTGTTATAATAGGAGGATAGTTCATATATTAATAGTTGCGGAAAGGCATCCTGAAAGATCATCCAATTTGCGAGCTCATACGTATAGAACAAGGGAAACCGCTGCTGCCAATCTAGCGCAAGGGTGAACCATCGGCCTTCGAGGTCAGTCATATTCCATCCGGCATTACGGGACACCATGCTGGCCAAGAATGCCCATTTGATACTTTTGTTCCGCTCATAAAAGCTGGCGTATGCCTTTGTACGGGAAATATTATCAAGATTATGTTTTGCTGTATTTTTTTTAATACTAGTGATAAACTTATTTTCTTGAAAGGAATATACATAATTTTTCCTTTTTTCACCAATGGAATGATAGCTTTGAAGCATCGAAGAAAGACTCAACTCTTTTCCTCCTTGCACAGGCATGGGGTGTTTCGCCAAATAAATTTGACGTTTTTTTCCTAGATAAGGTTAGTTTTGGTCTATAGGGGGAATTTTATGAATATCCGATACCCAAACGGAAAAGTATTTCAGTCAACCGCAAATACGTCTTCTAAAAATAAGGCTCCCGTCCTATACGGAAACAGAGGAATGACACTAGAGGACGACTTGCATGAATCCAATTTGTATTATCTGCATCATCAGATTGCTGTTGTTCATAAAAAACCCACACCCATTCAGATTGTAGATGTCCATTATCCGAAAAGAAGTGCGGCGGTCATCAAGGAAGCCTACTTCAAACAGGCATCCACTACTGACTTTAATGGTGTATACAAAGGGAAATATATTGATTTTGAAGCGAAGGAAACCAAAAATAAAACTTCCTTTCCGCTTCAGAATTTCCATGAGCATCAGATTCAACATATGCAGCAAGTAGTGAAACAAAATGGAATCTGTTTCGTCATATTATTGTTCCGTGTTTTTAATGAAGTCTATTTGCTACCGGCTGAAAGGTTGTTTTATTACTGGGAGAGAAAAGAAGCTGGGGAAAGAAAATCAATTACAAAGCAAGAGGTTGAAAAGGACGGGTACTTGATACCTATAGGTTTTCAGCCAAGAATTGATTATATTAAAATAATAGACAGTGTCTATTGCTAACCCCTGAATCACGGCAAAAGCGGAGAAAGGCAGGTCTGTTACATGGCAGATAAATATCAATCTAGAGAACAGAGAAGAAAAGCATTACAGGAAGAAAAAGGTGCAAAAAAGGGACCTAAAACAGCACAACGAAAAAATCTTTTCAAAAAGATCTTTTTTACCGTACTTATAGTCGGTATTGTTGGTCTTCTTACAGGAATAGGTACATTTGCATTCTATGTAAAGGATACCCCTCCTCTTGATGAGACTCTTTTAAAAGTTCCCGTCCCTTCCAAGGTATATGATAGGAATGGTGAACTGGCCGCTGAAATAGGTGGACATGAGGCAAGGGAATATGTGGAATATGACGAAATTCCACAGCTGGTGCAGGATGCTTTCCTTGCAACAGAGGATGTCCGCTTCTTTGAACATAAGGGAGTGGATTACAGGCGTCTTGCTGGAGCCGTTTTGGCCAACGTTACAAGAGGTTTCGGTTCAGAGGGTGGCAGTACAATTACACAACAATTAGTGAAATTATCCTTCTTATCCAAAGATAAAACGTTAAAAAGAAAAGCCCAGGAATTTTATCTTGCATACGAATTGGAATCTCGCTTCAGTAAAGAGCAGATTCTTGAAATGTATTTAAACAGGATTTATTTTTCCAATTATTCATATGGAGTAGCCAAAGCTGCTAAAAACTATTACGGTAAATCACTGGATGAATTGGAGTTGCATGAAGCAGCAATGCTTGCAGGACTTCCACAAAGTCCGAACAACTATAATCCTTTGACGAATCCGGAAAATGCTGAAAAACGTCGCAATATTGTTCTCAGTTTGATGGTACAACATGGCAAAATAACACAGGAACAAGCGGATGAAGCAAAGGCCATTCCTGTTGACTCTACATTGGCAAACGATGTGGAAAAAACCAACTTCTCTAATAAATACAATGCGTTCATGGATCGAGTAATCGAAGAAATATCCGAACAGCTTGGAGAAGTGGATCCCCAGGCTGATGGTTTGGAAATCTATACAACATTAGACGTGGATGCCCAGGAGCATGTGGAATACTTGTTATCTGATGAGAGCGGCATTGCCTATCCGGAAAATGAAGATTTCCAGGCCGGTGTATCTTTGATTGATACGAAAACAGGTGAAATCCGTGCTATCGGCGGCGGTCGCAACCATGTCAAAACAGGCCTGAATTATGCAACAGATATCCGCGTTCAGCCTGGTTCCGCAATCAAGCCGATATTGGACTATGGCCCAGCCATCGAGCATCTGGACTGGTCCACTTATCAGCAAATCGATGATGAACCGGTAACTTATACAAACGGCGACCCAATCAACAACTGGGACAAAAAACATAAAGGTGTGATGAGTATCCGTGAGCATCTTGCGGATTCACGTAATATCCCGGCATTGAAAGCCTTCCAGGAGGTTGGAGCCGATAAAGCGCGCGACTTTGCTGTGAAACTTGGCATTCCACTAGGCGAAGATATTCCGGAAGCATACTCGATCGGTGGTTTCAATCGAGGCATCTCCCCTCTTCAACTTGCTGGAGCGTATGCCCCATTTGGAAATAGCGGCGTTTACACAGAACCTTTTGCTGTAACCAAGGTCGTATTCCAGGACGGCAAGAGTGTTAGTTTAAATAAGGAATCGCAGGTAGTGATGAAGGATTCTACTGCATTCATGATTACAGACATGCTGAAAACATCCATAACTACCGGTTTGGCTCGCGCAGCTAATGTACCGGGCTTGAACCTTGCAGGTAAATCAGGTACTACCAACTTTTCATCTGATGACCTGCAAAAGTATGACATTCCAGCAGATGCAGCTCCAAGTACACTATTTGCAGGATACACCCCGTCCTACACTGCTGCTGTTTGGACCGGATTCAACAAGGGCGGCGAAGATAACTACTTAAGAAGTATTGCATCCGGTTCTGAGGATCAGTATTTATCAAGAGAGATATTCAGGCAGCTGATGGAGCATGTCTCTACGACAGATGAGGATAAAGAGGACTTCCCTGTTCCAAAAAGTGTCGTAAGAGTTGCTATCGAAAAAGGATCGAATCCACCGCTTAAAGCGAGTGAATTCACTCCGAAAGATCGAATTACAAATGAGTATTTCGTTAAAGGTACGGAACCTACGAAAGTATCAAAAGAGTTTGAGAAGCTTACTAGTCCGTCAAACTTTACAGCCACTTATGACGAAGCTACCAATCAAATTCTGTTAAATTGGGATTACCCTGAAGATCAATTGGAAAATGTAAGCTTTGATGTGAAAGTTGCAGTGAATGAGGGAGCCCCTCAAGGATTAACTGTAACCAAAGAGCTTGGGTTGGCAGTGAATAACCCTGACCCTGGGGCAACATTTACATTTGAGATCACCGCTTTCCTTGATGACAACAAAGAAAGCCGAAGTGACCCTGCTACACAGTCGGTTCAGGTTCCTGAGCTTGTAGAAGAGGAAGAAGTCGTTCCTGAGCTACCTCCAACTCCACCTGGTGAAGGTGATGGTGAAGGTGACGGCGAAGGTGATGGCGAAGGTGACGGCCAAGGTGACGGTGAAGGTGATGGCGAAGGTGACGGCGAAGGTGACGGCGAAGGTGACGGCGAAGGTACTGGTGAAGGTGGCGGTACTGGAGGCGATACCGGCGGCGATACCGGCGGCGATACCGGCGGCGATACCGGCGGCGATACCGGCGGCGATACCGGCGGTGGAACCGGTGATGGCTGAGACGGTAGTGGCGAAGGCCGAAACCGTGGTCAGAACAATGACAATAATGATGATGACTAAAGAAAAGGTAGGACCCGATATTTTGGGTCCTACCTTTTTTGGATTGCCTGCATTTTATAGAACAGTTTGCTGCTTTCAGTAAAGAGCTGCTGTAGCTGGATAAAGGCGTGATACATTTCTGGCTTTTTCATGACAAAATCAAGACGTTCTACTATATTTACAGGTATTACGGGCAGTTGATTTATCTCTTTTTCCCAATCTGCCAATGAACGCACCGGCATCTGATTCATCCAGAATATGGATTGGAGGAGTAACGCAATGCCCCCTATTACATGGACCTTCACATCAGAACGATCTCTTTTTTCATGATGCGTGTGAAGTTTCGCTTCTGTCTCCTTCCATAAGTGAAACAATAGCGGTACCGTCTGTGAACGATGCTCCCATGGAAGATTTGACGGAGCAAGGCCGAGAGCGTATGCCATGTCATATTTGAAAGGTACAGTCAAACTTGTCTGCCAATCAAAGCGTCCTGTCTCGACCACCTCGCTTTCTGAATAATACAGTGGATGGGCGAATGCTGTGGGCACTCTCATCATTTGACCTTCCTTTTCATTCTCTTTTTGCCCTCACGGCACATTTCAAGCAGTGGACAGCTGTCACATTGCGGATTTTGAGCCTTGCAATGATATCTTCCAAAAAAGATCAAACGATGATGTGTGTCTGACCATTTATCCATTGGAATCTTTTTCATCAACGTTTTTTCCACTTCCAACACACTGTCTTTCCACTTGCAGATTCCGAGTCTCTTACTGACCCGTTCTACATGCGTATCCACCGCGATGGCTGGTACGCCGAATGCTACGGATACAACTACATTTGCCGTCTTTCTCCCTACACCAGGAAGCTTTACAAGCTCATCTCGATCCTGTGGAACCTCTCCATCGTATTCATCAAGTAGAAGCTGTGACAAATTCCGAATGTTTTTTGCTTTGTTGCGGAACAATCCGATAGATCGTATGTCCTGCTGCAGCTCTTCCAAAGAAACTGCTAAATAATCCTCAGGTTTCTTATACTTTTCAAATAATGTTTTGGTTACTTTGTTTACAAGTGCATCGGTACATTGTGCCGATAAAGCTACCGCAATTACGAGTTCAAATGGATTGCGGTGATTTAATTCACAATGTGCATCTGGGAACATCTCCCCCATCACTTCCACCACTTCATTGACCTGTTTTAAATTAAGCATCGACATGCCCTGCCCTTCTTGCTTTAATTCTTAATTGAAAAAGGAAAACGGCGATAATCCGTTTTCCTAATCTGATTTACCTTTAGTCCAACCAGTTATAAAATGGAACCGTGTTTTTATTGGGTTTATTTATTGGCACCTGGTTCTGCTGTTTTGAAGGAATATTGGACCTTCTGAATTTCTTGCCATATTCGTTTGCCTGGTTGAGTGTTTTGATGCCATTCTTTTTCCATTCAAAAAGAATGCGGTCAATATATCTGAAATTCAGTTTCCCCGAGATAACAGCCTCTCTTAGGGCAGCTTTAATAATGCTTGTATCATGGTGGTCCTGGTCCATCCACATACCAAGCGTTTCACATTCAAACGGTGACAACGGTCGTCCGAATTCCTGCTCAAAAATTGTATATAGATTGATTTCATCGTCTTTATTGGATTGAATGGTTGCCTGTTTGTTTTTCTCTATCATAAACTGAATCATTTTTTCCCATAAGGGCTGGAGGGAATAACGTTCGTATTTGATGGAGTACTCGTCCATCTCATCACTGATGGCAAGGTACCCTTTTTGTAGTAGATGACGCAAGATTTCCATGCATTCTGTAGGATCTATCGTCATTTTATCTGCGATTTCCATTGGAGTAGGAAAGATTTTTCCGCTTTCCACGAAAGAATGTACATGTAGGATGAGTAGAAACTCTTTTTCATTTAAGCCAAGCTTTACGTAATTGTTCAGTAAGTAATTTGGAATGGAAAGATTCCCTTCCTCCAAAAATTCAATAAATTGCTCTTTTTTCATTAGGAGACACCTCATGACTAAGTATAACAAATTTATACCTTTACTTCTAAGGAAATATTAAGAAAAGCTATAACATGTATCTAATATCAGGATACCTTAAAAATAAGGTGGCACCATGAAACACCCTGTTGATTTCCGTTCCAGGAGTTCGCTTTCCGCGGGCGGCCTCGGGAGCCTCCTCGGCGCATGTCTGCGCCTGCGGGGTCTCCCTTGACACGCTGCTTCCGCAGGAGTCTCACCCCTTGCACTCCAATCAACAGGGGCGAACCTGCAACAATAATACGTAATATTAAAAATAAAAAATCATTTGTATTATACTTCTCCATGTCAAATTTGAATCCTTATACTATGGGAAAGTATGAAAGAGGTACTTGTAAAAATACACAGGGTTTCGTTCCACAAAAAGTTTAGAAAACTCAGTTGATTGGAGTGGAAGGCACGGAGACTCCTGCGGGAGGAAGGGACAAGGGAGACCCCGCAGACGCGCAGCGTCGAGGAGGCTGCCGGACCGCCCGCGGAAAGCGTAGTGCCTGGAACGGAAATCAACGGGCTTTATTATCAAGGTACACAAAAAAACTGTAGACAACCTCGAATTACCTCGAGTTTGTCTACAGTCTGACACCACTTGTTAAGGGAACAAGTGGTTTTATCATATTATGGATACAGACGGTTTAAAAGTCTTGGGAATGGAATGGCTTCGCGAACATGTTCTGTGCCGCTGATCCATGCCACTGTACGCTCTAGTCCAAGACCAAAGCCTGAGTGTGGTACTGAACCGTATTGGCGCAATTCCAAATACCATTTGTAGGCTTCAGAATCCAGGTTATGCTCTTCCAAACGCTGTTTCAGCAAATCAAAATCGTGGACACGCTCGGAACCACCGATGATCTCGCCATAGCCTTCCGGTGCAATAAGGTCTGCACATAATACTACATCGTCACGCTCTGGATGCGGCTGCATGTAGAACGGTTTGATGCCAATTGGGTAATGGGTGATGAATACAGGCATATCGTAGCTTTCTGCGATAGCCGTTTCATGTGGAGAACCAAAATCATCGCCCCATTTGATATCATCAAATCCTTTTTCATTCAGGAATTTGATAGCATCATCATAGGAAATGCGTGGGAACGGTGCTTTGATTTTTTCAAGCTTTGTTACATCTCTATCCAAAACGCCCAATTCAAGCTTACAGTTTCTTAGGACCGCCTGGACAATATAGGAAACATACTCTTCTTGAACTTTCAGGTTGTCATCAAATTCGATGAAGGCCATCTCAGGCTCGATCATCCAGAATTCAATGAGGTGACGGCGTGTTTTGGATTTTTCCGCTCGGAAAGTTGGTCCAAAAGAGAATACCTTACCTAAAGCCATTGCTGCCGCTTCCATATAAAGCTGGCCACTCTGGGAAAGATACGCGTCCTCATCGAAGTATTTTGTTGCAAATAGCTCTGATGTCCCTTCAGGAGCACTTCCTGTCAGGATAGGCGGATCTACCTTTACAAATCCATTTTCGTTGAAGAATTCATACGTCGCACGAATCACTTCATTACGGATTTTCATGATGGCATGCTGCTTTTTGGAACGCAGCCATAAATGACGGTTGTCCATCAAAAATTCAGTACCGTGGTTTTTCGGAGTAATAGGATAATCAACCGCTTCATGGATCACTTCCAGGCCGGTAACACCCAACTCATATCCGAACGGAGATCTCTCATCTTCACGTACAATACCTTTGACATATACGGATGTTTCCTGAGTTACGGATTTTGCGCTTTGGAATACTTCCTCGGCTACCTCTGCTTTCACCACTACTCCTTGAATGAAGCCGGAGCCATCACGTAATTGTAGGAAGGCGATTTTTCCGCTTGAACGCTTGTTTGCAATCCAGGCACCAATCGTTACTTCTTCTCCTACATGTTTATATACTTCTTTAATTGTTGTCTTCACTCTTTTGTTCCCTCCAACCTTGTTCTAGCAACTTTTACTTACTGCTATGTACATAACCTATATTATACAAGCCATGAATAAAGGAAGCAAACACTTTTAAGTCTGCTTCCTTTTCCTCTTTATCACTTCACTGTTACTTTTTCCATGTAACGGGCAATACGTTCAACAGCCTGCTCCAGCTGGTCGAGGCTTGTTGCATAGGAAAGGCGTACATAGTTGTCTGCTCCGAACCCCGAACCTGGAACCAATGCTACCTTTTCTTCTTCAAGCAAAGCTTTTACCAAGCTGTCCACATCCTGAAAACCGGCCATCCTCGCGGCTTCAGATGCATTCGGGAATAGGTAGAATGCCCCTTGAGGCTTGATGCAATGGAATCCTGGAATCGCATTTAATTTTTCAAATATGATGTTGAGTCGTTCCTCGAAAGCTTTACGCATCACTTCCACATCTTCCTGTGACCCTGCATATGCTGCAATGGTTGCGTATTGGGCTATGGAAGTGGGATTGGAAGTGCTATGACTTGCAAGGTTTGTCATCGCACTGATGATGGTGGCATTTCCAACAGCATAGCCGATTCTCCAGCCAGTCATGGAATGGGACTTGGATACTCCATTAATGATGATGGTCGCATCCTTCAGCTCAGGAGATAACTGCGCGATGGAAAAATGCTCGTTCCCATCGTATAAAAGCTTTTCATATATTTCATCGGATATAATCAGTACATTGTGCGCGAGACACACTTGACCAAGTTCCTGTAGCTCTTCTTTTGTATAGATCATCCCAGTAGGATTACTTGGTGAGTTCAAAATAAGTGCTTTGGTTTTAGACGTTATGACTTCTTCCAGCTGGGAAGCAGTAATTTTAAATTGGTTTTCTTCTTTTCCTTCCACATAGACTGGAACTCCCTCTGCAAGCTTCACTTGTTCAGGATAGCTTACCCAATATGGCGTTGGAATGATCACTTCATCATCTTTGTCCAACAGCACCTGGAACAAGGTATAGAGGGCATGCTTTGCCCCTGTGCAGACAATCACTTCAGAAGGCTTGTAGGAAAGCTTCTGGTCTCTTTCCAATTTGCTGATTATTTCCTTTTTCAATGCAGGCAATCCACCTGATGGCGTATATTTGGTCAGCCCTTGATCCATCGCTTTTTTTGCAGCATTTAAAATATGTTCAGGCGTATTAAAATCAGGCTCCCCTGCTCCAAGACCAATGACGTCATGACCTGCATCTTTTAATTCTTTTGCTTTTGCTGTAATTTCCAATGTAGTAGATGGTGTTAAGGTTGATACTCGTTTGGCTAATTTCATGGTTCTTTTTCCTCCCGCTACGATTAAAACGTTATACGTTGATAATACTCTCCATCTTCAAACTTAATGTAGTACAGATTATATCGGTCATTCTGATCTTTGAATTTGATTTCCCATAGTGGAATATCGTTCTCCATTGCAAGAGAAACCGATAAGATCTCTGAAGGTTTTCGGTCGGTATCGACATATTTCATTACATCTTTTTTTGCTACTCCATCGCTGGCATTTGCCGTCAGGGCAATCTTTTTCTTTTCATCCACCCAGATGATTATCTCTTCATTCTTATCATCCGTTCCCTGGACGATGGTGTAAGGAGTCGTACCATTATATGTATAAACCTCATTGATGGTCTGTAGGTTTTTCTCTTCTTTTGCGATTTCGGTGGCCTCATTTTCGTCCTCGCGGATAGGCGACATGGCTGTATGGTAAATGGACACAAGCTGCCATACGAGCAGAATGACAAGGAGGGTGCATATAATAATAATCCATTTTTTCATTTTATCACTTCTTTATGTACGATATATGGTGAAGACTGCTTTATCTTTGTTTTCTTCATCTAAAGCCAAACCAAACATAAGGTTTTCCCTTTTTAGATTTCGATTGAGTGTGTCGACAATTTTATACAGATCGGAAGAGTATTCCACTTTTACGGTGGAGATCACTTCAATTTTACTTTCCATCCCAAAATCCTCCTGCTTTCAAGCAATTATTGTTACTCATATTGCCCCTGTATGTCGGTAAGAATATAAGTACTGAATCACCTATAGTGTTCAAACACATTATAACAGTAAATATTCAGTTTAGTACAATTAAGTACTTTTCAGTATAATAAATTTTCTCCTATCCTACACCGATATTTTGAAAGGGTGAATCAAGTGGCAGCTATTGATTCACCCTATTTTTGTCGTTTTCGAATTGAATGTTAAACTATTTTATGGCTCTTTTTAACACCGCTGTTGATTTCCGCACTAGGCTGCGCTTTCCGCGGGGCGTTTTGTGGAGCCTCCTCGGCTTCGCCTGTGGGGTCTCCACTAAACGCTGCTTCCCGCAGGAGTCTTCGCCTATTGCTCCAATCAATAGCTAAGCGAAGTTATACATGAGTGTAAACTTTTCCCCAAGTTTATTTATGACATTTGCAAAAAGGTGTCTAGTGTAAGTGTGAAGACGTGGTAGTCGCCTTCTTTTATTTTTATGGTGACATTTCCTTTTTGGCTTGTGAGATATAGGTCAAGCCATGTTTCCTGGAGTCTTTCGAGCACTAGTGACTTTCCTTGTGTTGTTTCTTTGTGAAACACGATCGCTGTCTGCGGATCACAGGCATTCAGGAATTTTTTTGATGTTCCAGTTTCATTTCCGAAGTCCCCAACCTTGATTATGTTGACAACACTTAGGTTATGTTGCTGAAGCAATCTGTTCTCGACTTCTTTATCTGCACTAGTCATGTATAGCAGATACGTTTCATTGAATTCAAATAATAGATCCATCCCAAGATGCTTTTCCCTGGAATAGTCTTCATTCAGAACCTGTACATTCAGGTCCTCCACCAGTTCACTTTTTGTTCCTTTTCCCCACCAATCAGTCTCAATACCTAATCTGGCATCCGACATGCTCCTTGGGAGTATCACTTTATCTATTTCGAAATTATCCAAAACATACTTCAGGTTCCCTGTATATTCAGCGTCGGGGTTGGTAATGATCAGTCCTGATATTTCGTCGACTCCGTATATTTTCAAATGATGCTGCAGTTCATCCTCGGATTCAGGAGCTCCCGTATTGATCAGGATATTTTCTCCATTCGAGTTCTGGATGATGGTACTTTCGCCATTTGGCAGATCCAGAAAAGTAAAGGCTACTTCCTCTTCATCCAACTTTAGATCAATGTTCTCTATGTCGGTCGGGTACTCAGGCTGCAGGATTCCGAAGTTTATAATAAGAAGTCCCAGCAAGAAAATATTCCACATCCATCTCATCCATTCTAACCATAGTTGTGTACTGTATTAAAATGACTACATTCGCCTTAATCTATACTATGGAGAAGGCTGAAAAAAGTATCTTTTTTCACAATACCATTTGGAATTGCATCAATGAATTGAACACCATACCTTTTCTCTGCCACTCTTCTATCGAAAATAAAGATGTCCTTGCTGCCGTTACCTTCCAGAAAATTGGCGACCATTTTTTTGAACCGAAGGACTGCGATTGGCAAAGATACATCCATAAAGGAGTTTCTTCCCTGCTTTTCAACCTGGTTGATTTTCGTTGCAAGAAGCGGTTCATCAAGAGCACTGAATGGCAATCGAATGATAACTAATGTATCGATTTTCTCTTTTTTGATCGAGACTTCTTCGAGAAAGCTATTGGTGACCAGAAGAATCGCGTTTTCGAAGTTAGCGGAAGCCTTCAGGATTTTCTGCTTGCCCCCGCTTATACCACTTTGGCTTACAACGACTGTTTCTCTTGATTGTGGAGAGTTTTTCAACTCGTTGTATACCGCAGACAGCATGTCATTCGAAGAGAAGGAAACAAGGATCCTTCCCCCCTTCTGTGACAACAGCTCCTGAATCTGGAGAGCGGCAATCGAAACGAATGTCTCATTTTTACCTTTTTCAATATACGGCATATCAGTGGGAATAAAAACTCCTGGGAGAGCTTTGGTTTCCTTTGACTTCAACACCTTCATAACCGGATAAAAATCGGTGAGACCAAGCTCCTCCATTGTAAAATCGAAGCTGTCGTTTACACTTAGCGCCGGGGAAACGAATACCACACTGCTTTTCATCTGATAGAATTTTTCTGCAAGCCTGTTACTGATATCCAGAGGCTGCTCAAAAATCGTCACAGAGTTTTTAGCCCCACGGACGTTCACCTCAAACCAAGTTAACCGGTCATTCTTAGGGACAAACAGGAGCGAATAGAATGTTTCCCGCATTTCCGTAAGAACCATTTTCTCTTGTAGGAGGTATTCTGAATGTATGTCCTCCGATAAGGATTCCCTTCCGGATACCTGTTTCTCTAGGGTTAGGATGACATCCGTCAACGACATGTAAAGCCTTTGTGCTGCCTCCTGCACTCCTGCCCAGGCTCTGCCGCTCTCTTTTTGAACAGAATAACGGTAGGTTACTTTGGAGGACGACCTTTTAGTTCGAGCAAGGCAATAATCTCTAAGAATCCGAAACATATCATCCAGCTCCTCTTTTGCTTGCTGTACAGCACGTACATCGGGGAGCTTGGATAATGCAAAATAAATATCCAAATAACTTATTTCTATTCCAAGGAATTTACTGACGTTCTGATGAAACACATTGGCATTTTCGATAATGTAATAATGCATACCCTTTAGTACTTCCTCTTTCCAAATTTCTTTGGCCAAAAAGGAATGATTGGTAAGCAGAAGACTTGCGTGACTTATTTTTTCCCTTGCAGCCTTGTAAAAGCAATGTGCTGATTCTCCCCCTCCCATTTCTAAGGGTAATGAACAGTTGATGGATTCCCATAAAAGGCGGCCGCCAGATGACAAGGATAACTCCTCCATATCACCAGACCCAGTTTCCGTCAGCCAAACAAGAATCTGCGCTTTTGTCAAAACCGCATCATAATTGTCTTCCTGTTCTCCAAGCGCATGTAAAAATTTAGGCAGACTCAAATAAAAATATTTGCCTTTAATAGAAGAGGTAAGCATATTGAAATCTCTATCATCCATCTGTAGCTTATTGAAAAGCCCCCTTATGGTGCTGAGGGTATCGGAACGATGACTGCTGATGACAACCTGTTTATCATTCTCAAGGGAGAACAGAATCGCTCCCATCAGATAAGAATCCTTGTCCTCAAATGAGGGTGGAATTTCTAAAAGCCCATGCTGCCTGGATTCAAACAGCCCCCTTATTTCATCTACCGCAATTGAATCCCCGATATTCTTTTTTATAGATGAAAGAAGTAACTCCTTGCGTTTCACCCTCTCATCAACTTGATGTACAGCAGGGGCCTTGAGGACAAGCCTATCCTCATATAAGTAGTAATCATCGGAAAGTGATGCGTTTGCATTAGCTGATTGGAACAGGATGTAAACGTCACTTTTCATATTATGTAAAAGGGTATGTAATTGTCGGCTCGTTTGAGGGGGAAGGCTTTTTATTTTCTCCAACAGATTAAGGAGAATGATTGCCGTCACTTCCGCGTCACTGTCTGCGCGATGCGGGTTATCGTGATCAAGCTGATAATAGTCTGCCAGATCGGTCAGTTTATAGCTTGAACGGGTAGGGAGAAGAATCCGGGCAAGCTCCACTGTATCCACTGTGTTCCCTGAAAATGCAGGATAGCCGCTCTCCTGTAGTTCATGCTGAAGAAAGGACAGGTCAAACGGGACATTATGTGCCACCAATGTTGACCCTTCCAGCATTTCCACAAGCATGGGTGCGATTTGGGCAAAGGTGGGTGCCTTTTTTACCATCTCATTATTTATACTTGTCAGTTGTTCGATAAAAGGAGGAATTTTGCAGCTTGGATTCACAAAGCTCGCAAACCGTTCCGTTATTTCGCCATCTTCCACTAAAACAGCGCCCACTTGTATAATTTTATCTTGCTTTTTAGGAGAGTTTCCTGTTGTTTCCAAATCCAGGACAACATAACGCTGTTTCATTCTTTACACCTCATAACTTCTCAAATCATCTATAAACAAAGTATCATAGTCCCTGAACGAAAAAAATAGTTAAATTTATTTTCTCCAGTCTTTTAAAAGAAAAACCCCCATTTAAGGGGGAAAGCTGTTTTCGCATTAATTGATATTTTGGTTAAAGATATTTCCCGTGGATTTCCGCTCCAGGCACTCAGCGCCGCGCGGGGAGGGATGGGAGCCTCCTCGGCTTACGCCTGTGGGGTCTCCCATACTCTATCTTCCCGCAGGAGTCAAGTGCCTTCCGCTACAATCCACTCACGTTTCTAATCATTTTTCTCTATAGGAGATTACGATATAAAAAAGAATCATTTATTATTTAAAAGTCATATTTTCACTTTAAGATTTCAATATAGCTCAAAATAATTTTACTCTCCCCCTGTTGGTTGGAGCGTAAGGGGTGAGACTCCTGCGTATTACATGTGAATTATATCATGACTGTGGCTGCTGGTTCTGTGCCGAGCATTTCCACGATTTCATTGTTTTCATTCATGACTGCTACCTTAGGCTGGTGGTCTTTAACTTTTTCATCTGCGATCAGGCAATAGGAAATGACAATAATGACGTCCCCTTTTTGAACTAAGCGGGCTGCTGCACCGTTTAAGCAGAATTCTTTTCTGCCTCTTTCCCCCGGTATGATGTACGTTTCAAAACGTGCTCCATTGTTATTGTTCACGATTTGGACCTTTTCGTTTGCGACAAGTCCAACAGCATCCAGAATATCCTCATCGATTGTGATACTGCCGACATAATTAAGGTTCGCATCCGTCACACGGGCACGATGTATCTTGGCATTCATTAAAGTACGAAACATGTTAATTTTCCCCTTTCGTGTATGAAAAAACGATGTTGTCTATCAGTCTCGCCTTGCTGAACTTCGCAGCAACTGCAATTATAAGGCTTTCTCCATCTCTTGGTTCCTTTACCACTTTCAGATCTGGATACGAATATATTTCCACATAGTCAATTTCGGAACCAGTATGCTCTTTGATTTGGTTTTCCACGAATTCCTTCGTTTCAGATATGGAAGCCCCTTGTTCCAGCCTGCCTTTTCCAAATTGCAGTGCCTGTTGGAGGGCTGGGGCCTCTTCGCGTTCCTTTGGAGTAAGATAGACGTTTCGTGAGCTTTTTGCCAGGCCGTCCTCTTCCCTGATTGTATTTACGCGTACAAGCTGGACTGTCAAATGATAGTCGGAGATCAACCCTTCGATCACCGCCACCTGCTGGGCATCCTTCATTCCGAAATAAGCTTGGGTTGGCATGACAATTTGGAACAGCTTCATCACAACGGTTGCAACCCCGTCAAAATGCCCGGGGCGTTTTTTTCCACAGAGGACATCCACTCTCTTTTCCACAGTGATGAGAGTGGTCCGGTCTTCTTTATACATTTCTTCAATGGTTGGGTAGAAAAGAAAGTCCACACCAAGCTCGCTCGCGATTTTTTCATCTCTCGCTATGTCCCTCGGATACGCGTCAAAATCCTCATTGGGACCAAATTGGAGAGGATTGACGAAAATACTGAGTACGACAATATCATTTTCTTTTCTTGCCTTTTCAATCAATGTAGCATGGCCTTCATGCAAAAAGCCCATGGTCGGGACAAACCCGATTGTTTTTTTAGCCAGCCGTGCAGCAAGGCTTTCCTTTTGCATGTCGGAAATAGTATTAATGATTTTCACTGATTTTGCCTCCGTATAATCTTTGCAGGGTTTCTTCCTTCATGGTGAAGCTGTGTTCTGGCTTAGGGAATGCATTGCTTTTCACTTCCGCTACATAGTCGGAAAGTCCTTTTTTCATGACAGATTGTACGTCAGCATAGGATTTAACAAACTTCGGTACCCGCCCTACTCCATAAGTGAGTACATCATGATAAACAAGCACCTGACCATCTGTCGCTTCTCCCGCACCGATTCCGATCGTTGGGATAGTGAGTTTGGAGGAAATTTCCCTTGCCAGCTGTTCAGGTACGCACTCGAGTACTAGTGCCATCGCTCCAGCCTTTTCTACCAGGATGGCATCCTCAAGCATTTTTTTTGCGCCTTCCACGTCTTTGCCCTGCACTTTATAACCACCTAGAACTCCCACGGATTGTGGGGTCAGACCGAGATGTGCGACAACCGGAATTCCGGCTTTCGTAATGTAACGGATCATATCCACTACTTCATCGGCCCCTTCAAGCTTCAATGCATGTGCACCTGATTCCTGGATCATTTTTTTAGCATTATATAGCGTATTTTCAATGGACAAATGATAGCTCATAAAGGGCATATCTGTCACGATAAAAGTTGAACCTGCGCCTCGTTTGACCGCCTTGGTATGATGGATCATATCTTCCACTGTCACCGGAATCGTCGAGTCGTAGCCCAGTACGACCATTCCAAGGGAATCTCCGACAAGGATCACATCCACACCAGATTCCTCTGCAAGCTTTGCAGAAGGATAATCATAGGCGGTCAACATCGCGATTTTCGCTCCATTTTGTTTCATTTTCATGAAATCTGTAGCTGTTTTCATGTTCGTTCCTCCTCTTTTTGAGGACAAGAAATGAACAACCGAAACATAAAAATCCTTCTTTCAACAGAAAGAAGGATGGTTAATTCACACAGGTGTGCTGCATGGTTAATTTTAATCGGTTCAGTTCAATCCCTCTGTCCTAGTCCTTTGGATCAAGGCAGATATTTGGTTGTAGTTGCTTTTTTTTGCATTCAAACTTTTGGTGCAGTTCCATTTGAGGTTACTGCCCACGGTACCATTATAAAAGATGTTTCGAAAAGATGCTATTCTTTTAATCTTTTCCAATTTCAATATCGGCTGAATGTATATAAGAAATATGACCAGTGTCATCCTCAAGCATCAGTACTCCATCTTCAGTGATTCCTTTTGCCGTTCCTTCAAGCGTACCAGTGATCGTCCTTGCGATGATTTTCTTACCGATGCTGATGGCATAGGACTCCCATAGCAGTTTTATCGGATAAAAGCCATGCTCCAGATAGCGATGATACAAATTCTCGAACTTTAACAGAATCACCTGAATCAGTTCCGCACGGTTAACTGGCTTTCCAAGCTCGATTGCGAGGGAAGTGGCGATGGAATGGAGTTCTTCAGGGAAATGCTCCAGCTCCTGATTCACATTGATCCCCATCCCGATAATGACAGAGTTGATCTTATCCGCCTCTGCCTGCATCTCGGTCAGGATACCGACTGTCTTCTTTTTATTGATAAGTATGTCGTTTGGCCACTTAATGTCTGTTCTCAATGAAGTGACCTCTTCAATTGCCTGCGCTATGGCCACCGCTGTAAGCAAGGTAAGCTGCGGGGCTTTCGCAGGTGGCAGGTTGGGCCTTAATATGAGACTCATCCAGACACCCGTAGACATCGGTGAATGCCAAGCCCGGTTTAGCCGGCCTCTGCCTGCAGTCTGCTCCTCGGCTACAACCAGCGTACCTTCAAGGGCACCATCATAGGCCAGCTGATGGGCTATCTTCTGGGTGGACGTGACGGATTCTTCAAAATGAATTGCTCTACCCAACGTATCAGTCTTTAAACCAAGGGATATTTCATTGGAACTGATACGATTGGGGATTTTCGTAATGCGGTAGCCTTTTCTTCTGATCGCCTCAAGCTCGTAGCCAGCCTGTCGCAGCTCCTCAATATGCTTCCATACCGCGGTTCTTGAACAGCCGAGCTCCTCGCTGATTTTTTGACCGGATAAAAAACCGCCTTCCACTTCTGTGAACATTTTTAATAGCTTGGATCTTATTTCAGTTGCCAAGATCTTACCCACTCCTTTATTGCACCTGCTTCGTTCTGGACCTTACCTTCCAGAATCTCTTTTTCGAGATCATGTAAAAGTTCAGAAATCCATTTTCCACGCTTTTGGCCGCGCCACTCCACCAAGTCATTTCCGTTGGCGGCAATATCCTTGATTCCTTGAATAGGTAAAGCTTTATATAATTGTTGAATCGTCTCATATGAATCAGGCTTGTCCTTTCCTTGCAACACGAGGATTTCATGGGAAGTGAGACATGCTTCCTTGCCGGAAAAATAGACCAGCTCCCTGTACCAGCCATTTTCAATAAATTGCTGCATGGTCAAGATATTCAGCATAACTGCTTTACTCACCTTTTTAGGAAGTTTCCAGGCATTCAAGAAGGCCTCGAGCTCGGTTATTTCCAACAAATTAGCAAATGCTGTCCATAATTCTATCCTGCTGGACAAATCAAGAAAAGGAAAGGAAGCCAGTCGTCCAAGCTCCTCCCTTTTCTCCTCTAGGAATGGTAAATAACGGAATAATCCTGAATCAATCAATAAGGGGATTGCCTTGTTTAAGCCTTTTCCAAGGAGCAGCTTTTCCATTTCGACTGTTTTTCTTTCTACAGAGACATTTTCCATCAGGCTTGCATTCTTCTTGATTGCAAGGAATGTTTCTTTGTCAATGGAAAATCCGAGCTGGGAACTGAATCGGAGTGCACGAAACATTCTGAGGGCATCCTCGTGGAATCGTTCCGACGCTTCCCCCACTGTCCGAATTATTTTTCTTTCGATATCCTTTTTTCCGTGAAATTGGTCAAGGATTTCCCCCGTTCTGGTCATCGCAATCGCGTTCATCGTGAAATCGCGGCGTTTAAGATCTTCAAATAAGCTTTTAACAAACATAACTTCGTCAGGTCTTCGGTTGTCTGTATAGGTGCCATCTGTCCGAAAGGTGGTCACTTCAAATGAATCGTGCTCTGTGACAACGATGATGGTACCATGTTCAGCTCCGACGTCGACGGTTTTAGGAAAAAGCGACTGTATCTGATCGGGAGTAGCGCTAGTCGCAATATCAATGTCTCCCAATGCCCTTTCCATCAGATGATCTCGGACAGACCCCCCAACAAAATAAGCTTCATGTCCAGATCCCTCAAGAACTTGTATAATGGCGGCTGCATGTTGAAAAGAGGCGTTCATCCATATCCCTTCCCTTTGATCCTTCTCTAATGGAAGGAGCTATTCCTTGATTAGTTTCAAATATAGATCTTCATATTGTTCCACAATATATCTCGAGCTGAACCGGTCCTTGACCCGCTGGATGGAATTCTTGGAAAATCGTTTATGTAAATCAGGATCGATAAGAATGGAAATAGCCTGATCGGCTATGTTTTCCACATCACCTACTTCACTCAAGAAGCCGGTAACACCATGTTCGATCACTTCCGGGATACCCCCGATATTGGTTCCGACAGAAGGCACACCGCATGCCATAGCTTCTAACAAAACAAGTCCAAAACTTTCTTTTTCAGATAAGAGCAATTTCAAATCCGAAATGGAAAGTAGGTCCTCCACATTCTCCTGTTTCCCTAAAAATAGAACCTTATCGGTGATTCCTAGTTCCTTGACCATTTTGCAGACAACTGAAATCTCGGGACCGTCCCCGACCAGCAGCAGCTTCGAGGCCACTTTCTTTTGAATGCGGTAAAAGGATTGAACCACATCCTCCACCCGTTTCACCTTACGGAAATTGGATACATGAATGACCACTTTTTCTTCCGGAAGGATACCGTACTGTTCTTTTAAATCGGATTTGTCCTTCTTGTAATAGACGCGTTCATCGATAAAGTTATAGACAGTCTGTATCGCTGCGCGCGGTTGCAAAAGTTCATAGGTCTGCTGTACTAGCGACTCTGAAACCGCTGTGACGACATCCGAGCCTTCAATCCCGAATCTGATCATGTCATTCAAGGATGGATCGTAGCCAAGTACAGTGATATCCGTTCCATGGAGTGTTGTTACTATTTTCAGCTCATCTCCGGTCATCTTTTTGGCCAAGTAAGCACAGACCGCATGAGGGATTGCATAATGGACATGCAGCAGGTCCAGTTTTTCCCGCTTCGCCACCTCTGCCATTTTACTCGCCAACGCCAAATCATAAGGAGGGTACTGAAATACGGAGTACTGGTTGACCTGCACCTCGTGGTAATAGATGTTGCTATAGACCTTATTCAGCCTGAATGGCATGCTTGAGGAGATAAAATGGATTTCATGCCCCTTTTCCGCGAGAAGCTTTCCGAGCTCCGTTGCAATGACACCCGATCCTCCAACCGTAGGATAACAGGTGATTCCTATTTTGAGTTTCACTTACATCCCACCTATTAGATCGTTGTTTACGATTAAAGGACCTTTTGCAAAGAATCCTTCCGCATACGCAGATCCTATTTGTTTGCCGTACACTTTTTCCCTGCTGATGACGCTATCCACATATCCGTTGGTCAATGGCGTGACAACCCCATTTTCCCCGACCTCAAATTGACTTTCATACGCCATCAGGGCATGGGTCTTCTTTTCCACTTGATTAGTGATATCTATGTAAAACTGGGCTTGATGCATGCCGTTTATCATATAAAAAAATATGTTCTGTACTTTATGCGGTTCTAAATCCTCTTCTGCACTGTATTTTCTGATTCCAGAAGAAAAAGCAGCCTCTTCCACTATCTTTGCGCAGTTGCCGTGATCAGGGTGACGGTCATTCCAATAAGGGGCAAATACAACCTTTGGCTTGTATGTACGAATTACGGTCACCACTTCTTTAATGTGAGCTTCTGTCAATGCTAGTCCGCGATCAGGGAGCTTAAGCTGTATTCTTGCATCCAGTCCAAGAATTTCACCGGCCCTTTTTGCCTCCTCTTGACGGATTTCAACGGTTCCATTGGAGGACAATTCAGCCATCGTCAAATCGCAAATGCCGATCCTCGATCCTTTTTCCTTATATTTTGCCAATGTCCCCGCCATCCCGATTTCCACATCATCAGGATGGGCACCGAAGGCCAGAATATCTAATGATGCCATTTACTCTTCCTCTTTTTTCTTCACAAGATTTCGCCAGCCAAGCTCTCCACGTTCTAATCCATGAATCAGTATTTCTGCTGTACCCATATTGGTTGCAAGCGGAATGGAATAGACATCCACCAATCGCAAAAGTGCTGTTACATCCGGTTCATGCGGCTGAGCTGTCAGTGGGTCCCGGAAAAAGATGACCATGTCCATCTGGTTCTGTGCAATCATCGCCCCAATTTCCTGGTCTCCACCAAGCGGTCCTGATTGAAATCGGTGAATATTCATGCCTGTTGCTTCCGCAATTCGAAGACCGGTGGTTCCTGTAGCATATAACTCATGTTTTTTTAGGATCGGCTCATATGCTGTAGCAAACTGTATCATATCCGGCTTTTTCTTATCATGTGCAATCAATGCAATTTTCATGGTTTTCCCCACCCTTACTCGATAATATTTTCAAGTCCGTATACTAATACATCTAGTCGCATGATCGTCTCAACTGCAAGCTTGACACCTGACATAAATGAAGCACGATTATACGAGTCATGCTTGATGGTCAAGGACTGTCCTTCACCTCCAAAGATGACCTCCTGATGGGCTACAAGGCCCGGCAGACGTACGCTATGGATACGTATGCCATCCTTCGTTTCCGCTCCCCTTGCCCCTTTCAGCTGTTCTTCCTCATCTGGATGACCCTGATGTTTAGGCTCACGTGTCTTGGAAATCAATTCAGCTGTCTTGATTGCAGTCCCTGAAGGAGCATCAAGCTTCCGGTCGTGGTGAAGTTCTATGATTTCCACGTCCTGCAGATGTTTGGCAGCCATCTGTGCAAATTTCATCATAAGAATGGCGCCGACCGCAAAGTTGGGAGCGATAATAACACCAGTCTTCTTCTCTTCTGCAAGGGAAGTCAGTTCCTTCAACTCCTCCTCATTAAAGCCGGTTGTTCCGACTACAGGTCGTATTCCATGCTCAAGTGCAAGCTTTGTATGCAACTTACCGATCTCCGGAGTTGTCAGGTCGATAAGTACATCCGCCTCGACATTACTGAAACATTCGCCCGCATCTGTGTAAATTTTGGCATCCATTGCCGGGAACCCTTCTACCTCGGACAGCATTTTACCCCCATTCACCCGATCAAGACAGGCCACCAGTTCAAAATGTTCAGTTCTATGTATTAAATCTACTGCTTCACGGCCCATTCTTCCACGTGGACCTGCCAGTATAATCCTGATATTTTGCATGTTCACTCTTCTCCCTCTATGTCTAATTCAGGTTCTATCCTCGTCCATCTGTCTTTATCCCTTGTCTGAAATTTATGCATCACCCTGTCATGCGCTTCCTGCAGATCTATATTCAAGCTGTTAGCAAAACAGATCAATACAAAGAGGACATCTCCCATCTCTTCTTCCATCGTATTTTCTTTTTCTGTATTTTTTTTCGGCTTTTCTCCATAATAATGGTTAACCTCGCGGGATAATTCCCCTAATTCCTCCGTCATCCTTGCTAGCATCGCAAGTGGACTGAAGTACCCCTCTTTAAATTGTGATATGTATTGGTCTACCTCTTTTTGCATCTCTTTCATTGTTTTTTGAGTCAACTTTTTCACCTCATCCTATCATGTTAGCTAAAACCTTATCATTTGACAAATAATTAAGTGATTTACTTATCATCTACATGTTTATTATAATGAAATAGTTCAAAAATTCACTAGCTTTTTGGAGGACTCCATGTTTAAAGGCATAAAACTAACTAATATCTTCTTCATTTTATTTGGATCGGCTATTTTTGCATTCGGACTAGTCAACTTTAACATGCAAAACAATCTTGCAGAGGGAGGATTTACAGGGATCACCCTGCTCTTATTCTTTCTCTTCGAATTAGATCCATCCTATACCAACCTACTTTTGAATATTCCAATATTCTTCATCGGCTGGAAGCTGCTTGGACGGAACACGTTCATTTATACGATGATCGGAACTATCAGTCTTTCCGTATTCCTTTGGATCTTTCAGCGTGTTCCATTGGTATTTCCACCACTCGAGGATGATTTGGCCCTTGCGGCACTTTTTGCCGGGGTTTTCATCGGTATCGGGCTCGGAATCATTTTCCGCTATGGCGGGACTACGGGCGGAGTGGACATCATCGCAAGACTAGGACATAAGTATATCGGATGGAGTATGGGTAAAACCATGTTTCTGTTTGACGCAATCGTCATCATCCTGTCCTTGATCACCTATTTAAGCTATCAGGAAGCGATGTATACACTTGTTGCGGTATTTGTTGCAGCACGGGTCATCGATTTCATGCAGGAAGGGGCATACGCAGCGAAGGGTGCCACCATCATTTCCGACAAGCATGAAGACATCGCCTTGAGAATCAATCAGGAGATGGACCGCGGCGTGACTATCCTACATGGAAAAGGCTCCTATTCCAAGGCAGAAAGAAACGTACTATACTGTGTGGTCGCCAAAAACGAACTGGTGAAGCTCAAGAACACCATCACTTCCGTCGACCCCCACGCATTCGTAGCAGTAAACGATGTCCACGACGTCCTAGGCGAGGGCTTCACCTTGGACGAAAATAAAAACCCGCTGGAAAGATAATCATATAAAAGCTCCGTTGAATGTGATATTCAACGGAGCTTTTTTGGTGGGGACAGTCCCACTACATTAGCATTATTCCCTGTTTCCCAAGTAAATCAGTATGAATCTTGCAAGTTCTGCCACAGCTACTGCCGCCGCAGCCACGTATGTAATAGCGGCCGCATTCAGGACCTTCTTCGTTTCCCGTTCTTCACTGTTGTTGATAATCCCCAATGAGACTACCTGATCCATCGCCCGGTTTGAAGCATCAAACTCCACCGGCAACGTCACAAGCTGAAACAGTACTGCTCCTGCCATAAAGATGATTCCAAGCAGTATCAGATTGTTCAGCCCAAAAATCAATCCGGCAAAAATGATAAAGAAGGACATGTTGGACCCAAGACTTGCAATGGGAACCAATGCGTGGCGGAAACGCAGAAAGGCATATGCCTGATCATCCTGAATCGCATGCCCCACCTCATGGGCTGCTATCGCTGCCCCTGCAATGGATGTCCCGTGGTAGTTCTGTGATGATAATCGGACTGTCTTGCTTCTCGGATCATAGTGGTCTGTCAAAACCCCTCTGGATTCTTCCACTCGTACGTCGTACATCCCATTATCATGCAGGATTCTTGTTGCAACCTCGGCACCCGTCAGTCCGGAAGAGGACGAGACCTTCGAATATTTTTTATAGGCACTTTTCACACGCGACTGTGCCCAAAGCGGGACAATCAGAAGTATGGCAAAGTAGATTAAATATAGACCCATAAGCTTGAGACCTCCTTTGGTCTTATACGTATTACCGCTATACCCCTTTAGGATTCTTTAGGAAACATCATTTTATTCGTGAGCTCTTTAGGAAGTGCGTATGCAGGAACATGAAAAGGGATGAAGCCTTTGTGACTTCATCCCTTGTTTTAATTGAATTGTGTTGATACACCCAATTACTCAATTCTTTTCCGTTTTCCGCTTCGCCCTTTTCCGGTCTGCGTTGAATTTGCGCCATCCTACATAGGAGAGGGTAAGGAAGATGATACTCCCAGTTGAAATCATTACCCAAATCAGGGAAGGATCCGTCTCATCCTCTTTCAACTCTTTGAACAATGACTTCAGATCTGCTTCAATTACAGCCAAATCCTCGGTACTTTCCGGATTTGCAAGTAGGCTTTCACGGTTTTCATTCAAAAAGGCTATATGCGAATCCACCTTTTGGATAAATTCCGGTTTGACATCCATTCTAAGACTCGGATGGATCAGGTCATAGTTCAGAAGAAGGCGTTGATAAAGGGTCTGATAGGATTGGCTATCCCTGGTTTCTATGGAATCCTTCAATTGATTGAATGTTGTAATGATTGGATCTTCCATCTCTGTCCACAATGGTTGATGCTCTGACGTCATGGCATCCACCACCAATCGGAGCCTGGTCAATGCACGCACTTTTTCCTCCTGCGGCAGATTGATATCAGATAGTGCCGCCATCGATTTATCATGAACAAGGGTGATGATTCTAACCTGATCCATCGGCATCATTGGATTATTCAACATCAATTTTGTAAATTCATCTGAGAAGATATCCAATAAATTATGCGCTTCCACATACCGTTCGTTTTTCACCAGCTGAAGCGCGTCATCTGTCAATATATTCAGTTTTAAAGGCTGCACATTTTCATCGAAGCCCATAGCTAAATTAGTTGGTATAGCAAGTAGTAAAAATAGTAAGATGACTGTTAACCTTTTCCCTATCATCGCTTGTCCCTCCCATATTCTCTAGTAGATAATTATGAGAAATGGGACAAGGTTAGAACTTTATTGCAGAGATAACTTTTGACGGTTGCTTCTTAGTGAAAAATAGTAGGCGATCGCTATGGAGAAAATGCTGAGCCAGAATGTGAAATATCCGATCTCGGACATATACTTTACGAGACTGCCATACCAGGGCATCATTTTAAAGACGTAATCTATGACATCATTATGTAAGGTCCATACCCCTGCCACAGCCAAGTGCCAGACGGTAAAACGATAGTAGGGGCTGTAAAGGATCCCTTGCACGGCCATTGCACCATGTGACACGATGAGCATGTATCCTTCTATCGGGAGATATCCGGTTTCCAGTAGAGTCAGTATATTCATCACAACAGCCCATATCCCGTATTTCACAAGGGTGACAATCGCTAGTGCTTCCATTAGCTTAAAATTCCTTTTCATAATAAAACCAACAAGCACAAAGACAAAAAAGAGGCTTGCGGTTGGACTATCAGGCACAAATATCAAAAAGATGGGCGGAGTTTCTTTCAGTTGGACGCCATACCAAATATACCCGTAAATCGTGCCCAATACATTGATAATAAGTACACTCCATAGCATAAATGGTGTTCTCAAAAGATAGATAAACCAATTTAACATTGTTTTTCCTCACTTTGTTTATAAGAAATAGAATTATGTATGTTGAGTATACAAAAAAACTGGCTATAATAGCCAGTTTTTGTTGGTAGAAGAACTAGAATAGATGTTAATTATTCTGATTCCGCTGCTAATTTATTCATCTCTACTAGGTATTCACCAAGTTTTTGTGCTTCTTCATCTGTACCTTTGAAGATTCCGCCAGGCATTTCTCCAATACCTTCTTTAGCAATCTTCGCATAGTCTTCAGGAGCATAATCAGGGTTGTCTAATAGGTTCGCACCCATGGCACCGCCTTGAAGGTTGTTCCCGTGACAGGATAAACAAGTGTTGTCTTGAAGAAGTACATAGCCTTCCGCTGTTTCATCGATTTCGATGTTCAGCTCGTCCGTGATCTCCCCTTGCTTTGCAGCAGCTTCCCAGTCATGAGAATCTACAGACTGCCAAGTGAGGAAAAAGATGGACGCGATACCCAGAAGCATCAGTCCCGTTGCGATCGGACGTTTGCTTGGACGACGTTCCGGTCCACGATCCAGGAATGGAGCCAGTAAAAGAGCCCCGAAAGCAAGACCTGGCATAACCATCGCACCAATTACAGTGTATGGACCAGCTGCAAAACGATATTTTAAAAGCTCGTATAAGAATAAAAAGTACCAGTCTGGTAATGGAATATAACCAGTATCAGTAGGATCTGCTATACGCTCAAGAGGCGACTCATGCGCGACAGTCAAGCATAAGAAAGCAATTAGGAATACCGCTCCTACCATCCATTCTTTTAGAAGGAAGTTTGGCCAAAACGCTTCCGTTTTACCAGGAAACTCTGAGTAGTCCTTCGGAATATTTGGCTTACGAGTTGCAGGGACACGCGAGTCACCGACAAACTTCATACCTTTTCCTCTATGCATACATGTTCCCCTCCTTTGTTTTTAAAAGTATAAATCTTATAGTGGACCTGAAATACCTTGTTTACGGATCATGACAAAGTGAGCTCCCATCAATCCGAAAAGAGCTGCAGGCAAGAAGAATACATGAATCGCAAAGAAACGGGTCAATGTTTGAGCACCAACAATTTCAGGGTGACCAGCAAGCAATGTTTTGACTGCTGTACCAATTACCGGTGTTGCCTCTGCAATCTGCAATCCTACCTTTGTTGCAAATAACGCTTTCATATCCCAAGGCAGTAAGTAACCTGTAAAACCAAGACCTAACATGACGAAGAAGATTAAAACTCCTACTACCCAGTTAAGTTCACGTGGTTTTTTATATGCACCTTGGAAGAAAACACGTAACGTATGTAAGAACATCATTACAATTACAAGGCTGGCTCCCCAGTGATGCATACCGCGTACGATTTGACCGAACGCCACTTCATTTTGTAAGTAATATACAGATTCCCAAGCATTTTTGATATCTGGAACATAGTACATCGTCAAGAACATTCCGGATAAAACTTGAATAACTGTAACGAAGAACGTCAATCCACCGAAACAGTAGACAAATGCAGAGAAATGATGCGCAGGGTTTACGTGTTCAGGAACTTCATGATCTGCAATATCCCGCCACATCGGCGTAATATCTAATCGTTCGTCAACCCAATCATAAATCTTATTTAACAATTATTACGCCTCCCCTTTAGGTTTCGCTCTACCTAAATACACTGTTCCATCTTTCACTTCATGCTCGTACACATCTAGTGGAGCAAGTGGCGGTGTATTAGGTACGTTTTTACCGTCTTTTTCGTATAAGCCGTAATGACATGGACAGAAGAATCTGTTCGGATTCGCCGGGTCGGATGCCCAGTTTACTGTACAGCCAAGATGCTTACATACTGGAGATAAAGCAACAATATTGCCGCTTCCATCCTTGTAGATCCAAGCAGTTCTTGGTTCTTCGGATTCATACCACGCATCAACCTGTTCAATTTTGAAGTTGAAGCTTTGTGGCTCAGTAGTTAATTCGCTTTCTTCACAGACAGCTACCATATCTTGACCTGTACCAGTTTTTAAAACCGGGTCAATTGCAAAACGAACCATTGGCATTAGCATACCTGCAGCCATGAATCCGCCTACACCAGTAAGGGTATAGTTTAAAAATTGACGTCTAGACACACGATGGTTTTTTTCACTCATTGTTTTTCCCCCCTCTATAGAAAAAACTAAGTCCAAACGGACAGTAGGTTATAACACATAGAAAACTAGGACATTCTCATGATATATCAATCTTCGCCCAAGGTCAATAATCTCCTTGATTGAAATAATGGCAACCTTGTGACTTATTTTATACATCTATTGGAACTTCATACTAAAGGAATACTTTTTTACTATTGTAAATAAATTTTTACAAGTTTCCCCCTTACTGCTGCCATTTTTGGATAAACATCGGCAAGAGCTGGTTCATCTGATCCTGAATGATTTTTTGTTTATATTTCTCTTCCATGTCTTCAAGCGGGATGGCAGGGAGCCAAACAAGCTTTCCTTCAAGCTTCTGTTCCTTCTGGCTCCATTCACTGTCTGAAGTTAGAAGAAAAACGTGTTTCATATCGTTCTTGATGTGGGCAACAAAGTCGTTCAATTG
Source organism: Sutcliffiella halmapala (assembly GCF_050107295.1). Taxonomy (GTDB): domain Bacteria; phylum Bacillota; class Bacilli; order Bacillales; family Bacillaceae_I; genus Sutcliffiella_A; species Sutcliffiella_A halmapala_A. The sequence goes on along the minus strand of NZ_JBNIKR010000002.1, from coordinate 271,337 downwards.
CTCCACTTTGTATTCCAATGTATTTTTATGTAGATAGGAGTAGGATGGCAATAATATTACTCTTCCTTTAAATTGCCTTTCCAATTCATGACTGAGTATAGTTATGTATTCTCCATGCGAAGCCATCGTTTTGATTTCATCCTCAAAGGATATCGGGATAAGGGGAATGACGGCAGTATCGATATACTCCTTCGATTGCACATATTGGGACATATCCTTGCTTGTCCATTTCATGACTATCATCTCATTTCTTATTTAAGGTAAATTTCCATAAGCAGATCACTTCCTAATATAAGTTTTATATTTTGGAAGGTCAAATAATAAAACCCTGCCGAGGTGGCCAGGGTTCTATTGTAGGTGGATCTATAATTTTCTCAACCGCTCGGTAAGGCTCTGAAAGGCAACCTCATCCTGGCGATCTAAGGCATCGTCTATTAAAGTCAGCAGCTTTTCTTTTTGGAAGGTGGTGATGCATTCCTGAAGAAATTGCTCTGCAACTATACGATCTTTTTCATTTGATTTGGACGACTTGGGCATATAAGGATTTTCCTCCAGCACTGCAGCGTACTGGGGAGAGTGATAGACAGAGCGGAAATTCAGTTGAATATAGATGTCCTCTTCCCTGTTCAAGCGAATATCATGAAACGATTTTTCGGCATCGGTTGTCATGACATTTTCCTTATAGAACCGAAACGGCACTTCTTCTACACAATGAGTCGACATGATAATACCTCTAGGACAATACTGCGCTTGCTCGACAAAGTGAACTTTTTTCATTAACTGATCATGACTCATCAAATAATTCAGGATCCAAACACATTCTCGTCTTTTTAACTGATAGTTACCTAAGAACCACCTTATAAAGTCCTTCTTCTCGTTGACAGATACAGGGGTAGCCACAACTATCGTCCCTCCTCTGCGTAGAATAATCATTATTCTTCTAGATTTTTGTATACATCCTGAAGTTCCAAATTGGTCGGGTCGTGTTGAATCAACTTTTCAAACAATGGCTTCGCTTCTTCTCTCTTCCCTTCCTCCAACAAAAAGAATCCGTAGTCATATAGGAAGTCGGGGTCATCTTTAAAAGAAGTATATGCTTGACGGTAATGGTTTAATGCATCAGAATATTTTTCTAATTTCTGATATGCTACAGCAAGATCCCAATCAAACTGAGGGTCCGTTTCACCAAACCTGATCAATTCCTGAAGACAATCGATCACTTCTTCGAATTGCTCATCTTGAATGTAGATTTTCGTCAAGGTTATCGCAGCTTCCAAATAACCTGGGTCGATCGCGATTGCATCCCTTAATAATCGTATCGCTTCGGTACTATTATTCTGCTTTAATGCCACCTTTGCGGCATATACTTGCAATTCCTTATTATATTCATTGACCGCCAGACCTTCATTGGCTACACGCAGGCTGTCTTCTAAGAGACCCTCCTGCTCATAAGCTTTTGCCAGGTACAGATATAGAGAGGAATATTCATAATCTAATTCTTTTACCTGATTTAACTTTTCGACAGCCGTCTTGGAGAATCCTGCATGAAGGGCGGTAAATCCGTATTGAAATAAAACATCAATTTTCAACTCTTTTTTCAGCGCTTCGTCGAAATATGGCATTGCCTCTTCGAACTGCCCTGTCGCGCTATAGCATTCCGCCAATCTTTCCTCAAGGTCAAAATCGAGATCCGCCTTGAATGGAAGTACCGCCTCGTAATAAGGAATCGCTTTCTTGTAATCCCCTTGAGATAGATATATTTCCGCTAGTGCCAGATCAATGATAGGTTCCTTAGGTGCAAGCCTTTTTGCCTGGGTGAGCTTGTTTTCACTCACTTCAAACAATCCTTGTGCCTGATACAGATCAGCCAGCAGCAATAGTGCTTGCAGGTAAGAATCCTCTTCTTCATCGACGTTTTCAAGCAGGGCCATTGCCTCGTCTTCTTCATCAAGGTCGATAAGTACCTCAGCCAAAGAAAGAATCAGGTCGGAATCATTGGGATGGAGATATAAAAGTCCGCTCAACAGCTCCTTCGCCTCTTCTAGCATTCCGAGCTGCTGGAAGATCTGTGCTGTATGGAACAGATCATCTTCATTGAAGGTGGACTGATTTTCCTGGAGTAGTGTAATTCCTTTTTCTACTTCCCCATTGTCTATAAGTGTTAATGCCTTTTCGATAACTTGGTATGACAAACTACAACTTCCCTTCTAATTAGAAACGCGCATGAATAATGGAGCCTTGCTCATCTGCGCCCTTCCATAAAGTGTCCTGGTACCGTGACCGTGCATTCATTCCCGAAACCTGGCCGAAAGGAGATAGACTCCCCAGCCTTCAGGATGATGCCGCGATGAACCGTAATTTCTGGAATATGACTATCATAATCCAGATCTTCTATTGTTTCAATAATTCGGTCCTCAGGGTACACAAATAAGTTATAGTTTAATTCGCCGCCTACTCTCAAATCCCCTTTATTCGGGTAGATTCCTAGCTTCATCAGCAGCTCTTTTTTCAATGCTTTTCCGGATTCGGGGCATTCTATGAGATGTGGCAGCCTTTCTTCTTTCATAATAGCTTTCCATGTTCTTTTAATCTGTTTACTTGTGTCTGGGGCTTTTCTTAAACATGGGATGAAGGCGATGGGAAATTGGTATAGCGCCTCTTTAATCCATCCCCAAGCTACATTGTGCAGAGATCCCTCATCGGAGATTTCCAGGAAAACAGCGGGCAGTCTATGCCTTTTACAGAGACGGATCAAGGAAGGGGTAAGCTTGGCAATCGGCACTCTAATAGCAAAATAATAATCAATGGGACTGTTCAACAGATAGGATTTTGCCAGTTTCAGCTTTTCTGCAAATTCCCTCTCATGTTGGATGGTAAAAACCGAAAGCAGGGTTGTACAGCCTCGATTAAGATAGTGGCAGATCATATATGATTTGAATTCCTGAAAACTCATGGACGGAAGGTCATCTACAATCATCACATGGCCAGGTGTCATCACATAGGAGGAGAAGTTCATTCTCTTCAATCGTGTGGAAAGGATCGTTTCTTTCATTAATCGTATGCTGTTGTCCTTAACAAGCAGAGAGGCGGTTTTAAAAGAGGAATCACTTTTGACAATGTTTGCATGATCAATTATATATTCCATAGCATCACCCTAATTTTTTCGTCTTAAGACAAGCTATGAGTGGATGAATGGAAATATGATTGATTGGCATAAAAAAGGGAGTAGGGTAGACGAGTCCAGCAAAGTTCCTTTTTTGGGAACCAGTGGGCTCTAACGGGCTTTTTGAGACCACCATTCTACTTTTTTACGGTTTTCGTGGTCTGAAACGGGCACTTTGAGACCACCATTTCATCTTTTTCCGGTTTTAGTGGTTTCAAACGGGCACTTTGAAACCACCATTTCTCCTTTTTCCGGTTTTCGTGGTCTCAACCGGGCACTTTGAGACCACCATTTCACCTTTTTATGGATTTCGTGGTCTCAACCGGGCACTTTGAGACCACCATTCTACCTTTTTCCGGTTTTCGTGGTCTCAACCGGGCACTTTGAGACCACCATTTCATCTTTATCCGGATTTCGTGGTCTCAACCGGGCTTTTTGAGACCACCATTCCATCTTCTAGTCTCATCCATCTCAACCGACCACAATCGCAACTCTCCCCGTGGTTACTGGTTAAACTAAAACCCACTCTCCAACAACTATCTCTGCAATCGATTCAAATGTTCAAAAAAGCTTGGATAGGAGACATTGATCGCTTCTTCATTTTCAAGAACTGTCTCCCCTTCTGCTATCAGGCTGGAAATTGCACCCATCATGCCGATTCGGTGGTCCCCATAGCTGTCCAGTACAGCTCCTGTCAGCTTGGCACCGCCTTTGATGATCATGCCATCTTCCGTTGCCGTGATATCCGCTCCAAGCTTCTTCAGTTCATTCACGACCGTATCGATTCTGTTTGTTTCCTTCACCTTTAGTTCTTCTGCATCCTTGATTACCGTCGTGCCAGAAGCTTGAGTAGCCATCAGCGCAATGATCGGAATTTCATCAATCAGACGCGGAATGATATCACCGGAGATTTCCACACCTGTTAATGAGGAGGTCTCCACCGTAATGTTCGCATATGGTTCCGGTCCATCCTCCGTTACTTCTGAATAGGTCAGGTTGGCGCCCATGGATTTCAGGACATCGAGGATCCCTGTTCTTGTCGGGTTCAGCCCCACTCTTTTCAACGTTATTCTGCTGTTTGGTACAATGGCTCCTGCTACCAGGAAGAAGGCGGCCGAGGAAATATCACCAGGCACCACAATATGCAGATCTGATTTCAGCTCCTGCTTTCCTTCCAGCGCCACCCTGCAGCCATCCAATTCAAGGTCCACACCGAACGCCTTCAGCATTCTCTCTGTGTGATCCCTAGATTTGAATGGTTCTTCTACCGTCGTCCTGCCCGTTGCCTGAAGGCCTGCCAACAGTATGGCCGATTTAACCTGTGCGCTTGCTACAGGCGACACATAGTTCAGCCCCTTCAGATTTCCGCCTTGAATGGAGATTGGTGTAAAGTTACCGTCCTGGTTTCCTTGAATGCTTGCTCCCATATCACGAAGCGGATCAGTGACCCGTTTCATTGGACGCTTCGCGATCGAAGCATCCCCTATCAACACGGTATGTAATGGCAACCCCGAAAGGATTCCCATCATCAGTCTTGCAGTAGTTCCTGAGTTTCCTACGTCCAAAACCTCAGAAGGCTCCTTTAGGCTACCCATGCCCTTACCATGTATTGTAACGGACGACTCTTTTTGTTCAATTTCTACTCCCAGCTTGCGAAAACAGCTGATGGTACTGAGGCAATCTTCTCCGGGAAGGAAATTCTCCACAGTCGTTTTCCCTTTTGCCAATGAACCGAACATGACAGAACGGTGCGAAATGGATTTATCCCCTGGAATATCAATGCTTCCGTTAAGTCCGGAGGCAGTTCTGGTCAATTTCTTCATGTAGCATACACTCCTTGTACTGTATTACACGATATATGTTTCATAATTTGTATATTTTCCAAGGCATTCCGTTGCACTCTGTCGATCTTCTTCAGTCTGGAAGCTAAGTCTCAGAACGCCATAGATTTCTTCCCTTGTTTCCATGATCCGAATGTTGGTGATACTGATCTGTTCTGTGGCAAGATAACCGGTTATCTCGGAAATGACACCAGGATGATCAGGAACGTCCACATACAAATCATAGAAGGACGGAATGGCTCCCTTCGCTTTAACAGGAAGCCCATCCCGAAATTCCTTCGCTTTCTGGAAATAGTCAAACAGCTTGTCTTCCTTGCCTTCTTCCAAGTCCAGTCTTACAAGGTTCATCTGCTCTTGCCAGCTGTCGATGAGCTGAAGCAGGGTTTCTTTATTATGTATAAGTATATCCTTCCACATCGCCGGGTTGCTCGAGGCGATCCGGGTGATATCTCGGAATCCACCTGCAGCCAAACGGGATACAAACGGACTCTTTTGCTGCAAATCTTCCGCCTGGTGAACCAGGCCTGCCGCCACGATGTGAGGGAAATGACTGACAACCCCCGCGACCAGATCATGCTCACCAGCACTCATTGTAACAAAATTGGCCTTAGTTCCCTTTAGCCAACTCTTTAAGGTTTCCACCTGTTTTGTATCTTTCTCAAGATCGGTTGGTGTCAGCACATAAAATGCATTTTCAAAAAGGTGGGCCTTGGCAGCAATGACTCCACTTTTATGGGAGCCTGCCATAGGGTGACCACCTATAAATGTAACATTTTTTTGTGAAAAAAGCGCCGCTCCACGCTCCACAATCTTCTCTTTTGTACTGCCTACATCGGATATGAGGACCTGCTTCCTGAAATCAAGGCAGCTTAACCTCTCCAGTACCTTGCTTGCCTGCATGACAGGTACCGAAATCAAAATAAAATCGGCATCCAGTGCCGCCTCTTCATAGATTTCACAATAGTCATCCACTACCTTCAATGATTTAGCCAGCTTTGCCTGCTGCTCATTCAGGTCATATCCGATCACTGTTGCTGTTGGATGTTCCTTTTTTAATGCAAGTGCAACGGAACCGCCAATCAGCCCCAGTCCAATAATTAACACATTACCTTCCATTTCCTTCACCGCCTGATGCCTAAATATATGAGAATAGAGAGGAGGGTTCCTCTCTATTAGATGGCTTGTTTCAGTTTGTATTCTTTTAAATGAGAGATGATTTCCCTGTTCTGCTCTTCTGTTCCGATTGTGATTCGAAGGCAGCCTGGATAGCCCAATGCATTACCGGATCGAACAATATAGCCTTTTGTGAGCAGGTAATGAAAAAGCACATCCGAATCCGCTTCAAAATCGATGAGAATGAAGTTTCCTTCAGAGGGATAGTAAGCTAGCTGCATCTCCCTGCAGAAGGAATAGAACTGCTCCAAGCCCTGTTTGTTTTTTTCTACACATTCATTGATGAATTTTTGATCCTGTATTCCGGCAGTGGCAGCAACCTGTGCCATGGAGTTCGTGTTAAAAGGCTCCCTTGCAGGCTCGAGCAGTCTGATGAGCTCTTTATTTGCCACTCCATATCCAATCCTGAAACTCGCAAGTCCATATGCCTTGGAAAATGTCCGGGTTACCAACAGGTTTGGATACTCTTTCAGGAGATTCAAAGTGTCTGGGTAATCCTCTGCTGTCACGTATTCCTTATAAGCTTCATCGACCACAATAAGGCAGGTACTTGGTACTTTTTCAATAAAAGAAAACAATCTTTCTTCATTAATATAAGTTCCTGTCGGATTATTCGGACTGCAAAGCCATACAATGGCCGTATTTTCATCTATCTGCTTCAGCATGTCCTCCAATTGGTGATGGCCATCCTTAATGACTACTTCCCTGACTTCTGCACCCTCAATAATGGCATTATGCTTATACTGAGGGAAGGTTGGTGTTGCCATCACTGTATTCTTTCCGCTATGCAAGAGGGCACGGGATATGATCTGGATCACTTCATCCGACCCATTGCCGAAGATCAACTCTTCCTCTGCGACCGATAAATGTGCTGCAAGTGTTTCTCTCAATTGACGCGCATACCCGTCCGGATAGGTGGCTGCTTTGCCTAACTGGTCCATAATCGCTGTTTTTACATGGATCGAGCAGCCGAAGGGGTTCTCATTTGATGCAAGCTTCACAATTTTGTCCAAGCCCAATTCCCTTTTCACTTCATCCATCGGCTTGCCTGGCTGATAAGGGGTCAAAGATAGTAGTTGTTTTTTTATGTCCATCTCTTACAATCACCTTTCTGCTAAAAGCGGATGTTCAAAAAGTCCGGTAAAAATAGCTTCGAATTTCTTCGTCAGCTTGCCCCTCCGCTCCTCGCGTATACAAATCATACGCTGCGGTGCTCGGGTCTTCGCTTCCTCGAACTTCTTTGCTCTTTTTATCCTCCTTTTTGAACATGCACTAAAAGCGGAGAAATTAATTCTTCTATTTGCTGTTTAAGTTCATCTAGGGTTTTTTCTTCATCAACTTTAAAAGCTGATTCTGCGTTTTCTATCATCTGGATCAAAGCGCTTCCGACAACAAAGCCATCGCAATAATCCTTTAAGCTTTCGATCTGCTTGCTACTCGAAATCCCAAATCCTACGGCAGCAGGAACGGAACTCAGCTCCTGCACCTCTTCCAAAAAGGAATAGAGCTGCTCGGAAAAGTCATTTCTGACACCTGTCACTCCAAGCGAGGAAATACAGTATAGAAAGCCTTCTGCAGCCTTTGATATAGCTTCTACCCTCTTCTTGGAGGTCGGTGCCACCAAGGAGATGTATGTTAGTGCATTTTCCTTACATGATTGTCTGATTGCTTCGCTTTCTTCAAATGGAAGATCTGGTATGAGGAGACCGTCTATCTGATTTTCCTTCGCTAAAGCGAAAAAGGATTCTTCCCCTAATTGTAACACAGGATTATAGTACGTAAAGAGAATAATCGGTATTTTCAGACCTCTCTTTCTCATTTCCCCCGCCAGTCCCATCGCTTTCTTGATGGTCATTTTATGCTCAAGTGCTCGTTTGGAAGCACGCTGTATGACCGGTCCGTCCGCCAAAGGATCAGAATATGGGACGCCGAGTTCCAGAACAGAGGCACCGACTTTTTCTAGCAGCAATGCCAGTTTAACCGTCAACTCTGGGGTGGGATCCCCTGCCATGATGAACGGTATAAATAATTTCTCGTGCTTTGGCAGCCGCTCCTTATACATTGTGGTCATGATTTTCTCCCTCCATTCGCTTCATCAGTGTTCCTACATCTTTATCCCCTCTGCCGGATAGGCATACGAGGATGGATTCCTCACTTGACATCTTTTCGGCCTCTGCAAATGCGATGGAAAGCGCATGCGCTGATTCGATAGCCGGAATGATCCCTTCTTCCTTCGCCAAAAGATCAAGTGCAAGCAGCGCCTCTTCATCAGTCACACTTTTGTATTCCACCTGATTTGTCTCTTTCAGATAGGCATGCTCCGGCCCTATTCCCGGATAATCCAAGCCTGCCGAAATGGAATACGGTTCTGTGATCTGGCCATTTTCGTCCTGTAGGAGATAGGTGAGTGAGCCGTGGATAACTCCTTTCGTACCTTTGGAAAGCGTAGCGGCATGCAGCGGTGTGTCAATTCCCATACCTGCTGCCTCCACTCCGATGAGCTTGACATCATCCTCAATGAATGGCGCAAACATACCAATCGCATTGGAACCTCCTCCGACACATGCAATCACTTTATCCGGCAGGCGGCCTTCCCTTTGAAAGAACTGGCGTCTGGCTTCCTTACCAATCACTTTCTGGAACTCCCTCACCATGTATGGATAAGGATGTGGGCCGACTACAGATCCGATCATGTAAAAATGATCCTCACAGTGCTGCACCCAATACCGTATTGCTTCATTGGTCGCATCTTTCAGTGTTTTGTTGCCGCTCGTAGCCGGAATCACCTCTGCACCCAGCAGTTTCATCCGGAACACATTAAGCGATTGCCGTTCGATGTCTTCCTCCCCCATGAAAACCTTGCATTCCATTCCGAACTTTGCCGCTACAGTGGCTGCTGCCACCCCATGCTGGCCGGCACCGGTCTCTGCGATGATCTTTTTCTTTCCTAACCGTTTTGCCAGGAGGGCCTGCCCGATGGCGTTATTGATCTTATGTGCGCCAGTATGGTTCAGGTCTTCTCTTTTCAAATAAATTTTTGCTCCGCCAAGCTTTTGTGAAAGGTTATCTGCGAGAGTCAGCGTCGTAGGCCTGCCGGAATATTCTTTTAAAAAGTAATGATACTGCCCTATGAATTTTTCGTCCTGAAGCGCCTCCTGCAGACCGTCCTCCAACTCCTCAAGGGGAACCATCAGGGTCTCTGGGACATATTTCCCTCCGAATTCTCCAAATCTTCCAAAGCTGTCCGGGGTACTTGTTCTAGTTTCTGATTGTTGTGCCATACTCGTTCACCCTTCTCTCTACGGCTTGTATTTTTTCACCGTCTTTTATAAAATCGGTCTCTATACCGCTTGATATGTCTATTCCATCTGGATGATATTTTAATAGTTCAGCCAGATTCTCTTCCTTTATCCCACCTGCAATAAAACACCGTTTATTCATCGATTTCGCCTTATTTATATAACACGGAAGGAAGCTCCAGTCGAAGCTTTCCCCTGTTCCTCCGTACGCATTTCCCACTTTTTTATCAATGACAAAACCTTCGACAAGATCCTGATAGACTTCAAGGTTTTGAAAGCTCTCATCATTTTCGTGGTGTACGGCCTTCCAAATCCCTGCATTAATTTTAGAACCAAGAGATTGAATGTATTCTCGGCTTTCATCACCGTGTAATTGAACAACATCAAGTTTCAGCGTATCCACCGCATATAGAATTTCATCAATGGATTGATTGACAAAAATGCCAACTAATTTTTTTGATGGTGATTTCTCTTGTGCAATCCAAGATGATACCTCTTCGACCTGAACCTGCCGTTTGCTTTTAGCAAAAACAAAGCCAAGATAATCCGCTCCTGTTCTGCTGGTAGTCTGATAGTCCTGCAGCGTTTTATTGCCGCAATACTTGATAGATACATCAGGCATGCTCCAGTTCTCCAAATAAGCGTTTGACACCAATGCTTGGTGAAATGTCCTTCATAAATGCCTCACCTACAAGAACAGCATTTGCTCCGTATTTCTGGACCTTTGTAAGATCCTCGTGCGTCAGGATGCCGCTTTCGCTGACCAATAGCGAGGAGCTGGGAATATAGTTTGCGAGCTTCTTTGTCGACTCTATATCCGTTTCAAAGGTTTTCAAGTTTCGGTTGTTCACTCCGATGATCGCAGGTGTGAAGGTTTGTAGAAGCTGCGATAATCTTTCCAAGCTATGAACTTCCACTAAAATATCCAGTCCTGATTCAACAGCCTCTTGATAGAGTTGGTATAACTTTTTATCCGTTAGAATCTCTGCAATCAAAAGAATGGCATCCGCGCCGATACGGGCACTCTCCTGTACCTGAAGCGAATCAATGATGAAATCCTTTCGCAGGACCGGCAAATTTGTCGTTTCTTTCACCATCATGAGGTCATGCTTCGATCCTTTGAAATATTGTTGGTCGGTAAGGACAGATATCGCATCCACCCCCACCTTTTCATAATGTGCACCTATATCGATCGGAGCAAAGCTTTCCTTTAATATCCCTTTGGACGGAGAGGCTTTTTTCATTTCAGCAATCAACCCGACCGAACGATTTGGGTTTTTTAGTGCCTCATAAAAGGAATGCCTTCTTACCAATGTCTGGGAAGGCAGGGTCAACATACTTACCTCTTGTTTCTTCGTCTCCACAATTTTAGTTAACATGTTCACTTACTCCTTCCTTTTGCAGGTCCAAAAGCATCTGATAAGCAGTTTTTGACTCAATGAGATGGATGGCTTGACGAACACCGTTTTCCAAAGAATTGCAGATGTCTGATACATATAGGGCTGCACCTGCGTTCAAGGCAACTATATTCTTCGCACTCTCAGAAGCCTTGTTCTGGAAAATCTGCCTGATCAGCTGTGCACTTTGCATACTGTTCGTTACTTGTATATCTTTTAGAAGCCCTCTTTTCATGCCAAAATTCTCTGGTGCGATTGTGTAAGAGGAAATCTTCCCATTCTTCACTTCCACCACTTTTGTTTCACCCGTAACGGTGATTTCATCCAACCCATCACTTCCAGCGACAATCAGAACATGCCTTGATCCAAGATGATGCAATACTTCTGCCATCTTTTCTGCATATTCACTGGAAAATACCCCGATCACCTGTTGCCTGCAGCGTACTGGATTGGCCAGTGGTCCAAGCAGATTGAAAATGGTGCGGAAGCCTATTTCCTTACGGGGGGCAACCGCATGCTTCATCGCTTCATGGTAGATGGGTGCAAAAAGAAAACTCATCCCTTTCACTTGCAAGGTATCCTTTGCCTCCTGCAGCGACTGCTGAACCGGCAGATGAAGCTGCTCCAGGACGTCGGCACTGCCGCTCAAAGATGAAACCGCCCTGTTACCATGCTTTGCGACTTTCGCTCCACCGCTTGCTGCAACAATCGCAGATGCTGTGCTGATATTGAAGGTGGAGGCGCCATCCCCTCCTGTCCCGCATGTATCAATGAGATGGGGATGCTCATACGGAATCTCCTTCATATGCTGCCTCATCGCCTTGGTAAATCCAATCATCTCCTCGACCGTTTCCCCACGAAAACGGAGAATGGAGATGAAGCTAGCTATCTGACTGGATGTCGCCTCCCCCTTCATCATCAAATCCATCGCTTTCTCCGCTTCCTTAATGGAAAGGTTCTGTCCATTGATTATAAAGGAAAGGTAATTCTTAAACATGAAGTGACCCCCCTGTCTCTTTTTTGAAAAGCTTGTTGGCTAGCTGAACGGTTTCTATAAGAGCGGACGCTTTGTTTCTCGTTTCTTCCCATTCCAGCTCTGGGACGGAATCCGCCACGATACCAGCGCCTGCCTGGATATAGAATGAATTATTTTTCTTTTGAATGGTCCTGATAGTGATGCATGAATCCACATTTCCATCAAATCCGATGTAACAGATGGCTCCCGCATACGTGTTTCTTTGAGTGGACTCCAGCTCCTGCAAAATCTGCATCGCCCTTACCTTAGGGGCTCCCGATACTGTACCTGCAGGGAATGAAGCAAGCAGCGCTTCTACCGGTGTATATACCGGGGAAAGCTCCCCTCTTACAACACTGATCAAATGCATCACCCGAGAGAAATAAACAAGCTCTTTTACCTTTGGGATATGAACTGATCCGTACTTCGCAACACGGCCGATATCATTTCTCGCAAGATCGACCAGCATGAAATGCTCCGCCTGCTCCTTCTCATCCTGCATGAGGTCTTCAGCAAGCTGCCTGTCTTGGATGGGGTCAACCCCTCGTTTTCTCGTACCGGCAATCGGATGGATTTCCAATTGGTTATCCTCGATTTGAATAAGCCGTTCAGGTGAGCTTCCGATCAGCTCCATATCATCATATTTCAAATAGAACAGATATGGTGATGGATTTTGCTTTCTTAGGACCCTGTAGACGTCAAATCCATCAAGGTCCGCTTCCATTTCAAAGCGCTGGGATAATACACATTGAAAAATATCACCGGCTGAAATGTAATCTTTTATCCTGTCCACATGCTTCAGAAAATCTTCTTTTGTATAATTGGAGCCTACGTCCAATAAATCGTTATCCAGCTTGGATTCAAAAAGATTATCCTGACTCTCCCGCTTTCTAATACGTGTAGCACATCCATGGAGACTTTTCTTGGCTTTTTCATATTTGATGGTCAACTCTTCATCCGTCTCGTTGCCTTGCAGTCTTACGTAGTGGATAAAATGAACTTCATTCTGCTTATGATCGATGACAATGATTGTTTCGCAGTATAGTAGATGGACCGTATCCTCCCCTTTATAGGCATGGTGCATCGGGACCTTATCCAGTGTCGATATGAAATCATAGCTTAAATAACCGACAGCACCGCCAGTGAACCCAAGGCTTTTCTCTACCTTTTTCACTTGCAATCTTTCATTTGCAAACTCTACGACATCTTTCAGGCTTTTGGCTGAATAGAGTATGCCATGTTGATCTTCCAGAGTAATGACCGAATCTTTCCCTCTAATCTTCATAAACGGGTGAAGTCCTATAAAGGAATATCGGGACCAATCGGAATTAGGCTCCTTGCTCTCCAGGAGATAGACAGCATCTTCTCTTAGTGACTGAAAAACAGAGACAGGTGTAATCGTGTCTCCAAAAAATGTTTCAATAATGGGAATGGTTTTGTGTTGTCTGCTCAAATCTAAAAACTCGGCAAACTCATTTGTATGCATAACTTTCTCCTCCATCTTAGAAATGGAGAATGAGCTATATAAGAGGTGAATTCGGAATGAGGAAAAATTAAAAACCCAAAGACGAGGATAGTCTTTGGGTAGATTTAATACAATACATTCTAACCTCAGCTAAACTCAACTCATTCTCAGCTATTCTCATCTCAACTCGTCTACTAATCTGGGCCGGCATCTATGCCTTGGCCTCTATTTGCCATTCTTGCCTACTATAAGGCTTTCCTGACACTCAGTTACTCTCTCGTTCTTGCTCTCGTCTCTAACTCACTAATCTAGGCTCAGAAAACTCTAACAATTTGCTTCCTTGATAGTACTATATGATAGAACTTTCCATATTGTCAACCATCAGGATTTGGATAGCGCTATAAACACCGCTGTTGATTGGAGTGCAAGGTGTGAGACTCCTGCGGGAGATAGCGGTAGACTTGAGACCCCGCAGGCACACGCCGAGGAGGCTCAAGCACCGCCCCGCGATCGCTGCCACCTGGAACGGAGATCAACAGGGTGTTAATCAGGACACAAACTTATTTTCAGGGTAACTTTTCGGATAAATCCGGTCTGAGGCTTTGTGCCGCATAGAGATAAATGTGTTTCACATCTTTTTGTGCAACTTCTGTATTCACTGTCATCATCACCCTTATGCAAGATGGCAAAGAGTCCGGTACGGCGATCTCTTTCGTACACATGACCGGGACAAAATCCCAGCCTTCCAGGTTACGAAGCGCTTTTGCAGGGAAACAAGCGGTGATATCATTCGTGACAGAAATCAATACTTGTGCCACATTTTCGGCTACGATGTCGTTGGCTTGAATCATCTTTAACAAAAGTTCTTCTGTCTTTTGGATAATTTCCTGATCGGTGTTCTGATTGATGGTGGTTGCTCCCCGTACTCCTCTAATCACTGTATTCCCCCTTTATTTATAGAACGATTGTAATTTTTTCATGATTAGATCATCAGGTACTGAATCTAGTTGGACTTTTCCCACTTCTTGCATCAATACCATATGTATATGACCGGCTTTCGACTTTTTATCTTTTTTCATCCAATTTAATATGTCTTTTTGATGGATATTGTCTTTAATCTCGCTTGGAAAACCATACTTTTTCCAAAGCGTGCGCAATTCTTTCGACAGGTCAAGTGAAGGTACAAGTTCTTCACTCAGTTCAGTTGCGAAAAGCATGCCGAGAGCCACACCGTCTCCATGCGTGATTTCCCCATATCCGTAGGCTGCCTCCAATGCATGCCCAAGTGTATGCCCATAGTTCAGGATTGCCCTTAACCCCTGCTCGGTTTCGTCTGAAGAAACCACTTCCGCCTTCGTCTGAATTCCTTTTTCAATACAGTACATCAAGCGTTCCTGGTCAAGCGCGTCAAGAGACGTGATATTATCCTTGATCCACTCGTAAAATCCCTTATCCCAAATAAGCGCATGCTTCACCACTTCCGCAAAGCCAGAGCGCAGTTCTTTCTTAGGCAAGGTACTCAAAAAGCTTGTATCGTATAGGACTGCTTCAGGCTGATAGAACGCGCCGATCATATTTTTCCCCAGCGGATGATTGATGGCCACTTTTCCGCCTACTGCACTATCATGTGCCAAAAGGGTGGTCGGGATCTGGATGAACTTGATTCCCCTCATATAGGTGGAAGCTACAAACCCTGCGATATCCCCAACCACTCCACCACCTAATGCGATCACAACCGAATTCCGGTCCAGGCCTTTTTCGAGCGCAAAGGATTGGATATCATAATAGTTTTGAAAAGACTTCGCACTTTCCCCATTTTCCAGAATGAAATGGTGAACGATGTATGACTGATCTAAGGATGCTTCAATTTTATCAAGATACAGTTTTGCTACAAGGTCATCGGTGATGATGAGGATGGTTTTTGGTGCCCTTTTGAAGGTGCCCAGTAGATCATGTAGCAGTTCAGATGCCCCTGGACCGATATACACCGAATACTCCTTAGAAGCCGTTTTCACCTTCACTTCACTCAGCTTAGAATTCTGCTGCATGTTCTCGCATCCTTTGGACATTTTCCTTGATCAAATCTAATCGGTCCTGTCCAAACTGCTCAACCAAAGCGGACGCAACCTCCCAGGCTACAACAGCCTCCGCTACGACACTCGCTGCCGGTACTGCACAGCTGTCAGAGCGCTCGATACTAGCTTGGAACGGCTCTTTCGATTCGATATCCACGCTTTGAAGCGGTTTATATAAAGTAGGAATCGGCTTCATCACCCCACGAACTACAATCGGCATCCCGGTTGTCATGCCACCTTCAAAGCCCCCAAGATTATTGGACAGTCTGTAGTAGCCTCGCTCTTGACTCCAAGCGATTTCATCGTGTACCTTACTTCCCGGCAAGCGTGCCGCTTCAAATCCGACGCCAAACTCCACACCTTTAAAAGCATTGATACTCATGATAGCTGCTGCAAGTTTTCCATCCAGCTTACGGTCATAATGCACATAACTTCCCACACCCGATGGCATTCCTTCCACGATGACTTCCACCACACCGCCGATCGAATCCCCGTTCTGTTTGGCAGTATCGATGGCATCCATCATTTCTTGCTCGACATTTTTATCGAAACAGCGAACTGGAGATGCTTCTGTTACATCTTTCAGCTCCTGAAGGCTTTGGATGGTGCTGGGCTTTGCCTTGACTCCGCCAATTTCCGTAACATGTCCGGCAACCGTTATTCCCAGTTCTGACAGAAACTTCCTTGCTACAGCCCCTGCCGCGACACGTACAGTGGTTTCCCTGGCACTTGAACGTTCCAGTACATTCCGCATGTCACGATGACCGTACTTAATTGCACCGTTCAGATCGGCATGGCCGGGTCTAGGCCGTGTAATTTTCCGCTTTACCTCTTCCTGATCTTCATCGGAAATAGGTTCGATCCCCATTATCTTTGTCCAATGCTTCCAATCGTTATTTTCCACAACAAGTGTAATCGGAGACCCTAATGTATATCCGTGACGGACTCCGCTCAAAATTTCCACGGTATCCTTTTCTATTTGCATCCTTCTGCCACGTCCATGCCCCTTCTGCCTTCTCGCCAGGTCTTCATTGATGTCCTCCGCTATCAATGGAAGCCCCGCCGGAATTCCTTCAAGAATGGTTGTGAGCTGTGGTCCGTGTGATTCTCCTGCAGTCAAATATCTCATCGTTTCAGCATCTCCTTTATCCCTTTAAAGCTTTTAAGCATCTAAGTGTTAATAATTTATGTAATACTATACCATAAGTTTAGCCTAGAGTGGTATAAAAAAAAAGCAAGTATGAATATACCGGTAAATAGATTCTTATGGTGACCGATTCTTTGGATCACTCTTCTGCTTTTGGTCTTCATTGAGCTTATGATGACCCTATTTGAGTTTTCCCTTTTAATTTTGTCCTTAATAGTGTTTCTAACGAACTTTTCCTTACTTCCTTGCTGGGGTTTTGGTCTTTAGAACGCTTCTATTGGCCTTTTTACCTTCCGCTCTTGGGATTTTGTCCATTAGAGCGCTTCTATTGGCCTTTTCCACCTTACGCTCTTGGAATTTAGGCCTTTAGAGCGCTTCTATTGGCCTTTTCCACCTTACGCTCTTGGAATTTAGGCCTTTAGAGCGCTTCTATTGGCCTTTTCTCCCTTCCACTCATAGGATTTTCTCCATTAGAGCGCTTCTATTGGCCTTTTTACCACTAACTGCACACGGTTATGGTCTTTAGAAAGTTTCTAATCACTTACAATAATGTTCCTGCCAAAAACCAGCTGGATCCCCCCGATACAATATCAAAAAAAGAACCCACCCACACGGACAGATTCCTCAAATCTTCTTATAAAAAAACGTATCCACCACTTCAAATCCATATTGGGCAGGCTGAAATATTTGTTCAGTGCTGCCAACGAATAGGATGCCGCCTTTTTTCATTGCGCTGCTGAATTTATGGTACAGATGGGCTTTCGCCTCTTCCGTAAAATAGATCAGGACATTCCGGCAAACGATGAGATCGTGACTCGCTTCAAAAGGATCGGCCAACAGGTTTTGTTTTTTAAACGTAACCGTTTGCTTGATTTCATCCTTCACTTTATAAAAGTTGCCATCTTTGATGAAAAAGCGTTTTTTAATCTCTTCCGGGACCTCCTGCAAGGACCTCTCCTGGTAGGTTGCAAGCTTTGCCCTGGCAATGGCATTATCATCAATATCGGTAGCAGTTATTTTTACCTTGGACAAGGGGCGGAATTTTGAGAGCAGCATGGCCAAGGTATAGGGCTCTTCTCCTGTCGAGCATGCGGCGCTCCATACTTTCAACTGCTTCTCCTGCTCAAGCATTGGGGTCAGGATCGTCTTCTCCAGTATCTCCCAGCGTTTATAGTTCCGGTAAAACTCGGAAACATTAATGGTCATTCTATCAAGGAATTCGTACAGCTCGTCCTGGTTGTTATCCAACTGCCTGAAATACTCTACAAAACTTGAATAACCTTTCTTTTCGTACAGGGAAGTCAACCTTCTTTTCATTTGAGCTTCTTTATATAATGAAAGATCAATTCCTGTTTTTTTATTTATATTCCCTATAAACGTTTCATAGTCATCTCTTATCAACCTTGTCATCTACTTTCTATCTCTGATTATCTATTTAAAGTATATATTAAAAATATCGGATGAAGGTTGATAAATTTTCAATACTTCTACTACAAAAAAGAAAAAGCCTCAAAACCATGTAGTTCAACATGATTTTGAGGCTTTTTAGAAAAATTCCATCTGCAGTTTAAGCGTTTACAAAAAATCAATAAACCCAGCTGTTTACATCTTTATTGTATTCTACTAAACCTTCTCCTTTAAAGAAAAGACCGATTTCGCGTTCCGCGCTTTCAGGTGAATCTGAACCGTGAATAATGTTCTTTCCAACAGTTGCAGCAAACTCACCGCGGATTGTTCCAGGTGCTGAATCTTTAGGGTTTGTCGCACCCATCATTTGACGAGCTGTAGCAATCACATTATCCCCTTGCCATACCATCGCAAATACAGGACCGGAAGTGATGAAGTCTACCAATTCTCCAAAGAAAGGACGCTCTTTATGTTCGCCATAATGCTCTTCAGCCAATTCAGTAGGGATTTGCATTAATTTTGCTCCAACTAGTTGGAATCCCTTTTTTTCGAAACGAGAAACAATTTCCCCAATAAGGTTACGTTGTACACCATCTGGTTTTACCATTAAGAATGTTTTTTCCATAATAATTTCTCCACCCCATCAAAGAATATGTAAGGTTAGGAAAAGCCCTAACCTACAAAAATATATCATGGTTCTGTTAGTTACGCAACTCAAAAAATGGGGAATTGTCTTAATATTTTCGTTTTCCGATAAATTTTGCAACATTATTGAATGTACGTTTAGCAATTCCGTTCGGTAGTTTTTCCAGCTCTTTGAAAGCTTTATTCAAATAACGATCACTAAGCTGAAACGACCTTTCGATGGCATCCGATTTTTTTATAGAATCTATGATGCCCTGTATTTCCTCTTTCGTACTGTTTTCGTTGATTGTTCTGATTTTGTGGTTCAACTCGAAATCTTCCATGGCATACAGAACCGGCAACGTGATATTCCCCTGCCAGAGGTCCCCTCCTGCAGGTTTCCCCAATTGTTCTTCTGTACCGGTGAAATCCAGTATATCGTCTGTAATTTGAAAAGACATACCGACATAATAGCCGAACCAGAACAGGCTTTTATGAATCTGGGAAGGAGCATTCGCCGATACGGCACCAAGCTGACAGCTTGCAGCGATTAGAAGTGCCGTTTTACGTTTGATTCTTCGCAGATATACCCTCAGGTTCTGGTCATAGTTATATTTGTCCCGAATCTGTTCTATTTCGCCTTTACTCAGTTCTACAATGGTATTGGAGAGAATCTGATGCGCTTCAATATTTTCCACCATCGTCATCAATTCCAGGGATCTTGCAAATATATAGTCTCCTGTATACATGGCGATCCTGTTATCCCATTTTGCCTTGATCGTCGGCTTTCCGCGTCTCAGCTCTGCATCGTCAATCACATCGTCGTGAACAAGCGAGGCCATATGTATGAGTTCGAGTGCAACCGCAACGTATTTGATTTTATGAATGTCATATTGACCAAATTTACCGGCTAACAGGACAAATACAGGTCTGATCCTTTTGCCGCCTGCCTGCAGCAGATGAAGGGATGCTTCCTGAAGCAGGGCACGTTCCGACTGAATCGTCTCTTCCAATTCATTCTCTATTATTTGCAAATCGCTATTTAAAAAGGAATACATCATCTTTAATTTCATGTAGGTCACCTTTACAAACTATTTTCTAGGTTTAACTCCTAAATGCATGGCAGCAACTCCACCAGTATAAGCCTTTACTTGTACAGGCTGGAAACCTACTTTTTCATACATTGCTTTTAATTCCTTCATCCCGGGGAAATCCTTTGCAGATTCATGAAGCCAAGCATATTCATTATAGCTTTTTGCAAAGATCTTACCAAGCATCGGCATGACATATTGGAAGTATAGGAAGTACATTTGCCTAAATCCGATAATGGTCGGCTGGGATGTCTCCAAACAGACCACTTTTCCTCCAGGCTTCACCACACGGTACATTTCCTTCAGAACTTGGAAATAATCCGGAACATTCCGAAGACCAAATCCGATGGTCACATAGTCAAAGGTGTTATCTTCGAAAGGAAGTGCCATCGCATTTCCATGGATAAGTTCAATGTTTTGCAGGGAAAGGTTCTTAACCTTTTCTTTTCCGATGGAAAGCATGTTTTCACTGAAATCCAGCCCGATTACCTTTCCGGTACTTCCTACTGCTTCTGCCATGGAGATGGTCCAGTCCCCCGTACCACAGCAAACATCCAAGGCAGTTGTCCCTTTTTGGACGTCCATTCTTTTCATGGTATCCTTTCGCCATGCAACATGACGCTGAAAGCTGATGACGGAATTCATCTTGTCATAGTTTTTATAGATTTTTTCAAAAACTCCATGCACTCTTTCCTCTTTTGATGGATGCTGCATTGTTTACCCTTCTTCCACAAACTTTTTTGTTGAAAACGGAACCTCATAAAACAACTCCTGGATCCGTTTTTTTAAAAGGAGATTCATGTTCGGGATGGATCCCGCCAGTTGATCGATCGTTTTCTTTACATGTTCAATATAACGGTCTATCAGATAAAGAATATAGGTTTCCTGTTCTTTCGATGTATCTGACTTTTCAAGTTGACTCTTGGAAATAGCTATTCTTTTCATCATATCGAAAAAATGAGAGGACTTTTCCATGCAGTACTTTTTTCGCTCTGCGATTAAGCGCTTTAATAAAAGAAAATTGACACTCAGTTCCTTGAACATTGCATCGGAACAATACTGGGAGACGGATTGAATGAGGGATGACTCAATTTTCGCGAGACTATCCATCAACATTTCCATTCCATCAAACTCTTTTTGGTAATACGCGATTTTATGTTCATTGATTTGTTTAATCGAGTTCGCAAGGAGTTTGATCATGGTGATATCGTCCACTTTAGCCAGCAACTGATAATGAAGGCCACTGTAATAGTCTCCTGCGAGTACAGTTAGCTGCCTGTTTTTAGCGGTATCCGTTTTCATGTGGTCCATTTTTGCATTCGTTACCAAGTCGTGGGTATCAAGGGCGATTTGCACCAGCATGGTGGAAAGGATGTATTTCTCCTTTTTCTCAACTGGTAATGGGATGGATTCCAAGGCCGTATAGAGGAGGAGAAGCTTATCCTCATCAATAACGGGATATTCTATATGTTTCGATAAGTATGGATGTGTAATCAATTTATGTAACTGCTCTTTAATTTCTGAGATATGTAATTGAATATTACTCACTAAAGACCACCCTTGTTCCTTTTTCTTACGGAGAAGAAAAAATTAACTTATGCAGTGCAGTTGAATAGCTGTTTGCTTAACAGGTAATCCTGGTCAAGCTGGATTACTCTATATTCAACTTACACTTTCTTTGAATAGACAAAGCTAATTATAGCACATTAGTGAGGCATAATGTCGATAATGAACTATCTTTCTTTTAGTTTAACCTGTTTTATGCAGTCGAAACGTAAAGTTGGAATCAGATGCAGAATAGAAGAAAAGCAGAAAGATAAATCTCTTCTGCTCTTGGCTTCTATCAAGGGGGCTCGGCGCCCTCAGTTTTTCTTATTATTCCGTATCCATTTCCCCATGAGCGGATTGGATAAGTGCTTTTCCTCTTATTTTGATTGCAGAGGTATGCTCGGTGAATTGGGCGATCATCACTTCACCTTTGTCGAGTTTTTCTGAATGGTGAAAACGCGTGTCCGTTCCACGTGTCAGTCCAATTACACTTACACCGTCTTCCTTTGCTTTAATGACGATAAAATCATTTGGATGTGTCTGGCTCATTCGAACCCTCCTAAATATTACTTAATGAGTCGAAACGACTTTATACAATCTATCCTTTAATGAAGGACAGAACTTCCGCTCTTGCAGCCGGATCTTTTTCAAGTACTCCACGGACTGCAGAAGTAATCGTAAGGGCGCCAGGCTTTTTCACACCACGCATGGTCATGCACATATGCTCAGCCTCTACGACTACCATGACACCATGCGGTTCAAGTGATTCGACAATGGAGTCCGCAATCGTTGATGTGATTCGTTCCTGCAGCTGTGGACGTTTTGCAACAGCCTCCACCGCTCTTGCAAGCTTGCTTAATCCCGTTACTTTTCCACCTTTAGGAATATAGGCTACATGCGCTTTTCCGAAGAATGGCACCAAGTGATGCTCACACATTGAGAAGAAGGAGATATCTTTTACTAGAACAAGTTCTTCATGGGCTTCGCCAAATACTGTTTTAAAGTGTTCTTTCGGATCCTCATTCAGTCCTGAGAAAACTTCCGTATACATTTTTGCTACACGTTTTGGTGTATCCAGCAGACCTTCGCGATTTGGATCTTCTCCAATCGCTTCTAATATTAAACGAACAGCTTGTTCAATTTGTGCTGTATTTACTTGTGTCATTACTCTTTTCCTCCCACTTATCATACAAATAGCTATAATGTGATTCTAGCATAAGTTTTTTTATAAAAGCAAAAAGAAAGAGGCGCAAACACATGCGCCTCTTACTGATGACAATCATTTGATATGTAGCTGTTAATTATTTAACAGCATCTTTTAAAGCCTTACCAGGTTTGAAAGCTGGTACTTTGCTAGCAGCGATTTCGATCTCTTCCCCAGTTTGTGGGTTACGACCTTTACGCGCAGCGCGCTCACGTACTTCAAAGTTACCAAAACCGATTAATTGAACTTTGTCACCGTTTTTCAGTGCATCTAAAATTGTATCGAAAACAGCATCAACTGCTTTAGTAGCGTCCTTTTTAGAAAGTTCACTCGCTTCAGCAACTGCATTGATCAAATCTGTCTTGTTCATGCCATTCACCTCCTCCCAAAGGGAGTTTAATCACTATAATAGACCAAGATGCTGATTAGGTCTAGTAAAAGCCTAGTACTAACATTTCTTCACAGTTTTCAATCATTCTATACATCATTATGCTGTAAATCTTGTAACAAGGCTTATATTACCCCATTAATCACTAGATTTCAACAAATTTCTCTTAAAAAAGCGATTTTTATAGGAATTATTCGCCAATTAAGAGAAGATTTTCTGTTAGTAGATTAACATATGAAAATGCACTAGGCAAGGGATTTCCGTTACAAAAATCAAAAACAGCTCCCCATTTGTGTAAAGTACCACCATTGGGGGAGCCGTTAAACCTATTCGACATATTTTTTTAAGCTCTGTATTGCACCGCTGTTGATTTCCGCACTAGGCTTCGCTTTCCGCGGGGCGTTTGTGGAGCCTCCTCGGCGCATTTGCGCCTGTGGGGTCTCCACTAAACGCTTCCTCCCGCAGGAGTCTTAGCCTATTGCTCCAATCAACAGCTAGTGTCAGAAAAAATTTCTACAATGTGCTCTTACAGAAACTTACTTTATAGAATTATCGCGATCAAACCACCAGAGCCTTCGTTGATGATTCGCTCGAGCGTTTCTTTCAGCTTATATCTCGCATTTTCAGGCATCAAGGAGATTTTCGCATGGATCCCTTCACGAACAATGGAACTGAGGGAACGGCCGAAGATGTCTGAATTCCAGATGGAAAGCGGATCATCCTCAAAGTCCTGCATGAGGTAGCGCACCAGCTCCTCACTTTGTTTTTCCGTACCTATGATTGGTGCAAATTCAGATTCCACATCCACCTTGATCATATGAATGGATGGTGCTACCGCCTTGAGTCTCACACCGAAGCGTGACCCTTGACGGATGATTTCCGGCTCCTCGAGGCTCATATCGCTCAAGGCAGGAGAGGCAATACCATAGCCAGTCTGCTTTACCATTCTCAAAGCGTCGGACACCTGATCATACTCAGCCTTTGCGTAGGCAAAATCCTGCATCAATTGAAGTAGATGATCCTTCCCTCTGATCTCGACTCCTACTACCTCTTTTAAAATATGGTCATATAGGTCATCCGGAGCATAGAGGTCGATCTCGGCGATCCCCTGGCCCATTTCGATGCCCGCAAGCCCAGCACGATCAATGAACTCATACTCACTGAATTGGCCGACAACCCTGTCAACGTCTCGCAGGCGTTTAATATCCTTGACTGTATCCTTAACTGCCTCCTGGTAGCTTTCACGCAGCCAGTGGCTCTCTTTCAGCACCATTACCCAGCTAGGAAGATTGACGTTCACTTCCAGCACCGGGAACTCGAATAGCGCTTCCCTTAGTACATTGAAGACATCAGACTCCCTCATACTCTCCACACTCATGGCGATGACAGGGATATCATACTTCTCACAAAGTTCTCTTTTTAATGCTTCTGTTTCTGGATGATGCGGCTGAACAGTATTGATAACCATGATGAACGGCTTACCAACTTCCTTCAGCTCTTCCACCACACGCTCTTCCGCTTCGATATAATCTCTGCGTGGAATTTCACCGATGCTACCATCCGTTGCAATGACAACACCGATTGTGGAATGCTCCTGAATTACCTTTCTCGTGCCGATCTCGGCCGCTTCATGGAAAGGAATCGGTTCCTCATACCATGGAGTGTTGATCATTCTTGGCCCATTTTCATCTTCATACCCTTTTGCACCAGGTACCGTATAACCGACACAATCAACCAGGCGAATATTCACATCAAGGCCTTCATCCACCCTCACCTTTACTGCCTGGTTAGGTACGAACTTAGGCTCTGTTGTCATGATTGTTTTTCCTGCTGCACTTTGCGGAAGCTCATCCTGTGCCCGAGCTTTATCCGACTCATTACCGATATTCGGCAGAACCACTAACTCCATGAACCTTTTGATGAACGTTGATTTCCCTGTACGAACAGCGCCTACGACCCCTAAATATATATCGCCGCCAGTCCGTTCAGCGATATCTTTGAAAATATCTACTTTTTCCAAGTGATTCCCTCCCGACATTTATCTTGGGATATTCATTTTCTAGTAAGAATAGAATCTATGACACTATATGTGTATGATGTTGTCCTAATTAAATATGACTACTTTTAGAAAATTAAATCCCTCTCAACTGTATTTTTATTTAAAGATTGTCAGCTATGATCAACGAAGGTTTTCTTGCTTTGGAATAACAAAAAACCCTTCTTTAGAATGTATTCTCTAAAAAAGGGTTCATGACTAATTATTATCAGAATTTGTAATCACAGGCTCTTTATTTTCGTCTAGTGTATACGGCAATGAAAATGCAGGGACAAATACGGAGTTATCGACCAATATCTCCCTGATATCCTCGCCTTCTTTGAAACGATGGTCGTGCTTTTGAAGGAAATCATAAAGATCCATGGAGTAGTCTACTTTGATTTCTCCATTCTCATCTAAAATAAATGGAAGATTTTTCCCGGAGTAAGGACTTTCGGCATGTGGTTCCTCAGAGAACCCAAGCTTGTCCCAATCCACACGGAACGCAGAATCGCCGATGACTTCCTTTACCGGAGCATAACCACCATTTGAGCTTTTATATATGGAAATGCGCACATTCAAATCACGGATTTGCTCAGAAATTCTAAGGTCGATCAGCTTTACAGTTGGGTTCTCCTCGACGTCAACCAGGACATAGAGATAAACCCCACCGCTTTCATACGCCGTTCCGGGTGGCTCCTGCATATACTTTGGTGACAGTTTATTGAAATCTATCGGATACTTCTGATAGATAGGCGTTTCCATATCCCTGTCTTTTATCGGAAGCAGCCCACCGCTTGCCTCACGATATTGATTGACCGCTGATTGAACGGCCGCAAGCTGATCCTGATAGGGAACCTGATTTTGCGTCAAACGGTCCTGTGGATACAAACAACCTGTCAGCAGCATCATCATCGCTGCCATTCCTACTAGGAGGAGGAACTTATTTAACGGCATAAATTTTTCCACCTTTATCACTATTTTCTAGAACCTGTGCATTTAGACACTTTCAGGTACTGGCCCACTAAACACAACATAAAAGATGATAAGTCCAGCGACTATGATCAACAGAAAAGCAATTGTATTCAAAATAATCCTGATTACATTATTTTCAACTTTAAATCTAGTGAAGTATACAGTCAGTACGGATATGACCATAAAGCCCATCGCAACAAACGAAATCCACATTTTCATCAATGCAGGTGACATTCTCATCTCTCCTTTTCCGTCAAACATTATAGCATAATATAAACATGAAAAAAACTCCAATTGCTGTACTCAGCCTGCTTGTCCAAGCAAACGGGTCACAAAACGGACAAAAATGCGGACAAAAAAAGCTGAAGTAAAAGGGGCTGTTTTACTTCAGCAAGCATGTAATAGAACTAAATATTCCAATCCCACAGCTCAACCAGTGATATCCTCATTCACATCATATGCGGCGTCATGCATACATGCATCGCCAAATGCCTATTTATCGCAAATAAAGCATGTAAAAATTATGGATTAGTATAGATTAACGAAAGCACCCTCCCATCAATTCTTCTTTATACATTATGCAGGGAGCCCAATTGGGTGTTCATTTTCAAAAAAATTTCTTCCCGAACAATCGTAAAAAAAAGCTCCTCTTCCTTAAGAAGAGAAGCGATCTCCAAGTAATTGGGCCAGATCATCAAGCTCGGTGGTTTTGTTGCGGCTCATCAGTTCGTCCACTGCATCTTTCGGATCTACGCCATCGAATAGTACATGGTAAAGAGCGGAGGTGAGCGGCATTTTCACCTGCAGCTTCTGGGACAGTTGGTAAGCCGCTTTCGTCGTACGGACACCCTCGACTACCATTCCCATGTTTTCTAGTACTTCATCGAGCTTCATACCTTTACCAAGCATATTTCCTGCACGCCAGTTTCTGCTATGCACACTCGTACATGTTACAATCAAATCTCCCATTCCGGTCAGCCCGAGGAAGGTTAACGGGTTTGCACCCAAACAGCTTCCCAGACGGGCGATTTCCGCGAGCCCTCGTGTAATAAGGGCCGCTTTCGCATTATCGCCATACCCGAGACCATCGGTAATACCTGCTGCCAGGGCAATAATATTTTTCAGAGATCCGCCTATCTCCACACCGACCACATCCGTGTTGGTATAAACACGGAAATGTTGGTTGATGAATAGGTCCTGCACCTTTTCCGCAGCTTTCAGATTGGAGGACGCAGCTGTAACAGTAGTAGGCTGCCTTAAGCTTACCTCTTCTGCATGACTAGGGCCTGAAAGTACCACAACCGCTTCCCTCACGTTTTCAGGAAGCTCCTCCTCAATGACCTCAGAGACACGAAGATGTGTATCAGGTTCAATTCCTTTACTCACATGCACAAACAGATGAGGAGTGTCCAGGTACTGCTTGACCTGCTGACATACCTCTCTCATCGCTTTTGTAGGAACTGCCAGCACAATAGCATCAACACCTGATACAGCTTGCTCCATCGAGGTGTAACCGACAATCCCCTCTGATAGAGAAATGTTTTTCAAATATTTATTGTTAGTGTGGGTTGTATTGATCTCATCAATCTGCTCTTTTTTATGACCCCAAAGACGTACTTCGTGATCATTGTCTGCCAACACCATCGCCAGTGCGGTGCCCCAGCTTCCGGCACCAAGAACTGCTACCTTTTTCACGAACTCACTCCCTCTCCATTACTTACGTGGACGTGCAATAAGTTTAATAGGGGTTCCTTCAAATCCAAACGCATCCCGGATACGGTTTTCCAAGAATCGCTTGTAAGAGAAATGCATCAATTCCGGATCATTTACAAAGATGACAAATGTCGGCGGTTTGATAGCCACTTGAGTCGCATAATAGATTTTCAATCTTTGCCCTTTATCTGTAGGTGTAGGATTCATCGCAACTGCATCCATGATGACATCGTTCAGGACGGTTGTCACAACACGCATTGCATGGTTCTCACTTGCCAGATCAATTTTAGGAATCAACGTATGCACACGCTTCTTCGTTTTCGCAGATAGGAAAACAATTGGAGCATAGTCCAGGAATAAGAAATGATCTCTAATTTTCTGCTCAAATTCCTTCATGGTCTTGTCGTCTTTTTCCACAGCGTCCCACTTGTTCACTACAATCACGATGGCACGCCCTGCCTCATGGGCATAGCCTGCAATTTTCTTATCCTGCTCGATGATCCCTTCTTCGCCGTCTATTACGACTAGAACTACGTCGGAGCGTTCAATTGCACGCAAAGCACGTAATACACTATACTTTTCGGTAGTCTCGTACACTTTCCCTTTTTTTCGCATACCTGCAGTATCGATGATAACGTATTCCTTGCCATCGTACTTGTATGGTGTATCAATGGCATCGCGGGTAGTACCGGCAATATCACTGACAATCACTCGCTCTTCTCCAAGTAGTGCGTTCACAAGGGAAGACTTCCCGACATTCGGACGACCGATAAGAGAGAACTTGATGGTATCATCATCATATTCCTCCTCCTGCTTGTTAGGGAAATTGGCAATAACCAAATCCAATAGATCTCCAAGCCCCAATCCATGGGAACCTGAAATTGGAATCGGCTCTCCAAAGCCTAATGCATAAAAGTCATATAATGTATCTCTCATATCCGGATTATCCACTTTGTTTACAGCTACAACGACCGGCTTTTTGGAGCGGTAGAGAATTTTTGCCACCTCTTCGTCCGCTGTGGTCAATCCTTCGCGTCCATTTGTCATGAAAATGATGACATCCGCTTCATCAATGGCGATTTCAGCTTGTTCACGAATTTGCGTCATAAATGGCGCATCACTGATTTCTATTCCACCAGTATCAATTAGATTAAAGTATTGGTTTAACCATTCTCCCGAGCTATAGATTCGGTCTCTAGTTACCCCAGGAATATCTTCTACAATGGAAATTCTTTCTCCTACAATACGATTAAATATGGTCGACTTCCCGACATTCGGTCTTCCGACAATCGCAACGGTTGGTTTTGGCATCTTGACCACCCTCCCAATTTTCTAAATATTTATGTAAAAATTCTCTATCAAGTTGATGAAGAAACTCTACTTTTCGCTTTTCCCATATCCTCTAGTCTTTACCTATTGTGAAAAAGATAAGACAAAAAGGTTAAACATTAATAAAATAAACCCTCCTAAAGCCGGAAGGGTCTAACTAGAATAGTTTAACATTATTGATTCCAATAAGGAAGTCTGACTTTTTCCACACCCATCTTCCTGTGAGTCTAATGCTTCACAATGATATATAGCTCCTCACCCAATCCATGGGCAATTCCATCCAGGATCGCTTCAAGGTTTGCTGCAACAAACTCCATCTCCTCTTTCGTGTCACATGTGAATACAGGAGCGCCGCCCGCTATTTTGGACGAGTTTGTAGTAATGACCGCTAAAATATATTTTTCCATTTCCATATTATTTTACCTTCTCTTTGATTTTTTCCGCCGGCATCCTTATTGCGTTCTCCAAGGTAGGAACCTGCCCCAATATCGAAAGTGCAATTTCAAGGTCCTGTTCCTGTGGTAAAACAAATACCCCTACGCGTCCGTCATTGAGATCCCTTTTGGCTAGCGGTACCAGAGCCGGAGTTCCGGAATCACGGTAGACTCCGAGAGCAGTCGACATATCATGAAGAATCGCTTGCCTTTGTCCAAGATTGGCAATGGTGCTTCTTGCATTAAAATTTTTCGGTGTCAGAATAAATCCCATTCCATATTGCAGGACTTCCTTCTGCCTATCCGGCAAACCTATATTCATGATATATATATTGTCCACATAGAGCCCAGCATCCTTGAAATGCGGTTTAACGTATTCAATTTCTACAATGTCCTTGATTTGTCCTCCTGTCATCAGTCGGTGGGAAATGAGCATCGCAGAAATTCCCACTACTAGCCCCACCCAGAAGTTTCCTACAAGATACGCTAATGTAGCCAAAAACGATGTGATGATCACCAAGTAATTTCTACCTTCAAATGCGATTGCAATACCCTCTATGTAGGTACTGCCTCTTGGTACAAGCTCATAGCCATCCAGTTCCGTCAACGTGTTTCTTTCCATATTACGTACATCACGAAACTGTGATGCAGCAAGAGCAAGGAACGTGATGGCCGCAAACTCCTCTTCCATGATAGCAGGAACAGCTATCGTACCAAGACCCGCTGCGATGAAAGCAAGCGACAAGTGAATGACCTTTCCATGTAAATACGTCGGATACTGCCTATAATCCGTTTTTAGCATATATATCCTTGTGGCGAGCCCTATTATAACACCAAAAAGGATAGGGTAAGTGTATTCGTTCATCCTTGTTTCTCCTTTACACGCTTTTGTATGAAGCCATCCAGATAAACGGTGACTGTTTCAAAAAATACCCAGACCGATAACCCTGAAACCGTTAAAGAAAATACATCCAGGAATTCAAAGGATCCTATGACGGAATAACGAAAGACGGAATGTAACACGAATATGCTGAGAAGTTCCCCCATCAACAGCCCCGTCAAAAGAAAAACATACCTCTCGCTTTTTGATTTGAAAAGCAATAATCCCAAATACAAGAGAATGATGGAAAGCATCCAAGTTCGATTGAATATAATCCAAACCGGATCATAAATCTCAAAAAGTTTAAAGCACACATAGGCAAGTGCAACTGTACTTATGGAAAAATAATGAAGCAAAATATGTTTCTTCAACACATTGACAAGCAGAATGATTGCCGTAATCGCAAGTACGATAAAGGAAACGCTTACTTGAAAATCAACAAATGGAATAAATGTATTAGAGCCGATAATCATCAATAAAAGAAGTGCAGACAAAAGAAACCTCTGTTGACTCTTTGCAAAAAAGAAGGTCACAATGATCCAACCGACCCAAGATAGAAAATAAAAATATAATCCTTCCAATACCATGCCATTTCCCTCCCATCACACCATCCATTATGGGTAAAAAATCAGAAAGCTAGTCACGGTACTTCGTATCTTTTTTCAAAAGGAGCAAATAATAAATCAGATAATTAATCTTCTTGAGGTGATAAAATGGGAAAAGATAGACAGGAGAAGAAATTGAAAGCGCAGAAGCGAACAGAGTCAGACCGTGATCAGTCTTTGAAATATCCCGGTGCAACAAAGCTTGAAGGTCCAAAAGAGGCAAGAGAGCGTAATAGATAAGCATACAAAAAGCAGCGGTCCCCCAAAAATGGGACCGCTGCTTTTTTATGATTATTTATTGGTAATTGATCGATTAAGAAATAAGGCGTATACCATAAGCACCCTGTTGATTGGAGCAAAAGGCGTAGACTCCTACGGGAGGTAGCGGTAGGCTGGAGACCCCGCAGGGCAAAGCCCGAGGAGGCTCCATCACCGCCCCTTGGGTCGCTGTGCCTTTTGTGGAAATCAACAGCGGTGTTAAACATAGCCTAAAAATAAAGCAACGAGAAAAGGATTTACCGATTACTATATCTGCTCGTATCCACTCCACGCTGGGTCAGCCAATGGTAGGTTTCTCCGCGTAGAACCAATTGTACGCGCTGCAGATCTTCAATAGTAGAAGCCCCCACAGCAGTCATGAGCATTTTAAGGTCCTCATGCACATTAGCAATCAATCGACATAAGGCTTCCTGGCCCTCATCCAAGTAAACACGAAGAAAATACCCTGCAATTCCAACAGCTGATGCACCGAGTGCAATAGATTTTGCTATATCAAGGGCACTTTGTATACCACCTGAGCCTATGATTGTTGCTTCCGGCACAAAGTGACTCACTTCTGCTATGGAGGATGTCGTGGAAATTCCCCAGTCATCAAAGTAGGTAAGTCGATTTTCCCGACGTTCGTTCTCTATTCTGGAGAAATTTGTTCCCCCAAAACCGCCGACATCAATAATGGATACTCCTGCATCCGAAAGCTTACGAGCAGCTTCTCTGCTCATGCCAAAACCAGTTTCTTTCACAATGATTGGCACATCAATCGAAGAAGCTATTTTCTCCATTCTATTGAGGGCACCAGTAAAGTCCCGATCCCCTTCTGGCATTACAAGTTCCTGGATTACATTAAAATGGATCTGCAGCGCGTCAGCAGCAAGCATGTCGACGGCTTGAACCGCCTGCTCAACTGACGCTTCACTCCCTAGATTCGCAAAGATGATTCCGTCTGGATTTTCTTTACGTACTATTTCATACGTAATCCTTTCATCCACGTCTTTAATTGCAGACATTTGAGAACCGACTGCCAATGCAAGCTTGCATTCCCTTGCCACTGCAGCAAGACCCCTGTTGATTTCCAGTGTCTCTGCCCCGCCTCCACCAGTCATTGCATTGATAAAAATAGGCGAACTTAAAGCAAGTTCGCCTATTTTTGTATTCAATTGAACAGATGAAACACTGGAGTTCGGCAAGCTTTGATGAACGAACATAACATCCTCAAAACCATGTTGTCTTTGTTGACCTGTTGATAAAGCATGCTTGATATGGTCCATTTTCCTTTTTGCTCTGCTCACCGTTTATCACCTATAAAATTATTTTTTAAGTTTTTTCAATTTGTCGCCAATCAAATCCCCTAGCTGAAAACCGCCGGATTCGTCGGAATGGCTATATTGGCTGTAGTCCTCTTCCTGTTCAGGCTCTTCCAATTCTCTGATGCTTAAGGAAATTCGTTGTTCGTTAACATTGATGTCCAATACCTTTACCTGGACCTTTTCCCCTTCAGAAAGAACTTCATGTGGAGTTCCGATATGCTTGTTGGAGATTTGGGAAATATGAACCAACCCTTCCACACCTGGGAGAACTTCAACGAATGCTCCGAATGAAACAAGGCGTTTTACTACACCTTCTGTAACGCTTCCAGCTGAAAGATTCTCAGAAACCTGACTCCAAGGTCCTGGAAGAGTTTCTTTAATGGAAAGGGAGATTCTTTCATTGTCACGATCGACAGAAAGTACCTTCACTTGTACCTTTTGCCCTTCAGTAACCACCTCGGAAGGCTTTGTTACATGTTCATAGGAAAGCTGGGAAATATGAACCAGTCCGTCCACTCCACCGATATCAACAAATGCACCGAAATCGGTGATGCGTTGTACAGTACCTTCAAGTACTTGGCCAGTCTCAATGGAATCGAGCACTTGATGCTTTTTATTTTTCATTTCTTCCTCCACAACAGCTCTATGGGAAAGAATTACGCGATTTTTTTCTTTTTCCAATTCAACCACTTTGAAGGTCAATGTTTTCCCTTTATAATCAGAGAAATCGTCAACAAAATGATTTTCCACCAAGGACGCAGGCACAAAGCCGCGAACACCAAGGTCCACTACCAAGCCGCCTTTTACAACGTCTTTGATTTCCGCTTCAAATACCTCTTTGGATTCAAATTTCTTTTGAAGATCTTCCCATGCCAAATCTGCGTCTACCGCTTTTTTGGATAAGACCAAAAGCTCATCCTCCACTTTTGTCACTTTCAGCTGAAGCTCTTGCCCTTCTGCCACAACATCTGTAGCCTTTTCTACATGAAGGCTTGACAGCTCACTGATTGGAATGATTCCATCCAGCTTGCTTCCTTCTATAGAAACCAGAACCTGCTTTTCTTCCACCTTAGTAACAGTTCCAGTCACTTTGGTACCAACCTCTAAATTTTTCACTTCTACTTGATTCATGTCTTCTACCATATTATTACCTCCTCTATACAAACCAACTATTCCATTATTTATGTAAGTAACGGTAGCCGTTACGTATATATGAATAGCAGTCGGACAAAAGTCCAAGCACTACCATATGCACTTAAACAAAGTTGCATGTTTCGTGTAATAATTCATAAATGGATTAGATTCCATCTATTGTTAAACAGACAGAGTGAAGCTTTGATGAAAAAAATAGCTATTTTCAAGCAAAATTCATCAAATATTTTAACTTCTTTCTATTAACTTCTAATAAATAGGACATTTTGTCAAGTCAAAACTCTTAAACTATTTATTTTTTTCTAAAAGATCCTTGATGGAATTCATGATGATAAGGGTAGCTTCCTCCGCGGAGACTTTCTCCTTGCGATATTCTGCAAAATCAATCGGCTTGCCATAAACAACCTTTAATGGCTGAAACGCCTTATACGGTCCAATTATAGCACATGGTACAACCACTGCCTCACTTCTTAGTGCAAAAAATCCGGCACCGGCCAATCCCTTCTGCAGTTCACCAGTCTTGCTTCTTGTTCCTTCAGGAAAAAGCCCCAGAAGATGCCCCTCTTTCAAAACCTTTATTGCAGTTCGTAGTGCTTCGCGATCACTCATTCCCCTTTTCACTGGAAATGCGTGCAATTTTGGTAAAATGGTCTTTAGAATCGGTACACGGAAAACTTCTTCTTTTGCCATGAAATGAACGGTTCTTGGGGAAGTTATACCTACTACCGGAGGATCAAGATTATCTATATGGTTGGAACATAACAGAACCGGTCCCTCTTTCGGAATATTCTCTTCACCTACCACTTTTATACGATACAACGGCTTTAAAGCAACACTAACGATAAATCTAGCAAATGAGTAGAAGGTCATGCTTTGTTGATCCTTTCCGTGTTTTTGACAATGTCCATAATCTTTTCCACAACTTGTTCGATAGATAGGGACGTTGTATCTATTTCTATTGCATCATTCGCT
The DNA here is from genome assembly GCF_050107295.1 of Sutcliffiella halmapala. Lineage (GTDB taxonomy): Bacteria > Bacillota > Bacilli > Bacillales > Bacillaceae_I > Sutcliffiella_A > Sutcliffiella_A halmapala_A. Next base: position 236,822 of record NZ_JBNIKR010000002.1, on the reverse strand, counting down.
TTCACAAGTGGAGCAAACTCTCTTTCTGAATCCAGTTTATCACGTCGTGCAATTTCTTCTTTCAGTTTTTCCAAATCGGATTCAAAACCTTTTGCCAAGTTCTCTGCGTGTCTTCTTTTAGCACGCTCATCCACAGATGCCAACAGGAATACTTTGACTTCTGCATGAGGTAATACATGTGTACCGATGTCTCGCCCATCCATCACTACTCCGCCTCTTTTGGCAAGGATTCGCTGGCGTTCCACCATCTCTTCTCTGACAGCCTTATGCTTGGCTACAATGGATACGGAGTTTGTCACATTATGTGTCCGAATATCCTCTGTAACATTTTCGTTATTAATGAATACATGCTGCTCATGTTTGGCAGCCGCACGCAGATCGATATCCATCTTTTCCACTAAGCTTTGCAGCGCTTCTTCATCCTCAAGGTCAATATCATGGCGAAGAGCCTGAAAAGTTACTGCCCGATACATTGCACCTGTATCAATATAGATGTAGCCCAATTTCCCTGCTACGATTTTTGCCACAGTACTCTTCCCAGCTGCGGCCGGTCCGTCGATTGCTACTGATAAATGATGATTGTTCATAATTCCTCCTGCTAACGAACAAAATTTGAAGAATAAAGCCCTATCTTCCATCGCTCGTATGTACTGATCTATTTCTTGCCCTATAATGAAAAAAGCAGGTCTCCCCTGCAGATTTCAGACGTATAATCTTCATTATTTTATCATAATCATCTATTTTGGTCGAATGTTTCTATATGCTCCATGATCTCCATACCATCTACCCCTTCATACTGAACAACCTTTGTCAAGAAAGGGGAAACCTCCGTGTAGAGAATCAATGCTTGAGCTATCACAAGACAAAACAGTTGAATAATTAGAAGTTTTACGATAATACCTTCTAACCTTTTCATTTTTCCCTCACCACATTTTCTCAGTGTTACTACTTATTATGACTGAAAAAAGTGGTGAATATTCTCATCAGTGTGTTTTTCTCATTAATAGTTGCTGCTCAAAACAATATTTGATGATTATTTGCCTTTCATGCTCTTTGATATGATCGAACTGTAAAGAAGCTCGCTTTCGTCCATTTTTCCCATCCACAATTCGGATCACCTTACTTTTTAATTTCAGATAATAGATCTCCCCATTGTTAAGATGGACGACGAAATTTGTCTGGATGGTACCAGACTCAGGAAATGTTGCTCCCTGGGGCAACATAATGGAACTGCCACCTGCACTTATATCATGTGTAACAGTGGTAAAGGGTTGAAACTCGGCAGAATCGGGATGTATAGCTACATCTACACTGCCATCGACACGGACATATTCTCTTCTTTGTATTTTGATTAGCTGTTCGTGTCCTGGATAGGAAAGCTGAATCATCGGAATGGATTGCTTTATTCTGCCCATGACTTCGCTGTCAAAATGATAGGCAAGCCCATCATCGGTCACAAATGAAACGTTCAATTGCGTGCCATTTATTATGTATGTAGTTTTTCCATTTTTGATGTGTACTGGATAGTCAACGTAAAATTCATTTCCCTTCACTTCTTGAACCTTACACCGATACCTTTCCACTCCTTCATCATTTTGCATATGAAGAGTTAATATTACCCCTGTCTTCAACAAAAAAATTGCCCCCTAACTTTCGTGCTTGTCTCTCTTTTTCCAAGCTCCCTAGTTACTATAATTAAACCATGTAAACAAAAAAAGGAAAAGCCAAATTTTAGCTTTTCCTTAACGATTTTCCAATTACAAATCATATAATTCTTCTGCATTTTTCAGTTTTTCCACTTTTTCTTCCCTTCCATTTTCGGCATTGATGAAAATCTGATAGGTATCTTCATTAATGGTCCCGAGGAATTCATAGCATAGGACTTCCTCACCAATATCATTATTGATGACCGCTAAGCGATCCTCCATGATCATCACATTTTCATTGATCCTTGCCGTCGCTTCTTCGTATGTGATTCCAGGTTCAGGAATTTCACGAAGATGGTGGGCCATCAGATAGTCTTTTGCAGAAAACCCGACAATCTCTCCGGTTTCAAGGCTTACCTTCATTTTAATGGCATCCGGATAGATCCTCACCCCATCCAGATTGGAAACAAAAGTGAATACACCAAGCTTATTGTATTCCACGCTTTCATAGAGATCCTGGCTTTCAAACTTGTTCTGCTTCAGGAAGTTGCGGGCTTTTTCCGTTGCTTCATTCAGGCTAATGTTCTTTTGCTTTGCTTCTTTGTTTTGCACAATGTAAATGGGAGTACCGCCTTTTTTGGCGATATCCATATACGTATCCACCTGATTTTTATCCACGATTTTCAGGCTGTAGAATCCTACCTTGGATCCTTCACCGTTTTCGGTTATCGTAATTTTTTCATTACCTTCAAGCTCCAAGTAGCGGTCAGCAACCTGTTTGGCTTCTTCTCTTGTTATGGTCTTACCGGAAAGTCTGCTGAAGCTCTCATCCTTTTTGTTCATGGATGTAAAGGTCGGACCGAAATCTGTTTCCTCATACCCCTCCACATTCTTCTCTACAGTTTTGAAGCCATCAATAATCCCATTATCCTGCGGTTGGTCTTTTGCTGATAATGCAAGTTCTACATCCATCCAGCGCAAGTTTTGATTCATGACCATGCTTTGCACTTTTCTCAGCTCTGACTTGATTTCACCTGATTTTTGATACAGTGTCTGCAAGGAATCAAATTCATCTTTTGATAAAGGATTCTTATCCAGGTCACGTATCGCAACCTGATAGGTGTAATCCCCGATATTTGTCAGGAACTCCTCTGTCTTGTTAAAGGGAAGTAAAGTTAATGGCAACTGCCCCACATCATTTTGAGCTTCTGATGTTATTCTCCAAACCTCTGCAAAGGATGGAGACAATTGCTCCCTTGAACTCATGGCGAGCGTAGTACCAATTTTGTCATGTAACAGGTCCACATGGTATACAAGGTCATGAAATGCACGCTGATAATTATTTTCCGCATTAATGAGGACTGCGTTTTTTTCCTGATGCTCCTGATAACCCCAATACCCTGTTCCTGCAACAGCTATTGCTAAAACAGCGATAATGATAAGTCTCAACATAATTTTCCACCCTCTTTATTCACAGAAAATGTGTTTTCCGATCCTTTTTATTTGCGGACGCCCCCAAATCCAGCCGCTTGTTGCTGTATCTGGGTTGAAATAATAGGTTGCACCTTCAGTAGGGTCCATTCCATTAATGGCATCGACGACCGCTCTTTTGGCAGTATCATTTGGTGTGAGCCAAATCTGGCCATCTGCTACAGCCGTAAATGCCAGCGGCTCAAAGATTACCCCTGAAACCGTATTTGGAAATGTTGGGCTGTTAATTCGATTCAAAATAACTGCTGCAACAGCTATCTGCCCTTCATAAGGCTCTCCCCGAGCTTCACCGTATACCGCATTAGCCATCAATTGAATATCGTTCTCTGAATAACCGCCAGGCATATTTGTAGCTGTCTGCTTTTCTTCCTCCGGCTGTTCTTCTGGAGCAGGTTCGGCAGGTGCCTGTGGTTCCGGCGCAGGCTTTGCTGGCTGTTTTTCCGGCGTTGGCTGTTTCTCCGGTGCTGGCTCTGCAGGTTGCTGCCCTGGCGCAGGTTTGGCTGGCGCCTGCTGTTGTGGTTCAGGCTTTGCTGGGTCCTTTTGAGGTGCAGGCTTCTGAAATTGCGTTTTTTCCTGCTTCCATTTTGCTGCAGCACCCTGCTTTGCTTTTTCCATAGTAGCGGCAGAAGGTTCCACCTGATACTTCAACTCCATGCCGCCATAATGAGTAAATCTTTTCCCGCTATTAATCTGTTGATGTACCCAATCCTTATAGAACTTGGTGGTTTTATTGAGCATAACCTTCGTTTTGGGACCTACCAGACCATCGACATCATCCAACCCGAATTCATGTTGGAAGTTTTTAACTGCCCAATATGTAGTCCAGCCATAAACCCCATCAATCTTGGCTTGGTAATATCCATTGTATTGAAGACGTGCTTGAAGCTCGACCACATCATTCCCGGTAGCACCCTTTTGAATGATTTGCTCGGAAAAGGCACTTACTTTGGGCTGATTTATCGAAAATAGCATACAGGTGCTGATAAGGAACATACATGAAATTATTAGTAACCGCTTCACCTTACATTTCCTCCTTTGTCTTCTTTAAACAATTGTTAGATGTATTTTCTGTAGATGTTGGCATTTTATACAGATTCCATCCAATAAAAGAAGCATTCCAAAATATGGAGAGTTTACCTGTTAAACACCGCTTTTGATTTCCGCACTAGGCTGCGCTTTCCTCGGACGTTTGCGGAGCCTCCTCGGATTCGCCTATGGGGTCTCCACTAATCGCTATCTCCCGCAGGACAAGGAAAGCTTCGGAAGCGATACATCGCACGCAGAAAATGCTCGCATTTTCAAGGAGTCTTCGCCTATTGCTCCAATCAACAACTAGCAACATGAAATCAAATCTACGCACTTATATAGCCTTCTTTCAAAAAAAATAGCCTACAAGGATATGTTTTCCTTGTAGGCTATACTAATGCTGTATTTGCGAGTTTTACTTTTCGCAATCCCAACCACCATAAAAAGATCATAAAGGGAACCATGTAAAATCCCCAATGCTTTTGTGAGAGAATGATCATGTCATATGTACCATGGAGCAAGAAAGGAACAAATAAAGAAAGACTCAAACATATTCTATGTTTCTTCTGTTCAATGGAAAACTTACCTTTACCTAGATAGTAGCCCATGATGACCCCGAACAATGCATGACTTGATACAGGAAGTACTGCCCTCCCAATGGCAAGTTCCACTCCATTTGCGATGAGAAACAGAATATTCTCGGCAGTGGCAAATCCCAGCGACACGGCTACTCCGTATACAATACCATCGTAATGCTCATCAAAATGCACATTCCGATAGACCAGATAAATCAAAACAAACCATTTGAAGAATTCCTCCAACAGCCCCGACATAAAAAAAGCTTTTATGAAACTGGAGGTCACACCCATTTCCAATTGAATCACGTATTGTATGAACATTAGCGGGAACACAAGCAGTGCCCCGAACATGAATATCTTGAACACATAGGATATCGGTTCTTTCTGAAACGTATCCCGTAAATAAAAATATGACAGCAACGCCAAGCCGGGAGCAATTCCGGCGGATACAACGCCCAGCATAAATAAGCCTCGTTTCCATCTGTTTTTTTTTATCGTATCATGTTATCGTAATTAATGGAATGATACATCCAGTTTTTTTGGAATTGTTTGTATATTAATGAGGTGAAAATAGATGAAGAAAAAGATTTTACTCATTCACACAGGTGGAACGATTTCCATGTCAGAAAACGAACAGGGGGAGGTCTCTCCCGGAGAAAAAAATCCGCTATCCGCATCACCTATAATCACAGATCCTAATTTGATTATTGAAAGTCATGAACTTTTCAATCTGCCTTCACCCCACATGACACCGCACCATATGTGGGAGCTATCAACTTTCATCGATGCCCAGGTAACAAAGAAATCCTATGAAGGAATCGTCATTACCCATGGGACTGATACATTGGAGGAAACCGCGTTTTTCCTTGATCTGACCGTACAGACAAAAGTTCCGGTTGTCCTGACAGGGGCGATGCGATCTAGCAATGAAATCGGCTCTGATGGACCATACAATCTTCTCTCTTCTGTTAAAGTCGCAGCTAGCACTGAAGCTAAAAACAAAGGGGTACTGGTTGTTCTTAACGATGAGATTCACACTGCCAAAAACGTTACAAAAACGCATACCAGCAATATTGCCACTTTCCAGAGTCCGCAATACGGGCCGATTGGCATTGTCACAAAGCGGGGAGCTTCCTTTCACCATTCTCCGGTCTCAGAAGACAAGTATGCGATCAAGGATGTAACGAAAAAGGTGATGCTGCTGAAGGCATATGCCGGAATGGATTCCGCCATTTTCTCTCTTATGAAAGATATGGGGGTTGACGGAGTTGTGATTGAAGCACTTGGTCAAGGCAACCTCCCTCCTACCACTATGGACGGATTAAAAGAACTGACAGATGCAAAAATCCCTGTCGTCCTCGTTTCCCGCTGTTTTAACGGAATCGTGCAGGACATCTATGGCTACGATGGAGGAGGACGCCAGTTAAAGCAACTTGGAGTCATTTTCTCCAACGGCCTGAACGGTCAGAAGGCACGAATCAAATTGCTTGTGGCATTGGAAGAAACGAAGGATGCCCAGGAGTTACAAAGACTCTTTTTAAGATAAATTACATGCTTGGTGCTCTACACCTTGAAAAGGTCTTTCATCCGCTTGATGATGGACCTTTTGCCTGCCCGCCACCATGAAAAGGTCCTTCATTCGCTTGATGATGGACCTTTTGCCTGCCCGCCACCATGAAAAGGTCCTTCATCTGCTTGATGATGGACCTTTTGCCTGCCCGCCACCTTGAAAAGGTCCTTCATCCGCCTGATGATGGACCATTTGCACTTCCCGCACCATGAAAAGGTTCTTCATTCGCTTGATGATGGACCTTTTGCCTGCCCGCCCATGAAAAGGCCCTTCATTCGCTTGATGATGGACCTTTTACCCGCCCGGCACCATGAAAAGGTCCTTCATCTGCTTGATGATGGACCTTTTGCCTGCCCGCCACCTTGAAAGGTCTTTCATCCGCTTGATGATGGACCTTTTGCACTTCCCGCACCTTGAAAAGGTCTTTCACACTATTCAACCTCTCTTTTCTCGAGAATCAATATATCAACGATGAAAATACAGAAGCCGTCCGACAGACAAAAGGGTTGTCTACTCGGACGGCTCTTTATTTATTTCATTTTATTCTTGATACACGCTGCAATTTGACCCCCATGAAAACGGCCATTTTCAATGAAAATTTCATTTGCATTGTTTCCGGCAGCTATTACACCAGCAATGAAAATGCCTTCAACATTCGTTTCCATCGTATCAGGATTGAATGCCGGTCTGCCTGACTCCTGATCAATTTCCACACCCATTTTGGTCAGGAAATGGTGATCTGGGTGATAGCCGATCATCGCAAAGACAAAATCATTTCTGATTGTTTCTTCTTTCCCTTCACGTGTTGCATAGGTTACCGTATCTTCGGTTATTTCTGTAACATTTGCATCAAAAACCATCTTGATGGTACCATTCCTGACGAGTGCGTCAAACTCAGGCAGTATCCATGGCTTCACACTTGGGGAATAGGTCGAGCCCCTGTACACGACCGTCACGTGTGCATCCCCCTTCACCAACTCCAATGCAGCATCCACACTGGAATTTTTTCCTCCAATTACAGTGACATGCTTATTAAAATAAGGATGTCCTTCTTTGAAATAATGGGTTACCTTCTCAAGATCTGCACCTGGGATAGCCAATTTATTATGATTATCATAATAACCTGTTGCAACCACTACATATTTTGTCAGATAAGTTTCTTTCGAGGTTTTTACAAGGAACGTACCATCTTCCTGCTTTTGGACCGATTCCACTTTTTCAAACGCATTTATCTCCACCTTTTTTCGTTTCACCACTTCACGGTAGTAAGTTAATGCTTGAATTCTGACAGGCTTCCTGTTCTCTGTAATAAATGGAACATCGCCGATTTCCAGCTTTTCACTTGAACTGAAAAAAGTCTGGTGAGTCGGGTAATGATAAATGGCATTGACGATGTTTCCTTTTTCTATCACAAGTGGGGAGAGCCCGATATCCTGCAAGGCAATCGCTGCCGATATACCGCAAGGTCCTCCACCTACAATGATGGCATCTCTGTTAATCACAGTTGCTTCAACTCCGTACACATTATTAATAGGACATGAAAAAATCCCCTATCACTTATGATAGGGGATTGTATGTTGATGTGCAAATAATTAAATCCAGCCTCTGAATCGGGAAGCTTCCGCCATTTTGCGTGCACCAACCATGTATGCTGCAAGTCTCATATCAACACGGCGGTTCTGAGCTGTATCATAAACACTGTTAAATGATTTCACCATCACTTTTTCAAGCTTTTCTTCCACTTCTTCTTCGGTCCAATAATAACCTTGGTTATTCTGCACCCATTCAAAATAGGAAACTGTCACTCCACCTGCACTAGCAAGTACGTCAGGTACAAGAAGGATTCCGCGGTCTGTCAGAATTTGTGTACCTTCAATTGTAGTAGGACCATTTGCAGCCTCCACCACGATCTTAGCACGGATGTTGTGGGCATTTTCTTCTGTGATCTGGTTTTCAATCGCTGCAGGAACAAGGATATCGCATTCCAATTCCAACAACTCTTTATTTGTAATTGTATTATTGAACAATTTAGTTACAGTCCCAAAGCTGTCACGGCGATCTAGAAGATAGTCGATATCAAGTCCATTCGGGTCATACAATCCACCATAAGCATCCGAGATACCTACCACCTTAGCGCCTGCATCATGCATGAACTTTGATAGGTAGCTTCCAGCATTACCGAAGCCTTGTACAACAACCTTGGCTCCTTTAAGCTCTATCCCTTTTTTCTTTGCCGCTTCATGGATACAGATTGTTACACCTTTTGCAGTAGCTGATTCTCTTCCATGTGATCCACCAAGTACCAGCGGTTTACCGGTAATGAATCCAGGTGAGTTGAATTCGTCAATACGGCTGTATTCATCCATCATCCAAGCCATGATCTGAGAGTTCGTGAATACGTCTGGAGCCGGAATATCCTTAGTTGGCCCAACAATCTGACTGATGGCGCGGACATAACCGCGGCTCAATCGTTCCAGTTCCCTGAAGGACATTTCACGAGGATCGCATACGATTCCTCCTTTACCTCCACCATACGGAAGGTCCACAATTCCACATTTCAAGCTCATCCAAATGGAAAGCGCTTTAACTTCTTTTTCAGTTACATTCGGATGGAAGCGGATTCCACCTTTTGTAGGTCCTACAGAATCATTATGTTGAGCACGATACCCAGTGAAAATCTTCACAGATCCATCATCCATACGGACAGGAATTTTCACTGTTAACATGCGAAGAGGTTCTTTCAAAAGTTCATATACTTCCTCGGGATAGCCTAGCCTCTCCAAGGCTTTATGGATCACAACTTGTGTTGATTTCAATACATCCAACTTGTCTTCATGTTTATTAGTCTGCTCGCTGCTTTTCTCGGCTACCATAAGTACCCTCCTAGATTGTTTCACTCAAAATTTACGAAGTCCATCTTCATGACATAGTATACACCTTACTACCGTTTATGCAAAGATAGAAAATAATATTTTAGAAAAAAATTTGTAAACGGTTACAAAGAAAAGCGGATCTGAACACAACAATATACGGAAGGCAATTCATCCGGGAAGTTTCCACTGGTATCTACATCAATACAATAGAACAAAACCAGCCCTATCTACAAAAAGCGTAGACACGGCTGGAACTCAGTTGAAATAGGCATTCAATTGTTGAAAAGCATTCTTCTCCATAATGATCTTTCCGTACTCGTGCACCCGGTGAGTAGTCATGGTAGAAGGAAAACCGTATTCTGATAACACAGCAATCAGCGCATCAATATCCATGCTTGGAGGCGTTTCTTCCTCTAAAAGAAGATAAAAGATATTCTCGAGTGAATAGATCATGCCACCATTTATATGAAAGTGCTTTAAACGTTTTGCTAAATCGATAAGGTGGTCAAACGAATGGAACTCATAAAACAATTCATTACTTTCATCAACGGTTACTTGCATTTCGATGTAGTCATCGGTAAATTCCTCTTCCAATAACTCTTCATCCGTGGATGTTACAATGACGACCATGCCTTGAGCTTGTAATGCATATACCTCAACGGCCAAGGAGCCACTCACTTCAAAACCCAATTCTTCGCTCGCTTCATCAATCATGTCACGGAACAGCTGATGAACCTTCTGCGAGTCCTTCCATAGATCCTCTTTTGTCAACCCTCTTTCATCGAGGTCATCAAACGTGAGGAATATCTTTATTTTATTGTAGTTGATTCGTTCCAGCCGCATGAAAGACTCCTCCCAACCTTTACACCCTGCTACTTCTTACATTTTATGATAAGAGTGGTAAGTTGGTTCGTTACGTTCCCCCATAGAATGGAAGTAAATTATATTAATTCTTGGCAGCCATATGTTGTTTAAGCCAGTCTTCCCATTCTTTCATGGTGTTTCCGATCAAAAATTCTTGATACTCGTTTTGTTTATGCTCCGGCATCCTATCAACAGCAGAGCCACCGAGCCCAATAATCAGCTCCGGATAGTCTCTGTGCAGATCATCCACCATTTCCAGTGTTTTCGGAAGGTTGATGGATAGCGTACAGGACAAAAATAGAAATTTCGGTTTTATTTCCTTCAGCACGATATGAATATCATTATCGGCTATGCTGGTTCCAAGATAAATGGTTTCGAACCCTTTTCTTCTGACAAACAGCGTATAGATCAACAACCCTAGCTCATGCCATTCCCCTGGTCCACAAACCGATACCGTTTTGGGCAAAAATCCATTCACTGGCAGTCCATGGAGAATCATCCCAATTCGAGAACGAAGAAAAGCGGATGCGAAATGCTCATGCGCACTGGATATTTCCGCATTCTCCCAAAGGTCCCCCACCTTGACTAGTAATGTTCCTAAAATATCAATCAAAACCTTTTCGACTGAATATAAGCTGAATATTTTATCCATTATTTCATGGGCATGGCCTTCATCAAACTCAAGTAGGGCCTTTAATAGTTCCTCCAATAGATCCTTGGAAAAATCCTGATTGGCAGTTGAATCACTACCATCAGTCTCCAAGAGCGCCTGTTGATCCTTATCAAGCAAGGATACTGCCTGACTAATGGTAAAACCCTTATTCACTTTTTGGATAAGCCACTTCAATATTTTAATATGCTCCTCCGTATAAAGGCGATGACCAGAGTCGTTACGCACGGGTGCAATCATCTGATATCTTCTTTCCCAGGCACGAAGCGTCCCAGGTTGAATTCCCAGCATTTTTGAGGCTGCTTTAATATTATACTTACCTTCATTTTTTGACATAAAAATCCCTTTCTCTCCTAACAAAATCCTTAGTTGAATTATATAGGAGGAAACTCATCGTGTAAACTTTGTATAGGTTTTGAATAATACAAACTTCGATTTCCTATACTTTTAAAAAAACGACTGAGCAGTCCAATCACCAGACCAACCAGTCGCCCATTTCATATTTTCGTCGTTATCGTTAAAAGATGGGTTTCAGGTGGAGCGCCAAGTCTCAAAGGAATCATCGTGGTTCCAAAACCGTTGCTTACTAAGAGCGTGGTGTGTGGAAGATGAAGGATTGCTCCTTTTTCGTGAGGTCCATAGCCGAAAATACGGATTTGCCCTCCATGGGTATGTCCACTTAAAACAAGACTGATTTTATCTTTACCCGAGAACTTTTCTACTACCTTCGGGTCATGGCTGACCAAGATTTTAAAGCTATCTTTTGTCCCATCCTGCAAGGCAAGCTTCAAATCGTCCCTTTCATGAATCATATCGTCCACCCCGATAATCTCAAGAAGTTCCCCGGTATCTGACTCGAACTTGAAAGCAGTATTGTCCAATATTTTCACCCCGTTGTGCAACAGCAGGGAATCCAGTTCGTGATAATCCAATTCATAATCATTGTTACCCCATACAAAAAATATCAGACCCAGCTTTTTCAAAACTTGAATATTCTCTTTTACTTGTTCCAAAGAAACGCCTTTCTCCGCAAGGTCTCCGCCAATTACAACAAAATCGACTTTCCCTTCGAGCTGCTGTATAAATTCTGAAGATAGCTTTCTTCTATGAATATCAGAAATAAAAAAGATGGATACCTTTCCGAAGCTGGCAGGAAACTCAGGAAATGCCAATGTTTCTTCCTTTATTGTCTCTTCCTTTGCTTGCTTGAACATGTATAAAAGCAGTATAAGCCCACACACAAAGGCTGCCCCAAAGATATATACAATTGTCATCGGTAACGTCCCTTCTCTCTCCGTTAAATGAATGTTACAGAATCATACCATAAAACTCTTCATTGGTCAGTTTATTGCCATTTCAGGTATTATTATAAAAGATCAAGTTGTAAAGTTTGTAGTTTAAAACAAGGGGCTACTATTCAAATAAAATAACTACATTAAACACCCTGTTGATTTCCGTTCCAGGCATCCGCTTATCCAGGGCGGCCTCGGGAGCCTCCTCGGCGCTTTGCGCCTGCGGGGTCTCCCTTGACACGCTGCTTCCGCAGGAGTCTCATGCCTTGCACTTCAATCAACATGGGCATCCTCAATTAATGTTGCGGCTTAACAATAACCAAAAGAAGATATCGACTTTTGCTGCATCCTAGAGCGGAGATCAACCGGTAACATTGGGCATCCGAAATAAGCATTATTTAAAAAAAGGCTGCGTTAAAGCATCAGGTTGATTTTAAAGACCGCTAGCTGTCGATTGGAGCAATAGGCGAAGACTCCATGAAAATGCGAGCATTTTCTGCGTGCGATGTATCGCTTCCGAAGCTTTCCTTGTCCTGCGGGAGGTAGCGTTTAGTGGAGACCCCACTGGCGTAGCCGAGGGGGCTCACGCAAGCCCCGCGGAAAGCGAAGCCTAGTGCGGAAATCAACAGCGGTGTTTACCAGTAACGAAAAATAAGACCCTCAAAGGGCCTATTTCGTTTCATGGTATAGATTGATATCAAATTCCTTTTTCATCATTTCAAATACTTGGTGACGCTGCTTCCATTCTTCGGGCTGAGCCCAGTAATCATCGCTGCGTTTGACCATTTCCTTGCGCAGGGCATGGTACTCTTTTTCGGCTTTATCCTTTTTGTATAATAAATATTTAATCATGCCCAACTGGCAACCGATGAACATCACCACATAAAAGTGCACTGTTCTGTCAAAAAAATAAGCGAACATTTCCCCATAGCTAGATCCATTCAAAAAAATGTAATAGTAGATATACGCAAGGAATAGCCCGAATGTCAGAAACGTGGATAATCTCCAGTGCCATTCTCTTTTCTTAAACTGATCAAACTTTCTTTTTTTTGAAACAAGAAGCTGCAGGGTTTTCTTTGTAGCTTCATCTGTATGCTTATCCAACCTTTGAATTTCAGGCTCCATCCATACCACCTCACAGCCGTTCTATTAATAAACCTTATGCATATAAGAGAGCTTGTATGATGCCAAATGGCACAAAAAAAGCACAAGGACTAAATTGTAGTCCCTGTACTTTGCTTCACCCGTTTTTTTTGATTGGAATGGTAAGTTTCTGCCCCGCATTCACCTGCTGATTAGTGAGGTTATTATAATCGCTGATGATCTTCTCTCCAGCTCTACTGTTGTAGTATTTCATGGAGATTCTGTATAAAGTTTCCCCGCTAGCGACCACATGCTCCACATATTCCACATTTTCTTCTATCTTTTCTTCATCTATCACTTCTTCAGTTTCTTCCGGCTCAGCAGCTACTGGAGGAGGTTCCGGTTTTGTTTCTGCAGGGGGGGTTTTGCCGTTGTCTGTTTGAGCATTCGTATTGATGGTTTCGACAGAGGCAACTTCCTCCTTGGTCTCTTCATCTTCCACTACCGTATTTTCTTCTTCATTCCTGTCAAATTCAATCGCTTCTTTCGTATTTGTTTTGGAAGGAATGTTGATCTGATCATAGGATTCTACACTTCCGTTAATAGGAAATAAAGATTTCAATACATTTTCTTCTTTGTTATTAAAATGAAGTGCCAAAATGGTGATTGGTATCAATAAAAAAGCGATGCCGAGCAACCGTAGAATAGGGAAATTAATTTTCCATTTCGTTTTATTTCGTTTCTCGGCGTGTATTTCGCTCCTGGAAGGAAGCTTTTCAGCCGCAGCTTTTTCAACCTCATCTCGTAAGGAATCCGCCTGATCTTGTCTATTCATCTCGTTCTTCATAATCCTCACTAACCTCCCCATTGTCGGTTTTCTTTATATACTCGCTTCTTATTTTCAGTGCCAACAGCACGTCTATGATGAAATGAGCCCAAATTGTCACAAGAAGATTTTCAGTCCATTCATACAAAAAGCCCAATAGAAAGCTTAATAGGATTACTGATATCAGTAATAACCACTTATGAAGATATCGGATATGCATAATGGCAAATATGATGCTAGCAATCCAGATCCCGAAATGAGTCTGAATCACGCCCCTGAAAAGCAGCTCCTCCACTGATGCAATAAGAAGAGCCAAACCTACTATGTGTATAACACTTCTCTTTTGAAACATTTTCTCATTGATGCCCCCATCGTCCATCAGGTGCCTTGGGACATATTTCATCAGCATAAGATCGATCAACACTACTGCAATCCCCACAAATGATCCAATGATGAAAACCTCTTCAATGTCCCATTCCAATAGGAGCAGAAATTCGTTCCATCTTTCATAGAGAAAAAAAGCAAGAACAACTGCAACGAGGAAAAATAGGAGCTGTGATACATATAAGTGATACAACAGTTCCTTGTCACTCATTCTCTTAACCATTTCCGCCTGTTTATTTTTCATATTCAATCTTCCTGTACTAATATTTTTGCTAATAGTTGTTTCCAAGACGAAGCATCACCTGTCACGCTTTTCCGCTTCTCTTCATTTTTTGAATAATCTTCCAGTTCAAGTCCGCAATAATCGCAACAGTTTATTATCGGAGGACCCGCCTCTTCACCAAAATAAGCGAGGATCCCTCTTCTCCTGCACCCTAATTCAAATGTCCAACTATCAAAGCTGCGAAGCTTATTCTGTTTAGCTGATGTCCGGAGTTGAATCTCCTTTTTCAAAAAAGCCGCACACAACTCCAAATTCACCTCCGTGAGTGGGCCATTATTCCCGATAAAACTTGTCAAGTGGTAGGTTAAATACCTCCAATGGGTCTCACTTGCCGGGAATCTTACTTCCAAGTCTGTCATCATTTCATCTGTGAGTGATTCTATGGCGCTCCATTTATTCACAAGCTCCGTCAAAACAGCTGAGACAAACTCTTCATCTGGCAGCTCATGTTCGATTAAGAGCTGAGGCAACATGAGATCCTCATTACTTTTCAATAGAACTGTGATACTTTTTCCACCATCACGTCCAGCTCTCCCTATTTCTTGGACATAGGATTCCAGCTGAGTTGGCTGATGATAATGAATGACAAATCGCACATCCGCTTTGTTGATGCCCATTCCGAATGCACTGGTGCAGCAGATAATATCCAACTGCCCAAGGAGAAACTGTTGTTGGATAAGAATCCGCTGTTCCTGCGCGAGGCCTGCATGATAGAAAGCAACTCGGTCCACACCTTGTTCTTCCAGATAATGACTGATCTGTTCCGCTTTTGTTCTACTAGAAAAATATACAATCCCCGGAGGTTGGAAAAGCTTCACGAGCTCCAGAAGGCGTTTCTTTTTCTCCTGGTTGCTCTGGATATGTTCTACTTGATAGGCAATGTTCGGCCGATCAATCGAATTGATATGCTCATTAGTCGACTCTAACTGAAGGTACTTCTTTATATCCATTATCACGCTATCTGTCGCAGTAGCTGTTAATGCCAGGCAGGGAGGTTTTCCGAGTTTGTCTCTCACTTCACCAAGCTTCAGATAATCCGTTCTGAAATCATGCCCCCATTGTGAAACGCAATGGGCCTCATCCACTACAAACAGACCGATTGGTAACTTCTGAAGCTTTGTTAGCCAGCGTCTGACCTGCAGCATTTCGGGTGAAATGAAAATAAATTTAAAACGCGAGAAATCTGCGTACAATAGCTTTTCTTTCTCATGGAAGCTTAAAAATGAATTGATGGCGATTACGTTCTTTTCACCCTTGGACTTCATCTGCTGTACTTGATCTTCCATAAGGGAAAGTAGTGGAGAAACAATCACTACATGTCCTTCAAGCAAATAGCCAGAAAGTTGATAGCACAGTGATTTCCCTCCCCCTGTAGGCAAGAGTGCGACAACATCCTTTTTCTTAAGGACATCATCTATAATCTCTCTTTGACCAGGCTTAAAGTCGGTGAAACCGAGCTTTTTCAGTAGAAGGCTTCTACTATCCATGCATATCACCCATCTTTGTCAGGACTAGTCTTATTTGAAAATAGCTGATATCCGCCAATCCCACATACTCCTTTATCCTTTTCAACTGGTTGGTTTTCAACGAATAGGCAGCTTGTTGGATAATCTGTGCCCTTTCTTTTGTAACATAAGGTGAAATGGAAAAGGATTCAAGGTGAAGCGCCAGCTCTACAATGTGATCCTCGATGGTACTTTGCTTAAGGTTTCTTGCAGCTGCGATTTCTTCCAATTTGTAGCCCCTTTCCAATAAATAAAAGGTCTTTTGAGTAGTAGCCGTCAAATTTGGCCGATGAATCATATCCAAGCATAACTTGCTTATGATTGGATAATGGCCAACATTCCTTTCTACTTGCTGCAGCATATAATGAAGTGCAGCCTGAAACTCCAGATGTACCCAAGTTTCATCAAGCCTAAGTTTTTTGGATATCTGCAGGAGGGTGAGTCCACTGTGTAAGTGACCGGAAAGCTGGGAAACGAATATGTATGCTTGCTGGTCTCCCACACTTTCTAAAATATCAAAGGTCTCTTTATAGATTAATTCGCATAACTCTTTTTTAGGAATCCAACGCTGTAATAAGATTTTTTTCACAAAGTGTTGAACTGTTTCTTCATATTGAACCGGGATAAAATCCGTTCTGCCCATTTGGAGATTTGACAATGTCTGGATCAACAAGCTATATCTTTTCCACAACACATCCGCCTTCCCTTTGTATTCCCAGCCATTTAGATATTCAGGGAACGGAAAGTTTTCCGCCTCTTTTTCCAGAACCGCCATTCCTTTCTCCGTTAGATGGTAAAAGTCGTCTTTAAGAGCGATTAATTGATACTGCTCAAAGCGAGCAATGGTCGAATCAAGCTCAGCGCGCGAAAGGTCTGGCAAAAGACCGAATAAAAAGGCTAGAGAATAAAGATTGCCGTCCTGAATTGTTTGGGATGACTTCTTCCCTTTTAGCAAATGATAAATGGCAGAGGAAGTTCTTTCCCCGCGAAAAGCACGAATACAAAATAAACATAGATATTCGAATGATTTCAACAAATTTCAACACCTTTTTTCATCTATCCCCATTTTATCAAAATTTTGCTGAAATGTGACATGTTTATCTCGACAAATGGTCGGGTAAATGATGAATAGAATGGGAGAACCCTTATGTGATAAGCATTCTCATTGACTTTTCTATTGAAAAGTTAGGAAAACAGTTTTACAATATAAAGTATGAGGAATTCGTTTCCATCTAATTTTTGGAAATGTTAATCTTATTGTATAGTTACAAATTGGGAGGTTTATTTTCATGGCAAAATATACGATTGTTGACAAAGAAACTTGCATCGCTTGTGGCGCATGTGGCGCTGCAGCTCCAGACATCTATGACTATGACGACGAAGGCATTGCTTTCGTAACACTTGATGACAACCAAGGAATCGTTGAAATTCCTGATGTGTTGGAAGATGATATGATGGACGCATTCGAAGGCTGTCCTACAGATTCCATCAAAGTGGCAGACGAGCCGTTTGACGGAGATGCTCTAAAATTTGAATAGTACATGCAAAGAGCCGCATCCCAATTAAGGAATGCGGCTCTTTTTATACGTTTCTAGTGAACCACTGGCGCTCGAGCCAGAACGAAAGCTTTTTGTAAAGTAACAGGAACAGGAATGTCACGATTAGTCCCTTGATTATATTAAACGGCAAGATGCCATATACGATTGATTTTATGACGACAGCTGAAGATCCCATTGGAACATTCAAAAAATACGTGAATGCCGGTAAAAATACATAATAGTTCAACACGCTCATCATCACTGCCATGGAGGCTGTACCTGCCACGAGTCCTAACCCAAGACCTTTGGTTGTACGGATTTTTTTGAAGATAAAGTAGGTCGGAAGGATAAATAATACCCCTGCCGTGAAGTTTGCCATCTGTCCGACAGGAACACCTGTCATACTTCCTTGTACCATGTAGTGCAGAAGATTTTTAATCAATTCCACCGTAATCCCTGCAACTGGTCCGAAGATGATTGCAGCCAGCAATGCAGGTACATCACTGAAATCGACGGATAAATATGGCGGTAATAACGGCAATGGGAAGCTTAACCACATTAAAAGATATGAGATTCCACTCAACATCCCCACTGTTACCATTTTCTTGATACGTACTCTCTGATTCATTCGACTCTCTCCTTTTTGTTGGAGATCCACCTTGTACGAAAAGAGAAATTCAAAAAAATTTATTTGTGCCATGACTTCATCCACGAAAAAACCCGCTGCTCGAAAAGCATGCGGGGAGTGTGTGAAGGCATAGACAAATAAGCGTTAAAAACACTCGTTTTTTAACGTTCTTTGAACCTCCATCTTCTCCCATCCAGACTGTAACTGTCGGCTTTGGAATTGAACCAAATCCTGCCTATAAGAAAAGCGAAAGCGGCTCGTTCAGGCCCGACAAGCATAAGACAGTTTCCGGAGGAGGTCGTTCTTTGACCTCTGTAGGAGGTCGTTCTTTGACCTCTGTAGGAAAATGGCTTATGACCTCGAGGGCCTAGCCGCTGTAGCTAGACACCGCTAAATTCATTGCAATGAGTAACTACACTCTATTTTCTAATTAAACGGCTCGCGGGCTTAGAGAAGAAAAACTCATCACCGCCGATCGGGAATTTCACCCTGCCCCGAAGATAGATCATGTTATTTTATTTACAAAGTTATTATACTCGTAAAATAGTAAAAAGGGAAGAATTTGAATTGAAATTCATTTAGATCGCCTTACAAAAAACTTGTAGCGCTTACATAGGTTCGACCTGTGTGAAAGTTATTGACAGCCTTCCTTTAAGATGTTAAGTTATCAGAAATTTTATAATATTTCGGAGGGATAACATGTTTCATATTTATGTTGCAGATTCAATTAGCGCTGATGGTCTTGCTCCTTTGTTAGAGGCTGAAAATGTCCGGGTATACAGAAAAGATCAGAACACCACTTTTTCATATGATGAAATAGATGCTTTACTCGTTAGAAGTGCAACTCAAGTAGATGAAGAACTGTTAAATCAATTGCCAAACCTGAAGGTCATCGCAAGAGCTGGTGTAGGAGTCGATAATATCGATGTGGCAGCAGCGACTAAAAAAGGAGTTGTGGTGATCAATGCACCAGATGGAAACACCATCTCCACTGCTGAGCATACGTTTGCCATGATTTCCTCCCTTGTACGCCATATCCCTCAGGCGAACATGAATGTCAAGAGTGCTCATTGGGATCGTAAAAAGTTCGTAGGGACGGAGCTTTTCGGAAAAACGCTCGGGATTGTAGGATTTGGGCGAATCGGGAGTGAGATTGCGAAGCGCGCCAAGGCATTTCAGATGAAAGTGGCAGTCTACGATCCATTTCTGACGGAAAGTCGTGCCGAAAAACTTGATGTTGTCTCTCTTTCCCTCGAGGAAGTAATGAGGAGCGCAGATATCATTACGGTACATACTCCGCTTACCAAAGAAACCAGGGGCCTCTTAAATTCCGGAAATATGTCGATCTTGAAACCAGGGGTATTTTTAGTGAACTGTGCAAGAGGTGGAATCATCGATGAGGATGCCCTGCTCGAAAACTTGAATTCAGGTCATGTAGCAGGAGCCGCCCTTGACGTATTTGAAGTCGAGCCGCCAACCAAATCGGAGCTGATTCAGCATAAGAATGTCATTGCCACTCCTCACTTGGGGGCATCAACCAAAGAGGCTCAATATAATGTTGCCTTTCAGGTATCCAAGGATGTTCTAGCCTTCTTGAACGGGCAGTCTGTAACAACAAGCATCAACCTTCCTACCATTCCAAAAGAGATCCTGAATAAAATAAGGCCATTTTTCCAGTTGGGTAAAAAAGTCGGCTCCATTCTGTCCCAGGTATCCAACAGTCCGATCGAAGAAATTACAGCAGCCTATGCAGGAAAAATCACGGAATGGGAGACCTCCATTATCACGAAAAGTGTCATTGCCGGGTTTCTGCAAAACAGGGTCGATCAAACTGTAAATGAGGTAAATGCCGCTTCCATTGCGAAGGACCGCGGTATAAATTACGGAGAAAAACATCGCAACGAAAGCGATGGCTATTCCAATCTGATGGAAGTTCGTGCAAAAGGGAATCAAGTGGATCTGACCATCCGCGCAACCTACATCGAAGGATACGGAGCCAGAATTGTCCATATGAACGGGTTTGATATCGATTATGCCCCAAGCGGCCACCTGCTCTACGTACAGCATCATGACCGCCCAGGTGTCATCGGTCAGCTCGGAAACATTTTTGGCAAGCACGAAACCAACATTGCAACGATGCATGTAGGCCGTATGCTTCAAGGCGGAAAAGCGATCATGATGCTTTCAGTCGATAAGCCCTTAGAAAAGGATCTGCTGGATGAAATCCTTCTCATACCGGATATCTCCACCGCCTTGACCTTGGAACTAGCGTAAGTTAACCCAGCTCCACTTCTTTTCGTTCACCGTTGTCAAATATCATGATGGTCCGGTAGCCTACCTCTTTGGCAAGGGCTACCGCCTGGTCATAATCACACCCTACATGCTCAGGTATATGGGCATCAGATGAGAGCACGATCGGCACTCCTTTTTGATGGCACATTTGCAGTAGTCGTTTATCTGGATACAGTTCGCCAACTGGCTTTCTGAGTCCCGCGGTACTGATCTCCACACATGTCTTCGAATTGGCGAGTGCTTTTGTTGCTCTTTCATATTGGGCAAGCAGAAATTCTTCATCCTGTGGAACATATTTGAATATTTTCACAAGATCCAGGTGGCCGATGATATCAAACAGGTTTGACTCTGCAAGTGTTATAACTTGGTCAAAGTACTTTTCATACACCTCATATGTATCCCTTTTGTCCCACTCTTTTCGAAACTCTGCCAGATCAATCCCGAAGTCCCCCACCCAATGAATCGAACCAATCACATAATCGAAAGGATAGGAATCGATAAACTTCTTCATCTCCTTATGCTTTCCGGGAGTGTAATCCATTTCAATGCTGAATTTTACGTGATGCCCCTTATTCCATGCCTCTTTAAACAACCCGTAATAATCTTCCATATCATAATAGCGACGCTCTTCCACCCACGGGTTGCTCAGGATATCCTTTGTTTGATAAAAATGATACGCATGCTCAGATATTCCCAATTCTGCAATTCCATTCAGCTTTGCCACTTCAATAAATTTCTCCAGGTATTCCAGTGTCAATGTGCCTCGTTCCAAATGATTGTGATAATCGGTAAGCAATGGTCGTCCCTCCAATCAGTTTCAACCATTATACTATGGAAATGGGACACGTTGGTGAAATTTATCTGAAAATTATTGTCGCTCTACTGGAGGGACTTCTAGTGATGTTTAATTGTACCTCCTTGCATCACCCATTCTACAAAAAAGAATAAATAAAATTACTGAGCGGTATACCCGCCGTCCATTATGATCTCCTGCCAGTTCACATCTTTGCATTGGAAATACATAATCTAACTTCTGCATTTATCTGTTATATATGTAAGAGGATTCTTGAACATAGAAAAAAAGCGTGCATTCTACACGCTTTTCATCCTTATTGAGGCATTGTTATCGGGTTTGGGGAATAAGGAACATTGACCGGTTCATTTAAAGGAACATTCCCGATCAGCCCTTCTTGAGTGGTCTTGAAAATAACCTGAGTGAAACCGAATTCCTTAGCCGTCATCAAGATGGATTCCAAAGCAAATATATTCTCTATCGTGCTTTCCATCATACTCCTGCTTGATAGGGCAACTATCGCTGTATCCCCTGTTGCCTGAACACTTTCAATTGTAATACTCATTGGGATGGAAGGATCGACACCGCTTTGTTCCTCGAAAATATCCGCACCCTCTCTCATCGAATCCAGTGCCTGGTTCATATCCTTGAAGATTACTTGAGTTGGGACAAGGAAGGCATTTCCCTGTCTGTTGATAAATTTATGATAGCCCTTTTTGGATATTTTCACCGCTTCGACAGGACCATTTTGACTACTGTTCCCATATTCTATGTTCTTATTTTTCCCATCTCTTGTAAATTGATATTTTAAATACTTAAATCTGAAAGTTTCAGCAATCTCATTATCAAACTGAAAGTCCTGGGTTGATGATAAATCATAATACAAATTTTTCATTTCTACAGATGGCATTTCTTTGCCATCACCATCTTGAGCTACTGTAACCACTGCCCCCCTATTCAGGAGAGGCTCCTCTACTTCCATTGCACTATAATCCAGTTCATTTCTGATACTTTCTAAGTTCTCCAAATACGATTTACCTTGAGACAAAGGCACCTCAACGGAAACCGGAAATGTGAATGGCCACCCTATATTGGACTGTGGTTCGGTAGCTGTAACACCAATTGTAACAACCATCATTTCTTTAGCTTTCTCATTTGTCACGACAAAAGTCGGTTGATCAGCTGAAAATGAAGTGAAATCATTATTGTCAGACTCTTTCGCACTATCCAAGGCAATTTCAGAGTCTTCCATGGATCTCTGTGCATCCTCATCTACACTTTGTATTCCAACGCTTTCCTCTTCCGCCGAATCCCCCGTATCATCACGTTCGGCACTTTCCATAATGCCTGCACCGTCTGAATTCTGGGTTGCATGATCCATAGATGAATTGGAACCACTCATATTCTGCAGGAATAAAGGTGAGATAATGGCAAAAATCAATACCGCAGCGGCTAATGCAAGCGCAGGCATCACGTTGAAGGAGCGTGGTTTTTTATTAAGGCCAACATGTACTTCACGAAATATTTGTTTTGGATCACGGTCATCTTTCACTTTAGGCATCTGCCGTAAAAGCTTTTCGAGTTGTTCTTCCTCCATACGCTGTTTATGACGCATTACTGTTCCCCCCTTTCTCTTGGAGTTCCTCCATATGAGCCTTCAGGACTTTTAAAGCTCTATGTTGAGTTGTTTTCACCTTACTTTCCGTCCACCCCAAAATTTGGGCTGTTTCTTGGATTGATAAGGCTTGTATGTACCGCAGGACGAGGACAAGACGATGATCCATCTTACATTTATCCAGACACCGGTACATTTGTTGAACCTGTTCATTTTGTAAAGCTATCTCTTCAGGTAGTGGCGCAAGATCTTTTACCTGCTGTGTGCTCCAGTCAAAAGTTTCAAGTAGTTTACTTTTCCAACCCTTCTGCTTTCGGAAAGAATCTATTGCAACATGCTTGGCGATCGAAAAAAGCCAGGTCTTCTCGCTGCTCTTTCCCTCAAACCGATCGTAAGAACGCAAAACCTTTATATAAACTTCTTGAACGAGGTCCTCGGCTTGCTCTTTGTTTTTAACCATATAAAATAAAAACTGAAAGACATCATGGTGATATTTTTCATAGAGCTCTTGAAAAACCGTATTCATCCTTTCCCTCCGTTCATTAGATTAGTCGTATACTATATTAAAAAAGTTACATTACAAATATATGACAAAAATTACAGTTTGGCTATATTCTTTTAGGAATTTATTCATAGGTATTTTTGAAGATAATCTTTTTTGTAAAACAGGAAAAGCAGTCCATATTGTTTCATTATAATGGAGGGTCAGTCAACTTTGTAGGGGTCTTTGAGCACCTTTTTTGTTTTGTTTTGGGGAATCCTGGGGCAGTCAGTTCAGAAGTTGAATGAAATGGAACTAGATTGTTCGCATTACCTCAAAAAAAGAGAAGCCCTTTTCAAGGCTCCCCTTCCTGTTCATTGAAGCATATATGCCGCCCGTTCCTTCAACAGCCTTGATAATACCGGAAATAGTACTATAAAAAATACCACATTCCCAATTGCATGGTTCACATCGAACGGAATACCTGCCAAATAGTAGGGCCAAAACAGTTTACCTACGACCAAACGTTCAAGTGACATTACAAATCCGTACAAAAGTCCGCAAAAGCCTGCATAGATTGCTAAAATTACGACAGGTGTCTTATGGAACCATTTGCCGATCATTCCGCTCATCAAGCCGATAATTGACCATGCAATGATTTGGGTGACCGTCCATGTGCCGCTTCCGAGTACCATATTGGTGGCAATCGTACTGCCAGCAGCAAGAATCAATCCTGTCACCGGCCCCATCCAAAAGGAGCAGATGATGATGATCGCTGTAACAGGCTGCACATTAGGAATGGAGGCGAATGCGATTCGCCCCACTACGCATAAAGCGATGAGCACCCCTAATAATGCAAGCTTTTTCGTAGGCATAACTATTCCCACTTTGCATAGTCGAAGTGTACAACATCCTCTGCTTTAAGCACGTATTCTTTTGCACCGACCATGATTTCTTCCTCATTCACCATATATGTCCAGAAATAGGAGTTGGCAGTATCCGACTCTACCCCATCGATCCCGACGATAAATTCCTTGGTGTCGTCCAGGGTCAATTCGAAGTTACGTTCCATTACTTCCATCAATGATTCGCCTTCTTCAAATTCCACCGTTTTCTCGCTGATTACTTCTTCCCCATCCTTTGTCAGCTTGATGGTCGATTCCAGCTTTTCCTGCTGCTCCTCTTTCGGTGCATCCGTTGATGTGTTGGTATTAGTATTGTTTTCTGCTGTTGCACATCCTGTCAGAGCCAATGTAAGTGCTGCTATTAGCGTCAGTAAGAATTTCTTCATCTGTCATTTCCCCTTATGTATGTATTAGGTAAAGCTAAAAAGTCCCCTCTTTTTGTTAACTCTCCACAGAAGCAAATAAAAAACCTCATCCAGTATAAAGGATGAGGTGTAAACGGCATAAGAAATGCAAGTATAAATAAACGCCGTCTCTCACTCAACCCCCGAAGCATTGAAACTAAGTTTAGACAATTGGCAGGTCTACTGACTCATGCTTCACCCTACTTTGAGCCTTCCCATATGGCAGCCTGATTTCTCAAGCCGGATCATACAGTGGTTATCTCATTTCGTCCACATTTACAGTTGCGGGGACAGTTTTGGTCTTTCACCAAATTCCGTTTTAAGTCACCGAGGTGACACCAACATCTTCAAAACTATTCAGTTAACTAGCTTACATATTACACAATATGCCTCTTGCTGACAAGAAAATGTTTCATAGTAAACAAGATTTTTCGCTAATGTTAAACATATTAACCCATTGTTCGTGGGATAAAAAGGGAAAATGTCGTTCCTTCATTCCATTTTGAATGAACTGAGATCTGGCCATTATGCGCTTCGACAATATTCTTTACAATGGCAAGGCCGAGTCCCGTCCCTGCTCGTCCCCTTGTACGCGCTTTGTCCGCTTTATAGAACCGTTCAAACACAAACGGCAGATCCTCTTCAGGAATACCGTGACCAGAGTCCTTCACATCCATTTTCAGGCCGAGGTCCGACAAATTGACTAGAATGGTAATTACTCCGTCATTTTCCGTATGACGGATCGCATTGTCAACGAGATTGGTCAGTACCTGTTCCATTCGATCTACATCAAATGCAATTTTGCCCTGTCCTGTCATCTCGTAACTTAGATGGATGTTCTTTTCTTTTGAGAGCACCTGAAACTTGCGAATTATTTTTTCCACAAATACTGCAACATTCGCTTGTTCATAGGTCAGTAAAATATGACCCGCTTCCATTCTTGCAAGGTCGAGAAGATCGTTAACGAGTCTCCCCATACGCAGGGACTCATCATAGATGACAGACGCAAGCTCTTTTTTCTCTTCATCCGTTCCGGCAATATCATCGACGATTGCTTCACTGTATCCCTGCAGCATGGAAATCGGTGTACGAAGTTCATGTGATACATTTGCGATAAAGTCTTTGCGGAGCTTATCGAGCCTACGTTCTTCCGTCATATCCCTGATAACAGCAACCGCCCCACGTATATGTGTTTGACTGTATAGCGGACTCATCACAATCACCCATGTGCGTCCTTGGTAGGTGAGCTCAATTGCCTGTTCCTTTTCAATGGAAACCGCCCTCTGGAACATATCCCTGACCTCTGACGGAAGGTCTTCCCCATTGTCGCTGCCTTCCTGGTAGAACCAGGCTTGCAAAAAGCGTTCAGCAGGAGGATTCGAGACAAGAATCGTTCCATCCCGGTTCAAGGTGATAACACCATCCGCCATCGAGCTTAAGATGTTCGCCAAATGCTCTTTTTCCTGGTTCAGCGCATTAATATTGAATTTCAACTGGCGTCCCATCTGATTGAATGCCATCGCAAGCTCCCCAATTTCATCGTGAGTAAGCATCGGAAGCTTTGTATCAAACTTTCCACGTGCAATTTCAAACGCAGCCTCCCTCATTTTCCGGAGTGGTGCTGTTATTCTGGTAGAAAGGAAAAAGGCAAAAATCGTAGTTAGGAAAATCGCAAAACCGGCTGCGAGTAAAATAAGCTGGGTTGTCTGTTTCGTTGTTTCCTTGATGGCAAGCAAGGATTGGTAGATGAATACGGCTCCATCCTTGTTTTCATCCAGGTGAAGCGGAATTCCCACAATCATGATTTCGCCATACATTTCATCATCTATATTGATATCGGATAAATAGGTTTTTTTCGTGACAATCGGCTGATCCTCGAATACGAGGGAGAGCTGTGGATCATCGAGGAAAAAGGAAGCCGGAAGATGACTGAGCGTTTTGTTTGGGGAATGGCTAAAGTCTTCCTTATCCGCAAACACTACCACCCTTGTCGCTTCATCCGCCAACTCCCATGCGATACTCATCGCCTGTTCACTATCTGCATGCTGTTCCAGAATGAGCGATATTTTCTTTGCATCCGTTGACAGTTCCTTTTCCGCTTCACTGACATGGTAGTTTTCGAAAAACTCCAGCAACAGGATTGTAAGGACAAATAGGACAAAGGAAACTAAAAGTAAAATGGTAAGCCAGAGCTTACCAACTACACTTTTCCAAATCATGAGTCACTGCCGACCTCAAACTTGTATCCGACACCCCATACAGTCACAATCATTTTCGAAGCAGGTTCTGATACTTTATTCAACTTTTCGCGAAGTCGTTTCACGTGTGTATCGACGGTTCGTAAGTCACCAAAGAATTCATATTGCCAAACTTCTTTCAGCAATTGCTCTCGGTCAAAAACCTTGTCCGGAGATTTTGCAAGGAAATAGAGAAGTTCGTATTCTTTGGGCGTCAAGTTTACTTCCTTGCCGTCAGATGTAACCCGGTGTGCATCGTTGTCGATGGTCAGATGAGGGAACACGATGACATCCTTGGTTGTTGTTTCCGTTGTCAGGAAGGTTGTGGTCGAAGATCGTCTCAGCAACGCCTTTACTCGAAGCACCACTTCCCTCGGACTGAATGGTTTCACTATGTAGTCATCCGTTCCAACTTCAAAGCCCTGAACACGGTTTGTCTCTTCCCCTTTTGCTGTCAGCATGATGATCGGAGTCGCTTTCTTTTCACGGATTTCCTTGCATACCTCCATGCCGTCCATGCCTGGCATCATGATATCAAGGAGAATGACATCGTATTCATTTTCCAGCGCCAACTCCAATGCGGTATGACCATTGTCCGCTTCCTCTATTGTATAATTCTCTCTTTCGAGATACATTCTCAACAGCCTTCTGATTCGATCTTCGTCGTCCACTACAAGAATTTTCAAGTCTTTTTCCATGAATTTTCCCCTCCTGGTAATGTTTCAATTTTCAAGAAAAGCCCTCACATAGGTGTGAAGGCTCCATATTCTGCGTTACATGGCATACGAATGCAAACCTGCAATAATTAAATTGACACCAATCAGATTAAAAAGAATAATCGCAAAGCCGACCAAAGTAAGCCATGCCGATTTTTCCCCTTCCCAACCTTTGGATAGGCGAAGGTGCAGGTAGGCTGCATAGAATAGCCAGGTGATGAGTGCCCACACTTCCTTTGGATCCCATGCCCAATATCTTGTCCAGGCGATCTGTGCCCAAATCGCCGCAAAAATCAGTCCGCCAAGTGTGAATACCGGGAATCCGATTGTTACCGCTCGATAGCTGATTTCATCTACCAGTTCCAGGTTCACTTTTTTAACGGCAGGCTTCAATGCCTTTCCGATAGGCTTTCTAAGAATCAGTCGGAAAAGTCCATATAAAAGTAATCCGGCTAAAAGAGACCATATAACCGTATTCAATTTTAATGTGTTTACATATGCCGGCAAATTCACCAATGCATCCATTCTTCCGTCTGTCAGGAGTTCCCCTTCATTTGGTCCCACTAATGCGGGCAGATGATATTCGACATTGGCATCGGTACCTTTTTTGTCAATATAGGCGAATTCCGCCTGGTACCCTGCAGCACCAAAGCCGATGGATAGAAAGATAAATCCTAAGAAACAGATTAGGGAATAAAGGGTAAACTCCAGCCAGAAAGTCTTTTGATCCTTTTTTGTATAATCTACCACTTTTACAAGATAAATCAAACCTGCCGCAAAGCTGACTGACAGGACCGCCACTCCAAGTGCTACAGTCGAAACATGGATCGCAAGCCAATGGCTCTGCAACGCAGGAATCAACGGTGCGATGTCTCTTGGAAACATACTTGCATAGGCAATCAACAACAATGCGATTGGCAGGGTGAAGACGCCTAGCGTACTAGTTTTATAGATGAAATAGATGACAATGAATGCCAATACGAGCATCATGCCAAAGAATGTTGTAAACTCAAACAGGTTGCTGACAGGTGCATGACCGCCTGCAATCCATCGCGTGATAAAATAGCCTAATTGAGCAAGGAAGCCCAAAATAGTGATCGATATTCCTATCTTGGCTGCTTTGCTGCTCTTTTTAGCACGAATTGCACCTCCAAAAAAGGCGGTACCTATTAGATATAGGATAAATGCGGTATATAGTAAATTACCACTAAGCTGTGCCATTGATGAACCTCCTATTCCTCCGCTTTCTCTTTCTTGCTTTCTTGCTGCTCTTGTTCCACCTGGTCGACCGGAATATCAATCGACGATTCGTGGAGTGCTTTATTGATGTCGCCCTTTAGTCCAAACCAGTTTTTATTCGTATGTCCTGCCACCCAGATTTCATTTCCTCTTGTCTGCACCCAGACACGGCGATGGTTCCAATACATGCCCTGGATCACTCCAAGCATGAAGATTGCGCCACCAAGACCGAGTATCCAAAGGGTTAGGTCTTTCCGAACGGTCAGTCCGGAAACATTACGAGTCTCGACACCGGCGAAGCTCATCTTATTTATATTTGTTCCGTTCGGTTCGATGTTCTGACGTATGGCCACTAGACTGATTTCCCCTTCCGGCGTTTCCGGCGTTATCATACGGAAAACAAAGGCAGGATTGTCCGGCACCCTTGTCTTTGTATCCGGTTCTCCATCCTTTAGGATAAAGTCAGGAAAATAACTTACGAGTTCGACAGAATTGCCGTTCCCTAAATCATACTTCTTTTCCGGTTCATTCAGGTCCACTTTGATTGTACCATAGACTTCCTGTGTTTCTTTATTTTCCACATTGAAGCTCATGGCGCTGAATTCATTCAATTTATAGTCCACTTGATAAAATGCATAGGAATCGTGCTTTAATGGCTGATTCACCTTTACTGCATGCTCTTTCACTTTTTCAAGTTCTGGCTCTGCACCAACCACGATGTCGCCTTTTCGTTCATAAAGAACGGCATTCGTTTGGAAATTGCTCGCAATGGCACCTTCTCCAGCTCTGGCAATGGCAGACTCAAATACTTCATCCGAGGATTTGCTGTCATACGTTTCAAAAACAAAGCCTTCACTCTTCATATAGTATTGCCCATTTGTACCAGGGATAAGCTTTGTTTCCCCTTCACGGACCCACAGCACTTCGTCCACATACATGCCCGGGAAAAAACGGAGCATAGCCCCAACCAGGAAGATAATAAGTCCGATATGATTCACATAAGGTCCCCAGCGGGAAAAACGATTTTTCTCAGCCAATATATTTCCATTTTCTTCACGTATTTTATAATTTCTATTTTTAAGGCCAGCCTTTACTTTTGCGAGTTCCGTTTCCGTGTTTTCAACTGTCGTCTGTCCAAATACACGTTGACGCTTCAGAAAACTCTCATGTCTCGTAACCTTTTGGGTTTTCAACGCTTTGTATAATGGAACAAAACGATCAAGGCTTGCGATCACCAACGATATTCCAAGCGCTGC
Source organism: Sutcliffiella halmapala (assembly GCF_050107295.1). Lineage (GTDB taxonomy): Bacteria > Bacillota > Bacilli > Bacillales > Bacillaceae_I > Sutcliffiella_A > Sutcliffiella_A halmapala_A. Next base: position 206,627 of record NZ_JBNIKR010000002.1, on the reverse strand, counting down.
AATCAGAAGTAAATACCACCATGAACCATATAAATCGTGAAAACCAAGGGTATAATACATTTTCCCTGCAAATCCATGCTCTTGTTCATAGTACACTTCTGCAGGTATGTTTTGCGGTATGTAGCCTACTTGAGGGAAAATTGTACCAAATGCTGAGGAAACCAATAAAAGAACGATTATCCAAATCCCAACTTTTACAGAAGAAAAGAAATTCCATATCTTATCTATGATTGTCTTGTTATACGTTTGAGAACGCCTGGCACTGCCTTCATACTTCATGTCCAGCAGTTTTTCCTGGCTCTTTTCATTCTCGGTGGGCTTTCCACAAGCTTCACAAAGAATCGTGCCTTCCGGATTCAGATGTCCGCACTCACATTTAATATCCTTCATACGTAAAACTCCCTATTGTTTCGGTTTAATCATTTCCATGTATTCCTTTATTTTCGCTTCGGTCAATTGCCCTGAATCTTTTTTTACAATTACGCCATTCTCATCGATCAGAATCGTAGTAGGCAAAGGTACGACCCCATAAGCCTGTCTCACCTGATCTGTGCGATCCATCGGAATAGGAAAAGTCAGCTGATGTTTGTTTTTAAAACGTTCCACTGCAACATTTGTTTCCTGAATATTTACAGCTAGTATTTCTACACCCTGATCTTTAAAAACTTTATATTGATTTTCCATATATGGCATTTCCCGTTCACACGGCTCGCACCATGTTCCCCAGAAGTTCAGGAATACACCCTTGCCCCTTAAATCCGATAACCTTACCTCATTACCTTCCAAGTCCTTCAAGACGAAGTCCGGGGCCTGGTCTCCCTCTCCGACCAATTCTTTAGATGTGAAAAAATTCGCGTATAACGTATACCCTATTGCAGATAACAGGAGAAGCAGAATCGCTGTACGCATCACTAAACGTTTCTTTTTACTCATTCCTCATTACTCTCCTATACCATAAGTCGTATCGTATCCTTGCTATTATAACATTTACTACTTTTGCCACTGATAGTAGAATATGAATCTTATGTGAACACAACCAAACATAAAAAAACGGAAGCGGTTCTTTCCCCACCTCCGCTTTCATTGTGCTTTTATTTGCCTGGCTTGGTTGCCATTACTCGAAGTTGCTTTACTTCATGCGGTGTCAGTTCTCTTGCTTCTCCCGACTTCAAGCCTTGCAGTGTCAGGAAGCCATAGCGTTCACGTTTCAGTTTCATCACCGGATGACCGATTGCTTCGAACATGCGACGCACCTGGCGATTGCGGCCTTCGTGAATCGTCACTTCAAAGATTGCCGTTTCCTTTGTTCTTTCCATCGAAAGGAATTTGATTTTTGCAGGAGCCGTTTTTCCGTCCTCTAGCTTGATGCCTCGCTCCAGGCTGCGAATCGCTTCCCTTGATGGTATTCCTTTCACTTTTGCAACGTAGACCTTATCCACTTTGGATTTCGGGTGCGCCAGGCTGTTGGCGAATTCTCCGTCATTGGTCATGATGATCAATCCGGATGTATCATAATCCAACCGGCCGACAGGATAGATTCGCTCCTCGATCAGCGGGAAAAAGTCTGTTACTACTTTTCTCCCTTTATCATCGCTGACACTGGAGATGACACCTCTTGGTTTGTATAACACAAAATAAACCGGCTCTTCCCTTTCAACAGGAATGCCTTCCACTTCTATTTTATCGTTGGGGGAAACTTTTACCCCAAGCTCTTTGATAACCTTGTCATTCACTCTGACTTTTCCTTCTTGAATCAACTGTTCTGCTTTTCTTCTCGATGCAATCCCTGCATGCGCAATCACTTTCTGTAACCGTTCCATTTCTTTCACCTCATTCAACATCTTACATGACTTTTACCAGAAAAGCCAAGATTTCCATACTTATATGATTCCCATCGTTCACAAACTCTAATTATACCCTTAGTAATTTTAAAAAGGATAGTAAAAAAATATGGCTTTAATAATTTGGTACTATTTCATACTACTATAGGCGTAAAGAAATTACCCCGTTTCCCATATTCCTTCAGGCTTCTTTAGTTGGTATAGTATCCTTAACAGGAAAAGTTTTCAATTTTTTCTTAAGGAGAAAATGTTGATGAACAATGTACAAATTAAACAGGTGCTAGAAACGTTGGGAACCTATCAGGATACAGAAATCACGTGTACCATTTGTACGAATCCAGATCAACCGCTTTCCATTACCTATCTTAGGAACGATCGCTGCTATCAGGTTGTCAGAGATAAGCAAGGAATCGTCGAGCATTTCTCAGATATAGATGCCGCTTCTACCGCCATTAAAAGTGCGTTGTCACAAGCCAAATAAACAACAAAAAACACAAGGGGCTCCTTGTGTTTTTAGATTCCAAAGAAAAAAGTGACAACGAGAATCGACACTACGATTCCCACCACATCAGCAAGGAGACCCACCTTCAGGGCATCCCCCATCTTTTTGATGCCGACTGCCCCGAAATAAACAGTAAGTACATAGAGCGTCGTGTCCGTGCTTCCCTGCAGGACGGAAGCCAGGCGTCCCATAAAGGAGTCCGGCCCGAACGTTGCAATCATATCCGTCGTCATCCCAAGTGCCGCAGTACCAGAAATGGGACGTATGATTGCAAGGGGGACAATTTCAGCCGGTACCCCGATAGCACTCATCAATGGCCTCAAAAATTCCACCAAAAAGTCCAGCGCACCCGAAGCGCGGAAGATGGAGATGGCGACCATCATCCCAACGAGAAAAGGGATGATGGAAATGGCTATCTTGATCCCTTCCTTTCCCCCTTCAACAAAAGTTTCATAAGTTGGCACCTTTTTGAAGGTACCATAAAGGAGGATGAATCCGATCAGAAAAGGGATTAACCAAAGAGATATTAAGGATATGAGCTGCATCTCTACCTCCTCCTAGCCATTCTGCGATAATAAAAAAAACGGTCAATCATAATGGCTGCAATCGTGGAGCACGCCGTCGCGACCAAGGTCGGTCCCACAATTTCAGTAGGTGATGCGGATTCATAATTCATCCTTATGGCGATAACCGTAGTGGGAATGAGCGTGATGCTTGCGGTATTAATGGCAAGGAAAGTAACCATGGACCTACTTGCCTCAATCTTTCCTCCATTCAGCTCCCTCAGCTGTTCCATCGCTTTTATTCCCATTGGAGTTGCCGCATTTCCAAGTCCAAACATATTCGCAATCATATTTGACAGCATATATCCCATTGCAGGGTGATCCGGGGGAACCTCAGGGAAAATCCTCCTGACCAGCGGCCTAAATAATACTGCGAGCTTTTCGAGAAGCCCCGCCTCCTGGGCAATCCGCATCAAGCCCAGCCAAAAAACAAGGATGCTGATGAACCCGATGCAGATGGTGACCGCCTCTTTAGCCCCAAGAAAGATTGCTTCATTCACTTTATCCATTGTTCCATTGATCATCGCAAAAAGAATGCCAATGATCGTCATGGCTACCCAAATGATATTGATCATGGTAGATTACCACCGAAAATAAAAAAGATATTCTTGAAGATCGACCAGAAGCCTCTTGAATCTTCTTTTTTCTTTTCATGATAGATTGGTGTCTCGATGACTGCCTCATTGTTAAGGATAAGCGTATAGCTCCCCACTACATCAGGAACATTACCTGAACGCTCCCAGTCCTCCCTCGGCTTGACAAGCTCTATATTGATCCGGACATTTTCCCGTTCTTTTTTGGTCATCGGATACTTGATATCACGTGATAGGAATACTTTTCCCTTATAAAAGGAATCCTCGATATCCTCAAGCTTACCTTCATTTGCAATGTTGTAGAGCTTGTAGTCAACAAATGCTCGATTGAACATATAGATATGATCCTGCCAATCATCGGGTCCATTCAATGTGACCACAATTGCATCCAGGCCATCCTTGGAAGCGGTAGTGATGAGCGTACGCTTTGCACGTTTGGTGAAACCTGTTTTCCCGCCGGTTGCATAGGAATACATACCAGTGACCAAACGATGCTTATTTGTCCAGCTTCGATCCCAGGACTCTCCAGGTGCAGCTGGTGCACGGTATACCTTTGTTCCAGTCACTTCCCTGAATTTTTCATTTTCCATTGCATAGCGGGTAAGCTGGGCCATATCATAGGCGGTCGAGTAGTGATTCTCATGATCGTCCAGTCCATGGGGATTTGCAAACTCCGTATTGCTCATTCCAAGTTCCGCCGCTTTCTCATTCATCAGGAAAACAAATCCTTCTAGACTGCCCCCTACATGCTCAGCAATGGCAACGGCCGTGTCATTCCCTGAACGCAGCATCAATCCATACACAAGATGTTCGAGCTTGATTTTCTCACCGGGCTTTAAATAGACCGAAGACCCTTCTGCATGGGTTGCCCTCTCACTGACAGTCACGATTTCACCCATTTTTCCGGATTCGATGGCGAGTATCGCTGTCATTACTTTCGTGATACTGGCGATGCGCTGTTTATCATGTGCATTCTTTTCGAAAATCACTCTGCCACTCTCTTGTTCTATCAAAATTGCATTCCTCGCACTTACACCAACCTGCTCGGCCACTGCCTTTTGAGGAATGCCTATACTAAAAATCAGCATCACAATAGAAGCGATGATGAACACCATTCTAGCTCGTACCATCCAATCCCCATCCCTTGTCTATGTTTGTACAAGTTTATGCACAAGCTGTCCCAATATGATTTTTTCGATAAAAAAAGGGCAAAGTTAGGTTAAAGGCAAACTGGAAAGGGTTGTCCGAGAAGATTTGAAATTCAAGAGAGATTAGAGACTTTCTAATGGATCTTACCATTGGAATTAATGTTCAAAAAAGTCATTAGGATGCGTCTAATGGCCTTCTCAGAGGAATTTCCGTTTAAAAAAGCCATTAGGATGCCTCTAATGGCTTTCTCAAGGGATTTTACGTTCAAAAAAGCCATTAGAATGCCTCTAATTGCCTTCTCAAGGGATTTTACGTTCAAAAAAGCCATTAGAACGCTGCTATTGGACTTCTCATTGCGATACCCAATAAAAAAAGCCATTAGAACACTTCTAATGGTCTTATACACTGTATTACCCCCAAAAAAATCCTTATTTAGTCAATAAGACTGCCACTTCAATTTTGATGCTTCCTGATACCGCTTCTCCACATCTCGCCAGTTCACGATATTCCACCAATTGTCTATATAGTCCCTGCGGTTGTTCTTATACTGCAGGTAATAAGCATGCTCCCAAACATCCAAACCAAGGAGCGGGATGGTATCCCATTGGGTGAACAGCTGCTGCTTTTCTGTTTGGAGAATCTCGAGTCGATGGGCTCGCGGGGACCAGACGAGCAAGGCCCACCCAACACCCTCCACCTTGTCTGCCGCTTCTGTGAAATGCTTTTTGAATTTATCATAGCCGCCAAAATCCTGGTTGATCTGCTGAAGTAGCCTACCCTTAGGCTGTCCCCCGCCATTCGGCGCCATATTCCCCCAAAACATGGTATGCAAGTAATGTCCGGATCCATGAAAGGCTGCTTCCCGCTCCCAATGTTTAATCAGATCAAAGTTCACCGTTGCGCGGGCCTCCTGCATTTTCAGCTCCGCTTTATTGAGACCATCCACATAGCTTTTATGATGCTTCAGGTGGTGCAGCTCCATGATATCCCTTGAAATATATGGTTCAAGAGCGTTGTATGGGTAAGGTAGAGGAGGAAGCTTATGCCCCCCGATCGGGACCCGGCCACTGTTTTGTCTGGTCGGGTGCTGCATCTCTAAAAGCTGATGTAAATCATCGAGCTTCTGTTTGACATAAAGTACTTCCTTTTCCTGGACCACTTCCTTTTCCTGGGTACTTTGTATAGAGGAAAGAAGATTTCTTACTTCCGGCTGCCACTCCGATCGTACTTGACCATTTTCCGTAAGTATCTCCAAGCACCAATGTTCCGTGTCCTGTAAGTATTTTCTGAAAACCTGCTGATTTTGGCTGATCATCCTAGAGGTCCTCCCTTTTTGAAGTCATCGTGATATCCTATGCTTTCTGGGAGAAAAAAAGAAAGTTGTCCGATTGATATAAAAAGAAAACACCCAGCCCAACGAGGGACCGGGTGGATGATTAATTGCTTTGCATCATTTTAGTACGGTAGTCTGTTTCGTAATATTCCAGTTCCTCACGGATTGTTTGAAAATCGCTTTCCAAGTGGCGGATGACGGCCTTCAATTGTGTAGGAGGCGCTTCATGGAAATGAATCGAGTTTTTGCCAGTATAAGCGGAACGGCTGTCCTCGTACCAGGCATCATTCTTTGGAGCAAAAAACTCCTCGATGCACTGGTGGTAGATGTTATATAGCACCTTCTCGGCGGCAGATTTACGGAACGGCTCACTTTTTAAAATTACCTGACAGGCATTGTGCCCTTCATCACAGAAAACTGCAAGTCTGCGTGTATTGGCCAATAGGAGGCTAACATATTCCCTGCTTCCGTCACTTTCTTCCATCAGTGAAGATAAGGTTGCTTCATTCAGGAACTCGTTTAGTTGATGAACAGTATTTCCTAAAAAACTCTCTACTTGTTCTGTTTGAGCTTTTACAATCGTATTTGCCATTTGTAATGGACCCTCCATATTTAAGGTTTTATAGAAAATGCCGCAGCTTTTGTGTTAATACGACTTACAAACTATATTTATGACCAGCTTGTTCATTTATGAGGATGGCTGAGCCAAAAAGTTCAATGGGGACGAAAGGGTATATTCCCCTTTGTTGTGAAGCCCTTCAAATATCTCTTTCAGCTTCGGGATATGGACGCCTTCAAAATAGGAGGCGAAATCTTCCCGGGTATTAATGTAGATTCGTTTCCGATGACGAAAACTTGGGTTTTTGATCAAGAGGGTAAGTGCCACCAGATCTTTAAATAGGATTTCCTTGTCACCGACTTTAAAAACAGGATCTCTATCCACTCCAATATTCAAAAACTCAGGAAATGTTTCATCAAAATATCGGATATATAATACATGGAAGGTTCTTTCCTCGCCCTCTTCGGAAAATGTCACTTCCGAACGGTTAAAGAAATCCTCTGACGTATTAGATTGAGCTTTTTCCAATTCATAGCCTCTGATTTCGGTTATTCTCATGGTTAAGATGCCACTCCTTAAAAGTTCCAAATCTAGTATGTATAACTATTTTACCATACAACACTAACAAATCGTTTTAATTTTCAAACGTTTCCTGAAACTTTTCGAAGAACAGATCTGCCTCTTCATCCGGATCGTCGGTTGTGACAGTAAGTGGCGGAAGCTCCTTGATGTTCTTCAGTCCGAAGTAGTCGAGAAACTCCTTGGTGGTTCCATACAGGATGGCGCGTCCAGTGCCTTCAGCACGGCCTACTTCCTTCACTAGCGCTTTGGCGGCAAGCGTCTGAAGTGGCCGTTCGCTTTTCACCCCTCGAATGCTCTCAACTTCCGTTCTGGTAATCGGCTGCTTGTACGCTACAATCGCAAGGGTTTCCAGTGCTGCCTGTGACAACGATTGTGATGTCGGCGATTCCACCAGCTTCTTCAGATAAACGGAGTGTTCTTTTTTCGTAGTCAATTGAAAGGTGCCTGCAAGCTCTATAATGGCTATTCCCCTATCTGGAGATTGGTAATCCTCCCTAAGAGCAGAAATGGCATCCAGAGCTTCACTTTCTTCTATTTCCAACACAGTGGAAAGCTGCTTTAGCGTCAGCCCTTCATCCCCTGCTGCAAATAGAAGACTTTCAACGATCGACTTCCAATTAATAATATCCAACTTCCTCATTTCCTCCTTCTTGATAGGAAACATAAATATCCGCAAAATTATTTTCCTGCTCAAGCATTATGGTGTTCTTTTTCAATAGCTCCAAGATGGCCAGAAAGGTAACCACAATATACTCTTTGCTCGATTCAGGGAATAGTTCAAAGAAATGCTTTCTCCCTTTAAATTGGCGCAGATCCTGAATCAGCTCTGCCATTCTCTTTTCAATCGGGATTTCCTGTCTGGCAATTCTAGTCTGCAAAGGCTTTTGAAGCTTCTTACGCCGCATTAGCTTTTGAAGTGCACCAAGCATATCGTATAAGGATACATCGAGCTTCACTTCATCAGGTTCCACATTTTTCATCAGCTCAGTCAGGTCACTCGGCGCTTTGGTAAATAGGTGGCTCCGCTCTTCTTCAAGCTCCTTCAGATCGTCTGCCGCCTCTTTATACTTCCGGTATTCGATCAGACGGTTCATCAGCTCTTCACGAGGGTCCTCCTCGTAATCTGCGAAGTCATCATCTTCCTCAAGCAATTCCTCCTCGTGCTTCGGGAGCAGCATCTTGCTCTTTATCTCGAGCAATGTGGCTGCCATTACGAGGTATTCACTTGCAATATCCAATTGTAATTCCTTCATCGTATGTATATAAAATAAATATTGCTCAGTAATTTGAGCAACGGGAATATCATATATATCTATTTCCAAACGGTTTATCAGGTGAAGCAGCAAGTCCAATGGACCTTCAAACGCTTCAACTTTTACGCTATATTCCTGCACGGGTATTCATCCACCTAACTTCGATCAAAACAATTTAACGCGCTCGAATTTTTTCGAACTCTATCATAGTATAAAGTATTCTGGCAACATTTTATAGTACTATAAGGATTATGATAAAATATTATTATCCTTTTTAAAGGGGGAAAAGCTTTGTATCCACTAGCCTATATCGATTATTTGCATTATTTTCATTGCGAAAGGGACTATTTTGAATGCCATGAGGTACTTGAGGAGCATTGGAAGGAAAAAGAGGCTAATGAACGCGAGCTCCATTGGGTTGGACTGATCCAGATTGCGGTAGGACTTTATCACTATCGACGTGGAAATTTCAATGGGGCAAAACGGATGCTGACAAACGCAACCTCCATCGTTCGCACGCATTCCAATGAAATCGACAGCTTGGCATTAGATAGTAAAAGTCTGATAGAGTTATTAGAAAACCAGCTGGCAGGTATAGAAAGGCAGGACTCCTATAAAAGTATCGACCTGCCACTTACTGATGAAACACTCTTGAACTCCTGCAAGACCAGAGCCCGTAATGAGAATCTGATATGGGGCGCACCAAGCGACCTTCAAAACCAATCCTTGGTGCATCGGCACTCCACCCGTAACCGGGATGATGTGATACAGGAACGCCTGGCACAATTAATGAAACGGCAACAAAAAAAGGAAGGCTGACCTTTGACACAGGACGCCTTCCTTTTTTATAGAGTACTTACTGTTAAATGCTAGCAAGCTTGAGAGAAAATCACTGCTCAAAATCACATTTCTCAATAAATGCAGTTGTATACTCTGTTGTCTTTACAGATTTACCAGGATACATTTCTTTTAAAGCTTTTACCATTTCTTTCCCGCATCCTTGTCCGCGGTGAGAGGGACTTACACTTATATGCTGGATTGTATAACTGTCCTCATCCATGACAATGCCTATTATTCCAAGGATATCTTCTACCTTCCAAAGAAATAGCTGCCAGTTGTCATTCTCTTCGTAATCCTTCATCGTCTGCTGAAGTTTTTTCAGTTCTCTTTCCGTTGGCATAAACGACATAAGACCCATGGCGATTTTTTCAAAGCTCTTCTTATAACGAATTAACATACATTACCCCTCATTATCGAAAAAACTTTCTTACTAATAGTAATAGTATAGGCAACCAGATTGCAATGGTGCCATTCCAGTACGGATATCTCACTCTTAAATATACATTCTATCCAATCGCCGCGGGATTGTATACCTTTTTGGAATAAATCTTAAAATTCACGTAACAGATTTGCCATTTCGATTGCTGACGCTGCCGCTTCCCAGCCCTTGTTACCGGCCTTTGTGCCTGCACGTTCAATCGCCTGCTCAATCGTTTCCGTTGTCAGCACGCCAAAAATAACAGGTATCCCTGATTGCATGGAAGCTTGGGAGACCCCTTTGGCCGCTTCATTACACACATAATCGAAATGTGGAGTGGATCCTCGGATAACAGTTCCTAATGTAATGACCGCATCATATTTTCCGGAATCGGCCATGCGTTTAGCCACCAACGGAATTTCAAACGCTCCAGGCACCCATGCTACATCGACACTTCCTTCTTCCACGCCATGTCTTTTCAACGCATCCTGTGCGCCACCCAACAGCTTGCTTGTAATGAACTCATTGAATCTTCCTACAACGATTCCTACCTTCAGTCCTGTACCTACCAAATTGCCTTCATATATATTTCCCATTTCATATACCTCCAGTAAATTATGATTTATTTATTAAAAGTGAAGCATATGCCCCAGTTTGCTATGTTTTGTTTTGAGATAGTTTTCATTTGCTTCTTTTGTCGGCATCTGAAGTGCGATGCGATCGACCACTTCCAGGTCGTATCCCTTCAGACCGGCAATTTTTCTAGGATTATTCGTTAACAGATTCATTTTGGAAATACCAAGATCACGGAGAATCTGGGCCCCGATTCCATAGTCTCTGAGATCAGCACCAAATCCAAGCTTTTCATTGGCTTCCACAGTGTCGAAGCCTTGCTCCTGAAGCTTATAGGCTCGCATTTTGTTTAGCAGGCCGATCCCACGGCCTTCTTGCCTCATATAGAGCAGCACACCGTTTCCTGCCTTCTCGATCTGGGCCAGGGCGGCATGGAGCTGCGGACCGCAGTCACAACGGTTTGAACCGAATACATCTCCTGTCAGACATTCTGAATGGACCCGGACAAGTGTAGGTGTTTCAGGATCAATATCTCCCTTCACCAGGGCTACATGTTCTTTTCCATCGACAATATTGGAATAGCCGATGGCCCTGAAGTTTCCAAATTCAGTAGGAAGCTTTATTTCCACTTCTCGCTGAACAAGCTTGTCCTTTCGGTTACGGTATTGGATCAGGTCCTTGATTGTTATCATTTTCAAATCAAACTTGTCCGCAATCTCCCTAAGCTGCGGAACCCTTGCCATGGAGCCATCCTCATTCATGATTTCACAAATGACACCGGCAGGGTAGGAACCGCTCATCACGGCGAGATCCACAGCAGCTTCCGTATGACCGGCGCGACGCAGTACTCCACCCTTTTTCGCCACCAACGGGAAGATATGTCCTGGACGCTTAAAGTCACCAGCTTTAGCAGCCGGAGAAAGAAGTTCAATGATAGTAGCTGAACGTTCATAGGCTGAGATACCTGTTGTTGTAGATTTATGATCAATGCTAACCGTAAAAGCCGTGCCATGGGAATCAGTATTGTGGTTGACCATTGGCGCGAGGTCTAGCTTTTCAGCCAACTCCTCCACGACCGGTACACAGATCAGACCACGTCCATGGGTCGCCATGAAATTGATGACAGCAGGAGTAGCCTTCTCTGCCAGGGATACAAAATCACCTTCATTCTCACGGTCCTCATCATCACAGACGATGATCACTTTTCCCTCTTGCAGGTCTTTTAGTGCTTCCTCTATTGTATTGAAAATTGTACTCATCCATCTTCACCCACCTTATTTGTATCCATGCTCTTCCAGAAAAGACGCTGAAATGCTGGAATTCGCTTTCGGTTCTTGTCTATTCAATAGATGATCCATATATTTGGCCAGCATGTCGACTTCAATATTGACCTTATCTCCCTTTCCTTTTTCACCCAGGATCGTCTCCTGCATGGTGTGTGGAATCAAAGAGATTGTGAAGCTGTTTTCCGCAACCCCAAATATGGTCAGGCTCGTACCATCCACAGTTACCGACCCTTTTAGCATAAGAAATCTAGCCAGGTCATCTCCAACTGAAATCGTGTAATAGACCGCGTTGGAAACACTTCTCTTCTCCTGGATCACGCCAGTCCCATCCACATGTCCGCTGACAAAGTGGCCGCCAAACCTGCCATTGGCACTCATGGCACGCTCCAGATTCACCTTGGAACCTGCCGCGAGCTCGCTCAACGATGTAGCATGAACCGTTTCAGGCATTACATCCACCGTAAAACGATTAGCGGAAAAGGTAGTCACTGTTAGGCAGACACCATTTACTGCGATACTATCTCCAAGCTTGACGTCCTCCAGCACTTTCTTTGCTGTGATTTCCAATACGATGGCCTTATCGCCGCGGATAATCTGCTTGACTGTACCTATTTCTTCTATAATACCCGTAAACAATAGATTCCCTCCTTACAGGGGCACGGAAACAATCTTGATATCCTGCCCGATTCTAGTGCACTCTTTTATCCTCAGATTCATGCAATCAGCCATTGAACTAAATCCCGCACCGCCAATCATAGTTGGCGCCTCGGCACCTCCGATCAATTTAGGTGCGATATAGGTGATCACCTGGTTAATCGCACCAGATTGGAGAAAGCTGCCATTAACCGTTGCGCCCCCTTCTACAAACAGGGAAGTGATGCCACGATCACCAAGTAAAGTCAGGAGATTCTCTATCTCTATTTCTTTAGTTGGCAGTTTCATTACCGTCACTTGCTGATTGGTAAGTGCTTCGATTTTCTCCTCATTGGCTTCAGCACCTGTAATGATCCAGGTAGGTGCCTGCCTGTCATTGATGATACCTGCATCGATTGGCATCCTTAAATGTGTATCAAGGATGATTCTTACCGGATTCTTCCCACCATTCGGGAGTCTGGTCGTCAAACTGGGATTATCAGCAATCACTGTTCCCACACCAACAAGGATTGCATCATGCTGGTGTCGGTAGCGGTGAACATCAAGGCGTGCGTCTTCACCGGTGATCCACTTGCTGTCTTTTGTAAAAGTTGCTGTTTTTCCGTCAAGACTGGATGCTGTTTTTAACGTGACATAGGGCTTTTTCGTTTTTATATAATGAAAAAATACATCATTTAATGCCAGTGCCTCTGATACACAAATCCCCACATCCACTATAATACCGGCTTTTTCCAACTTTTTGATTCCTGCTCCAGCAACTAATGGATTCGGATCCACAGAAGCGATGACCACTCTTTTTACCTTTGATTGAATCAAAAGGTCTGAGCAAGGAGGCGTTTTGCCATGATGGCTGCATGGCTCCAAGGTCACATATACAGTGGATCCATCAGCCTTTTTGCCGGCCATCCTGATTGCATGCACTTCCGCATGTGCTTCTCCCGCCTTTAAATGGGCACCAAACCCGACAATCTCCCCATCCTTCACCACAACCGATCCTACCACGGGATTTGGAGAGGTCTGCCCAGTCGCTTTTTTTGCAAGATCAATAGCAACATTCATATAATACTGATCGTCCAAATACACTACCCCGCCTTCTATCATACAAAAAACCCCTAAGTCATTAGCCTTAGGGGTGTAGAAGATTAAAATTGCGTATAGGAAAATAAACAGTGTCACATATGTGATTTTTCACTGTTTTCGCAAACTTAATCCTTCTCCCATCCAGACTTTCACTGTCGGCTCTGGAGTTGCACCAGATCCACCGCTAACTGTCAAACAATTAACGGGTCACGGACTAAGAAGCACAAGGCTTCATCACCGCCGGTAGGGAATTACACCCACCCCCGAAGGACAAACTTATTAAATTTTAAGCTCCATTAATATCCTATGATGTTTCAGCATGCATTATGACAAGGATTTCTAAGAAACTACATCTCACCTAATTTCCTCGGATTTCTTAAAAAATCCTACCATTTCAGATGATTTCCTACCAAAATCCTACCACTGCCCTAAGCATTACCTACCAATGGAATTGCTACAACTGAAAAGAATGTTATCATAGAAAAATTAAAAAAAGCAAGGAATTGATTTCCCTGCTTTCCATTATACACATTTTTTATTTTTATCACATATTAAATGTTATTCCCCTTCACCAAAATAATTCTCCCAAGTAACTTCTGCATTATGTATTCTCAACGTTGCTACAACTTCACCAGTAACCGGATCAACCACATTTAATATTCTACCTTCATCTAACTTGCTCGTTCTCATATCAGCTTCTAACATTGCCATATGCCCCTTATTAGAATCAACCTCAATAGAAACATCTGCAACCAATTGACCGTACACTTCATTTTTAATCTTCAACATTTTACATTTCCCCTTTGTTTTAAATTTGTATTGATAAATAATCAGTAATGCCTTAAAATAAGAACTAACGTTCGTATTGGTATATTTAGGAGTAGGGATTGGAAACCTCTACTCCCCTTTTTTAATATTTCTTAACTTCACTTTCCCCTTCAGGAACAAGCCCAAGATTAAACTCATTTTTGTTATCACAAATCTTAGTTAGATAATCAAAGAGTGGAATTTCAAGCATCTTCTTAATGTCAATAAACAACTTTTCTTTATTGATAATTTTGATGTTTTCAGCGATTGTTGGCATCAAAGCTTTTGTTTCTTCTATATAAACCTCTGGATCTTCAGTTTTTCCCACTTTCACCATGAATACCGTATTCCCATCTGCAAAAAGCGCATGTTTTTCATTAACTAACATTCCCTCAAAAATTTGATCGTAATGTAGTTTTACTTTAATCACTTTACATAACCCTCCTTCCTTATTATTTCGTGCATCAGACGTTTATAAAGCTTCAAACGCTCACTTCTGTACTTGAAGTTTCTAGGCTGCTTCTTAGATGGATGAACTGAACCTTTCTCAGCAACTTTACGAGTGTAAAATGAAATTCTACTAGTTAGGCTTTTAACCACTTTAACCACCCTTTCGACTACGTTATTTAGTAACTAACATAAATATACAATGACTAAATAACAAAGTCAACAACTTTTGACTACTTTTTTTAGTCGTTGTGATATAATGGAAATAAATTTAGTTTTAATAAAGGTGGAATAATATGGGGAGCCGAGTTAAATCCAATTTAAAAAGGATATTAGATGAGAGGAAAATGTCCATTAGACAGCTTTCAGAATCTACTGGAATACCTTTTGAAACTGTAAGAAGGTTATATAATGATACGACAGTAAGGTACGAAAGAAACACGTTAGGAAAAATTTGTGATGAACTAAAATTAGATATAAATGATTTACTCGTTCTCGTTGAATCTGAAGACACAAAAACCCACCAAGATTAATTTTCTTAGTGGGTTTTATCTTTGAAACTATAAAATGCTGATTAATAATCCTACAGCTACCGATAAGATAATCAAATTTCTAATATCATCCGGTATTAGCCGCTGCTTTATAAGATATGTACCATAACTGTTTTTAACTCTGATCACTTTTATTGATCTTTGTTTTAATTCAGTTTCTTCCCTTCTTAATTTATCTAGAGATGTATATTGTCCCCTTTTATCCCTCAACTGACCAACCTTTTTTTCTCCTCTTGTTTCTTTCTGTATAATCAGTTTTCTAGTCTTTATTTTTGGCATAGTTGAGCTTCTCCTTTACTTATTACTTGTCCCAATTTATTGCCCAATTTAAAGGAGAATATTCAATTTTTAATAAAAAATCTATGAAAATATTTTTACAAGTAAATTATATTTAATTTTCCTAGATTACAAGTAAATTATATTTAATACTACATACTCCAAAAGTCCTCAGCTTTCTTACTTTCATCTACTTCTCGTACTGCTGCCATAACCCTCTTTATTGTCCCCATGTTAGGGGAATACTCTTCATTCGAACACAACTTACTTATTGTATTACGGCTAATCCCAGTCTTCTTTGACAACCATTCTTGAGTAATTCCTTTTTGATCTAAAAATTGTCCTAATCTTGTTCTTGGCTTTCCAAACCCTTCTTCATGCATAAATAATCATCCCCAAATTTATCAACTATGGACAATTTTCTATGTAGATTTCCAAATCTCCTTTAAAATTCTTCAAAAAAAAGTTGTAAACATGACCAAGCAGTAGTGAATACCATTTAACATGCCTAACAAAAGCACCTAACAATTCGCCAAATACAAAGTTTGTTCTAGTTGCCGAAACTCAGTTCCAATCATTTCGCTAGTCTAGAAATGTGTTTGGTAAATAAAAACGTTATCTCCTTAACCTATATCCACTATAATCTTTTGCCTTTTGTTAGGGACTATTCTACGAATACCTATAGGAAAGGGTGGTGTCTATGTTATTTGAAATTACATCTTCAATTGTAGCTGGTTCACTTGCAGGTTTTTCTTATTATCAAAACTCTGGAGGAGGAAGAAATGATCATTCAAAGATAGTAAATATCGCTCGAAACTGTGGATTGCAAAATAAGGAAGGAAAGGAAATTAGAATTCATCGTAAATCAAAAAAAGATGGCTACACAGAATTTGTTTATCAAATGCCTCAAGGTTTGTCTGCAAAAGAATTCCAAGATAAGATTGATAATTTTCAAGATGGCCTGAACATAAAAAAATCAATTCCTGATATTTCAATCCATGATTTCAAACTAATCAAATGGAGAGGAAATGTTGTAGAACAAATTAAAGCCATATTAGCCAAAAGACAAACTTTGAGTAAAGAAGTAGAAATTACATTTGATGGAATGTTGAAGTTTAGAGTATACAATCAAAAATTGACTGACATTTTCCCATACGATGAAACATTATTCAAACGTTTAAAAGGTTGGCAAATACCTGTAGGGATAGATCGAGATGGAAAGCTAATAAAGCATGACCCAGAAAAAATTGCCCATCTGCTGATTGGCGGAGCCACTGATTTCGGAAAGTCTAACTTCCTTAAGTTACTCATTACTACCCTTATCCATAGAAAGCCGGATGACGTGAAGCTATTCTTGATTGATTTAAAAGGCGGTACGGCCTTTAATCGCTTTAGAGAGTGTAAACAAGTACTGGAAGTTGCTAAGGATGCTGAGGCGGCACTAGATGTCCTCACGTTAGCACAAGAAAAGATGGTGGAGATATACGATTATTTAATTGAAAAAGGCTTTGAAGACGTAAAGGAAGCTGGAATTAATGAAAGATTCTTCATTGTAATAGATGAAGCTGCTGATCTCTCTGAGCATAAAGAATGTCAGGAAATCTTAAAAGATATCGCAAGAAGAGCACGAGCTGCTGGTATGAAATTAATCTATGCAACCCAATACCCAACTACAGAAACTGTAAGTTCCCAAGTGAAGAGAAATTGTATTGGTCGTTTAAGTTTTGTGCTAGATACTGCAACAGCAAGTAATGTTGTCTTAGATCAAAAAGGTGCTGAAAGTCTTCCCCACATTCAAGGACGTGCAATCTATAAGCAGAATGTAAAAACACACATTGTCCAGACACCTTATATTAAGAATGATTTTATCAAACAAACCATTCATCCACATATTCACATCCGTCCAAGAAAGGAGAATGTAGACTCCGATGAAAAAAATGCTCATGAAGGAAAAACGAGTGGACGAAATACTTTGCTCATTGAAAAAACTGAGTTATCTTAGTAGATCCCAGATACAAATCCTACACAAATTCAAATCTACTCGAACAACAAATAAAGTGCTGAAAGACATGGAACAGTATTTAAGTTCTTTTCGAGATGGTGAAAATATCTACTATTTGAATAAGGAAGGACGTGAAAGGGTTAACTCAACAAAAGTATTAAAGAAGACTATACAAGCTAGACATTTTATTATGAGGAATAGTATTTACATTGCCTATGGTTGCCCCTCTACATGGCAAAATGAAATGAAACTAGAAGTTAAGAACAAAGTGAAAATTATTTCAGATGCTTTATTTCAGCGAGATAAAAGGTACTACGTTGTGGAGGTTGATCATACGCAAAAAATGGTAAAAAACAGAAATAAAATCGAAAGGTATAGAAAATTAATTGAATTAAATGTTCTTGAAAAACCTCCCTTCTTTATTTGGATTACTACGACAAATTATAGGAAGAAACAAATTGAAAAATTATGTACTGGATTAGAATATCAAATCTTCACAATAAGCGATTTCCATTGAGGAGGAAAAGATATGTTCAACAAGAAGAAAATTCACACTGTCGGTAGCATTTCAGACTTCATGAAAAAGAAAAATGAAATTTGTGAAGCAGAACTTATTACCATGCAAAAAGGGAAAACAGCAGGATTGTCATTTGGATTGTCAGTATTACCTCTAGCACTTGCCCCACTAACTCAATCTACCTCTGCATTGGCTTCTGGAAATCAAGCGATTGTGGTTAACTCAGCCACAGTTGCAGCAGATACAATGTTTCAAAATATGCTACATGCATTTGATCCACTAATCACTCTAGTTCAAGCTCTAGCCTACCCCATTGCAATGGTTGTCGTACTTGGAGGAGCACTTTTTATAATGATTGGTAACAAGGAAAAAGGTTTCAGTATGATGCAATCTGCTGGCCTTGGTTATGTGTTAGTAACCCTTACCCCTATGATTCTTAACATTCTTGTAGAAGCTATGAAATCAGCAGTTTAGGAGTTGAATAGAATGAAAACATTAACAATTATCGGTTTCTTTATGCTTAAAACTTGGCACGAAAAGCAGAAAATGAAGACTTACTACTGGAGGTGATTACATGAAATTTCGTTTGTCCTCTCAGTATGGTGTATTGGAAGAAATCAGAAATTACAAACCACACACAGGGGTCGATCTTCAGATGCCGGAGCACACGGAATTACGTTCAATTGGAGAAGCAGTTGTAGAAAAAGTTGTAGATTACGGTTCTCAAAACATTGGGAAAGGCGTAATTCTTCGATTAGAAGACGGTACAACAGCCATATACGGGCATATGAGCGATATTAAAGTGAAGGTTGGTCAGATACTAAAGGAAGGTGAAACATTAGGATATAGCGGTAATACTGGTCATTCAACGGGCGCTCATCTTCATTTTGGACTTAAAGATCAAGCAGGAAATTTCATTGACCCTACTCCACTAGCATCTAAATTAGACAGATTGTCAGGCAATCAGTCATTCTGGGATAGGTTTATAGATAATGGAACGGTCGGGAATGTGCAATTCCCCTCCCTTCCTTCTATTAAAGAGTGGATTGGTGATTTTATTCAGTCTGGAATTCATGAATGGATAGGTGATTTTATTCTTGTACTTCCCATATTGCTGACAGTAGGATTAGGAGTTTGGGCATTACTTGGAATGATAAGTAAAAGGTTAGCTGGTTTAGGGTTTACATTAGTGCTAATAAGTGGAGCTACTTTAATCTTATAGAAATAAATAAATTAGTATTATTTTACACTTTTTGAAGGAAAATCTAGATTCTTAGAGAATAAGTATTGGTTATTATTTTTCTTATATTGGGGGAATGGAAATGTCAGAAGCAACATTAAAGTTGCAATCAGAGTCAGCAGTTGAACAAAAATCTTATTTTGACGGAGGCTTGTTGCAGTACATTGGATGGTCAATTTTAGGCTTCCTAGTTACTGTTTGCACATTCGGTATTTGTTATCCTTGGGCAATTACAATGGTTCTAGGATGGAAAGCAAGACATACTGTGATTAACGGAAGAAGATTAGAATTTACAGGTTCAGCAATCGGTCTATTTGGTAATTGGATCAAATGGTGGTTGCTATGCATTATTACTCTTGGAATCTACAGTTTCTGGTTGTTTATAGCGTTAGAAAAGTGGAAGACGAAACATACAAAATTTGCTTAAGTTTAACAAGACCTCTTTATTATTAAGGAGGTCTTTTCTATACAATATACGGAGGTTAAATCCAATGAAGAAGTTAATGGTTATTGTTTGTATGGTAGTTTTAGTTGGATGTAATGAAGATTCTTCTTCCTCAACTACAGTAGAAGATAAAGATTGTGACATAAAAGGAAACCTTACTACTTATAATGGTGAAAAAATATACCATGTTCCAGGTGGACAATTTTATGACGTAACAGATCCTGAAGAATGGTTTTGCTCTGCATCAGAGGCCGAAGATGCAGGATATAGAAAAAGTAAAAGATAAGGAGGAATTATATGAGTATCAATAAAACAAGAGGATTTTTATATTGGTTAGCAAAAATATTGGGAGATGTAAATGCTGTCAAAAAGGGGAAAGTGAAGCAGCGTATTGCAAGGAGAATTACAGGGAAGATAACTGGGAGAATGATGGGGAAGATTTTCAAATAATTTCAAAATTCTACATTTTTTACTACCACCCCTTTCTAGGTAAATGTTACCATATAGAAAGGGGTGTTTTATTTTGTCGAAAACTTTCTATGCTGCCGAGATAAAGTTTGTTGCTTCGGTTGCTTGGGCTTGCTATACATGTGATAAATCACATGTTCATTTATTAGTACGTGATGTTAACCATGGTAAAAAGTATGTGGGGATTCCAACAGTTGCAACTAATAGGACACCAAGAAAAGTTGATGATTTGATAATTTGTAGGATTGATGGGGAAATGGTTGAGGATCTTCATTTACAAGCTGGTAAGGATAAGGTTAGTCAAGAATGGTTGGAGTATGTGGTTGAGCAGAAGGTTAAGGGTGACAGCTATGTGGGTTTGGCGAGGTTTAAGAGGAGGATAAAGTGATATATTCTTATTTTGAATGTATAGTAGATTCATAAATGGGCGATAATATTTATGTAAAACCTACTTCAAGGGGGAAATATTTATGAATCTTAGTGCGAGTATAAAAGACATTTTAACATTGCCGACTAACATTATGGCAGCAATATCTTTAGCAAGTGGTGTATTATTGTTTTCACCAAAATCTTTTTTGGAACGTTTATACATTGTTGATTTTCGAGACGAAAACGGATTTATGATTGGCCTTGTCTTCATATTAATGGTTTCAATATTAATAATAAATTTAGTCTTCAATAGTATGAAGGTAATATCTGACCAAAAAAGAAATAAAGAATTCTATAAAAATGCAAAAGTGAAAATTTTAGGTTTAAGTGATTATCAAAAAGCAATTATTTACGGCTTGTTTGAAGAAGAGAATAGGACATATCCCTTACCCTTATTTGATGGGGCTGTTCAAGAATTAGAGCATTTATATATTATCAAAAAGGCTACCACTACTGTACTTACTGCAAACCCGAACAATCCAGAGATACCGTATTTCCTTCAACCATGGGTAGTTAGTGAAATTAAAAAGCAACCTGATATACTTGAAAATTTAATGTTAGCTTCAAAAAAATACGACTACAAATAGAAATACATAAATTAACAATTATAGAGGTATTTAGTACCGCGTTATAGAATATCCTTCTTTGAGGTCAAATTCAAAGGAGGATATTATTTTGCTAAAAAATGTATTATTAGCAGTAATATTAATTTTTATTTTAGTGGGTTGTTCTTCTGAGGGATCAAATGAGGAAACAATTACTGAGGAAGATAATCAAGAGGAAATAGCTAGGGCACACTTAGAAGAGTACTTGGAGTTTATGAAAGTTGGAGATTTAGAAAATGCTACTAAATATCTCGGTACTACGGATAATCTACTCGATGTTTTTGAATATACATACTTAGATTTAATTGAAGAATATATAGAACCCGATAAAACTACAATATTCAGAAAAGAATTTTTAGAGGACAAAGAATTACAGAAAGATTATAAAAATTGGGTTGATATGATTGATCATTATGAAAGTAATGAGGAATATGAAACATTTACCTCGGAGGACAAATACGGTTCAGTTGGCGTCCTTATTTATTGGAAAGAAGGTGTAGGTAATCAAGCTTATAAATTCCTCTATGATATGGAAATTGCAAATGGATTGGGGAACAAATTATATAAAAAAGTGGAGTTTGATTTACAATATACAGAAGCATTCGAGGGGACAGAAGAAGGTTATAAAATAACTAAGATAAATATTCGATAAAATAATTACGTCT
Organism: Sutcliffiella halmapala; assembly: GCF_050107295.1. Taxonomy (GTDB): domain Bacteria; phylum Bacillota; class Bacilli; order Bacillales; family Bacillaceae_I; genus Sutcliffiella_A; species Sutcliffiella_A halmapala_A. The sequence goes on along the minus strand of NZ_JBNIKR010000002.1, from coordinate 184,949 downwards.
TGGACTTTAATTCGCATGTTCAAGACGTATTTTAATGTAATGTTAACAAATAGAAATTTTGCAATGAATCCTACTATTACTTTTTGAGAAAAACGCTCATATCGAAGTGTTAGACATGTTAGAACTTAAAAGATGAGGACTTTAAACTGTCTTTCCAAGTCTATTTAATTCAGGCATAAACTCCGCAATTGCCACTGCTTCCACAACATATTGCATGGATAGTTCATCAATGTATTGTAAAGCAATTTCGTCTGCCGATTGAAGGTAGCCATCTTTTGATGCATGACTAATTAACCTATTTTGAAGATTTATAGATCGGCCTACATAGAAAACTACTCCATCTTTTAATAAGAAGTAAACTCCTCCTATTTTCGGAATGGCTTCCTTCACAAAATATTTAAGATTTTCTCGTTCTACTTTTGAAATGTCTATTTGATTGTGAAATGATACATTAACTTCCATCTTCTCACCTCTACTTTTTCTCATGCTCTTTCTTGATGACTCCCTGTTCATTTCTTCTTTACAAAGATCACAGTATTTATGTTTATTGTTATTCTTAACGAATTCCTTCGAACACCTTGAACAGTTTGCTATATTACTATTAGGGTTTACATTCTCAGTTTCAGTTATTTCTAGCCAGTAGTTTTCTTCCAATGACTTATCTGATGGTAATAATGAACTTTCAAAATACACACATCTACAGTGACCTAAAAATTTATTATTATCATAAGAACAAGTGCTTTCAGTTAAAATACAATTATCTGCATGACTGAAATAAGCACAGTTATTTTTAGCCATACTTTTTATCTTATTTTTTATAGTCATGTAATCAACTCCTTAAAATAGAAATAACCCCTCCAATGAAGGAGAGGTTATAAAGAAAATTTCATACCTCGGTCACTTAAACCATCAACAAAACTTCCTGCGACATACTTACTTATCTTTTTCAGTTCGTTAGCATCTAAGTTGGTCTTAGAATTAATGGTAATTGGCATATGAACCGTTATATCTTGGTTATGTGAAGTTGTACTATTATTATTTCTGTTGTATGTAGTGTTACCACCTAAAATTCTATCCTGAAGCCTTTGATATACCGCATCGGCAAATGGATTCATCTGATTACCAACTAACGGAACAATAGCTTCTTTACCAGCTTCCCCCAAACCTGCAATAGTAGGCTTGTCGAAGAAACCACCGTATTTATGCCATTTAATATCGAAATCAGGATAAGGTATTCCCCATGAGTTTTCTTTCATGGAGACTGAAACTTTAGGAAGTTTTAACTTTGGTAAACTCCAACTAAAATTAAAAGCATCCTTGATTTTCTGAATCATTTTTTTCACAGTATCAACTGCATCCGTTATCGGACTAGTAATTGCATTTTTAATTTTGTTGAAGATATCCTTTGCACTTGTCCATACATTATTAAATATGTCGGAGACTGTAGATTTCATGGTATTGAACCTTGATTTCACATTATCAACTATTCCTGAAACCACTGAGGACACCGTACTTTTAATCCCATTCCAAATATCTGAAAACAAATCAGCCAAGAATGATAAAGCAACATTCACTGTAGTTTTAATAACATTTAGTGCTTGAGAAATAACACCTGAAATCGCTTCAAATACACCACTTACTATTTGCTTAATTCCCTTCCAAGCCTTATCCCAATCACCTGTCAGGACACCAAGAACAGTGTTTATTATTCCTTTAATTACATCTAGAACACCACTTATGACCTTCGATATATTTTCAAATGCAGAAGTTGCATATTTTACAATATCATCACCATATTTTTGCCATAGGATAGTTGCAGATTCAGTAAATGAAGCAATAATTTCTTTAACTGTGTTGATAACATCAGTAATCACTTCTTTAATCTTTGAGAAGTTGGAATTCGTGGAATCATTAGCTTCTGTAAATGCAGTTTTTATTTTCGAAACATATTCAATTGCTGTCCCAATCACATCACCAATTACTGTAAAAGCATTGGAAATAAACTCTTGGATTTGAGGCATATTAGCAATAATGAAATCGGTGAATTGACCTAACAATGGAAGTACGTGTTCCCTCATTGGTTCGATCATGGCAGTCTGGAAGTTACGTCCGATTCCTGACATAGCTTCTCCAAATGAATCGTACTTGACTTCATTAATCTCTGCAAGAGCATCATTTGAAAGACTCGCAGTAGTTCCTATGTTACCTAATGCACCGATAGCATCTGCTTCAAGGTCTTCAAACATTGATCCAAATAAAGCTACACCAGCAGTATTCTTATCTACCGGATCTTCAAGTGAATTTAATGAATCCATCACCTGTTGGAATGCTGTCTGTGCAGTATCTCCACCAGCAGCAAACTTAGCGGTCATTTCCTCTGCATTTAGCCCAAGTAACTCATAACCTTCCGCTGATGCTTTTGAACCGTCCTTAGCTCGGATATTAAACTCTTTTACAGCATCCCCTACCTTATCAATTGAAAAAGCTCCGTTTTCAGCTCCATCAATTAAAGAATTAGTGAACTCCTCTGCCGTAAATCCAAGTGCCTCATATGCCGGAGCATACTCATTTAAAGTATCAAGCAAATCACCGTTTTTATCAGCACCGTTTTGTATGCCTTGTGCCATGAGATTAAATGCTTCTTCTGAAGAAATTCCAAATTGTTTCATTAGTGAGTTAGCTGCATTTGTAGATTCTGAAACATCTTTACCAAAAGTATCTCGAAGCATTAATGCGTTTTGCGTAGCATTTTCTAAAGCCTCACCTGTTAATCCAGTATTCTGCTTTACTAATGCCATGCTATCTGCAATATCTTGGAATGATTCTCCAAAATTGTTATTGTAGATGTTCATAAGACTGTCTTCCATAGCTTTAATTTCTACTTCTGTTGCACCAGTTGAAGATTGAAGTCCATTTAAAGCTTTTTGAAGATCATCAGAAGCCTTAAATCCTGCACCAGCAATACCAACAAATGCTGCGGCAAGTCCTGCAACAGCACCTAAAGCTACTCCACCAATTACTTTTCCCATGCTTGATACTTTCTTTTCACTGTTGTTCATAGCTTTATCAGCATCATTTAAGCCTCTAACTAAACCTGAATTATCTAGAGTAATTTCAGCACGATAGCCACCTATATCATATGTAGACATATATTAATAACCTCCCTTCTCTTTAGAGGTATAACCTGTAAGAGATCGAATAGCGGAAAGATCAGCATCCACTCTTGGATTCGCATAGCGATATGCTTTCTTCAGATATTCACGTCCCTCTTCCGTTTTCTTTAATTCATGGATATGATATTGCCTGATGAGAGATAAAAAATGACTGTGAGGCATTTTTAAAACATCCATGTAGGGCATCGTGTAATAATGAGAAAGTATTGCAATATCACTAAACAACTCATAATCTTGGCTCTCTCCATAAGAAAATCCCGCACTTCCCTTGGTATCGGGAAAATACGGGATTTTTAGTTTGGGTTCTGTGAATTCTCAGTCACTTTCGCTTTGTACAACTCTACAATCGCCTTCATTTGACTAAGACTTACATTTTTATTTACAAACTCTTCATTTACATCTCTTGTTTCATCTTGATCAAGAATCATAGAAGCCATCTTCACGAATAGATTAAACTGTTCCTTACTTGTTGTTGCCTTTATAGCCTTATCTTCAAAATCCAGAAGGTGATTTACTAATTCAACACTAGGCTCAGAGGGAATAGTAAAGGTATCATCCTCTGAAAATTTAAGTATCAATGGTTCTGCTGTTAATAGGGATAAATCAATAATATTTGACATTGTATGTCCTCCTTAAAATTGGTTAAATAAAAAAAGAAGGGTTGCCCCTCCTTTGAATTAATACTCTTCTGTAATTCTCACGATATTTCCATTTGGTCTACTTGAATCAGCCAATAGCTTAAACTCAAAATTGAATACAGTTTCAGCTTCTGGATTAAATACCATTTGCAACCCACTACGATTCTGAGCACGGAACATATCTAAGTATAGTGGCTTACCATCGACACGTTTTGTATGCACGAATCGCAATTGTTTGATGGGAACTGTACGTAATCCCCCAATACCCATAGTTCGTTTACTTGATAATGTATCGTCTTCGTAGTACGCTGCTGAGATTTCAGATAATCTTTCTAAATTTAATGTGCAAATACCAGCATTAAATACTACCTCTTCAGAGGTCATGAAGCTAGATATGATTTGATTTAATTCTCCACCTCGTACATCAGCGAAGTTTTGAGTAACGTTTAGCGAAGCCTCTCCACTTGATTCACCGATTTGAAGTAATGCTGCTTCAATTTCCTCTTCTGTTGCTGTGTCAATATCGATCGTATCAGGAACGATATATAAAGTTCCACTTCCGAATAAAATAGGTTCTGTTGACATAAATAATTCATCCTTTCAATTTAACTAAATAGTATTGTGTTTGTTCGAAAAGCTTTTCTTCTTCATGAAAAAGAAAATTCCCACCTGTGAGAAGTTGGGAATGTAAAATAGTTGTGTCGTTGACTAGGTTAGTAGGACGACTAATATTTGGTTTATTAAAATCGAGGATTTCAATTAACCTTTTGGTGATATCCTTTAGTTGTAATTCATCTGAAACAACCAACGTGACTTTAACTCTATACTCAGAAGTAACCACGTTCTGAGTTAAAGGGATTACATCATAAACGATATAGGGATAATCAATAAAACTACCTTTCTCGTTCACTTGATGGGCATTGTTATAAACATTCTGAGGACGTCCAAAGAATATCTTATGACTTTGTTCTTGGGGAAAATGGTTCAATAATGAGCATAGAGAAGCATCAGACGCAAGATATTGATAAGTAGCTGTAATCATGTTGTTTTCATTCCTTCATGGATCATTTCCTTGATTTGATCCAAATTTTGTTCAATCCCATCACGAATATAAGGCTGAGATTTTATGTTTTTTACCGTAGAACCCTCGTGAACAACGGCAGCATACTCAACATTATTGGCTCCGGCTTCAATGACAGACTTGTTTTCCTGATGAGTTGCCTCAGCTCCACTATTACGTCTTAAATGTCCTGTTTCCCCAACAGGTGCACGTTGCTTAATTCCCCTTTCCAAAAGCATAGAAATATCATTAGCAACCTTAATCCTTTTTTGATTTGCATCTTGAATTGCTTGATTAATTCTTAGAGCCATATTATGCGCCTCCTTTTTTAATCAAGACTTCAAAATGTTTATCATACTTTAAACATTCATTAACTGTATAAACTTCGTCATCATAACGAATTTCAGCACCAATTAGAATATCAGGATTAGGACGACAAAAAACTCGTTGACTCACATCTACAAATAAGCCATAATTTGTTTCAGCTTTCTTGGATGAGTACGGTTCAGATTCACCCTTGAATGGTTTGTAAGTAATTTCTGTTTGATAATATGGTCTACCAAAATCATCATATCCAAGTATTTCACCACGAGTTTCATGGATTGTGTAGAAGGTTTTAGGTAGTCTCATATTACTCTAACCTGCCTACGACCACTCAACTGATTAATTATATCGTTAGGAAGCGATTCCATATAGGATTCACTTAAACTACCTTTTCCTTCAGCTTTAATGTTTTCAATCCCTTGACTTCGATACTTAAAAATTGCGATATCTTCTATAGTTTCGTATAAATCAACTGGAATTTCAGACAAGCGACAGTAGTTCTTCACAAAGTTAATGGCACGTTTAACGTATGGTCTTATTTGTCTTTCTTCAACATCTGCACCTAAAATATCTTGAACATTTAGGATTAGTTCTTCAACAACTAACTCATCCATTTATATTCACCTACTTTTTTGTAGAAGGATTAGCTTTTTGAACTTCTTTAGGCTTTTCTTCTTTTTTAATTTGCTCTTTTACCAACTCATAACCAAAGTCATTTAAGAGTGTGTTTTTCACATTCTCATCTTTAGTTTCTCCTAGTCCATTTACAAATTGAACTCCATGTGTAGTCCCATTGTAATGTCCATTTGGAGTTTTAATTTTATACATCCAATCACCTCACAATATGAATAAAGAGGGATGATTTTTATTCACCCCTCTATCAATTACTATTAAACAATTAGACCTTTAAGACGTGCAGCCGCCTTACCGTTGAAGATACCAATACCATTGTAGAATTCAATACGAGTACGGTATGCAGGCTTGGATTCTAACTCACCAAGGTCATATACTTGTACTCCACCATTTGTTAAACCAGACACATACTCATCTGCACCAAATTTAACAGCATAAATAGAAGTTGAGTTGTTTGCAGTACCTTGAGTTTCATCGTGACCAATAACTTTTACACCTTGAGCATTCTCGCCTGCTTCAAAGAAAGGTACTCCATCATAAGAAACCACTGATCTACCAAACGCATCAAGAGAAGTATCAAAATAACCTAATTGACGAGCAATAGATTTGATTTTAAGCATTGTTTTAGAGTCCATGAACAATGCATCAGCTTTACCTGAAACTTGATAAATTAGAGCGTCTAACATTTCAAGAAGTCTATTTTGAGGTTCAGTGTTTACATCATATCCATTTGAATCAGCTTCAATTACTTGATTTCCAGTCAAACGCTTTTTAAGTCCATCAAAAGACTTAGCATCAACAGCAGTATCACCATTGAAGAATGTATCTTGGAATTTATGAGCTAATGCTTTTACTTTTAATCCTGTTTGGATAGCACGTTGGTCATTAATATTGCTTCGTGTTTGAGCAATGAATTTATCAGTATCTGCATCTCCACCAAGAATAACTAGAGATTCTGTCTTAGGGTTTACAGTACCAGTAGACTCTTCGTAACCCTCATTCACTCCACGGAAAGAAACTCCAGGAAGAGTAGCTTCCTCATTGTATGTATAGGCATTTCCGTTGATCTCCATGAACGGAAGCATTTGTAGCACAGGTGCATTTAAAACGAATGTTTCAGAAACACCCTTCTTTAATGTATTTTGAGATAACTTTGCACTTTCTAATAATGTAATTGCCATAATAATATCACCTTTACCTTTTCAATTTTTATTTTTGTTTTGATTGTGAATATGCCTGACTCATTAGTTGAGTAGGATTTAATCCTTTATAATTATCTGAATTAGAACTACTACCTGAAATAGTTGTTCCATTCTCTTTCAACAATTCTTGTTTAACTGATTGAAGTTGAGCGTTCCAAACCTCTTCAAACTTAGTCAAACTTTGTGTTGTTGAATCTTCATCCTGACCAATTAAATGCTCAAGTAAGAATGTCGGAAGTTTCTTTTCAGAAAGTGTAGATAGTGCCTTATTTTTCAAAGTCTCTCTTGTTCTTTCTGATTCAGCTTTTTCAATCTTCTCCTCAAGCTCCCTAATACGTTTTTGCTCTGGAGTTTCGGATGGATTTAGCTTAGATACTCCATCATCAATTAATTTTTGAAGGTTATTATTTTTCCAACTCTCAAGACTCTTAGTATGGTATCTGTCTAGTGTAGGTTGTAAAAATTTCTTTCCTTCCTCTGTTTCAAGAAATGTATTAACTCCATCAACAGTAACTTTTGAAAGTTCCTGTAAGTAGCTTTTTACATCCTCGTTTTCTTTCTGTTCTTCTAGAAACTTCTTTACTGCTTGTAAATCCATAAATATATCCTCCTAACCCATCATGTTCGAGCCATGACGTGTCTGATTTAATAGTTCAAGTTGTTCTTTACCGTCTTCAAACATGAAAAAAGACAAAATAAAAAGCCACTAATGAGTGACTATAGTTTGTTTGCTTTCTCCCATTCACGATAGTTTTTATATGGGATATATTCTTTTGTTTCGTTGTCTTTCCTAAGGTTTGTTCCAAAATCGAGATATGGAACGTATGTTGAGCGACAATTAGGATGTCTTGGACATTTTGGTTTGCTTGAATCGTTTATGGAAAATATTTTCCCATCAAGTTCTCTGCAACCTTCAGATGTCACTTGATCCAAAGTTGCCAGCCATTGAACCTTATCAACACCATTGTCTTGATAAACTTTTTGCCTTGAAGTCTCTATGATTCTGGCAGTCTCAGTTCTTACTAGTCGTTGAGATTGATAAGCTTTACTGCCAAACTCCTTATCGAATAACTTGGCAATCTTATCTAACTTATATCCATTTTGTATTCCTTTTCTAAGATTATTGGCTAATGAAATATTTAGTTGATCAAGATTGCTCCAGATTCTTTGAGAAAAATGTTTTCCGCTCCAATTCTCCTTTAAAAATGCATCAATAATGGACTTATTAAGGCGATTGAAACTTATTTTTATCCCGATATTCTTCTCTAAAGTGTAGGTAGTTCTATAGTAAGACTGGGTAAAAACTGTACTTAATAAACTTGTTAGCAAAGCAATTTCGAGTGTACCAATTTTCCGCAATTCCTTTTCAATCTGTAAGCCTATTTCTTTTATAGCTTTCTGTAATTGAGTTTGAGTTAAGGAAATTTCACCATCTATACTATATTCCATGTAAAGATTAGCCACTAATTGCTTAAGTTTTCCGTTACTCTTCCTATACTCTGACAAAACATCCTCAAAAGATTGATCAGATTGCTCAAACAAATTTTCAAGTAATTTCAGTAAATCTTCATTAAGTTTGCTCACTTGGTTCACCATCAATCAACTGATTTTCATTTAAATCCATTGATAAACTGGATGTCTCACGTTCTAATGCCAGTTTTTCGATAGATGCATTAGGGTTAGTTACTCTTGGCAACCAAGTAATAAGCTCTTCATTAGGTAGTATGCCTTGTAGTTGAACAACCATATCAGCAATGGCCTTTTCATCGACAGGAACGTTTCTAACGAAAGAAATAGAGATGTCCCGATAGTCGTACTCTTTGTTTTGAGCTATTTTTAACCATTCGCAGAACAATCTTAGACGCTTTCTAATTGCTTTCTCGAAGATAGTTTCCTTAATAGCTGAGATATTCTCCAATTCTTGCAACTTTAATCGAATACTGACTCCAGATGTATTACTTTGGAAGTTTTCGTTGAGGTTAACTTGATTAGTTTGTATATAGATTTCATCTTGCCAATCCTTGAGCATATCTTTAACAAATGAACCGTTAATATTCTTTGTAGCCCAATAAACTTTAGATCCCTGGGGTACAATTAAGATTCCATTTTCCTTCATCTTCACAGCTTCTTCAGGTGACAATTCCGCATTTTCAATAACCAAATAAGCTGAACGATGATCAAGGATTTCATTGGCAGCAGTAGAATGAATATTGTTATATATGTCTACGATTCTCACAATGTCCTCAAAAGCAGATTTCTTTAACTCATTATTTGGTACTTCTGAAACTGGACACCTAGAGAATAAATGTTTCTTTTGTTCTAGTTGTACCAAGTCTCTACCCTTCAATACATATGTCGTGTAGAAATCAATATCCCATACATCCACATATTCAGTTTCATCATAAGGTTTGTAGTACTTTCTAACTGCAAGAGAAACATTTCTGTCAATAGAACCGTCATGAAGGACAATCATTTCTAATGGTGAAAAATATGTGCTTTGAAATTCACCTTCTTTATCAACATAAGAAACTTCATATGCCAAACCAAAAACTTCTGTTAGTTGCTTCAAGTTAATATTGTGATCTTTTTCCCAATGAGAAAAGTATTTGTCAATTGTATCAAGAAATTCCTTATTGCCAGATTTACTGGAATAATTTATAGGTTTCCCTAACAAATAGCCAGTATAGTTTTGGACTGTCTTTCTACAATAGTTGAAATAGGTTCTCTCATCATGTCGTGTGTTATCGACTTTGGATTTATCATGAAGTATTTTGTGATTACCTTCATAATAATCCTGTAGTTTTTGATATTTAGGTTTCTTTAGCTCTAATTCATCGAGCAATTTTAATATTAATTCTTCTTTTACCACTATTTCACCGCCTAATTAAAAAAGCCACCCACGAGGGATGGATTTTATTTCTTTTTTTATTTGTATATCATCAATTCGGTTAGCAAATTCAGTTACAGAGTCCACAAAGTCATCATGTCTCGTGAAACTTTGTCCTGCAAACTCCATAAGTTGATCTAACGCATTCTTCTCTACACGCTCAGAACAGAAGATAATTCTTCCATTGTTTACATCAGAAACAATAGTAGAAATTTTCTCGTCTTTATTTTTTCTTTGCATTTCGTTAATAAAGGTCAGTCTTCGAGAAGCCAATGCCTTATGCTCTTTCTTTGCTATTTCTTGCTGAATTCGTTCCACATCTAAACCGTTGTATGTATTCTTTTCTATATAGATATGTGTTATATCTTCATATGTGTAAAGCAAGTCAATCACATGATTTATATACTCATCGAACTCATTGAACTTTCTTAATTGGCCGCTCCGAACGTATTTAAAGTTATTCGTTGCAGCAGAACCAACTACAAAGGAGAATGAGTCTGAACGCTTTTTATCTTTATTTTTCACACCAGCAGTATCTATGCAAAGCATCGTTTTAGTGAATGTGTTTTCCTCTATGTCGTCCCTAGACTTAGTGACATTTGATTTAAACCATTTATCACCTATGCTATCTACATTACACATTAGCTCTTGCATGAAAGCTATACGTTTGGAGAAATATTTTATAGCTAGTTTGTGACATTCGTACTTATCATCCCATAATGTAGGGAAATCCATTTCAGATTTATTATTTTTATAGTATTCAGTTGCACTTTGAAGAGAATCGTCTAACTTGTCATTGAATAGAATTCTTTTAAATTCCTGCCAATGAATATGATTTTCGAAATATTCATCTATATCAAAATCAACTACACCTCTATGAAAAACTTTATACTCTGGATTCTTAGATATTTGATCTATGAAGTCTCCAGTCGCCAAAGGAGTGCCAATTACTATAAACTTAGACCCAGGTTTAATTAATTTTCCATTTCTATAAATAGGTTCATCCCCAGCTTCTTCTACTTCCTTTTGCCATCTCAGATACTTTTTTTGTTTCGATTCAGGGGTAATAACATCATTCTCAGAAATATAATCATCAGCAATAAAGCATGTAACCCTCGACCTTCCTTTTGGGGAAACATATGCTGTACCACGGAGGGAAGTTTGAGAACTAAATGCTGCTATCTTTGTATCATTATCAAGTTCCAATTCTAACTTATTCACTGTCCTTTTCCTTGGTACTATAAGATTTCCAAAGGTGTGAACTATGTATGGGTTTTGTAAAGCAGTTTTTGTTTGATCGACAAAGTTAGTTGCATCCAATTCCTTGTTTGCAAGAATTACTGTATATGTACTGAGTTTATAAGTGTGCAAAAAGCAACTTAGAGCCATATCAATAATTGTTGTTTTAGCTGAACCACGACTCAAAATAAATTCTTGCTTATCGTGAGTATTATGAATAAAGATATTCTCAAGCTCTTGCCAAACATCGAAATGTACTTTAGCAAGTGGGCGAGCAATATTGTCATCTTTGGGTGTAAAAAAGTCCTGAAGGAAGTGAAGGCAGAAATATTCAAATGATCTTCTCGCAGTTGCGTATGCTAAACCTTTTTGACCGAATAGATTATTTTTATGTTTCCTCATTAGTTCCTTAGCTTTATCTGAGTCATATAATTTGGTAAGATATTTAAAAAGGAGTTGTCGATTTTCCTTAGTGTTAATGTCCATTCAATGGATGTCACCTCCAGACTTGAAAAATTTTATAAAAAATTGTGGAGACTGCTACGGGGGAATTTTCAATTTCAAAATTAGAATGCCCCTACCCTTTGATCTGATTAATTTTTATTCATATTTATGTATTTTTATTTATTTATAATTATTCTAACATTTTTCATAAAAATCTTAAAAATTCATAAACCTTGTTAACATAATTCTAGCTATAGGTAGTTGATACCTCGTGTAAACATTGATACATCAACGTTCTCAATTAGTTATAGTTTATTAGTGTTATTCTCATCGTATTATCCTTATTTCCCGTGCTTCTAACTGATAATCAAATGAGTATCTACCCTATTGCTAATCATCCATTATGTATAATAATGTGCATATTATTCTTTAGCTTCCCACTCGTCAAACTCTGCATCTAATATGTCTTCAGACACCTCTGCTTCCTTCATACCAGCCTCTAATTCCAACTTACTTGTAGGCTTACCAAGGTTCCTATTAATGAAGTATTGATAGCCCTCAGCTTTCACACGTTGGTTATCAGTTGAGTCAATTAGATCCCAATACTTAGACACTGCTTCAGCCAACTTACCAGCAATAATCTCTTGGCCGAAAACTTTTATCTCATGTTTGAGTCTGTCCACCTCAGCCATAAACTTATCATTCTTCATCCACTGATATAGAGTAGTCCTGCTTATCCCTATGTGCTTTGCAATAGCCTGTTTTTCCATACTTCCACTAGCTAATAAACTAGCTGCTGCTTGTTGCTGTTGTGTTAATAATTCATTACTCATCTTGTTATTCACCGCCTTACACTTAAACATAGCCTTAACACTTAAAGCCCTTGTCTTTCAATATGATAGTTAAAAAGTTCAATAGTCCTTGTAAAATCCATTTTGCCTATTTCATCTTCAGTCAATCCAGTTGATTCAATAACAAAATCTAGAACTTGATTAAAAAACCTTAAATTTTCAATTCTTTCCTTTTCGTCTTTTTCACGTAAGTATTTACCGATTTGGATAACATTATCAAGAGTTAATCCACCAACTGTAAATTCATCAAGTTCAGATTCATTTTCTGATTTAAAAGTTGCAAAAAACTTAGGTAATCTCATATACTCTTCCTCCTCAATCTATTCACTTCATCCAAACAGAGCTGCAAATTTAACTCCCTAAACTTTTCCAACCACTCTCTATCCTCACGCTTACTAAAATCCCACTCACACTTCTTATAAGCGTCATACAGCCTTATAACACTTCTCCAATAGACCTTTTCTAATTCATCAATACTAATGCCTGATTTAGCAGCTACGTAAGCAAATTTCTCATCTCTTATAAGCCATCTAATCACTATCCTTTAGTCTGAAACTGGTATGTAAAACGCAACTTCACATTCCCAAAACACTTCAAATAATTGTGACCCCTGCTCATCTCCAAGAAAACATCATTATGATTTTCAAAACGATAAACTCCAGGGATATCACTCTCTATATCCTCATGATGGTTATCAACTTTTATCCGCTCACCATGAAGCAAATTCTCCATTTTAAACTCTCTTCCACCATCGGACAGATTGATTATTGAAATATCACCATCACCGACCATTTCAAACTCCAATATCGGCTTACATGGTAAATCTCCATCATTAACGAAAACTATATCGCTCCCCTCAGTACCATTAGCACTTAAATCATATGTGTCACTCATATACACTGGAGAGTAGCTATAAGGGGAGTTTGTACGAAAATTAAACAGGACGAGACTATTCGCTTTGCAGCCATTATGTAAATGCTTTGATACCCCTTCAAACATCGCATAAAAGCGTCTATCTGGTCGATTCTCAAAGTACAATTCCTTATAATATGGCTGATCTATCCATCTGCAAAAATTACGGACATCATCGTCAGTAAAACTTTCGTCAAACAAAATTGACATCGGAATACTTAACGTGTCATATTCCACTCCATAATGGTAAGGTGTATCATTTCCTCTTATTTTCTCTTCGATAATTCTCTTCTCCGGCAGAAATGTCTCTTCATACAATCCACCGTTTAACGATGCTTGCATGCATTTCATATCTCGACTTGACACACCGTCATAAACAAAATGTAAACTTTCTTTCATGAACTACCACCTAACCACAATGTAAAGCACATACTCAATATTCCTGCTATTGTAACGCTCGTATAGTGCATTCTAGCCTCTTTGTTCTGCTCTGATATACTACCCATTGCAAACAGGAAAATCACTAAAAATAGAAAGATCTGAAACGCAATCATCATCCCTCAATCACCTCTATGCTGCTTATATGACTAGGATTAACACCTATCGTCTCCTCATCGTCAATAAACATAAAACTGTTCTTCATTCGTCTCATTCCATTGCCTAAATCAACAAATAACGATTCATAATAATGATCCAAGTTATAATAATTGTGACTTACCTCGTATTCTTTCCCACTGTTCATAATTAGTTTTATTTTCATCCTATTTCCTCCATTTATATATCCAACATACTTTTTAATATAAAAAGACACCTGATCATAGGAACAGATGCCTTTTTATATCATACTAACTTATTCTAATTTCGATAATTTCATTTATATCAAGAAACCCTTCTCCAGAAGCGTTTTTATAATAATACCATACTCCATTTGTCTGATTTAGTATTCTGTTCTTTATTTCAATTGGAGTATTTAAATCAGAACTAAAAGAAACCTCTCTACCGTTAGACAAATAAACAGTTACAGTTTTTCCCACACTCACAATCATCACCTCCCATCTGTAAAAGGTTGGTGACTATAAATATATTATTCATCATAGCTGTCGAGAAAATCTACAAGTTTCTCCATATTTGAAACATGTAAAAAAGGTAGTTCTAAGTTATCCTTGTTAAGTCCAGGTGTAATGATTCGATCTTGATACATTAAGTCATAAATGACTTCATTGATCAACAAAGCCATATCATGATTAATACTTACAGTTTCAGTATGCACACTTCTACCAATCTGTCTGCTTCTTTGACCTATTTGACCGTTCTCTCTCAGGACTTGCTCAACACTTTCTCTAACAGCTTCCATTTGTGTCTTTGGATTATCTCTAAGATAATTAAGAATGACTTGCTGAATTTCCAACTTATCCATTTTCCCATCTCCCTCTCCAAATATTCACTCTTCCAATATTCGGCATTAAGAGACAATTTCCTGCTAAATTTTACTATATTTATTAATGTTTTATATTTTTAAATCAAATAAAAAGACCCAACCTGGAAGAGAAGGGTCTTTAATGATTATTTAAAAAGTTTTGATTGATCTATAGGCTTAACAGAGACATAACCGTCTTCAAGTTGATCAATTAGATAATTATTGCGCATATCTATAGCCTTATCTTTAATTAATCTTTCGTAAAGTGTTTCTTTAGGGAAGGGATAATGATTATTCTTTGACTTCTTAAATGTAATTTTAGTAGCCATAACCAAGACCTCCTTTCCCAGTTTTAATTACAACTTAAGTATCTTTTCAATGGCTTTAAAAGCTTTTTCTTTAGTAGTATGTCCATTTGAATTCCATTTATTAACTTTATTTTGTTTACCATCTGACAATCTAATTCTATATCCCTCAGTAGCCCATTCTGATGCACTAACTTGATTTAAAATGATTTTAGAGATATGTGTAACTTCATGTCTAGAAAAATACGAATGTTCGTTCGCACTCCTATTGTACACCCAATCTAAATTTTCTTCAAGTAAAGAAATATCATTTATCATATCCAAAACACTCTCGTATCTTTGTGTTTCATCTTGAGATAAAGATTTTTGAATGATTTTTCTTAATTTAATTGGAATGTGCGGTAAGAAAGACTCTTTCTTAGGAAACCGTCCATTAGAAATTGCCTTAGATAATTCATCTGAATTAGTAATGCCAAGATCTTTTAGTTGATTCTTAAATTGATCATTCCCATTACACATCCGATACATTGTTAATCCTGCTTGATAGATATCTGAATAAAACGAGTTTTTGCCATGAACATATGTTTCAGGTGGGATGTGCAACGGATAAGATTTCTTTGGAGTCGCAAAACCCTGTTCATTTAAGTATTTCGCCAAACCAAAATCGGTTAGAACAGCTTTTCCTGCATCATTAATCAAAATATTTGTAGGTTTAATATCAAAATGAACAAGAAACTTTGAATGCATATAGTGAAGCCCAGATAGAAATTCCAAAGAGTATTTAATGATTTCCCTGACCGTTAAAGACCTTATTTCCAACAATGAATTCAATGAGCCATTTTTAAAAAAATCCATTACAATAAAAACGTTGTCTTTATCCTGCGAAGCATACCTAACCCCCATAATGTTTGGGTGACTTGAAGCATATAGTGTTTGAGCTTCTGCAAAATACTCTTCTTCATTCGTAAACTCTTTTGATTTATTTATAATTTTTACTACCACTTCGGCTTCTAATTGAGGGTCATGTGCAATATAAACTTTAGAATTACGCCCTTCTTGACCAATTTCTTTAAGCAAACCTAGTCGTATTATCGAGTCAATTACTAGCATATTTTAACCTCCAATTTGAAACATTGAAGTGGCAGCAACAATGCACTCTCTCTCTTCTGTTTTATATGAAAGCCAGTCATCAATTTCACCAAATACATTTTTTTCTTTAATACAGGATTTAACATCAGCTATAGGCATTTGCAACAACCTTGAAAAGTGAGCCATGGTTAATAAAGCATACTTCTCCACTGAACTATTGGCAAATAACTCTTGGAAAACACCTTCAATATGCATCCTATACACGATAGGAGAACCAGCTATAGTTTCAGTTACTCGTAGGCCTGCCAACTTTATATTGTATTGCATAATAATCGCAAGAAAATTCGAACGAATAAAGGCAAGCTGCTCAGGAACATCCAATGAAGTAGGGATGACTAAAAAATGAGTTTTTACAATTTCTAATTCACCATCATCAGCACTTCTAATCACTGAGTAATAAATAGCACCTTTTTTTAACTTCTGTGGAACTGAAACTCTAACACCTAACGAATACAATAATATTCCCCCTTATCTGCCTATTATTCTATCATAATCGACAATAAAAGAGGAAAAATATTCAATTTAATTTATTGGTGGATTCGGCTGGAATCGAACCAACTAACCACACAGTATTCCTACTGGTTGCTCTGCCATTGAGCTACAAATCCAAGAAAAGCGTTACACAAGTAACGACAAAATTATTACTCTATCTCTAACCAAGCATTTAACTCATTTCTAACTATGCTTTCCAACATAAACAAGTCACCATATTTTCTACTTTCCACGAATTCATCCTGAGTCATTTTCAACTTACCTTTAAACTCCATTTGATCACCATCATATGTAAAGTCCACAATTACCTTATCTTCATTTTCATCTAGGCCAATATTTTCAAGTGTAATCATTCGTCATTGTCTCCAGTCTCAATAATCAACTTAGCACCTACCCACTTCTCAGCGGCACACCAGCATTCAGAATCGAGCAAGTCTTTCCTATTTTTGAATTCCTCACAACGGTAACAAAAAATCCCATCATCAATTACTTTCTTCATGCAATTTCAACACCTTTGTTTAATCCAAATTGACGTTCCCAGACATCTATATTTGAACGATGAGTATTTAACACTTTTGCCATTTCCACTTTGTTCATCTGCTCCAGCATTTCAATAAATTCTTCCTTACTAACCGGAATATTCATGTTTTCATCATAATATCGCTTCTGACAATCTGAATTACAAAACTTCTCATTGCCATAATCCTTTATGTATTCCCCACAGCATTGACACTGCTCAACTTGATAACCTTCTGTTGCTTGTGCTTCAATTACTGACTGTAATCTCATACGGTCAATCCAATTGTGCAATTTGGTATGTTGCCCTTTTGTTAGAACAAGCAGATTACTCTTCTTATTATTCAACCTATTAAAATCTAAATGATGTACTTGCTCATCTTCTCTTAATGGCCTACCTAACATAACCTCAGCAACCAGAGTATGCTCATACACCCATCTACCTTGCATTGCTTTAGGATGATCAGGACAAATCACCGTCATATAGCTATTAACTATGCTTTTTTCGTTGTTCTTTTCCATTCATCTGACCTTCTAACAGTTCAAAAATTTCTCCTTTTTTGATACCCATTTCCAGTAGGTCTATGTAAGCTGATTTCAACCTTATTACTGTATTACAATATTGATCTATTTTACTTTCACAAATGTTATTCATAACTACCTTCCCCTTTTCAATTTGTACACATGATCAAAGCTAGGGGAGCTTTCCACGGCTAAGCCCTAGCCCTCATGTGCATAGCGAGGAAATGCAAACGGATGGCGTCCGCTTGCAATAATGGGTTGTGGCATCTTTTATTTATAGTCGCAGAAGCAGTCGAATTGACTCCACGGGGCACTCATCTCATGGTGAGCGATAACGACAAGTATTAATTCACGGGCATTTTAACCCAGATATATGTCTGTTTCGTTTTTATGTAATGTTTCATTTTGGCAAAATTATGCTCAGATGTACTAGCCTTATAGTTGAATATCTTAGAAATCATGCTTACAGATAATCCTACAACCTCAGCAAGTTCACGATTTGTAATACCTTTTCGTTTGGCATCCTCTTTTATTTGTCTAACTTCATCAAAGTGCATTTCAACCCCCTCCTTTTCAATTTCCGATGAACATTTATTTAGTTAAAAGTTGAATAATAAACAAAAAAATTAAGCATCAGGGTAACCACTCCTAATACTTAATTCAAAATTTAAGCTATCAATTTAATACAAGTCCATTTGTCTTTTCAAATTTTCTTATATTTTGGATATTGCTATCCTCATATACTAATAGGGGAATATGTACACTTTTTACATATTATTAATTGACTTTATTTCTACCTTTATGTTATATTAATTTATTACACTTTTAAGTCTATGTATACGCTAGCAATTAACTTACTGATCTGTCCAAGCTTCCTTTTTACATCTCTATTTTCAAGTTTCACACCGTGCTTCTCTTCAATATATTGCGCAGCCCTCTTATACGGATGTTTATCATACTTCTCACTTAATGCTTCCTTTTGCAAAACAACATCCACTATATCCCTCTGCATATCATCAAGTCCAGTAGCCTCTAGAGACTTCTCAAATGCCACCAGAAGGTGATATATGTGATTCCCAACCCAACTACCATAAGTATCTTTAAGTAGCTGATATAGAGAAATATAGTTCTTAAATCGTATCTGTTTACCACCATCAGCAGCAACTTTTATACTGTCAGTCTCAAAGGTAAATAATCCAAACACATGATCAGAATTACTAAGTGTTATTTCATTAAATTTCTCATTTGGAATGAAATTAGGATTGGCAACCTTTGGCTTATATCCACCATTTCTAATTGGCTTCCTGAGATTTTCTTTAACAACAGACATCTCATAGTTGATTTCGTTAACTACCTTTCTCAGCTTCTTATATGCCACTTTTCCATCCATCGGCAATCCATAATAATATAGTAACTTAGCAAACTTCTTTTCTAACAAATCGTTATCTAAAATAGGCTCATTGACCATTTCCAATTCCAATACATCCCACTTGTAAGGGTTGTTTGTGTATTCATTCAAATCAACTCTAGACTCACCCTTCATCCAATTGTTAAAGACCACGTTTTTCATTTCACTTATCCAGGCATCATATTGCTGTATGTATTCCTTCCTCACAGATTCCTCTGCATCTGTACCTACCCATAATCCATCTTTCAACATTAAAACTGTCGATTGCATAGAGATTAACTCTGGATAGTTGTTCATATCCTTAACACTAATCCGTCTATTCTTCCGTTTAACATCTTCACTAAAACGCTGATTAAAATAGTTTTTTTGCTCTTGGTTAAACCTTGCAATATCTAGCGCTTCTTCACTAATTCCACCATACTTCCAATCCGATTCTTGATAATTTATATACACCTCTCGACCGCCATTTTGCTCCATTGCATGTCTAGATAACCAACTTTTCTCATGATGTTTTTTTCCATTCTCCGGCTGCAAAATATAGTCGGCTAGATAATCCAACTTTATACAAAATGGATCTTGCTCAGACAATAGAGATTTCCCTTTTTTTACGTGAGTGTTTTTATACTGCTGAGAGTTAATCATTGTATTAATTTCATCTATGTAAAATCCATTTGGCATTATTAAACTTCTTATTAATTCATTTCTATCTTCACATGTGATTAATCCATTATGTAATTTACTCATTGACTGGTTTAATGTTTTTACTTTATATTGAGTTGCATTTGTCATATTATCCTCCATTTAGCAATGATTAATTTAATTTCAAAAGATTAGGGGCTTAAACCATCTAAATTACTTTCCGACTTTTTCCACTACGTTCCAAAAATCAAAAAGTAATTTACCTTCGCCCGCCCCTCTTGTTCCGCTACGCTACACAATTCACCCGACGAGAATAGTCATCATACATTTTTCATACATGAACATACACGTTTCATACATGAATTAATTTCAAAAAATGCATGCGTAAACGTTGATATATCAAGGCTCAAAGCACTTCATACATTTTATACACGTATATTTCAACTTCATTTACAATTTTGTATATTTTTCTTAAATTTCTCCGCAAAGTGAAAAAATTCATGTATAAAATGTATGAGAGGCTGTAAACGTTGGTACAACAGGCTTTTAGCATACATTTTTCGTTTTCAATTCATGTATAATTCATGTATGAAAGCCTCAATTCATGTATGGTTTATGTATGTATTGCAATTCCTTCCCAACTTTCGCTGCTACTTCTGAACTTTCTGGTCTTGTTTAATTTATATTCACCTTCAAGCCTCTTGTTAAAATCACGTTTCTTAATAATTTGATAACCCATTTGCACACACCATTTCTCATATACTTCAAATAATTCTTTTGTTGAAGTACATTCTCCCCACGCTCCAAGATCACACTTTTCTTCAATAAAAGTTGAAACTGAATCGGATTCTTTTTTATAATCGTTAAGTAAATTATGTATTGTCTCACTTTCAGTAAAATGACCATTTGCCTCAAGTCTATTAAGTCCTTGTATTGCATAATTAAGTAAAGTTGACTGAGCTTCAGGAGTTGTTAATTTATGTATTAAGTTTGGATCAGCTTCATTTTTCTTAAATTGATTTGGAAATGGGATGATAATCCACCTTCTAAAAAATCCGTCCGTAATATCTCTTGTAGCTGGCAGTTCATTCGCTGAGAATATTAATTTTGCAAAAGGCCTAAAGTCAAAGGAATCTTTACCTTTATACTCAGCACTAATGGAATCACCGGAAACGATTGACTTGAACACACTTGACTTATCTAATGCTGTCGGGGCAATATCAGCGAATATATTTGCCATTTTTCCGTACAATTGAGCTGATTTGAAACGATTATTCTCCAAGTCTTGTAAAGGTACATTCGATACATTTTCTTTCCCCAATAAAGTACTAAGCATATTCACAAATGTACTCTTACCATTTGCGCCTGTTCCAGAGAACATAAATGCCTTTTCATACTTGGTGGTAGGTACTAAGCAATAACCAATGAGTTCAAGCATTGTTTCAATTGTGTCGCTAGGTAAGACAGACTCTAAGAATTTCATCACAACTTCATCATTCGCTTCAGGATCGTATGTAACAGGAAACTGTACAGTAGAAATTCTGTCATCTGTATGAGATACTATTTCACCAGTTTTGTAGTTGACTAAGCCATTTTTGACATTTATTAATCCATCATGCTTGTTTAGCACTGAGCCTTCATCGGAAACTGTTTCATTTTTCAACCAGTACAAAGCTTCTTCTATGCGACCTCTTTTACTTTCATCCATAAGTAATTCTTGTGAAAGACTTCTAAAATACGTTTCACCATCATTTATGTATTTACCATCTTTATATCTGAATAAAATTCTTCCATCATTGAAAAATCTAGAAAAGCTGCTATGTATATCTTTTGCTAACCATGAGGGCATAAATCTAAATGATCCATTTGAAATATCAAAATACTTTAGGTAGGATGGCCCTCCATCGTCAAATTCTTCTTTTTCTAATTCCAATTTTATAAATGACATAATTTTCTGCTTGTGTTTGATAAAATATTCCCAGTGTTCATTTTCTTTTGAAATGTTTTTCATTTATTTTTCACCTTTTCATTAATTTAATTTTAGTTTGCTTTAGCGTTTAATTGGCGAAATTCTTTTAGTGATTCTAATAACCGTTCGTCCCTGTCGTACATAGTGAAGACCACTTTAGTTTGCGGATGAATACCTTTAGTAAGGTAGTAAACACCGTTGTCTTTGAGGTAATCCGACTCTTTTTTTGAATAGGAAAAGTAAAACCGTTCTTTGATATGTAAATTGCTCATAATTTAATAATCTCCTTGTCTATTAATCTAATAGCCTGTATAATATGTATTAGTTATGTATTGAATGTTAAAATAGGACATCTATGCCCAATAAGTCGCAAAGCCTAAAATACTTAGACTTCCGTATTTCAGGTATGCGATCATTTAGGTATGCGTTTAACGTTGTTGCGTTTAATCCGATCTCTTTTGCGACTATACTTTGTTTCATCTTCTTATGTATTAAAACTTTTCCTTCATCTGCTTACCTGTCATGTTTTAACTGAGGTCAACTCCAAATACCTCATATAGTTCTTTTACTCTTGGATGGGATAATATAAATCCTTCAATATTTTGACCATAATACCCTACACCATCACACATGATAAACTCGATAATAACTTCTTTTTCAAATTGCTGTAATTTCATACCTAAAATTTGATTTACAAACGCTACAACAAAGTCATCTAATTGGTCTCTACTATCAGCAGTTTCAAGTGTTTCAATAATATTCTTTATGTTATATTGCACTTCTTCTTTAAAGAGATCCTGGCTGATTTTAAATTCTTCCATCGCCAACTTACTTTTATAATCGTGCATATCAATTATTTTTTCCATTTATAATTCCTCCATTTTTCAATATAATAGTTTCCAAATCAGTTAAATAACCAGCGAATAACTGGCGGCAAGATTAGTATTAGCCCTAAAACAAAATAAGTAACTTTATAATACTCAACCAACACATCCCAAATCTTCTCAAAGAAATTTGCAATTAAATAAAGTTTGATATACTGTGTTATTTGTCTCATCATTTCTCACCTCCCTTCATTTATCTATTGTATAGAGTTTGTCACGTTTCGCTAATCACTCAGCAAAATCCTTAAGATGCCACTCTAGATCACCCATATACATACTCTCTGTTTGAGACTCTTCTTCCTTTTTCATTTCCTCCATGAAGTTTAAGAAGTCCTTCCTGATGTCCCTTGAGTCGAGGAATGTATTAATTAAATTAAAATAACCATCATTCTCATACTCCAAATTCCTTTTAAGTTCAATTAGAGCATTCAGATCATCCTCATATACACTCACTACTTTTCTTTCCTGTTGTTCCATATGATTCATTGCTTTATCCAGTAAAGCATCCCGTTCTTCTCTTGTAGTTGCTTCAGTTGTTTTAGGATTGAACCCGACCACGTTACCGTTTTTCAGATCCTTTTTAAACTGATTAAATACAACAGGATTTAGTTTCTTAAACCAAGTTTCTACTTTCTTAGGCTGGACTTCTCCGAATCCAAATTGAATTAATACTTGTTTGCGGTAGTTATCGTTTTGCATAATTAGGTCATAGACTGTCATATTAGTTTGAGTCCTCCTCAGTATTAAAACTTCTTCTGTGTAAGCGACCTTCTTCCTCAAACCATTTAATCTGAGTTAAATGAGGAAAGTTTTCAAATACAAGCTCATCTGCTCTACGAGTTAGATATTCAATTTCTTGCTCATTGACATGTTCTGAATAGATAATTCCAAGCACTATTTCTCTCATATCCCAGACGTCTTTAATATCATGCATGAGCAGAGTTTTATTTTTATCATTTGTAATATGTAGCACTATGCAATCATCGTGATATAAGGAAATATTTCTGTTACCTCTATTGTTTTTTAGGACTGTAACGATTCCAACAAACTCGTCTTGCGATTGTTCTAACTCCTTCATTCCTCCATACTCATCTTCAAGCATGTAGAAACCTTCACTTTCCACATGACAAAGATTTAACTTCTGCCTAGCAGCTATTTTGTATTTCAATACGTCTTCGTTTTCAGCTACATCTTTCAAGAAGTCGATGAATGCATCTTCAAGACCATTTCTTGCAATAAAATGTTCATATAGTCCATCTAAGTATTGTAGAGTTTTTCTTTCCTCAGCTACTTCTGTATAACGATTCGCTAACTCTATGTAGTTGTGAGTAAGAATGTCCTCATTAGTTAATTCAACTTCTGGATTAATTGAATCTGCATTGTAAATTTTAGTCATTTTAAATTTCTCCTTTTAATATAATTTGTTTTTTCGATTCAGTTACGAAAAGTTTTGTTTATTCACTTTAGGAATATTAACAGTATCGACATTTAAATATTCTAGGATCGTTTGTGACCCTTTATGCATTTCTGCAATTTTGGGATCTAACTTCGCACCCTCTGCCAGGAGACCTTTCGGCATTCCATTTAGTGGCTTAATATATGCAACTTCTTCCGTGTTAAGTAAGCATTCTTCAATCCGAACAAATTTATATTCAAATTGCCCCGATAATTCTTCAATGTATTCCTTAAGCGTTTGCCCTTCCTCTAACTCAACTTTCACATAAAGAGATTTTTCATTCTTTAATTTAATTTCAATTTCACTCATTGTTTCTTCCTCCTCATTAAAATTTAGTCCATTTTTATAATCCTTTGGCAGTTTTCAATGTTGCGATAATTATATGTACACTTAACCCAACTAACCGTAATCCGTAAACTTCACATCGTTTCACCTCCTTAAAATTTATTCAGACAAACTATAAAACTTGTCTTATCTGAAAATCACTCTTAAACTCCTGAATAACCCTCTGCCTCGCTTCAAATAACTGACCATTTGCAATAACTTTAATCAGCTCATCCTGACTTTTATTAGCTAACATTGCAGCGATAATCTGATCGGTGTATGTTTCAATGATGAAATCCGGTGAAAATTGATTGCTAAGTTGCATTGCTTCTACTACAAGATGGCGATTTAACTCGACACATTCAGTTACAAATTCAATTGCTTCGTTTCTTTCGGCTTGGACGGTTGCTAGATTGGTTGTTGGCATTGGTAATCCCCCTAGATTAAATTGTAAATAGTTGCTTCATTGTCTGCTGTATCTCGGTGTCAGTGATTTCGTATTCGTTGATGAGTTGAGTAATTTCTTGATGCATACCGATAAAGTCTGGATGGTATTGAAGTTCCTTTAAAAATAGAACAAAGTGATCTTCGTTGTTGCTGCTGAGTATAAATTCGGTCATGATGTGTAACTTCTTGTATGTAGATAGTTGAACAAGGGATTGAGTTTTCGTTGAGTATGCCATCTAGTAACCTCCTATTATGTGAAACTTTAAGTATGTAAAACTGTTAAAGCGATATGTATAGATTAGTTTTCGTTTGTTCCATGCACCCAAGATAAAAATTCTTGAGTTGGGACTTTTATACGTTGGCCGATGCGTAATACTCTAAATGCTCCAGAATTACACAACTCATAACTTTGTCTGCGACCGATTTCAAGATATTTCTGGATGTCTTCTACATTTAATACTGGTTTGTTTAAGATTTCATTCAATGTTCTCACCTCGCATTTCCTATAAGATACTCTCATAATATCATGGACTATAATAATAAATCAAGCATTATTTCAAAAAATATTATAGTTAATTATATAAAGCTATTTTTATGTTATTTTTAGTTTACATTGAACTATATATTGCTATATGGTAGTATCACAAATAGAGGTGATTGAGTTGAATAAGTATATATTAGATTTTGATGGCAATTTAGGCGACTTCATTAAACTTTGGAGGAAAATAAAAAAGGTTAATTCTATTCAGCTTTCAAAAGCAGTCGGAAAAAGTGATGCATATATTAGTCACATTGAAAATGGAAGAAACAAGAATCCCGACTATAGTACGCTATATAATGTATTTCTGAATATAGGCATTGAAGAAGAGAAAATAGAAGATTACCTAGAACACTTTGGTTTTCTTTCTCCAGAGCGATTGGCTCACGAGGAAGCTTTAATGATAGCAAAAATGAACCCTACTAAAGAAGATATAGAGGCAATGGAAAAAGAAGCCGAATATTATCACCAACTAGAAAAAAAGGAAGAGGCTGATAAAGAGGTAAATAATGTATTCAAAAAATACAGTGGAGATATTAGTGATCCTCAAAATTCTGATGAACTAATGAGCGATATACTTACCGAAAATATAAAAGGGATAATATACATCCTCGATAATATGCAGGAGTATGACATTAACAACGCTGCTGACTTGATTATAGGTCTAGGGAAAGTATTTGATGATGTCCCCACTAATAATAAGTTGTATAAATTCCTGATTAAGTTCTTCGAAGCTAAGATTACTTCACTAGATGAAACAGGAATGGTAAAAGTAATTAATACTTTATATATAGAACTTAATCGAATTGAAAAAGAGAAAACAGCTTTTGGGAAGCCCCGCCAAAAAACATTAATAAAAAGTTTATAAGGAGCAGATAAGATGCCCATTTATCCATACGAGAAAAACGGAAAAGAACATTGGTACTATGCATTTGAAGTAAAAGATGAAGTAGGTAAAAGGAAAACTATTAAAAAAAGAGGATTTAAAGGTAAAACTGAGGCTAGAAAAGCTGAAGCTGAAGCAAGAGTACAATGGGAAAAGGGAAGTTATATTGACCCCTCAAAGATTACATTTGGAGAATATATTACGAAGTGGCTTCAAAATAAACAGGATATTTCACCTGAAACAAGATATACAAACGAAGGACATTTGAAGAATCATATTTTGCCGATTATGGCTGGGATTCCTCTGCAAAAAGTTAATGTGTCACACATTGAAGAATTGATAGGTAAATTAAACGACAAGGGCTTGGCAGATGGCACAGTAAGAAAAATATATAACTTGGTCTACACCTGCTTTAAAAATGCATCAAAAAAGGAATTAATCAGCAAGAATCCTTTTGATTTACTTGAAAAAGGAGACAAGCCCAAAACCAGTAAACCGAAAATTGATTTCTGGACTGCTGAAGAGGTTAAGCAATTTTTTAACGTTTTAGAGCATAGGCAAAAAATTATGTTCGTTTTAGCAATCCACTGCGGGTTAAGAAGAGGGGAAATTCTAGGATTGAGATGGAAAGACATTGATTTAGCAGATGGGCAATTAAGAGTTACTCAATCCCTCAGACCAAGACAAGGTTTGAAAAAGGGTACAAAGACAGATTCAGGTATTCGTTCTATTACAGTATCCCCCTTTGTACTCAGTGAACTCCAGAAACATCGTAAAACGATCTTAGAAGAGCGTTTGGCATGTGAAGAGTATTTTGATAATGATTTAGTTGTTTGTCGCTCTAATGGACTTCCAGTGAGTTTAGGGAACTTTGATAAGTTTTGGAAAAGGATTATTAAGAACACAGGTATGAGATATATTAGATTTCACGATTTGCGACATACCTGTGCATCCTTACTATTATCCACAGGTAAAGTTCATTCCAAAGTAATTCAAGAGCTCTTAGGTCATAGTTCAATTAGTATCACAATGGATAATTACAGCCACTTAATGCCAAATATGCAGGCCGAAGCAGCAAGTGCCTTAGATGAACTGTTGAATAAATAACCCTTAATTACCTTTAAGTTAAGCAATTAACTATAATTCCCTACCAAAAATCCTACCAACAAAAAAACAACCGTCTTAAAACCTTTTAATATCAAGGTTTAGACGGTTGTTTTGTTATATAGTTGTCCTTCCACCCCCGAAGGACATCAATTATAGAATTGTGTACAAGATTATATTAGCATAACTATTCAATAAGTAAAATTTTTTGTTTTGTACTTATGCCTGTTACACGATAAAAAACCAATAAATGATTCCCCAGACGAGAGACATCCCCAAAAGAACCGCAGCTAATATCCAGTTAGACTTGTTCATCCAACTCCCCACCTTTATGAGAGATAAAAAAAGAGAGCATCGCTGCTCCCTTTTTTTGATTTCGATTATTCAGCGTCGAATACTTCCACTTTTTCCATTGTGTCGCCGTTTTTCATGCTTCTGGCAGTTTCAAGGCCGGAAGTCACTTTACCGAAAACTGTGTGCACACCATTCAAATGTGGCTGTGGCTCGTGAACGATGAAGAATTGGCTTGAACCAGTGTCTTTCCCAGCATGAGCCATAGATAGGCTGCCTGCTTCGTGCTTATGTGGGTTACCAGCAGTTTCACACTTGATCGTTGTGCCGCTTCCGCCTGCACCAGTACCAGTAGGGTCT
The DNA here is from genome assembly GCF_050107295.1 of Sutcliffiella halmapala. GTDB lineage: Bacteria > Bacillota > Bacilli > Bacillales > Bacillaceae_I > Sutcliffiella_A > Sutcliffiella_A halmapala_A. Next base: position 156,879 of record NZ_JBNIKR010000002.1, on the reverse strand, counting down.
CCACCTTGGCTTACAAAGCCAGGTATTACCCGGTGGAAAACAACACCATTATAGAAGCCTTCGTTTGCTAACTTTTCGAAATTAGCAACTGTGTTAGGCGCTTCATTTGGGTATAATTCGAATTCGATTTTCTCGCCGTTTTGCATGAGTATGTATCCTTGTTTTTTCATTGAGAACATCTCCTTTAAGGTTGTATCAATCAGTCTTTATCATACAGCATTCTTTTGGTAAAGGAAAGTGAGATGCTACGTTTGTTGGGATATTGTTGGTGGGAGTTGTGAAAGCTTTGATTTTTGTGAATAATGGTATTCCCTTCGAATGCCAAAAAGGACCACCCCAGAACTAATCCAAGGATGATCCTTTTCCCTTATTTCAATATCTTCGACTTCGATTGAAACGGCAGATCCAATCTTATGAGGTCCTCGAAGGATTCTCGTTTGATGACAAGTTGTGCTTCTCCGTCCTCGACAAACACTACAGCCGGTCTTGTAATGCGGTTATAGTTGTTTGCCATGGAATATCCATATGCACCTGTACAGAATACTGCCAAATAGTCTTCATGATTCGCTTTTGGCAATGGCAGGTCCCAGATCAGCATATCCCCGGACTCACAGCATTTACCTGCGATTGAGACGGTTTCTTCAGGAATATCATTCACACGGTTTGCAAGTACCGCTTCATATTTTGCCTGATAAAGCGCTGGTCGAATATTGTCGCTCATTCCTCCGTCAATCGCCAAATATTGACGAATGTTCGGAATTTCCTTTTTGGAACCGACAGAATAGATGGTTGTTCCTGCATCTCCAACTAATGAGCGGCCTGGCTCAATCCAAATTTCAGGCATTGGCATTTCCAATTCCTTTACATGGGATTGAACGTCGCCGATGATTTCCTCCACATAACGGGAAACCGGAATCGGATTGTCCTCTTCCGTATAACGGATACCAAATCCGCCTCCTAGGTTCACCACGCGCGCTTCGAACCTGCTTTCCTCTTTCCAGACTTTCAACGTATCAAATAATTTCTCTGCAGCCATCTTGAAGCCTGTTGTTTCGAAGATCTGTGACCCTATGTGACAGTGGATACCTAATAGGTCGAGATGTGTCGCTTTTTGCGCAAGCTCCATCGCTTCCTTTGCTTGGCCGCTTTGCAAATCAAAACCGAATTTGGAATCTTCCTGGCCTGTCAAAATATAATCATGTGTATGCGCCTCGATACCAGGTGTTACCCTTAACAGGATAGACATGGTGTAATCTTTCTTTTCACAAATCTCCTGCAAAAGCTCAAGCTCCAGGAAGTTATCAACCACTACGCAGCCGATCTTTTTCTGAACAGCCATTTCAAGTTCTTCATAGCTTTTGTTATTGCCGTGGAAATGGATGCGTTCCACCGGAAAATCAGCAACTAGCGCTGTAAAAAGCTCCCCACCTGATACTACGTCAAGGGAAAGCCCCTCTTCCTTTGCCAGCTGGAACATTGCGATAGATGAGAAGGCTTTACTGGCATAAGCCACCTGCGCCTTCACTCCCATGTTCTTAAAAGTGGTTTGAAAGCCTCTTGCTCTTTCTCTTATCAGAGCAACATCATACACATATACCGGAGTGCCATACTGATGCGCAAGCTCAATCGTATCCACTCCTCCTATTTCCAAATGCCCTTTATCATTTACCTGACTCGTTCCGTGAAAGTACATATTCCGTTTCTCCTCTAACAATAGTCTATTATGTAGCAGATGTTGTACCATACCTTATTCCGTATTTGTCCAAACAGTAAGGGATACTTGCCCTGCATATGAAAAAAAACAGCTAAACAGAACTCTTTAGCTGTTTTTTAATATCCTTTAGCTCTTTATTTAAATAAACTCTACCATATCTATTTACCCCTATCAAGCGAATATTCATACTACTCCATTATTAAGGCTGCCTGAAGCGATTTTTCGGATGAACGATACTGGGTCTGACTTTTGCTCCAGGTGTAGCTCTTCTTATTAGGATCATCATTAGCGCTTTTGGGCTGAATGGTATGAACGGCCATAAATAAGGCGTATTCAAAGAGCGTGTTCCAGCTAGAAACAAGATGAACAACGTGACACCGATTATCAATCCTGGTGCATGGAAGAGTGCGACAAGTGCAAGTAAAATCAAACGAACTATTTTGTTGGCCACACTCAGCTCATAGCTCGGGGTAGTAAAGGAGCCGATTGCAGCTACAGCCACATAAAGAATTACTTCTGGAACAAACAAACCGACGTCGATGGCTATTTGCCCGATCAGAACTGCTGCAATCAATCCCATTGCGGTTGATAGCGAAGTAGGTGTATGGATGGCTGCAAGCCGTAGGAACTCAATACCTATATCAGCAAGAAAAATCTGAATGACAATCGGAATATTCGATTGTTCATTCGGCCCTACGAAGTTGATCGCCTCCGGCAGCATATCCGGCTCCAAAATCATTAAAAACCAGAGCGGCAATAAGAATAGAGAAGCAAAGATTCCTAAAAAACGCACCCAACGGACAAATGTCCCTACAGCTGGGGACTGGCGATATTCCTCCACATGCTGCACATGGTGGAAAAAGGTTGTAGGTGTGATGATCACACTTGGGGAGGTATCCACCATAATGATTACATGTCCCTCGAGAAGATGTGTGGCAGCAACGTCGGGCCGTTCCGTGAACCGTACAAGTGGAAATGGATTATAACCTTGTTTTATCAGAAATTCTTCTACGGTTTTATCCGCCATAGTCAGTCCATCGATATTGATGCTTTTTACTTCTTTTCGAACAATATCCACCAGGTCCGGATCAGCCACATCTTTTATGTAGGAAAGGCAGATATCGGTTTTAGAACGTTCGCCGATTTGGAAAATTTCGTTTCGAAGACGCTCATCACGGATTCTTCGGCGGGTTAAGGCAGTATTGACGATGATGTTTTCCACATAACCATCTCGTGCTCCGCGCACCACTTTTTCGGTATCCGGCTCTTCCGGATTTCTACCCGGATAAGATCGCGTGTCAACGACAAACCCACTATCTTCCCCTTCAAGAAGTACGACGATTAGCCCGCTAAGAACCTGATCCACCACTTCGTCGAGATATTCAATGTTTTCAACCTGCTGATGAACAAGGCGGTTATGCACAATTTCCTTTACTTTGCTTGATCTTCTTTCCACATCATTGAGATGCACCAATTCCTCGAGCAATTCAATGATATAACTTGTATCACATAATCCATTGACATAATAGATGTTCAATTCCTTACCCAGGACTGTAATTTTTCTTACACCGAGATCAAAGCTCTCATTCAGTCCGACTTTATCTTTGAAGAATTTCTCATTCGTCGTCAGTTTCGGTGAAATCGGGATTTTTTCCATTCCATTGTGAGACATCATACCCATTCCTCTCTAAAATGATTTCGACTGCTTTACTGGTAATGGGGGCACCGTTTTTCACATCATCTTTACGTGCCATTTTTCCAATATCGCCAATTCCTACGATGATGGGAACGTTGATTGTATCCAGGCAATAAACGGTATCTCCGTTTATTCTTCCGATATCCATCTCCTGGATACCACTTTTATCGACGCCATATGAGGATACGTGTAAATCACGATCTACGGTGACATTCACCTTCGTCCATTCTGATTGATGTGTTTTGGATGCAACCGCAATGACCCCTAATACGTCCACTTGCGGGTGGTTGGCAACATGCTTCAAGGCAATCTCCCCTGCTCCTTCGCCCAAATAACCACTGTCATCAAACATCACAAAGACAGGCTCCGATTTCGCTTTTAAAATCAATTGAACAATTTCCTCCCCGCTTAATAGGGTCGGATTGCCAAATGAACTTGAAATACAGCGGCCTCCATAATGCTTGGCAACATATTGAATGGTTTTTTTTGCGTACACATCCCCATCCGTGACTAGAATGACCCGTTTTTTTATCATGATGAACTATCCCTTCGGCTTGAAGATTAATGCCACAAGAAATGCAAAAAGAATGGCAGCAGAGATACCCGCTGATGTTAATTCAAATATTCCCATTCCTATCCCAATCAATCCATGTTTATCTGCTTGATGCATCGCTCCATGCAGCAAGGAGTGACCAAAGCTTGTGATAGGGACAGTGGCACCGGCTCCCGCAAAATCAATGAACTTATCATATAGTCCAAAGCCATCCAATACCGCACCGATTACCACGAAGCTGCTCATCAAATGGGCTGGAGTCAGCTTGACAATGTCAAGTAAAAGCTGGCCAACTACACATATGAGTCCACCTACAACAAAGGCAATGAAGTATTCCATCAGCACTTCACCCTCTCCAACACAACGCCATGTGCAATGGTAGGAATTGATTCCTTTTGTTGGATCATGGTCGGACTAAGCAGGGCTCCTGTCGCGACAACAAGTATTTTGTTATATGTTCCATTTTTCAATTCATTCAAAAGATGGCCATAAGTGACAACTGCACAACAGCCACAGCCGCTTCCACCAGCGAATACCTCTTGATCTGGCCTGAAAATCATCAGTCCGCAATCCGTATGAATGGTTGAGATGTCATAGCCCTCTTCCTTTAACATCTCTTTTAGAATGGGACTTCCTACACCAGAAAGGTCACCTGTTACAATCAAATCGTATTCATCCGGCTGAATTTGCAGGTCCTGCAGGTGTGCCTGGATGGTATCCGCCGCAGCTGGAGCCATCGCTGATCCCATGTCAAACGGGTCTGTAATCCCAAGATCCATTACCCTTCCGATTGTTGCAGCACTTATTTTCACTTGACTCGGTTCCTTGCTTACAAGGGCTGTCCCTGCACCCGTTACTGTAAAAGTGGCCGAGTCCGGTTTTTGCCCTCCATATTCCGTTGGATACCGAAACTGCCGTTCTGCTGTGGCATTATGACTGCTTGTAGACGCCAACACCCTATTGGCAAAGCCTCCATCCACAAGTGCTGATGCCATTGCCAATGTTTCCATCGATGTTGAGCAGGCACCGAACATACACAGAAAGGGAATCTGATGGTGTCGGGCCACGTAATTGGCTGTGACATTCTGATTCAATAAGTCTCCTGCCAGGAAAAAATCGATATCCTTGTATTTAAGGTTCACTTTTTCCAAGCATGCAAGAATCGATTGCTCCATCAATCTGCGCTCCGCAAGCTCCCAATTGTCTTCTCCACAATGAAGTTCTTTATGGGTGTGGTCAAAATGAACGCCCAAAGGACCGTCCGCCTCTTTAGGTCCTACGGCTGTGCCAGTTGCTGTCAGATAGACTGGATTCTGAAAAACCCATGTTTGTTTGCCGACGAATCTCACTTTTCACTCCCCCCTTATCCTGTAAAACTCATATTAAATAGATAGCGTATGAATCCAACAACATATGCAGCTACCACTCCGAACACGATGACGCTCCCTGCAAGCTTGAACATATTCGTTGCAACACCAAGAACCAACCCTTCGCTACGGTGCTCCAAGGCTGCACTTGTCATTGAATTCGCAAAGCCTGTGACCGGTACAGCCGAACCCGCACCCGCAAACTGTCCGATTTTATCGTAGATGCCAAAACCGGTCAATAATGCGGAAAAGAGAATAAGGGTCGCAACTGTTGGATTTCCTGCTTGCTTTTCCGAAAAATCGAACACATTTATATAGAAGTTCTGAACAGCCTGGCCAATCAGGCAGATCAGTCCACCAACGAGAAATGCTTTGATACAATTCAACAGATATGGAGGCTTGGGCTGATACTTTTTTATATTCTGCTTATAGTTATCTTTTATCTTTTCACTCATTCCTGCTTCTCCTTTCATAAGTCCACAAAAACTAGCCAATGATAAAGCGAGCCAAGTATTTTCCCAAATACTATCGCCATTAACAGGATTGCCATCTGCCCATCCACCCCGATCCGTTTTGCAAGAATCGGCAGTACATTGAGCACTTCCGTCAAGGCCGCGGCAAGCAGCCCCACAAATACTCCACAGAAAAGTCCGATCGGAACAGCAATAAAAGACGGGAGATGAAACGTCACATGATTCAGGCTGATCCAGCTGCCGAACAAGGCTCCACCAATGACACCCCATTCATAGCTGAAAACGAATCTAGTTGTTTTGGTCAGCTGCGTCAATCGCGGAATGATACCAAGCACGGCAAGAAATGCCACAAATCCTGAACCCACCGCCAGCCCCCCTGCCAGTCCGAGAAAGACGACAAAGATGATGCTAATGGTCATCAGTCTGTTTGGAGCTTTCTTTATTTTCTTGCATGATGACATACATATCGAGATCCTGCTGATAGTTGAACATTTCCACTTCAAGCGGGCTCGGTTCCTCGTTAATGCGCTTTCTGAACACGTGGTTAAAGAACAAGATCATCCCTAGGCCCAATCCGATGGAATATGGAATTTGCAGGAGTAGCGGTTTTTCGTCATCCAATCCAGTAATGGTCTTGAAAATTTTCTGGTGGACAATGCGCATGCTTACATCTTCATGAAAATTCATGATGGCCAGAGCAGCTCCCAGAAAGAGAAGAAGCCACACTGCTGCAAAAAACATCGGCCTGAACTGCTTTGTCCCATAGACAATTTCTACAATCGTCTGGGCTGGCCCAACCGTCTGCACATCCAGATCAGGGTCAGCTTTACGCAATTCCTTCAATACCCGCATAATATCAAGGACGACAATGGACTTATCGCTTCTGTTCACTTGGTGGATGGCAATTCCACCGACCATCCTAAGCACCTCTTCATCCCCGACCAGCTGACCTACATCCCCGATTGTGATGGTCTGGTTTGGACGAGCTTGAATACGATGACGCATGCGTATATACAAGATTTTATCCATCTCCGGAACACATCCCGCCAAAACATTATTGTTTGTATATGTAGTATGGATTAGTGGGAGAATTACCATGCAAAGGAAAAAATAATGGGGAGAATTACCACAAAGAGTGGCGGGTAGTCTTTTGGTTCTTGCTTAGATTTGGGGTTGTGGTCTTATAAGGAGCACTTTGTGACCACGATAATGGGATAACAGAGGAATCGTGGTCTCAAAAACTCTCTTTGGGACCACGATAATACGATAACAGGGAAATCATGGTCTCAAAACTTCTCTTTGTGACTACGATAGTGCGAAACCAGAGGAATCGTGGTCTCAAAACCTCTTTTTGTATCCACGATAATGCGATAACAGAGGAATCGCGGTCTCAAAACCTCTTTTTGGGACCACGATAATGCGATAACAGAAAAATCGCGGTCTCAAAACCTCTTTCTTTTTGGGACTACGAAAGTGTGAAACAGAGGATCCTGGTCTTAAAGTGCGAAATCAGCCAAAATAAAAAAACCGTATGGATAATTTTACTCATCCATACGATCTTTCATTTGTACCAGTATTTTTTTCTCAAGCCTGGAAACCTGCACCTGGGAAATACCAAGTCGCTGGGCGACCTCTGTCTGTGTCTGATCCTTATAATAGCGAAGGTAAACGATCAGTTTCTCCCGCTCATCCAGCTCTTCTATCGCTTCCTTCAAGGCAATCTTATCAAACCATCTATTTTCCGAATGGTCTGCAATCTGATCGAGCAGGGTGATTGGATCCCCATCATTTTCATACACGGTTTCATGAATGGATGACGGTGCTCTTGCTGCCTCTTGCGCAAGTACCACTTCCTCAGCTGTTATCTCGAGGAACTCTGCGATCTCGTTGATGGTAGGTACGCGGCCGTAGCGCTTCGACAATTCATCCTTCGCTTTTCTTATTTTATTGGCGACCTCTTTCAGGGAACGGCTAACTTTCACACTCCCGTCGTCGCGTATGAAGCGTTGAATTTCTCCAATGATCATTGGTACAGCATAGGTGGAGAACTTCACGTCGTAAGAAAGGTCAAACTTATCCACTGACTTCAACAATCCGATGCACCCAATTTGAAAAAGGTCATCCGGCTCGTATCCTCTATTCATAAAACGTTGAACCACCGACCAGACAAGCCGCATGTTTTTGGAGACAATCAGATCTCTTGCCTCCTGTTCACCATCTTGGCTTCTTTTGATCAGTTCTTTCACTTCATGATCTTTTAAGTAAGTTTGCGTTTCGTTTTTGACCTCCACATCCATAGGCTTAGCTCCTTAATTGCAAAGCGCTTTGCTCTTAGCTAGATATTTGGTCATACGGATCGAGGTGCCTTCTTGCGTTGAGTGAATATCTACATTATCCATAAAGTTTTCCATAATGGTAAAACCCATACCAGAACGCTCGAGCTCAGGCTTAGTAGTATATAGCGGCTGTCTAGCTTCCTCCACATCTTCAATTCCCATGCCTTTATCTTTGATGGTGATATGAACGGCACCATCTTCCAGTTCTACTGAAATATATACCGTGGCAGTGGGATCATTGTCATATCCATGAATAATGGCGTTTGTTACAGCTTCTGATACTACCGTCTTGATTTCAGTCAGCTCATCCATAGTGGGATCAAGCTGCATGATGAAAGCAGCTACAGTTACCCGGGCAAAAGACTCATTTTGACTGAGTGCAGAAAATTCAAGGTGCATCTGATTTCTCATTATGCCACCCCCAATTTCTGCAGTGCATTTTCTTCGCTTTCTTCCAGGCGAATGATTTTAAACAAGCCAGACATTTCAAACAATCGCTTTACTGGTGGTGAGATGGAGCAGACCACCATTTCTCCGCCATTGCTTTTTATTTGCTTATATCTGCCTAAAATGACACCCAACCCAGAGCTATCCATGAATGATAACTGCTCCAAATTCAAGATAATATGAGAGAGATGATGCTTCTCAATGATACTAGAAGCTTGTTCACGCAAATTCTCCGCCGTGTGGTGATCTAATTCTCCAGCTAATCGTATACATAGGACATTTTGTTTAACTTCCAAATCAACGGTAAGACTCACTGTACTTTCCTCCTTGTGGAATCATCGTTCAGTGAGTCAATTTCGATTTTTCTATAACAAAATCCTGCTTAGGGACAAAACTAGTGCTAATTCGCTAAAGAGTGTGCAAAACCGTCACTAATTTCATCAGTCAGATTTTGTAAAATGTCCCATGGAACGTTTAAACAATTGCCACCAACTTGCTTCGAGACTATCTGAACCCGCAACAAGATTACTCTCGGATAGAACCTTGTCCCCTTTTTTCAGGATGATCGTTCCCACTTTATCCCCTTTCTTAATAGGAGCCTGTAGCTTCATATCAACCTTGATTTCCTTGACCACATCATCCACGTTTTCACCCTTTTTGGTTAGGACGGAGATTGGTTCGCTTGTTACAGCTTCCAGCTCCTTATCGGAACCCTTGCTGACTTTCACTTTGGCGACTTCAACATTGCGTTCGAACATCGGATGCGTTTTATAATGACTGAACGCAAAATCAAGCATGTTTGTTATCTGTGCATTACGATCCTTTGGAGTTGGCGCTCCGAACACTACAGCAATGACACGCATATTATCTTTCTTTGCAGTTGCAGTTAAGCAATATTTAGCTTCTTGGGTAAAGCCTGTTTTTACACCATCGACACCAGGGTAAAATCTAACAAGCTTATTCGTATTAACTAACCAGAATTTCTTTTCCGTATTTTGACGAAGGTAATCTTCGTATTGACCTGTATATTTTGTAATTGCTTCGTACTTCAACAGTTCTTTAGCCATGACTGCCATATCAGAGGCAGTACTATAATGATTCTTTGCTGGAAGGCCTGTCGGATTCTGAAACAGGGTATTTTCAAGCCCCAGTTCCTTCGCTTTCATGTTCATTTGTTCAACAAAAGCCTGCTCTGACCCGGCAATTCGTTCAGCCATTGCAACTGAAGCATCGTTTCCGGATGCTATTGCAATACCACGCAGCATTTCATCTGTCGTCATTTCTTCACCTGGCTCCAGGAAAATCTGGGAACCACCCATGGAGGCAGCATGTTCACTTGTGCGGATTTTTTCATCCCAAGTCAGTTTGCCTTCATCCAACGCTTCCATAATTAACAGCATCGTCATAATTTTGGTCATACTTGCAGGCGGTAATTTCTCATGTCCGTTTTTCTCATAGAGAACCTGACCTGTATCACGCTCAATTAATATTGCAGATTTCGCATTTTCAGTAAGTTGAACACTTTTTTCCTCCGCCTGTGCCAATGGGCTGAATGCGGAAAAAGCAAAAGCAATGGCAATTATGGCACTTCCAAACTTCTTCATCCTAATACCTCCATTCTTTTTCCATACTTCACATTTTTTCCATAAAGATACGTTTTATACTAAGATTTGGTAGTGTGGTGGAATTATTTTCGTGGTATGCAAATGGATATTTATGTTAATGTATATTTATCCTACATGGTGAGGTTTAATGAAGAAAAATGAGCGAGGTGAAGTATTATGAAGGAAGCCCTAAGATTCCCCATAATATTTTTTGTATTATCGTCAGGGTGGCAATTAATAGCGGACAGAGAGGTACGTTGGGTAGAAAACATATCTATTTGTTTAATCATGTTCTTGATTATTTTTTTATATAACTGGTCGAAAATATCATACAAGTCGAAATCATAAAAACAGCCCCCATCATAACGGGAGCTGTCGCAATAAAATCATTCAGAGATTGTATCATATACAAGCGGCGGCACAGTAACGTCACCTGTAACCACTTTGATGCTTTCATAAAGCTTTTCTTTGACTTTCGCCATGTCTTCCTGGTTGCTGTGGATGGTAGCAAGTGATTCTCCAGCTTCTACTTTGTCACCGATTTTCTTGCGAAGAACGATACCGACAGCCAAGTCGATTTCAGATTCCTTCGTTGCACGGCCAGCACCTAAAAGCATTGCTGCAGTACCAACGGAATCAGCTACGATTTCAGAAACTGTACCAGCTTCCTTCGCTTCCAATTCAACCACATACTTAGCCTGAGGCATTTTTTCCGGGTTGTCAACAACAGAGGAATCTCCGCCTTGTGCTTCCAGGAATGTTTTCAATGTTTCGATTGCAGCACCTGAACGGATAACTTCTTCAAGCATACCGCGGGCTTCTTCCAATGTGGAAGCTTTCTCGGCTAAAAGAACCATGTAGCTTCCAAGAACTAAGCAAAGCTCTTCCAGGTCTTTCGGACCTTTTCCGCGAAGTGTATCGATTGCCTCTTTGATCTCCAATGCGTTACCGATAGCATAGCCAAGCGGCTGGCTCATGTCGGAGATAACAGCCATTGTTCTGCGACCTACGTTGTTCCCGATGTCAACCATTGCTTTTGCAAGCTTTTTCGCTTCGTCCAGATCCTTCATGAATGCACCAGCACCAGTTTTTACATCAAGTACGATTGCATCTGCTCCAGCTGCGATTTTCTTACTCATGATGGAGCTTGCGATCAATGGAATGCTGTTAACTGTAGCAGTTACATCACGAAGTGCGTAAAGCTTTTTGTCGGCAGGAGTCAGGTTTCCACTCTGTCCGATAACAGCGACCTTGTTCTTGTTCACGTAATCAATGAATTCCTGATTGTCTATTTCCACGTGGAAGCCAGGTACCGCTTCAAGCTTATCGATTGTTCCGCCTGTGTGTCCAAGTCCTCTTCCGGACATTTTCGCAACTGGTACTCCAACTGCCGCAACAAGAGGAGCCAATACTAAAGTAGTTGTATCGCCAACGCCACCTGTACTGTGTTTGTCAACCTTGATTCCTTCTATTGCAGAAAGGTCGATCGTGTCACCGGAGTGAACCATTGCCATTGTAAGATCAGCACGCTCCTGATCGCTCATTCCCTTAAAATAAGTGGCCATTGCAAATGCACTCATTTGATAGTCAGGGATGGAACCGTCCGTGAATCCTTTTACGACGAATTGGATTTCTTCTGTAGTTAATTCTTTTCCATCACGTTTCTTCTCAATAACGTCTACCATTCTCATTTAAAAACACACCTCTATTTTAGAATTACATACCTTTGATGATTGTTTTTACGAATTGCAGGAAGTTGGCTTTTACCATTTCCGTTGTTTCCATTACTTCATCATGTGTTAATGGCTGGTCAAGAATTCCTGCTGCCATATTAGAGATGCAAGAGATGCCAAGCACTTTCATACCGCTGTGACGGGCAATGATCACTTCCGGCACAGTTGACATACCAACTGCGTCCCCTCCCAATGTACGAAGCATTCTTACTTCTGCTGGAGTTTCATAGGAAGGTCCTGTGTTTCCTACGTATACACCTTCTTGTACCTTTAGACCGATTTGTGCCGCAACATCCTTTGCAAGCTTACGTAATTCTTTGCAATATGGCTCTGACATATCTGGGAAACGTGCTCCAAGTTCATTATCGTTCGGTCCGATCAACGGGTTTGTGCCCATGTTGTTGATATGGTCCGTCAATAGCATCAAGTCACCGGCTTCAAAGCTTTCATTCACTCCGCCTGCAGCGTTTGTTACGATCAACTTTTCCACACCCAAGTATTTCATGACCCGAACAGGGAACGTCACTTTGTCCATGGAATAGCCTTCATAAAAATGGAAGCGACCTTGCATCGCGATAACCGTCTTACCTTCAAGCTCTCCTATTACCAACTGGCCTGCATGACCTTCTACTGTGGAAACTGGGAATTCAGGGATTTCACCATATGGAATGGTAATTGGATTTTGGATTTCCTCCGCAAGTACGCCGAGTCCCGATCCCAAAATAAGTCCGATTTTCGGTTGGTTCTTGATTTTTGCTGTAATGTAATCAGCAGATTGTTTGATTGCAGCTACGTTCATGAAAAGTTCCCCCTAGTTTAAGTCTGTTAAGAAGCTTTTTCCGTGCTTCGGCATTTTTGTATTAAAGTTATCCGCTACTGTTGCTCCGATATCTGCAAATGTCTTACGGATTTCCAATTCTTTTCCTTCTTCTTTGCGAGGCGTGTACACCAATAAAGGTACATATTCACGTGTATGGTCGGTACCAGGAAAGGTTGGATCATTTCCGTGGTCCGCTGTAATGATCAATAGGTCGTCCTCACGTAGGTTGGACAGCACTTCAGGAAGTCTTGCATCGAACTCTTCCAAAGCTTTTCCGTAGCCTTCCGGATCTCTTCTATGACCGTAGACCGCGTCAAAGTCAACAAGGTTCAAGAAGCTGAGTCCTGTGAAGTCCATTTCAACAGTATCCATAAGCTTATCCATACCATCCATATTGGAAACAGTACGAAGGGATTTCGTTACACCCTCTCCGTCGAAGATGTCAGAGATCTTCCCGATGGAAATCACATCAAATCCGCTGTCCTTCAACTCATTCATGACGGTGCGCTCGAATGGCTTTAATGCATAATCATGACGATTAGAAGTACGCTTGAAATTGCCAGGCTCTCCTTCGAACGGACGGGCAATGACTCTACCAACCATATATTTTTCATCCAGTGTCAATTCGCGGGCAATTTTACAGATGTCATATAGCTCCTCGATCGGAACAACACCTTCATGTGCAGCGATTTGCAGAACAGAATCCGCAGAAGTGTAGACAATCAGTGCACCTGTATCCATGTGTTCTTTCCCTAATTGATCAAGGATTTCCGTTCCGGATGCAGGAATGTTACCAATCACTTTTCTGCCTGTCTTCTCTTCAAGTTCCTGAATCAGCTCATCAGGAAATCCTTCCGGAAACACCTGGAATGGTGTATCGATGCGAAGACCCATGATTTCCCAGTGTCCGGTCATGGTGTCTTTTCCACTTGATGCTTCTTCCATTTTTGTAAAGAAAGCAAGTGGCTTGGCTGCCTTTTCGACACCATGCACTTGTTCGATATTGCTTAGGCCAAGTTTAGCCATGTTTGGCATGTTAAGCCCATTCATACGCTCAGCGATATGCCCCAATGTATCAGCACCCTTGTCACCGAACTTCTCAACATCAGGCGCTTCTCCGATTCCAACAGAGTCCATCACGACAAGAAACACTCTTTTATATGTATAAGAACTCATTTGATAACCTCCTATAAAAGCTATTCTAAATTCATGTTTTTTTGTCCTAGGTATTTTCCCCTCTTTTTGGGATGATAACCATAAGAAATACCAACTTCATTTGTCAGAAGTCTGACCTCTTCCATCAGTATAAACAAGCGCTTTCAGTCTTGCAATCAAAAAATAAAAAAAAGACTGTTCTGACAACCAGCCTCTATGCTCTTGGATGAAACATGCTGTAAACATCCTTCATACGCGTCTTTGTAACATGTGTATAAATCTGTGTAGTGGAAATATCCGCATGACCGAGCATCTCCTGAACCGCTCTGAGATCTGCCCCGTTTTCCAAAAGATGTGTTGCAAACGAATGCCGCAATGTATGAGGAGTGAGATCCTTTTCTATTCCTGCCTCTTTGGAGAGTTTTTTGAGGATTTTCCAGTACCCCTGTCTGGTCAAACGGTTACCATGATGGTTCAAAAACAGTGCATCTGTCACCTTTTTCTTTTTGAGCCGTCCTCTACTTTCTACTATATAAGTATGAACCGCCTGCTGTGCAAGTTTTCCAAGGGGAATGATTCTCTCTTTGTTCCCTTTTCCGATGCATCGTACAAAACCCATCGTTAAATGGACATCACTCAGATTCAGTGAAATGAGCTCCGACACACGCATACCTGTGGCATATAACAGCTCAAGCATCGCCTTGTCCCTGATCCCGATCTCCTTGCTTGTATCTGGGGAATCCAAGAGGGCCTGCACCTCTTCCACCGATAAGACCTGTGGCAGCTTTTGCTCCGCCTTTGGACGGTCGAGATGTACAGTCGGATCCTGGGTGGTCACTTTTTCCCGAAGTAAAAACTGGTGAAAAGAGCGTATTGATGCAATATGCCTCGAAATGGTTTTCGAAGACTTTCCTTTTTCATGAAGGAACTTTAAAAATTGGACAATGGTCGCTCTTGTCACATGATCGAGTGAAGCAACCTTCTCCACCTTGCTGATATATAGAATATATGCTTTCAAGTCACGTTCATAGGACACAATCGTGTTATCTGCCAAACCTTTCTCCACTACCAAATAATGCATAAAATCCTTTAAATGCTCCTGCACTCCACTCTACTCCCCGTAATGATAGAAAAACAGTAAACGCTGTACCCAGCTCTCATCCTTCTCCTCTATCATTTTTGTCACTTTCACCGCTGCCCCCTCCGGCTCATCATAACGGTGGTAATTCTGATACTCCTGATTGACCCACATAATGCCATAGTAAAATAGCACGGTGCAGCCGGTAAATAAAATAAATACTTTAAATGTATTATAGCATGTTTCCATAATATTCTTCATGTATAACGAACCTCCAACCTGCAAATTTTCCGAATAACTTGTCTTATTAGAAGGTATGACAATTTATCAGGCTTTTATACATGGTTAGTGTAGATTGTAAGATAATTTTGCACATTAAATACCGCTGTTGATTTCCGCAATAGGCTGCGCTTTCCGCGGGGCGTTTGTGGAGCCTCCTCGGCTTCGCCTGTGGGGTCTCCACTAAACGCTTCCTCCCGCAGGAGTCTTCGCCTATTGCTCCAATCAACAGCTAGATGCCTGTAAAATTTCAAGTAAGAGGTTTTTTACATATCTGATTCCGAAAATGAAAAATAAAAAATGTCCCGGAGCGCTTTGCTCGATGGGACATTTTCAATATGTATTTTAGTTCTCTTCTTCTGGATTTTCAGGATCTTGGCAGCGGTGGCAGATTCCGTGGAATGTCAGGCGGTGATCTTTGATTTTAAATTTCCAATCACGCTCCACGATTGCTTCCACATCTTCCAACAGGTCATCCTGTATTTCATCCACTGCGCCACACTCTATACAAACCAAATGGTGATGGAAATGCTTTTTGCCCTCTTGCCTTAAGTCATAACGGGACACGCCATCGCCAAAATTTATTTTATCCACTATTTTCAATTCTGTAAGCAGCTCTAAAGTTCGATATACGGTAGCAAGTCCAATTTCGGGGGACTTTTCTTTTACGAGGAGGTATACATCTTCCGCACTTAAATGATCCTCTTCATGCTCCAATAAAACACGGACAGTTGATTCCCGTTGAGGAGTAAGCTTGTAGCTCGCGGAATGTAGCTGCGTTTTAATCCGTTCAATTCTGTCTTCCATAACTTGTTCCCTCCCTCGCTATACCATTATATTTTATCGAATAGGGAGAGAACTGTCAAAGAAAATATAATTATTACAAATAAGCCATAATAGTAATTTTTATATAATAATTATTTCAACATGGTGATAACCGATTTCATAAATACCGGGGATGCCACTGCTTCTATCAGCGATGCCGGGATAAGTAATAGGCAGATGCAGCCCATCGCAAGGCTGTATCTTAAAAACTGCTGAAAGAACGGCTCCTGAATTCTCTTTACGAACTGCTGGCGAATCATTTTTAACGAAAATGCCACAGACAAGGTGCCGATGATGATGTAAGCCGGTATGGCAATCATGTTCTGTGGAAGGATCGATACGAAGGAAAGCAAAAAGCCCTCCCAGCTTAATTGATTGACCAGAAAGCCGACTGTAAAACCGACAACTACCCCTTTTAAAAACAATAATACCAAAATGACCGGCAACCCGATGATGGAAATGCCGAGCACCCACATGAGGAGCACATATTTCACATTATGAAAATAGCTCTGAAAGAATATATCCTTCGCATTCGCAAACTGCCCATCTGCCACTTGGCCGAAAAAACGGTTCAAGTAGACTAGCAGATCCTGCTTCTGCGTAAAGTTCATGCTGTTGACGACAATGGCACCGAATATCACTCCCATAAAAAAAAGCACGACAATAAACAAGTATAAAGAGGAGTGTTCTCTTAAATGCCCTAGTAAAATGGAAAAGCGCGTCTGTTTTTTCATCCTAGTTCCTCCTATCACTCTCTTACTAGATTGTATGAGAGAGGACAGGAAGTATGACTGGGAGGATGAAAACTTTTAGCGATTTTGACATCTACCTTTACCACGGGACAGAAAAAAAGTCGGCTTAGTTATTCCGCCGATCTCACAATAATATCTACTTCACTCGTCCAAACTTGCCCCCGCCGCCGCTATGAAAGTCCAGCTCCCCTCTTCTCGCCTTTACAATGAGTTTAGCGACCTTCTCCCCGACTACTGCAGCGAGCTCATCAAATGTGGCCTCGTGTAAAATCTTCATTTCCGTTCCAAACACCTCTCGCAGCTTCAGCAACGTTTTCGGACCGAGCCCGGGTATGAAATCCAACGGAACCTGGTGGATGTATGGGGGCCTTTCCCTGGAAGATTCCGCTTGATCACGAATCTCTTCTATTCTCACCGATACGCCTTTTGTCAACCGTGCATGCCCGCAGTCCAGACATCCCTCTACCACTGCCCCCACACCATCCACGACCTGCAAACACTTCTCACATGCGGTCCGATAGTATTTTCCAAGATGCGGATCGAGCCCGTAATTGGCTGTAATGCCTCTACCATCCCTCTCGTGCAGGGCATGCCTCAGCTCTTCAAACATCGGCTCCACCATTTTAATTTTTTGATATTCCCGAGCGATTTTCCCGACCGAATGGGCATCTGAATTGGAGACAAACGAATATCGGTCCAGTTCGGACAAAGCGCTTGCCATAGCGGTATTCGCACTCAATCCAAGCTCCACCGCATCAATCAGTTCAGGATCAAACACTTCTGTTAAGCTTCTGACAACGCCTTTCCCATAGAGGCTCTTAAAGGGGGTGAATACATGCGCAGGAATGAATAATCCATCCAGTTCACGCACTTTCTCCTGAATCACCACTGCATTTTCATATACACGCTGTGTGGAAAGGGTGATATTCTTTAATCGTTCACTGAGCCAGCGCGAGAACTCAATCATGGTCTCACGTGTTGGAAAATAACATAATACGTGAATAAGTCCCTGGCAGTTTTCGTCATGGATTTCCAGCTCTGTACCGAGAATCAGGGTTGTTTCTCCAAACTTTATCCCACCACCAGGTTTTTCATGTGCCAATCCATCTTTCATCCAATTCCCTAGCTGGACCAGAACTTCAGGGACGTGGCAGTCAATGACCCCAATCATATCCAGACCTTTGCGAGTCCGTGCCTCTTCGATCACCGCTTCGATGGTCATTTTTCTCGAAGCGGTGATTTTAACGGGTTTGCCACTTAGGGTGGAGCCCAAATGAATATGTAGATCTGCAAAATAGTCCTGCATGGAACCCTCCTACTTTCGCATCATGGCTTGGAGCTGTAGATACTGAACGGCAAAGGCTGTTTTAGCATCGTAGATTTCCTGGTTTTCTACCATCTGTTGAGCTTCGTCCAGGGTAACCTCCAGCACATCAACAAACTCATCCTCATCCAGGTGATGCTCTACGGTATCCTTCCTCAAACCGTTGGCTACAAAAAGATGCACTAGTTCATCTGCGAAACCTGGTGATGTATAAAAGGAGATGAGCGGTGTCAGAGAATCGCACGTATAGCCTGTTTCCTCCTCCAGCTCACGTTTCGCCGTAGTGATCGGTTCCTCCCCTTTTTCAAGCTTGCCTGCCGGTATCTCCACTAACACCTTTTCCATTGCCTTGCGGAACTGACGCACCATCACAATTTTATTTTCCGCTGTAATGGCGATGACAGCCACTGCACCAGGATGCTTGATAATCTCACGGCTGCTCGTATTTCCATTCGGCAAGCGCACCTCTTCCAGATACAAATCAATAATTCTTCCTGAAAATAATTTATCTTTTTTTATCGTCGTTTCCTTTAAATGATCCACTCTAAACCGCTCCTTGTTCTGATTGTCATTATTTATTCATACATTCTACCATACAACGATTAGGAGGTAACAAATTTGCAGATCTATGTGCGTCCTAACAGTATCGTTATGGTGGGGAAAGCCTGGGAAATTCGGTCCAAGCTTAAGGAATACGCCAAAAAGCATGGTACAGTTCAGGAATGGATTAGTCACCTTAAAGAAAATAACGCTAAATGAGTGCTCCTGTTTGCCGGGTGCCTTCTTTTTTCGATACACTAATAAAAAGTGATTTTAAAAAAGGAGGGAATTTTGAATGGAGAAAAATAGGTTAGGTAATTCAGATCTTTTTGTCAGTAAAATGGGGCTTGGTTGCATGTCACTTGGCACCGATGAAAAAAAGGCTGGGGAAATTATAAAAGAAGCACTTGATCACGGCATCAACTACTTGGATACAGCTGATCTCTATGATTTTGGACGTAACGAAGAAATCGTCGGACAGGCCTTGAAGGGGCAGCGTGACAAGGTCATCCTTGCCACCAAGGTCGGCAACAGATGGACCACTGGTAAAGAAGGCTGGGAATGGGATCCTTCAAAGGAACATATCAAAGCTGGAGTAAAAGATAGCCTAAAGAGATTGCAGACCGATTATATAGATCTATACCAGCTTCACGGCGGAACAATTGAAGACCCTACTGACGAAGCGATTGAAGCATTCGAGGAATTGAAGAAGGAAGGATATATTCGCGAATATGGGATCTCATCCATCCGGCCTAATGTCTTCAAACGTTTTGCGGAATCCTCTGCAATGGTTTCCGTCATGATGCAATATTCCATGCTTGATACTAGACCTGAGGAATATCTGGATTTTCTCGCATCCAATAACATCAGCGTAGTAGCAAGGGGACCTCTAGCAAAAGGACTTCTTTCCAATAAAGGGCTCGAAAAAGCGAAAGAAAAGGCAAAAGATAAAGGTTATATGAATTATTCTTATGAAGAGCTAGTGGAGTTAATTAGGAAACTTCATGACACGATTCATGACCGCCCATTACAATCGGTAGCACTTCATTATTGCCTGGCCCATCCGACTGTTGCGGCCGTTGTTCCCGGAGCAAGCTCGGTGGAACAGGTAAGAGCCAACATTTCCGCAATGGAATACCCTCCATTAACGGAAAGTGAAATGGGAAAATTAAAGCCTTTTCTGAAGCAGTCGCATTATGATTCCCACCGTTATTGATTGAAAAAAGGCTGGGACAAAAGAGTTTTAATCTTAATAAAACCCGAACTCATTTGAATTTTAAAATCAAATGAGTTCGGGTCTTTTTTTGAAGTATTCGATTAGTTTTAGGTTACACCGGCGGTTGATTGGAGTGCAAGACTAAGACTCCTGCGGGAGAAGTGGCCAAAGTGAGACCCCGCAGGCGAAGCCGAGGAGGCTCACGGGTCACCCGCGTGTCGCTGTGTCTTGCACGGAAATCAATAGCGGTATTTAGAGCCGGCACCTATATTGTTCGTCTTTTATTAGCAATTTTTAGTTTTCTCCCAGCCTCTTATTTGAAACTACGAGACCAAATCTCCGCTTCCTTATCGAATTGTTTGATTAAAGGCTCCTTCCCCGATAGGTATGCCTCGCGATCCCCATCATTTTCAATCGATAAACGGTGCTTTAAGTCGCTGTATTCCATTGCCTTTTCAGGATGAGCGATTAGATAGTCGCGGAAATTCAGGTGCCGTTTCACTTCTGGATGATCGGACATATAGAAATGGAGATGATGACTGCGCTTTATTCCGCCTTTTGGAAAATAGCGTCGCTGCGCGATTCCATTTTCTCCTTTTGCCTCATAGCCAAGCTCCTCAAGCTTTGTATTTAACTGGTCAACCACACTTAATGCAGAAACTTCTATTAAAATATCGATAATAGGTTTCGCTTTAATCGAAGGAATTGCCGTACTGCCGATATGATGTATGTTCACGGCCGCTTTACCGAATACCTCCTTCAAAAGCTTCTCTTCAGAGTAAAACTGTTCCATCCATAACGGGTCATGATCGACGACATAATATTTCCTTGTCACCTATTTGAATTCCTTCCAGTTCTGGTTGCTTTCCTCAAACAATTCTTCGAACGACTTGTTCTTCTCTTTTAGACGTTTTTCCTCTTTTAATCTAGCTGCCTCCTCATCCTTTGCCTTCTGCTCAGTCTGAACAAGCTGGTCTTTCATTGATTTCAGTTTAGAAAAGACATCGTCTTGCAGCTGATCCTTTAAGGAAAGCTTTTCTTCTTTTTGTTTAGCAGACTGGGGGTGTTGTTTTCGCTGTTTTTTCTTCATACAAGAATCTCCTTTATATGTTTTTTAGTAGTATAGCAGAATGCCCTCTTATTCGAAATGATATGGAGCATTAAATCACCTAAACACCTTATATCATTTTTATAATTGTTTTCTTTTTAGAATAATTATAAAAAGATATTGATTTTTCTCTGATAAGTGTTATCATTTAAATCGTAATACTAATTCTCTACGATGAGGTGTTTAAATTGAGTACAAATAACAATACATTAACTACTAGCTGGGGTGCTCCTGTCGGGGATAACCAGAACTCCATGACGGCCGGTTCAAGAGGCCCGACTTTAATCCAAGATGTACACCTATTAGAAAAACTGGCTCATTTCAACAGGGAACGCGTACCTGAGCGTGTTGTCCACGCCAAAGGTGCCGGTGCACACGGATACTTCGAAGTGACAAATGATATGACTAAATATACGAAGGCAAAATTCCTATCCGAGATTGGAAAGCGAACACCGTTATTCGTTCGCTTCTCCACTGTCGCAGGTGAAAATGGTTCTGCAGATTCCGTTCGTGACCCACGCGGATTTGCAGTGAAATTCTATACGGAAGATGGAAACTACGATCTTGTAGGTAACAACACACCTGTGTTCTTCATTCGTGATGCCATCAAATTCCCGGATTTTATCCATACACAAAAGCGCCATCCTCAAACACACTTAAAGAACCCTAATGCGGTTTGGGATTTCTGGAGCCTTTCCCCTGAATCCTTGCATCAAGTAACGATACTAATGTCGGACCGTGGAATTCCAGCAACCTTCCGTCATATGCACGGATTCGGAAGCCATACCTTTAAATGGGTAAACGAGGATGGCGATGCTGTTTGGATCAAGTATCATTTCAAAACAGAGCAAGGAATCAAAAACCTGACAGAAGAGGTCGGGACAAAAATTGCCGGTGAAAATCCCGACTACCATACGCAAGATCTTTTCCATTCCATCGAGAAGGGTGATTTTCCTGCGTGGAAGGTATATGTACAAATCATGCCGCTTCAGGACGCCAATGCGTACCGCTTCGATCCATTCGATGTAACGAAAGTTTGGTCCCAAAAAGACTATCCCCTTATCGAAGTTGGCCGCATGGTCTTGGACAAGAACCCGGAAAACTATTTTGCAGAAGTGGAACAGGCAACATTCTCCCCGGGGACATTGGTGCCGGGAATCGATGTATCTCCTGATAAAATGCTGCAAGGACGCTTGTTCGCCTACCATGATGCACACCGATATCGCGTAGGAGCCAACCATCAGGCATTGCCGATCAACCGGGCACGAAATGAAGTCCACAACTACCAGCGCGATGGCCAGATGAGATTTGATAACAATGGCGGCGGTTCCGTCTACTATGAGCCGAACAGCTATGGTGGGCCAACTGAATCACCTGAAAATAAACCAGCAGCATATCCTGTTTCCGGAGTAGCGGACAGTGTAGCTTATGATCACCATGATCACTACACACAAGCCGGGGACCTATATCGTTTGCAGAGCGAAGAGGAACGCGCACGTCTTGTAGCCAATATCGTCGGTTCCATAGCTCCTGTTGAAAGTGAAGAAATCAAGCTTCGCCAGATCTACCACTTCTACAAAGCGGACCCTGAATACGGAACACGCGTCGCAGAAGGCCTCGGGCTGAAGGTGCCTCAGGAAGTTCTATAACTTCTTGTACTAGTAATATCAAACAATTACATTCTCTTTTATTCTCACTACTGTCATGGCAGGCGCCTTCATACGGTTGCCTGCTTCTATATCGGAAAGGAGTTGGAAACATGATCGGTCAAATCTGCAGAATCTGTGAAAAACCGGAGAAGAAATTGAAGCATACGGTGTTGTGTGGTTGCGGGATAAGGATTAAAGTGCGGAAATAGCGTTTTTTTACGGAGTTTGGGGTTATATGCTCCTAACTTTTTTGAAAGTGGAATGCGTATATCAATGAAAATTCACATTTATCAACGATTCCGTAATTGATATCAACGGAAAAAAATTTATTTCAACGAGAATTTAATTTTATCGATGAAAACACCCAACTTATCGATAAAACGCACCTTTCAGCAATTTTCGACGCGAACAACACGCAAAGCAAACTTCTCAAAGCACAATAATAAAAAGAGACACCCTCCATACGAAAGGCATCTCTAATACTCGATGGTCCATTAAAAAAGCTGCAACGATCCATATCCCAACAAAACACCCGTAAGAAAACCGGCACCATTAATCCAAATGTATGTGGCTCTCCGAACAGGTATTGCATTCCTCATCGCCTTATTTGTAACTATCCATACAGGAAAAAATAGTAGACTAGAAGTGATGGCTACGAACATGAAAAATTGGAGAAAGCCATCCTCAAGGGTTGAATCAATCAACCATCCAAACTTTGAAAGAAAATATCTGAAGCTGATTACCCAAGAGCCTGCAACAAAAAAGAACCCGAAACCGAAGAGAAGATTACAGACTGCAGATAGAACTACATGCCGTCCTAACTTGAATCCATTCATCCGACCATCTCACAAACATAGACCATCTGATATGCATCCTTTGATAATGTGGTTTCCTTCCAGTCTTGAAACACGTTTATAATCTTGAAGCCATGTTTAGTTAGCAAGCGCTCCATCTCTTTTGGATAGGTATACCTTAACATGATTCTGCTACTGGTCTCTCTATCTTCCATCCTTCTAATTGTCTTGTAATGCTGCAGCTGTTCGATTGGATCATATTCACTTTTCGTGTAGACGTCCACTTTTTGCTGAGTGTCCCTATCCACATAGCTTCTCCAATATTCCTCCGTACCTGGCTGAAGCAACTCCTCGGGACTTGGAAACCTTGTACCGAAAATGAAGATGCCCCCTGACTCCAGATGTTTGCATACAGATTTCAGCAACATATCCTGATCTTCATTGGTCAAAAAATGCTGAAAGGAATTTCCGACTGTAAAAATCAATCTGCTCCTAATCGGGAGATGAAAATCAGAGCAATCTTGTTCTTCCCACTGAACAAGGATAGAACGTTCTGTAGCTTTTCTCTTCGCCTCGGCGAGCATATTCCCATTGATATCTACCCCTATCATTTCAAATCCAGCTTCAGCCAAAGGAATCGTAGCTCTGCCAGTTCCACATGCAATGTCGACAATTGGACCTTCCGCTTTGTTGGCCCACTTTATTAGGAATGGTATATCGTCTTGGAAACTCTCATTTTCTTGATCGTATAAAATTGGATCATTATATTCCTCTGCATTCTCCAATACCTTTTTCATCAGCTAACCACCGTCCATTCATTCGCTAAACCTCATGTCCTACCACCCAATGCAAACGAGAAGCCAAAATATGGCTTGGTACTGCTTGCAACATTACATTCCGAAAACCAATTGCAACCGGATTCTCCAATTGCATCATTCTTGCCATTTTCCTGGAGTGACGGACCATCTTAGTTGTACGCCTTATACGTTCACGCACATATTTGACATTTGCTTCTGCAATATCTTTAGTATTTGATAAGCAATCTGCAAGTACAATGGCATCCTCCATCGCCTGTGCACCACCCTGCCCAAGATTCGGCAGCATAGGATGGGCAGCATCCCCTAGCAGAGTCACGCGTCCACTCCCCCACTGTGAAAGAGGCTTTCTATCAAAAATATCATGGTGAAGAATTGCCTCTTCATCTGTTGCTTGAATTACAGCCTCGATCGGAGGGTACCAACCTTTTAAATACCGAAGCGCAGCTTGTTTCCTGGAACCAATTGGAATATCCCTTCCTTCAGGTGCATTAAGCGCAGCAAACCAAAAAATCCGATCTTGCCCAAGGTGGGAGAAACCGAATCTTTTCCCATGTCCCCATGCCTCAAAACCTCCACCATTCTTCAAGCCATAACGCTCATCCTTGAATGAACAGATTCCACGCAACGCAGTAAAGCCTGCATATCGTATTTTATCATTTTGGATCAAATTTGAACGGATCGTTGAATGGATCCCATCAGCTCCTATCAATACATCCCCTTCTACTTGTGCTCCATCACTGAATAATGCTGTTACTTTACTTTCATCTTGTAAAAATCCTGATACACCCTTTTGAAAGTTGATTCCCGCGCCTTCGAATTTATCCAATAATATTTTTTGAAGGCTGGCACGATGAATGAGATAGCTGTATGTTCCATATCTCTCTGCCATCTCTTTCGTTGGAAGTTGAAATAATAATTTTCCATCCCAAGTCCGTATTTCCGCTTTTCCAACCTTTTTTCCCGATGCCTTTACCTCAACGGCTACACCAAGCCTCTCAAGCGCCTTCATCCCATTTGCTGCCAAAACTATTCCAGCACCCATACTGTTAAATGAAGTAGCTTTATCAAAGACCTCTACATGCCAACCTTTATTTTTTAATTGAATGGCTACAGACAACCCACCTAAACCTGCTCCAACGACTATGGCCTTTCTTTTCATAACAGCTTATCTCCGCCTTGAATTTAGATTAATTTTCCAAATCGTATAACTCTATACTAATATGAATCTTCTCACCTGTCCAAACGAAACCAAAATTAATATGTACCCAAAAATGAAAAACCGCCCGAAAGGACGGTTTTCTAAAAAGCTATCAATCTATTAATCCTGCTGATTTAGGGTTTGGACCGTACTGGTTCGTACCTTCTTCACTGTCAAGGCACATAAACACAAGTAGGATAATCGCACCAACCAAAGGAATAAATACAATCAGGAACCACCAGCCGGATTTGCCTGTATCATGCAAACGGCGGATTGCTACAGCCAAAGAAGGCAAGAAAACAAATAATGAATAAAGTCCTGATAAAATTTGAGGTAGATCTGCAACCATCTCTACAATAGTAAGTGCCAAAGAAATTAAAAAGTTGATAAGTGCGAACATCCAGTACTCTTGTCTTCTTGCCCTGCCACTAAACGTAACATAATTTTTCAATACGCTTGTATACCAATGCATATCAAAATCCCCCCTACAAAAAAATAGTATTTTGTCAGTTTAAGTCGAGAAACAACTTGATTAAAAATATATCACATAATTGTAAAAATATCTCTATTAATATTATTGAATTTCCAAGAAATTTAGAATACTTTCTTTCAAAAATACTCCGCATTAATTTTAAGAGGTTTTAAAGGCAGCCTTCGAAGGATTGCATTTTTTACGTGTATCATATTGTACTCTCTTTTTTCAGTTCACGATGCTCCAAGAGAACTTGCAGCCATTGGGCAGGCTTTTTTCTGGAGTCTTCTTTATTTTTTCTATGAGGGGTGATATGAAGATGCCAGCCCAATGCACGGTAGACGCTAGCAAGCTGATCGGATATGCGTAAAATCCTTTCCAGTTCGTGCATCGGGGCAAACTGTGTCCACGGCTCCAAATAATAGGGTCGAAACTCGTTCACTGTATCAAGCCACTCAGACTCCGACTTCAGCAATTCATCAATGGCATGCCAAAAAATCCGTGTACTGAAAAACGGATGTGACACCGCTGCATCCCCCCAATCAAAAAAGACCGGATGGGTGTCATAATATTGAATATTACCCGAATGCAGATCACCATGATCGATCGAATATGGTACCACACATCCGAAGAATTCCAGCCTGTAATCCCATCACTTGGGCAGTTTCCGCTTGATCTAATCCTGTGTTACACATATCAAATAGATTTTTTTGAATCTCGTTTTTCAATACAGGTAATCGTCTATCCGGAACTCCCATTTCAAGTAGCGTCTCTACTCTTTGAACTTCTTTCACCTGCAGCTCAGCATATTCTTGAAGACACTGCTTCCAGATTTTTTTGTCCTTAATTTGACGTAAGGGCTTCCCTTTCAATTCCTTCATAAGAAACCACGGGTTAGTCGGATGCACCTTCACCACATCAACTATTCGTTCCGCATAATGAGAGGAAAGATGATGGGTAAGCCTCCCTTCGAATTTCGAAATCTCACCTGTTGCTTTGAAAAATAGATAGCCCATATCAGTATCTAATCTTTGCACTTTAGATAAATCTGTGGCTTTAATTTCTTCAGATGGCCCCTTTCTAGTTAAACCCACTTTTTCTATCCAGGCCGACATTTCCGAATCGTTATTTAAATCACTCATATGTAAAAGGCTCCTTTAATCGTTTTATCTTCTGTTCTACATTTCAAAGAGGATTCCTTTTCTATCGAGAATGCAGTTGAAGTTACCTCTTTCTATTGAACCAGACTTATCATTGTTTGTTCTTGCCAGAAACCACACCAAAAAGCGCTCCAGGGGACGGTGACTCCTGAGCACTTTTGCCTTATTTCCGTTTATTGATCTGCAACCTTTTCGTTTTTTCATTCACATAGGCATAGATAATATCCTTTACGGTCAGGTTGTTTGCTTGGAGCTTTTCTATTAGCCAATCCCGCGATTTACCAAGCAATTTTAAATTTTTATCCTGTACCCTTCCATCTATGATGACCGCTATCGGGAGTCCTTCATCATCAATCGAGATTTCCAAATGCTGCACAGTCACAGGGGTATTCTCAGCTTTTGGAATAATACTGATTTCACCGATCGGCTCCAGGATCGCATAATCTATATCGGATATATTGGGGTAGCCTTTACTTCTTAAAATGGAAAGCAACTGTGCGATCGACACCATCGTCTTTTCCATATTATCCTCGATAATCTCACCGTTTTTCACAAGCAAAGTTGGCTCCCCCAGAAAAAAACGGTTTCCCCATTGCCATAATGTCAGCTTGGAAAAGACGATATGCAGGATCACCAAAGTGCTCAATGCACCTAGTGTTGGCAGGAACTCCGTACTGATCAGGGGTTCTGATGCAACCGTCCCAACAATGATGATGGCGACCAGATCATAAGGGGTCATCTGTACAATCGTGGATTTCCCCATAAGCCGCATGATGGCAATTGTGATGATATAGATGACAAGTATCTTAATAACTAAAGTCATGGTTCATACCTCGGATAGCTTTTTAGGATAGCATTCCCTTATTTTCATCAACTATCCGATTTGAATAAGATCTACCTTTTCAATATGATGTAGCCTTCTGTTTCCTTAATAGGAATTACATTTTCCTTTGCAAATTCTTCTAATCTAGTTAAATGGATCTGCGGTTTAAATCCTACGATCCTTACCGAGAACCCCTTTTTCATGGATAGCACTACCCCGGTTTGAATCCATCCGAAGCGTTTAAAATTCATCTGACTTATCTGAGATGCATGAATCTTTCTTTTATAAATCCTTTTTGTAAGGAAGAGAATGTGATAGGTCAGGACCTCTTTGCCTATAGTCAATTCATAGCTGGTTCCCAATGCAAGCAGAATAAAAACAACTATTATAATATGAAAGGAAAAGAGATTAATAGTATTAAAATTCCATGCCCATGATGCGAGTCTCAAGGCGATTAGAATAATCAACAATCCCCTTTGTGTTTTGGCTTGATAAATCAATTAGTCACCCTGCCGATCTGTTTGTAATAGATCACTGTCGTGTGAAGTGTTCCATCTGCTGACCTTGCATAGTTCGGAATTCTTCCCACTTCTACATATCCAAGGGAAATGTAAAGGTTGTTGGCTGGGGTTCCTTCCCTTGTATCAAGGACCAATAGTGTTTTGCCATCATTAATAGCTTTTTCTTCTGCAGCTATCATGAGCTTTCTTGCGATACCTTGTTGCCTGAATTCGGGATGTACCATCATTTTGGCAATCTCTGCACGGTGCGCCCCATTCTGACTGGAGCTCTCATGGACCTGAACGCTTCCAACCACACGGTCCTTGATTTTGGCAATGAAAAGTGAATTTTCGGATTCCCCAATACTTTTCCAATACTCCTTCGCTGCTTCTTTTGTTATAGGCGGCAGGAAGCCGATGGATGCACCTTCGACAACAAGAACCAGCATTTCTGCGAGCATATCCAGGTAGGGTCCGATCTCTTCTTTATGTTCAATGGATAATGGATTTTTCATATGTAATCTCCTCATAAAATAACCGGTATTATTTTCCTTTTTTCTAGTATAGCATGAATGGAATTGGAGGAAAGCTGCAACCTATTTACTAACAAATTGTATGCTAGAATTATCTTTTCATTTGATCAAATAATCAAATAGCTTGTAAGATTTTCTGACATGAAAAAAGCACCCTTTTTTACAAGAGAGTGCATAGTGGCTGCATTAATGGAACGACTTCCAAAACTCGCCTTCTTTGTTAATGATCGAATCGATCTCCGGAAAAGGAATCTCGAATGTCGGGAATCCAGCTGCAAAGGCTGCGATTTCATAAGGCTGAAAGTAGATGAAAAGAGATTCATTATTCACATAGAACGGCTGATTAGGACTGATTCCTTTATATGCATCCGGGAAGTAATAGCCATCCTCCGAGGCTGCAATCTGCTTGCCGATTATCTCACTCAGCACCTTCACATAATCGCTGCCTGGTTTGAAAAGGTCCTTTAAAACATATATGCTTCCATTCTTAATATTGATCGGAACTTCTATCTGACTCGGCATGCCGTGTGCTGCCCCGAATGGGAAATTATAGCCGAAGAGCTCCAGAATGAGCAATGCCTTTTGAAAAAATCTCACTGAGAAGTCACCGCTATAGCTGTAGTCGAGCTGTGCATTCGGATCAACCGGTTTTACCTGAGATTTCTTTTTCAGCACCTGATTTACACGTTTCTCGGCGTTTTCATCCTTCATCCCATCCAGTTGGGGAAAATACACTAGATAATCCTTATTCGGCATGAATTTTTCCTCACGGATAAATACCTTACCCGATAAGGGGATGGTAATATTTTGGGAATAGACAACGTTTCCGTTTCTGGCATAATACGTTAGGCGCTGGTCCACAAAGGCCTTTATGATGCTCCCTGCCAATGTAAGCGTCCCAATCCCTCGAATGACAGGCAGCCCAGTCGCCCGTGTCCCTTTTTTAGTGATGAAAAAGCTCGTTTCGTCCTGTGTCACAGAGCTATAGGAGTCTTGATAATCATTTACACTGCTATAGATAAAATCAGTCAACAGTTTTCCGCTTTGGTTATCTGCAATCGCATAAACAGAACCCAGATATGGTTCCGCTGCATTAATTGCCTTGCCAACTGATGCCCGGTTCCCCCCGAGGATATTGATATCATTATATTTAGGCGGGATGATAAAAGTTCCCTTTTTATCAATCAATCCGAACTCATTTTTATAATCAGTGGAAGCATTCACCACTGCCCTGCCATCCTGAAAAGGCAATGCCATGCCAAAATTCGGCTTAATGACCACCTTGCCGGCCTCATCCACATATCCCATTTTATCCTGATAAGTTTTCTGGAAAGACAGCAAACCCTCACTGTACCCGTTCATCTGTTCATAGGGAAAAGTCTGAAGCTCCTTTCCGTTAAGGTCAAGCAACGCATATTCCTTTTCCTTCACCTGAACGAGACCTCTGCCATCATTAAAATCAAAAGCATACTGGTACTTGGCTGGAATGATTTCCTTGCCATTCAGATCTAGAAAGCCATATACGAGTTTTCCGTCTTTATCAGTAATCTGAAAGACCGCCCTACCTTCCTGAAAAGGGCTGATAAATGAATATGGTTTGTTTGTCAGCTCCTTACCTTTTTCATTTATGATCAAAAATCCCTTATCATTGATCGCAACAGCACGGCCTTCAGTAAAAGGTGAGATGGAACTATATTTCGGTTCCACGACAAAGCGGCCAGCCTGATTGATCACTCCGGCACCCTTCAGCCTGACAATCGCCAAACCATTTTCCTGAAAATCCCCTGCATCTTCATACTGAGGCTTTAACACAAACTTTCCTGACTCGTTGATATACCCCCACTTTGTTCCTTGCACCGTTCTCACCGAAGCAGGAAACAAACGTGGAACAACCCGTTTAGACCACATAGCCGCAACTCCCCATTAATAGCATTTTTCGTATTATATGGGGTGGGTGGGGGATGGGTGTTTGATGTGAGAAAAAGGTTAATGGGATGAAAGCAAACTCTAGTAAATATTGCTTAAATTCTGCGGTAATGACAGGTTTGTGATTTTGAGACCACGATTTCTTCTTTTTCTCTGTTTCACGGTCTCAATCTGGGCTTTTGAGACCATGATTTCTTCTTTCCGTCTGTTTCGTGGTCTTATTCCGGGCTTTTGAGACCGCCATTTCCTCATTCCCGCCGTTTGGTGGTCTCATTCCGGGCTTTTGAGACCACGATTTCTTCTTTTCGCTTGTTTCGTGGTCTCATCCGTGGATTTTGAGTCCACGATTTCCTTTTTTCGCCTGTTTCATGGTCTCAAATCTCCGCACAGATAAAAAACGCCTTCCCCTCCATGTTCACAACACAGACGACCAGGCTCCTACATTATCAATCCTTACTCCGCTTTACCCCGATCATGACCAAAACCGCTACTCCGAACACTATCCCTACAACCCACTTCAACACACTCTCCAACCGTATGTCACCTAGGTACCTATCTTCCAAATCCACTATATTTGTCGGCTCTTCCCCTTTCCCAAGCTCCTCAAGGTCCTCTTCTGCGAGTGAAATATCACTGCTTCTGCCGCAATCCATGATGTACATTACCCCGTCGCGCAAGTAGGGATAAAGAAGGTATTCATTTCCTTCCTGAAACTCGAAAGTACAGCTGCTGGAGCTGTCGGTATAAATGATTGCTTGTGAATCCTCCATCCCCTTCCACGATTCAGAAACGGAGAAGAGCACTTCATCGTATCGCTCCCCATCAGACATAGTCTGATTCTTATGAATTTTTAGCACGGTGCCCCTGAATACTGCCGTGGCAATTTCCATCGCTTCGGTGGCAGTGTCAGGAGAGTCACAATCACAAGCCATCGCAACAGGTGTTGGATATATTAGCACCGATAAAACTGTAACCAATATCATGAGTTTAAGTAAATGCGTTCCTCCTTTAATCACCCTTTTCCCCCTTTGGGACACTATCACTATCCCATCAAATTCATCACCATCACCAATAATTCCTCATGATCTCATCCACCCAGGCAGGCTGCTGCACTTGCTCTTTTGGTAAAAACTCCTTCATCACAGGCTTGATATCAATAACCGGTGTTCCGTCTATGCAATCCATACCAGCTACCACGAGTATTCTTCCCTCCCGTTTCAAAAGCTTTACCGTTGTGAGTCCTATGCGGTTCGGCCTGTTCTTTCCTCGCTGGGCAAAGATACCGACCTTGGGGAGCATCTCGTCATTTCTAGGATGCCTTGCTCCAGCAATGATTTTTTCTTCATCCACTTTATGAAAGTGGAAAAGTACCTCCAGATGGGAAAACTCCTCTATCCCGTCCAAGGCATCAGGCGGGAAAACATCATCCAGAATGATCCTCGTTTCAATTCCGGCCCAATTGTCGTCCTCAATTACTACTCTATCGTTTTTTGCAATACCGATTGGTTTTACCACCATCATATCTATCAGTCTCCTATTTCAATGGATTGCTCTATATCATCTTTTTTTTCGGAAAATCTCTCCTATAGCACAAACCAGCAACAAACATCCAAATAAATTCAGGAAAAAACTTGGCGACAGGACATGAACAAGCGACAGCCCTATCATTGCACACCCAACAAGTAAATAATGATGCACCGCATGCAGATGATATTCCTTCTGCTCTATATGCCAGGCTCGGAAATATCCTTGCAGGAAACCCAATAAAACTTGGATCACCAGTACCACATAGGGTAGGGAGTCAAACGGGGTATGGATAATGCCCACCCCGAGATAAACCGCTGCCATCCCCGCGTATATGAGAAATATAAGAGATCGCTGCTTGTTCTTTTTCGTCTGATAAACCCGGTATCCCCATGCTGCTGCAAAGGAGAACATGGCAAAGAACCAAGCAAAAAGGGTATACGTCAAGGAGGCTTCTTTCAGCCAAATGATGTAATAAGGCAAGATGGCAACCTGCCCCACCGTTACATATAGGGGGCTATTTTTCATGATGTGGTCCCTTCTTTTAGATAGTAGTCATAAAATAGGTTCTGGAAGACTTCATTCGGATCTCTCCGCATTTTCTCCTCCTGTAACTCTTCCCAAGCAGGATAAGACTCCCTGAACTGCTCCTTCGTCTGATAGCGGTAATAAGGAAGGTAATAGGTCCCGCCATGCTCGAGAGTCAGATCTGTCCAATTCTGTATGATCCTTTTAGCACCCTCGATCTCTTCTTCCTTCAAACCATGCTGAATGAGAATCACCAGTCCAAGCATATCCTCTGTCGCATAGTTCAATGCTGTCACATCGTCTTTTGAAGCATAGCGGACAGTGATGTTGTGCACTTTAAAGTCCTCCTTGCTGTCATTGGAATCGAGCAATTCTTTCAGATCCTGAAGGTACTCTTCATAGGAATCGACAGGAACAAAATATTCCTGCAGCACCTCAACACGTCCAGGCGTGGTATATTCCATAAAGGTTGATTCGGAACGCATCACGTTATTTCTTGTAATCTTTCTTCCGTCAATGGAACCGATATAATGCCTTTGCGATTCCCAGAACAGGTCCTCGAGTTTGCCGCCTTTCCGGCCAATATCCAGCGCAAGCTTACTTATGCGAATTCCTTGTTCATTTTTTAAAGGTGTATCCTTGTCAGTCTCTCCTGTGTAGTCATAGTTGATGGCATACATTTCCTCGAGGAACGTTCCTGGTGCAACACTGACCCTCGCGTAGTGCAAAGCGGTCTTATCATCGGCCATTAACTTTTTAAAATAATCTTCATACTCCTCGGTTTTCAATTCCTCCGTCTGGATGGTATAGACTTCATTGTCCGTCAATTCCAATGTGACATCTAAAATGATTCCGAATAATCCATATCCCCCGAATACATACTTCATCCATTCTTCCGACTCATCCCTCGTCACTGAAATGATTTCACCAGTCGGGGTGAGCAGGGTCATTTCCTTTACCGTCCCAGCCATCGGGCCAAATCGGATATCCCTACCGTGGGCATTAACAGACAGGGAGCCCCCGATTGTAAAAATGGATTGAGACTGTGTAACCTTTAGCGCAAGTCCATATGGTGTAATGGCTTCCTGGACATCCTCCCAAGAAGCTCCAGCCTCAATCCGGATCGTCTTGCTCTCTTCATCAATTTCCAGAATTTTATCCATGGTGCGCATATCCAGCACGACACCATCTTTATAGTAGGTATGGCCGCCCTGTGAATGCTGCAGTCCAGCAAGAGAGATTTTGTATCCCTTCTCATTTGCCTCTTTGATGATTTTCTGCAAGTCCGAGCGGTTTTCCGCCTCCATTACTCGTTCGACTCTCTCCGGAAGCAGTCCAGTATAATCCGTTGCGAGATTGCTTTGGGTAATCCCATATTTTCTTTTTTCTATTGGAATATTCCATAAGATCAAACTTAGGAATATCACGACCAATATTCCAAGGAACCATGGCCTTTTCGTCACTTTCGTTATTGACTGCATACCAACACCTACATGTAATATTTTTGTAATATTTATCTATTACTTTTTAATTCACCAGAATAACGCTATATCCTCTTTTTACTAAAAAAAGCGCTTTCCCAGTTAGAGAAAGAGCTAATTTATTACTAAATATATTATTCACTTACATATTTTTCTAGTGGTAACCAGTAGTTCTCTTTCCATCCTAATTTAAGATGTTCTCCTTGTCCTGCAGGAAAACCAATATGATCAAAAATTAGAAGTGTTTCATTTCCTTGTTGTTGGAACTCAAACTTTACGATGGAGTAAACTCCAGGATCCCAGTTTCCAGCTCTCCAGGCTTGAACGACTCGTTCATTTGGAACAAGCTCAATCATTCTTCCTTCAATCATGCCACCGAATAGTGAGAAAGAGCCTCCTGCTTCTGCTTGAATATCAGTAGGTGCACCCCCTGTTACTTCACTGAACTGTTTGGAATCTGTCAGTGCCTGGTATAAAGTATTTCGGTTTGTTTTAAAAGTAATTTCTTCATTAATAGTAATTGTCATTTCTCTTCCCTCCAAGAATATTATTTCTTTATTGACCAAGGATCAGTTCCTATGTCGATTCCTTCAACCAAGAGTTTGATTCGGTCCATATAGTGCGTCCAGCCGTTATTATTGGACGTGACTTTTTCACTCGGTATGTCATAATGGTTCAGCTTTAACAGTGTCCCATTCTGTTTAGGAGTTAAGAGAAATTCAACAGTACTTGAACCTGGAGGCATAAGTTCTGAGCCTTCCCATCCCCATGTCAACACAATTTTTTCATTGGGGATGATTTCTT
Source organism: Sutcliffiella halmapala (assembly GCF_050107295.1). Classification (GTDB taxonomy): domain Bacteria; phylum Bacillota; class Bacilli; order Bacillales; family Bacillaceae_I; genus Sutcliffiella_A; species Sutcliffiella_A halmapala_A. The sequence goes on along the minus strand of NZ_JBNIKR010000002.1, from coordinate 121,649 downwards.
TGTACTCTCCTAAAGCAATGTTTTCCCCATTAATATCAATACGATATTTTCCGCCGATTTTTGGCTCAAGCAGAATCTGTCTGCCCATCCATTGGACCATCTTTTCAGGATGGATGAAAAAACCGAAAAGTGTTTCGGGACTGCATTCAATAAATATTTCTTTCCTAAGGGTCTCAGTCGTTGGACTCATGTTTCCTCCTTTCTTCCTCCTCTGCAGCTTCCTTCAAACGAAGCAAGCTGTCGTCCCAGAATTGGTCAACAAATTGTTTTAATTCACCAAAACCTTCCCTTCTTATTCGATAGTAACGTTTTGTTCCTGCCTTTCGAACTATTACAAGACCTGATTGCTCTAATACTTTCAAATGCTGTGATATTGCAGGAGCTGAAAAACTAAAATTCTTTGCAATTTCACTTGACGTTAGCTCTCCATTACGTAAAAGATCTAAAATTTCACGACGAGTAGGTACGGTTAATGAGTGTATGATTTGTTCTATCATAACACTAATTTAGCATAAGCTTAATTAAGTGTCAACTTAATTAAAGTGGTCAATTCAACTTAAGTGGATTTTCACGATGGGGAACAAAAAGAATCCATGTTGAACAAAAAATGCACAACATGGATATCAGATTAGGTGACGGCTTTTGAGATTTCACGGTTGAAACTATAAAATATTACTTCATTAAAACCTGACTGGCAGGGCAATACGCTAAAAAACACTTTCTGTACCGTCAATTTTTGGCCAAGCCTTTATGGTCAGTAGCGGCCGGTGGCTGTTCCATCCAACCATTATTTATTAATAGATTCGCACCATCTTCCGCTAACAAACCCATTTCGCCTATCATTCCTGCATAACCGGCTGCCAAATCCCTTCTTTGACTTACGGATAAAGCTTCACCGTAATAACCAATTGCAGAAGAAAGCAAGGTTGAAATGTGGTACAGCATAAGCTTGTCGGAAAATGGGGAGACGGTAGAATCAGTTACTTCTGTCTCTAGTATCTTTGGGACATGCAAATTGTCCTCTCTCAACATAGTGGAAAGGGTATCAAAATGCTTTTGGCAAAGTTCTCTGGCCCTTACCATGTATTCTCGTACTTCTTTTGATTGTGCGACTTGAGCAAAACCTAATTCCATTACCATCTTGGCCATTGTTTTCTGCAAATTCAGGTAGGTACCACTGATTTCCACAGCGTTGATAGGTCTTCGATTACCAAACCAACCTGTTAAGAAATTTTGTTTCTTAACAAAATCAACTTTGTATTGATTGTTTAATACAGGCGGTTTTGTAACGATTCCTTTTGACAACATGACCTTTGTTGCTCTTGCATAGAGTTCCATGGTATCGGAAGTGCATTCGGTAAGGTATTTTATATAGTCTTCCCTATGTGAACTGCTTACTGCACCAGAATATCTTGTCATCCCATGGATAGCCATAACTTGTATATATACAATCATATATGTATCAGTAAATAGTCGGGGCGCATCTACTTTGACATCTTTTTCAGTAAACCCAATAGGGATAGGCAGGCTTTCCTGAGTTAAAAATTGTTTTATCTTTTTCAGGTGACTTTCTGATAACTGAAGGGCATACCTGAGTATATCCCCTATACTTTCATCCTCAACATGATGGATAAAATGGCGAAGAATACAGCGTGCCAAACTATCATTTATATATTGCGACCAAATTATACCAAGTTCCGATGCAGTGCTTTTATATTTATGGTTATCCATCGTTAACCCTCCCACAGATACTTTCGAAAGTAGTTTAACCGTGAGTTGGTATATTAATACTTTTCTTACAAATTGTATTAAACATACCACTTGGGGATTAATCGGTTGAAGTTATCATGATCGCTCAGCACATTCATGGAATAACGATAAAGAACCTCATACTGTTCCGGTCCCATTTTCATGCCCCAGACAATGGCTGACACGACATGCATCGCACTGTATAAGTTGTAAAGCTCCCAAAATTCCTGGGTCACCCCTCCAACTTCATGATACCCATCGACAACACCTTTAGTAAAAGGGACACTCACACGCTTGGAGAAGAATCCGAGCTTTTGCAAATCATGAATCGGATCTCCCCAATCCATTTTTTGAAAATCGATGATTCCTGCAAATGTCTTGTTATGTATGACAAGGTTGGATGGATGGAAATCATCATGTTGAAATCGATTTGGGCGCTCCTTCATTAAATGTTCATTTTTTAGGATGTAGCTTTCAAGCAATCCCTTCAGACTTTCGTCTATATCTATCTCCTTCAGTTCTTCTATGTATTTATCGCTTTTTTTCTTTTTAAGGATATGCCAGGGTTCATAGTCATTTGGCGCCTCAAGTTCATGCAGCTTTTTCAATTCCCTTCCAGAGTCAAATCCGGCATAGTACTGCTCTTTTTCCGTTAACCCTTTCATGGCTAATTCCGCATCTTCTCCCGGCAGGTAGGTGAGGATCATATATGCTTTATCAAGCTCCTCCAAAGTATTGAACTCTACTCCAGCAGGAACATAATTCGAATAAGCTGAGAGGGCATGGATTGTATCGTATTCGATTTCTCTTTTTTTCACTTCCTCAATCGGAAACAATCTCAAAAGGTATTTATTATCAATAATATACTTCTTGTCGAAGGAAAAACCCTTTTTTAGCTCCACAATGCTTTTTGCATTTTTTAGATACGTAATCTTTTCTTTAATTTGGATATCCATTGAATTTCCCACCTTTTCTCAATTACCTCCTTTTCATTTTACAACACGGGGACAGATTCCGTGTCCCATTTATTTAATAAGGTGGGACAAGGGACCTGTCTCTCCCCCATGCTATAATGGTTGTAGCATTTTACAAAGGAGTAATGGCAGATGGATAAAAAAGAAGTCGAAAAAAGAATTGTAGAAAACTATCAAAAAGAAGAAAACATGATGATCCTTGTGTTTGCACAGTGGTGCATCAACCATGACCTGGATCCTGTAGCACTTTACACGAAAGCCTACCCGAATCAGGGGAATAACCCTGCTCTATTACAGGCACTGGAGCTAACCGTTTCGAAGGAAGAAGCTGGGGAGATAAGCAACGAGACACTTTTAGGTGTGTTATCGCTGTTTGGCAATGATGACCTGGCGTTAATGGTGAGTGAAGAGATGGAGAGCTTGAAAAAGAATTGAGTAAAATGAAAAGGCGACATCCCGATTAATGGATGTCGCCTGCTTTATTTGTTATGTCACCATTCGTGCCGTCGCTCAGCGAAAAAAGAGAGTGAGGCGGTAAGAAAGCCACTGTTTCGTAGTTTATTCCGATTTAGCTATTTTCCGCGACCATATCACCACAGGAACAAGTAGAAGCGCTAGAAATCCTCCAGCAAGTGAGAGTGTCGCATAACTCGATTGAGCTACAACCATTCCTGAAAGCGCTCCACCAGACGCGCCCGACAATGCAATCAGGACATCCACCGATCCTTGTGTCTTCGCCCTTGTTGATGGAGTGGTGGAATCAATGATAGTTGCGGTTCCACTGATCAGGCCAAAGTTCCAACCCAGACCAAGCAGGGCAAGAGCGATGATAATCCCAATCAGGCTGTCAGCTGGTACATATGCAGCTACGAGACCTGAAAGAAGCAGTGTACCTCCCGCAGCGATGGTCATTGCGGTACGTCCCACCTTATCCACCAGCATACCTGTGACCAATGACGGCAGATACATGGCGCCAACGTGGATGCCAATGACAAGACCCACATCACTTAATCCGTGACCATGATGCCCCATATGTATGGGAGTCATGGTCATGATGGCAACCATCACCACCTGGGTCAGGATCATAACGGAAGCTCCTACTACAACTCCTCTATTGGATGAAGGGAGAATAGTAGTTTCAGAGTTATTTGCCGTATTTCTTCTGTTCCATTCCTCCAACTTTTTAGCAATTAAAAATGGATCTGGTCGAAGAAAAGCCAGCAAAATAAGACCGGCTATCATAAAAGCTGCTGCGGCTAAAATAAACGGACCTGCCAACGGAGGAATGCCAATGGAAGATGCGAAATCACCCATTACCCCTACCAGGTTCGGTCCAGCCACGGCACCCAATGTCGTAGAAACCAGTGCTATACTGACCGCTGTTGCTCTCTGTTTGGAGTTTGCAAGATCCGTCCCGGCATAACGGGCCTGAAGATTAGTGGCTGTCCCTGCACCATAAATGAAAAATGATGCAAAAAGCAGCGGGACATTACTTGTTATGGCTGCCAGTACGACCCCTATCGCACCGAGGCCCCCGGTTAAGAATCCAGCTGCAAGCCCGGATCTTCGCCCGAATTTTTGAGAAAGTCTCCCTACTACTAGTGCCGACCCTGCTGAGCCCAATGTAAATAGAGCAACCGGAACTCCCGAATAAGCATCCGTCCCTAACATATCAAGTGCCAGAAGCGCCCCCACAGTTATCCCTGCGGCAAGACCCGCTCCGCCGAAAATCTGCGAAAGCACCACAATGAAGAGTGTCTTTCTGTACAATCCCGCTAGTTTCTCTGGAGAACTTTTATATGGATAAATCTCTTCATCCATTTCCCCCTCCAGTGCATTAGAATCGTCTAACGTTTGTTTGTTTAACATGATGTAAGCCGCCTTTCGGGGACAGGTCCCGTGTCCCGATTATAAATCAAAAGAAATCATAAAAGAATGAAGGACGGTTTGGTAAAAGGCTTTCCAATCTTTCAATATCTTCTATTCTTCCTTCCAATAATTCTAATTCGTACAACTCCATAGGGCGTTTATACCCGAAAAGAATGGTAGACAATGAGTTTATATCTATTTTTAAAATTGAACCATCTTCTATCCTACCATGGGTGTCAATCACTGTTACTTCACCATTTTTCAAGGAAAATAGTTTTTCATTCCAACTCGCATATGGATCCGATATCTGCAACACAACCTCTGTGTCATTCCACTGAAACTCGTAATCTTTTAGAAACTTTTCAGCATCTACAATCCTCACCATAAAGTATGGTGCTATCTCTGCCTTCACATTCGGTTCCTGGAGGGAGAATAAGAGTGGGTCTTTTTCCTGCAGGATCATTTCCACCTGATCGAGCATCGAATCGTGCTGGCAGATGAAATTCCATAGACCTTTCCTTGCTTCCGAAGTAAGTGCGACAAACTCTTCCACTTTCATTTTTGAATCCTTGATGGAATAGAGGATATACCCTATTGGCTGCTGACTCTTATTATAGTAGATTGCAGTGGATTCCCCGTCACATATGTTTTTCCACCAAGATTCCTCTCGGACTAGCATTCCAGAGAATCGAGTGGCAAATTGAGAATAGACTTCGTTCAAATCTTGATAGTTGTGATCCATAATGGAACGCTTGACACTACCAGGAACTAGCCCCTGCATTACCAGATCCGCTCTTGTTAGGGTACATTTGACTCGATTCGTCAAAAGCTCCCATCCATACTTCCTGTAAAACGAAATTTTAAACGGATGAAGCATGGAAACAAGGTATCCCTCTTCCTTCATCTGTTCCAACGATTGTTTCATCAAGTCTTTTACAAAGCCTTTGCGGCGATACTCTGGATAAGTGGCAACACCCGCTATGCCACCCATTTTCCACTTCTGCTCACCTGTATGTACTTCCAAAGGGATAAGGTGCAGCTTTGCAGCAAGCTGCTCATCCTCAAATATCCCAAGTATGGAATGCTTCTTCACCTGCTCCATCCGTTTCGGGATGTCCGCTTCCGGGACCTTATATTGAAAAGCATATTCTGATAATGCGATTGCTTCCTTGAAATGTTTTTCTTTTAATTGAACTATTTTATTCATAATGTTTTCCTCCTTATGTGCCCTAATCTCGCAAGTTATTTCTATTGAATAATTTTTCATTCTTCCCTCTCAAGCCAAGATATTTCATTTTGAAAGTGGGCAAACTTTAATGAAAATATCGAAAGATTGGGGAGAATTCTATCAAAAAGCAACTATTCATCTTCATAGCGCTCCTGTTTCTTTTCGTGCAATTAGAACGCCCGCACATAACTGCCGCATCCAACCTAAACGAGCCGAAAGAAAAGATGATCGGTTCTATACCAGAAATCAACCTTACATTATATGCTCAGGAAAGAGATGGCGAACTAGTGAATTTCCGTCTTGTTGTGAATGGCGGAACAAAGTATTTCCCCTATTGGCGGAATGTAGCCAATGAAACATACGCTCCACAACTCTTTTATCAGGATATTAATAATGACGGAAAAAAAGACTTAATCATCGTACTCACCCAAGGTTATGGTACAGGTATTTTAGAGCAAAACGTACATGTCCTTCACCAAACGCAAACCAATGTGGGAGAGACGTATAGAGAAATAATCGTAGATGATCCAAGGACGATCTTACTAAGAAATGTCAAAACCAAGTTGACTAAATCCGAAGCTATCATCAGCATCCGTAATAGAAAAAAGATATATAACATTGAAAAAATCGTGACAGGACCAGAAGGCTTATTTGCAGATATTGTGACTGATAATTTGATAAGCTTTGATGTGATAGGCAACCAGTTAACCGCGAAAATGGGAGCTCAGATCGGCCCAGGTAATTTTATCGGAAGTTTTTATATAACCTACGAATATAAAGATGGCTTCTATCAAATGAAGGACATCGAGTTTCGCTGGGGTGAGTAGGGACAAATCCCTTGTCCCACTCACCCTTCAAAAAAGGCACGCGGATATTCCACCACTCCAGAAACCCCATTCAACGAGTTTTCCTCCAGTTCCAATGCCATAAATACTTCATCCGGTACTTCAAAAGGAGCTTTTATACCCCATAACGAAGCAGGCTTGAATCTGAATTTAGGATAATAGGTTGGATGACCTAACACAATGACCGACTGAAAACCAGATTCTTTCGCCACCTTCAAAGCCTCATTCATTAACCGCGAACCGACTCCCTTGTTCTGATATTCCGGTAGTACGGAAACAGGAGCAAGGGCCAAGGATTCCGTACTGTCATCTTCCTTTTTGATTTTCAGTTTCGTCAAAAGGATATGACCTACAATCTCTTCATCTTCTGCAACCAAAGATAATTCAGGTACGAAGGCTTCAGACTTACGCAGCCGTTGCACTATTTCATGTTCGGTTTTATCGCTGATTTCCACGTTGGCAAAAGCTTTTTGGATCACTCTTTCCGTTAAGGGGTAATCGCTTGCGATCTCCTGTCTCACGTTTATAATCATTTCGACTTTCTCCTTATGTAAACTTACAAACTATTATTCAAGTATATCTTTCGCCAAAAACTTTCAGATTCCTCTATTTATCACGAAACTCAAAGGACCTGTCCCCTTGACTCTGATGACATATAAATCCGCTATCCATCATAAAGAATTAGAAGTAGATTCTGAAAGGAGCTGAAGCGGATGCGTTCCAATTATAGAAAATGGTCGGAGTACCCTTATCAGGGGGAGCAGGTTCCACCTAGAGGTGCACCGGAGTCAGGGTATTGGCCGATGTTTTTTTTCAGGAGGGAAAGTGCGAGCCGGTTTATCGACCCCTTTGGCAGACCGATTCATTGGCAGATAAATAATCCTCTAGACATCAATTGGGAATCCGAACTGCAGCTGGTGGAACAAACCAGATACGCTATCACACCCCAACAGATTCAAAGTGCACAATATTGGGCAACTGGTGAACTGACATCCAGGTTCAGCAGGTTGATCTATGAACTAGGTACCAAGTATCAAAAAGGCTCTCCGACTATTGCGAGAATGCAGGGGTTCTATCAAGCTGCCATAAACGATGTTTTTGTTATCTGCTGGTATTTGAAATATAACTGGGATGTTGCACGCCCGAATCAATATGGACGAAGCTTCGTGCCTATCCTCACCACTCCTCGATTCCCAGCCTATCCATCCGCCCATGCTGTAATTGCTGGAGCATCGGAAGTCATGATCAGCTACTTTTTCCCACTGGAAGCTGCTAATATTAAGGCTATCGTAGAGGAGACCGCTCTCTCCCGATTATATGCGGGTGTTCATTTTAAAGTGGATAATGATGAAGGTTTACGACTAGGACGGCAAATTGGTGGTTATGTGGTGGAGTTTATAAAGGCGCAGAATATTACCCTTTGATTGAAATATAAAAACTGTCAAAGAAGCAGAGTAATAGGGTTCTGCTTCTTTGTCATTTTAGGATGTTGACTCTCAACAGCCTGCCATCCACTTTTGTTGTCAGGTTATTCCACGATCCATTCAAACTATTGCTCTTCCCTTTTAAACTCTTCAAAAATTGAAATCGATGTAAGAATCATACCCGCTATGAAAACAGCGATTGTTGCAAGCCAATGGAAGAAGGTCATAGAAATGAGGGTGGATGCAAATGTAAAGAAAAGCCACCGGTAACTGTTTTTGATATACCTCATCCCCTCTTTTAAAATTGACCTGCATTCTTTTCTTCCCATACAAGCTTGCTGAATTCTTCCGCAAATACTTCTACCGCATTATTCAATTCCTCCAGATTGTTGTCCACTCCGCCAACTTCCAATAGAAGGGAGCGCTCTGAAAGATCCTGATTATAAATGCCGTCCCCTTTCGACTTATCTTTAATCAGTACCGCTCTGCAAAGTCCTGGATATTTTTTCTCGATTGCATAGTATATCTTGTCTGCAAACTCCAAGTTTTGTTCAAAGTTTGCATGGTCTTCTCCCACCACAAATAGTAATCTGGCGTACTTTTCCCCATTTATATTTATCGTGGTTTTTTCTTTTCTAACCGAATCCCTATGGATATCTATCACATACCTAACTTCCTTATTTGCTGACATTACCTCTTTCACCACTTCTCTTGAAAGCTGGTATGAATTATAGTAATTCCAGCCTCTAGCATGTAACTGCTCAGTCATATTGGAAGTGTTGTGCTGTGATTTTACCCCAGCACCCAATAGAGAATTCTTAAGCATATTTCCAACTGCGATTATATTTGCACTAGAATTGTTGCTAGTGGCTTCATCTGGATCTGATACCCCTTTTAGTAATGGTAAAAAGGACTCCCAGCTATGCGAATGATAGATATAAACCAATTCTTCCTCAAGCATTCTTTCAGGGGCGGGAGGAGTATTGATTTCATCTGCATCCAAGAGGGATTGTTCTGCAATTTCCCTCTCTTTTAAAAGCACTTCCATCGGGGCTGATGATTCATGGAGCAAATTGGTATAATCCGTCCCTTCACCTGCAATATGAATTTTATAATCATAGGCAAAAAAACCAGGAATCTCATTCCCCAAAAGGCTTCTGACATCATTCGGTTTAATATTTGTCGCTAATTGAAAGAGCATATTTCCTATGGGTATCTGTTTCACTTCCACATCATTCCCGACAAAATATTGGTTTTGACTTTGTAAAATTGCCAGAAAGAGATCTTCCACTTCAATATTCTTCATCCAATTGGTGATTATTTGAGAAGACATTCTGTTGGAAAAGACAGTACTAATAGAAGAAATGATAATGAATGCAATAAATATAGTTAGAAAGGTGCCATTCATATAAAAAACAACTATTTTCTTTGTGGAATGATTAGAACGATTAGTAGAGTTAATAGATACCCCCTCCTTCCATACCATTTATATTCCAATTAAAATGGTATAGAAGTGGAAAATGAATTTCTCTTTTTAATATTAAATATTATCTTGAAAAATGCTTTGGTGCTAATCTATCAAACTGACCCCACTACCCTCCATAATCTTCTCCGACTCCAACCGTGTCCATTCCTCTACAGACAGTTCCGGATGTTTGCTGATGAATTGTTGCATGATTTGAAAACCCAACCTAAAGTGGGACCACTGAGGAATACCCAGAGACGCATTCGGGGGAAAAAGTGTGGGTCATCAAGGTTGAAAGCGTGGTTATTGCCGTATATATATCTCTGTACTTAGGGGATTCAGTACGTGCAATAGAAAGCTATCATTTATATTGCCTGAATCCGTTTTCTGAGCTTGTATGTAATTCAAATACTGTTCATAATAAGGTATGATTTGAAACTAGTGACCTTCTTCAACCATCCTTTCCCCTTTCAATCTGTTTTTTCATCAAACCCTTTCCCCACGACCTTCTCCTTTTCTTCATCAAGATAGACAATCAGGTTTCCTGAATCAGCTGTCTCCGTATGATGAAACGTAACTGCGTACACTGTGTTTCCCAGATGTTCTTTTCCGAGACTTTCACCTATCTCATCGTCGACCACCAATCTCTGAACAGTGGAATCCTTTGGGCTGATCATCAACCTCTGCTCATCTTGTGACAGGCTGTTAAAGGCAACCATTTCAGCTGATGGCTTCCTTTCAACAGTAGAAAATTTGCCAAGCATGATTAGTAGAACTGCAATACATATAAAAAATATTCCAAAAAATGAGCGTAGACCTGAAATGGTTCTTAATAATACTACACACTCCTTTTTGTATTATTCTCGTTTTCTAGAATGAGACTCTATCAAGGCACAAAATGATTATTATTGGCCGGATTATGATGTTTCTGCGTTTCGTCTTTGACAGCCTCTATCTGATCCTTTGTTTTTCGATCATCATTTGACTTATATCGGTCCGTTCTTTTATCGATTATATAGCCCAAAAGCAAGAGTGCTGCGACAAAAAGAATCACAATTCCCCAAAACATCGGCATCTCCTCCTCCTTTATAGCTACTATATTCTACAAATGGCCAATAATTTCCTTTTCATTTGGTTTTTGACCAGGACACACCATAACAGAGTTTGCTTTACGATGAAAAATTTTAATTTACGATGAAAAACTCCTTGCTTATGCTGAAAAAAATCAATTTGCGCTTAAAAAACCTAAATTTACGGTGTAAAATCAGAATTTATGCACAAATCGCAATAATAGACACCGTTCGACACGCGTTACTCAAAGTCAGGGCGGAGTCCATTTTGACCCCCGCCCTTGACATACGCCTTTAAAATCCACTCTTTCTCTTCCTATCTACTTACCATCCCAATAATCACTTTTACTGCATTCCGATTTTTTCGTGCCAGTTTCAACCCATCGCTTGAGTCCAAAACGAATACCCGTTTCCCAATCCAGACCCTAAGGTATACCGACCGAATATTTATTGGACCTTTGATACCTTTTTCTTCATATTCGCTGCCATCTTCCAACTCTGTTTCTGTTCTAACAAGCCACTTATTCCCGATGCCAAATTCGAAGTATTTCACCTGCTGCCTCTTTTCTACTTTAAATGCCAGCATAGACCTTTTTCTATATTATAAGTTCACCGTGTCGTGCACTATATTCTTCAAATCCATCAAATCATCAATCACTACATCCGCTATAGCAAGCTCCTCTTTTTTGGCAAAGTCAAAATTGCATCCAATAGCTAAAAGTCCATTAGCTTTGGCAGCCTTGATGTCTGTCAGCCTGTCACCAACAACAGCCCCAGAAGTAATGGAATACTTATTCACAATACCTTTGACCAACTCGCCTTTATCCAATGAATCAATTTGCTGAATGCTGAAGGTTTCCGTTACCCATGTGTCAAGATGATAATATTCGACGATCGCTTTGAGATATTCGGTCAGTCCATTGCTCGCAATAAAGATGGCGTAGCCCTTATCTTTCAGGAAGGTTAATGCTTCCACAGCATTGGGGTACAGGGCTCCTTGTCCTTTCCGGATGTTTTCTATCAGTCTTTCGTGGAAAATTTTATTGGCACCTTCTCTAAGCTCAATGGAGTGCAACGGCATTAATGTTTCCCATACAATTTGTATCGGCACGCCCATGATTTCCCGGTATTTTTCAATCGGGGTTTCCGTGTCCCATTCCCCTGCTTGCCTTAAATGTTCAAATGTATCATCCAATGACAGCTCCAATATTTTATCTGTCTGGAATAGAGTTCCGTCCATATCAAAAATGATTGCTTTCAAGATTCAATCTCTCCTAACTTTTTATGAAGTATTTCTTTATAGTCTTCCTTATGCCAAATTGTCACGGCACCTATTTCACCGTACTCTTTTATCAGGTTTTCTACAAGCTTATAGCCAATATAATACGCAAGCCGTGTGTAGCCATAGTTTGTTCCACCATTAATGGAAAACCATTCTCTGAATATGTCGGTTGGTGGCAATGTGTTCAGGTCTTCTATTAAACTACCCTTAATGGCTGTGAAATGGATTTGAACAAAGTCCAACCACTCTAAATCTTCCTCAAAAGCAAAATATACATCCTCTCGTGCATCAACTGCCTGTTTGGAAAAATGGATTGCACACCCCTCCTGCAGCAGCCAAGTGTAGGGACTATTCCAATTTAATCTGCCCCAATCTATGCTTTCCTGGTCCGAGAGCAAATGATGTAAGGCATGACCAAATTCATGTGCAATAATACATTCCAGGTGCAATTCATTAGCCGATAGCTTTTCTAAACAGAAAGCAATTTCCGGGATTATTTGGCGATAGGTAAACGCATTTGATCCATAGATACCAACCAGGAGATGAACGTCTTTTATGAACTTGATATGATACCTTTCTTCATACTTTGTGGCAATCTCTTGGATCAATCGTGGCATCGACTCACTCATCATCTTTAAATCGGGTAGCTTTTCAAGATGCTTCGGAACTGCCACCTTCATTTTTTCATGCACATTTTTACAATGATACTTGAAATACTCTTCGAAATGAATGGAATGCTTCCTAAAATATTCATTAATATATACTTCAGTTGGTTCATAGTTTTTTAGGAAGTCTCGAGATGTGTTGTGAATGATCAGTACAATCTCCTCCCTTCTTTCAAACATGGATTCTCTTTAAATTTACAGTGACACTCGGTCTACATCATGTGTCACTTCGGAATTTTTACTTTCTGGGACAGAGGGACCTGTCCCTATCGCTCTTCCGGCTACTCTCCCCGAAAAGAGGCAGCCGCCAAGAAATGTGCCTTCCATTGCTCTGTATCCGTGGACTCCACCGCCGCCGAAGCCTGATACTTCGCCTGCTGCGTAGAGTCCTGGAACTATTTCTCCATCTTGGTTCAATACTCTGCCTGACAGGTCGGTTTGGATGCCGCCGAGTGTTTTGCGGCTGACGATGTTGAGGCGGACGGCGATCAACGGGCCGTTTTTCGGGTCCAGTATTTTATGTGGGGGAGCAACGCGAATCAGTTTGTCACCGAGATAGTTCCGTGCACCTCTGATTGCCGTTATTTGTAGGTCCTTGGTAAATTTGTTATCCATCTCCCTGTCGCGTGCTTTTATTTGTCTTTCAATAGTCGCATAGTCCAATAGTTTTTCTCCGGTCAGTTTGTTCATCCCTTCCACCAGTTCTGACAAACTATCGGCTACGATAAAATCTTCTCCTTTATCCATGAAAGCTTTTACCGGTGCCGGTGCTCCCGGGAGGACTCTGCTTAAAACTTTCTTGATGCTCTTCCCGGTCAGATCGGGATTCTGTTCAGAGCCTGAGAGCGCAAATTCTTTTTCGATAATTTTCTGGGTCAAAATGAACCACGAGTAGTCATAGCCAGTCTTCTGGATCGCATCCAGTGTCCCTAACGTATCAAATCCCGGGAAGTTTGGTACTGGTAGGCGCTGTCCTTTTGCATCAAACCACATGGAGGATGGACCAGGCAAGATCCGGATGCCATGCTGACTCCACACGGAATTCCAGTTTTTGATTCCTTCGGTGTAATGCCACATACGATCACGGTTTACGATCCTGCCCCCTGCTTCTTCTGAAATGGCAAGCATACGGCCATCCACATGCTCGGGCACCCCCGACAGCATTCGTTTAGGAGCCTCTCCCAAACGCTTTGGCCAGTTTTTCCTAATAAGTTCATGATTGCCTCCAATCCCTCCGCTCGAAACGAGTACAGCATTCCCCCGGTAGGAGAAGCTATCGACAACTTCCCTTGAGCTCTTCTCCCCGCGTGCAGCAGAACTAGGGACGAGAATATCCCCTTCCACTCCGACTACCACACCATTTTCCGTCATCAGCCGATTCACCCGATGACGAGGCCTGTATTCGACGAGGCCATTTTTCATGTGCTCCCTCACCCTTTTCTCAAATGGGGCCACAATCCCTGGTCCTGTTCCCCACACAATATGAAAACGGGGTACCGAGTTGCCATGCCCTTCAGCGAGGTATCCTCCCCGCTCTGCCCAACCGACCACCGGGAAGAAGCGAACTCCAAGTTTGGTGAGCCACTCACGTTTTTCCCCTGCTGCAAATTCCACATATGCCTTGGCCCATTTCCTTGCCCAGTAATCTTCATCCTCCAAACGGTCGAAACCGGCAGTCCCCAGCCAATCCTGCCAAGCTAGATCTTTTGAGTCCTTTATTCCCATTCGTCGCTGCTCAGGTGAATCCACCAGAAACAATCCTCCGAACGACCACCAGGCCTGTCCTCCGAATGAAGCTTCCGGCTCTTGATCCAACAGCATCACCTTTTTTCCCGAATCAGCTATCTCAGCTGTCGCGACAAGGCCTGCTAGTCCTGCGCCAATCACAATTGCATCCCATTCCATCTGCCATCCCCCTGTCTACTCTTTTTAACAAAAGATTCTGTTGTATCAATTCGACACCCAACGACATATACCCTTTTCACTCTAAACACCTCCATTTGTAAAATTTGATTTTTTAGCCATAACGGAAATATTGCTAAATATAATAGTAAATGTTAGGTCCAATCATGGACCACCTAATGGCTAGACTCATAGTTTCATGGAAAGCGAGGAGAATCCCATGACCACCGTTTTAGAGGTAAAAGAGCTCAAGAAATCATTTGGTACTATTCAAGCAGTACAGGATATTAGTTTCAAGGTGAATGCAGGCGAGGTGTTCACCATCATCGGACCGAATGGAGCGGGAAAGACAACCACACTTGAAATGATAGAGGGCCTTGTGACGCCAGATCATGGCCATATTCAATTTGGCGATCTGGATTGGAATAGGAATGCCAACGCCATCAAGATGATGATCGGGGTCCAACCGCAATCAAGCGCCATGTTCGATTTATTAACGCCCGAGGAAAACCTTGAGCTTTTTGCTACCTTTTATGGTAAAGCACATTCGACGGAAGATATCCTCGTTATGATCAATCTTACGGAGCATCGCCGTAATCGGGTGAAGAATCTTTCGGGAGGTCAAAGGCAACGTCTTGCCATCGGTCTTGCGATGATTAGCGATCCCGAGATCATTTTCCTTGATGAACCGACAACTGGCCTTGATCCACAGGCTCGCCGCAATATCTGGGATATCATCCTTCACTTGAAGTCACTTGGGAAAACCATTATATTAACAACGCATTATATGGAAGAAGCGGAGAAACTTAGTGACCGGGTTTGCATCGTGGACCAGGGTAGAATTATCACACTCGATTCCCCTGCTGCTCTCATTGAAAAGCTGACAGTAGAAAGAGAAGTGCGCTTATCCTTTCTTGACGGAGAAGAGGCTGCAAAAGAAGGGGAAGTATTTGCCAACAGTCTTTCATCCGTCTCGCGGACAGAGAGAGATGCGACCGCCTTAACACTCTGGACGCCAAAACCCGAGGACACCCTATATGACCTATTTAAATTTACAAAAGAACAAGAATATCAAATTGAACAGGTCTCCATACGTGAAATGAGCCTGGAAGATGTTTTTATCGCATTTACTGGCAAGGAATGGAGGGATTAGCATGAACAATTTCAAACAGTTCAAGAAAATGTTTGCCGCACAACTAAAGCTGACCCTTCGTGAAAAGCAGGCGTGGTTCTGGGGGATCTTTTTCCCTGTCATCTTGATGGTCGTCTTCATGGTCATTTTTACCGGAGACTCTGATGATGAATTCAACTCCAAGGTGGCAATTGTGAATGAACAGCCGAACCCAACTGCGGAAATGGTGCTGAATCAGATCAATCAACTTTCAGTCCTTGATGTGAAATCGGATGAACCCGTGAGCAGAGAGCAGGCGGAGGAATGGGTAAAAGAAAAAGAAGTGGATGCTGCCATTATCCTTCCGGAGACACAGGAAGCTACCTCCATCACCTTGATTGTGAACAAGGAAAACGAACAAGGTGTGACAGCTCAGGCGCTTTCGGGCATCCTAGATAAATTCATTCAGCAGGCAAATCTGTTTGTAGCCGGTGCCACCCCTACCTATGACATGAAGTTTGAAACTGTCACTTCAGGAAACACGGAACTGAGCTATACCGACTTTCTTCTGACAGGAATGATTGCACTGGCAATAGCTCAAGGTGGCATGTTCGGCATGATCGACCTGGTGGAAATGCGCCGGAAAGGCTTGATCAAAAGGCTGCGGATGACTCCTGCCAATATGGGGATTTTCGGACTTAGCGATATGACAATGCGACTCCTTTTCAGTATTGTGCAAATCATCCTGCTTTCGGTGATCGGCGTATTCATTTTTGGTGCAAATCTATATATCAACTTTCTCAGCCTTATCGTCGTGTTCCTGATTGGTGCGCTGGCATTTAATGCATTGGGATATTTCTTCTCCTCCTTTAGTAAAACAACGGAAGCTTACATGGGGATGGCCAATATCGTCAACTTCCTCATGATGTTCCTGAGCGGTGTCTTCTTCCCGATCGAAACCATGCCAACTTGGCTGCAGCCCCTGTCCAACGTCCTCCCGCTCACCCATTTTGCGGATGTGTTAAGGGAGAGTATGGCCTATGAAACCAGCATTTTCACAGGTACGCTCTGGCTTGGAATCGGAACATTGGTGCTTTGGGGTGTGGTTGCCTTTTCCATTGGATCCTTGCTGTATAAGAGAAAATCGATTGTATCTACTAGATGAGAAAAAAGGTACTCCCTGCTCAAAACAACGCAGGAGTACCTTTTTTTACATACTAGCAATTACAATTTCATGACTTACCTTTTATCTTCTATTTAACTCTATTAAAAGTAGTTGCTGTGACATGTTTAACAAGGATTTCTGCACTTTCCCGAATTTCCATTTCACTTATATGTGGTGCACTATAAAGGATAAAAGGTTGCAGATATTTCATTTCAGTAAGCAATACTGTTGCGGAAAGAGGCAAAAGGAATTGTTCCATCGTATGCTTACTGGTACCTTCCGGACTATAGGATTCCTCCGGTTTTCCTGCAGATATCACAAGCCCGTATTCCTTACCCTTGAGTTTGTTTCCTGTCCCATAAGCAAAACCATAGGTGTAGACTTCATCTTGCCATTTTTTCAGCAGGGAAGGTGTACTGAACCAATAGAAGGGAAACTGGAATAGAATTCGGTCGTGCTCAAGCAGCAGACTTTGCTCCTTTTCCACATCGATTTCCCATGTAGGATATTCGCTGTATATGTCATGTACTGTTACCTTACCTTCTTGCTCCAGCCTCTCTTTCCAAAGGCGATTCACCTTTGATTCCTCCAGATTGGGATGAGCTACAATTATTAGTATTTTCATAGATGTTTAACTCTCCTAATTTCTATTTTTTATTATTAAAATGAGTATACAGATGTCCATGCGTACATGAAATATTTCTGATAGAAGCTTATAAATGTCTCTGTGAGAAAAAAGGGAAAAGCCCGAAACGATTTAGCGTCTCGAGCTTTTATAAAATTCTATCTTACCATTCCCAAGGCATCTTCACCTTGCTACCTATTTTCTCCATGCGATATAACTCTTTTGCCTTTTCTGGTAGCTTATCATAGGTTTCCTGAGGGATATCAATGGAAGAGCCTGCACCATACCAGCTGCGGTTGAAGATCATCGCAAGGTTTGTTCTGCGGTAATCGGATCTGTTCGGCGTACCGCGGTGCCACATGCGGATATCACGGATCACGATGGAGCCAGCTTTCATGTACACCTTTTCCGAATACATATGTTCAGCAGCGCGGACGATATGCATATGCGGATTAACGGAATTATCCAAAGCATCGTGGTTCGCTCGGTCCGGGTTATGATGCGTCCCCCCTGGCCATACTTCAAGCGGTCCATTTTCTTCTGTCACATCCACCAATGGGATATTCAGTACAAGACTGAATGCCGGTAGCGGGATTGCCAATTCTGGAAAAAGAGGCATGATATCGCAATGTGCATTCTGGTAGTCGGAACCAGGCATTGGCGTATCGGATGCAAAGTAGTTACAATGATTCCATTTTCCAAGCAGCTCATCAATGACCGCAGTCGCAATCGGATGGCAGATCACATCCTCGTCAATGAATGGCTCCATGAAAGGCAGAAACATCTGGGCACGATTCGTCCCCGTATTGTATCCTTTACGCTCAGTGAACTCATCGAACAATGGATCAAAATGGTTGCGGATATGTGTAATCTTATCTTCCGGAATCACGCTATCAAACACAATATACCCATTTGCCTTCACCTGCTCCACAGCAATTGCCAAAGTTTCTGGATCTAGCCGTCTGTTAGCCTTCTCCTGCTCTGTTAATTGAATGATCATTGTATTCCCTCCCCATGATTAAACCGCTTACAATTTCGTCGAAACGTTTCGATTTTAGTAAAAAAGAAACACTACAGGCTATTGATCAGACATGTAGTGTTCTTATATATACAACATACAGAAAAGTGAAAATGATAGTCAAGAAGTTTTTTAGAATAATTACTTATTCTCCACCCTCAGCTTCCCATTTCCCTACTTCTTCCCGAACCTTTGGAGCAACCTCCGTCCCGAAAAGCTCAATAGCCTTCATCACGTCATCATGAGGCATCGTGCCGACTGGGATATGAATCATGAAGCGGGTGATGCCGACGTTCTTGCGTAGATGGATGATTTTCTTAGCAACCGTATCTGGGTCTCCTACATAGAGCGCACCGTCAAAGCTCCTTGCGGCATCAAATGTGGCACGTTCATACCTTCCCCATCCGCGTTCCCGGCCGAGTTTATTCATCACATATTGTGTCGATGGGAAGAATTTATCCGCAGCCACTTCTGAACTTTCGGCAATAAAACCATGGGAATGTGACGCAACCGGAAGTTTGGATACATCATGACCTGCCCGACTTGCAGCACGCTTATAAAGCTTGACGAGCGGCTTGAAGTGCTCAGGGCTGCCACCAATGATGGCGAGCACAAGCGGCAAACCCAGCATCCCGGCACGTACAACCGATTCGGCATTTCCACCACTGCCAATCCAAACAGGCAACGGATCCTGTACTGGGCGCGGATACACCCCAAGATTATGTATAGCTGGTCGATGACCGCCTCTCCACGTGACTTTTTCGGATTCACGGATTTTTAGCAGCAGCTCCAGATTTTCTTCGAACAATTCATCGTAATCTTTTAAATCAAATCCAAACAGTGGAAAGGATTCGACAAAAGAGCCTCTGCCTGCCATAATCTCTGCCCTGCCGTTTGAAATGGCATCAAGCGTCGCAAAGTCCTGGAACACACGAACCGGATCTGCTGAAGATAGCACCGTCACTGCACTCGTCAGGCGGATTCGTTTCGTCTGTGACGCAGCTGCAGCAAGTAGCAAAGCTGGGGAAGAAGCGGCGAAATCTTCCCGATGATGCTCGCCCACCCCGAAAACATCCAATCCTACCTGATCTGCCAGAACAATCTCTTCCACTACCTCGCGAATCCGCTGTGCATGGCTGATTACCTCTCCCGTAATGGGATCTGGTGTTGTTTCGACGAACGTACTTATTCCTAATTCCATAAATCAAATCCCCCTTGGTGATAGCGTTGTGCTATCTCTTTTTCGCTTTTTCCAGCGCTATTTTCAAAAACTCTTCTTCCGTTATTTCACCCTTCAGTTTAGCCCGTACCAGGTCCATGTGTTCCTCGGTTATGGTAAAACCGGAAAGTTCCATGGATGCTTTGGCATTACGCATGGCTTTTTCATAGCTTTCCTCATTATGTTGACTCATTTTCTTCACCTTCTGCCGGGGGAAGCACTTCATTCTCCTGCTTCCACGCCACGAACTTATCGATGTCCTTCTTGACCTTACGATAGGTAAGTGCAATTACCGCTGCATCATCAGTAAATCCGAGTCCCACCATCGCATCAGGTATTGCATCGAGCGGCATCACAAAGTAAAGGATTGCGCCGACAATCATCAGCAGGGAGCCATATGGGATGTTCCTATAGTCACCTTTTATATAAGCCTTCACAAGCTCAAACATCGTTTTCAGGCTTCCCCATGTTTCTTGGACGAATCCTTTTTCACTTTCTTTATTCTTTGCTTTATTTTCCGCTCTTCTTAGCAGGTTTTTAAGTTTGTTCGTATCTTTGAGGTATTCAGCTGCTTTGTTTTTCGTTTGTCTGTTTATTTCTTCCATTTGGATAATCTCAGAATCCTGTTGTTCTGAGCCGGTTTTCTTTTTCCAGAACATGCCTCTCACTCCTGTTAGTTCAGGTTCACTTCCTTCTACAATAGCAGAAATCTTCCTTATTTTGTATTAGATTGCTTGTTCGATGCAAGAAAGTAACGAAATTCATCTTCTCCCATAGGATACATGGAGGTGATTATCGTGAAAAGCTGGTTAATTGCAGTGATTCTCACTTACCTATTCCTTCTGTTCTTCGGGAGTTTCATTGCGGTCGGTTTCCTCTTGACAGGGAAACAAGCAATTGCCTTCCCAGAAGCTGCAGGAATGGAGCAGTTTCTCTACTATTTCTTAGCAGGAGCGATTGGGGGTTCGCTGAGGCACCTCTATATGTTCTGCACCCACTATATGAAGGATGAACTTCAAAATCAAAGAGAGTGGATCATGTATATCTTCTACCCGCTCTTTGCCACCGGTACAGCTGTGATTGCAGTGACCTTGATTGAAAGTGGCATCCTATTCATCGAATTCACTAATCATAACGAGGATCATCCCTATGCGGAAATCAGTATCGCCTTTTTCATAGGCTTTGGCTTTAATCGATTTCTCGCAAAGCTTAACAAAGTCTCGGAGAATATGTTTGATGGGAATAAGAATAACTCCAAATAAAGCCAAGGGGTTTGACCCCTTAGCTTATTTATTTACCTGTTTCAGAAATGCAGTAACAAACGCTCTTGCTTCTGTGGGAGATTCTGGTCCGGTCACTTTATGGGAAAAGACGTATGTCAGGTGGTTCAGTAAAAAGCTGTATCTGATATATTTATCAGTTTCCATTTCAATTTCATTATAGTAGATTCTTGTTCCTTCAATACTCTCTATCTCCTCACCGGAAATAGCATTCACGTTGGCAATATCTATTCTTATTTCAGAATGAACATCTTCAAAAGGGTATATTACAGGTTTGCCGTAAACAAAATCGCCCATTTCCCTAAGTTTTTCTACTTCCGTTTCATCTAAATTGCTGTTCTCACCCTTGTATACAATTATTACTCCTAATGGTCTATCTCTTTCATAGGACCCCTCTATATAAGAGCCGTAATAAGAAACCCAGATCATTTGCGCATGATACTTAGGATGATTCGGTATAATTACCTCTTTGTTGAAAGTGTCAGATAACTGCTGCTCCACTCTTTCATACGCTGCTGGGCTTTCTTGTCGAGCAGGTTCCTCCTGGAGAATCTGATTCGCTACAAAATAACCTCCAATCAAGAGAAATGCGGCCGCAAGAACCGCGGATAAGACAGGATTGAATACATCCATGAACATTCTTTTCTTCTGTGGTAATTCAACACTCCCCATCAGCCTGGAATAAACCTCCCTTTTATCCGCTTCTTTCATTTCCATAGACTCATAGCTTCTAAACTCCCGATCAAATTCACTTTCCTCAGTATGTTTCATGCTTGTAGCCCTCCTTTATCATTTGTTTCTTTAATGCCTCCAATCCCCTGAATAAAGTTACTTTCACCTTGTTTTCGTTCCAGTTTAGTACCTCAGCTGTTTCTTTTATGGTCAAGTCTTTTATTTTTCGTAAGATGATGACCTCCCGATAGGAACGCTTGATTGCTTGGAGGGCACGATAAAGCTCTTCCTCCCTCTCCCCCAATTGGGCAACAGTTTCCGGCAAGGGATCATGGGAAGCAAGGGATGCGAAGGAATCCAACAAATACCTTAACGGCTTTCTTTTTCTCATATCATCGATGGTGACATTTCTGGCAATGCGGTAAAGCCAATTTTTGTCGCTCGTCTCCCCTTTAAAGGAAGACAGGCTATGATAGGCTTTCAGAAATGTATCATGGGTCAAGTCCTTTGCCCTTTCCTGATCCCCAGTCATCATCAAAATGTATCGAAATATATCGTCACTATACTGGTGGTACCATTCTCTCAATTTCTCTTTTGCCTTTTCTTCCTGCACGTTGTACATTCACCCCTCTCTAGCGAAAGAATCTTGATGAATAATTTCTTGCCTTAAAGACGGCTCATTCTATTAAAAGTTACATTATTCAAAAAGAAAAATATGTATATATAATAAAATGGTACATACATAAAAAACAGGCACCATTCTTTTAAATAAGAATGGCACCCGATTTCTGTTAAGTATCTTTCTTATTCTTTTAACTCTTTCTCCAAAAACGCATAAAAGTTCACCCATTCATCGATCTGCTTTGATGTTGGTTTTCCAAGGCCGTGGCCCGCTTTCTTTTCGAGGCGAAGGATGACGGTCGTGGATGAATCTGCTTTTTCATTCAGTGTTGCAGTAAATTTTTTAGCGTGTGCCGGTACCACCCTGTTATCGCTATCTGCCGTCGCTATTAGAATCGATGGATACTTTACACCCTCCTGCACATTATGAAGCGGTGAGTAGGCATAAAGGAAAGGGAAGTGTTCAGGGTTCTCGGCGTTTCCGTATTCAGGTATCCAGTACTTCCCGATGGTAAACTTATGATATCGCAGCATATCGATAACCGGAACTCTGCAGATCACTGCCCCGAATAAATCCGGACGCTGCACCATGCAAGCGGCAACGAGCAGTCCGCCATTGGAACCTCCCATGATAGATAGCTTCGCAGTGGAGGTATACTTGTTCTCGATCAACCATTCCCCTGCTGCAATGAAATCATCAAATACGTTCTGCTTATTTTCAAGCATTCCGGCTTTATGCCACTCTTCCCCGTACTCCATGCCACCACGCAGATTCGCGACCGCATATACGCCACCCTTTTCCAGCCAGCGAAGGATTGCCGGATTGAAAGAAGGCGTCAAGCTCACATTAAATCCACCGTAGCCATACAGAATGACTTGATTTTGACCATCCAATTCCAACCCCTTTTTGTGGACGAGAAACATTGGGATTTTCGTGCCATCCTTGGATGGATAGAATACCTGGGTCGTTTCATAATCCATCCGTTCAAAAGGAATGTTGGATTCCGACACCAATGTCAATTCATTCATTGAAAAATCATAATGATAAACAGTGGTAGGATTAATGAAAGAAGTGATGCCAAAATACATCTCGGTGCTCTCACTGTTCACCGTCAAATCCGTTAATGACCCGATGAAAGGAAGCTCGATTTCCTGCTCAAACCTGCCTTCTTTATCATAAAGATGAATGGCATGGTGTGCATCCTGCGACAGGACCATGACAAATTTTTCATCAGCATATTTGATGTACTCCATCACCGCTGCCTGTTCAGGAATGATTTCCTTCCAGTTTTCCCTCTCAGGATTCAATATGTCTATTGCGATTACCCGCATTTTTGGCGCATGAAGATCCGTTTTGAAGTAAAAGACCGTTCCTTCATTCGTGATATAAGAGTATTCGGCATCCTGTTGATCCAATAGCTTAGTAAAGCTCTCATCCTTTTCGATATCCTTATAATAGAAACGATTTTCAGATGCGGTGCCGAAATTCACATGCAGACAAAGATATTGCTTGTCTTCAGTTAGGATCGGAGTGAACATCAACTCCTTCTCTTCAGGCTGTTCATGTAACAAGATATCTTCATTTTGGCTCGTACCTAGCTGATGGTAAAACACTTTATGATGTGTACCTTCTTCTTCGTCTGCAATAGTACCTGGTTTTGGGAACCTACTGTAATAAAAGCCTTTTCCATCCGGTGACCAGACAACCGCCGTGAATTTCACCCATTGTATGACATCGATCAAGTCTTCACCGGTCGTGACATCCCGGACTTTAACCTCCTGCCAATCGCTGCCGTTAGCTGCTGTAGAATAGGCAACATACCGCCCTTCCCTGCATACCGAAAAATCCGTCATCGCAACTGTCCCGTCATCTGAAAGGCTATTCGGATCAAGGATAACCTTCTCCACTCCGTCTTGCTTCATATAAAGGACAGCCTGATTCTGCAGCCCATCATTTCTTTGATAAAATAATTTGTCTTTCACTTTTTTTGGCACAAAATGTTTTGGGAAATTCCAAAGCTCCGACAAACGTTGCTTATCGTTGGACTTTGACTCTATTTCAGCAAAATAAGCCATACATTCCTTTTCTCTTTCTTCCGCCCATGCCAATGTAGCTTCCGAATTGCTATCCTCCAACCAACGATAAGGATCTGCAACCTTCGTCCCGTGAAAATCCTCTATAATATCACTCTTATTTACAGTTATCATATTACACACTCCTTCCATTCTGTTCCATAACATTTCGATATGCGAAATATGAATTCCTGCTAAAGGTTGAAAAAACCATGGGGACAGTTCCAGTGGTTCTAACTTTCGACCCCATTGATACCCTCACCAGGCTCATTTTGGTTGCTCGAGGGTATCATTCAGCGCTTTTGATTCCCTCACCCGCAGCTTTTTGTCTGCCTTAAGGTATCAATCAATAACCATCAGGTGAACTGGACCCTGGCTCGCTTCACCTATATCCCTCCACTAACCCAATCATATTTTCTACTGGCACTGGCCCATATATCCTGCTGTCTACACTTCGCCACCACAAGTCCCCCATCACGAAGTAGTGACCTTCCGGAACTGTCATTTTTGCAAAATTGTAATCCTTCACATTATCCAGACTGCGGATATTACTTGATCCATCTCCATAGAAGGTATCAAGCTTTTTGTCATTAATAAACACTTGCCCCTTTACTATTTCTATCGATTCGCCAGGCATAGCAATGATTCTGGCGATTCTATTTTTATCTGATTGTATATCTTGGAAGGTGTCTCCCGGCTCCACATAATAAACAACATCCCCTCTGCTAAGATCTTCCTCATCAAATTTCTGTGAAATGACTAGAGACCTATGCAGATAATTATAAGGGTTATCTCCCTGTTCCATATTATCTGACTTATAATCCACCACACTCATACCATCCTCAAATTTCACTTTTTCCAGATTCGGCGCAGTAAATGGATCGGTTATAATTTCTTCTGCCTCTTTTTCTTTTAAAGTTTCAATTAAACCTACCCATATGTCAGTGGCAAGGCTTCTCACGTTGCCGGTATTAAAGAACATAAAAAGAAGCAATGATGCTGCTACTGCAATCACACTGTACTTCCATATTCGGGCTCTACTCCTGCTTTTCTCAGCTTTCTGAAATTGATCTTCATATTGAGTGATAGAGTGTAAGTGAGAATCTTTTATGTCAGGATTGATTTCCATTTTGGGCATTCTATTTAATTTCTTCAAATATTCTTGGTCGTTAAGGTTGCTCCCCATCCCTATTCCCCCTTTCCTTGTACTGATGGATTTCCTTTAATGCATGAATGGCTCTATAGCATGTCAGACTCACTTTCGATTCGCTCCAGTTCAATATTTCCGCAGTTTCAGAGACAGTAAAATCTTTTATACCCCTCAGAATGAGAACTTCCCGATAGCTTGCTTTCAACTTTTTTAAAGAATCATAGAGATCCTTTATCTCCTCTGAAGCATGTAATATTTCTTCGGGAGTCTTTTCGCTCGATTTCAATGTATGAATAAATTCGAGCTGAAGCCATTTGGACCTCTTTTTCCTGGCGCGGTCCATTGCTGCATGTCGAGCGATACTATATAGCCATGTTTTTGGAGAAGAATTCCCCTGAAAGGTATGAAAGCTCTGTATGGCACGAATAAACACTTCCTGCACCAAATCCTCCACATCCTTATTCCCTGTAAAATATATAAGATATTGATAAATTCCATCCGCAAATTCCCTATACCAATTCTGTATCTGTACGTTCCGATCCATCCTGCACCCCCTCATTTCAATGTACATAAACTTAGTCGAATCATACAGGGAAATCTTTCACTTTTATGAAAAATAATCAAACTCCACTTAAAATTGACTGAAAAATAAAAAAAGTAATAAAATACCTTAAAGGGGATGATGATACATGGTACAAAATAAAGCACAGGAGATATCAACGGACGGTTCCTTCAAAAGGCAAACAAACCGATTTACCACCCCTTTCGGGAGCAAGCCCGGCGAGTTGCCAGTAGAAGCAAAGCGATATCGACTTCTCTGGACACCGGCTTGTCCATGGGCCCATCGGACAGTCATTGTCCGGAATCTGCTCGGGTTGGATAAGGTAATCAGTTTGGGGACAGCAAGCCCGCTACGTCCAAAGACAGCACAAGTGGATTGGGAGTTTTCGTTGGATGAAGCAGGCGTCGACCCTGTGTTGGGGATCAGATACATGAGTGAAATCTATAAAGCGACAAATCCGGAGTACAGAGGCAGGCCGACCGTTCCCGTGATGGTCGATCTAATGAGCAGACAGGTGGCAAATAACGACTATTTCAAGCTGACCAATTACCTGGAGACTGCCTGGAGACCTTTTCATCAAGAACATGCCCCAAATCTTTATCCAGACCATTTACAATCAGACATAGATTCGTTGAACGAGATCATGTTCCATGACATCAATAACGGGGTATACAAATGCGGCTTTGCCCTGTCCCAAGAAGTCTATGAAGAAGCTTTTGACCGCTTGTTTGCAAGATTGGATGAGTTGGAGGAACGCCTATCCAAACAACGTTTCCTGTTCGGCGAGTTCATCACAGATTCAGATGTTCGGCTCTATTCCACCTTGGTCCGTTTCGATGTGGCATATTACTCTGCTTTCAATACAAACAGAAACCTAATAAAAGAGTTTCCTAATCTCTGGGGCTATGTACGTGACCTGTATCAGACAGCATGCTTCGGCGATACAACGGACTTTGATGCCATCAAAAAGCATTATCATGTTTCGATTACGATTTTCGTAGATAAGGAGGATGTAAAAATCCTGCCGAAGGGACCGGATTTATCAGGCTGGAACACCCCTCACAATCGTGAGCGCCTAAGCAAAAAGACAGATAAATTTCTATGTGATTTCTAAAGGAGTGGGTAAGATGATTCTGAGAGACGCGATGCCAAACGAAATCCCTTCCATTCGCCAACAGCGGGTAGAGGCTTACCAAGAATATGCTCCACTACTTCCCGAAGCACATTGGGAGGCGTTAAAAAAATCCATCCTGTCAGGGGCAGATCTGCAGCTAGGAGTGAAAATCATCGTAGCCGAGTCTGAAGGGAAGATTCATGGGAGTGTCGTGCTATTCCCGCCAAAAATAAAAGCATATGAGGGGTTCGGGGACGTGCTGGAGCATTCCGAGATCCGGATGCTCGCCGTTGCGCCATCATCAAGGGGGAAAGGAGTCGCTTCCGCCCTGGTAAAGGAATGCATCATCAGGACCAAAAACACAGGCTATCCTGCCATTGGCCTTCACACCGGCGAATTTATGGAAGGCGCCATACAATTGTATACCCGGTTCGGATTTCTACATACACCCGAACATGACTTTGAACCTGCCAATGACGGGATTATTGTAAAAGCATTCAGAATGAACCTGTAATAATAGTGAATATTGTCTATTCCAGGCTCCACCTATATACTGAACATACCACATGATTTTCCCATACATATCAATTCTTATACTAGGAGATGGAAAAATGAAACTTGGCGCTTTTTCTGTAAGTTTAACTGTAAAGGACCTTCAAATCTCTAAAGCATTCTATGAAAAATTGGGTTTTCAGACATTAGGCGGTGATATTTCCCATAATTACCTGATTATGAAGAATGAAAATTGTATCATCGGGTTGTTCCAGGGAATGTTTGAAAAGAACATTTTGACGTTTAATCCCGGATGGAATGAAAATGCGGAAAACCTTGAATCATTTACGGATGTTCGAGAGCTTCAAAAGGAGCTTAAAGAAAAAGGGATCACCGTGCAGACAGAAGCGGATGAATCAAGTGAAGGACCCGCTTATTTTACATTAGAAGATCCAGATGGCAATCAAATCCTTGTTGATCAGCATAGATGATTAGATCAGCATCATAATGAAACCTCACCCCCCATAGCTATAAAGCTAAGCCGGGGGTTGAGGTTTTTTTCTTACAAATACTTTTGTAGCGTAACCTATAATCAATACGATTGATTACTTTTTTTCATCATGAAAATGACAAATTGAATGATTTCACTTACTAAAAATCCAAACATCCCTATAAAAAATAGATTCAGAAGCGTGTACGGCATCTCTAATAGATTAAGAATAAACCAACCAATGAACCAGCCGGGTAATAACCAGAGTGATTTTTTGGAGTTCTTCAATATGGATGGGTTCATCTATTTCTCCTTGTTGGAAGATTAATTCTACTGCATCATTTTAAAGTGTATTTTATTTAATGGATTTTATGACTTCATTCAAGAACTCAAATGTTCATGAATCACTTTCCATCCCTCGTCATCTTTTTCAAATACATTCGTCCCTCGACCTTTACCTTCTTTATAAACCCCGTCTATCAAACCGGACCATTGAAATTTATAGATACAGGCTGCATTAGACTCACCTATTGTAATCCATTGGACATCGTGGATTTTGTAGACTTCATCACGAATGTAATCCCAAGTTTTCTCAAAGAATTCTTTAAGAGGCTTGTGCCCTTGAACCGTTTCATTGGAAAAATAATATATTGCATCTTCTCTAATTAATCTACGTACGTTTTCAAAATCATGAGTATTAGTTGCTTCCTCGTACATTTTTAATGCTTCTTGTGGTGATAATGCAAACATCCGAGAGCCTCCCCTATATTTTCAACTGAAACCGCTAATCATTTATAAAAAATAATATCATATTTTTATGTAGTCAATCTCAAAAACAATCAAAGTATCAAGTTCACTCAATACGAATGATCCTGATACTTTGATTTCATCTTTGCCCCAAATCCTCAATTCCCTTACCCATACTACCCTCCCTATCTTTCACTTTAAGCATACAAGCTAACGCAGCGAGCATACTCACGGCCGCTGCGAAAAAAAGGATGCCAAATCCGAATATGTCGATCAGAAGACCAAGAATCGGTGGAGAAATGATGGCTGCTAATGAAGATACAAGATAGTATAAGCCTGTGCGTGCACCATAGCTTTCTTTACTTCCAGTAGAAATGATGAATGGATAAGCATTGATATTGATACATGCCCAGAACATCCCCCCGATCAGCAGCAGAGTTCGTAAAAAGAAGACGGAATCCACCCAATTCAGAAGGAGAAATACGATGGTCAACCCGATAATACCAATCACAATCATCTTTTTCTTGCCATATTTTGCCCCTAACAACCCACACGGTATCGCGGAGGCGACAAAGGTCAATGAAAAGAATGCTAAAGAAAACGCGGATGCACTTTTGGATAACCCAAGTTCATTTACCCCGTACAAGGTGAACAATGCCTCCATTCCCTGTATCGAAATGAACCAGAAAAAGATAGCAGCCAACAAGAAAAGTGTTTGACCGCTTAGTTCATTTTTGTAATTAAACTTTGGAGCCGACGTTACTGTATAGGAAATGGAATCCCTATTTTCTTTTATGTTTTTAAAAACGATCCACAACGCAAATAGGAAAAGTGCTGAAACCAATAAAAAAGGAAAGGATTCATCGAGATGAAACAAGAAGGAGCCTGCACTGAAGGCCAATATTGCTCCGCATCCACCCATGAAATTGATGATCCCATTTGCTTTTGTGCGCATGAGTTCTGGTGTAATGTCCGGCATCAAAGCAATGGTCGGCGAACGGAAAATGGCCATCGATAAATTCATGCAGACCATAAAAACAATCAAGGTCAGCAGGCTGGTATGAAAGGGTATGAGCGCAAAAAATAAAGCGGCCATCGGTATCCCGATAAGCAGATATGGCATCCGCCGACCAAAACGAGTAAGGGTCCGGTCACTCTTCTGCCCAATGTATGGTTGCAAAAAAAGGGCGATATAATTATCTATCGTCATCAGGAATCCGATCAATGCCGTACTTGCGATATAATTGTCCAAAAAGAACGGAACAAATCCGTTATACAGTGACCAACCAATGCTGATGCTAAAGAACCCAAAACCCAACAGCCATGTTTTTCTCATTATCGTACCCCTTGTTGTCGATTTACCCTATGAGAAGGCATATAATTGATGAAAACCGTTATGTATTTGTAAGAACAACCTCGCTTCATTGCGATATTTATAGTGCTACTATCCTATGCAATCCTTCCCTCTCGCTTGCTTGTTCGATTGTTAATTCTTTCAAATATTGTAAATAGGGGCCAGGCCCCTTATTTCGAGTCTCTAAGAAAATGTAAAAACCACCCTATTCTGTGTAGCATTAGGGTGGATTGCAAACTTTATTTTCAAATCTATCAATTACTTCTTATTATCGACTTCTTTCAAAAAACTCCCGATGACGTTTACATACTCTTCTGTTTCTTCCAGATACGGCATATGTGCACTTTCCTCAAATATGTGGCATTTCCCCTCCGGTGTTAATGAGCTGAAGTACTCTGTTGAGGCAGGAGTCGCCTCATCATACCGGCCACAAGTATAGAGAGTTGGAACATGAATGTCTTTTAATTCCGATGTACAGTCAAAATCTTTTAGATTGCCAGTAACATGAAACTCGGATGGGCCCCACATAATATTGTAAACTTCTGGATTCTTATACTGAACTCCCTTTTTAAGGAACTCTGGAAACGGGTCAAGTCTGCAAACAAAATGCTTGTTGAATATAGCTGTTGCGTCCTTGTACTCCTTTGAGTCAGTAGTTCCATTTTCCTCACATGTTCTGAGTGTCTGTTGAACATCAAGAGGCAAAAGCTCCCGATTTTTTTCCTGGTCCTCCGCCCACAACGGAGCACTCAAACAAGGGCTTGAAAAGATGATGCTTTTCACGCCTTCCGGGTTTGATAAATAATAGGCTGCAGCGAGCGTTGTGCCCCACGAGTGGCCAAGTATGTGGAACTCATCCAGAGAAAGAGCCTCTTTTATTTGTCCCAACTCCTCCACAAACCGTTCAAGATTCCATAAGGAAGTGTCAGTTGGACGATCAGACTTGCCACATCCCAATTGATCATAAAAAATAACTGGACGATCCTCTGCAAGAATTCGCAACCCTTGCAAGGAATAATGGGAAGATCCCGGTCCCCCGTGCAAAACAATAACTGGCGTCCTATCCGTCATCGCATCATGTTTCTGATACCACACCTTCCCACCTGTTACTTCAATAAATCCTTCGGTCATAGGCATACAAAAATTTCCCCCTTGTAATTATGTATATTTGCAGCTCCGAATTCGGGTCAGCGACTAGATTAATCTCTATATCTGTAAGCCAATCCTTTCAAGAAGTTTCTTGCGTATCGATCTCCACACGGTTTATAGTTCTTGTGACCTTCCTTCCTCAAAAGAGCACCCAGTTCACCTTTTGTAATATTGACTCCTGCGTCCTGCAAAATTTCTATCATATCCTCCGTCGTTAACGCCAGGGCAATTTTTACTTTCTTCAGCATCACGTTATTCACACTAGAGTGATTTTTGATGGACATATCAGGTTTATCAGATTGGCCTGGCTTTGGATCTTGTCTACCTCTTTTAAAAATGATAAGGCCATTCAAGAAGGATTCTAACGTGAAATTATCCACTTCCACATTCTCTTCCTCTTCCCTTTCATCTACATCACTTTCATCATCATAATAGCTGTCCTTGGTTTTTACCAGCATCTTCAGCACTTCTTCTTTTGTTGTTTTAATGCCTCCAAGATTGAATATCTCTACCATTTCCGTATTTTTTATGTCTAGCGCATATCTTAATCTGATTAAGATATCGTTATTATTCATATTCACCTTACATCCTCCTAGCATATTCTCGAATGATAAACATAGTATGACCAGGATTTGCCAATACTATTGTAGCTCCAACACGGTCCATTAAATGTCAAGTTTAACACTTAAATGATTGGTTTTATAGTTCTACCTGAAAAAAGTATGATAAAGTATGAGAGATACATAAGTTGAAGGGAGTTTTTTTGTGACTAACAATGAAGCAAACAATACGCTGCCACCAAAAACCTGTACCATCGATCGGCTCGTTACCATGCCGGATGATGTAAAAAAAGTTTTGGAAGGCAAGAAAACCGCAACACGCCGCAATGGAAGATATGCTGATGTAGGTGAGATCATGGAATTGGAAGGTGAAAAATACATCGTCAACAGCGTGTACTCCCAGTCACTTGGTAAATTGACGGATGAACATGCCCGTCATGAGGGTTATGAGACTGTTGAACAATATAAAGAGTCCATTTTATCCTATCACCCTGGCATGCCATGGCTTCCACATATGAGAGTATGGGTACATGAGTTCAGTCTAGCTAACGAATAGTCGGTGCAAGGATGGATATCACATACAGAATCATTATTTACATACATGTACTTAGTGCGATCGCTTCAATCGGACCGTTCTTCGTCCTTTTACCGATAGCTAACAAGCTGAGCATGGCAAAAGACCAAGCAATGATTGGCTATTTGGAGACATTCCGATTTGTCGTACGTCTCTCGAAGCACACCGGACATGTACTGGTCGGATCGGGGATACTGCTCGTCGTGCTGGGTCCATGGACTTGGAGTACACCATGGATCATCATGACACTGATCATCATGTTCTGCTCCCTGTTCTTTTTGGCGCGGGCATTCTCACCGAAGCTTCGGAAGTTTGAGGAGGAAGGTCATGATAAGACGGAGCTTGCTGCTAAACTGAAGCGGACCGTTTGGATCTATCTCATTCTGTTATTAGCGATGCTTTGGTTCATGGTAGTCAAACCGCCACTATGGTAATTGAAAAAGGTTCAGTCCCTTACGTCTTTGACGCTTGGACTGAACCTCTTTTTATATAAATTCGGGCTTTCTCTTAACTGTCTTGATTTTGAAAATGAAATAATAGTATTTATAAATGACAATCAGAATGAACATCATTTTAATAAGGATGCTATCCAAAATGAAAAATGGAAAAGCGATGGTGAAATCCGCGAATAATAAGATCGTGATTTTCTGTTTCAAGGTCATACTTCTTTCTCTTACAAAGCTTTCTAAATGTTTCTTATATATCGATGTATCTTTAAACCAAACCTCAAATTTTTTCGAGCCCCTTACAAAGAAAAAAGAAGCCAACAATAAAAGTGGCGTCGTTGGTACAACAGGCAGGATGATACCTATGATTCCTATTCCCATGCATATAAATCCTGCAACGATATACAAACTGCTGATAATTCTTTTGATAAGGACCATCCCTTTCCTGATCCCTGGAAAATAATACTCAGGATATTCTAATAAAGACTATATTTACTTTCTATCATTATCTCACAAAAAAACCTTTGGGGACAGGTCCCTCGTCACATAAAGTGGGACAAGGGACCTGTCCCCATGCACCAAAATTATGTATAATAACAAAGAGAAGTGCGCCAACACTTCTCTTTTAAGCCTCTATTGGTAGTAGAGGCTGTTAGTAGAACTGTTTAATTTTCTGATGAAGGCCACCTTGAGCTTGGATGAGCGCTTGGTGGTTTTCTTTTTTTGATGAGATTCTTCAATATCTCGTCCATTACCGTTGAAACTCTCATTTATTGAAAGCATCATTATTTTTTCCGATCAGTGCCACTAAAGAGAAGGCTCAATAGCAATCCAATTCCTAACAAAAAGAAAACCATAAACGAACTGATCGCAATGAACATTTCCCCTGTAGCGAACCCGGAAACACATCCCACAAATAGACTGAAAAGAATCAATCCTACAGCTAAAGTGTAAAGTAGAGCCCGAACCTTATTCATCGCGTATTTTCGGCTCGTTTCTCTTGTTAAAATGCTATACGTAACGACCGCTCCACCTACCACTACGAAAATTAATGGACCTGAAACAGCCTCCACAGATAATTCCATAAAATACAACATTGCAGTAGTCAGAACGCCAAATAAAATGACTAATATCCCCACAATTAATCCGGCTGTTGACACGCGTTCAGTCATGGTTGTGTAGACCGCCTGTTTCGCTTTGTCCTGACCAACCTCACGCATATCGTCCACCAACCCACTAAGGTCACCCATGGAGCTGACTGCTTCCTTAAATGCTTCCTCTTCTGGCATACCTGATTTTTCGTAATCCCCGATCTTCTCTCTGAGATTGGACGCCAATTCTTCCTTCAGATCAAACAACTGCTGACTGTCCCCGACACCGGAAAATAGATGATCGACATATGTGTTGACCTTTTTATCCAAGTTATTCTGTTTCTTCATCCGTTTCTATTCCTCCTTCAATTAACTGATTTAATACTCCCTTTGCAAAATCCCATTCTTTCCTGTTCTGTTCATAGCGTTCCATGCCCGTCTCGGTCATTCGATAATACTTCCGACGTCCACCCTGCGTTTCGTCCCCCCAGTAGGAAGCAATCAACCCTTCCTTCTCGAGCCTCCGAAATGCCGTATAAAGTGTCGCCTCTTTTAGCTCATACAGGTTACCGCTCAATTCAATGATGGTTTTATAAATCTGATAGCCATAACTATCTCCTTGCCGCAAAACATTCAAAATGATCGTATCTGTATGCCCGCGAATCAAATCGGTGGAAATTTTATTTGTTGTCACACCATATCACCTCCCATAATATAATTTACACCACATTACTATGTCTGTCAAAGTACTTTGGTGTAAATATTTTTGTAAATAAATATCAAAGATAGTATGGCTTACATTCACCCTGCACCATATGAACCATCTAGGCATCATAAAAATAGACCAGTGCGACAAATGTCGCTACTGGTCTTCATTGACTTCCACTTTCACGTTTTCTCTTTTCAATAACATCCCCATTGGAATATAGGTGACAAAAAAGACAAAAAGCGCTGCCAATTCAAGATTAATATAGTACCAGATTCCGGATCCGAAGAAGGAAAGGATGGTTTTGGTTTCTGTCGGGTTTGCCAGGTAGAAGAAGTTAGTGTCCAATAGAATATTGATGAAAAAGATTGGTGCA
Source organism: Sutcliffiella halmapala (assembly GCF_050107295.1). Taxonomy (GTDB): domain Bacteria; phylum Bacillota; class Bacilli; order Bacillales; family Bacillaceae_I; genus Sutcliffiella_A; species Sutcliffiella_A halmapala_A. The sequence continues at coordinate 86,581 of NZ_JBNIKR010000002.1, read as the reverse complement.
GCGATGACGTTTGCGATAAGGAAGCTGGTAAGGACGGCTTTCCTTGGTACCCGGTACCCCTCGTAATAAATGAAATACAGGACTGCCCAAGCGATGACTGCGTGATGAAGGAAATATTTCAGGAAGCGGTAATGAGGGAAACTATAGTGCATTTCAGGTGTGACCATGCTCAGGATTGGTGGTATGAAGCCGATAAAGAAAAGCAGATGGAACAGTTTGTTATTGGACTTCAGAAATAGAAACATGGCAATGAACGTGCTGAACGAACAAAGCTGGATCGGGAGGTCTTCTACTCCCCACTGATTGGTAGCGACGACCCAAATCTGATGGGAAATCTCACTGATTAGTAAAATACTGAATAAAGTCCACTTGATGGCTTGTTGATAGGGATTCAGACCTTTTCTGAAATATACCAATATAAAACAGATTGCCAGAAAGACTAAAAACGTCGCGATATGCTCGAAAGAAAATAGCTCAAATGTGCGCATTTCCGTAACCGAAAACATGCTAGCACCCCTCACCCATTTGGAATAAAGCGGTTGTTATGGATAGTGTATTCGCATGGTGGAACGATTAAGTCTGTCCGTGCCATCATACAATATAAAAAAGACCGTTTGCGTGTTACCGTGTTACCATGCAAACGGTCTTTAATAGATGGTCGGTGAAACTATTGGACATCCACTACACATCTAAACCCAATATTCCCCGTTGAGCTGTCCGGCGTATTGCCTGTTCTTGCAGCAACGCGATACCGGTTGCAATAGGACTTGTGGCAAAGGTAGGATCCGCCTTTCATCACTTTGGCCGTTCCCTTAGATGGACCTTTCGGCGATAACACCACTTCTTCTGTTGGGTGGTTAGGTGAGAACCAATCTGAACACCACTCCCACACATTGCCTGCTACATTATAGAGACCAAAGCCATTTGGTTTGAATGAATCCACGGGTGCGGTTGATAGGAATCCATCATCCTGTGTATTTTTCATCGGGAAATCCCCTTGCCAAATGTTACATTGATGGATACCATCCACTAACAAATCATTTCCCCAAGGGTATGTTTTGCTTTCAAGTCCGCCCCTCGCTGCGTATTCCCATTCCGCTTCGGTAGGCAGCCTTTTGCCGGCCCAGTTACAATAAGCTACAGCATCATTCCATGATACGTGGATCACCGGATGATCGAGGCGCTTCTTTATAGTAGAATCCGGTCCTTCTGGTTTGTTCCAGTTTGCCCCTTCCACAACAAGCCACCATGGAACACCATGGACGACATTCTTCACTCTTTTTTTTACAGCTTTGGAAGGCAACAGATGAAACACAAACGACCACCCGAATTTTTCCGCTTCCGTTACATATCCCGTCTCATTCACAAACTCTTTGAATTGCCTGTTTGTTACAGAGTAGCGATTTATCGCAAAAGGCTTCAAGCGGACCTTTCGAATCGGACCTTCCCCATCCTTTGGAAAGCCCTCTTTGTCCTCTGTTCCCATAAAAAATTCCCCGCCAGGTAATGTAACCATATCCTCATTATGTCGCACTTGTTTCGTATTCTTCTCAAGTACCTCTATATCAGTTGAAACGTTAGTTACAGTCCCTCTACTTGCTGCGCAACAAGATGATTTTTCCATTTAAGACACTCCCCTTATTTCTTAAAGACTAGTATACCAATAATGAACGAAAAATTTAACATACTAGGGGAATTTGGAAACTCTCTAAAAACCTTTAGAGGAGAATAGACTATTCATAATCACGGACAGAATCTTTAAGGAATCTCAGCTCTTCTTTTAACTTACTAACCGTCTCTGCATATTTCGACTCATGATATACATTGTTCATTTCATATGGATCGTTATTTAGATCGTACAGTTCCCACTCAGGGGTTCTAGGCTCATCTTCTGCAGAGGAGGAACCCAATGCTTCCCCATAATAATGGATAAGTTTATAATCATGCCTCCTTATACCATAATGTGCACCAACTCGATGTTCCAGACTTAGATGCTCCCAATAGCGGTAGTACATGGAAGTCTGCCAGTCTTCCGGAGTATTACCCTCAAGAATCGGCTTTAAGCTTCTCCCTTGCATAAAGTCAGGAATTTCTATGCCTGCGTAATCCAGAAAGGTTTCGGCAAAATCAACATTCAAGGCAAAATCCTTCGTTACCGATCTTGCCTTAATGCCCTTTGGATAGCGGATTACAAAAGGCATTCTAAGGGATTCCTCATACATGAAACGTTTGTCATACCAGCCATGGTCCCCCAGGAAGAAGCCTTGATCAGATGTGTACACGATGATCGTATCTTCGGCAATTCCCTCTTCATCCAAATAATCCAGCAGCCTCCCTACATTATCATCTATAGATGCGACACATCTGAGATAATCTTTGATGTAGCGCTGATAATACCAGCTTTTCAATTCACGTGGCGATAGACCTTCAGGTGGGTCTGCCTTCACATCCCGATACACCAGATCTCGATCAATCCTCATCTTAGCTTCCTTCACCACATCGGCCTTCCCCTCGTAATCGTCATGGAAAGACTCCGGCTCCGGAATATCCACATCCTCATACATGTGAGCGTACTTTTCATCCGGATCCCAAGGACGGTGCGGCGCTTTATGGTGACACATAAGCATAAACGGCTTGTCTTTAGCTCTCGTTTTCATCCAATCAATCGATAGGTCTGTTACAATATCGGTTGCATAGCCCGGAACGGTAATCTCCTCTCCCATATCATACATAACCGGATCATGATAAAGACCTTGACTGCGGAAAATCGTCCATTGATCAAAATCAGCAGGATCGTGATGCCCGCCATGTCCAAGATGCCATTTCCCAAAAAGGGCAGTCTGATAGCCATTCTCCCTTAAGATTCTTTGAACAGTCGGCTGACGGCTATCGAATTTGTCCCCTAGGGTTTTCACTCCATTTTCATGATTATACAATCCGGTTAGGATGCTGGCACGGCTCGGAGCACAGATGGAATTGGTACAAAAGCAATTGTCCAGTCGCATCCCCTCTTTTGCAATTCTATCCAAGTTGGGAGTTTCATTGATTCTGCTTCCATAGCAGCTCATGGCATGTGCTGCATGATCATCACTCATGATGAAAATAATATTGGGCTGTTTATGTTCTCTTTTCACCATCTCACTCCCCTTTACTTCCACTAAAGTTCCATTCAAAAAAAGCGAACAACAGTTAAGTTATTCGCTTCTTCTATTAAAGATTAAAATGCATTCAATCTAACATGTTCATCAACTATCAAAGTCGGTTCCGTACTATTCTGAATGTCCTCCACAGTATATCCCTCTGCAACCTCTACAAGCTTCAATCCTTGATCTGTCACATCTAAAACAGCACGGTCCGTAATGATCCGGTCCACCACACCTTTACCTGTCAAAGGCAGGGTGCATGCTTTCAAGATCTTCGCTTCTCCAGCTTTATTCACATGATCCATAATAACGATAATTCGCTCTGCACCATGAACGAGGTCCATCGCACCGCCCATGCCTTTAATCATCTTTCCTGGAATCATCCAGTTGGCAAGGTCACCGTTTTCGCTTACTTCCATGCCGCCAAGGATCGCGATATTGACGTGACCTCCGCGGATCATTGCAAAGGATTCGGCACTGTCAAAGTAGGACGCACCCGGAATGGCTGTAACGGTTTCTTTTCCAGCGTTGATGAGGTCCGCGTCAACGTTATCCTTTGTTGGATAAGGTCCGATGCCAAGGAGGCCGTTTTCAGATTGCAATACTACCTGCTTGTTTTCGGATATGTAGTTCGCCACAAGGGTGGGCATTCCGATTCCGAGGTTTACGTAGTAGCCGCTCTCGATTTCTTTTTCTGCACGTTTTGCGATTTTCTCACGTGTGTTCACTGTCTCTTTTGCCATGATAGGTTCCCCTCCCCGCTAGTCTCTAGTAGTAACGCGTTCGATTTTCTTTTCCTGCTGGCCGACGATCAGACGTTGGACGTAGATGCTTGGTGTCTGGATATGGTTTGGATCCAGCTCCCCGATTTCTACAAGCTCTTCCACTTCTGCGATCGTTACTTTACCAGCTGCCGCAATCATCGGGTTGAAGTTACGGGCAGTTTTGTTGTAGATGAGATTCCCCATTTTATCGGCTTTATCCGCTCTTACCAAACTGAAATCAGCAGTGAAGGCTTCCTCCAACAAATATTCTTTTCCATTGAATTCGCGCACTTCCTTGCCTTCTGCGATAGGCGTTCCAACTCCCGCTGGCGTGTAGAATGCCGGGATTCCAGCTCCGCCTGCACGGATTTTTTCGGCAAGCGTTCCTTGTGGCGTCAGTTCGACTTCAAGTTCACCGGATAATACCTGACGTTCGAATTCCTTGTTTTCCCCAACGTAGGAACCGATCATTTTCTTGATTTGCTTGTTTTTCAGTAAAAGACCCAGTCCCCAGTCGTCCACTCCACAGTTATTAGAGATGACAGTAAGGTCTTTCACACCTGTTTCAACTAACGCAAGGATCAGGTTTTCCGGGATACCGCAAAGGCCAAATCCTCCGACCATGATTGTAGCACCATCATGGATATCTTTTACCGCTTCCGTAAATGATGTGTAAATTGGTTTCATCGTTGTTGCACCTCTCTCCATTGAATTAGATGTTTTCTATAATAGTTGCTACGCCCTGGCCGCCGCCGATACAAAGGGTAGCAAGTCCTTTTTTCGCGTTACGGCGCTTCATTTCGTGGATGAGTGTAACAAGGATACGGGTTCCACTTGCCCCAATCGGATGACCGAGGGCAATCGCACCACCATTGACATTCAGCTTTTCGGAGTCGAATTGAAGCTCTTTTCCGACTGCGAGTGCTTGTGCTGCGAATGCTTCATTTGCTTCCACTAGGTCCATCTCTTCAAGTGTCTGACCGCCTTTTTCCAAGGCCTTCTTCACTGCAGTTACTGGTCCGATTCCCATGATGCTCGGGTCCACACCACTGCTTGCATTGGCAACGATTTTCACCAAAGGCTTGATGCCTAGTTCATCAGCCTTTTCCTTGCTCATGACCACCACTGCTGCCGCACCGTCATTGATTCCGGAAGCGTTGCCTGCAGTCACTGATCCGTCCTTTTTGAAAGCGGGACGCAATCCGCCGAGCTTTTCGGCAGTTGTTCCCTTTCTAGGATATTCGTCCGTATCTACCGTCAGAATTTCTTTTTTCTTTTTTACTTCTACAGGAACGATCTCGTCCTTGAATTTCCCGTCCTCGATTGCCTGGACCGCTTTCTGTTGGCTGTTTGCCGCAAATTGGTCCTGCTCTTCTCTTGTCAGATCATATTTCGTGCAGAGGTTTTCCGCGGTAACACCCATATGATAATCATTGAATGAGCACCACAGCCCGTCATGAACCATGCTGTCTGTCACCTTTTGGTCGCCCATCCGGTATCCGTCCCGTGCTCCTTGCAGAAGATATGGAGCCTGTGACATATTTTCCATCCCGCCTGCTACAACAATATCGGCATCTCCTGCGATGATCGCTTGTGCAGCCAGATGTACTGCCTTCAAACCTGATCCGCATACTTTATTGATTGTCATAGAAGAAACTTCATTCGGAAGTCCTGCCCCGATAGCTGCCTGTCGTGCCGGATTTTGCCCGAGTCCCGCCTGCAGCACATTCCCCATGATTACTTCATCCACACTATCTGGTGCAAGCCCGGCTTTTGCGAGCGCCTCTTTGATTACTACTGCTCCCAACTGTGGAGCGGAAACATCCTTCAATGCACCACCAAAACTTCCAATCGCTGTTCTGACAGCGCTTACAATGACTACTTCTTTATTTGACATGATTCCATCTCCTCTCGCTAAGAATAATTCTTGATTCCTGTCGAAATTCCTGCTTTTTTTAAAAAATTTCTATTATTCTTGCTTTTATGGTCCTCTTCTAACTAAAATTGAAGTAACGAAATTCCATTAATCAGGGGGAACTCCAAATGAATTTACCGATCAAGGCAACCATCATCGAAGTAGGACCTCGCGATGGTCTGCAGAATTTGAAGACCTTTGTTCCAACCGACGCTAAAATCGAATTTATCAAGCATCTTAAAAAGGCCGGCATCAAGGAAATGGAGCTCACTTCTTTCGTTTCGCCGAAATGGGTCCCGCAAATGTCAGACGCCCCCTCCGTCATCGAGGAGTGCCTGGACGAAGAGACACGAAACTTTGTACTGGTACCAAATCAGAAAGGAATTGACCGCCTGCTCGGCACATCATGCAAAAACGCGGCTGTATTTGTTGGAGTGAGCGACTCTTTCAATAAGAAGAATATTAATAAAACGACTGAGGAAAGCCTCTTGGAGCTGGAACCGATCATCCGTGACCTGAAGGAAAAGGGTTTCTTTGTACGCGCCTGCATCTCCACCTCCTTCTATTGCCCGTATGAAGGAAAAGTGGAAGTGAAGGATGTTGTGGCATTATGTAAAAGGTTTGAAAGCTTCGGGGTCGATGAACTCAGTGTGGCAGATACCATTGGGATGGCCAATCCTATGGAATCCTACGAATTATTTTCAGTATTAAAGAAAGCGCTGCCAGGCATGATGCTCTCTGCGCATTTCCACAACACAAGAGGAATGGCGCTTGCGAACGTCTTCGCTGCACTGCAAGCCGGTGTTGACCGCTTTGACACATCAGCAGGAGGTCTTGGAGGCTGTCCATTCGCACCAGGAGCATCTGGTAACGTTGCAACAGAGGATGTCGTGTACATGCTTGAGCAGATGGGAATTCAAACCGGAATCAACCTTAAGCACATTGTAAAAGCATTGGAAAACCTGCTACCCCACTTGGATAAGCAGTATGAGAGCCAGTATTTTAAGCTGCAGGGTACAGGACCGTTGACTCAGGTTTAAGTACTTTTGGGAACAGGTCCCTCGTCCCACTTCATATGCATAAAAACCCCCTTCCCTATCCACATTAACAAGTGATATCAAGGAAGGGAGATTGTTCTAATGTCCAAGCACAACAAACAAGGTCCTAGTCAGAAAGGTCAGCCAAACGCAGAGAGCGCTAAGCAAGTTGTATCTGCAGAAGAAGTGGAGCGTGCCACTCATCCTACTAAGCGTCAGAACTCGGAACAATAATTCTTCTGGGACAATGGAACTGTCCCCATGGACCACACTGAAGGTCTGAAAAGAGCCCGCAACGTCTTTTGTTGCGGGTTTTTGTGCTTTTGGCGTGTATAAGGGCACCTGTCATGCTTTCTGCATTTTCTATTTAAGGGTTTAGTGTATAATATATTAGAAATAATTTGCAGTAAGGGAGGTCATAGCCATTAATCGGAAATATGTCACTACAGTACTGGCTGCCTTATTTGGCTTTCCTCTTTATTTGTCCATTTTTTTTGATAATAGATTCGGATTTTCAGATTTTAGTGAAGGCAGCTATCTTATCTTCCATACAATTTTAGAGTTTTCCGCTATTTTTATCGCTATATGTATTGCGCTACAGGGATGGCTCTTTTTCAAGGGTCCCTCTTCTGCAAGGATATTCATCTTTTCAAGTGCATTCCTCGCGGTTGGTATTTTTGACTTCATACATATTTTGTCTTTCAGGGATATGCCTGGACACCAAATGGAATTTCCTATTATAAGCTCTTGGTTCTGGCTATCAGCGAGGCTCACTGAAACGGTACTATTCGTTGTTCTTGTCTCTAAAATGGACAAGCAATCTAACACCCCTGACTTCAGGCAAATTCTCATCACACTTACCATTCTTTTCACAGCCGGAGTCTCCATCATCATTTTCACCCTGTCTCCAATTCTGCCTCCCTTATCCCAAAATAGGGAGCTCACATTATGGAGCAATGCAATAATTTCCATCATCACATTTGTTCACATTGCCATTTTCATACAAGCTATTTTTCGCACAAGAAGAGGTCTTCATCATGACACGGAATATATAGCACCAGCTTCCATGCTGCTGATTTTCTCAACCTTGACTTCGTTAAGCCAGTTTGTCATAACGGACTGGAGTAACTTTGTGTCCCATATTTTCAAAGTGGTCGGCTACATCTATTTATTCAGACTGGTTTTCATTCGATACGGAGAAAGGCCGTTCAAGGAGCTTGAGGATATGTCTGCTACCTATAAGCGTCTCCTGAACAGCGTAGTGGAAGGAATTTACGGGATTGATGAAGAAGGGAAAGTGACCTTCATCAACGAACCGGCTTCCAGGATGCTCGGGTATCGGGAGGATGAATTGTTAGGACGTGTAGGCCATCCCATTATCCATCATACGAAGGCTGATGGATCCGACTACCCTATGGAGGAATGCCCGATCTGTCATGCAGCAAAAAGTGAAGAGCATACATATGTACCAAATGAACTTTTTTGGGACAAAAGAGGCGAGAGTTTCCCAGTTGAATATTTTACTAGACCGATCTATGAAAATGGCGAAGCTAAAGGAACCATCGTGACGTTTCTTGATTTGACCGATAAAAAAAAGTTGGAGACTCTCGAAGTTCAGCATCAACATATGAAGCACGAAGTGGCACTTGCTGCCTCAGTCCAGCAATCCCTTTTATCGGCAGGACTGGAATGCCCGGAAGGTGTAGATATTGGCTATCTCAGTATTCCGTTTAAAGAGCTGAATGGTGACTTTTATACGCTTTATCCCAAGGAAAACGAGGTCTCCATCGCCATTGCGGATGTTTGTGGAAAAGGTATTCCTGCAGCCATTCAGATGACTATGATGAAATATGCCATGGAGCAAGGAAACCCTCCAGACCATGCCCTGACGGAAATAAACAGGTTTTCCAATCAATATATGGATGACACGTCATTCATAACCATGCTTGCCGGTACTTATGATATCAAGACTGGCCTGTTTCAGTATTCCTCTGCCGGCCATGAACCCGCTCTTCATTATCACCATAGTGAGAGTCGATTCAGCGATCTTTCTACAACAGGTCCTATATTGGGAATTATGCCGGAAATGGAGTACCAGACTAAAAGCACGCTACTTGAACCGGGGGATTTCATCATTTTTTATACAGATGGGATGATTGAAAGAAAAGAAAACCTTGACGATAACAACAAAATAATAAAAGAAAGTCTCCTGGAATTGAATTTATCAAAGAGCGCACAAGAACTAACACAGGAGCTATTTGACCTTATTAATGAAAGACAGCCGTACCCCATCCAGGATGACCAAACATTAATCCTTTTAAAAGTGGAAAACAGGGAGATAAAAGCATGATGGAATTAAATATGAATATAAGGGATGTACTTCTCAATTTTTTTCTGATTTTTACTCCTATATTTTTTTATCAGTACATTGTCACCAATTACACTGCCACAAAAAGCAGATTATTCCTAGGAGTAATCTGTGGGGTTGCCGCTGTTCTTTGCATGCACTACCCCATCCTATCAGGAGATGGATTCCTTTGGGACCTAAGGTGGATCGCACTGATGATAGCAGTCCTATATGGAGGTTCTCTTGCAGGGGGTATTACTGCCACTCTGATTGTAGTCTATCGGTTCAGTCTTGGTGGCCTGCTCGGCTCAGTGAATGTATTGCTTGTAGCAGTTGTGTTGTTTGTGATTTTTATCCTGCTAAGAACAAAATATATGCAGAGGTCTCATAGGTCCAAGCTACTTTTTGGAGTAATGCTTGCCTTATTCACATGGATGATTGCTATATCAGCCATTACCGCTCATTTTATGATTTCCGGCAATATTGATTACATTATCCAAAAGAGCCTACCCATCTTCCTTGTTATGGGTACGTGCCATATGACTTCCAGCTTTATTTATATCTATTTTTCTGAAGAAATCAAAAACTATACGAGGATGAAAGAGAATAGCTTTCAAGCAGAAAAGCTTAATCTGATAACCGAGCTTTCTGAACTGCTTTCATTAGAATTGAAACGGTCACTTGACACCACAAGTGAACTGTTGGAGAATGCCCAAAATGGCAGTGACTATCATAGAAGGGCAAGCATTCCAAAGGCACTTAAAGAAATAAAGAAAGCAAAAAAAGCGATTACTGGCTATGTGAATTATTCCGGCCAGTTTTCAGACATCAATCCAAAGGCGCCGCTTTATCAATTGGCACAGGAAATCAAAGATCTATTGACCCCATATTCCAATCAGAAGAAAATTACCATCGAGCAGTTGATCCCTAAATCCTTCCACATCGAAGTGGATGCCATTCGCATGAAACAACTGCTACTGAATCTTTTGAAAAATGCAGCAGATGCTACAACAAAAAACGGCACCATCAAAATAGAGGCAGTCAAACGCGCAGGTCAAATATATGTCATTATCTCCGATACAGGTATAGGCATGTCTAAAACCCAACTGTCCAATCTTATCGACTTTGGCGCCTCCACCGACAACACAGGCGTAGGCCGCGGCCTGATGGTCACTTTTCACCTCATCCAGGAAATGGGCGGAACCCTATCCTTCAACAGCACAGTCGGTAAAGGCACCACCGTAACAATCAAACTTGGAGCATAGTGACGGGTCCCTATGCTCCAAGTAATACCCGGTAATGGATATTTATGCTAAAATATTGGTGATCTAGTAAATCTCAGGGGGATGTTTATGATTATCGGTATCCATCACGCGCAAATCACCATACCACAGGGTGCGGAAGAAGAAGGCAAGAATTTTTACTGCAAGGTATTGGGATTAAAAGAAATTGAAAAACCAGATCCATTAAAAGGTCGGGGCGGTTTTTGGCTGCAAGTGGGAGATCGGGAGGTCCATGTAGGAACGGAAGATGGCTTTGATCGTCTCACGACAAAGTGCCATATCGCCTATCTAGTAGAGGACGTGTCTCCATGGAGATCAAAGCTTACGGAGAATGGCATCAAAATACTGGAATCTGTCGCCATTCCATATTACGACCGCTTTGAATTCAGAGATCCATTCGGGAACAGGGTCGAAATCATTGCTGCTGTTTAACAGATAAAGATCAGAAGCCAGTGCTTCTGATCTTTATCCTTCCACTCCCTCATACCATTCCATCCTGTCACTCTCTACCAATTCCTCTATCGTTTTCAGATGGTCTGTATCGTTTACAATTTCATATCCACTAAAGTGGGTTTTATCTATAGAATACATCAGCTTATCTGTTACCCAAAGATTGTTTTTTTCATTCACAACAAGCATTTCGACTATATATTTGCTGTTCAGCTCAAATGTCGAGTAGTTCGTCTCCTTCAATTCCATCCCATTCAAATCGTTGAGCAATTTGTCAACCAGCTCTTCATCCTCGATTGTCAGTTGTCCTATGGTTTTCCAGTAATCCTGTTCAGAGCCACCCTCTATATCCTTCACCTTTATTGTAATGCTTCTTATTTCAGAGTCATCCTTTATTGTCCCAGAAGTCATTTCATGGAAGTTTGTATACTTCATTTCGTTCTGAAGATACCCCACACCTAGTGCCACTGCGATCAACGCGATTCCGACCACTACCTTTTTGCGGAACGACAGCCAATACAAGGCACCACCTAAAAGGATAGCCAAAACAAAGTAATCTGAATAATACACAAACCAGCCCAACAACTGTTCCATTCGATATTCCCCCTTTTTGCCACTGTACTCTCTCACACTAGAATTAATCCGCTATCCATTCGTAATGGACAAACTCCAGTGTCTCTATTTTCTCGCTTGATTCAACCCTTACAAACCCATTGTTCTCAAGCACCCGCTGCGACCCAATATTTGAAGGGGTCGTCTTTGCATAAAGCCTTGTAATCCCCTTTTCACGAAGTTCAGACATCAAAAGCTGGACCGCATTTTTTGCCACACCTTTGCCACTAGCAGCCTCTCCCACTCGATAACCGACGTGGGCACTTTTTTCTTCGTTATCAATATCAACTGCATTGACGCGGGCAATAATTACGCCGTCAAAATTTTTCACAAGGTAAAAATAAGATGTTCCAACAATTTGCTCTTCAATTAATGTACGTTGTATTTTGGTAAAAGTTTCAAAATAGTAGTAGGATTCTCCTCTTCCCGGTACGCTTTTTTCGAAATAGTCCCTGTTTTCTTTTTCAAATTGCAATAGTGCTTGAAAATGTTTCGCTTCCAACATTTCCAAATAGATTTCCATCATTCCCATCCCTTTCATTTTGGGGAAATCCCACAAGATGCTTTTTGTATGTACATGAAAAATTTGATATTGGTTAACTTACTCCTAACAATGGCAAAGGAGTGAGTATATGAAACATCATCTTTTCATCTTGATATTTGCAGCACACATCATCTTTCATACTGCTTCCGTAAGCGCCATGCCAACCATGCCTCCGCCTCCTGAACAGTCCCGTGAAGAGCTTTATCATGATATGTATTTGACACTATTATCTAAAGATATTGACTCTGCTGTAAGTGATTATTATGCGGATTATCTGACCATCTCCCCGATGGTATACGGGTATATGATTGATGTAACACGTGCAGAACGTGTTGGAGGATACCGCTCTTTCGGATTTTCCGTTACGCTCGAAGCCACTCCTGTCGTGGGCCCTCATCTATCTGTGGGAAAGGATCGCATGGTTTTTCAAATTGATCGCTCAGGTGCAAAACTATTAAATTATGAACACCTTGAAAGCCATGAACTCCCACGAAATTGGAAACACATTGTAAAACCGAGGGGGATCTCCCTTATTTTCCAATAATTACATTATACATAAAAACTAGCTGGCACTCGGAGAAAATAATACTTTCAACTCTAAAAAATTTCAATCCTTCCTATTTCCCTCCCTGCTCTTCCAAATGGTAAACTAAGGTATATATATCCATTTTGGAGGTTTGCTCAGTGAATCAACTTAAACGGTTGCTTATCGTCCTAGGCATCATTCTTTCCTATGTGCTTTTTGTCGGGATCTATTTTACAAACAAAGTAATGTATATACGCAAAAAGACAAATGAAGAAATCCTCGAGCGCGAAATGAGGCTTGGGCATTATAAGGAAGAGGTCCTCTCCACACTCCCAAAAAAAGAACTCACCATCCCTTCCCCTCTCGGCTATAACATTTATGGGGAATTATACGATGTACCACATTCCAACAGGTTTATGATCTTCAGCCATGGGGTGACACAGAATACCCTTAATTCCATCAAATACATGAATATCTTCTTGGAAAGAGGCTGGAATGTTGTCCTGTATGATCATCGGCGTCACGGTAAATCCGGTGGTAAGACGACCAGCTTTGGATTTTATGAAAAGCATGATTTAAAAGCGGTGGTGGACTGGGTAAGGGAACAGGCAACTGACGACGCTGTAATAGGTGTCCACGGTGAATCGATGGGTGCTGCGACATTGCTGATGTATGCAGGAGGCTTGGAGGACGGTGCTGATTTCTATATCGCCGATTGTCCTTTTTCCGATCTTGAGGAACAGCTTACCTACCGTTTGAAGGCTGATTTCCGGATACCAAAGCAGCTTGTCATGCCAATTGCCAATACGTTCTTGCGGTTAAGGGATAAGTATTCCATCAAGGATGTTTCTCCAATAAATGTCATTGAAAATATCGACAATCCGGTATTGTTCATTCATAGCGAGCCCGATGATTTCATTCCGATCATGATGACGCAGCAGCTTTTCGAAAAAAAGAAGGACAAAAAGAAGCTGTATGTAGCTAAAAATGGCAGCCATGCGATGAGTTATTCCGAAAACCGCGAAGAGTACGAAAAGGCGATTGATGAGTTTTTGGAAGAGATCGGCTACGGAAATCAACAGAACTTTCAACCTGAAGAATAATTTCCCTCTTATAAAAGAACGCTATAAGTAGCGATGACTTTTAAGGAGAGATTTTAATGGACGAACAGATCAAGGAATTAAACGCATTCTTAGAAGGCGAATTCATGGGCATCCATGCCTACGAACATTATATCCAGAACACACAGGATGATGCTGTGAAAAAGGACCTCCAAACGATTCAGCAGAACCACAAAATGCACGCCATCTTTGTGGCAGAGCGCATCCAGAATCTTGGTGGGACTGCAGTCGATGATGTTGGATTGGTCGGGGCATTCCAGGAGCGCGTTGCGCAGGTTAAAGGATATCCTAAGGACAAGGAAGCAATCATCAAAGGCGCCATCAAAGGCGAGGAATTCGGTTCCGATATGATGGCCGAATTTGTGAAAGGTGATCTGGACCAGGAAAGCCGGAGCATTGTGCAGTCGATATTGGCGGAGCATAAAAAGCATATCGAGATACTGAACAAGCATTTATAACAGTGGGCTTATACTGAAAGCAGGACGGATTTTTTCCGTCCTGCTTTTTTAGATGTTTTGATAGCTGGGAGCCGTGGGGTGTGTTGGGTTGCACTGGGTTGCGTTAGGTGTCGGATTTTGTCTCATCTTGCGGTTTGTACATATATTTGAATTTTTCATCGCAAACACAGAGTTTTTCACCGCAAATCAAAATTTTTCATCATAAAACCACTTTTTATCACCGCAAATCCCATTTTTTCATCGAAAGCGGCTTACCGGGCTATTAATGACCCATTTCCAGCTTGGTTTTGCACCGTTGCAACATTGTATATACAAAAATTACGCGCTCTGCTTTCATTTTTAGAAAAACAACACCATCAAATCCTCATCAAGGTAACTTCCATTCACGATCATCGCTCTTTTGTCCTTGCCATAAGCCTCAAAACCGAGTGATTGATACAACCTTTTAGCTGGTTCATTCTCCGAAGAGACTGTCAGATACACCTGTTGGATATCCTCTAAACTTTTTGCCTGTTCAAGGGCTACTTTCATCAATTTCCTTGCTACCCCTGCTCCACGCTTTTCTCCCGTGACATAGACAGCATAAATATTGGCTCTATGCTTCATTTTTAATTTTTCTTCCAATACGAGACTGGCAACACCAATAAGTTTTCCTTCATCAAATGCTCCATATGTAAAGGAGGATTCCCCCTCCAGTCTGTTTCCATATACTTCAGGGCTTCTGACGCTTTCTTCCTCATAGCTTGAAGAAAAAGCTTCAGGATTCTGCTGCAGGGCTTCCAGTCTTAAAGCAAAATAACTCTCTGCATCTGATCTATTAAGCTTCCTAATATCCATGCTGCTACCTCCTATTAAGTACATACAATTTATTAAAAATCATATACTTTATATTTCCCATTATCAGTCGAGTATGCAATTACCTCCATTTCCTCCCACACTCGCCGCAACAAGTAGGAAAATTGCTCCTCATTCGTATCCTCCAACGCTTCTGCTCTTGAAGAGACAATGTCGTCGTAAACGATTGGATGGCAGAATTGTGAATATGTAAAATCAAAGCGTCTCCCGTCAATAAAATTGTAGAAGTGCCAGCCTTCCTCCAATTTTGTTTTTAGGATTTCCCCGCCATAAAGTTCGTTCACTACCAAAGCACTCACTCCGCACTGACCTTTTGCCGGATTGCCCTCGGTCCACTTTGTGCTTGAATCGATCGACCAGCTTGCGAATAATGCATCAGATAGTTTCTTCATTTCTCTGTTCATATGCAGCATTCCTCTCCAGGAATCTCTGCTTCACAAAGCCGTTCCAATCATCATCTGTAATCGAATAGAGAACGGCATTCCGGATATAGCCATTGGCAAGGATCCTTTCTTTCCGAAGAATCCCTTCTTTCATAGCCCCGAGCCTTTCGATGGCTTTTTGACTCCTGACATTACGCTCGTCTGTTTTTAACTGGACACGCATCAGCTTTAATGTTTCAAAGCAATATTTCAACAGCAGATATTTGCAATCGGAGTTCACAAAGGTCCTTCGGTAGTCCACCCCATACCAGGTCGACCCGATTTCGCATGACTTGTGCACCTCATTCAGCTCATATATCCGTGTCGTTCCGATGATTTGACCTGTCTCCTTCAGGATGACAACGAATGGGACAGCGAGCTTTTCTTGATAGAGCTTTACGGCAGCAGCCACCCACTCATCCATTTGCTCCTGCTTGCTTACTTCCAACAGCATGTATGCCCAGGTTTCAGGGACATTGATTTTATACAACTCATTGGAATGCTCCTGTGACATCCGTATGAGTCTGATTCTTTCATTCTCCAACGTCAGCTCGCTTGAAAACAACATTTCTTTCATTACTGTCAGCTCCTATACTACGATTGTATAGAATATTCTACCAACTAATCTTGCATTTGTATTGCTTTTTATCTAAGGTGAAAAAATAAAAAACAGCCCCTTGGACTGCTTTTCCTCAACTCATAACCTCATCAATTGTAGGTATCGACTTCGCCGTACCTTTTCGCGAAACCGCTATGGAAGCGGCCTTTGAAGCAATACTGAGAGCTTCTGCAACTTTTCCGTTTTGAAAAACGTTAGCCAGAAAATATCCCAAAAATGTATCGCCTGCAGCTGTAGTGTCCACCACCATGGCCGGAAAAATACCCTGCCGAAATTCTTGACTGATATCACGGTATACAGAGCCGGCTGCACCCAGTGTGAGTACCACCTTCAATTTTGGATAATCATTGATAAGTTGATCGAGGATATCCTTTGGCTCGCCATGTCCAGTGATTTCGCGACCTTCCACTTCATTTAAAATTAAATAATGAAGTTTCGATAAGTCCATCTTTTTTACCCTTTCATCCATCGGGGACGGATTTAATACTACTGCCATCCCTTTTCGGTAGGCTGACTCTATCAGATAGTCCAGATTGTTTATCTCATTCTGAAGTACTAGAACATCCCCTTCCGCAAAATCAGAAAGAGCCTTATCTATTTCAGATTCTGTTATCTCCCTATTCGCGCCGCCGAATAACAGGATGCAGTTCTCCCCATTTTCGTTTACCTGGATGATGGCATGGCCTGTAATCATTCCTCCATCTGATATACCCTTGACGTTGATTCCTGCTCGTGATAATTCCTCTTTAAGGGAGTGACCGTCCTGACCTACCTTTCCGGCATGATGGACATCCGCGCCGGCCCTTGCCAGTGCGATGGATTGATTCAGCCCTTTTCCTCCAGAATATTCGGCATACCCTAAGGAAGCGAGTGTTTCTCCTTCGGTGACAAAATGAGGGACGGTGTAGACTTTATCCTTGTTCAGGGAACCATAGTTTAAGAACTTCATTCCAATCCCCTTTGTCCTTGAAGTTTTTGCATCCTCTTGCCCCAGCTAGCGAGGGCTCTCAGATGACCAACAAGCTCCTCCCCTTCCTCAGTAAGCGAGTATTCCACTCTCGGAGGCATTTCTAAATACTGTTTGCGCACGATCAGGCCATTGCTTTCCAATTCCTTTAACGATTGTGAGAGCATCATGTTGGTGATTCCTTCTACAGTCCGCTTCAGTTCATTGTAACGGATTGTATCTTTCTGCCTAATGGCCCAGAGAATGGGCAATCGCCACTTACCTCCTATCATATTCATGGCATAGGTAAGAGGACAATTCTCCAATCGGGTACTTCTCTGTATTCCGCTTTCCATCCCCATTTCCCCTTTACTCAGTTTTTTCTTACTTGGTCAGGTAAAACTGCGTACTTGTCTTCATCCACATTTATACTAAAATAAAAACATATCCATTACAAAAGAGGAGAAAGAAAAATGAACCTTACATATGAAACGATTGCTATTAACGATATCGAAATCCTGAGGGAACCATGCAATGCCCTCATGGACTATCAGAAATCAAAAGCAACGATCACCCCTGAACGGTTTGACGTGATGAACTTCGAAACAAGATTGCTTTCTTCCATGGAGAAGGCCGTTCATAATTATACAGTTGTAGTGAAAGATGGGGACAAAGTTGTCGGCTATGTGTATACCAACGTGTCTCAGAAGGAAGTATACGCCAATGAATTTGCCACATTCTTTGATCTTTCCTCTGTAAAAGCCGATCTTGTCGGCTGTCTATCACAGTTTTATATCGTTGAAGGATATCGTAAGTATGGTATTGGATCGAAGCTCTTTAAAATGTCCATGGAATGGCTGGATCAGTTCAAGGAAGTGCAGGATCATTTCATCTTCGTATCCAATGGCAATGACAGTGCCTTGGAATTTTATCAGCGCAAGGGCTTTAACGTAAGCCATGAGATACTGGATGGATTCATCACAGTCCTTAGAAAATGAACTAGAAGCCGAGATATATTGACGCATAATGGATGAGGGCATTGGAGGAGTCTTTAAGATAGGTTATCCCTTCCATGTTGATGATGAGGATTTCAAACGATTATCATACCCAAAAGCCCTCACTCTTAATTGTTAACTATACCAATCACTTCTTTGGTTATATGTTTTTATACATTGTCGGATAATCAATGTCATCATTATTTACTACTACATCTGAAAATTGTTGTGGAGCATGTTCTTCAAGGTAAAGCTTAGAGGCAGCATGATACCTTTTTTTAAAAATCTCTTCCGCTTTTATCAAACTACCAAATGCTTTCTCTTCCCTTTTCGCTCCCCTTTTTCTAGCAAGCTCAAAATCTGTCTCTACAAAAATTTTATAATCAAACTGATTGATTATCTCCTGCTTGAATAAAAACGTGCCATCGACGATTAGCACGGAGTCTTCAGTTGCTAACACTTCATTGAACGACATATATTCATCTTCTTCCAAATTAAAAGATGCTGGTTGGTATCTAAGGTTACCGGAAGGTCCTAGAGGAATCAGCAGCTTTTCCATAAAAGATGTATAATCATGAGCATCCTTGTAATAGCCAATCGCTGAATCTTTCCCTTGTCTATAGCGAATAATCTTTGGGTTATGAAATTGATCAATACTAGTTCTGATCACTTTTTTTCCTGTGTATTCCAATGCAGTTGCAATTTCATTAGCAAGCGTTGTTTTACCCGATGCTGTAATACCGCTCACACCCACTCGCACAGGATGAGGCAGATGAATGGCACATATAGTATTTATTAGACAATCAATAAGCTCTGACCTTCTCATCAAAGTCACTCCTAGTTCCAATCACATTTTTTCAAACAAATACAACTCACCATTATTGGCAATCTTGAACTCGGGCCCCCTGAATCCCCTTCTCAACAATTCTTTACGCAAAAGCATCATGACGCCACCATGGCTGACGATGAGGGTGTTTTCTTTACTAAAAAGTATTTTATCCAATGTATCACTTATTCGTTTTTGCAATTCCCTCTTACTCACAGGCTGCGATTTATGGTTAAATAGCCAAGCCATGCGGATGGATAAAAGATGAAGTTTGAGGGGGAGCCTTCTATTGGGCGGGAAAATCGGAGCCACGGTTATTTCCCTGAGCTCCTTCAAGAATGAAATATCTCCCTTAAAAGCTTTTTCCGCCGTTTTTACTGCCCGTGGAAGATCACTCGAGTAACATCTCTTCCAATCTATATTTTTTAAATCCAAATCGTTCTCTTCCACTTCAGAGGCATCGTATTCCTCCACCCACTTCAGGAGTTCTTCGGCTGTCACCCGATTGTCCGGATATCCCCGTGTCACCTTGAAGTGCCTGATTAGACCGATCTTCATCCTGCCAGCTCCGTTCCTTTTGAATATTTTCATTTTATCATTAAAATGCTTTCATCTAGCCAATAATTTTATATAATAAGAGGTACTTAGAATGAAAAAGGGGATCGTATATATGCTTGAATATTTTACTGTCACCATCACTCCCTTCCTGTCTGATAGAAGGGTCAGTGTCCTATTGCCTAAAAGCTACCATACTTCTGATAAGCGTTATCCTGTTCTATATATGCATGACGGTCAGAATTTGTTTCTCGATGAGGAGGCAAGCTTCGGTGTAAGCTGGGGGTTGAAGGATTATCTCGAGCAGAGCGACCTCGAAATAATCGTCGTCGGGATTGACTGCAATCAGGAAGGATTTGAACGTTTCAACGAATATGCACCATGGGAAAACCGGGAGCTTGGGCAAAGGTTATTTAATGATGAGAATCTTACAGGTGGTAAAGGGAAGGAATATATCGAGTACATCACACACGAACTGAAGCCATTGATTGATGAGAAATATCGGACAATCCCGGATGATACAGCAATGGCAGGCAGCTCCATGGGCGGTTTGATATCCACTTATGCCGGATGCAGATATCCACACATTTATAAAAGAATAGGATCCCTCTCCTCCGCTTACTGGATCAATCAGAATGAAATCGAAGCTTACATAAATGAAAGTGATTTGACAGAAACGGAACGCTTTTATTTAGATATTGGTACGAAGGAAGATACTTCATTCATCAATCATCAGATCTATATCGATTCGAGCCAGGCCGTTTATGATTTGTTGAAGGAAAAGGTGAAGCATGTCCGGTTCGAGATAATCGAGGATGCAGTCCATAATGAAGCGGCATGGCGAGCAAGGCTGCCGGAGTTTCTGGGCTACCTTTATGATAAATAGGCAAAATAAATAGATGACCGGACGTTCGGCCACCATGAATCTGGTTATACTATGTAGGACAGATGAATACGGGTGGAGCGGCTAAATCCCTGTGGAGAATGGGGGTGGCGCCGCATGAACGAACTGCAAATCTTTCTGAGCTCCGGGATGTTCATTCTGGAATTATTAAGCTTTGTGGTCGTCCTGATCGAAATCAATCGAAAAAAATAATCCACCCGTCTAACGCTGGCATGTGCAGTACGGGTGGATCTTTTCGTTTGCCCACAGTAGCTGTGCCACTGCAGCATTCATCTGTCAGGAGTCAAAGCGTTGGTCTCGCTTTGACTCCTTTTATTATGTGTTCCATTTTATTAAATTATATCACAATCCGAAAATTATAAACTTTTCCTCACTTAGTGCCGAGGTGCAAAAAGCATTACAGAAACACCGATTAAACAAATCAGCGCTCCTGCCCAATCATACATATCCGGTGTTTTCCTATCGATCCCCCAGCCACAGAGCACAGAGAGAACAATAAATACACCACCATAGTCAGCATAAACCCGGCCAAAGGAGGGGAAAAGCCTGGAAAGTGGCTACAAGTCCATAGAGAACAAGGGCAAGCCCTCCCCATATTCCCCAGGAAAAATGCTTTCCTTCCCGCAGCCATTGCCAAATCAGATAGCCTCCACCTATTTCAGCAATTCCCGCGAGTAAAAACAATAGTAATGCTTGAATCATATTATCCCTACTTTTTCAAAATAAATATAAAGGGAATGGCGTCATTCTTATGTCTGCCCTTTATATATAAGTCTGCTTCACAATCCCTTTCCCATCCGCCACTTCCACTTCTGCAAAAGCACCGTTGATCAGCGTCATCTGTGGTGGCATATGGCCGCAGTCTATGTCATAGAGCACCGGCACCTGGAGATCGTCATATAAATCCTGATAAACATCATCTATCAGATAATCATCCACCGGCAAATTGGCAGGACTTCTCCCGAACATGACGCCTGCGCATTCATCAAACCAGCCTGCAAGCTTCATATGCACCAATGTCCTTCTTAAATCAGTCGTCTTCATATCACAGTTTTCGAAGTACCATAGTATTGGTTCTCCATCCGTAAAGCTGCTCCGGAACCTTTTCACATCTCCAAACGGTGTCCCGATCATATGCCGCACAATATCGATGCAGCCACCGAGCAAGCGTCCTGACATCGTTACACTTCCACCTGCAACAGACTTCCAACTCGTCTCTTCGGTCAAGTGGAATATCATAGGTGTGGGATTCTCGTGATGCCATTCCTTTTGGAACTTTTCAGAGGAATACTGTAGGATGGAATGGCCTTTTTGTGTAGCCAACACCTTCTTCCACATTGCAGTGGTCTCATCCGAAAATTCCCCACGCAGGTCCACCAGATTACTTCCATGTGCAGTTGCTGTCCCGGTTTTCAAGGTAATGGCAAGCAGTAGCATGCTTGTATCTGAATATCCCATGACCCACTTCGGCTGTATCTTCTCAAAATCAATGTGTTCCAGGGTTTCAATCAATAGCTCACCGCCCCATGGAGGTATGATGATATCAATATTGTCTTCCTCCATCATCCTTTGAAAATCTTCTGCTCTCTTTTTGGCAGAAGCAGACCTTGTCTTCACATCTGTCCAGACTATCTCACTGCAAACAACTTCGTATCCTTCCGCATTTAATCTTGAAACTGCTCTCTTTACGATATGATGCAATTCTTCAGGAACACCAGATGAAGGTGCGGTCACTCCTATCGTTGAAGTCTGTTTTAGTATTGGATAAGTAATCACGTCCTCACCTCGCATGACTTTCTTTCCACTCACGATTTAACATACTATACGTTACCAAGTCTTCATAATGGTTATAAAGCCACTGCCCGTCCCGTTTGATTCCTTCTTTTAAAAATCCCAACCTTTCCGGAACTGCAATGCTTTTAGCATTACCGACCGCACATTGTATTTCCACTCTATGAATCTTCAGGCTATCAAACAAGTAATCCAGCAATGCTGAAATTGATTTTGTAATGATACCATGACCCTGGGCATCCTCAGCAAGAAAATAACCGATACTCGTAGATTTGTTTTTCCAGTCGATATAATGCAGACCAATCATCCCCACAAGCTTTCCGTTAAATCTGATACCTGCGTCAAAGCCATTGTTATCTGCATATTTTTGTAGCCAGATCGGAATGACCGGTTCAAGATCATCTGGTGACTGACGTTTATCCACCCATAGGAGCCACTTGCTGAGATGTTCGCGATTGGTATCAATCAAAGTAAACAACTCTTCTGTATGTTGAAGCTGAAGCAATTCGATAGATATCTCTTTATCTACTTTGTACGAAAACATTCTAACTCCCCCAAATTTCTTTCTATCATCTATTTAAAAAAGCATTTTGCTTATAGTCTATTTCAACTTCAGACAGTTCACACATTTTTATGGCATTTGTAATGCGGCGGCTGAGTCCCTCTTTCATCTGTACATACTGTTCAGATGTGATTAACTGTTGCCAAGCCAATTGTTGATGAAAAATAATACTTTTCTCCGTTTTTTCCAACGGATTCAAAGCCATCCCACCTTTTGTAACTTGAGCGTTCGTCTGCGCACACATGTTCAACAGTAACACTTCTAGAATTTTTATTTCACGTTCATTTAGTTGTAGGCTGTTCATTTTCACTTTTACGTTTACCATTGCAATGTTTATATGAATCTCCACCTTATATCAGTTTCTATTTTTACTTAAGTTTCGACAAAATCCTGGGAAATCCTTCTATATTAAGCAACAATTTTATTGATCTTTTCTGCTGATTCCTTCATCTAGGATCAAGACGGTTCGCACTTATCGGTTGGGAGATCAGGTTAAGCGCTAGAGCTGATAAATAGACGGAGTAATTCCGCCTATTGACTCGAAAAGTTCGAAAACAGGTGATTTTGCTATGCATAAGCGGAAAAACTCCCCTTATTTTCCCCGAAACAAGCTACATACTGCATTTAACCGGAAAATCTCCGCTTTTTTTTCTCTTGCTGCTTCTTCGATAAAGGACAAGACATTAAATTAGAAAGATTTAGATGACCCGATCATCTGTGAGTGAGGTTAAATTAAATATGGTTTTGTATACCTAAAAAAGAAACTCGCCAATTACTACGGCGAGTTTCTATACTAATAATGATGTCCAAACGACTGTCATTTCGGCAATTTTTTTTAAAAAAGCACCTCAAAACAGAACGGTTTACATATATAAGGAGAATGATTTTTGGATGACTCTACTCTATCCCAACACGCTCTTTTACATATCCATTTATTAAATCCTGATTAATAAACGGCACAACCGGCAGGATTTCCTTTAACCCTTTTTCAGAAACTGCCTTCATCGCAATTTCGTTTAGCACCTTTTGATCAATAAAGGGACAGATAGGGACAATCGATTGGATTCCATCCTTTTCAAAGCCTCGTTTCGCTATGGAGGAGATAAAATCTTTTTTTAGGAATGGCGCAATAGCACTTATTTGCTTTATTCCTTGTGTTTCAAACTCCTTCTCTGTGATGCTAGCTAGCTTGTCCTTGCTGATGAATGGGGCGATGGGAGCCAAGGATTTGATTCCGTTCTCATCTAATGACCTCTCGGCACATTCGTTGATGATTTCCTGGCTTATAAAAGGCGCGATGCCCACTAATGGTTGAATTCCTCCTTTTTCAAACTCTTTCTTGGCACACTCATTAAGGATTTCCTGGCTTATAAATGGAGCGAATGCTGAAATGTCATGGATAGTAAGATCCTCTGTCAATCCTTTGAATACTTCATCTGCCTTTTCTGAATCCAGCAGCGGCGCAACATTGGAAAACTCTTCAACGGAAACTACGTACTCTGTCTGATCCCCTTCGATAATCTGGTTGATCAGAGTACTTCCTTTTTCATTATTCAGCAGCTCATCAATACTTACCTCTAGAATGTTTGCGAGTTCCGGTAACTTTGCAATATCCGGCATCGTTTCGCCACGTTCCCAATTGCTCACTGCCTGATAACTGACACCAAGCTGATCTGCCAAATTCATTTGTGTCAGTTTTTTTGCTTTTCTCCAATTTGCAATCTGTACCCCGATTTTCTTCATATTGAACACTTCCATCACCTCTTCGTTTTGATACTTTTATTGTAAGTTTTTCCTTCATCCATGTATATCAAGTTATGCTTGAGTTGTTTTGATACCACAAAAAAAAGCCCACATTGCAACAACAATTGCAAAGCGGGCTTCCCATCTATCCATTAAAATGTTTCGTATGCCACCACTTCATCGAGCGGCAAGCGCAAAGTTCCGTGTGCTTCTGCAGCAGCTTTACCAACTGATATCAGCATCACCGGAATATAGCGTTCCGGAACGTTGAACTCTTTTTTGAATGCTGCACGGTCAAAGCCGCCCATAGGTACGGTATCATATCCAAGGTCTTTTGCAGCAAGCATCAATTGCATCGCAGCAAGAGAGCTGTTCATCACCGCTTCGTCACGAGCGAATTGATCGTTCGTATAAGCACCATGAATTTGGCCAGTGAGCATTTCTTTTACTTCTGGTGTCATATAGCCTTTGTTCACGACTTCTCCATATACTTTTTCCGCATTATGGTTTGCTTCCAAGTCACCGAGTATGGCAATGGTCACAGAGCTATCGACCACTTGCTGCTGGTTGTAAGCGATTGGCAGGAGTTTTTCCTTTTGTGCATCCGACTGGACGACAAGGAATTTCCAGTGTTGCAGGTTCCAGGACGATGGTGCCGTGATTGTCGCCTCCAGGATAGCTTGAAGGTCTGCCTGTGGCATTTCATATTGGGTATATTTACGAACAGAATGACGTTCATTCATTACAGAAATTGCTGAATTTTTGTTGGTAGTTGTCATGAAGAAATCTCTCCTTCTTCTTGTTGGATTATTATTTACTTATCATTTCTACCATATACATATCTTGATGTCAAAATGTTTGTTTTCGAGATATTTGGGATATTTATGTACAAGATGAATTTTTTAGCAGGAAAGTAAAAATCCACCCTTTTTTTCTTATTACCCGAAAGCTATCCCACTAATTGTTGAAAGGTAAATCTTTTTTCCTACCTTATCCTTTAATTCCCATGTCCTTTCGCTCATTTTTCAAAAAATACTTCTGAAGTGATACCGCTTTCCGATAGGATAGATGGGGAGAAGATCTCCCATTTCCTAGAAGAAATGGAGTGGTGGAATGAAAAGGTTGGTGTTGATTTTGCTTATTGCAATTCTTGTGGTACCGGTTTCTGTAAATGCAGGGACAATCGGCGGTAAGGATGATCCCGGCGGCGTCCCAGGGCAGTGGTATGTCGGAGATACTCCAAGCTATGTGGATCCGAACAAGCCGGTGATCGTATTTGTCCATGGAATCAATAGCTCTTCGAAAACCTGGTGGGAAAACAATAATATGTATCAGACTGCTTTGAATAACGGCTATCAGACGGCATTCATAGACGTCCATCCTGACAAAAACATGTGGGATAACGGCTCGATTGTAAGTGCAAGGATCCGCGATATCTACAACCATTTTAATCAAAAGAAAATTGTCATCATTGCCCATAGCAAAGGCGGCATCGATTCACAAAATGCCCTCGTTCATTACGGGGCATACCCTTATGTATCAAACCTCATCACCTTATCCAGTCCTCATTACGGTTCACAGCTTGCAGACCTCGCATACAGCGGCTGGGCAAGCTGGCTTTCTGCTATTCTTGGCAGCAAAAACGATGCAACTTATTCGCTTCAAACAGGTTATATGAACAGCTATAGACCTCAAATTGATAACCACACAAACCGTTCTCGCAATAAAATCTATACCTTGGCAGGCACAAAATGGGGAAGCTTCGGCTCATCCCTGTATTGGGGTGGATTGTACTTAAGCTCTTATGGCTCCAACGATGGCGCAGTTACGGTTGCAAGTTCACGTCTCCCATACAGCACGGAGGTCAAGGTGAGCAGCTGGAACCACACTACCGTACGCGAGGGCGGCACGTTCCAGTATTTCCGGCCATATTTGACGACCACTCAGACATCAGGAGTAGCTGCGCTTAGTGAGGTAAGTGCGACGGTCGAGCCTGTTGAGCAGGAGCCTACCAACATCAGTGCCCTTCACCGCGGTGGTGAGTTTCATGTGGAAGGAAAAGAAACATTCTTTGTCGAGGAGAATGTACAGAAAATCGACCTTGATTGGTTAAGTGACAAACAGACCAAAAACATCGAAGTAATCAGTCCTTCCGGTGTAGTGTACCGTGACTTCAAACATGCCGTTGATCAGGAGATTTTCAAAGGCGGACATCATCACACCTTCCAGATCTCCTATCCCGAAGCTGGTGTTTGGACGGTAAAAGCGAAGAAGGATAAGGCAGCCTACTTGATGACCGTAGGCTTCCATACCGAACTGAACGAAGAGATTGTCCTTGAGGACTCAACGCTTGAATTAAAAAATAAAGGAAACAAAGTGAAGGACTTCAACGTGGAAGTAAAAGTAAACAAAGATGGGAAAGCGAAGCAGAACTTCGGCATGAAGGTTGCCAATAAGGGAAAAGTGGCAATGAACTTCAAAGAGGAAGGAGTCTATACGATTACGCTTGATGTAAAAGGCGTAACAAAGGACGGGAATGCATTCGAGAGGACGATTGTTAAATCTGTTTATGTTGATAAGAACGGGAATAAGTATTAACTTATCAAAAAGCCGGGAACCATGCTGATTGCTTGTCAGCATGGTTCCCGGCTTCACTATTTTCACCGTTCAGCATTTCTCATTAATTGAAGATAGTTGAAACTCGCATAAATGGTCATCAGACCTCCCGATACTATCAGTGCAGTCATCATCAGTTTAGCTCCGGCAGTAGGAGACCCTCCCACCAGCATCGCTCCACAAAAAAGCATCAATGCAATCCCTGCCGAATAAACCGAAAGTATTCTCTTTCCTTTCATCCATCTTTTCCCCACTGCAAAAAGGATATAGACGAAGCTCACCAACATCAAAATGGGGAAAAGAGGCTTATACTTTAACACATAGATGAAATAGTCGAGCTGCGAGATATTCCCCCTTTCCACTGCCCCGTCATTCCACCATGAAGTAATTTTCGCGGTACTTTCCCATTCTGAAGGTCTTTCCACCAAATCACTGCCTTCATACCAAGATGCAAAAGTTCCGATGCCAAATAGCATAACAGCCAAGCAGAATGCTACCATACTTCCTACTCTCATCTACTTCCCTCCAATAATCGCTTTTCAAAGACCACCCGGTCCTGCCCAATCCCATCATAATTTTGATGAATGGATATTCCGTTCACCTCATAGTCACCTGGCTTTATGGAGAAACCGAGTTTGGTATGGAATTCGATTGATACGGTATTTACAGGAGATGTGACACACCCGACCATCTGACAGCCTTTCTCTTTTACAACCTGAAAAAAGTGTTCATATAATCTGCGTCCGACCTTTTCTTTCCGAGCTTTAAGGTTTACCCCAACAAAATGGATGTACGCTTTTTCTGGATGACTTTGCGAAACAAACCCGATGACAAAACCCATCAACTGCCCATCCTTCTCCAACAGGAAGCTTGTATCTTGGAAGTGGTCGATGAACAGGCGGGGAAGCATGTCGACCATATTGCGTCCGCCCCACCATTCATTTAGATTAGTGGAGATCCGAAGAAAATCATTGTTATGTATGCTTCTCAGTTTCATCTGAATACCTCCTGCTTTCCCTATTATTTTAACGTTTCATTGATTGAAATGGTTTCAACTTTGCTACAATTTCCACCCTTGTTTTTTTGCCTCGAGTCCATATCAAAGGAAAAAGCCCCCAGAACAGAAGGCTCCCCTTATTTGGCGCTTTCTTTTTTCAATAAATGCCCTATCACCGTACATAGCATCATCAATCCAACAAACAAACCAGTATTCCCTGTTTCCATCCCTAAAAATCGTGGGCCTATAAATAGTTCCAGGATAAATATGAGGATGGCTCCTATTAATAGAACCTTGTAGATCATCATCGGCCACTTCCCATTGAATTATGAATTACCCCTTTTAACTTCCGTGCTCAATTTCTCCACTTTTTCCTCCAAACGATTTAGTTGAATCGTCCGCTGCTTAATGCTTCTGAATACAAAAGCCACGAACAACACAAGCAAAACAAGAAAACCTAAACTAAACTTTTGAAACAGAGCGTCCCCTAAATTAAATGCTCCCATATCTGTCACCTCTACAAAGAATATTTAACGTTTTTACGATTAGTACATGAAAAAGTTTCATTATCCTGACTGTAACCTGCAGCATACCGCAACCTATCTTCCATCTACATGAATCCACTCTTCCTTGCCTGTTTTTGCTGAATAGAATTTCCCATTTTCAAAGTAGTCCAGTGCAGGATTCATATGCACCAGTTCGAATTTTCCGGAAATGGCGGAATAGATCATCACGGTTTCTGTTACTCTTTGCTTGTTGAGAGTTTCCAACGTAACAGCTATTTCAAGCTCCTGCTTATGGATATCCCTATAGGACGGAACATCCTGATTATGACGAAATCTATCTATTTCACCAGTTCTTGCATTTACCGTCATTACTGTATCCTGTTCAAGCGGAGTATAAAGCGGATAGCCATTATAAGTAGGTATTATTTTGAAGCTATATAGCTTATAGTCTTTACTTTCATTGCTGGGATCTCCTCCGTTCGGTACCAGGTCGTATATGAAGTTGCTGCCATAAATTTTCTCTAAATAGCCTTTCACCTTTTCCTCGGTTTCCTCCTTAGTAAGAGTTGGTCCATCCAGTTCTGCCGGATAGCTACGCACCTCCAGCAATTGCCCGGTCAATCCATCTATCGCTCCATCATATTGTCCATCAATATGAAACTGATAGGTGTAGGGACTATCGTTTAAAGGACTCTCTTTTCTCAATTCCACCTTTTTCTCTTGAACGTCCAATATATGGGCCACCTGTTTTGCGAGTTCCTTTTCATCCATTGGCTGCAAATCCTCTGGAAGCTTGTGAAAACGAGTATAACTGTCACTCAGGTTATTAATATTTTTGTAGAACCTATCGAATTCTTCCACGTCGAGTGTTTCAAAATAAGAGCTATATCCATGCTTGAATTTCTGGTATTGCCTGTTTGACAGTTGGTTCAGTTCTTCAAAATATTGTTGGGTGGCTTGATATGCGGCCTCATCCGTTTCTGACCACATCCCCTGGTCAAAACGGAATTGCATGATTTCAAGCATCGAGTTGAAGTTTGAGGTATTGATGCTTAAGTAATATTCTGTGTTGTTTAGTTGATGTTTTTCTATAAAATTAAGGTGCTCCTCAAGCGCTATCTTATCTACAAGAAGTTGACTCACGTCACGGTGTACATATTCCAGGTCACTATGTTCTGGTTCTTTCACTATATTAATCATAACAGGCAGTAATTCCTGACTTCTGTAGTAATTTTCAAATTCCAACATCAACTTTTCTCTTCCACTTTTATAGTCCGTCACAAGCAGGGTAAGGATAACTGCGACTAACAGTGTAGAGATCCATTTATAACGGGTGAGTTTGATTTTTAACCATACTTTATCATCTACAGTGTCCGGAACCTTTTCCAGTTCCTTTATATGATCGAAAAATCCCTCTCCCGTCTGATAGGTGTTCCTGCATGCTTCACATTCACTTAGGTGAGCATCAACTGCTTGCTTGACTGCAGGGCTTAATTCGTTTTCCATATATAAAGGGTACAGATCCCTCACTACCTCATGTTCTAGCTTCATCGTTCCTCCCCCACCTCCTTCTTATAGATTTCACGGAACTTTTTTCTGGCCCTATAGATGCCAACCTTCACCTGTGCAATCGATTCATTGGTGACTTCTGCGATTTCCTCATAGGTCAGTCCGTTCCCATCACGCAACAGGATATAGGTCCGGTAATTTTCCGGTAGCTTCAACAGTATCATTTGAATCATCAGCTTATCCTCAGCCTGTTTGTATGGATCGTGCAGGACAGCCGTCCTCTCATCCAAGGTCCCAGAGTGCATCTCCAACTGAGTTTGCTTTTTCACGCAAAAATTAATGTAAGTATTCCGGGCAATCTTAAAAAGCCAGGTTTTCATGGAAGCATCCCCCCTATAAGTGGAAAGGGACTTGAATGCCCGGAAAAAAGTCTCCTGTGTCAGATCCTCGGCAATATGCCTGTTGAGTGTGGATCGATATAAATACGAATAGATCGCCTGTTTATGATTTTCATATATCTTTATCCTAGGGTCGGACATCACATTTCCCCTCTCTCCCATATACAGACAGTCATATCCGCCGAAAGTTACACCTAATATTTAGTTTTCCATATATATTTTACCAATTGTCCATCTTGGATACTACTGAACTTGGAAACTAGCTGTTTTTTGCATAGAAAAAAACTCAGGTCACTTTGATCTGAGTTTTGAGTTTCATATTCGATTCTTACTGGATTAACGGTACAAAAAATCTGAATAGTAGCTATTCTAGTTCAAAAAATCATCCATTTTGACTCGCCATATCATATGATGATAGCCTTCTCCCCAATAATCCTCTAACAAATAATTAGGATCTCCATACTTCTTTTTCCAGATTTTTTGTGCACGCATATATCCACTATCCAAGCAAAATTCTTCAATTCCCTTATTAGACAGTGCTTTATACATTTTATTTAATAGTAAATTACCTATGCCCTTCCTTTGGTAGGCAGGATCCACGAATACTGTCCCCACTTCGATTAGATCTTTAAATGCATTATCTGTACATTTTCTTATCAGATCGCTTGCTGCACCATATTCGATTGTACCGATTATTTTTGCTCCGTCTAAAGCAATCAGGAAAAATCGTTTTTCACCATTACTTTCCAAATCGCTTTCCAAGTAGGTTTTCTTCGCTTCAATTTCGTCTTCTATATCCTCTAATTTATCCCCTATACCTTCTTTCATAAATGTATCATTTATCACCGTTCTAAAAAATTTATTTAGCTCTTTGTTATCCTCAATTCTTGGCCTTCTTAACTCTACGTTAAGCACACTAGAGCCCCCTTTAACTTAATATCATTTTGTTTTGCGCCATTGCTTGATCACACATTTTCATAATAATTAATAGGTCTCTATTAAACCAGAATTTATACGTATTTAATATTGGATTGTAAGGAATAGAGGTAATGGATTGTTTTTATAGAATTTATTATTAATAGTAAAGAGAAAAGAGGTAAATGAAAAGTGATTGATCAAATAATCCCGGCCTTGATTGCATTTGTAGTTGTTACAATTTTATCTCCACTGTTAATTGCCGTTTTAAGAAAACTTCATCTCATTCAGCCTATAAGGAAAGAACTTCCTAAAGGTCATCAGTTAAAAAAAGGCACTCCGCTAATGTTCGGCATCATTCTTTTTGTAGGAATTATAATATCACTACTTCTTTCGCCTACTCCATTGATGTACTTTTTGTGTGTTACTTACATTCTTTTTAGTTTCATAGGGTTTTTGGACGACTTTTGGAAAGCCTCTCGTCAAGATCCAGGAGGGGTATCGGGTAAGACCAAACTTATTCTTCAATTTACTTTTACAGGTACTTTGCTTTTTTACGTGATCAACGAGCTAGGCGTAGATACCAGCATCAATATTTATAAAAACATTTCTTTGGATCTTCCAATGATGTTATATGTCATTGTCATCACCCTATTTGTCGTTTGTTCTGCAAATGCCATTAACTTTACGGATGGATTAGACGGTCTTTTAGGAGTTGTTGCAATCCCTACATACTTTTTCTTTTTTATGGTATCAGACAGTTCAGAAGTGCAAATTTTTTGTTTAGTTATGATTGGGTGTTTACTTGGTTTTCTCATTTATAATATTTTTCCTGCCAAAGCATTTATGGGGGATACGGGATCACTGGCTATCGGGGGGTCGCTATCCTTTCTTGCAGTCATGGAGAAAGTTGAAATCTTGATTCCCGTTTTATTCTTTATATATTTTGCTGAACAGCTGTCGGTCATTTTACAAGTTTCATCATTTAAACTAACTAATAAGCGCATTTTCAAAATGACACCGATTCATTATCATTTTGGCTTAAAATATGGTTGGTCCGAAACGACCATTGTCTCGGTATTCGGATTTATTTCTTGGCTTTGTGCTTTTATCTGTTTAGCTTATTGGAGATTTCTTCTATATCCATAAATAAAGTCATGATCATTCCAATTACAATTAGAGGTAACCATAAAACGCACAATGCAACAAAAAAATACCAAGGTCTAAAATCGGCCACCGCAAAAATTGATGTACTAATCAATACACCGATAATCAAATAAACAAGGATGATACCCATTTTGTCACCGCACTCCTTTTTAGTATTATAAAAGGGTGCACTGATAGGGGTTCTACATTTTGGAATAATATTATTTTTTATCATGTTAAAACGATCTTCGAGTTGGAGATCGTTTTTTGACTGGAACTACATATACAGTCACACATTCAATCGTTTCAGGATGGCGCAAGTTTTTTCCCTAGAGAAAAACCATCAAACAAGCGCCCTCCATGGGACTTTAATATCCCATCCACAAGTTGAATGATTTTGTTTTTATTACCTGTTTTATAAAAATCATCAAAAGCGTCGACAAAACAGTCTGCAAACTCCATGTCATATTCCCTTAATGACCTTACAACCCATTTTGAAGCGCCAACCCACCTATCATTGGTCCTCAATACAAATTCACTTACTAATTCAGCAAGTGTACCAGCGATAAAAATTTCTTCAGCTCTATTTTTACAACCAATCAAGTCGTCTAATGCATCAGTTATAAAATACCTTTTAGTCTCGATTGTTTCAGTAGACCATTTCTCTGGACCTTTGGCTAATAATTCTTTCGCCTCGTTTTTTATGGTCTCAATGATCCCATTATCTTTTAAGACTATGCCTTCAGATACCATTCTTGGCATCGAGGGCCTGGCCCTTTCATAATCACTTTTAAAAAAATCTTTATATGAGATTAAGCTATGTACAAAAACTTCTATATTCCACCCAAAATCAATCAGTGACTCTCTGTATGAGGAATGAAGTTTTCTATCGAAGATCACAACGTCAAGGTCAGATGTTTCCGTCTCCTCACCTCGAACCACACTCCCTGCCAATAAAGCCCCGTCACAATCGGGAAAATGCTTACTTATAAACTTATGGGCTGCATCTATTGGTTCCAATCTATTCAAACTATTACTCATTGCGCACCTCTTAATTTAGCTTTTGGAACAAAGTTTACCTCACGCCGTTGTTCAATGCCATTTACTTTGAATTATCACGGATTAGTTACTTAAAATTGACATTTCATAGTTAATAACATCTTTTATTTCTTTGTTTCCTATTGCTCCATTATGAAAAATATTAGAGTCAGCCCAATAAAGCAACCTAAAGGAAACTCCATTTTCAAGTTCAAACTCTAAAAATATTCGTTTACCTTCCATTTTATCTTCTTTATTTAATGTCTGGATATCTTCCAATTTTAATTTATACCAAGCATCCAGGAATTTATTTTTGGAAGGTTGCGAGAATGTATGTATTCTACTTCCATCTTCCGTGCTTTCAATATAGATATTCTTCAACAACGTATCCATCGGATATAAATCCCCAGCCGTTTTTGCATTTAAGTTTTTGTCTGCTACATATACCTTATCATTTGCCGCAACAACTAAAGCAGAAGGATATCCTTTAATTTCATAAATTGGTGTGCCCTCTTCTAAATATGCAGCATCGCCGTTATTCATTTTATGGTTACTACACGCACTATCAGCCATCTTATAATCTACTTTTCCAAGCTCTTTACCTATTTCAAAATCAATGGGAATATTCTCATCAACAGGCTCGGGGAAATGATGTTGGTATTTTATATCATGGATCATGACCATATCAATCCATTCAATTGCAGCGTCAGGACAACCTCTTATTGAATTGAAGTTACCACAAGAGGATAGCAACATAGTGAATACTGAAATTACAATCATATTTTTTAGAATTTTCATTGTATACCCCTATTCCTCCCTCTATAAAGTATGGAGATCACATTTCAACTATCGCCCCCGATAATTTTTGTTAGAACCTATTCCCTATTTACTAAATCAAATATGCTAGAGTTAATTCCATTTAGATTACTACCTATAACCTCTAAAAGAGTAATGATTTGGGCAAGCCAAATTGCTATGAACACGGAGCTAATTGCGATAACAACCAGGGACAACACTTTTATTGCTTCTAATGTTTTAGTTTCTATTCTCATTATATCTTTCTCCTTTATTTGACGAGTTACAACTTTTTTTGAAACCAAGTACGGGATTCTTACAAATAAAATATCAATGCCGCTATGCCTAATGAAACTAGACCCACCATACCAGAAAATAATCCTATCTTTGTTCTAAAGTTTCTGTGTCCTGTGGTCTCCGAATGATAATTAGCCCTTTGTTGTTGCCCGCTCGTCCATACTCCCAAAAAAACTCCTGAAATAAAAATACCTATAACACCTATTATAAGAAATGCCTGTAGCATCCTAATCACTCTCCCTTCTATAATATACTTTTAAGAAACTTAAATAGTTTCAAATATCAGAAAATAAAATATAAAAAGCTATTTGCTCTCATTATTAGTTTAGTAATACACTCTTTACTTAATTGAACTAGTTTAATGTTCTATCAAATGGTGGTTAGACCGAATATACCAAACTGCCATATAATGATTCCGAAGATAATAAATAACATTGCTTCTCCGATACATAATACGAAATATCTTGATTTCTCGTCATCCTGCCACCAAAAAAATGCTTCGATAACATTAAATAACGCAATAAATAACAAACAGATTCCCAAGAATAACATCTGTGAAAAAACCCCTATATGCTGAAGGTAAAAAAGGAATACCAAGGTAAGAATTACGATAGGACCTATAATAATATTAATGCTTTTGTGTTTCTTATTAACGAATCCATCATCATCATGATATGGCTCTTTTTTTACTTTGAATGTCTTGATAAGAATGGCCTTTAATAAAAATTTCACACAATAAAACATCGCTCCAAATAATAATAGTTTAGTACCGACCATCTTCTCCTCCTTATTCTTTATCCCTTTTATGAATCATGAAAGCTTGACGCTCCTTTAAATATATAGGCTAAAAAAATTGATTATGATTATGATGATGATAAAACAATTTCCTGATCTACCTATTCCCTCATTCCAATTATTTCAAATTTCAACCACTTACTCAATATAAACTTTGCATAAAAAAGAAGCTTACCTAATTTTCTGATAAGCTCCCTTTAGTTATGTAACACCTTATTAATAAATTCTGTTTTTGCAGCTGTATATGTTTCACGATCACTTTTATATTCCTGTGCTAAGTGACTTTTAATTGCAGCGTATTCATTTGCAAGGTCTGCGTTGGTTCTTAATTTATTTCTAAACTTAATTAGTTGATCCCAACGTCCTTCTCCTTCTGCCATTAGTTGTAAATGTGCTACTCGTTTGTCGTTCTTCACTTTTACAAAAAATCTTCTCCACGGCCGCTTATCTAATTCGGGAGGTACATAATGCCAATCGTGTGAATTTAGCGTTTCCGCAATTTTATTGATAGGTTCCAATGATGGAATCGAAGCCATTAAGTCGATAATTGGTTTTGCTGGCAAATTAGGAATTGAGGTGCTGCCAATATGTTCTACTTGCTTTACACCAAAAGTTGAAAGTAGAATGTAAAGTTCCTCTATTTCCTGAATCCCTTTGTCCTTCCAATTAGGATCTGGCTTTTTTATCTCAATTGTTTCAAATGCCCACACCGGTATTTTTTTATGCTCATTGTCCATTAATACTCCCCCCTCTAGTTTTCTTCATCAATGCTGTCCTGATGATTAATACCAATTATTTCAAAACGATTAATTAATAAACTTAATCATAATATTTTTATTTCCGATTCTTGAGGGCCCAATTTAGTAAAAGCATACGCCATTGGTTAGTTCAAGAAAGAAATTATATTGACTCTACAACAGAGGTCCATGCAGAAGAAGTCGGATCAATAATTTTAAAATGCTCTATATCTGGGAGAATCACCAGCTTTACGTTCTCTCCCTTATCCACGGCAACTTTGTAATAATCCTTACTTAAATCTGCTGGGACATGTCGATCCGACTCACCATGTATCAATACTTGTTCTACCTTTATTGGCAACAATTCAATTGGGGAAGTCATTTTATAACGCTCAGAAACTTCTTCAGGAGATCCATCTAATAGTGCAGCTACGTGACTCTTCATTTTCTTTTGCTCATGGAATTCCCACATCTTGACTAAGTCTGTCACTCCAGCTAAACTGATCACTTTTTGAACAGTAACTAGAAGCTCGTTAAAAGGACCATCGATTGCCCTTGATCTAATTCTTGAACCTAACCAAAGTGCTAAATGGCCACCTGCCGAATGACCAATAACAGTAACTTTGGACAGGTCAATTGGATGTGACTCAGCAATTTTTGATAGATGGTTTATTGCATCAATCACATCATTAAATGTGCTGGCCCATTCTCCCCGATCTTCACCCTCTCTCCTATACTCGATGTTCCATGTTACAAATCCTCTTTTGGTCAAATCCTCAGCAATTGGATTATTCTCGTCTAAGTTATATCTTGCTTGCCAAAATCCACCGTGAATCAGTACTATTACAGGACATGAGTCAGAATTCTCAGGGACTCGCAATATACCAAATTGCGAGTGGTGTTCTCCGTAGTATATCTTTAAATCATTCTCCATTTGTAAACCCCTTTGAAAAATCATGATAGTTGTTAAATTCGATAAGAATAGCCACCCTTCCTTTTATTGAAGAGTGGCTATTAAGGTTTATTATTTTACTAACCGGGCTCCATATCCTTGAATAAGGAATTCGCTATCAACCGCTTAAGTAAATTGTATTAATCTCATTTTCAGTAATTTCACCATCTACACATTTAACAAAGTAAGACTTTGCTTTCGGTCTTGAACTAACAGATTTAAATAGTGTTTCATTTATAAAATGAAGAGCGGCTCCGTCATCTACTGCGTATCCTTCTTTCATTTTTCCTTCTAGGATTAATTGGTGATATGAAGGCTTTCTTTTATTTTCACCATCATAATGCGGACAATTACTTCCCTTCAAATAGCCTAAACAATCTAGTTTATACAACGGGCCATTTAATGGATCAGTTAATCCTTCTTCAAACCAACATATTGCACCAGCACTCAGTCCAGCAAGTATGACTCCTTTTTCATAAGCCTTTTTTAAAACTTGATCTAATCCCCATTCCTTCCACAAAAGAAGCAGATTTCTGGTATTCCCACCTCCGACATAAATTACATCTTGCTCAAGAACAAACTTTTCTAAGTCTATAAAATCTGGCTCAAATAATGATATGTGAGAGGGTTGGCAAGGCAGTAGCTTAAATGCGCTATAAAATCTTTCTATATAATTTGCTTGGTCTCCGCTGGCGGTCGGAATAAAACAAACCTTGGGAATGTCTTTTTTCACTTGAGCTAAAATGTATTTATCCAGTAGTGGGTTTTCTGGTTCCATTGAAAATCCCCCACCACCCATTGCAATAATCTGTCTCATACCTTCGCCCCAAACGGCATAGTTTCGTAGTCAGTAGAAATGATATTCGCCTTGAATTGTTGGTTTAAAGCATAAATCAGCTTTTCAAGTTCTATATTCATTTGTTCCTCCATTTTCTTCATTGTCTATGAGGTAAAGCATATTATCCTGGATATTCGTTTTCATGTTGAGGGGCACAGGTACATCCAGTTAACTTGATTTTATATATTCTTCTAGATTTGGAGATTGATTATATTTAATTGCTGCTTGTTGATCCTTCTTAATATTGGCCTTGGTTAAATCAATATTATTTATGCTCGCAATGGCCACTGCGTAGTGTATAACATCGACTAAATCTTTTTCTAAAGCATTATTATCCCATGAATCTGCTTTTTGACCTTCTAACTGATTTAATACCTCAGCTACCTCTCCAATTTCTTCTACTAGCTGCATAAAAAACCAGAAGAAGTTCGTCCTTCTTTGTATTCTAATGCCAGGTAGCTCTGTAACTCATGGAATGTTAATTGTTTCATATGCATCCTCACTTTTAAGATATCATTTTAAACCTTCAACTAGAGTGTTCTATCCAACTTCTGAATTCTTGATTTTGAAATTAAATATACATCACCCAGGATGTCGATTTTGTCTCCCCTTACACGTACAGCGCAATCTTTGTTTGACGCATAAATATCCATTTCTTTCGACAAGTGAGACAGTTCGCTTTGAACCTGTGCCATGTTATTTTCAAGATCAAAATGAGACAGGACGGCAAAATCGTCAAGGCCAATCCCGTTGTAAGTTGTGCTTTTTTCAACTTTATATCCTAGTTTCTTCGAGCATATCCATTTGGCTGACATGTTGATCGCGCCAGCGCTTGCTCCGATTACTATAGCTGTACTTTTTTTTATCAAATCTGACAATCCATACTCCCTCAAGAAATCATTTTGTTTAAGAGTATTTCCACCTAACAAGAATATGGCTGAAGCGTTTCGAATTAACGTTTGGGCATCTTCCTTCTGTAGACGAAAATTAAGTAAATGGTATTCATCAAACACAATCCCGGCCCGGTCAAGCCACGAGCGTTCAGTAACACCATCGTCTTCAAGTACAGATGGATTCGAGCTAATCATAACAAGTGATTTTCTATTCGTTATATCCTCCTGTAAAACCCTGCCCAAATTCTCTGGGAAGAAATTGCTAAACCACCCTAAATAATAGTGAATTTTCATATATACCCCCGTAGCAAAGTAAAATATATTTATATCATGTGTTACCCATTTGTGTTTGCTTGTCATAGACCAATACTTAAAATATACAATCTTGCCTATTCTTAAGCTGTAATAAAACGTCGCTCCACGTAATATATATCCTTCTCCAGCTGATCCTTTACTGTAAATTTCCCACTAAGACTGAATACCTTCTGCTTTATATAAAGCTGCCTCATACTTTTGCCTCCCCAAACTAAGTCTATTGCATTACTTACGTTTGAAATAGGCATTGGTTCCAAACTTATGCATTAGAATACAAATAATATTTCCAAGCCTTTTCAAATTTTAAACCCACTTTTCCATGGAGAGGTTGCGGATTTAAAATAAACTTTATATATCTAGTAGATATTTCTTCAATTTATCCTTTGTTTTTACATTTGCAAAAGAGGCTTGCACGCTATTCATGTAAATTTGTTTATAATCTTCATCACTCATAGCAAATTCATTACAGACTAAATCACATTCCTTCGCCATCGTTGTATCTGATACCGTTCTGTTGTCCGTATTAACGGTTACTTTTATTCCATCCCTGTGGAAATCGTAGATTGGATGATCACCAAATTGGTTTACTGCTTTGGTTTGGACATTACTTGTTGGACACATTTCAAGCACTATCTGTTTTTCCTTTACAATGTTGTAAGCTTCTACACAGTCTTTAATGAACACACCGTGTCCAATCCTTTCAGCCCCCAACCATTCAATAGCCTCAAGCACATTTTTTCCGATTCCAGTTTCACCGGCGTGGATCGTGACTCTGTAGCCATATTCCCTAGCCATTGCGATTGGTTCAATAAATTTTCCGCAAAATCCTTCCTCTTCCGAAGCACACAAATCAATCGCGACAACCCCTTTTCCAAGGAATATCTTGCCCCTTTCGACGACCTCAAAAGCACTTTCCACCGCCATCGTTCTCATACATGACAAAATGATATTTCCAATGATATCAAATTGTTCTTCTGCTTCTTTCATTCCATCTATCACACTTTGAATGATTTCTTCTACAGATAATCCCATTTTCGTATGAAGTAACGGTGCAAATCGAACCTCCATATATTTCACATTTTCCTTTGCTGCATCTTCAAAAAGCTCAAAGGTAATTCTTTTCAAATTTTCTTTTGACTGCATTACTAAATTAGGTATGGAAAATTTTTTTAAATATTCATCTAAGGATTCGCAGTCTAATGGAGCAATTAGTTCTTCTTTCATCTCTTCCTTATCAAAGGAAGGTATACTGATGCCATCTTTCTTTGCAATATCAATGATGGTCTCAGGTCTAACACTCCCATCCAAATGGCAGTGAAGTTCAATTTTAGGCAATATAGAAAAGTTCATTGTTGGACCTCCTTAATTTTTCACAAAAAAAATCCTGATTACGAAGAAGATACAAGTACATGCTTGCATCTTCTTCGTAATCAGGATTTGTTGGTTCCTGGTAGAGACCCCCAAACCATATCATTGGGGTTATACGAATTTAAATGTTGTATTGTTTTTTTACTAAGATAATAGAATTTATCTTTTTTGTCAATGGGCTAAATAGATCTTTGCTAACCATTTTACGTTTGTACTCTAAAAAAGAACCCGTTACCTGCAATGTCTCTTTTATTCATTCTTCACACAGCTTATGGATCCACTTTCGACGGTGGTCGTTCCATCCTTACCTAGTCAAAACGTAATATATAACGTAGAACCAACTAAAGAACCCGTGAATTATTGCCCAGAGAACTGATTTATGAATACTCCAAGATATAGTAATGGCTATAGCGGAACCAAAAGTAATTGCACTTTTAGAACCAACTGGAACATTATATCTTTTTCCTGTCTTTTCTTTCATACCTCAACCCCCATTTTCTCTGAATCTATATTTTTTCTATCTGTAAATATTTATTATTTATTGAAAAGGTTATTCCCTTTAAGTATCAATATTCTGTAATTGCTATTTAACTAACCAGCTCGATTCTTAAGAAAAAAAAGCGATTACCTTATGCAGCAATCGCTTCCTTTGACGGAATATCGTAGGGCGCAAACGTATATTGAATATCCATCTTCACCATTTTGCGACTTTGATGAAAATTTATTTAATCTATGAAAATGGAAATGCGTTCTCCCTTTGACAGTCTTGAGCTAGGTTTAATGACTTGTTCATTTAATTGAATTGCTCCTTTTTCAATCTTATCTATAATCTGTGATCGACTCCAATCCTCAATTTGATTTGCAAGTACTTTATCAATTCGATGTTTTCCTGTCACATCATCTAGTACAATGTGTATCACCTTTATTCCTTGTTCTACTAAGCTAGTTATCGGAATGGCTGACACTATAGAAGATTCTTCTCTTTGCTCCTCGATTTCAGCAACATGCTCTGAGAACGTTTTATAAATAGCTAACTTTTTGTTCCACGTATGATTTTTTCCGCATTTATAAATCGCATATTGGTATATGCTTTTTCCGTTTGCGTTATGCCTTCTCACATTCGTGTCCGTAAAAACAGATAATTCCCCACCCATTTTGCAGTGCTTCTCTACACCTCGTTCTGGTATTTGAGAAAGTTTCCAGTGGAAAGTTATATTTAACATTAATCCTTCACCTCTTAATAAGATAAAGGAACGCAAGCATCTATTTGGATATCTTGCAGCTTAGGGATAAAATTAAATTGATAAATAAAAAAGGAGATCCTATACAAGGACCTCCTCAAAATCCAGTTAGCTAATTAGTTAATATATTTTAAATGAAGATTGTACTGAAGAATATTTCTAGCACTTAAATTGCCAGTTCCATGTTGTTATGGATTATGTTACATCTCGTTTGAATTATCTTCTAAATACTTCTCCATGCGGATGTCAGACCACAATTTATCTTGCCAATAGGTGAAATCTTCTATACTGCCAATTGCCTTGTAGCCCAGCTTCTGATACAGCTTCTGTGCCTGTATGTTAAATTCAAACACGCCCAGTTCAATACGTTTAAGACCTTGCTTCTTAATCTGTTCTTCTAAAAATTGTATCGCCTCATAACCAATCCCTTTGCCCCGACCTTCAGACTCACCAATCGTAATCCCTATCCAGGCGGTCCCTTGATTTTTTTTGTAGAGATGGCTCGGATCTACCATATAGTTCATTTCGCCGATCAACTGTTCATCCAAATATATCAGGTAGATGTGATGGTTTTCCAAGCGTTGTGTTAAGCTATCAAGGGTAATTATCCTCTGGCGTTCCAATTCTGACTTGTTTTGGTGGGGGCGAGTCAACGGGATTAAAGTGGGGTCGTTTTCCCACCGACTAAACACTTCTACAAGGGTTTGAGTAGGTTCAGTTAATTTGATGAAATATGTATTCATGGGGCCCTCCTCTCCTTTATTAACAATTTCAAATTTCGATTCTTTGTACAATTATTTATTCAAAAAAATGGCACTTTAAATAAAAGGGCACTATCCCTTTTATTCAAGGATAGTTTTCGATACTTGAGTAACTCATTTCTAGTTTTAATAAACACTCTTATAGGCAATGAATGAGTCAATAAATTTAAAGGGAATACGGGTAATTAAGTGACGTTAGATAGTTCTTAACTAGTTTTTCAGCTTCTTTTTCCGAACTTACTCCAAAATCAGATGTCATAGTACGAGTTATAGCAAGTAAATGATTATACTTTAGCCCTGCCTGTAGGAATCGATCTACAACATATGCTACCGTTTCATCAATTTCTTTTTCCATTAACATTCTATTCATTTGATATTTTTTCCTCCTACTATACTAGTACAAAAATAAACAAGATAAGATTTAATATAAGGTATATAAGGTGGGAATTTTGTATATCAGTGTCGATGTCGAACAGTTTTTTGGTTATTATGTTAACTGTTATTTCTCTCGCTGTTCTTCACTTAGTTTTAAGGTCTATATTTATAAACAAAAAAGAAATAATATTTAATATTATAACGTTAAATATTACTTCTTTATATACTATAGATTATAGCCTTTCTAAAAAATAGTGCAGTCCTTTACTTCGGAAATGCGCCCTTAACAGAAGACTCGATATCAAGATAATCTATTGTCCTCTTTTATGGAATAACTAAATTTGCCCTCATTAATAAAACTAATTATTTCTCCCTTTACCAAAGCACCGGTACTTCAATAAGGGAAAGGCCACAGCTGTTAATTAGCTATCTCACCTTTTATCAACATTTAGATTTTTGACTTTTAATTTTAATATCTATTCTTATAGAATATCGTGGGTTCTACAATATCCTTTCTTCGATAAACATTTAAAAT
This sequence comes from Sutcliffiella halmapala, assembly GCF_050107295.1. Taxonomy (GTDB): domain Bacteria; phylum Bacillota; class Bacilli; order Bacillales; family Bacillaceae_I; genus Sutcliffiella_A; species Sutcliffiella_A halmapala_A. Next base: position 43,136 of record NZ_JBNIKR010000002.1, on the reverse strand, counting down.
CAGTCCTAAAACAGCAGCGTAAATGAGAATCGTACTTCCTCCATAACTAATAAACGGTAGGGAAACTCCCATTATCGGCACGATTCCAAAGCCCATCAAGATGTTCCAGGTAGTAGGAACGGCAAATAATGTAGCACCACCGATTACTATCAATCTCCCATAAAGGTCCTTTGTTTTAAAAGCATTTTTTGAGATTCTTGAAATAAATATCAGTAGGATCAAACAAAGGACTATTCCGAATGCCCAACCAAGAGAATAGACGAGGAAGGGGAAAGCAAAGTCTGTATGCGTTTCTGGTAGCAATTGAAAATTCAAATCGTTGTAAAGTCCGTTACCGAACCAGCCTGCTTCTGCAAGGACATTCCTCACCGTAATATAAAGATATCCGGCTCCATTGGGTCGGCATCTGGGTTTATAAAAGCAAATAATTTAGTAAACAAATAGCTTTGGTGCGAGGTCATGATGAATATAATCATGAAAAGGATCGCAGCTTCTATATTTGTTACGATAAGATTGATAGCTAACTTCTTATGGACTCGAGCACAAGCAAACATCCCAAGCAAACAGAAAAAGTAAATAATACTATTCATAAAGTTGGGCACCATCATGTAGAGCAAGATGGGAGTCCAAAATAAAACCAAAAGGAAACCTTGTTTTTTCCAAATATGAAACTCATTAATTTTTTTAAAAATACCAGCCCAAGCAAGAAAAAATAAAAATAAGCTGATCATGGTTCCATCGACCGTAAAACCTGAAAGGGAAATCCACTTTTTTACTCCGCTAGTTGTATTTCCAAACAGATGTAGATATAAATGGACCAACAGACCGCTAGCATAAAAGTACATCCACCAGTTCTTTAATTTTTGGTAATCAAAGAAAAGGAATCCAATGATTACAGGAACAGCAAGGGTGTACCAAAAAGCCTGTCGCCCCACAAAATAGGTACTAGATAATGAAATTTCAGGAACTCCACCGACTAACGGAAAAAAACCAATACCAGCAATTATAACAAACAAAACAATAAGGACCCAATCCATTTTTGGCTTATGAAGAGGATTTAAATTCTCTCCAATGGTATATGGATTTCCCATTTCTTGAATTGCCTTTTCATCTGCATCCTCTTTAGAAAATCCTCTATTTTTGTAAGATTGGCTTAACTCTTGTAGATGATTAGTAAGCTCTTTTTTTATCATCTTGTGGGCTTCCCTAGATTTCACTTTGGAAGTTACTTTACTTAAAAATTCTTCAAATTTGAGAGAACTCATAAGGATGCCTCCTCTATTAAGTGTTTAAGGGATAAATCTTGTTTTGAGTTATCTTGATTATAAGTAGCTAAGTATTTTTTTCCTTTAGAATTTAAGGAATAATATTTCTTTTTATTTAACCAATTTGAAGTAAGAATTTCTTTATTTTCTAGTAGATGTAGAAGTGTATAAAGCTGCCCTTCATTTTTTTGGAAGGTAAGTTCTTTTTTTTGTAAAAGTTGAATGGAAATATTGTAGCCATCCTTTGATTCATGCTGAATACACTCTAATATGGCTATAATGGTTTTTATCTCCCAAGAATGAAATTGTTGTTGAGATTGATTCATATGAATGGCTTCTTTCACAGCACTTTTTCTTTCATTTGAAAAAGAAAAATCCTTAAAAATTGATTTTTTCATCGAATTCTTCAGGTTAATAAATGGATCATTCAACTCCTAAACCTCCTTTATCATCTTGTCTCTTAATAGTTCTTTCGCACGCTTTAATCTGGTTTTTATTGTATTTATATTAACTGTAGTAATCTTACTTATTTCTGCTAAAGAAAGTTCTTCATAATAATGCAGAAATACTACTTCTCTGTACTTTAGAGGAAAATTCATGACAGCATTAGTTAAGATGTCTTCTTCACTATTCTTGATAATTTCTTCTTCAACCTGTTTTGATTTCGAAGGTAAATAATCCGAAATTTTGTCGCTGAGCATTATTTTTCGGTAATGCCAGCTTCTTAAATAATCCTTACAATGATTGCTAGCAATACGATATACCCAAGTTTTTATTGTTGCCTGCTGATTAAACTGATTTAACTTTTCATAACACTTTATAAATATCTCTTGGGTTAAATATTCTGCTGTGGCTCGGTTTTTAACATATGTATATACGAGATGCAGGATATCATCGCTATATTCATGCATTAATTGATCAATGATCTGCTCTCTCATGTCCAGCATACTTTCGTCTGTCACCACCAATTGTTTTAGTCCATTCAATTAGTTATACCCTCTCACAGATTTTAGACGAAGCTAACCTTCATCTGGTTTGAAAAAATAAAAGATTTTTATGCAGCTATAATCTAGAGTATAAATAAAAAGGAACAACCTCTTATCAAATTGTTCCAGAATGTTGTAGGTAGGTTAGATGGCTTATAAGACTACTTATTCGACTAATGATTCCTTATTTCTCAGAAGGAACTGCAATTACAACAGCTCCTAAATTCAGAATTGCTTATCGTTGTAAATCTGAATTTTCCGTTGCCAAATAGTTTAAGTGTAAACCTTCATAATATCTACTTTGTGCATAAAATTGTTATTAAACAATCTGGCCCTATAGATAAAGATTGAGCAAAATTCTTTACTGGAGAATTGCACCCAATTCTAGAATAAGCTCTGCATTTTATCTTCGAAACGGGGGATAAATTAATTGAAAATTATTCCTAATAATATTTGGCACGAACGTTCATTCGTGTATAATTGAGTTATGCCTACTAAGAGGAGGAAATCTTATGAACTCAATTGATTTAATTCTTTTAAACTTTGATGAAGTTAGAAGAAGAAGCATAAAAATCTGGACATCTATTCCTGAAGAGATGCTCCAATGGAAGCCGGATGATGAAGCAATGAATTGCCAAGAAATGATTAGGCACGTACTTGAAAGTGAACATTATTACCACCTAGCAATTAAAAATAGAGGGAGTTTACCCGTTTTCGATTCCCCCTTCGAAAATCGGCCTTTCACTTCTGTAACTTCTGAATTGGAATTTGCAGAACCTTATCGAAATCAGTTTATAGATACAATCAAGTCATTTTCTGAAGAAGATCTAGAAAATATAAAAATAGATCGCTCGGATTCAGGGTACATAAGGGACTTAGGTGATATGCTGCTACGAGTTGCTTATCATGAATCTGTTCATTCTGGTCAGTTATTGGATTACTTAAGAACAGCAGGGATTCCAAGGATCCGTATCTGGGATTAAAACATTTCATCAGTGCTATCACAATAGTGATGCACTTTTTTATTCCATAGCCCCTCCACTATCTCCTACATTTTATAAATTTTTAAATTTCTATATTATCTTCCCTTTGCATAAAGAAAGAGCGTAATTCCTATTCTGGAATTGCGCCCGATTGTTGAAGATCACTAACGATTTTCAAAGCCTAATAATTATTATTGTGGGATTTAACGGATATAACTTAATTTTCTATTTACCTATATTTGTAGTGGTGTTTACCGGTTTTTAATGCACTGCTCTAGTTTGCTCTAACATTGCATTTACATTATCAAGGTGTAATTCAGCTGGTTTAAAGGTGCGAAAATTTTCAAAATCTGTAAATAATGATAATGTTGGGTGTACACGAACGTCCGCTACTAATAATTCTCCTAAGATTCCACGCAAGTGTTCAGCTGCACGAGCTCCACCTGTTTAACCATAGCTTACGATACCTGCTGCCTTGTTGTTCCATTCATTGCGTGCTGAATCAAGTGCATTCTTTAATGCTCCTGTGATACTGTGATTGTATTCCTGAACTATAAAGACAAATCCATCTAAGCTTGAAATTTTTTCTGACCAAGCTTTTAATCCTGGTTCATGACCAGTTCCTTCTCCTAAAAATGGTAGTTTAAAATCTGCAATATCTACAATTTCATAATTTGCATCTCTCCGGTTGTCAGCAATCTCCTTGACCCAATCACCAACTTGCGGGCTTAAACGCCCTTGACGCGTGCTTGCTAAGATACTTCCGATTTTCATTTTATTTATTGTTTTTCCCTCCTCATTCTTTGATCGTAAATAATTTATTTCTTAAATTAGAATTTAGAATTATTAACAGATTCCACCAATCTGTAGTATCCACCTTCTGCTTCTTCAATTAAATGCTTTATCTTGTTTAGGTGTCCCGTGAAGAACGTGGCTTGTCGATGGCTCACACAACGATTATGCGTTGGGTTCATCAATATGGATCTGAATTAGACCAAAGAGTACGGCATCATCTTAAGCCAACGAATGATTCCTGGAGAGTCGATGAAACGTATATCAAAGTAAAAGGTCAATGGATGTATCTGTATCGTGCAGTGGATTCCAAAGGAAACACGATTGATTTTTATCTCAGTAAAACAAGAGATAAAGAGGCTGCAAAGCGCTTCTTCAAGAAAGCTTTGAGTTCTATTCATGTTTCTAAGCCTCGTGTCATGACAGTCGATAAAAATCCGGCTTATCCTATAGCAATTGAACAATTAAATAGGAGAAAAGTATACCAGACAGTATGCAACTTAGACCACAGAAGTACTTGAATAATATAGTGGAGCAAGATCATCGCTTTATTAAGAAGCGAGTCCGTTCTATGCTAGGATTAAAAACGTTTCGAACAGCCAAACAGATCATCTGTGGAGTGGAAGTGATGCATATGCTGAAAAAAGGACAGCTTCAACAAGGGGTGAAGTCTGTCCAAAGCGAGATTGAATTCATAAATAAATTATTAGGGGTAGTATCATAATTCACAGATGAAAAGGATATTTAGGCCCTATGTTCCTATCAAATCATATTGCACCAGAACCTCCACGACGATTAACCGTCTGAACAGAAGGGCTACATTACTTGTTTTCCTTCATTCTTTCATATTTTTCGACTTCTTCTCTTAAGCTTTCTATCTAATATATTCTATCTGCAGAACAAGAGCTCGAACATTTCGCGTTATTTTTATTATTTACCTCAGCTTCATCTAAGAAGAGCTCATCGACTGATTGACATTCTCTCAAAAAAGCAAAGCTTATTGTTCAATAAATGGTTTTTCCAAGAACTTTGAAACTCCCATCTGAAGTTAGAGTACTGATAAGTTAACTACTAAACATACAGGATAATCCAAAGATAAAACATGCCTTTATTGCAAACCAAACATAGAAAAAATTTAATAATTCATCCTTAATACAATTACTCATTCAATTTGTGCAACAAGTTGTCCAGATCTGCTTCTGTAAATGGAATAGGCTGAAATGAAATAAGCAACCTTAGCGGCATATCATTTAAAAATTGTGTCTGGCTTTTAGACTCCCCCTGAAAACTGAATTTTTCTGCAATACTCTCTATCAATGGTTTTATGTTTTCAGTACGTACCGGGTCTGACATACAATCAAAAAGGGTAGAATTTCTTGTAAATCTCTTTTTAATCACTGTAGTTGATTTGACATAAATAATTTCATTTAGAACAATTTCTTTTGAAGATTTTCCAACTAGAATTTCAAATTCTCCACTTTTCACACACCAGTCCTTAATATCGGAATTGTAATAGGCAAAAGCTCTTTTATTCAGTACGAACTCTACAGTTTTTTCTTCTCCCGGATCAAGCTCTACCTTATCAAAACCCTTTAGCTCTTTATATGGCCTAATCACACTACTTTCAACATCTCTTACATATAACTGAACAATTTCTTTTCCTGTTACCGTACCCGTATTCTTTACTTTAACCTTTACAGTTACTGAATCATTATCGTACATTTCCTTCTTATCAATTGAAATTCCGGTATAATCAAAACTTGTATAGCTCAATCCAAAACCAAACGGGAACAATGGTTCAATTTCCATGGCATCATAATATCTGTAACCGATGAATAATCCTTCTCTGTACTCCACCCTTTTCTCATTTCCAGGAAAGTTCAAATAAGACGGATTGTCACTGATTTTCTTAGGGAAAGTTTCTGCAGTCTTTCCACATGGGTTAGCTATACCAAATAGAAGGTCTGCAATAGCACCGCCGGCAGCTTGCCCTCCTAAATAAGCCTCAAGGACACCTTTCACATCGTCTAGCCACGGCATCTCAATTGGTGAGCCATTACTAAGCACTACTACAGTATTTTTCTGCACTTCTGCCACTGCTTCGATCAGTTTTCTCTGCCCTTCGGGAATTCTGATATGTTTCCTGTCAGATCCTTCTGACTCATAAGCTTCAGGCAATCCAGCAAATACAATGGCTACATCCGCCTTCTTAGCAGTTACTTTTGCTTCTTCTATCAGTTTCATATCCGGTTGGTCGCTGGACGACTTTAACGCATGCTTGGAGTACCTGCCCGTCGATTCGTCTTTCCTGTAACCTTCTGCATAGACAACCTTCATTTCCTGACCCGCAAGCTTTTCAATCTCTCTTAATGGAATGTCTATTTTTGTCGGAATAATATAAGAGCTTCCTCCCCCTTGAAACCTGGGTTCTTCTGCAAATGCACCTATTACTGCAAGTGTTCCTTCCTTTTTTAATGGCAGTAAGTTGTCTTCATTTTTCAGCAGGACCATACTTTCACTCGCAATTTCCCTTGCCAGCTTATGATGTTCCTCCATGTCACAGACGACCATTTCCTTCTTACTGTCCACTGACTTAAATATAACCTTCAGCAGTCTTTCTACTGCTTTATTAAGGACATCTTCTGAGAGTGTTCCATTTTTTACAGCAGCGATAATCTTTTTGTCCCCTTCGAAGATACCGGGAGGCATTTCCAGGTCCAGCCCTGCAGCCAGCCCTTCGACCCTTTCATTTACAGCCCCCCAATCTGAAACCACAATACCTTCATGACCCCATTCCTCTTTTAAAATATCAGTCAAAAGGTATTTATTTTCCGAACAATAGTAACCATTTAGCTGGTTATATGCACACATTACGGTCCATGGTTGTGCCTCCTTTACCGCTCCTTCAAAACTTGCCAGATAAATTTCCCTAAGTGTCCTTTCATCCACTTCAACATTAGTAAGAAAGCGATTATATTCCTGGTTATTTGCCGCAAAATGCTTCAGGGATGCTCCTACTCCTTGGCTTTGTAATCCTTTAATATAATTAGCTGCCATATTGGCAGACAAATATGGATCCTCAGAAAAGTACTCAAAGTTCCGTCCGCATAATGGCGAACGTTTCAAGTTGGTTCCTGTACCAAGAAGTATTGCGATATCCTCTGCCTGACACTCTACACCTAATGCATTTCCCATTTTCTCAATCAATTGACGATCCCAAGAAGAAGCCGTATTGACAGCTGGAGGGAAACATGTGGCCGGCTTACTGCTGTTCAATCCCAAATGGTCTGCAGTGCCTTCCTGTTTCCTTAGTCCATGCGGTCCGTCCGACAACGTAATAGACGGTATTCCCAGTCTCTCGACAGCTTTTGTATGCCAATAGTCAAATCCTGAACACATTCCTGCTTTTTCTTCTAAAGTCATCTGGGAAATCATTGATTTAATATCTCTGTTCATATATAGTACTCCTGTATCATAGAATTAAAAAGTGATAGTTTTATCACGATTTGTGGATATTGTTTATCAAGTTTAACAAACCTAGCAATATAATTTGGATTGGAAGATAAATCACGCATAAATACAAAATAAGGCGGAGTCAGTTTGCACCGCTTCCGCTCCACTAGTCCTCTGTTCTTACACCAGATTTTCATTCTCCATATTCAATCTTATCTTTTCATGTCCTATTTAATATCCGGTAGCTTGGTCTAAAATGCTCAAACGATTTTTGGGCAAAATTTTCTGGTTTTGATTCTTCAAATGCTCGCGGATGCCTTTTCATCAACTCTGAAATTGCCCAGCCGCGCCCTGTTTCCTCTAATCGTTTTATATAACTCTTTAAGTGCTCTGATTGAGCATGATATGGTCCTCCCTCCTTGATGACAGTCCACAGCGGATCTACATCAAACGGCATCGTTTTCATCATCTCATCATGCCATTGATTGAGATAATAGACTGCCTCCTTACAAACACTTGGTTTTTCCATTGCTAAGTTATGTTGTTCATACGGATCGTTCTGAAGATTAAATAACATTTCCTCATCAAATAAATGGAATCCGTCATGATACGTCCGAATGTATAGCCAGTTTTCAAAACGAACACTCCGTTGACACACATGAGCACATTGGGAAATAACTAAAAAGTCTCTTCCGTTCTCTTGCCCGCTTGTTAACACTGAGGCATAGCTTGTACCATCCCAGCTTTGTTTCGGATCTTTTCCAAGTAGTTCAGCCAGAGTTGGCAAAAGATCAAGATGATAGTGTAATCCGTGATCGACATGTCCCTGTTTTATACCTGGCCAACGGATAATCATCGGAATTCGGCATGTTGCATTGTCTGCGGTTCCATGTTCAGCATATATTCCTAGCTCTCCTAAGTTTTCTCCATGGTCTGCTGAAATAATAACGACAAGGTCATCCATAACGCCTTGTGCTTCAAGAGCTTTGAAAATATGTCCTATGTTTTCATCCATATGTCGAACACCGCAATCATATCCATCAATCACTTGACGTAAATCGTCCAAATCCGAAATCTCTCCTGGATAACGAGGGAACTGAGGATTTGTTGTATTATCATACATATTCAAATCTTGAGCACTATGAGGACCGACCTTTTGCCTGTGCTGCATAAGGACTTCCTCCGTAATCCACTCTGGCAGAGGTTCGTTTTCAAATGGGTTCTCGAAACTCTCTGGCGTTCGGTAAGGTGTATGTGGATCCCAATAATTCACATATAACATCCAGTTATCCTCTTTGGCGTTATCCTCTACCCACTTTAAAATAGTCGGTGTCACTTCATCCGCTGATTCAAAACCGACTTTTCCTGTGTTATGCACTTCATTGAATCCCGCATAAAAAGTCCAAGCGGAGTGCCTTTCTGGGAAAGGACTTACAAGTGTTGTTTTTAATCCAACTGAACGCAAGAAAGCCGGAAGGCTTTCATATGTTAAAGTGTCTCGGAACAAACGGCTAGGTCCTTCGATACGTACATCTGCAGCTGTTCCCCCATGACCCACTGCCCCTGTATGAATTCCGAAACGTCCGGTCATCAACGCCGTCCGGGATGGGAAACAAGGAGCATCTGAAGTATAGTAATTCGTAAATAAAACTCCTTCATCCGCAATTTTGTCAATATTAGGAGAGGTATTCCGGTTATACCCGTAACATCCCAAATGGTCTGGTCGTAATGAATCTAAATCTAAAATAAGCATTCTCATACTTAAACATCCTCTCTTCATAAACTTTCGTTGTATTATGCGTCAGCTGCACATCGAAAGCCAATATTTCCTGTTGAACTATTTGGAGTATTGGAACTGTGGGCAGCAACTCGATAACGATTGCAATACGATTTGTGACAAAGATAAGAGCCGCCGCGTGTAACTTTTGCTTTACCACTGGATGGCCCCTTTGGATTGTCACATGAAGTATCCTGATAGAAAGTTGGGCTGAACCAATCCGAGCACCACTCCCATACATTCCCCGACACATTGTATAATCCATATCCATTAGGAGGAAAAGACTTGGCTGGAGCCGTACCCAGGTATCCGTCTGCTCCTTTGTTTTTTTCAGGAAACGTACCCTGCCAGATATTACACATATGTTTACCTCCTGGCTGGAGCCGATCTCCCCAAGGATATCTCTTTTGAACTAGTCCCCCGCGGGCAGCATATTCCCATTCCGCCTCAGTCGGCAAGCGTTTACCTGCCCACTGACAGTAGACAAGCGCGTCATTCCAGGACACATGAACAACCGGGTGATCCATTCGATCTGCAATGCTGGAACTGGGTCCTTCCGGTTCCTTCCAATAAGCTCCTTTAACAACCCACCACCATTTGGCGTTATGCACAACTTCCGTCACGGTCTTCGCAACTTCTTCTGAAACAAAACTGGAAAATACAAACGACCACCCGTATAGTTCAGCCTCTGTCTTGTATCCTGTATCTGTAACAAATTCCAAGAACTCAGAATTGGTTACAGTACAAGGATCGATATAAAACGGATTCACCTTCACTTTTCGAACAGGCCCCTCACAGTCTGTAGGAAATCCTTCATTACTATTAGTCCCCATCAAAAATTCCCCGCCGGAAAGGTAAATCATCCCTTTCGACACAGATTTGTCACGCATTGCCATTCCATCCTGTTGTTGTGTAAGTGTGGTCCCGAGTGACTGTGGTCTGCTTGCACAACAACACGGAGTTTTTTTTCATGAGACATTCATTTCACCTTCCTTTTACGGTTGGCGGCAAAATATACCCAAATTTGCCTGCCATGATTTATCTCGATTTTATATAATTAAACAACAGCATTATGTTTCTCTTTTAGGACTTCCATTATTTTTGCTTCTTCCTTCTCTAATCGATAGAACAGGAATAGAATGATGCTAAGAATACAACTAATAAATGGAAGCCAAATAAAATTAAATTCAATGGCTAATAATGCTGAGAAGCTTTGCTGTTGGTTTGCTACATAGCCTCCTGCTGACATGATCCATGCTGCAATCGCTCCCCCAAGCCCCATTCCAAGTTTAACCCCAAAGGTGGAAGAAGCCATTAATAATCCTGGCGCTCTCACACCAGATTTCCACTCCCCATAATCTACCGTGTCGGCAATCATGGCAAATTTCAATCCAACGGCTAATCCTAATCCTGAAATACTTACCACTCTTCCTAAAATAAGAAGAGGGATTGAAGCTGCTTCTGCTCCGATATACATCACAACCTGACCGATGCTGGTAATAATAAATCCTAAAATCATCGAATTTTGCTTCCCTATTTTTTTTGCAAGAATTGGGGCTACGATAGTCCCAACAACCATCAAAATAGTTAATCCATTTATAAGAGGAATCAAATCTCCTCGGTTAAGATTGTAAGTAAAAAAATAGATGGTCGATTGGAGAGACGAGATGATAGCAATAAAAAGGAGCACGTTTGAAACCAACAAGAGCCACCAAGGAAGATTTCCTTTTAATGCCTTGACTCCTTCTTTAAAAGGAATGGGCTTATTTCCATTTGCTTGGACACGTTCTCTTGTATTCGCAAACGTAATAAAAAATAAAACAACGCTAACAAAAGCAAACAAAATCATCGTATAGAGGAAGCCATCTTGCTGGTTCCCTTGTCCAAAAAACGCGACTAGTGGTAATACAGCTACATTTACGATAAATGTGCCAACTTTTCCCCCAATCCCTCTGAACGCATTCACAACGGTTCTTTCTTGTGAACTGCTTGTTATACTTGGCAATAATGACGATAAAGGTATATTAATAGCTGAATACATTATCCCCAATATGATATACGTTACATAGGCATAGATAAGCTTACCTGACTCACTTAAATCTGGTATTGTAAATGTTAACACTGCCACAACCCCAAACGGTATGGCTAGCCAAAGGAAATAAGGTCTTGACTTCCCCCATTTTGTACTTGTTCGATCAATTAACACACCGATAATGGGTGCGTCGAAAGCATCGATTACTCTTGCGACTAGAAATAAAGTTCCGACCGCTGCCGCGCTTATACCTGATACATCTGTATAGAAGAACATGAGATATGTTGTTATCATTGTAAAAACAAGATTGGAAGCCGTATCACCTAAACCATAGCTAATTCTTTCTTTCAATGAAACTTGCTTATCATTCATAATTTAATCCCCCCTCTTTCATCATGCATCCCAATTACATTCCTATTAAATCCACCTTGAAACCCTTTACATTTTTCTGCCATTGTTTAAAATAAATAAACGCTTATCTTAAATCTAAAGCTATAGAGCGACCTGCTACACGTCCTGTAAAAAGACATCCGCCAACAAATGTACCTTCAAGCGCTCGATATCCATGTATACCGCCTCCGCCAAAACCAGAGGCTTCTCCAGCTGAATAAAGACCAGGAAACACTTCCCCTGCCGAATTAAGCACTCGTCCAGACATATCGGTTTGCAATCCGCCCAAGGTTTTTCGGCTGACAATATTTAGTCGAACCGCAATAAGTGGGCCATTTCGGGGATCAAGCATTTTATGAGGAGGGGTAACTCTGATTAATTTATCGCCAATGTAGTTACGTGCTCCGCGGATCGCAGTTATTTGAAGGTCCTTCGTGAATTTATTATTTATTTCACGATCCCGTGCTTGTATTAGACGTTCTATATCTGCCAGGTTCAATAAGTTTTCACCTGTCAATTTGTTCATACCCGCTACAAGATCAGGCAAATTATCCGCAATGATAAAGTCTTCCCCTTTGTCCATAAATGCCCGTACAGGACTCGGGGCCCCTGGTAATGCTCTACCCAAAACTTTCCGAATACTTTTACCCGTTAGATCAGGATTTTGTTCCGATCCAGACAATGCGAATTCTTTTTCAATGATTTTTTGAGTTAAGATAAACCAAGAATAATCGTATCCTGACTTTTGGATTGCCTCTAATGTACCTAATGTGTCAAACCCTGGGAAATTAGGGATAGGAAACCTCTTCCCTTTTGCATCCAGCCAAATTGATGAAGGTCCTGGCAATATCCTAATCCCATGATTTCCCCATACAGGGTTCCAATTTTTTATTCCTTCGGTGTAGTGCCACATCCGATCCCGATTCACAATTCGCCCCCCTGCTTCTTCAGTAATGGCGAGCATCCGTCCATCCACATGTGCGGGTACGCCTGAAATCATTCGTTTCGGAGGCTGCCCAAGCCTGCTAGGCCAATTTTTGCGGATCATATCATGGTTTGCCCCTATACCACCGCTGGATACCAGTACAGCTTGCCCCCGAAATTCGAAGTCTCCTATCACTTCTCTATTGCTATCTTCCCCACGTAGAGCAGAACTTGGCGCAAGAACAGAGCCTCTTACACCAACAATTGCACCATTACTATTGATAAGATTGTCTACACGATGACGGGGACGGTATTCGACCAATCCATTTCTTATGTGCTCCCGGACTCTCCGATCGAATGGAGCGACAATGCCGGGACCTGTCCCCCAAACAATATGGAATCGAGGAACGGAGTTGCCATGTCCTTCAGCCAGATACCCGCCTCTTTCTGCCCATCCTACTACAGGAAAAAAGCGAACCCCCAAGTTGTATAACCACTCTCGTTTCTCACCAGCAGCAAAGTCTACATATGCCTCCGCCCATTTTTGCCCCCAATAATCTTCATCTTCGTCCCTGTCAAAACCAGCTGCTCCCAGCCAATCTTGCCAAGCCAATTCTTTAGAGTCTTTAATTCCCATTCTACGCTGCTCTGGCGAATCAACTAAAAACAATCCACCAAAAGACCACCATGCTTGTCCTCCCAATGAGGTTTCAGGTTCTTGATCTAATAGCAAAACCTTTTTACCAGCATCTGCAATTTCAGCTGTTGCTACTAGACCAGCAAGCCCCGCCCCAACTACGATCACATCATAATCCATAATACGTCCCCCACTCTGTCCTTTCGTTATCTAAATAGTATTTATTTTCAAATTATAATTATGGTATAATTTATAGAAGTTTAGTGTTATTTATTGATTTGCAAAAAAAATGTATTCGTATTCATTTTCCTGATGTCGGGTTGATGAAAAACATTATTAAATCTATTAAAGAAGTCGACTTATATCGGACGACAAAATCTATTTCAACGTTGAGAGGTCAATAATATGAATATTTCTTCCAAATTTGTTAATATTGAATACATCAGTAATCTGATATTCCAGGTTTCCAGCATGTGTGTATTTTACTTAGACACAAACGGAGATGTCGTGCATAAATTTACATCAGGCTATGTTACTAATCCTTTTTATTCTTCTCGAAAGGAACAATTAAGTGAGCTATATCAAAAGGATGACCCTCATGATTTTCCAATTTTCAGATCATCTAACTATCAGGAAAATTTTATTTCTATTTGTGTTAAAGAAGAAGATAACCCTCAGGGAACAATTATCATTGGGCCATCTATTTACTCAGAACTATCGGAGGAAAGAATCGATGGGGTTATGAACGATTTTGATTTGTTCAGAAATAAGAAAGAGGAGATCACTCGCTATTACCAATCATTACCAATCATTAATAAAGAAAAGTTAATGAATATTGGTATACTGATTTACTATACACTCTATAATAAGAAATTAGACATTAATCATATACGTAAAAAAAACAGCCAGTTAGAAAATACTTCTACCCAAGTTAAGAATATCGATTTAATTATTTCAAAGCGACTCCAAAATATCACATCTCGTCAGGATCCTAAAATGGTTAATAAGTTACTTCAAAATGTAAAAGAAGGCCGCAAAGAGGAAGTAATCAAGTATTTGGAGTCACTCCCCCCAGAAAAGTTTGGCGTTTTATCAAAAACCAGTCATATAAGAAGCCAAAAAAATTTATTAATTGCGGGTATTACCCTTGCTACCAGAGCTGCTGTTGAAGGAGGCCTTCATCCAGAAGTTGCTTATACCCTAAGTGATTTATACATTCAAAAACTTGAAACTTTGAATAACATAAAAGCAATTGAACGATTAAGAGACGAGGCTTTTTGTTCTTTTGTAGAACGGGTGTACAAAGTCAAGGATCAAAAATACTCAAAGTCTATCACGTTCTGTCAACACTATATTTTTAATCATCTTTACGAAAAAATTACTCTATCGCTACTCTCTAACCTTGTAGATATGAACCCAAGTTATTTGTCTGTATTATTTAAAAAAGAAGTTGGCATCTCTTTAAGTGAATATATCCAACAGGCAAAAATTGAAGAGGCAAGGAATTTATTAACTTTAACGAACTATTCCTTGTCTGATATCTGTTCATTGCTACATTTTAATGACCAAAGTTATTTCACCAAGATTTTTAAAAAGTTTACAGGAGTTACTCCAAAACACTTTCGAAATAAGCACACTGTTTCGTAGTACGTTTAGCAATTAGTTCGCTAGACCATACAAGTGAGTAAAAGATTTATTCAATAGCAATGTAGTGTTTTCTTTTAAAAGGTTCATATTAAACCTATTAATTTAACCCCAAGTGATTTTTGCGTTTTATAAGACTCACAAAAAATGAAAAAATATTCATTCTTTCTTCCATAAACATGCCTTTTATCTTAATCAGCCTTTATCCATTAAATGGCCCTTTAACGGAACAACTTATTGTCACTCAACAGTTCCTTAATCGATCTTTTAATTCATATGTTCTTTTCCTTTTTACTATAAAAACACCCCTTTAGATAATCTAAAGGGGTAAAACGGTGCAACTTTTTTATAAACGGTACGACTTTATTTCAATTCCACATTCTGATTATCATTCTTTTTTTCTGACTTTTTATTTCCAAAAAGTTTGCTTAACAACTCCATTTTGACATCTCCTTTTTAACTTAACACAGTATCATTATACTTGATGTCTATGTGTGAATTCTTCAACTAGTGCTTTCTATGCTACAATTTACTATAAGTGAGGAAGGAAGGTGTCTTATGAAAATATCCGTTTATGTTGCAAGTGCATTTAGCAAGGATCATAAAGGCGGAAATAAAGCAGGAGTGGTATTTATTGAGAATACATTGACCACTACTCAGAAAATGGCAATAGCCAAACAACTGGGCTATGCGGAAACCGCATTTATATCAGAATCTGAAATTGCTGTTTATAAATTTGAGTATTTTACACCAAAAGAAGAAGTTGATTTATGTGGTCATGCCACAATTGGCTCTTTCGCGATACTGATGCATTTAAATAAACTTTTCAGGAATCGCTATACGATTGAAACGAACAGCGGTGTTCTTACTATTACCATAAAAGATGACATCATATTCATGGAACAAAACAAACCGATATTCTATGATGTTGTATCTCCAAACGAGTTCATCGACTGTTTTGACATTAAAGCTATAGACAATAAATACCCAATTCAAATTGTCTCCACGGGCTTAAAAGATATTTTAATTCCTATAAAAAGCGAAACACGATTACATGCACTGCAACCTAATTTTGAAAAAATTAAAGAAATCAGCAAGTATTATAATGTTGTCGGGATGCATCTATATACTTTTAATGACAATCGAATTATATGCAGAAATTTTGCTCCACTATACGACATCAATGAAGAAGCAGCGACTGGAACTTCAAACGGTGCATTAGCTTGCTACCTTTATGAACAGCACTATTTGCAAAAAGAAGTCTATGTATTTGAACAAGGTTATTCTTTACACTCGCCTTCCGAAATATTAGTTAAATTAGCAACCAATAGCAAGAATGAAATAGAAAAAGTTTATGTTGGCGGCAAAGGCTATTACTGTGAAACTAAGTGTTTAAATGTAGAAAATATTGAGTGAAAATAAAAAAACACCGAATAAAAAGGTTGAGAAAATAATTTCTCAACCTATGTACAGCTCCTTTTTTATAATTTTTTATACCATATATTTTTTAATTTTTTGACTAACAAACTGATACTCTTGATTCCTTTGGTTCCGTTCTAATTCAATTTCTAATCTTTCATTGATGTTTTGGGGGTATTAAAAAATATTAACTTGATGGGCATGTGTCTGTACCCCATAAAGCCGATTGAACTGATTTTTCAAACACCTGATTGAATGGAACAATATCTTGTACCTTTTGGTACTTTTTATATTTCGTCATATATTTTTTTTAGATATCTTTGAAGCATCGTAACATTTTTATAAACATCGCATCTTTTTTATAAACATCGTGACTTTATTTTAAATCCACATCTTAATTTTAAGAAGGTGGTAAAAAACCATGACATTAAACCCTCGCTTTAAAATTTCTATCCAGTTTGAAGAAGGACAAGAAGATTCGGTAGTAATAATGAAACAAGAGTTTAAAAATCGTTTAATTAAAGGCTCTTGTGACTATTTTGCAATCATTGAAGAAGAAAAAGAAAACATAGTCATTAGCTTCATCCCAAGTCGATATGCTATTCAAAAGGAGTTCCTGGAAAGCTTTGAAAAGAATGTATTAGAACCAGCCAGAAATGCAGCTAGATTAAAACAGGCATAAGCCTGTTTTTTATTGCACATTTTTAGTCAGTAGTGTAGCTTTGGAATAAAGTTTGAGCAAAAATACCTCGCAAATCCTTATTTTACGATAAATAAGAAGAATCCATTTTGAAAAAAAGATTGATCAAAAAGGATTCTTCTTTAGCAGATTTAAGTTTGGTTTTTATAAAAAAGTTTGATCATTTTCTACCTGTGTTGCTCAACAATCGCGCCCGATCGTATTATAAGGTCATCCAGATTGATTATTTATCTGGTTGGCCTATTTTTTATAGGTTATTCTTTAGGTAGTCGGGGTAGGACGTTCGCGCCCTTGGGACTAATTGATCCCGTCCGTTATACTGTCCACTCCCTACTTGTAGAAACATGTTTGAGGCTGGTTGGGGCTTGGACCACGCATAACAAGCGAAGCTATGATACTACAAGATAGACAGGGGCTACCGACAAATCTAATAATTGGAGATGTGATAGACTATGGATCCAGTGATTGGCCTGGATGTCGCAAAAGGAGAAAGCCAAGTGTAAAATCGGTTCGTGGTAATGACCTGTAGATTCAAAAATGATGACAGGTTCAGCGTCAGCGTGCCGTTCTACCTCTTTGTAAAATACATAAAAATCTCGCAGTCCATTAGTATCATGTTTAAACTTAAAGGTCTTTCCGAAGGGGTGCTTTCTTGCCAGGAAAGCTTGAAGTATCTTGAGGAGAGAAGGATTACTTACTACTTAGTTAATCCCGTTGTTTCTTACGAAACGAAAAAAGTAGCCTCCGAAAAGTAAAGTCAGACCCAGCTGATGCGAAACATTTGTGTGAACTGTACTACAAAGAAGACTTAGTAGCCTTTCACAGAAAAAGTGTTCAAACGATGAACTTGAGAAATTTGTGTAGACAACACGATTCATTAACACGTAATTATGTTCAACTTAAACTACAATTTCAAACTATTCTTGATCAAGTGTTCCCTGAATATAAAGGGGTTTTTAGTAATTTATATTCGCCTATATCATTAAAGACTTTACTCATTTACCCTACTTCAGATGACGTATTGAAGATAAGGACTGATGAAATAGCTAAGGAGATGCATAGTCTAGGAGGTAGAAGATCATTTGGTTGGTTTTGCGAAAAGGCTTTGAAGTTAAAAGAGGCAGCAGAACGGAACCCATTTAAGAAAACACTGTATCAAAGCCATTTAGTTACTCTAAAAATGTATATTCAAATGCTTCTTCAACAACGAGAGTTTCTCAACGTACTTGAGCAGGAGATTGATCAATTAGCATTACATTTTGAGGAGTATGAGATTCTTCGGTCCATCCCAGGGGTGGGGTCTAAAATTGCAGCTACTCTTATCTCAGAAATAGGTGAAGTCACACAATTTAGTCACCCGAAAAAGCTCGTAGCCTATGCAGGGATTGACCCTCGGATTTACCAATCAGGGAAGTTTACAGCATCTATCAATCGCATCACCAAGAGAGGATCTACAAAGCTACGTCAAACACTATATACAGCTGTTCAGTGTGGGTTAACGAATAACCGAAATGCGAAACTCCGAGAGTATTATGACAAAAAAAGAAGTGAGGGCAAGCCTCACAAAGTAGCCATCATAGCTTGCGCCAACAAGCTATTGCATTGGATTTATGCCATCTTAAAACATAAGCAAAAGTACACAGCATATTCCTATACAAATAATCACATCAATTACAAAAATTTCAAATAAAATTATTGAAGTTTCTTTGTCATGCATGATTTTATTATAACATCTTTAATCTAGTATTATTACTTAAAAAGTGTTGACTTATATTAGCTGGTATAATGGAATAAAAAGAAAAAGCTGAACACCTGCTGCCCAATCTTCAACTCTTGCCCCCTTAAATGCAATGAAAAATGTAAATGTTCTAAATGATTTTCCCACTAATAGGTGAAGAGAGGTTCATCATGGTATACGGTTCTCCGTACTCCATAGATGAATCAATAAACTCCTCTAACAATACATTATTTTCGGTTACCACCTTAACCATATAACTGTATTCGCCAGTCAATCTGTGACATTCTACAACGTGTGGGTGTTCTTTGCAAAATTCTCTGAAGGCTTTACACCGATGCGTTTTCACTAATATAAATGCTTTGACAGGTTTGTTAACTCTTTCAGGATTGATAATTGCTTTGTATCCCACTATAACTCCTTGCTCTTCCAGCTTCCTTACCCTCTCTGTGACTGCTGGAACTGAAAGAGCAATTTCTTTTCCCAATTCAGTCATCGATATCCTACCATTGACTTGTAATATATCCAATATATGCCTATTAATTTTTTCCACAATTCTCCACCTTCACTTTTAATGTGAGCACCAATCATTTCCTTAACTATTTAAGAATAACAGTAAAAATCCCTGAAAAATAGTATTTCAACAGGGTCTTTTTTTCAATAAGATTATGGTAAGTCAATTAGAGAAAGGGGATTTGTTATGGGATTAGAAATGAAATCAAGATGTGAAAAGTGTGCAAAGGACGTGCAAGAGGTAGCTTACATTTGTGTTCACGAATGTACGTTTTGTTATACATGTACTAATGAAATGTCTAACACTTGCCCAAATTGTCATGGAGAACTCGTCAGAAGGCCAAAACATGCTGCGTCCTGTCCATTAAGTCAGCGAATTCTGTAAAGGAGGAAGGCAATGAAAAGTGCACTGCTTATTGTAGATGTTCAAGAGGCGTTTAATCATCCTAAATGGGGGGAGAGAAATAACCCAGATGCAGAGGAAAATATCAAATTACTATTAAATGAATGGAGGCACAGGGATGCTGAAGTCATTTTTATTAAGCATATTTCAAAGAATCGCAACTCCGGTTTCCACCCAACCCATAAAGGATCAGCTATCAAAGAAATTGTGAAACCTCTCGAAAAGGAAATAGTGATAACTAAAGAGGTTAACAGTGCTTTTATCGGCACCTCACTCGAAAACTATTTACATGACAGAGAGATTGAAGAAGTGGTGATTACAGGCTTAACTACTCCCCACTGTATCTCAACAACCACCAGGATGAGCGGAAATCTAGGATTTAACACTTACCTTATAGAAGATGCTACGGCCGCATTTGGCATTAATTATAAGGGTACTTACATAGATGCCCAAACCATCCATAACATTTCTCTTGCTACCCTTCACAATGAATTTGCCGTAGTCTTAACAACGAATGAGCTTCTTGAACGATTGTGAAAAATCCCCTTAAGAAGTCTGTTGCATTTTTTCTCTTATTTCGCTATCTTCTGCCCTTTTCTGGCATAACTTACAAATTCAAGAGGAACCATCTAATTTCCTTTTTCACTACAAAATATGTCCCTGAAATATAGAAAATGAGCGCTGATCCTTGTTCCAGGATCGTGCCCGATTGCGGAAGATCGATGCATTATAAAATAGGTAGAAAAATTTAATTTTTAAGTGGTTTCCAGTTTGGTATACGTTCATCTTTCTCACTAGGTTCTCGAATAATAATACGTCTTTCTAAGAAACCTTTTTGATATTGTCGTAAAGAAGGTTCATTTGCGCCACCTTCATAATCAGGATCATTAAATTGTACATCGTCATCTTCCCAAAAGCAGATATCACAAACTTCAAAAGTTCCAGGTGGTTTTGTTTCTAATGTTTTATAACCACAGCATGGACAAAAATATTTGTTTCTTCTCATCTGTTCACCTTGCCCCTGCTTAGTTTCAATTTTGAACAATCGCTCCTATTTAGCTGAATAAGAAAATTCATTCATTTAGATATAAATACAATACTTCATTTGCGTCAGGAGTTTTTAATAATAATTGAGAGTATTTGATTAAGCATAATCCAATAAACTCTTCTTCACCAATGGTATCTACTTTAGCATTGAATTCTTCAGGCAAAAACAAAATATAATCCCCCGCAATTCTTCCCCATAAATCTTGTAAATATTTCAAATCAGCTTTGCTTATGATTTTAGTGTATGGATTACCTATGTTTTTATCATTAATGCAGCTTGGTTCATACCACCAAAGAATAGTGCATTTTTGGGTGCCATAAATACTTGTTATGCAGTCAAATAAGCTTATTAACAAGTCTTTTTCGGGTTCTGCTAATGGGAATTCCATTAATGTCTTTAACTCAGCTTTTTGTCTTATATCTTGACTTAAACCAATTATATCTAAAAATCCTTCCCAAGAGCCTTCCATACTCAGCCTCCTTAGTTTGGTTAATACTTAGAAAATGCTTTAGATAAATTAGGATAGCGACTGCCATTTCTCACAATAAAACTATATAACTGAAGATGACTTATGTTTAGAATAATATAATTTCTCTCTTTTCTCCTAAATAGACAATACAATTAAAACACCCATTACAATAATTGCTAATCCGAATAAAATTACTACTCTTCTTATTAACCAGTATGGTAGATATTTCAATAATAGGGAAAGCAAAAATAATACTACCGTTTCTACTGCTCCATAGTTATAAGCAGCAGTATCATCTACATATTTCTCCTTTTTATGCTCATCTTTGGTTAGTCTCAGTCCCCAAACAATTATGGAAAAACCAATCAAAAAAAGAATTGTCACTCCAACATATACCCAAATCATTGTGTCACCTATTTTCGTAAATTCTTACACTTCTTTCTATTTTTCCGCATATCAAGACAAATATTACTTACTTAGTAATCCGCCCAAAATTACTTAATATCAATTAATACAAAGCTCAACCATTACTCAATAATTATTTTCACAAAAAAGAAGCCTACCTTGTTCCAGATAAGCTCCCTTTTCTTGAAGATAAAATATTATTAACTTAAAGCATAATCAAGTATTTCTTGATATAGATCGTTCCAATTATGATAAAACTCTAATACTTCGCTTGGATGTATTAAAATTCTTTCTCCGGATTCATAGTTGGCTTTAAAGTCATAATACTGGTCAATGTCCATACGATAAAAAACTTGATAGCCGACTTTAGGATAAGGACTGCTTTCATCCCAATTCGGGTTTTCATTGTGGTCAACTACAATATGATCTAACAGATAGCAGCTTCCCGTAACGTAACCTTCTTCATATGCTTCACGCTTTAAACATTCTTCAGGAGTTTCTTCAATTTCAATATGACCTCCAGGGAAGTCCCATCCTCTATGGTTTAAATTCACTAATAGTAGCTTATTATCCTTAAAACAAAATCCGTGGACGCTTGTAATTAACTCTTTTGGAGGCAATTGTTTATCCCGATTCCAACTTAACTTTACTTTTGCTTCTCCCCAATTCACATATATTGCGGTCAATTATTTTCACTCCCAAAGAAAAAAATACTTTCTTCTCTTCAACAATGCTGCCTAATTCTTAAGTAAAGAGCGACTCACATTATGCTGGAATCGCATCCGTTAATGAAATAAGATAATTTATTTATTACAACCTTACCAGTGTACTTGAAGTTTATTACCATTTGGGTCATAAAAGTGGAAAAAGGCATGACCATTATCTTCTTTTATATCCTCGACCTTAACTTGATTATCAATTAAGTGTTGATGAAATTTAGATAATTCTGGACTTGTAAAGCCAATGCTAAATTCTTGCTCATTATCAATTGTAAAATGTGCAAATGTTTCATCTTCGGTAGGAACTAAGATAAGTAAGAAAGGTCCTTCATTTACTTTTAAAATTGCAAGTTCCTCAGTATTGTTTAGTAACTGGAGCCCTAATACATCTCTATACCATTGTGCAGACAGTTCTAAATCTTTTACAGGAATTCTAATATAATGTACTTGTTCAATAAATGATTTACTCATAGCCTTCTCTCCTTTATTTAATCCGGTATATCAAATAGTTCCCTTTCTATATACCTTTTTCCTTCCGATTATTGAATTAACCTGCCCTATTGCTTAATACCAATTATTTCAAATATCGGCTATTTACTCAATATATATTTTTATATAAAAAAGAAGCTTACCTTGTTCCAGATAAGCTCCCGATTGCTGAAGATTTTTTTACTAACAACTAGTGAAAAATTGCATATTCTTCTTAGAATTTCGCACGAACGTAAATATCAATAGTAAATGTTTAAGCTAAAGCATCCCAACATAATTATCACTAAGAAATGCTCAATTCCTTAAACAAATGAATCTGTCCATCTTCTATACGCTCTTCTTCATATCCCATCTTCTTATATAGGTCAATTGCAGACTCCCATTCTATGATTGTTTCCAGCACTATTTTTTTATAATTCCTTTGTTCCGAAAGTCTCTCTAATTCTTCAATTATTTGCTTTGCAAAACCTTGGCCTCGAAATTCCTTTAAAACAGAAATACGAGCCATTCTTACGATATCTATTCCTTCCGCCAGAAGGCCTCCGGTAGCCACCGGCAAATTCCGAAACGTACCAATTAAAAAAATATTTCCGCTTGTCATATATGTTTTGTAGATACTTTCCAGGTCTGGATTGCAATCGGAATCAATCCAGCCAAACCTCTCGTACAAACCTTGCCATATGATTTGCTTCGCCATATATTGTGTCTTCTCATCAATCATTTGAAATTGCAGCATATCTGTTCTCCTCACTGTTTTTCCGCATACATAACACCGTGAAATTATGCTTTAGTTACTTCATAAAATCGCCCTATTGTGGAATAACTAAGGCTTTCCGATTACAGGGAAATGAGTTAAAATATCATCCAATTCTCTTATTAGCCTGTTTAAAAATGTTTGATCTGATTCAAATTCAAATTTAAGAACAGCACCATAGCCCGCAGGATAGCACGTTTCAGCTGTCCACAACATCTGACCTAATTTTCCCATTTGACATTCAAACTGCAAATAACTATCTAAATTTTTTAGGCTTGCTATTCCTTTTAAAGATCGATTCAATAATTTAATTTCATTAACAAAGTCTCTTAATTCATCAGTTCTTAGATCTGCATCAAATCTAACAAGGTAGCCTGGAATCTCTATTTTAATTTTTGATTTAACCCAATTGCCATCCCAATAATCGGAACTGTTAGGATAGTTTCGATGTAACACATCAATCTCTATTTTTGTTTCCTCACCTAAAAGATGGAACTTCATTTCCTCACCTCTAAAATAAACAATTCGGTAATACGAATTAACAATCCTGCCCAATCTTAAGTAAAGGTGACCCACTTTGCTGCAATCGCTCCCGTTACTTGAAGAATAATATTATTTCTTTCACTTATCCCAAGGAGTATTTTGAGTTAAATAAAATAACGCTTATTCTCAAATTACTAATTTTTATCTTTATGTTCTTCTTGGTATTGCTCTTCTAATTCCTTCTCTTTTTTATTAGCTTCTTCAATTTCTTCTTTTGTCATAGGAGAAGTTGTCGCAAGTGGAATGTTTGGTAAGGTGATGTCAAGAGTGTATCTAATACTGTTTTCATAATCCATAAAATGAGCTTCATTTTCAGTTTGGTCAAAACCTAATTCAATTATTGTTTGTTCCTTGTTTTTGAATATTATTTCATAAGGCAGAATTGCAATATCAGCCGTGTCGGATATTTCTTCTCCGTTTGCCTTATTTAACTCAGTAACAAAATTTTCAATGAAGGAAGCATCATCGATGATTTTTACAAGTTCTTTATTCTCCCAATTATAAACCTCTATATTGGTTATGCCTTCAAGATTAAGTTTATTGTTTTGGCACACAATCAACACAAAAGAAATCAAAAGTACCAGGGAAACGATTTTAATTTTCATTATCAACCCTCCTACCTTAACAAGAGTTCATTTCTCGCTAAAAGTTACATAATGTTTGTTTTATAAACCTGCTCTTTAGCTGAACAATGCCGTTAGTACTTTTGATATACTGTTCAGCATTAGTATCAGCAAATGCTTCTTCTCTAGTTGAAAGTAAGTCCTTATAAGCGATGACCTCTTTAAATTGAGAAGCTGTTAGATCGTGTCGTTCCTTATTAATGAAGTTATAAAAATGCCATCCATCTGACAGCTTGGTTTTCCTTATCTCCCCACCCAAGATATCATGTACTACTAATGCAGTTACCCCGCATTGTCCTTTGGCAGGATTGTCCTTACTCCATTTTGAACTTGACTCTAAAGACCAGGATTCAAACAAAAATCTTCTTTACTTCTCCTACTTGTATCATTTTTTTTTCCATTATATAGCCTTCTTTCCCAATAGTCTGATTCAAACTAAGTTAATTAGTTCCCTTTTGAAGACCAAAATTCTTGCTATTAAATTCTTCTTGTAGAATTCCATAAACCGCACAATCCTTATACTGATTTTTTGAATTGCGAATCATATCTCTAATAATTCCTTCTTGTACCATCCCGGCCTTACTCATTATTCTTCCGGATGCTGGATTATCTGTATTGTGTGCGGCTGAGATTTTATGAATATTCATTTGTCTAAAGCCGAATTCTACAATTGCTCTCAATGCTTCAGTACCATAGCCCCTGTTCCACCACTCATAGCCTAGTGAATAACTCACTTCACAATTTTCGGTCATTTTATCAAAATCATACAAGTCTATTTCGCCAATTAGTTCTCCACTATCTTTTAGTTTTATAGCCCAGTAACAAAACTCTTCACTTTCATATCCCGTCACAATCTTGTTCACTCTCTCTATAGTTTCTGAGATTGTTTTATGGGCTGCATTTATGCGGTTGTCTGCTACTCTTTCATCGGCTAGCCAGTGATCAAAAACTTTTTGGGCATCATTGAGATGAAACTTCTCTAGTATTAATCTATCAGTTTCTATATGTGGGGTTCCTAAATACTTAATCACTTTACACCTCATTAATATTTTTTGTACAGAATGTCTTTTTTTATGTAACGCTATATATGTAATCTGCATTTTCTATTGGTTTTTCTTCATTAAGGTAGTAATCTTCAGCTAACCAATATCTTCTTTTATATTTTTCAAGCCTTGCTTGATAGTCACCAAGATACACATCTCGTCCTAAAACTCTCTTAAATCTTAATTCTTGAGTACAATCAAGAAAAATCTTAAAATCAAAGTAATTCCGCCATTCTTTTCTTTGTAAAAATACCCCTTCGACAATAATAATTGCACTAGACGGCATCTTCACTTTTCTATCGAGTATATTGTTACTTGAATTATCATAAAAAGGTAAAGTTAAAAGACTAATGTTACTATGCAATTTCTTGAACAATTCTGCTTGAATCAAAGCAATATCCCATTGTAGATAGTAATATTCGTACCATTCTTCATAACCTGTTTGGTAACGGTTCTCTCTTTCAACAATATAATCATCGATATGCAAAATTACAGTTTCGCAATTTGCTGCCTTCAATTCATTTTTGAGCTGTAAGGCTAGTGTGGTCTTACCTGATCCACCTAGTCCATCAATACCAAGGATAAATGGCCGGTAAGGCGAATTTCGATTTTTATACTGAGATAACAGAGTTCCGGTCAACTTAACTATTTCCATATTCATTCCACACTCTCCAGCTATTTTCTTCAAAATCTATTTAAGAAAATACATCCTTACTTCTTCCCAGTTATTCACACGAACATAATCGGTCGTATATTTATTATGAGGGGCAGAAAATAGAATCCCTTGTCCCTTAAAGTCTTTAAAATGCCTTGGGCTGTCGTCAATTAAATAATCAGCGTTAATGATACTTTTGTTGCCACAGAAGACAAAATTCAAGTCGGATAGGAAAGGAAAATGCTCTTTGAGCCATTCATACTTCGCTGTAAAAGAATTCGGATGTTCCATTGCGGCGGTGGTAATGAAGATTTCAAATGTTTTACTAAGCTCTTTTATTACTTCCTGGCTCCCTTCCATTACTTCTAAATCACGAAAGAAGGTTGGTTCATCTACATAAGCGAGTATTTCTTCAGCAACTTGAGGACGAATTTTCCATAATCTTGTTCCATCTAAATCAGAATTAATCAGCTCTTCATTGAAGTTTTGATTATACATATTCAAGTGTTTCTTATGAAAGTCAGCTATCACTTCATCCATATCTATAGCAATTCGTTTCAAAAAATCATCCCTTTCTTTTAAAACTCCTATTTAATGGCCCTGTTGGTTTGTTTTCAAAACATTATCCTCTTTTTCACTTCCAATTATTTCAAATTTCAAATTTTAATCAATCCTAATATTCAATTATATGGCCCTAAAATGAAAAATGAGCGCTGATCCTTGTTCCAGGATCGCGCCCGATGAAGAAAGATTACTTTGAATTTATGTAATAGACCAGATGGTCAGTCCAATCTTCATATTCATATATAAACCCTTTACGAATACATTCAAATTTCATTCCTGCACTCTTTGCTAAATTTATAGAAGGAGCATTATCAGCGTTTATATGAGCCTCAATACGATGGAAATTCAAGTCTCTAAAGGCAATACTTAGAGCTTCTTTTACCGCCTCTTTGCCGTAACCATTTCTCCAAAACTGATTATGAATCGTGTATCCTATTCTACCCCATTGAAAACTATCTCTTGCTAATGTAGAGAAGTCAACCATTCCCAAATGAATACCATCATTTTTCCGAAAGACACCGAATACGTGAGCTGTATCATTTAATGCTAACTCCTGGTGTTTCCTCACCAAATTATGAAACCATTCCTCAGTACATTCACTCATATCAATTTTTCCTTTGTCGTGTCTATGCTGAGATGGAAATCTATTATTAAACACGTTAAACCAATTTAGATAATCGTCACCTTTTAATGGTCTTATAACTAATCTTTCTGTTTCTGAAATAAAATTAAATGTTTTTTCCTTCGTTAACATTGTGATATCTTCCCTTCTTTAACCTTTTTCGAGAACTACTTGTATTATCTATGTGATTAAATGTATTAGTCATAAGACATCACACCTTTCTTTTTATATTATGAATATTATACCATCACTACTACTAACCAGCTTTTAGCTTAATAACAATTATTTCAAATTTCAATAAATTGTACAAGGATGTTCAACAATTAGGCTCTTTACATTAAAAAAGAGGGCAATTCTTATTCTGGAATTGCGCCCTTTACTTGAATAAAAACATTGCTAAGCTCGTCAGGGAAGCAAATAATATTCCTAATGCTAATGCTGGACCAAATGTGTTCACAAAAACCTTTTTATTGCTATCTTTTCTTTGATTTAACACATATTTTGTTAGTGTGGCAAGGAATGTAACTGAAATAAGCATAAAAAACCAGAGTTTCATATTTATCACCTCCGAATCTTCTGAGCTTCTATTCATCGTTCCAAAAAAGCTATGTCAACTGTTCAATTATTCTGCCCGATTACTTAATACCAATTATTTCAAAATAGATTAATAAACTCAATCATTTTTTCATTAATTAAAAAGACACTTACCTTTTGACAGATAAGTGATCGATTGACTTTCAATTACTCTTTATATGTCTTTCTAAAACCATAAAACGTTCTAAATCCTTTTTGTTCATAATAAGTACGAGATGTACTGTTTGCTAGCATTTCCATTCTTGTCGTTGGGTATAAACTATGGACATAATTAAGCAATACTTCTCCAATGCCTAACCCACGGTAATTCTGACTTATTAATACTTCGCAAATGAACAATGTAATAGATTTGTCTGTAAGTCCCCTAACATATCCAATTACCTGTCCATTTAGTTCTGCTACATAAGCAATATTTGAATTATCCCAAGCTCCCTTTGTACTTCCTTTGTTTCCCACAAGGTTACTCCACTTTTCGTCTGCATTTAGCTTATTTATATGTATAAAGTCTTCTTCTCTATAATTTCTAATCTCAAGCAAGTGTTCATTTTTTAGTCTTATTTGCAAAAGAATCTCCACCTCTAGTTTTCAAAAATACTGTCCAATTCTTAAGAAAGGAGCGACCCGCTATGCTGCAATCCCTCCCTATAAAGGAGTAACTTTTTTAATTTTTTATTCTAAAATACGATGTTGATTCCCATAAAAGAAATTCAAAATAGAGTCTTTAGCTGGAACCTGTAAGTTACAATAATCAAGCAGGAATTTTTTGTTGTCGTAAAGGACTTCTTTAAAAGTACAGTTGATAGAACAGTTATCTCTTATTTGCAATGTTGAATATGCAGCAATAGGTTTGTGATTACAACCCAAAGAACCTGGATTAATAAATAGTTGATTATTTGTTTTAAAATGGTGGAGTATATGGTGATGACCAAAACAGATTATCTCTGCGTCTTCATCTTTATATAATTCGTCCAGTTTTGCTGAGGAAGGGCTACGATCTATCGGTAGATATTGACCGTTACAGTCCAAGTGATAATGAACAAAACGTATTTTCATACCGTTAATTTCAGTAGTTATGCTTTTTGGAATATTACTTAGAAAAGAGTGAAACTTCGGATTCATATGCTTGGCAATCCAATAATGATGTTCCCTTACCTCACCTTGGCTTCCAGGTTCTTTCCCTTCGAGTATATTAAGAATAGCTTCATCGTGATTACCTAATACCAATGTCATATCACTTCGTGAATGCAATTGTTCAAGAACTTCATCTGTTTCGTGTCCAATAGCAATTAAATCTCCCAGGCAGTATATATGTTCAACTTCACAATCACTTTCAATATCGGAAAGTACGGCTTTTAGTGCGGCACTGTTCCCGTGTATATCCGTTAAAACTGCAATTTTTGTCTGCATAAAACTCTCCCGCACCTTAAATTAGGCGATTGCCCTATTAGGTTATCGCTTCCTAATATTCAATACAGATTTCTATATATAATTGATAGGTTTCTTCATTCAAACTGTATGTATGTTCCCGTATTGATTCTTGCTTACTTTAGGTCAATTACCTAAAGACACATCTAAATATTTTTCGTATCTTTTCTTTTCTACATTGAATTCATAGATCCTAATAAAATTCACATCAAAATTAGGGTAAGGCATCAATTCTTTTTCAGCTATTTTTTCCATTTCTTTTAGAGCTTGTTTTGTTAGTCCAGAAGAAATGTTTCCACCGTACTGTTCTTTTCCTAAGGTTAAGTGGGGTACGAAGTTATCGAGTTCAAAATACTGCTTTATTAGGTCATTTGATGGTGAAATTACTTGTACTATTTTATAATGTAAGTTGACTAATTCATTTGAATTAACACTCAAATATAGAATGTTATCTCCAAAATACCGTGGCTTATCTAATGATACTTTAAAGGGTTGAAAATTCTCACATACTTTTTGTACTTTGTCTATCCACTTTTTATCTGAGGTTAACCCCCCTTGTGCTTTCAAAGTTATATGTGGTTCTACACCTAAATGGTGTACCCATCTTTTTTGAAATTGCTCAATTTGTTTTAAACATTCTTCTGGTGGGACGATTCCAATGAAATACTTTAGGTCCATTCTTCTTATTCCCCTCCTAATTCTATTAAACCCTTATTCAAGAATCTCTTCCCCTTTAATTGAACAAAAAAACGCCTAATCCGGCAGCTCATTGAACATAGTATACTTTATTTCAACAATGTAGAATAAATAAATTCCCTTATCACTATAAGGTCTGGAGGGCTTATGTTCGAGGGAATTTGATTAACATTAAAAAAGCGTAATTCTTTAACCTCATCGTTATCTATTCTAATTTCTCCATCATAGTCCGTACAAATATAGGTAGCAATTACATTATATACTTCATCACCGTGTGGATACTTATAGTAAAATTCTTCTCCTGAAAAGATTTTAAACAACTGTAGTTCATTTGCTACTAAACCGGTTTCTTCAAGCAACTCCCTCTTAGCCGCCTCTTCTAGTGTCTCTCCAGGCTCTAGAGAGCCTCCCGCCAATCCCCAACAGTTATTATCTTTTCTTAATTGTAATAACAACCTATTATTTTTATCTAAAAGGATAACACTTGCTCCAGTTATAACAAGTGGACGACTGCCAACTATTTTTCTTAAATCTATAATATAACCCATAGAAACACTCCTCAAAATAAGATTTATATGTATTTCGACCTATGGAAGGTAAATCCTTTTTTGTAGAACTATAAAAAAAGCTGCCGCAGTGACAGCTCTGATCTTCAACACTTGCACCCTTTAGCAGAAGACTTGATTTCAAGATAATCTTAAAAGACATTAGTAATTGGTCTTCCGTTAATTCCCTCTTTTGTTGAATATCTTAAATACTATGTCTTGATAAACTACAGCTACAAGTTGGTTAAACAAATACGCCTTTCCTAGATTTTAAGCTGAGAAATCATCAATAATTTCTACCACTTCAATTTTTCCGTTAATCAAAAGCTCTGGAAGCTCGCTTTTTACATTACCCCTCCAATATTCTCTAGCTTGTTCAATTTTTTGAGTGAAAGGAACCCCATCTTCCTTTGGTAATAGGTTTCCATCACCTTCAAAAGAATTTCCAATAACTCGAAGTTTAACAATCTGCAAAACTTTCCGATTGTAAGAATCAAATAATTCTTTCCATTTCAAAACCTCTTTATAGCTTTTTGCAGCATATAAGCAAGACAATCTTGAAGGATATTCAGGATATTCTTGTAGTCTAACCATTTCTACTATCACTTCTCTAATAGCTCTGATTGTTTGACCTACATACTTAATAGCAACTTCGGCATTTTCTTTATTTATGTTCAAGCCTTCATTTGTATAATTACCGTATAAAATCTGAATAAAGTCTTCACCTTTAGAATTCGATTGTTCCTTCTCAAAAAAGAAACTATATAAGGTATTTTTTTGGTTCTTGTCAAAGTTAATTATCTGCCCAAGACTCATTTTTTTCCTAGTAACAATATGATAAACATACAATTCGTTTTTATTTATGGTCTGTCTCCTATTGGTCTTCAACATTATTAACTCCTATTTTCCCAGAATAATGGCGTACCATGTAGAACTCCCTGCTCCGTTAGTTAAAGTGTAAAACTTCACAGCAAAAATATCCGTTTAATATTTAAGTTCGTTCTTCATCAATTTAGCCCTGAATGAAAATTTAGCGCTTATCCTTGTTCCAGGATTGCTCCCTTTTCTTGAATAACAGACTCAATCCAAAACTTTTGCCATCGTACCCAATAATGGATTAAGAAGAGCAAGCTTTAAATAAAACAAATATTAGAAGTATAATCACAATCAATAAACATCCACTTCCATTAGGATTAACAGTAATAGCTCGATTCAGTGCATTGTTAAAAGCCGCCCCTGGGTTTCTTTGTTGTTCTCTATTCTTGAGTCTTTCTCTTTCCTTTTCTGACATTCAATCCCTCCTTCTGTATGTGCATTACTCTATAATGAATTATTTCATTGACTCAACAATCGCTCCTGATTGTGGAATCGTTGTGTCTGAATAGAGACCAATTAATAGGAAATTCTAAAAAAAAGGAGGCAATAAAATGAAGAAAGTGCTTATCCATGTAATAGGCTTGCTTTGTTTGTTAGTTCTTGCTGTAAGTCCTATCTCAGCCCAACAATGGGAATACTCTAATAACAAAGAAAGAGAATTCATGAGTGAAGATGAGTATTATCACCAGCTAAAAGCTTCTATTTACAAAGAGTATGAGGACGCAACATTTAGTATGAGACAAAAAATACCTTACAAGGAATTTCCCGATATTTTGTGGAGATTTGAAATGAAAACAGGTGCACATGTAAATCAACCAAAACAAAAACTCACTCCTACTATTCATCCCGACCGACAAGTTTATTTTTTCGGTACTTTTATTCAGACAAAGGACAAGGAAAATTGGAAGTATATCGTTATTGACGCAGAATCAGGGAAGTCACTCGAAGGCGGATCTAGGTTTCACAAGTATGAAAATCCATACAATTGATTCAAAAAGACCTTCCATAACCTATGGTTAGGTCTTTTCTAATATTATGAAAGGGGACACATCTTGCTCCCGATTATAGAAGATCATTATATTTTCTTTTTGAAGATACGAACAAGTTAACACAATAAGAAATGGGGATTCTTACTTTTAAAGAAACACACTTGTTATTAGACAATATTTTCACAAATGTTAATTTCATTATTCTTAAGTGCATTTGATACCCATTCCCCAAAACCCATCCAATTAGAATTCTGTTCAGGTTTTTCTTTACTCAACTTTTTGTATATCTCCATTGAAAATGGCATTCCATTATTTTGGGTATTTAAATATTGAATACATTCATCATTTGTTCGTAAATTTAGAGCTTGTGTTAAATAGGCTTCGGCTCCAACCACAAAGAATTCTTCTGGTCCACTGTGCCAATTATTTATAATATCTAAGTAACTTTGATTGAATGTTTCGCTTTTTAAGCGAAACTTTTCTTGTTCAATTTGTGCTATTTCTGAACCTGGAAACCCGTGAATTGTCTCATGAATACAAATGCAAGCCATCTGTTTTGGTAAAGGCATATAACCTGGTGGTCCTTGATGTGTTACCATACCTTGTTTTGACAGTTGGAAAGCTATGGGTTTAATATATGTAGCCAAATAAACCTGGTATGATTTCGATGGTAAATCGGTACCTAAAAATGTTGAGAGAGTGGTTCGAATATTTTGATATGGAATTAATGATGACATCGCACCATTTAATTGACCCGCAACATTTTGTATTGATGGTTTAATATTTCGTCTCCAATTTTCATCTATATCAGATTCTTTTATATGAACAAAGCAATCTAATAAAAGTTCTCTTTTCTCTGATACATTAGCAGCGAGTTGTTTTATGTATTCTTCTTTTATATCAATATTGTTAATTAATTGATTAAAGTCTTGTAGGGACTTAATAACATCATCTAGAGATTTCACACTAAAAAAAGATAGTAATTTACAAAGCCCCGACATTGAAAAAACTGAAACTACCTGATCTATTAATTTTAGTCCAGCGTCTCCAAGTCTAATACTATAATGTTCTCTAACACCTTGATAGTGTCTACTGTAAAAATCATTATTTGAAATAGCATTTAAAAATAAGATCATATCGAATGCTTCATTTGGTTGAATAGACCATTCTGAAGTATGTGTAGCAGTCATTACTCTTCACCCCTTATACTTCTTTAATTCTCCAACAAGCTAATAAACCCCTTCAGTGATTATATGGTATCAATTCATATATTTTATTAATTTTAAAACAAGGAGGATTGCAGTAGAGCAATCCTCCTTGTTCAACATAAGCTCCCGATTGTTTAAGAAGAACTTTTTACAAACCCAACCAATTTTAACACAATCATCCTTTTAATCTCTTCTACTCTAAAATGGACCTAGACGGAAACAAACGTTAATCATTCCACTCCCTTTCTCTTTCTATTTGAATATCCCTCCCAAAAATAGAAGCAGAACCAATAATAGATTGTTCATCAGTCCTAATCATAAATTCCCACCTTTTATCCCATCTTGGGTAAATGGACAATAATGTAATTTCATGCTCTTGATATTTACTTTTTAGTGTTTGGTGGAGTTGTATTTTTGAATAGGATAAAATTCCAAGATATAATGCCACAATTAGTAAGGATGACAAAATCACTAACTTTCCTTTTCTATAAAAGATAGCAATTATCGATGCAATTGAAAGAATATATAAAAATAATTCATCGTGGATAATGTGAAATCCATACTCCTTCGTAACAAACGGATATAATAATGCAACACCATTTCCAATGTAATCAATAAATATGTGGCTTAAAACAGAAAATGATAACACAATCCATAATTTGATAACTGATATTCCCAAAAATAGTTTTCTTGTTATTAACATAATTAATAATCCAATAATCGGAACCGATAATAATGAGTGTCCATATAATTCTCCCAAAAACTTTGTTATATCTGGTGAAATTCCTGCAAAACCGCCAATAAATAAAACTAAAGATCGTTTAGCCATAGAATTATAATGTTTATTAAGAAGTACATATGTTATACACGCTCCAACAGAAAGATGGAGAATGCTATGAACGATATATCCCAACAACATTTCCTCCTTTTGTTGTTCAGATTTCAGCTAATTTTTCAAATACTTCTTGAAGAAACCTGCCCTATTGCTTAATACCAATTATTTCATAATCTAAAAATTCCTACAATATGATATTCTTCATTCTCCCAAAAATGAAAATGAGCGCTAATCCTTGTTACAGGATTGCGCCCGATTGTGGTATAATTTACTTCCCTGTTGTTATGGCTGTTTCACTAATAATTGAGCTAAGTTTTAATCGTCCCATCCACTTTTCAGCTTCACTAATGCTTCTAGTTATCCCATTTATTTCTTCGTGATACTCTAAACCTTCAACAGGATAAAAACCTATATCTAGTTTCGCAATTCTATGTACTATCATTGGCCATTCAGCATCAGTCATCTTTTCTTTTGAATATTTATTTATGTATTCCGCACTAACCTTGGAAAACAAACAAGATCCAGCTGTTATGTCAACGTTCATTCCAAATTCTAGAGAACAAATTTTGTTTGTTATCTTTTCCGTCTCAATCCATTCCTCAGGGTGTGTATTCATTGCTCTTTCTGTACGCCCTAAAATAAGATAGTCGTAACCCTCTGGATTTGATGTTACTTGTTTCAGTTCATTCATATGATTTTTACCCCAAGTTAGAAGTCTATCAAAATCACAATAATGATAATATTCACTTTTTCCCGAGAGTCCAAAGCTCAAAACTTCTCTTCTTGCCGCAGCCGCACCATTTTTTGGTATCACTTTAACTTTAAATTTGCTTTGTTTCATTGCTTCCAAGAGTTTAATACACGATGCATCACTGATTGTAATAAATAGTTCTGAATAAATTCCTTCAATCTCTTCTTGTAATTCTTTAAAAAGCTTCATATTTTTCCCTGTTGGATCGTGTGTAATTGTTATTAGAGCAATTTTTGGCAAGGGGTTCACCTCAGATATATTAATTCGCAGAGCAGATAAGCTATTTCCGTATTAATCAAACGTCCTTTAATTGAATAATCTAAATCCATTTATCTAATGTCCAGCCTTCAGCCAATCTATTTTTTAGTAAAGTATCATTCCAGGTCCCCCAAGGTGACATTTGCATTTGCTCATATGTTAATTTTTCTACTCTTTCTCTTTTCCAACTCTCATAATCAACAATATGCCAACAAATAAATTCACCATTTACAATGTGCTTACTTCTGAATTTTTTCGGCAAGGAAAAATCTAGTGGGATAGGATGGTTCCCAATTTTTTTAACTACCTTTTGCCTTACAGCATCTATTAAAGGAAAATGAATACAATACAATTCTAGGTTTAACTGTAAATCATCTTTAGAAGTATATCCTTCTTCATACAAGTTGGGAAAAATACGAATTAACTGTCCCATGGTTTCATCACTATGAACATATTGAAATAATCTTATCCCATTCAATGCTACTATCTCGAAAACATCCCCAATTTTTAACCGCGACAACCTAATCAGCCCCTAAAGAAATTATTTAAATTTCCCCTTAACTCCACAATTCAGGGCGATCCATGATACTTTAATTGCTTCCATTAGCTGAATGAAGTGGAGATATTATCACCATTAAAGGCAATAATATGGCCAGGTACCTTCTCTTTTGCAAATAATTCATTTAACCAGTTTTCGTATTGAAGGTAGCTTTCAGGGAGACTTGTTTTAAGATTACTTGTATCAGCATTTTCATCTATAACTCTCTCATACCTTTCTAATAAATCGACAGCATTGTTTAGAGTAGGAAATTCCTTTATAAAATCCTGAATCAGTCTGTCTACGATATCGATATCAGACATAAAATCACCCCACTTTCCAAAAATCACTTAGTATTATTGCAAGTACTGAAGTAAATAAGTACTCCTCAATCGCGCCCTTTACTTGAATAAAAACATTGCTAAGCTCGTCAGGGAAGCAAATAATATTCCTAATGCTAATGCTGGACCAAATGTGTTCACAAAAAACTTTTTATTGCTATCTTTTCTATGATTTAACACATATTTTGTTAGTGTGGCAAGGAATGTAACTGAAATAAGAATAAAAAACCAGAGTTTCATATTTATCACCTCCGAATCTTCTGAGCTTCTATTCATCGTTCCAAAAAAGCTATGTCAACTGTTCAATTATTTTGCCCTTTAATAGAATAACATCTATATCTATATTTTAACATAAATTACCATAAAACTTCTATTTATTATTTGAAAACCACAATATCTAGAAAACAGGCAACAAAAAGAAGCTCATCCTTATTCAGGAAATGAGCCCCGTTAGTTTAAGTGTAATTATTCTCAATCCTTTTGAAGCATATTTGGTTTGTTACTCTGAAGAATTATAGATTGGACATTCTTCAATATGCTTTCCTTTGCTAAAATAAAGAATACCCCAAGAATAAAAATAATTATTAAAAAGACACAAATTAGCCAATACATCGAAGGATAATTATATGTTACAGTTGTAACTCCTGAATTATCATTTGTTATTTTTTCCTCAAGAGGATAATAAAGAGTATCTATAATTAGGTAAGTTAGTATAGCTGAAAAGCTAAGAAATATTCCTACTGCACGTATCATCATTTCCACCTCTTAAAAACTACTTTAATAATATACTCTTAAACATAATAGATAGAGCTGAAGACCAGCCGCCCAATCCTAATCAATCACACCCAATAGCTGAATAAAAACTATTGGTTTTCGATTGGTTCTATCTCAAATCTTAGATGATCCAAATCCCAAATATCCTCTTCAATATTCGCTTCAACAATAACCAAAAGGTTATCTCCAACTTTATATTCCTCGATTTTATCAACAGGAATTCGATAGGTAAGTCCTTGTTTTTTACCTTCTGGTGCATCGTATTCCTTGATAACCAACATACCTTCATCAATAAGCTTCTTCTCAACAGTTCCTGTAAATCTAAAGTCTTCGTGCCATTCAACAGTACCATAATTACAAGCAGACAATAAAATTACTACTAAACTCATCCAAAAAAGCTTTTTATAAATCCCCATTTCTATATCCTCCCGCCCCATTCCGTATTCAATAATCCTGCCCGATTGCTTAGTACTAATCATTTCAAAAATATAACGTATACTCATTGTATATTCATCTTAAAAAGAAGCTTACCCTTGTTGCAGATAAGCTCCCAAGTAATATCGAAGCACTGTTACTTTCCAGATAGGATTATTGGTAGTTATTTTGATGCTTAGAGGAACTTTTCTAACCAATCAAATACCCGTTGATAATAATCTTCTATGTTTTCGTGGCGCCATGAACTTTGATGATGATCTTCATCATAAAGTACAAGCTGGGCTGGTTTATTCAACCTCTTCAGCGCGGAAAACATCGGTCCTGCCTCTGCATGACAAATGTGGTCTCTCGTGCCTTGGACGATAAGTACCGGTGTTTCTATCTTATGAAAATCAAATATGGGGGAATTTCTGATATACCGATCCTGCTCGTCCCACATCGTTGCACCCATATTGAATATCCCCCCCTCTATCATCCCGTAATTGGAAGTGGTATCAGGATCCCATGAATCAAATTGTGTATATTTGCTTATGGTATTGGCGATTCCCGCTGATATGATAGCCGCTTTGAACAGCTGTAATCTTGTGATTGCAACCAGTGCGGAATAACCTCCGAACGAGTGGCCGATAATGGCAATCCTATCTGGATCAATATCAGGATGTTTCACTAATGCTTCCACTGCATTTTCAATTGCCTTCGTGATTTCATCCGCAGGCTCATGACTCCAGGACCTGGGTAGATCCGGTAAAAAGACAGCATACCCTCTGGATGCAAAAAGTTGATGGTTGTCACATTTTGTTTGACTCAGTCCAAACAACCGGATACTCTCGGATTGCATCGAACCGGCATATACCCGAATGACGACAGGAACAGGCTTTTTTATGTTTTTTGGTAAAAGCAGTGCACCTTTTAGTTCATGATCATCAGTTTTCCAATGAATCAATTGAGAAGTACCAAGCTGTGTAGAGCTTAACGGGTTAAGTTCGATCGTCTTTTCATTATGGGATTGTATATCAAACACTTTCAAAGCTGGTGGTTGGTCTGCGTCCTGAAAGAAATAGGCTATTGTCTTTTCACCAGAAGCACTTCCGCCTTCGTACCAAGGAAGGTGCCCGGCCTGCTCTTCGATTAAAGTGGTTTCCTTCCCTGTCCTAAAATCCACCTTGCAAAATCCATCTTTGCTCCCATGAGGATTATGAGTTTGAAGAAGTATTTGATCATCAAGGGTTACAGGGAATGCAGCAACAACAATTCTTTCACCATTAATGGTGATTTCCTCTAATTCGCCTGAATCATGACTGAAACACCATAGTTTGCCGTTCGCAACGAGCGCGACTTTCCCATTATTGAAACGTTTGGGAGGCTCATTATCATGCCCTAAATGAATTTTTTCATTCTTGTAGAGTAGCTCCACCTTCCTGGTATAGGTATCTACATGCCACAATCCACCATCAGCTAAAGGACCACTAGTAGTATAGTAGATTGAGTGTTTATCACCCCAACTGAAAGTCAGCCCATAGTTCATACGGATATCACCGGCGACGCATCTGGGAGAGTCCTCAGAATCTAATGAACAGATCCATAAATCATAATTATTCTGTTGTGAATCTACCCTTTCTTCACCTGAACAGCTTGTAAAGGCTAGTGAGAGGCCATCCTTAGAAAGTTCCATTCCTACCGGTCTCAGTCCACTACATAAAAGTGTGGAAGTCCCAGCATCAAGGTGTATTTTCCGTATATCCGCTCGATAACGGTTCACCCAGGAATCATCATCAATCTTACTAGCATCCGCCTCATTAATCAGGGTATCAAACACCTTAGGCTTATTATCTGTGGATATGAAGATATCTTGGTTTGTAGTAGAGTAGAAATCAGCACTTAAACCATCTGAAGGTAATGACTTCACAATAATATATTGTCCATCCTTGCTCCAAATGGGTTTTTCAAATCCAAAGAAAGGACAAACGATTTGGTCGGATGCTTTTTTCAATCCATTTCCCTTGGAATCCCATAACCAAAGACATGCCTTACCGTCTATATCTGCATAAAATGCGAGAGTCCTGCCATCAGGAGACCATACCCCTGCCCAGCTGCTATTTCCATTTGGGGCAACCGGAAAAGCATGTCCCGTCTCCATGTTGCATACCCACTGGGAGATTCCCTCCACAACCATCGATACACCTTCAGATTTTTGCTCCACTCTGTTTCCGTCCAAGCAAAAAGCCAACCATTTGTTATCCACAGATATTGACATCGGGATCCTATCTGCAGGTTCTTTTATATTTAATATTTCACGTACTGTTATTGTTTGTTCCATATATATTCCTCCAAAATAAATAGAAATTAAATAGTTGTGTAATTTAAAGTCTACCTATTTGGAGCCCTCTTTAGGAAGATCTAACTTTGGTATCCAGATAATTTGAAAAAACCACTTATCTAATTTTATCATTTTCATCCACCTGTTCTCCTTTGAGAATTTTGCTTAATTCCAATTATTTACTAATCTGGAAATTTATTCAATAAGATTTTATCCATGGCCAATATAAAAACGAGTAACTCAATTAGCAACAAAAGTAGCAGTAAAAGGAGCAGATCCGTTATACTTCTGTTTTATTATTAATTTAGTTCATCAATTGACTTGAAA
The DNA here is from genome assembly GCF_050107295.1 of Sutcliffiella halmapala. GTDB lineage: Bacteria > Bacillota > Bacilli > Bacillales > Bacillaceae_I > Sutcliffiella_A > Sutcliffiella_A halmapala_A. The sequence goes on along the minus strand of NZ_JBNIKR010000002.1, from coordinate 2,640 downwards.
ATTCTTGAATATACATCTTTGATATTGTCAGTAGTTTTTTTATCATTATACAAACCGTAGTTCGAACTTTTTAACGTACCATCTTCTTGTGATTTAAGAACGCCAACCGCATAACCATTGCCGGCAGACCAACTCCAATTCTCATCGTACTTTGTTTCCTTCACAGTAAAAGGAATATGATTTTTGGCTGAAATAAAAAAGATTGGAATAGTTGAATTTAAATAAACATCCGCATACTTGCCTTCAGCAGCTTCAAAAAGTTTTCTTTCCGTAATAAAGACCGCATCATAGGAGTTTATTTTTTCACTTGTCATTTCATCAAATGAAATCTTCGTAAATCTTACCTGTTCCTCTTTTACTTTTGGCGGGTCTCCAACCACTGCAATTCCTAAAGAATTTCCTTCATAAGCCTCGAAATCAGGGCTTGAAGTACAAGCCGTTAGTGCTATTGTTAGAACTATCAAGATTATACTTAATTACCTCTTTCCTTTTGATCTTTTCATATGCAACCCCCTTTGAAAAATTATTTTAAATTACACAATAACTCTAATTTATGCTTATTCAGGAATGCTGTCCGTTTGTTAAATAAGGAAATTTCCCCAAACAATATCACTCTTTTCTGAGTTTAACCCTAAATAATGTTTTTCCTATTTTATATACTCAACGTCTAAGCTTCTAGGTGACTTATTTGTATATGAAATCCAATAATTAATTGCCTTGGAATATTTAATTTGTTTTGCATATTCACCGAAAACTTTTACATAATTTATCTCTGGGTCATTGGGAATCATAACATTTACTATCATTGGATCTGAAATATAAATATGACCACCTGATAATTCTGGCCCACCTATACCTATTTCCCATTCCAATTTCCCTTTATTATTCTTGATGAACCCGATATTTAACTGCTCATTTGATTTGCTCGTATAAACAACAACTATAAAATCACCTTTTATGTCATATTCGATAACTGTCTCATAATCTCTATTTTCACTATCCTCCAGAAGATTCACAATCTCACCCTCAAGTGATACTTCCCGAGAACATCCCATCAATAAAAATAATAGAATTAATGGATAAGCAAAAAATGCACTTGTTATTCTACTCACAGTTCCCTTCCTCCCTCACAACACCTAAAAGCTTCAAATTACTGAATTCTTTTTCAAGACACCTGCCCTATTATTTAATACCAATTATTTCATAATTTGAAAATACCTACAATTAATTATTTTTCATTCTGTCTAAAATAAAATGAGCGCTAATGGTTTGGGACATTTAACTTCTTCCCTGATAATTGTACTTGTTTTAAAGCTATATACTGGCGTAGGAGTGGTTTTATCATCAATAAGGTTTCTTATATCTGAAATTAATCTATTGATATCAAAAGCACTAGGGTGATCAAAATTAATATGTTTTAATTCTTCCTGGCTTACACCTGTTCTGTCTTTATAGTAATTATCCAATTCTATTACTACAACATTTTCCCTATCTATCCTCTCAACCAAATTATTAACAAAAGTTGATTTACCGCAACCTGAACCTCCACATACCCCTACAGCTTAGGCGTTTAAAAGAAGATAAGGAACCATGTAAATGGTATAGTTTACTTAACTATTAGACCCAATTATCATATGGCAAATTATACTTAAAGATTTTCACACTCTATTAACAAGGCAGTTATAGCATCCTGGTTTAGCGTTAAGAATGTGAATATATTCTACTTCTTTATTATCCAAAATCTCATCTATATTTTCTCTTAAATTTACACCTTCTGTAACCCTTGCTTCTACAATCATTGAGTCATCATTGTAGCCGCGTACAGATAGATACCTATGATGTAACATTTGCGGAATTTCATTTACATCTAGCTTAGCGGTAGTTGCTCCCTTTCGTATAAATATAGGACCACTTGCTTTATAAGGCGAATTAACATTATGATATTGGTAATTCAGTAAGATTACCTCTTCTCCTACCTCTGCATCCTTCAAACTTATCCTGCAAGGATATCCAGGATTGTTATTTGCTATTATTTTGACTGCCCCGATACTTTTTAATGCTTCTTCATTCATTAGAAAAAGGTTATTAAACTCCTTCTCTTGTAACGCAACGATTTGAAAGTTATTTCTCATATTCTACCCCTCCAGTTGTTAAAGCATTTCACTAATGATCTACAAAAAATTCAACCTGCCCGAATGATAGCCTTCCGTTTGAAAGAAAATCTTAATATGTTCCATAAAATCTCTTCACTCTTATATATTGTTATGTCATTCTCCTTCAACTCTACTGCCTGTTCGCTTTATTCCAATTATTTCAAAACCATCATAATATTACAACAATTTTTGAGAATAAATAAGCACGATGTTAGACCATCGCGCCAATGTCATTCATTCAAATAATGATGTTAATTTCCAAAAAAATATCTACTATTGAATCCCTTGCTGGTGCCTACTCAAATAATCCATCATTGTTCCATTCTTGCGCCCTATAATGGAATACTAAATCATGATCTCAATCTTAAAATCAATTAATTCTTCTTTCACTAAAGCACCCAGTTAGCACAAGAAGACAATAGTTTACTTAAAGTTTTTTTATTTTTTTAATTTCATCTTCTACTATTTGATAATCTTCGTTTTCTTC
>NZ_JBNIKR010000029.1:0-1271 GCF_050107295.1 Sutcliffiella halmapala | reverse complement strand
AAAAGGAAATCTCATCTTGAGGGGGGCTTCATGCTTAGATGCTTTCAGCACTTATCCCGTCCGCACGTAGCTACCCAGCTATGCCTTTGGCAAGACAACTGGTACACCAGCGGTGCGTCCATCCCGGTCCTCTCGTACTAAGGACAGCTCCTCTCAAATTTCCTGCGCCCACGACGGATAGGGACCGAACTGTCTCACGACGTTCTGAACCCAGCTCGCGTACCGCTTTAATGGGCGAACAGCCCAACCCTTGGGACCGACTACAGCCCCAGGATGCGATGAGCCGACATCGAGGTGCCAAACCTCCCCGTCGATGTGGACTCTTGGGGGAGATAAGCCTGTTATCCCCGGGGTAGCTTTTATCCGTTGAGCGATGGCCCTTCCATGCGGAACCACCGGATCACTAAGCCCGACTTTCGTCCCTGCTCGACTTGTAGGTCTCGCAGTCAAGCTCCCTTGTGCCTTTACACTCTGCGAATGATTTCCAACCATTCTGAGGGAACCTTTGGGCGCCTCCGTTACTCTTTAGGAGGCGACCGCCCCAGTCAAACTGCCCACCTGACACTGTCTCCCAGCCCGATAAGGGCTGCGGGTTAGAATTTCAATACAGCCAGGGTAGTATCCCACCGACGCCTCCACCGAAGCTAGCGCTCCGGCTTCTCAGGCTCCTACCTATCCTGTACAAGCTGTACCAAAATTCAATATCAGGCTACAGTAAAGCTCCACGGGGTCTTTCCGTCCTGTCGCGGGTAACCTGCATCTTCACAGGTACTATAATTTCACCGAGTCTCTGGTTGAGACAGTGCCCAGATCGTTACGCCTTTCGTGCGGGTCGGAACTTACCCGACAAGGAATTTCGCTACCTTAGGACCGTTATAGTTACGGCCGCCGTTTACTGGGGCTTCGGTTCAAAGCTTCGCTTGCGCTAACCTCTCCCCTTAACCTTCCAGCACCGGGCAGGCGTCAGCCCCTATACTTCGCCTTACGGCTTCGCAGAGACCTGTGTTTTTGCTAAACAGTCGCCTGGGCCTATTCACTGCGGCTCTCTCGGGCTTTAACACCCTAACAGAGCACCCCTTCTCCCGAAGTTACGGGGTCATTTTGCCGAGTTCCTTAACCAGAGTTCTCTCGCTCACCTTAGGATTCTCTCCTCGCCTACCTGTGTCGGTTTGCGGTACGGGCACCATACTCCTCGCTAGAGGCTTTTCTTGGCAGTGTGAAATCAGGAACTTCGGTACTATATTTCCCTCGCTGTCACAGCTCAGCCTTAT
>NZ_JBNIKR010000027.1:0-1431 GCF_050107295.1 Sutcliffiella halmapala | reverse complement strand
TATCTCATTATTTCATTTTCTACCGCGCATTCGCTTGGTTGCCCCGAGAAGAAAGGTTAAAGGGAATCACTTTAACCTTTCTTCTCGGGGGAAACTTTACATAGCTAATTCTACTGGCTCCACCGAGTTTGTTGCCCATTTGGCATAATATTCGCTTGGGCTATAGTCGTTCAGGCTGCCATGATATCTTCTCTTGTTATAGAAGTCGATATACTTATTTACTGTTGCGATCGCATGATCAAAGGTAATAAATTCGTTTCTTTGGTAACATTCTTTTTCAAGCACACTATGAAAGGATTCAATATAGGCATTCATATTTGGAGACTTCGGTGGGATTCTTTCATGTTCAAATTTATCTGTACTGAACTCTTGAAAATGGTTGCTGATGAATTGTGGACCATTATCTGAACGAACAATGAGTCGGCTTTCTCCATCTTCAGCTTTTGTCATTTTGACATCGCGTTTCATCAAAGCTTTCATAAGCATCTTCGTAATTTTTGACGCTTCACAAGTCTTCCCAATGTAATGCCCCACAATGCTTCGATCATACACATCGATGGCACTCGCAAGAAAGAAGAAACGACGGGAACTCGTCACATATCCATATTTAATATCGACCTGCCACAACTGATTAGGCCCAGTAATCTTACGATTCTTAGCTAGTCTACGTGGTTGCTTCTGTTTCTTTTCGCGTTGAGGCATCAGGATATCTAGCTCTTTACATAAGCGATATACTTTCTTCTTGTTTATGACAAGTTTATGCTTCCTTCTTAAGGCTTTCGTCAGCTTTCTATATCCATAAATCTCATCCTCTCCTTCGATAAGATTCATTAGATATCCTTTGATCGTACTATCCTTGACTCTTTTTTGAGTCTTTCTGTTCAAAGAATAACCAGGTATAGGCCTTCCCCCAGTATGAACTCTAGATTTTGGTGGATTAGCCAGACGGTAATAGTAAGTAGAACGGGTAATGGAAGCATACTTTAATACACGACTGGCCGGGAATCCCTCGTCAATCCACTCTTTGGCAAAGGCTATTTGTTCCGAAAGGTTGGTAAGTTTTTTTTTACCATTTCACGAAGCATGGCTACTTCTAACTCTTTTTCCCCTAGAAGCTTCATTGCTTGGTCATACTTCTTTTGAAGTTCCTGATTAGAGGGAGACTCCGAAAGTGGGGTAACACCATCTCTTTCCATCTCGGCCTCTATTTCATCACGGTATTGTTTTACCCAACCACCTAAAGTAGAGCTGCTTACACCAGTTTTCCGAGCGATAAAAGCCATATTTCCTGATTCAAGCGCCATTCTTACATATTGTTTTTTTACATCCTCCATCGGTCCATTACGTTTACTCATTTGGACTCCTCCTTTGATACTTCTATGATAATATCTTTTGATTGAGGTGTCCAAATGAGTTAGGGGGCTAAATAGA
>NZ_JBNIKR010000026.1:0-1457 GCF_050107295.1 Sutcliffiella halmapala | reverse complement strand
AGTCAAGTCCTGGTTATTGTGTAAAATTGTAGGCAATGGTTTCAACCCTACTATTATTATTTTTTTGCGAAACTTCCATGGACTTTTTTCTTCATATCTGGGAAGGGATGTCAAAGGCTTTTCACTTTGACATCCCTTCCCAGATATGAAATCATCCATAATGGAAGTGAAGCTAAAAATGATTATAGTCTATCTACTAAGAAGTGTCTTTCTCTTCGAGTAATTGTTTTCCTGATAGTACATCAGAACAGCACCTACTAAACGATAAGCAGATTGGGTATTCGGAAAAATACGAATCACCCTTTCTCTTCTGCGAATCTCTTGGTTTAATCGTTCTAAAGAGTTTGTGCTTCGGATGTGGCACCTGATATTATGTGGAAAGCTCATATATTGGATGGTATCTTCGAAACCATCTTCAAAAATGGCAAGGGCTTTTTCAAACTTTGGCTCTGACCCAAACTGGCTCATCAATTCATCCTTAAATTGGCGAATATCCTCAATCGTGACAGCATCAAAGACTCGTTTAATCATCGTGCGGATCTCAACGGAGTTCTTTTTAGGGAGTTTATTGTTAATATTACGCTTAAAATGAACATTACACCTTTGCCAGGTAGTTCCTATAAATTCACGTTGTATTGCGTTCTGGAGCCCTTGATGGGCATCAGAAATGACCAGTTTTGGAGACTGAAGACCCCGTGACTTGAGAAGTTGAAAGAAACGGCTCCAGCTCTCGAAACTTTCAACATGATCAACACTCAAACCAAGTATAACGCGTGTGTTTTTCTCTGTAATTGCCGTCGCAATATAAACAGCCTTGGAGACAACCCGCTGGTGCTCACGAACCTTTATATACATTGCATCTACAAAGAGAAAAGGGTAGTACGTTGTATTCAAGGGCCGCGTGGCCCATTCATTAACTATAGGATCAAGCTTCTGCGTAAGTGAAGAAATAAATGATTTGGATACATTTTTACCACAAAGCTGTTCTACTATATTTGTCACTTTCCGAGTGGAAACTCCATTAATGACCATCTCCAACATGGAGAGGACCAAGGCTTGGTCACACCGGGCGTACTTTTCAAAAACAGAAGTGGAGAATTCCCCATTACGTGTTCGTGGAACCTTCAGAGTTATGTTGCCAATGCTCATTAATAATTCGCGATCATAGTAGCCGTTTCGGTAGTCACGGCGCTCAACAGCACGTTCATATGGAGCAGCATGTAAAAAGTCATCCCTTTCCTTTTCCATAAACTCGTTCAACACCAATACAATAGCTGATTTAATCACCATATCAAGATTGGAATTCATAATAGCTTCTTTTAATACATCAACATTAAGGTTAAACTGTAATTGAGTCATCTTTATTCCTCTTTTCATTGTTTATCGTGGTTGAAAACAGTGTTGCCAAGAGTGAATAAAATGACTCTTTCATTTTACACAATTATATGGACTTAATC
>NZ_JBNIKR010000025.1:0-1468 GCF_050107295.1 Sutcliffiella halmapala | reverse complement strand
ATAAAGTGTACCCCTTGTAAAGGACATTTTTAAAAAAAGGCTTAAGCAGCCAGAAGAAGATGATCTCTGTATTGCACAGGGGTCATCTTTTTTCTATTCCATTGATACCTAGTATGATTATAGTGACGAATATATTTGTTTATCTCTCGTTGAAGCTCCTCGAGTGTTCTACAAGCTTTGATGTTCACTTCGTCCTTAAGGTGACCAAAGAAAGACTCGATTGGTGCATTGTCCCAACAGTTCCCTCTTCTAGACATAGACTGGCGCAGTCCTATTTTCTTAACGTATTTTTGAAAGTCTGGGTGTGTATAATGAGTGCCTTGATCGGAGTGGATAAGGGCATCTTCAACATTCTTAAATCGTCGGTTTTTCTTTAGTTTGTGTAAGGTACCGGTGGCTAAATCCATCGTAATTCGACTAGATATATGATGTGCTAACACTTCGCCTGTAGACCCATCTTTGATGACCGACAAAAAAGCTCTTTGTCCGCTGGAATAATTGAGATATGTAATATCAGTAAGGAGTACTTTCCAAGGCGTATGTTGATTAAATTGGCGGTTGAGCAGATTAGGAACCACTCGATGCTCCTGAGTTGCCTTCATCATTCTCTTATATGGATTTGCCTTTCGCGCAGGGCAAACAATGTCATACTTTTTCATAATTCTTCGAATTCTTTTTAGATTGTAGACACACTGAAATTGACCCGCCAATGTCATCTTGATTTGACGTGCCCCTTTCTTACGATTTTTAAATCGAAAGGCCATTAAGATCAATTCTTTTGCCACTACATCTTTGGCTTCCTGTCGATTTCTCCGTTCTACGGACTTCGGAGAGAAATAACGATAATAACCGCTACGTGAAACACCCGCTGTCTCACAGAGGAATTTCACCATATGCTTCAAGCTGTATTTCTCTATCACATATCGAATAAGAACATACCTTTGGCTGATTGGGACTTTTACTTCAGCCCCCTTTCGAGCATTCGGATCTTTTTTAAGAGTTCATTTTCAGCCTCTAATAAGTTCATCTTTGCTTCCAAACGAGCGTATTTTTCTTCCAGGGATAACTCCTTTTCACGGGGTCTCCCAGAGCTTCCTTTCCTCGTATCTTTGAGACCCAATATGCCATCTTTCTCGTATGATTTTTTCCAGCGATCAGAAGCCGATTTAATTCTCCGCCTCCCTAGAATATCTATGTTAAATCCCGCTTCTTCAAATATTTGTGTAGAAAACTTCCCATTTCTAAATTCAGCAATAAAATGATGCTTAAATTCCTCCGAATAGGTAATTCCTTTTGAACTAACCGAAGTAACGTAAGGGTTTTTAGATAATATAGCGATCTCTTTCTCTGTAAAAAGCTTTTTAGTCATAATTCTCCGTCTCCAAATTCATGATGTTATATTGATTATACAAAAAGACCCTATAGAGAGCACTTTTTTTAAGTGTCTACTCTATAGGGTACATTTTAA
>NZ_JBNIKR010000024.1:0-16452 GCF_050107295.1 Sutcliffiella halmapala | reverse complement strand
GATCAAACTCTCCAATAAAGAGTTTGAGCTTATGCTCAAATGTTGACTAGCTTATGTTACTTTTTCGTTCTTTGTTAATCCCTATAAGATTAACGTGGACGCTGTTGTTTTGTTTAGTTTTCAAAGAACTTTTTTATGAGTCGTTCTCTCGAAGCGACTTTATTATCTTATCACATCCATAAAAGCGAGTCAACAACTTTTTTTAAGAAGAAGTTTTTCCGAAACGCGATTCGTTTGTGACAACGAAATCTAATATACCATTTTAATAACACCCTCGTCAATAAAAAACGCAAAAAAAAATCCCTCTTTTTTCAGAGGAACCTTAGTCTTATTAAATGATATACATTTGGATGATCACCAATGCTGCAACACCAGGGATTCCGAGCACCCCTGAAATGGCAGAGGTGGCCAAGTTGATCGGGACATGTATCCCCATTGAATTTCCGAAAGCGTTCAAGAAAAACAAGAACAGCGCACCTATCATTATTTTAATGGCTGTTTGTCCGACAAATCGCAACGGTTTCAGGGGAGTCCCTACTATAAGAACCAATAATATGAGCGCTCCTATTACTCCAATCACTATCAATGGCTGCAAACCTGCTCCCTCCTCAGCTTGTACTATATTGTAATTGTATGTTGCCTTATTGATTTCAGAACAAACTGTTGAAGTTAATAACAGTTGTTCCTGGGAACAATAGAGATGACACCTTCTTCTATTTATATAGATGAATTCATTCAATAAAAATACCGCAGCCTAGTCGGCTGCGGTATTTAGCGGTTTTTTTCTGCTATTTATTTTACTGTCATTCTGGTACGAACTTCTTTTAATAGGAAGAGATATTTGGCTTCTGCCATTTTGAGCTGGCAGATTACCTCTTCGGATGGCTCTACACTTTTTTCAACAAGGCTTTTTTGTTTCGTCCAACGATCTTTGCACGACTCGGTTGTTTCCATGAGTTTGGCATCGAACTGTTTTTTCAAACGGTCTTTTTTACGAAAAAACATAGCTAGTGTTAGCCCCTTTACATGGATTTATCATAGTTAATTATATTTCTCTTCTTCCTTCTAACGCCTTTGATAGTGTCACTTCATCGGCGTACTCCAGGTCTCCTCCGACCGGAAGACCGTGTGCGATACGTGTCATCTTGATTCCTGTCGGTTTTAGAAGCCTAGATATATACATCGCGGTTGCTTCTCCCTCAATGTTGGGATTGGTAGCGAGAATCAGTTCCTGAACCACATCATCCTGTAATCGTTTGATGAGTTCAGGGATTTTGATATCCTCCGGCCCAATTCCATCCATGGGCGAGATGGCACCATGCAATACGTGGTAGAGTCCGTTATAGTCCTTCATCTTTTCCATGGCGATTACATCCTTGGTTTCCTGGACTACGCAAATAACGGTCTGATCACGTCGGTTATCCTCACAGATATAGCATGGATCCTTATCGGTGATATGTCCGCAAACAGAGCAGTACGATAAGTTCCTTTTCGCATTGACCAATGCTTTTGCAAAGTCCAATACGGTGTCTTCTTTCATATTCAATACGAAAAAAGCCAGACGTGCGGCCGTTTTCGGGCCGATACCCGGCAATTTCATAAAGCTGTCGATCAGCTTTGATATAGGCTCAGGATAGTGCATAAAGGTCCTCCTAGAAAAGTCCTGGCATGTTTAACCCTTTGGTGAATTGACCCATTGTATCATTAGTCAACTCCTCCATTTTCTTCAAGGCATCATTTGTAGCAGCCAGTACAAGATCTTGTAGCATTTCGATATCTTCCGGGTCTACTACTTCCTCTTTAATATTCACAGAAATGATTTCTTTCTGGCCGTTCACAACAACCGTCACCATACCACCGCCAGCAGTACCTTCAATTGTCTTTTCCGCTAGTTCCTCTTGCGCTTTCGCCATATCCTTTTGCATCTTTTGCATTTGTTTCATCATTTTTTGCATGTTACCCATTCCGCCACCACGCATCATAAGTCATTCCTCCTAATATTGGTTAATGGTTTATTCTTTTATTTCAATCAACTCGGAACCTACCAATTTCTTGGCCTCTTCAATAAGCGGGTCCTCTTCCTGTTGGTCTCCACCTGTCTCATCTTTCTGGCCACGGATGAAGTCCTCCCGAATCTGCTGCCACTCCGTTTCAGGTACAGCCAGCATATCGAAGGATTTTCCGGTAAGCTCCATCAGGATCTGCTCCAGATTCTGCTTTACCTGGTCATCAGATGCCATCTTGCAATGTATCTCATACTTGAATTTTAACACAAAAGCCTGGTTGGAAGCAGCCACCGGCTCACTATCTGTCAATAAAGCCGCATGTGACACCCTGTTCTGCTTTCGAAGCGTCTCCAATAGCTGAGCCCAGCTGCCTTTTATGCTTTCCAGATCGCCTCTTGTCGCAGTTTTCAGCACTTCCTGGATTCGCCCGACTGCCGGTTTGAACCCATTACGTGATCCTCCACCAGATCTTGCAGGTGTTTTGGCTGCTGTCGCCGCTTGGTTGGCTTCGACCATTTTACCCGAAGATAATTCTTTCACCTTATTTTCAAGCAAGGTGATTTTCTTCATGAGGATATTCACCTGATCTTGGTCTGCAGACTCCTTCGAAGGGCCCTCAAGCTGACAGAGTTTCACAATTGCCACCTCAAGATAGATCCGTGGATGATTGGTCCACTTCATCTCCTGCTGGCTCTTATTGAGTATATCGATCGTTTCATAAATGGTCTCAGAAAGGATTTCCTCCGCAAACGTCCTGAATCCCTCATCCACCTGCACTCTATCCAGGATCTGCTCAAGCCTTGGTGCTGTTTTATAGAGCAGCATGTCTCGGTAATAGAAAATCAAATCCTCTAAAAACCTGGAAGGGTCTTTTCCTGAACGTAAAACGGAATTCAAGGAATCCAAGGCTTCCGCAACATTCTTTTGATGGAGTGCACCCACAAGATCGGTAAGGAAGGTCTGGGAAACCGATCCCGTGATGGAGAGCGCATCCTGCACGGTGAGGACCCCGTCGCTGAAGGAGATGGCCTGATCCATCAAACTCAAGGCATCACGCATTCCCCCCTCAGCCGCTCTTGCTATTACGGCAAGGGCATGGGGCTCACTTTCGATTCCCTGGGCATTCAGCACGGTTTCCAACCTGCCGACAATGGATTCCGCGGTGATTCTTCTGAAATCAAATCGTTGACAGCGCGATATGATGGTCAGAGGGATTTTATGCGGCTCTGTTGTAGCCAGGATGAAAATCACGTGTTTAGGAGGCTCTTCAAGCGTTTTTAATAACGCGTTGAAGGCTCCGATGGAAAGCATATGTACTTCATCTATGATATATACTTTATACTTGACCGCACTCGGTGCATATTTCACCTTGTCCCTGATATCACGGATTTCATCGACTCCGTTATTGGAGGCCGCATCGATTTCCATTACATCTGAAATAGATCCGTCTGTGATTCCCCTGCAGGAAGGGCACTCGTTACAAGGCTCTGCAACAGGAGCGTGTTCGCAGTTCACAGCCTTTGCTAATATCTTTGCCGCACTTGTTTTTCCGGTTCCTCTTGGGCCTGAAAAAAGATAGGCATGTGAGAACTTCTGTTGAAGCAGGGCGTTTTGTAAGGTTTTGGTTATATGTTCCTGTCCCACGACATCCTGAAAAATCTGTGGTCGAAAAACACGATATAAAGCTTGATATGCCACCAATATGCCCTCCTTCTTTCTTATCCTTTCCATTATACCGTAGAAATGGAGTCAATTTCAAAAGCAAACATGAAAAGGCTTGATTTATTTTCGAATAAAGAATAACAAGACAGCAAAAAACCCACCCTGCAATAGAGTGAGTTTGAGTGACTATTTATAACTGCCGTGCACCTTCTGTCGATTAGCCACCATAAGCGTTACTTAAGCAGTTAGCTCGACCCAGGCAACCCTGCGGCACATGAGAGAGTCCGCTTAATGCTGCTTCCTTCCGGACCTGACATGGTTCACGGGTTCCCATTGCGCAGGACCCAGGTGTCAACACCACTTACTTAAGGCAGACCCTACAGCCTGCTAACCTCGAGAAGGGATTCAGCCTCGCTAGAGCGGATTGCGAGTTCAGGGCACCGCTACCTCCCCGCTTAGCACGACAAAATTAAAACCAATAGGTTAGTGCGTCTTTATATCCGACGCATAATTTAGTATAAGGGGAAAAAGGAAAAATTGCAACCATAATCATCTGTAAAATTTTAGGTGTCGGTTTTCAGTTGTTTCTTTTTCTCCTTTTTCTGCTCTCGAAGCTTCCTGAAGAAATCGGAAAGCAGCGCTCCGCACTCTTCCTCGAGTACTCCACTCACTATCTCGGTCTGGTGATTAAATCGCGGTTCATCCAACAGGTTCATTAATGTGCCGGCACAGCCTGCTTTTGGATCCATGGCACCAAACACTACTTTGTGCACGCGTGATAAAACGATGGCGCCCGCACACATCGGACATGGCTCGAGTGTGACATAAAGGGTGGTATCCTCCAACCTCCATGTACCCAGCTTTTTGCATGCTTCATCGATAGCCAGTATTTCGGCATGGGTAATGGATCGCTGAGTCGTCTCCCTCAAGTTATGGCCCCTTGCAATGACCTCTCCGTCCTTGACTATGATCGCTCCGATCGGCACTTCCGCCAATCCTTCCGCTTTTTTCGCTTCTTCTATTGCCAGTTTCATGAACCATTCATCGGTTTTTACTTGCATAACCCGTATTCCTTTCTTTTTGCATGCTCGTTTATATTCTTGTCCGGAATTCCATACACTAATCTGCATGAGGTGATAATACTTGGAGCACACAGCATTACTTATTATTGATATTATCAATGATTTTCAGTTTAAGCACGGAAAAACACTGGCTAAGAAAACCGCTGCCATTGCACCTAACATATTAAAACTTAAAGAACTCATGAGGGCGAACGGTCTCCCGATCATCTATGTAAATGATCATTATCAGCTATGGCAGGCAGACTATAACAAGATTATGGAGAAATGCAATAATCCACTTAGTAAAAGCATCATTGAAAATCTCTGTCCTGAAGGGGATGACTATTTTCTGATAAAACCGAAGCATTCCGCTTTTTTTGGTACTGCCCTACATACTCTTCTGTCCCAGCTTGGAGTAAAATCTCTCATTCTGACAGGTATAGCCGGGAATATATGCGTGCTTTTTACTGCAAATGACGCATATATGCGAGAGATAAAGCTTCATATACCAACCGATGCCATTGCTTCTACTGCAGACGAGGATAATGAATACGCGATTACGATGATGAAGAATGTCCTGAAGGCTTCCATCCATACGACAGAAGCGCTACTGAAGCATTAAAGAACCTTGCATGTTTCCCTCCATACTCTCATACATTGATAAAGGATGATGAATAGGAGGGACGAACCATGCAAATTCATGTCGTTCAGCAAGGACAAACAATCTACGGGATTTCGCAGACTTATGCAACGACCCCTGAAGATATAATAGAAGCAAACGAATTGCCCAATCCCGATAATCTTGTAATAGGGCAGGCGCTCGTAATTCCAATCGTGGGAAGGTTCTATTATGTGCAACAAGGCGATACTCTTACTTCAATAGCAAGGAAATTCAATACAACACCCCAACGCCTGGCACAGGTAAACCAATTGAATGTCAATCAACCACTGCGTACAGGAATCAGACTATATATTCCACCACAGCCAAAACCTGAAGCGGAAATCAATGCATATATTGAGCCAAGAGGAAATACAGTTTCCCCTCAGCTGGAACAGAGTGCAAGGAACGCGGCTCCCTATCTGACCTATCTCGCACCATTCAGTTTTCGCGTTCAGCGTGACGGCTCACTGAAGGAACCGCCACTGAACAACTTTCCGCAAATAGCCCAGGCGAATAACGTCACACTCATGATGGTCCTCACCAATCTAGAGGAGGACGGCTTCAGTGATGAGCTTGGCCGAATCATATTGACGAATATGTCAATCCAGAACAAATTTCTCGATAATGTAGTCGCAACCGCAAAGAAATACAACTTCAAGGACATCCATTTTGATTTCGAGTTCCTGAGACCGGCTGATAAGGAAGCTTACAACACGTTTTTACGAAAAGCACGCGACCGTTTCAAAAAAGAAGGATGGCTCATTTCCACGGCATTGGCGCCGAAAACAAAGGCAGACCAAAAAGGGAAATGGTATGAAGCCCATGACTACAAAGCACACGGAGAGATTGTCGACTTTGTCATCATCATGACCTATGAATGGGGCTACAGCGGCGGCCCGCCAATGGCGGTTTCACCAATCGGTCCGGTAAGAGAGGTACTCGAGTACGCATTGACAGAGATGCCTGGCAATAAAATCATGATGGGACAGAACCTATACGGCTATGACTGGACCCTTCCATTCAAACCTGGCGGGGAGTTCGCAAAAGCAATCAGCCCACAGGCTGCCATCCAGCTTGCCAGTGATAATAATGCGGCTATCGAATACGATGAGAAAGCACAGGCACCACATTTCAATTATTGGAAAGAAGGAAAAGAACATAAAGTCTGGTTCGAGGATGCACGTTCGATCCAGGCAAAGTTTGATTTATTGAAAGAATTGAATCTGAGAGGGATCAGCTATTGGAAACTCGGACTTTCCTTCCCCCAAAATTGGCTTTTGATCACCGACAACTTCAATGTGGTGAAAAATCCGACAGCACGGTGGCAGCAATCATATAGATAAAAAGATTGGAGGCTGAATGGTATTCAGTCTCTTTTTTTTCATAATTTCCTAATCCACATCTACATTATCTGTGATAGAATGTTAAATGTCTGTCAAAATATTGATGAGTGTTCGGTTTAATTAAGGGGGTCCATTGAGATGCATGCAACACCATTTATTACAGTTGAAGGACCGATTGGTGTTGGAAAAACCTCGCTTGCAAAGAAGATTGCAGAGGAGTTCCAGTATCAGTTATTAAAAGAAATAGTAGACGAAAATCCTTTTCTCGGAAAATTCTACGAAGATATAGATGAGTGGAGTTTCCAGACGGAAATGTTTTTTCTATGCAATAGATATAAGCAACTAGAAGATATCGATCGGCTTCATTTAAAGAACGGGGCACCGGTTGTGTCGGATTATCACATCATGAAGAATCTTATTTTTGCAAAGCGTACATTAAGGGATAAACAGTATGACAAATACCTGCAAATCTATGAAATCCTGACATCGGATATGCCAAAACCAAATGTCATCATCTATTTGCATGCTAGTTTGGACACCTTATTAAGTAGGATTGAAATGCGTGGTAGAGATATCGAAAAGAAAATCGACCCGCTTTATCTTCAACAGCTTAGTTTGGACTATGATGAAGAAATGGATCGACTGGAACGACAATATCCATCCCTGCCGATATTACGCTTCAATGGGGACGAAATAGATTTTATTCAGCGTGAAGAGGATAAAGAAAAGATCTTCAACCAATTGCGCGATACCTTGGAAAAAGGAGTTATCATTAAATGAATCTACGTGAAAAATACGGCATCCCATCCAATGCGGTCATTACGATTGCCGGAACAGTCGGTGTCGGGAAATCAACCATGACAAACGCTTTAGCAAATGCACTAGGCTTTCGCACTTCTTTCGAAAAAGTAGATACAAATCCATATTTGGACAAGTTCTATGCGGATTTCGAACGGTGGAGCTTTCATTTGCAGATCTACTTCCTGGCGGAGCGCTTTAAGGATCAGAAGAAGATTTTCGAATATGGCGGAGGGTTCGTTCAGGATCGTTCCATTTATGAAGATACAGGGATTTTTGCAAATATGCATTATGAAAAAGGGACAATGACGAAGGTGGATTATGAAACCTATACAAGCCTTTTTGAGGCAATGGTCATGACACCATATTTTCCTCATCCGGACCTCTTGATCTATCTGGAAGGAAGCTTGGATGATATTCTTGGGAGAATCCAGGAACGCGGTCGTCCAATGGAACAACAAACACCTATCTCGTACTGGGAAGAAATGCACGAACGCTATGAAAAGTGGATCAACAGCTTTCACGCATGTCCTGTACTTCGTTTAAATATCAACGACTATGATGTTTTGAGAAATTCCAATTCAGTTGAACCAATCATAGAAAAGATCTCCCATCATATGAAGCAATCACTTCTGCTAAAAAAATAAGCCGCCTATATAGGCGGCTTATTTATTGTCTCAGACGGCGTCGCTTCCAGCTTTGACAATAAAAAAATCGTTACTTTCTCCAATGTAACGAACAATCTCCATTTTATGCGCTTTAGGTAAAATCACCTTTTATAAATAAATCGATGGAGGAGGAAGGGGGATTCGAACCCCCGCGGGTTTTGACACCCCTGTCGGTTTTCAAGACCGATCCCTTCAGCCGGACTTGGGTATTCCTCCGTATCAACAAAAAGTAATATATCATATTTCAAAATAACTTGTCAACGCAATAAAAGAAAAGGATGGAGAATTTTTTCCCCACCCTATTTTTGTTCACTATTTAGTCAAAATTTGCTTGCCACCCATATAAGGACGCAGTACTTCAGGAATCACTACAGATCCATCAGCCTGCTGGTAGTTCTCGATGATGGCAGCAACTGTACGGCCTATCGCCAGGCCAGAACCATTCAGTGTGTGCACATGTTCCGGTTTCCCCTTTGGATCACGACGGAAACGAATGCCTGCACGGCGTGCCTGGAAGCTCTCAAAGTTACTGCAAGAAGAAATCTCACGGTAGGTCTCCGCACTCGGAATCCATACTTCAATGTCGTACTTCTTCGCAGCTGTAAAGCCTAAGTCCGCTGTACACATGCTCAGAACGCGGTATGGCAACCCAAGGAGCTGCAATACTTTCTCGGCATTACCTGTTAATTTTTCAAGCTCTTCATAAGAATCTTCCGGCTTTACAAACTTCACAAGCTCCACTTTATTGAATTGATGCTGGCGGATAAGACCACGAGTATCACGCCCTGCAGAACCCGCTTCAGAACGGAAGCATGCACTGAATGCTGCATAGTTGATCGGCAGCTGATCGGCAGTCAGAATTTCATCACGATGCATATTGGTGATCGGAACCTCAGCAGTCGGAACTAGGAAGTAGTCTTCTTTTTCAATCAGAAAAGCATCTTCTTCAAACTTAGGAAGCTGTCCGGTTCCTGTCATACTTGCACGGTTTACGAGGTATGGAGGCAGCACTTCTGTGTATCCATGCTCATCAACATGTAAATCAAGCATGAAGTTGAATAGTGCTCTTTCCAGTCGCGCACCAAGTCCGCGATAAAATACAAAACGGCTTCCTGTTACCTTGCCGGCACGTTCGAAGTCCAGGATTCCCAACTCATCTGCAATATCCCAGTGTGCTTTTACTTCGTGATCAAATACAGGAACCTCACCCCATTTACGAACTTCCACATTGTCATCCTCGGTTTCCCCAACAGGTACGCTCTCATGAGGGATATTCGGAATGGACATCAGTAAAAGCTCCAACGTCTCTTCTACTCCTCTTAGCTCATCATCCAACTCTTTAACTTTGTCTCCAACTTCTCGCATTTCCTTGATCAGATGATCGGCATCCTGCTTTTCACGCTTCATTACAGCGATCTGTTGGGATACTTCATTACGCTTGCTTTTCAGTTGTTCCGTCTGCCCTAACAAATCTCTTCTTTTCGCATCAAGCTCTTCAAAACGGTCAAGATCTGTTAAGTCTTCCCCGCGGTGGGTAAGCTTACCTTTAATTTCTTCAAAATTGGCACGCAATAGTTTTAAATCCAACATTTTTCCTATTCCTCCTTTTTTAAAAACACAAAAAACCCCCGTCCCCTAATAGGGACGAGAGTTTGATATCCCGTGTTGCCACCCTTGTTGAAAAAGGCATGTAAAACCTTTTCCCACTTCATTCGATAACGGTAATAATCTTACCGAAGTGACTTACTATACCTGAAAACGGTAATTCGGTTCACTGCTCAAGGATGGATTCTCAAGTGCTCTACATCGGTTTTCACCAGCCACCGACTCTCTTTAGTAATAACAGCCCGATACTATTTCCTCTCAACGCTTTGGCTATATTTTCTTGTTAACGAATAATTTACTACAAGTTTCTCTTACTTGCAATAGTTTTATACACTATTTTATTTAGACTCTTTCACCATATTAACAAAATACTGCGTGATACGGTGATCGTCCGTCAATTCCGGATGGAACGAACACCCGAGGAATTGTCCTTGTCTTGCTGCTACAATACGGCCGTTATGCTTGCAAAGGACTTCTACTTCCTCTCCAACCTCCACGATGTGTGGAGCACGGATAAAGACGCCTACAAAGTCATTGGCCACGCCTGCAATCGTAAGTTCCGCCTCGAAACTGTCGACTTGGCGGCCAAAGGAATTACGCTCCACTTTGGCATCCATCAAACCAAGATGCGGCTCCTCATACCCGACAATTTCCTTCGCAATGAGAATAAGTCCTGCACATGTACCAAAAATAGGCTTTCCACTCGCGCCGAATTCGCGCAATGGCTCCATGAAAGAATATTTATCAATTAAACGACGCATGGTCGTGCTTTCCCCACCGGGAATAATCAGACCATCAATCTCAGCAAGCTGTTCTACTTTCTTTACTACAATTGCCTCTGCTCCAGATGCTTCGATCGATTTCACATGCTCCCGAACTGCACCTTGAAGTCCCAGGACTCCAACCTTCACCATGATTCAAAACTCCTTTACTTACCAGCCACGCTCTTGCATGCGATTTTCAGGTAATAGTGTAGAAATCTCGATGCCTTTCATTGCTGCACCCAAACCTTTTGATAGGCTGGCAATCAACTCATAATCCTGGTAGTGAGTAGTCGCTTCCACGATGGCACGAGCAGTTTTAGCCGGGTTGTCGGATTTGAAGATACCAGATCCAACAAATACCCCATCAGAACCTAATTGCATCATTAATGCTGCATCTGCAGGTGTCGCAATACCACCAGCAGCGAAATTGACTACCGGCAGACGCCCAAGACGCTTAATTTCAAGAAGCAATTCAAAAGGTGCTCCTAATAATTTTGCTTCTGTCATCAATTCATCTTCATTCATTCCTACCACTTTGCGAACTTGTGCGTTCACTTTACGGATGTGACGAACAGCCTCTACGATGTTTCCTGTACCAGGCTCACCCTTCGTACGAAGCATGGAAGCACCTTCACCGATACGGCGGGCAGCTTCACCAAGATCACGGCACCCACAAACGAAAGGTACTTTATATTGACGCTTGTCCAAGTGATACTCTTCATCGGCAGGAGTCAATACTTCACTCTCATCGATGTAGTCAACACCCATCGCTTCCAGAATGCGCGCCTCCACGATATGACCGATACGGGCTTTAGCCATTACCGGAATAGTAACTGCCTTCATTACCTCTTCAGTGATAGTAGGATCTGCCATACGAGCAACTCCACCAGCTGCACGGATATCAGCAGGAACGCGCTCTAATGCCATAACCGCTACTGCTCCAGCTTCCTCAGCGATCTTAGCTTGCTCCGCATTGACAACGTCCATGATGACGCCGCCTTTTTGCATTTCTGCCATTCCACGTTTTACACGATCAGTACCTGTTAAAGTCATTGAGAATTCCCCCTGTATGTAGATTAAAATAGTTTTAAATAAAATGGACCATGTCCATATGATTTTCTTACACGTCCTTTATTTTACCTCAATTCCGATAAAAATCCTAATAAATTTCTTTCAAGCAATGAAAATCGTCCCGGCCCCGGCATGCCCGGCACATTTCCCCGATATTAAAAAAATAAGTGCAGAAAGACATGATAGTCTCTTTGCACTTATTTGTCTGACACTTAATTAAAACAGTCCCTTGATGGAACTGGCAATGGTGGACCAAAGATCTCCGAAGAATCCTCCAATACCACGCATCGTCAGGACGAACCAGTTGGCTTTCTCCACCGCTTCTGTTGTCACAACATCAGCCTGTGCACCACTTTTGTTTTCCTCAAATAGGTAGCCGCTCTCATCTTCCCCAGTATATTCGACTGTGAGATATCCGACCTTCTCTCCTTTATCAAAAGGAGCTGTAATTTCTTTCTTTTTGTTTACTACCTTCTCATCAAACACGTATAAAGGCTCGAAGTTCTCTTCTTCGCCACGTTTCACCAATACTTTTAGCGGCTCACTTGTTGCGACATCAACATTCTTCTCTTTCCCTTTTACCACTATCAAATTGGAATTCTCATCAATTTGATAGTTTGCAGGATAGAGCTCTTTTACAGAGAAATTGGCATAGCCATAATCAAACAGTTTTCTTGTTTCATCAAAGCGGGCCTCTACATCCGGTTGGCCGCTTTCATTTTTTGCGTTCATTACCACGGAAATAAATCGCATGCCGTCCTTCTCTACTGTACCCGTGAAAGAGTACCCGGCAAAGTCCGTGTAACCGGTCTTGATACCGTCCACACCTTCATACCCCTTAACCAAAGAAGGAATCATCCAGTTCCAGTTGGACATCTCAATTCTGTCTTCCGTATCTTCTCTGAACACTTGTTTCGCAATGCTTGAAGTCACCAGAAGTTCCGGGAAGTCCTTCAGCAAGTGAAAAGCAAGCTTAGCTGTTGCACGTGCTGACATCACATTTTCTTCGTCAGCTGCTGTGTTAGCCGGGTGCATTCCGTATAGGTCTGCATTGTTCAGTCCAGTGGTATTTACAAACTTATAATCTTTCAATCCTAATTCTTCTGCTTTTTCATTCATAAGAGCGACAAATGCTTCTTCAGAGCCCGCCACCATTTCCGAAAGGGCAATAGTTGCTCCATTTGCTGAGTAGATTGCCATCGCCTCATACAATTCTTTCGCATTATACGTTCCATCTCTTCTTAAGGGAACATTGGATAAACTAGTATCTTGTGAAATCGTATGAACATATTCAGTTACATTATACTGATCATCCCAAGATAATTTTCCTTCATGTACAGCCTCAAGAATTAGGTATTCTGTCATCATTTTAGTCATACTTGCAATTCCGAGTACTGTATCGATGTTCTTTTGGTAGATGATTTTCCCTGTGCTTTGTTCAAGTAGTAGAGCAGCTTCCGCATTTATATTTAAATGGTCATTTTCCTCTGCTTGTACATCTTGTATCGAAAAAATCGTAGTCAATAAAGTAATGGCTAATAAACTAGCAATAAAACGTTGAAGATTTTTTTTCACAATAAATTACCCTCCAGAAACTTTTTCACATAGTCGTTATTTTAACACACTATTTCCAAAAAAAATAGACAGAGAAAGACTTGTTCTTTCTCTGTCACAACTATGACTATGCACCTATATGATTGTTATCAAATGGAATAGTTGGGAGATTCTTTTGTGATTTGGACATCGTGTGGATGACTCTCACGCAGTCCTGCACCCGTCATCTTGACAAACTGGGAATTTTCTCTTAAGGATTGCAGGTCCTTTGTTCCACAATACCCCATCCCGGAACGAAGTCCGCCAACCATCTGGTAGATTGTGTCAGCAACTGGGCCTTTATAAGGAATGCGTCCTTCAATGCCTTCCGGAACAAATTTCTTGTTGTCCTCCTGGAAGTACCGATCCTTGCTTCCTTTTTCCATTGCACCAACAGAACCCATGCCGCGATATACTTTAAATCTTCTGCCTTGGAATATTTCCGTTTCTCCAGGACTTTCTGTTGTACCTCCAAGCATACTTCCAAGCATTACTGCATGACCGCCAGCAGCCAAAGCTTTCACGATATCTCCAGAATACTTGATACCGCCATCCGCTATAATGGATGCGCCATGCTTGCGTGCCTCTGATGCACAATCATATACCGCTGTGATTTGAGGAACCCCAACACCTGCTACCACACGGGTTGTACAGATGGAACCAGGTCCAATCCCTACTTTGATCACATCGGCTCCAGCTTCAATCAAATCCTTCGTCGCTTCGGCTGTTGCAACATTCCCTGCAATGATATTCAGCTTCGGATACTTGCTTCTGATTTTCTTCACGGTATCCAATACTCCTTGTGAGTGACCGTGAGCAGTATCCACAACGATTGCATCCACACTCGCCTGAACTAGTTTTTCAACTCGAAGCATCGTATCACCTGTCACCCCGACAGCTGCCCCTACCAGCAGTCTGCCTTGGTCATCCTTGGAGGAATGAGGGAATTCAATAACTTTTTCAATATCCTTTATCGTGATAAGACCTTTTAAGATGCCTTCTTCATCTACTAGGGGAAGCTTTTCAATCTTATATTTTTGTAAGATGCTTTCGGCTTCTGCTAAAGTTGTACCTACGGAAGCAGTTACAAGATTTTCTTTTGTCATGACGTCGAAAATCGGGATGGAAAAATCTTGGATGAAACGCAGATCACGGTTAGTAAGAATACCCACAAGCTTTTGCTCTTCCTTGTTATTCACAATCGGCACACCGGAGATTCTGTACTTGCCCATTAAATGCTCTGCATCAAACACTTGATGATCGGGAGTTAAAAAGAAAGGATCCGTAATAACGCCTCTCTCGGAACGTTTTACTTTATCCACTTGCTCTGCTTGCTGTTCAATTGACATGTTTTTATGGATAATCCCTAAACCACCCTGTCTCGCCATAGCAATAGCCATCTCAGCTTCTGTCACAGTATCCATACCCGCACTGATAATCGGTATATTCAACTGCAAGGTCTCTGTCAGCTTCACCTTTAAACTAACATCCCTAGGTAACACCTCAGACTTGGCTGGTACGAGTAATACATCATCAAACGTTAATCCTTCTTTTGCAAATTTGCTTTCCCACATGACAAAATTTTCCCCCTTCTTTTCCTCGAATATATTTATAGTAGATTATCAACTGGACAAAATACTGTCAAGGATACTTTTATAAGTTGGATTTTTCAAAAAATTTAATTTATATCCAAATCAATCGAGGAAGTGGAAGAAAAACATGGCTCACTCTAATTTAAATCTTTTTCACCCATTCCTATCTGTAGAGACCGCCCAGAAATTACTAAAAAAAAGCTATCATAAAAACCAGGTGGAAAACTATGAGCAAAAGAGCTATCAAAACGCATACAGTTTTATTTACTTTATTGAGCATGGATTAACTTATCTTCAGCAAACAAAAAACTCACCTCTCTCCATAAAACCCGTCCTTTTATTTTATGGAATGATTCAGCTGCTAAAAGCTTGCCTGCTAACTGTAGATCCCTCCTATCCGGAATCAACTGCAGTATTGGCACATGGAGTCTCTACAAGAAAAAGGAAGAAACAAAGCTATGAATTCATCCAGGACGAGGTAAAAATTCAAAAGAACGGCCTATTTTCGCACATAAGCGACAAAATGTTTCATGTGAAACAAATCGAAGGAACAAAATACTCTATGCAAGAACTTCTCTACTCCATCCCGGAGCTGGAAGAAGCCATTAAAATCACAAAAAATAAAATACCCTTTCTTTCCATTGGTCTGGCAACAGATACCACCGTTTCCATTCCCTTAACCATCCTCGATGACTACAAAATGACACAGGATCGGTTTATTCAGTATTTCCAAACGCACACATCCTACAAGCATCTTGCAAACGAACAACACAAGCAAATGATGACCTTCAGTGGCACTCAGGATAATCAGTCCTTAAGCTATTCTCCACTGCTCTATCATCATCAAAACTCGATGCTCTATATTACACGAAAAAAAGAGCATTTCACTTTCTTTCCAGAGGTACTTGTACATTACCTCCTGCTCTATAACCTAAGTATGATCTGTCGCTACGAAACAGAATGGTGGGGAGAACTCCTCCACACCTTCAACAGCAGCGACCTCTCACTCATCATTCAATTCCTAGATATCACCGCAGAAAAAACGGCACACTACCTACACACATTCCTAATGCGGGTTTTTGATATTGAAGAATAAATAAAACACTGCCGGGCATAGGAGGCATCCCTATAAAAAACGGATACCTCCTGCCCCCACACCAGTGCCTGGCCCCTCCCTCCACCACCAACCTCTCTCTCCCCCAAACAAAAAAAGATGGGTCTGGCACTAATATGTACCATCCCCCACCTCACCCCATCCAAAGAACAAAAAACCAAACCAATTCCCCACCCACACCAGTGCCTGGCCCTTCCCTCCACCACACAACCTCTTTCTCCCCACACAAAAAAAGAGGGGCCTGGCACTAATTAGTACCGCCCCCCCACAACAACCCATCCAAAGAACAAAAAACCAAAAACAAACAAAAAAAGACCAGCACCTAAGCACTGATCTCCCCTCTAAACTTGCCTGGCAACGTCCTACTCTCACAGGGGGACAGCCCCAAACTACCATCGGCGCTGAAGAGCTTAACTTCCGTGTTCGGTATGGGAACGGGTGTGGCCTCTTCGCCATCATTACCAGACATATTCAGTTGAAGGATGTTCCTTCAAAACTAGATAACGTTTTTTCT
>NZ_JBNIKR010000023.1:0-31285 GCF_050107295.1 Sutcliffiella halmapala | reverse complement strand
CCGGGATGGACGCACCGCTGGTGTACCAGTTGTCTTGCCAAAGGCATAGCTGGGTAGCTACGTGCGGACGGGATAAGTGCTGAAAGCATCTAAGCATGAAGCCCCCCTCAAGATGAGATTTCCTTTTGCTTCGGCAAGTAAGATCCCTGAAAGATGATCAGGTAGATAGGTTCGAGGTGGAAGCATGGCGACATGTGGAGCTGACGAATACTAATCGATCGAGGACTTAACCCAAAAACAATGAACGACACTTGTGAATCTTGGTAAGAAAAACGTTATCTAGTTTTGAAGGAATATAGCAAATAATGCTTGATTTTCTTTCAAATGTTTATATAATATTAATAGTCTGGTGGCGATAGCGAAGAGGTCACACCCGTTCCCATACCGAACACGGAAGTTAAGCTCTTCAGCGCCAATGGTAGTTGGGGGCTGTCCCCCTGTGAGAGTAGGACGTTGCCAGGCTAGATATATTCGGAGGATTAGCTCAGCTGGGAGAGCATCTGCCTTACAAGCAGAGGGTCGGCGGTTCGATCCCGTCATCCTCCACCAAGATTTTTTCACGCAGTGAAAATAATTAACTATTTTTCACACAGTGAAAAGAATATATTTTCTTGCCGGTGTAGCTCAGTTGGTAGAGCAACTGACTTGTAATCAGTAGGTCGTGGGTTCGACTCCTATCGCCGGCACCACTTTTCTCAATATCTTATGTGCCATTAGCTCAGTCGGTAGAGCATCTGACTTTTAATCAGAGGGTCGAAGGTTCGAGTCCTTCATGGCACACCATTTATCTTGCGGGTGTGGCGGAATTGGCAGACGCGCTAGACTTAGGATCTAGTGTCTTTGACGTGGGGGTTCGAGTCCCTTCACCCGCATTTTAATTTTATAAGAAGCGGAAGTAGTTCAGTGGTAGAACACCACCTTGCCAAGGTGGGGGTCGCGGGTTCGAATCCCGTCTTCCGCTCCAACAGACTTGCCGGGGTGGCGGAACTGGCAGACGCACAGGACTTAAAATCCTGCGGTAGGTGACTACCGTACCGGTTCGATTCCGGTCCTCGGCACCAGATTTTCTTCGCAGAAGCAAAATAACTTTCATAAGCGCCCGTAGCTCAATTGGATAGAGCGTTTGACTACGGATCAAAAGGTTAGGGGTTCGAGTCCTCTCGGGCGCGCCATTTACGGGGAGTAGCTCAGCTTGGTAGAGCACTTGGTTTGGGACCAAGGGGTCGCAGGTTCGAATCCTGTCTTCCCGACCATTAAGATTTCATTTGGGGCCTTAGCTCAGCTGGGAGAGCGCCTGCTTTGCACGCAGGAGGTCAGCGGTTCGATCCCGCTAGGCTCCACTTATAGATATATAAACTTCACTTTTTTGGCGGTGTAGCTCAGCTGGCTAGAGCGTACGGTTCATACCCGTGAGGTCGTGGGTTCGACTCCCTCCGCCGCTACCAAAAAAGGACCTTTAGCTCAGCTGGTTAGAGCAGACGGCTCATAACCGTCCGGTCGTAGGTTCGAGTCCTACAAGGTCCACCAGAAATTCTTATATTCGGAGGAATACCCAAGTCCGGCTGAAGGGATCGGTCTTGAAAACCGACAGGGGCGTCAAAACCCGCGGGGGTTCGAATCCCCCTTCCTCCTCCATTATATATAAGAATGATCAGAATTTTATATTTGTTTTTATTGTCGCGGGGTGGAGCAACGAGCATAAGCTTCTTGAAATCACTTCGAGTTGTACCAATCGACTCACATCTCTGATTTAGCTTTTAGAGGTCGGGACAGTCGGTTGAAAAAAGCATAAGTATTCTAACTTAATTATTATTGTCGCGGGGTGGAGCAGTCCGGTAGCTCGTCGGGCTCATAACCCGAAGGTCGCAGGTTCAAATCCTGTCCCCGCAACCAAATGGTCCCGTGGTGTAGCGGTTAACATGCCTGCCTGTCACGCAGGAGATCGCCGGTTCGATCCCGGTCGGGACCGCCATTTTTAACTTAATAGTGGCTCGGTAGCTCAGTTGGTAGAGCAATGGACTGAAAATCCATGTGTCGGCGGTTCGATTCCGTCCCGAGCCACCATTTTTATATTAACGAACATTAGCCGGTGTAGCTCAGTTGGTAGAGCACGAACGAATAAGCTTCGTAGCGAATCATCAGCGCACAAATCGAGCTGCTTCCTGAATAATCCCACTGAGATTTGGGTGACCATTCAGATACTGTGCAATGTTAATATTATACTTTAAATTAGCCGGTGTAGCTCAGTTGGTAGAGCAACTGACTTGTAATCAGTAGGTCGTGGGTTCGACTCCTATCGCCGGCACCAGTTCTAAAAAAATAGTATTATGGCGGTTGTGGCGAAGTGGTTAACGCACCTGATTGTGGTTCAGGCATTCGTGGGTTCGATTCCCATCAGTCGCCCTTTTTTTTTTGCGGGTGTAGTTTAATGGTAAAACCTCAGCCTTCCAAGCTGATGTCGTGGGTTCGATTCCCATCACCCGCTCCATATGGGCCTATAGCTCAGCTGGTTAGAGCGCACGCCTGATAAGCGTGAGGTCGGTGGTTCGAGTCCACTTAGGCCCACCATTATTTACTATATTGGATGTACCGTTCCACCATAGCTCAGCGGTAGAGCATTCGGCTGTTAACCGAAGGGTCGTAGGTTCGAATCCTACTGGTGGAGCCATATTCGGGGAAGTACTCAAGTGGCTGAAGAGGCGCCCCTGCTAAGGGTGTAGGTCGTGTAAGCGGCGCGAGGGTTCAAATCCCTCCTTCTCCGCCATTAAAATTCAATCATGCGGCCCGTTGGTCAAGCGGTTAAGACACCGCCCTTTCACGGCGGTAACACGGGTTCGAATCCCGTACGGGTCATCAAAAAGTTGTGGTATTTTTATAAATATCATGGCTTTTTTTATTGTGCAAATATGTTTGAATAAGCCTTTCTTCTCTTTACGTTGTAATAATGAATATGATAATTTGATCTTATATTATTTGTTGATCCCCGGATTTTCTCATTATGAACGATATCAGTCCAATTTAATTCCTTCTAAAATAGCTGCTCTTGATTCCCCCAAAAAACTCTTCTAACTTATTTTTGTACCCCGTATACTACCAAATAAAACCCAAATTCAAATAATAATTTTATTATATTTGTATAACTTCTTATGTGTAACCGCTTCCACCTTCATACAACCTTCTTTTTCTCTAAAAAACTTTTCGACAAAATCTCTTATAAAACAATTGAATATCCTGTCATATTTTCTTTATTGTAAACCCTTACATTTATTCAGTCATATCAAGAACTCTGAAGGGATGGCAATGGAAGCGGTTTCCGTAATATAGCGTATTTTCGACAAAATAACGATATATTGTGAATTTTGTAATTTCATGTCTAGCGATTGGTCCTTGTCGTAAAAAGGAGAATGGTTTAAAAAAGAGAATAGTAAAGTATAACAATAATCTTTTTGAAACTATTCCGAAAGGGTGACGATATTGATTGCAACGAGCGCCACTGATTTTCAGCTGCACCTATTTCATGAAGGGACCTTGTATAAAAGCTATGAGCTATTTGGTGCACATGTAATAAAGCACCGGAAAAAGGTTGTCGGCACCAGATTTACCGTCTGGGCACCTCATGCAACGGCGGTCAGGCTGATTGGGACCTTCAATGATTGGAATGGGAAAGAATACGCATTGGAAAAACTTAATAATGAAGGTGTCTGGAGTATTCAATTGCCAGAAGAGTTAACTGGTCACCTTTACAAATATGAAATTGTGACAAAAGAAGGGGAAGTGTTACATAAGTCAGATCCATTTGCATTTCATGCAGAGGTCCGTCCTAAGACCGCTTCCATTGTCTATGACCTGGAAGGATACAAGTGGAAGGATCAAAACTGGCGTAGACGGAAAAAGAGAAAGCTAGTGTATGAGAAGCCGATGTTCATTTACGAATTACATATGGGCTCATGGAAAAAGAAAGAGAACGGAGAGCTTTACTCCTATTTGGAGCTAATTGAAGAATTGATTCCCTATGTGAAAGAACATAAATTTACTCATATAGAGTTGTTGCCATTGATTGAGCATCCTTATGACAGGTCTTGGGGATATCAGGGGACAGGTTATTATGCTGCAACGAGCCGCTATGGCACTCCGCGTGATTTAATGGCTTTTATTGATGCCTGTCATCAGGAGGATATCGGGGTAATACTGGACTGGGTACCTGGACACTTTTGTAAGGATGCCCATGGGCTTTCCATGTTTGATGGCACTCCAACCTTTGAGTATCAAGCCTACAATGATCGGGAAAATGAGGTGTGGGGAACGGCCAATTTCGATTTGGGGAAGCCGGAGGTAAGAAGCTTCCTGATTTCCAACGCGATGTTTTGGATGGAGCATTTCCATGTAGATGGCTTCCGGGTGGACGCTGTTGCCAATATGCTGTATTGGCCCAATACGCAGGAAGTACATGCGAATCCTTTTGCACAGGAATTTTTGAAAAAGCTGAATGAAGCGGTTTTTGAATTCGACTACAGCGCACTGATGATCGCGGAGGATTCAACGGATTGGCCTTTGGTTACCTCTCCTACTTCTGTAGGCGGACTTGGATTTAACTACAAATGGAATATGGGCTGGATGAATGACATTCTCCGCTATATGGAGGCTCCTCCCGAGCAAAGGAAATATTTACATGACAAGGTCACCTTTTCCATTGTTTATGCCTTTTCAGAGAATTTTATTTTACCTTTTTCCCATGACGAAGTAGTCCATGGAAAGAAATCTTTATTGAATAAGATGCCAGGGGAATACCAGGATAAGTTCAAGCAGCTGAGGCTATTGTATGCTTTCCTGGTCGCCCATCCAGGCAAAAAACTGTTATACATGGGAAGTGAGTTTGGCCAGTTTGATGAATGGAAGGACCTAGAGCAGCTCGACTGGTTCCTTCTTGAAGAGTATGAAACACATCAGCAGATGAATCTTTATGTAAAAGATCTGCTTGCTTTCTACCACAGTCAAAAGGCTTTATATGAACTGGATCATTCACCTGATGGATTTGAGTGGATTGATGCAGATAATCGGGATCAAAGCATTTTCTCGTTTGTTCGAAAAGGGAAGAAGCAATCGGATACGCTTGTGGTCTTATGTAATTTTACCGGAGCGTCCTATGAACAATATAAAATTGGTGTTCCACTTTTAGCGGATTATGAAGAGGTGTTCCAAACTGATCATGTACAGTATGGGGGTACAGATATCGTAAATACTGAGGTGATCAGTGCGCAGGAAGGTGCATATCACGGCAAGGAGTTTCATATGATGGTCAATGTTGCGCCTTATGGAGTGAGCATGTGGCGTCCTAGGAAAATTCGAGGGGAGAGTAATGGGTGATGATGAAGAATAAATGTGTAGCAATGTTACTGGCAGGAGGAAAGGGAAGCCGATTAAGTTCCTTGACTAAAACACTTGCAAAGCCAGCTGTACCGTTCGGAGGGAAATATCGGATCATTGATTTTGCATTAAGCAACTGCACCAACTCCGGGATTCATACGGTAGGCGTTTTGACACAATATCAACCACTTGTATTAAATTCATATATAGGAATCGGGAGTGCTTGGGACCTGGATCGTAAAAATGGAGGAGTGACCGTTTTGCCTCCATATACGGAGTCCTCCGGTGTGAAATGGTATACGGGAACGGCAAGTGCCATCTTTCAGAACCTTAACTACTTAAAGCAATATGAGCCGGAATATGTGCTTATCCTATCGGGTGACCATATTTATAAAATGAATTACGCGGAAATGCTGGACTATCATATTAAGAAGGATGCGGATGTTTCCATATCCGTGGTGGAGGTTCCATGGGAGGAAGCAAGCCGCTTTGGAATCATGAACACGAATGAAAAGCTCGAAGTGGTGGAATTCGATGAGAAGCCGGCCAACCCGAAAAGCAACCTTGCATCCATGGGAATCTATATTTTCAAATGGTCCGTTCTGAAGGATTATTTGGAGATGGATGATCGTAACCAGGAATCCAGCCATGATTTCGGAAAGGATGTCATTCCTTTGCTGCTTGAAGAGAATAAGAGATTGGTAGCCTATCCTTTCGAAGGCTATTGGAAGGATGTTGGGACAGTCAAAAGCTTATGGGAAGCCAATATGGATCTATTAAAAGAGGATTGCGAGTTGAACTTATTTGAATATGACTGGCGTGTATATTCAGTTAATCCAAACCAGCCGCCTCAATATATTGCTCCATGTGCGGATGTAAATGATTCCCTTGTCAATGAAGGCTGCTTCATCGAAGGGAAAGTCGATCATTCTGTACTTTTCCAGGGAGTGAAAGTAGGGAAAAATTCCGTTATCCAAAACTCTGTCCTGATGCCGGATGCAGTGATTGGCGAAAATGTCTATATAAATAAGGCGATCGTACCTTCCGGACTGGTGATCCCGGACGGAGTTGTCATATGCCCCGAAAAAAATGAAGATGAAATCATTTTGGTTACGGAAGAAATGATGGAAAAAGGGATTTTCTCTATATCGTAAATAGAATACGCCAAAGGAAGGATGAGAATCATGAATAAATCTATGCTCGGAATCATTGATGCGACCATTCATAATGAAGAGATGAAGGAGCTTACGTTAAAGAGATCTATCGCGGCTGTTCCGTTTGGAGGCCGTTATCGCCTGATCGATTTTGTATTATCCAATATGGTAAACTCGGAAATTCAAAGTGTGGCAATCTTCCCTCGTTATCAGTACCGTTCTTTGATGGACCACCTGGGTTCAGGCAAGCAATGGGATCTGGACCGAAAACGTGACGGCTTGTTCTTTTTCCCAAGTTCTGTAGGAGAAGTAGACGGAAATACAGGATCATTTCAGCATTTCAAGGAGAATGAGGATTTCTTCCTGAGAAGCACGCAGAAGTATGTGGTTATCTCAAACAGCTATACGGTGTGCAATATGAATTTCAAGGTGATGCTTGAGCGCCATTTGAATAACCGCTGTGATATTACACATGTTCTTCATCAGGAAAAGTCCATGGACTTATTTATTTTAGAAAAGGATTTGCTGATAAAGCTTTTTATGAACTATGAAAAAACAGGCTATGGAAGCATAATGGATGTAGTAGACGATATGAACAGCGGGTATAAGGTCTGTAACTATGAATTTACAGGCTATGCGGCAGTCATAGATTCCATTGAAAGCTATTATAAGCATAGCTTGGAACTGTTGAATCCTACTGTTTGGCAGCAAGTGTTTATGAAGAACCAGCCCATCCTCACAAAGGTCAAGGATGAACCGCCGACAAGCTATGGCAAGGATGCCTTTGTAAAGAACTGCATGATAGCCAATGGTGCCATCATTGAAGGGCATGTGGAAAATAGTATCATTTTCCGAGGTGTGAAAGTAGGCAAAGGAACCGTCATCAAAAATAGTATTGTCATGCAAAAAGGGATTATCGGATCGAATTGTGTTTTAGATTCTGTCATTCTAGACAAAGATGTAAAGGTAGAAGATGGTACGGCTATAACAGGTAAACTTGATTCTCCATATCTAGTAAGAAAAGGTACTGTACAAGGAGCTCTGATGAATTCGTGAAGGTTTTGTTTGTCGTATCGGAATGTGTCCCGTTTGTAAAATCTGGTGGCTTAGGCGATGTTGCGGGAGCATTGCCTAAGGAATTGAAAAAGCTGGGCACCGATGTAAGGGTCATCCTGCCAAAGTATGGACAGATCCCGGAACCATACAGAAAGAAAATGAAGAGAATCCAAACCACTTATGTGGCTGTCGGCTGGAGACATCAATATTGTGGAATTGAAAAATTGGTCCTGGATAATGTCACCTATTATTTCATTGACAATGAGTATTACTTTAAGCGCGATTCCTTGTACGGTCATTTTGACGATGGGGAGCGCTATTCCTTTTTCTGCAGGGCGGTTTTGGAAAGCATGACGGCCATCGATTTTGTTCCAGATGTTATTCATTGCCATGACTGGCACACGGGAATGGTTAATTTCCTGCTTGAAAATGAATACAGGAAAAATCCGCGCTTTGAACATATTCAAAGTGTATTTACTATTCATAATCTGCAATTTCAGGGTATATTTCCGCGGGGTATCCTGCAGGATCTGCTGGGAGTGGGGGAGCATTTCTTCACAACTGACCAGCTTGAGTTTTATGGGAATGTCAATTTCATGAAGGCTGCACTAGTTTCTTCCGGTCTGATTACAACGGTAAGTCCGACGTATAAAGATGAAATCCAAACCACATTTTTTGGGGAGAAGCTGGATGGAGTCCTGCGCTTCCGCGGTGATGACCTGATCGGCATCATTAATGGAATCGATGATGAAATGTATAATCCAGAAACGGATGAGCATATAGGAGCCACTTATCATGCGTCCAAACCGGAGGATAAGAAAATAAACAAACAGGCGCTTCAGAATCTATGTGGATTGCCCGTTAAAGAGGATATTCCCATCATTGCAATGGTTAGTCGCCTGACAAAGCAAAAAGGATTGGACCTGGTGACGCGAGTGCTGCATGAAGTGCTTGAGGATGATGTTCAGGTGGTGGTATTGGGAACGGGAGATCATCAATTTGAAAATTATTTCCGTGAATTGTCTTATCATTATCCTGAAAAAGTAAGGACCTTCATCGGATTTGATGAAGCACTGGCTCATCAGATATACGCAGGAGCGGATATGTTCCTCATGCCGTCCCAGTTTGAACCTTGTGGATTGGGTCAATTGATTGCCCTCAGGTACGGGACCATTCCGATTGTCCGTGAAACGGGCGGCTTGAATGATACAGTGCATTCCTACGATGAATCCACGCTTGAAGGGAATGGTTTCAGCTTTACGAACTTCAACGCCCATGACATGTTATATACCATCAGACGGGCCATCACGATCTATCAGCAACCGGAAGTATGGGGCGGTATCATGAAAGAAGCCATGGAGCGCGACTACAGTTGGGCGAAGTCCGCTTTCAAATATAATCAGCTATATTCAACATTGATTGCGAGGAGCGGAGTACATGTTCTCTAACAAGGAAAAGTTTAAGGCAGCCTTTTTGAAAAAGCTTGAGAGTATGTACGGGAAAAGCTTTCAGGAATCCACTTCAAGAGATCATTATCATACACTCGGCAATATGGTGCGCGAATACATAAGCTCCGATTGGATTGCGACAAATGAACGTAATCGTGCTGCCAACGATAAGCAGGTATACTACCTTTCCATTGAGTTTCTGTTGGGAAGGCTTCTAGGAAACAACCTATTGAATTTAGGAATCCAGCAAGTAGTGGAGGAAGGGCTCAAGGAACTTGGCCTTGAACTGTCAGCCATCGAGGAGATTGAAGCGGATGCAGGTCTTGGTAACGGCGGACTAGGACGGTTGGCTGCATGCTTCCTGGACTCTTTGGCTTCTTTAAACCTCCCAGGACATGGCTGCGGTATCAGGTATAAACATGGATTGTTTGACCAGAAATTTGTAGATGGCTACCAAGTGGAATTGCCGGAGCAATGGCTGAGACACGGAAATGTGTGGGAGGTAAGAAAACCTGACCAAGCAGTGGAAGTTCATTTCTGGGGCAGGGTGGAGTCCTATATGGAAGGGGACAAACAAAAATTCAGGCATGCAAAGGGAGAAGCGATTACTGCAGTTCCCTATGATATGCCAGTCATCGGATACCAGACAAGCACAGTCAATATGCTGCGCCTATGGAGTGCGGAGCCTGCCCCTTTCCCAACAAACAAGGACATCATGCAATACAAGCGGGACACAGAGGCTGTATCCGAATTCCTTTATCCGGATGATACCCATGATGAAGGGAAAATATTGCGCTTGAAGCAGCAGTATTTCTTAGTGGCAGCGAGCATTGGGAGTATTGTTCGTTCGTATCGTAAAAAGAATGGTAGTTTGGTAGATTTCCATAAAAGAGTGAATATCCATATCAATGATACGCATCCTGTACTTGCCATCCCTGAGTTGATGAGAATACTGTTGGATGAAGAGGATATGAGCTGGGAGCAGGCGTGGGATATCACTTCACAAACCATCTCATATACCAACCATACAACCCTTTCCGAAGCACTGGAAAAATGGCCCGTGTCCATATTCCAGCCTTTACTGCCAAGGATCTTTATGATTGTAGAAGAGATAAATGAGCGCTATTGTGCAGAGCTATGGAAGAAGTACCCTGGGGATTGGCACCGCATAGAGGAAATGGCGATCCTTGCACATGGTCTTGTGAAAATGGCCCATCTTGCCATTGTCGGTAGCTTTAGTGTGAATGGCGTAGCAAAAATTCACACAGAAATTTTAAAGAATCGGGAAATGCGTTTATTTTATGAAGCCTTTCCGGAGAAGTTCAATAACAAGACAAATGGGATAACTCATCGGCGTTGGCTATTAAAGGCCAATCCACAGCTGACTCAATTGATACAGGATACGATTGGAACAGGCTGGATCAAGGATCCCACACAGCTTCGTCAGCTTGATGTTTATGCAAACGATTCCGCCTTTCATGAGAAGCTGGATAGGGTAAAAAGGGAACGCAAGCTTATCCTTGGTGAGAGGATCAGAAAGCAGACCGGGATGATCATAGATCCCGACAGCATCTTTGATGTTCAGGTTAAAAGGCTTCACGCCTATAAACGCCAACTGCTGAATGTATTTCATATCATGTATCTCTACAACCGATTAAAAGAGGATAACGGCTTTCACATTCATCCTCGTACCTTTATTTTTGGTGCGAAGGCATCACCGGGATATTATTATGCAAAACGTGTCATTAAGCTGATCAATTCCTTGGCTGATAAAGTGAATAATGATCCTGCCATTGGAGGCCGTTTGAAGGTGGTCTTCCTGGAGAATTATCGGGTGTCGCTTGCCGAGGACATTTTCCCGGCAGCCGATGTGAGTGAGCAGATCTCTACAGCAAGTAAAGAGGCCTCAGGTACCGGCAACATGAAATTTATGATGAACGGTGCCTTAACGATCGGAACTTTGGATGGAGCCAATATTGAGATCAAGGAAGAGGTAGGCGAAGAGAACATGTTCATCTTCGGGCTTACAGCAGAACAGGTGCTTAACTATTACCAAAATGGGGGCTACCGTTCGAGTGAGTACTACCATCATGATAAGCGGATTCAACAAATATTGGAGCAGCTGATAAACGGCTTCTTCCCTGATGTGGATGATCATTTCGAACCAATCCATGACAGCCTCCTGATGCAAAATGATGAGTATTTTGTACTGAAGGATTTCGCATCCTACATTGATGCCCAGGAGAGGGTGGATAATGCCTATCGGGATCGGAAGGCTTGGCTGACAATGAGTGCGAAGAATATCGCGCATTCCGGTTTCTTCTCCAGTGATCGGACAATTAAACAGTATGCAGATGAGATTTGGGGACTGGAACCGAGTTTTAGTCGAAAGTAAAAAGGAAGAGCATTGTTGCTCTTCCTTTTTATTGTCTTCGGAAAGATCAAAGCTTCGTCCTCATCGCTTCAATGTATGTTTCAATGCTGTGATTTTTTACGATGGAGCCTTTGCGCAGCAAGAATCTGGAAGGGGTTTGGGTGTGCTTATAGTGCCATGTCTTCTTAGTAATGGGTCCAGTCACTTTGGTTGGCGGGACAAAAGGAACGATATCCGCAAGGTTTACAAAGCGGATGGAGGCTGGTACATGTTGATTGAACTCTTTTGCAAAAGAAGGATTTCCCACTCTCGGAGCAGCATAACTGTACATATAGATGGAAGAAAAATTGGAATGGAAGGAGCAATCCAGCGCATGAAGTGCGGCAAGCGCCCCGCCCAGGCTGTGGCCGGTGATAAAAAGTATTTTATCTTTGGCTAGAGGGGCCAAGCCATCCAGGACATCCTTTCGGAGGGATTCATAGATGGAGAGGAAGCCGCCGTGGACAAGTGGTTTTGCGGGACAATACGGAAAAGCTTCCTGGTAGATTTCTGCATCAGAGATCCAATCAGGGTCTGTTTGAGTGCCCCTGAAAGCAACGATGATGGTTTCATCCGATTCCATAATGAACCCAAACCATTCTAGACTATGAAAAGAAACACCTTTAAATTCTTTCACCACTTTAAAACCATATGGAACGGAAAATATCCCGTTCTGGAGGTATTGGTCATAAGCCATCTGGCAGCACTCCGCCAAAAAAACAGCCCATTCCTTAGAAAGGATTTCTCGGGTATACATTTGTCATATCCCTCACTTTACAACAAAAATCGTGATAGTGGTCTATGATAATGTATTGAGTGTTTCCAAAATGGTGCACATTTCTCTATATAAAAAATAGCTGAAGTGTCTAGACACTTCAGCTTCTTCATAGAATCATCCTTCTGTATACGGATCCTTTTCATAGGCTGGCAAATCACCGAATGAGGTCATGGTCCCTTGTTCATCAAGGGCATCTTCATATGCTTCATGTTTTACGGACTGATATACTGTAATGTTCTGGCCATACATATCTGTTCCAATAAAATTTTCGTAATCCTCGACATAGCCTTCATTTTCTTCACTTTCCACATAGGCACGTCCGTAATGCTCGATATCCTCCGAAAAATCGGACGGGGATTCTGAAGTTCCGTAGCTTTGTACAATCTGCCACGTATCCTCGGAATCAAAGGACGTTCCTTCTGATTCATCATATTCAAATCTTCCATATGCCGGGGCTAGCACTTCCTCTTCTACAGGCCGGTTTTTGGAAACAGCCTGATCGGGACTATGCTCCTTGCAGTACGTTGTAGTTGGCAGAGCTTCGAGACGTTCTTCGTTGATTTCTTTTCCGCAAGCTTCACAGATCCCATATGTTCCGTTTTCCATCGCTTGCAGTGCATGATCTATATCCTGCAGTTCTTTTTCGGCATGTTCATTCAAGGCGATATCCTTTTCACGCTCATAAAGCTCTGTCCCAAGGTCTCCGGGATGATTGTCATAAGCGGATAGCTCGCTAACGGTTTCGTATGGATGCTCAATTTCCAATTGATAATGATCATTTTGTTCCAGATGAGCCTTTACTTCTTGTTTTGATTGTTCCAGCTGTTGTTTTAAGTGAGTAATTTTTTCATGGGAAATCATAATGAAGACTCCTTTCAAAATCCTGTCTATTTGTATTATGAACCTCCCACGAAAAAACATGATTTCCAATTAGTGAGCATATTAAAAAGGCCCACACAAAAAGGTGTGAACCTTTGTTTATTGAAAATCAAACAAAATATCCAATTACCAAACCGATTCCTAACAGAAAACCGAAAATGGTATTGGTCTGTGCAGTTGCCACCATTGCAGGCATCATGGTGACATTGCTTTTGTTGTTCGAAAAGCCTTTTATGGCAGATAGCGGCTTGACGATGGACAAGAATACTAATAATGACCAGACTGATGCGTAGTCCAATGCGATAAAGAGCACAATAAGCGTATAGGAAATGATGAACATAGCCGCAAGCAGCGTGATGGCGTTTTTACGCCCAATCAGAATTGCCACCGTCTTTCGGCCGTTCTCCTTGTCGCCTACGATATCACGTATATTGTTTGCCAAAAGAATAGCCCCGACAAGGATGGAGATTGGGATGGAAATTAGCATGCTCGTCGAGGAGACTGTCCCAGTTTGAATATAGAAAGAAATCAGGATGATGACAAATCCCATAAAGAAACCTGCTACAATTTCTCCAAATGGGGTATAGGCAATAGGGAAGGGACCACCTGTATAAAAGTATCCCGCTGCCATACAGGCTGTACCGATTGCAGCAAGCCACCATGTACTATTCAGGCAGATGTATACACCGAGCAGTGTAGCAATCCCAAAGAAGATAAATGCCAATTGCAAAACAGTCTGCGGTTTGACACCGTGACGCACGATCGCGCCGCCGATCCCGACTGAATTTTCATTATCCAAGCCTTTCTTGAAATCGTAATATTCATTGATCATGTTTGTTGCTGCCTGGATTAAAATACTTGCCAATAGCATGGCTAAAAATATTGGCCAATCGATGGCCGTTTCATAAAGGGCGAGCGCTGTACCGATAAAGACAGGTACGAATGCTGCGGTTAATGTATGTGGACGCAACAGGTTCCACCAGACCTTCCACCTTTTTTCGGAAGGTGCTTGAAAACCGGATTGTGAAGTAATAGTCTGAGGCTGCATGATGACCCCTCCATCTAATGAATGAAATACAGAAATATAATATTATAAATACAGTATAAGTGTATGTAAAGGGACAAGGGGTGTCAACGGTTTTTCATAAGAAATAAAGGGAAGATTTAACATGCTATAATAATAATGAAGATAGTAGAAAATATAGGGTCATTTTGTTGACATAAAAAGGTTTTGAGGTGTATCTTAAAGGAAGCTATTCGAGAGACAAAGTCTTGCGGTAACAAGGCCTCGGGGGGAGTCTTACATGATTACAAAGCAATTTCATCATATAGTGGGTTTATGGGAGGAAGCAAAGGTGAAAGCAGCTTCCATAAATCAACCGGTACTTATCAGTTATTCAAAAAAGGTGGATCAGTTGCATCCCCTGCAATTCTTTCAAGCAGGTGCACATTATTTTCCTGGACAACGTTTTTATTGGTCCAATCCTTCCAAGACCCATGTCATGGTTGGAGCTGGTGTGAC
Source organism: Sutcliffiella halmapala (assembly GCF_050107295.1). Classification (GTDB taxonomy): domain Bacteria; phylum Bacillota; class Bacilli; order Bacillales; family Bacillaceae_I; genus Sutcliffiella_A; species Sutcliffiella_A halmapala_A. The sequence goes on along the minus strand of NZ_JBNIKR010000023.1, from coordinate 16,671 downwards.
GAAAGAATTTACTTCGGGTGCGAATGAGGAAAGATTTCACCAAATTGAAGAAGAATGGAAGCGTTTTACCGAGCAATCGGTGAAAAATCAAGATTTGCAACATATCGGACCAGTAATTTATGGCGGCTTTTCTTTTGATCCAAAGAAGGAAAAGACAAAGCTCTGGAGCAATTTTGCGGATGCCCTGTTCGTCCTTCCGACCATCATGCTTACTTCCATTGATAACGAAACGTATTTGACCATCAATTATTGGAGCGACTGCGAAGAGTCACATCTTGAGGAGCTTATGAATATCAAAGAAGAGCTGATTGAAGGAAGCTCTTCTATTAGGCATGCATATGCACCGGGTATTGTGAAATGTTTGGAGATGGATCCGAATGATTGGAAGGAATCCATTCAAACCGTCACAAACCGGATTACAGATGGAATAATGGATAAAGTTGTCCTGGCCAGAGAGCTAAGGGTGCTGTTCCACGACGAAATCAATGTAGATAGCGTTTTGGAAAATCTATTGGAAGAACAGACGAACAGCTATCTCTTTACCGTAGAAAGAGGAACGGATTGCTTTATAGGCGCAACGCCGGAGCAATTGGTGAAAAAGGCTGGCAATGAAGTACATTCCATGTGTTTGGCTGGTTCGATAGGGAGAGGCGCTACTCCGCTTGAAGATGAGAAGTTGGGGAAATGCTTATTAACAGATAATAAAAATATTCATGAACATGAGCTTGTCGTTCAAATGATTAAAAGTGCCCTGCAGGAAGTATGTCATGATGTTACAACACCAAATGAACCGAACCTTTACAAGATGAAGCATATCCAGCATCTTCACACACCAGTGAAGGCCAGTACAGGGAAGGAAGTAAGTCTGGCTGATCTGGTGAATCTGTTACATCCAACCCCGGCACTTGGCGGCTATCCAAGGGAAATATCCATGGAAACGATCAGGGAAGTGGAAAAACTGGACCGTGGATGGTATGCAGGCCCACTTGGCTGGATGGATGCGCAGAATAATGGGGAATTTATTGTGGCAATCCGTTCCGGGCTGCTGCAGGGCAAAGAGGCATCCCTGTTTGCAGGCTGTGGGATTGTCGGCGATTCTGATCCTGAGAGTGAATATCGTGAAACACAAATGAAATTCAAACCAATGTTATCTGCATTAGGGGGCATCAAGGAATAATGAAAGCAACAGACGACATGACATATTATCTTGCGGCTTTTGTAGACGAACTGGTACAGAGCGGAATGACGGATATAGTGATAAGTCCAGGCTCCAGATCGACCCCTATTGCATTATTAATGGCAGAGCACCCAAAGCTTAAGGTGACAGTTCTTATTGATGAACGCTCTGCTTCTTTTTATGCACTTGGGCTGGCCAAGACAACCGGCAAGCCGGTGGCAGTACTTTGTACGTCAGGTACAGCAGCAGCCAATTATTACCCAGCTATTGTGGAAGCCTTCCAGGCACGGATACCCCTATTGGTGTTAACGGCTGATCGACCGCATGAACTAAGGGATATCGGTGCACCGCAAGCGATCGATCAGATAAAAATGTACGGAAGCTATGTGAAATGGTTTGTGGAAATGAGTTTGCCGGTTGATGAGCGGTCGATGATCCAGTATTCCCGTACCATGGCGGCCAGGGCAATTGGAACTTCTATAAGTGCTCCGGGAGGACCAGTTCATTTGAACTTCCCGCTTAGAGAGCCGCTGCTTCCGAATCTGCAAGCAGAAGATCTTTGGACCAAATATGGGGAAGCGAATGGCTCGATTGTCGATGTTCAAGTAGGAGGCTATACGATTAGCGAAGAACGTGCGGCATTCTTTGCACAGCTATTCTCGCAAAAGAAAAAAGGGATAATTGTCTGCGGAGAAATGCCTGACAGCTCGGATTTTTCTGAACTGGTAACAGAGCTTGCAGAAGCACTTCAATATCCGATTTTTGCAGATCCTTTATCCGGCTTGAGGGCAGGATCACATGCCAAAGCGGTGATATGCGAAGGGTATGATGCTTTTTTAAGAGAAGAAGCAGTCAAGGAAGCATTGGAGCCAGAGGTTATCATTCGATTTGGATCCATGCCTGTTTCCAAGTTTCTGATGCAATACATAGCTCGAGCATCTAATGCGGATCACATTGTCATTGACGGAGACGGAGGATGGCGTGATCCGACCCTGCAGGCAAGCTTTATGGTGCACTGCAAGGAGGAAGTGTTCTGCCAAGAAATCCTCCCATTGATTGCACCGAGAAAAGAATCTTCTTGGCTTCAAAAAATCCTATCAGTGAATCACCGCACGAAGAATCTTCTTTCCTCAGCTGTAAAGAGTGAAAACCTATTTGAAGGGAAAGTCATCACGGAGCTTCAAGCGCTGCTTCCGGAAGGGTCAGCTATTTTTGTAGGAAATAGCATGCCAATCCGGGATGCCGATACATTTTTCCTTACAGATGATAAGAACATAAAGGTTTTGGCCAATAGAGGCGCAAATGGTATTGATGGAGTAGTATCGACTGCATTGGCAGCAAGTAAAGCATTTAAGCGATTGGTTCTGGTGATAGGGGATTTATCCTTTTACCATGATATGAATGGGCTACTTGCGGCAAAACTATTAAAGCTTGATGTGACAATCGTCCTGATCAATAACAATGGCGGCGGAATTTTCAGCTTTCTGCCACAATCCAAAATCGAGAATCATTTTGAAGCGCTGTTCGGTACACCGATGCACATGAATTTTGAGCATGCAGCAAAACTGTATGATGCAGACTATTCTCTGGTAGGATCATGGGAAGAGTTCAGAAGTAAGCTCTCGAAATCCTTGTCACATAAAGGCCTGCATATCATCGAGGTTCCGACAAATCGCGAGGAAAATGAACAAGAGCATCGTAAATTGTGGAAAAGTGTTTCCCAGGAAATTAAATTGTCATTAAGTCGTGAAATTTGATGGAAGTAAATGGTGTTTATTATCATTTGGAGACGATTGGCAATGGGCCCAAAAAGCTTCTATGGCTACACGGATTTACGGGAACGGGTAATAATATCAAAGAAGCATTAACATTTTTCAAAAACAATGAAGATTACACATTTTTTCTATTAGATTTCTTGGGGCATGGTAACAGTTCCATTCCAGCAGATTCCGGGCGTTATTCCATGGAGAATACAGTCGAGGATATCAAAGTGATCCTGGATAAGATGGGGATTGCAAAAATCTCATTGTTGGGTTATTCCATGGGTGGAAGGGTCGCACTTGCCTTTACCGCAACATATCCTTCCTACGTGGAAAAACTTGTTCTCGAAAGTGCCTCTCCAGGGTTAAGGACGGAAGAGGAACGTCTGGAAAGAACAAAGGCTGATAAAAGATTAGCTGAGAGGATCCTGCATGACGGATTGGAAGACTTTGTGGAATATTGGACGAACATCCCGTTATTCCAGACTCAAAAGCTGCTTTCCGATGATAGGCAACAGCAGATCAAAGTAAAGCGCCTCCAGAACTCACCCATTGGTTTAGCCAATAGTCTTTCAGGGTTGGGAACCGGATCGCAACCGTCTTACTGGGAACGTCTTGAGGATTGCAAAGTCAAGGTCTTGCTACTCGCAGGAGAAGTGGATAAAAAGTTTGTCTTGATTGCAGAAAAAATGAAAAGACTTATGAAAAATGCTCAATATGTTAAAATAAGTGGAGCAGGACATGCAATACATGTGGAACAACCAAGAAAGTTTGGTAAAATAGTAAGTGAGTTTTTGTCGAATTGAAAACATAGGGAGGAAACAGACATGGCAAGAGAGTGGATAGCAGGCCCTAAACAGTATGAAGATATTTTATATGAAACATATAATGGGATTGCAAAGATTACAATCAACCGTCCGGAAGTACATAATGCATTCCGTCCTAAAACGGTCATGGAATTGATTGAGGCATTTGCATATGCTCGTGATGACGCAAGTGTTGGCGTTATTATCTTAACAGGTGCAGGAGATAAAGCATTCTGTTCTGGTGGAGACCAAAAAGTCCGTGGACATGGCGGATATGTTGGGGAGGATGAAATTCCTCGCTTGAACGTATTAGATCTTCAACGTTTAATCCGCGTGACACCTAAGCCTGTAGTTGCGATGGTGGCTGGCTGGGCAATTGGCGGCGGACATGTACTTCATATCGTATGTGATTTGACGATTGCTGCAGATAATGCCCGCTTCGGTCAAACTGGCCCTAAAGTGGGAAGCTTTGATGCTGGATATGGTTCCGGTTACTTAGCACGTATTGTTGGTCACAAAAAGGCTCGTGAAATCTGGTACCTATGCCGTCAGTACAATGCGCAGGAAGCATTGGATATGGGGCTTGTTAATACAGTGGTACCTTTGGAGCAATTGGAAGATGAAACAGTTAAATGGTGTGAAGAGATGCTTGAGAACAGTCCAACTGCTCTTCGCTTCCTCAAAGCTGCATTTAATGCTGACACAGACGGATTGGCTGGTATTCAGCAGTTCGCTGGCGATGCGACGTTACTTTATTATACAACCGATGAAGCAAAAGAAGGCCGTGACGCGTTCAAGGAGAAGAGAAAACCGGACTTCGGTCAATTCCCTCGCTTCCCTTAATCACGAATGTATGGGGGGCAATTTAGAAGCATGGTGCTTTTAAATTGCTCTCCTTTTTTATATTACAAAATAGTGAGGTGATGAATGCGATGATGGTTCCCAATTTTTTGTTGAAAAGAGCAAGCCTCACTCCCAATCGGGTTGCAATTGAAATGGATCAGGAAAAGCTGACTTTTGCACAACTGAACGAGCGTTCCATAGATATTGCTTCAAGGCTCTCTGCTAATGGTGTTAGAGCTGGTGACGCTATTTCGGTTTTTATGAAAAATAGTATGGACATGGTGATTCTTCTTTTCGCATTAAAGCATATTGGCGCGATAACAGTTTTACATAACTTAAGATTGACGCCAAATGAGCTGGGATTCCAACTAAAGAACTCCAGGTCAAAATTGCTGGTGACAGATGTAGAGAAAGTGAATCCTCTGCTTGAATTTCTGGAGTTAGAGGAAGGTCGCATCATCTCGATAGACGCTCTTTCTCAAATGGAAGCGTGTCCGTTTACCCTCGTGGAAGAATTTCAACTTGATTTAGTGGATACAATCATGTACACAAGCGGAACAACCGGCCACCCAAAAGGAGTAAAGCAAACCTACGGGAATCACTTTTGGAGTGCGTCAGGTTCGGCATTGAATCTTGGTATTTATGAAAAAGATGCCTGGCTTGCTGCTGTACCATTATTCCATATTAGCGGTCTGTCGATTTTGATGCGTGGTGTCATCTATGGGATGAGGGTTGTGCTTCATGAGAAATTTGATGCCGAGCATGTAAATGAGGATATTATGAGTAAAGGAGTAACCATTGTGTCCGTTGTTAGTACAATGCTGCAGCAGCTTTTGGAGGAGTTAGGTGAAAGAACATATCCAGCAACATTCCGGTGCATGCTGGCTGGAGGAGGTCCAATTCCTTTTCCAATGCTAAAGGAATGTGAAAAGAAGGGAATCCCTGTGTTTCAGACATATGGGATGACAGAAACATGCTCCCAAATTGTAACGCTCTCTCCGGAAGCGGCACTTTTGAAAATCGGGAGTGCGGGTAAGGCCCTTTTTTCCTGCCAGGCAAAAATAATGGTTGGTAACAAGGAAGCAAAGCCAGGCGAGGCGGGAGAAATATTGGTGAAAGGCCCGAATGTCACACCAGGTTATTTTCATAATGAGGAAGCTACGCAACGAGCAATCCAAAATGGCTGGCTCCATACTGGAGATATCGGGTATTTGGATGAGGATGGGTTTCTATTTGTATTAGATCGTAGAAGTGACCTGATTATTTCGGGAGGGGAAAACGTGTATCCAGCTGAAATCGAGGCAGTGCTCATGGCACATCCCTCCGTAAAGGATGCAGGTGTGGGAGCTATGGAAGATGACCGCTGGGGGCAGGTCCCTGTCGCTTTTGTCGTTCTAAATGATCAGGATGTCTCGGAAAGTGAAATAATGGACTTCGCCTCACAACGGTTGGCCAAATATAAGGTTCCAAAAAGAATGGTGAAGGTACTTGAATTGCCTCGTAATGCATCTAACAAACTTGTAAGAAGAAAACTGATGGAATACATGCCTAACTCTGAACAAGGTAGGGGTTCTGGTCATGAAGATTAAGAAGATAGAGATGTTTCTCACCCAAATGGAGCTTCTTCAGCCTTTTCGCACTCACATAGGAACAGTATCCGACCGAGAGAGCATCCTCTTGAAAATGACAGACATGGACGGAGTCAGCGGCTGGGGAGAGGTGGTTGCTTTCTCTTCCCCCTGGTACACCGAAGAAACGATTCAAACTTCCTGGCATATGCTGGAAGACTTTTTTATACCTTGCCTTATACAAGGGCAATGGGAGCATCCCAGTGAAATCCATGATGCCCTGCTGGTTTGGAAGGGAAATCCGATGGCAAGAGCGGGATTAGAGATGGCAGGATGGGATCTTTTTGCGAAGAAAACAGGAAAATCCTTAGCAGCCTATATTGGTGGAACTCGTAAAAAGGTCGATGCAGGTGTGGTTGTAAGCGTGGACTCGCCAAGCAGCATTATTGAAGCGATAACCCTGCGTTTAAAAGAAGGCTATCGGCGGGTGAAGGTGAAAATCGATCCCGGACATGATTTTGAAATGCTACATGCAATCAGAAGGGAATTCCCACAGCTTGCACTAATAGCGGATGCAAACTCTGCATATACGCTTGATGATGTCGATAGGTTGAGGAAACTGGATGAACTTCAGCTTATGATGATCGAACAGCCGCTTGCCTCGGATGATATTGTGGAGCATGCGGAGCTGCAAAAGCAGTTAAATACTCCAATCTGTCTGGATGAAAGCATTGTTTCCTACCAGGATGCAGTTAATGCCATCAAGCTTGGAAGCTGTCAGGTGATCAATATAAAGATTGGTCGAGTCGGTGGGCTTACAAATGCCATCCGGATACATGACCTTTGTAGGCGGAATGGACTACCGGTCTGGTGTGGAGGGATGCTGGAAACAGGCATTTCCAGATCATTCAATATTGGCCTTGCTTCCCTGCCAAACTTTACGATTCCCGGGGATATATCCGCATCCTCCCGGTATTGGAAGCAGGACGTCATCGAGCCGGAGGTCGTTGTTACACAAGGGAAGATAACTGTGCCAACCTCACCCGGTATAGGCTATAGAGTGAACGAGAGATATATAAAAGAAATAAGTGCAAAAACTAAAACTTTCCAAAATGAATCCCAATAAAAACAAAAAGCCCCTGCAGCTCGCAGGGGTTTTTAATTGTGGCATAAACCTTTAAGAATTCGACTTGAATGGACATTCTCCTGCCAGGGCCAGACCCCAAAAATAAAAATAGTTTTCAAAAAACTTTGCTTGACAAAAGTTTGCTTAGGGTTTAAGTTTTGTATTAGGGAAACATTTTGAGATGAAGCTCAAATTAGTGAGCTTGTCAAAGATACTGACACATTTTTTCCGGAGTCCGCATAGATTAAATTGGAATCTGATAAGAGTGTGTATATTTTTACCAAAAAACTTGCGTTAGAGAAACATTTGTTGCTATACACAATTTTATGAGGGAGAGGGAATACAATTATGAAAACAATATTTATGAGATTTTTACTTCTTGGAGCCATCAGTTTGGGATTGACTGCATGTTCAGGAGCAGCAACAGGAAACGATAGTGGCAAATTGAAAGTCACCACCACCATTGCACAAATTGGAGACATTGTTGTAAACGTTGGAGGAGAGCACGTTGAAGTGGAATCATTAATGGGACCGGGGATTGATCCTCATCTTTATCAGGCGTCCCAAGGTGATATTGGTAAACTGAGCAAAGCGGATATCATTTTTTATAATGGCCTTCATTTGGAAGGGAAAATGGGAGATATTCTGGAGAAAATGTCTAAAGATAAACCGACTGTAGCAGTGGGAGAGTCTATTCCAGAAGAATTACTACTGACTGCTGATGGGGAATCAAATAAGAAAGATCCGCATGTATGGTTTGATATCACGCTATGGATTCATGCAGTGGAGGCGGTAACGGAAACCTTGGTGGAACAGGATAAAGAAAATGCACGCACCTATGAAGAGAATGCTGAAGAATATATAGAAGAATTAAAGGAATTGGATGCCTATGGAAAAGAGAAAATCGCATCCATCCCCGAAGAAAGCAGAGTACTTGTTACCGCTCATGATGCATTCAAGTATTTCGGTGAGGCATATGGAATGGAAGTTACCGGTTTGCAAGGGCTCAGTACCGATGCGGAATTCGGATTAAAGGATGTACAGAGCATCATTGACTTATTGGTTGATAGAAATGTAAAAGCGGTGTTTGTGGAAAGCAGTATTTCGGAAGATTCGATCAATGCAGTTGTAAAAGGTGCGGAGAGCCGCGGCCATACTGTAGTCATCGGCGGGGAGTTATACTCTGACGCCATGGGGGAAGCCGGTACAGAGACAGGAACATATCTGGGCATGTTCAAACATAATATTGATACAATCGTGGAAGCCCTAAAATAAGAAGGTAAGGTGAACATCATGGAACCAGTAAAGATTGAAAATCTGACAGTGGCATACCATCGAAAACCAGTATTGAAAGAAATCAGCTTTACCGTTCCTGAAGGAAAGCTTATTGGCATCATCGGTCCGAATGGTGCAGGTAAGTCGACCCTTATCAAGGCAGCGCTGGAACTGATCCCGAAAGCATCAGGAACCATCTCCATCTACGGTAAGCCTTATCGATCACAGAGGAAATTGATCGGCTATGTTCCTCAACGCGGTTCAGTTGACTGGGATTTCCCGACGAATGCGTTGGATGTGGTGCTCATGGGAAGGTATGGACATATTGGCTGGATAAAAAGACCGAGCAAGAAAGATATTGAATTTGCATACGAATGCCTGGATAAAGTCGGAATGAGAGATTATGCAACAAGACAGATCAGCCAGCTTTCGGGAGGACAGCAGCAGCGTGTATTCCTGGCAAGGGCACTTGCTCAGGATGCGAGCATCTATTTTATGGATGAACCATTTGTCGGGGTGGATGCAGCTACAGAAAAAGCGATCATCACCATCCTGAACGAGTTGAAGTCACAGGGGAAGACAGTATTGGTCGTCCATCATGATCTTCAAACCGTCAAAGAATACTTTGATTGGGTGCTTTTAATCAATCTTAGAAAAATAGCTATAGGACCGACGGATGAAGTCTTTACGATGGAGAATTTACAAAGAACATATGGCGGCCGTCTTGCATTTCTAGATCAAAATCAGGCAATCGTAGAACAGTAGGAGTGACAAAATGGATACGATACTTTATATGCTGAGAGATCCAAATGTTCAATGGGTTCTATTAGGGACAGTATTGCTTGGCATTGCGAGTGGGGTGCTTGGCAGCTTTGCATTGCTTAGAAAGCAGAGCTTGATCGGAGATGCCATGGCGCATGCAGCACTTCCTGGAATATGTATTGCATTTTTGCTCTATGGGGCGAAATCCATGTCCTGGTTCCTGATAGGTGCCGCGATATCGGGACTGATTGGAACCTATTGTATACAGGCAGTAATCAAGCATTCGAGAATCAAAGAGGATACAGCAATCGGGCTTGTACTTTCCGTCTTTTTTGGAGCGGGGATTGTACTGCTGACTTATGTACAGCACCATGGTAAGGGAAATCAAGCAGGTCTTGATTCCTTTATTTTCGGGCAGGCAGCCGCAATAGTTGGAGTGGATGTGCAAATTATCAGCACAATAGCGTTTGTCCTGATTTTTATCACTTTCCTCTTATTCAAGGAATTAAAGCTTATCACGTTTGATCCTCAATTCGCCCAAGGCTTGGGAATGCCGGTAAAATGGCTGAATGGTCTCCTTATGACCTTGATTGTAGGAGCGGTAGTCATTGGTCTTCAGGCGGTTGGTGTAATCCTGATGGCAGCGATGCTGATTACTCCGGCTATAACTGCGAGGTATTGGACAGAACGATTAGATCACATGGTAATTTTAGCTGGCTTGGTTGGTGCAATATCAGGCGTTTTCGGGACTCTGTTAAGTACTGTATCCAGAGGGATGCCGACAGGTCCCCTTATTATCATGGCAGCGACTATTTGTTTTATCTTTTCTTTATTGTTTGGAACAAAAAAAGGATTGGTTCCAAGAGCAATCAAACAGATGAAAGTAAAGAATCAGATTACATGCGAAAATGTCTTATCGTCCTTGTATGAACTTTCGGAAAAATCTTTATTGAATACAGAAGGCAAGTCAATGGGAAGCTTTTCTCTCGAATCAGTCCTTGACCTCAGACCAACACATACAATGGTCTTGCGGAAGGTATTAAAAGAGCTTAGACAAAAAAAGCTGATATTCATTGAAGAAAACGGGTTTATTGGATTAACTGAAAAAGGGCTGAAGCATGCCCATGGAATTGTCCTCAAAAACCGTCTCATGGATATGTATCTAATGTTTGAAAGTAAGTTTCCTGAATCAAATTGGAGAGAAGGCAGCATGGATCTGTTGGATGGACCGAAGGAAATAGTAGAGGAGCTGCGCTCATTACTAAAGGATTTCGGTAAAGATCCGATTGCTTATCCGCTATATGAGGCAAAATGCAAAAGAAATTCAGCTGGGCTTCAATCCATCTTGAAAGGGAGTGCCGGTCCATTATGAGTTATGAAGGATGGATAATCTTAACCGGCTCGCTTGTAGGTATCACGAGCGGAATCACCGGATGTTTTCTTATATTAAGAAAAATGGCAATGCTTGCAGATGCTATCAGCCATACCGTTTTACTTGGAATCGTTGGTGCATATCTGGTGTCCAGCAGTCTAGAAGGCATATATATGTTCGGTGGAGCCCTATTGGTGGGACTATTGACAGCTTTCTTTGTTCAGCTTCTCCATTCATCCGGTGTGCAATCCGATGCAGCAATTGGTGTAGTTTTCACTTCATTGTTTGCTTTGGGGGTCATCCTCGTATCGATGTATGCAGGAAAGATCCATCTGGATGTGGATCATGCGTTGATGGGGGAGATTGCATTCGTGCCATGGGATACCTTCGTTTTTGCGGGGATGGAGCTTGGACCGAAAGCCGTCTGGATGCTCGGAACGGTTCTTATCATTAATATCGCATTGATTGTCTTTTTCTATAAGGAGCTTAAAATCTGTGCGTTTGACCCGGAGATGGCAGCAGCAATCGGCATACCTGTCATGTTCATGCATTATCTTTTGATGGGGATGCTCTCCATCACAACTGTCGCTTCGTTTGACAGTGTCGGGGCAATTTTGGTCGTGGCCATGCTGATAGCACCAGGAGCAAGTGCCTACCTCTTGACCGATAGATTGAGTGTGATGTTGGTATTAAGTGCTGTCATAGGAGTTGCTTCTGCTGTACTGGGATATTATTTTGCTTACTTCTACAATGTTTCCATTTCCGGATCTATGGCAATGATGGCAGGAGTATTGTTTGTTCTTACCTTTTTCCTGTCACCAAAACATGGTATTGTGATGAAATGGATTTTCAGAAGATCTTTAACAAAAGAATCGGTATAGGTTGCAGACGACATCTGCAGGAAATTACCTAATAAAGAGGACTAGGGGGAAATGACCCTAGTCCTCTTTTGTTCTTTTGTTTTCATCTTAATGTGAAGGTTCAAATGTTTTGCAATCGGTATCTTTGCTATCATGTGCAGTGTTTCCTTTGTGGCTTACTACATAGATAGCATCTGCGTTACAACGGTTTCCTTGTCCCCAGAAGTTGCAGTTTTCCACTTCGCATAAAACCTCAACATCTCTAGCCATTGTCTCGTCCTCCTTTTGTGTAGAAGATACCTTCTTAATTTCTCCACACATGCAAATCCCATTCTTCCTTTTTTAGGAAATTTAGTAATTAGTGAATAATTTTTATATTTTATTGACAAAGAGAATCATTCTCAATTATTATAGATTCAACAAGAGAGAATCGTTCTCAATTAAAAGGTGAGGAAAGGGTGTAATAATATGACATCGTTAATGGTGGTAGGAGCAGATCATTTAGGGAATATTCAAGATAAATTGAAGTCGTTTGGTTTTGAGGATATTGTACATGTGGATGGCAGAAAGGTGCAGGTTGTGAAGCGTTCAATTCCGGATCACGTGGATTTGATACTGGTACTGACGGATTACATAAATCATAATTTGGCAAAAGTCATCAAGCAGAAAGCAAAGGAATGTAACAAGCCTGTGTACTACTGTAAAAGGTCCTGGAGTTCGATCCAGCAGACATTAAGCAGAGTATAGGGAGGGATCATTTAAATAAGCCAAGAGGAATTCCCCTTGACCTTAATTTTCACTCTTAATATAGCGGTCATCCTTCATAAACAAACGCCAAAAGTAAATAAAACCAGGAAAAAGAATGACGAAGCCGACAATATAGGAAATGAATAGCGCTCGAAATGAGGCAGGATCTGTAAATCCGTTCTCGATGGTGACGTTAGGATGGATGATGTATGGCAAATGTGCTCGCCCGTAAGCGTAGCTTGCTAAAGCGTATTGGATAAATGCCGAAACAACAGCAAGCCGAGGCAAACCGGTCCAACCATTCCTTTTATCCGGTAACACAAGTGCGACACCTGTTACGACAAACATGCCAGCTGAAATGAACAGCCACACCAGATATTCCATCATCCCATTAAATAGCCAGCCTGCCTCATATCTCATGGTAATCATAATCAATAATGCACCGAACAATGAAGCAGGTCCAAGAATCAGGGCATCCCGGCGGTAGATTTCATAAGCATCTTTATCGTTTGCCACTTTAGAAAAGTCAGCAAGCAAAAGAGAGGACAGGAATAAGGTACTGCTGATGGCAAATAGGATAAAGGAGAGCGCATGTGGACTTGCCAGCAGTCGGCCAAGCATCAGCCTATCCACTCCATCCACGGTATCAACATAGCCACCGTGTGTGACTGGCAGTACAAGTATAAGAAAAGCGGGAATCAAGAATCCGGTAATTCCTGAAATATAGGTTAAGGGCTTTTGATAGTCTTCTACAATATGGGAAAAAACCAGAAAACCGCTTCTGACAGCCAGAAGTAGCAAAATGATGCTTCCTGGAATCAATAATACCGTTCCCAATGTATAGGCGGCACTCGGAAAAAAGCTATAGATGGCTACCACCACTGCCACGATAAATACATTGGTCACTTCCCAGGTCGGAGAAAGGTAGCGGTTTGCAATATTGGTCGCGTTCGTTTTGTTATTTTTTATATAGAGCATCGACCAGAAGCCGGCACCGAAATCCATGGTGGCCATTACCGCATAGATGAAAATAAATCCCCAGAGTACAGTAATGGCAAGTATTGCATCTGTCATAAGATCAGTTCCTTTCTAGACTTGAACCCCGGAATTGGAAGGAGGAAGCTCAGTCAGTTCGTCCTCAAGTGGATGCCGCTTAAAGTAGTGGCGAAGCACCCATATAACTGCAACACCCAGTAGTACATAAATAAACGCAAAAGCAATAAAAAGAGTAGCTAGGTTCTGATTTCCTGTTACTGCTTCTTCCGTCAGCATGACACGGTAGATCACCCAAGGCTGACGGCCGGTACAAGCAAATATCCAGCCAAATTCTATGGCGAGCATTGCCAAGGGGCCAGCAGCTACAAAAAGCCACATAAGCCATTTAGGAAAAGTGGGCTTTTTCAAAATCTTGCTCCAAAAGAATCCTATAAGGGATAAGAAAATCAGCATCGACCCGATCCCCACCATTCCGTTGAACAGCGTGTGCACAAATAGTGGTGGCCAGTACTCCTCGGGAAAATCGTTCAAGCCGACAACAACGGTATCAAAGCGGTCATCGGCCAAAAAGCTCAGCGCCCAAGGTATTTCAATGCCCCATTTAACCTCTTGGGTTTCACGATCGGTGAATCCACCAACCGCCAAGGGAGCGTATGCCTGAGTCTCAAAAAGTCCTTCTGCAGCAGCAAGCTTTTCCGGCTGATATTGATGCAGGAGCTGTGCAGATTCATGGCCATTTATTGCAGTCATGAAAGAGAAGATGCCTCCTACTACCAAGCCCATAATCAATGCCTTTCGATGGAATTTGTATACTCGTTCGTTATGCTTGTTGCGAAGCATTTTGTAAGCAGCGACAGAGGCAATGACAAAAGCTCCTGTCATGAATGCAGATACCGCCACATGAGCAGCAGTGACGATAAAACTAGGGTTGAAGAAGGCAGCCCACGGGTCGACATCCACTATTTCCCCATTTTCAATACGAAAGCCTGCAGGTGTTCCTTCAAATGCATGCACATTGGTAATTAAAACAGCAGAAGCAGCTGCCCCAATTGTCACTAAAGTCACACTGAAAATCCTCATCCAAGGTGATATGCGATCAGCTGCATACACATAAATGGATATAAACAGAGCTTCAATGAAGAATGCATAGATTTCTATTTGAAAAGGAAGTGCCATCACTTTACCGATTACTTCCATGAAGCCCGGCCATAAGAGGGAGAGCTGGACACCTGCAATCGTACCGGTCGGGATGGCCACACCTAATAGAACGGCCTTTGCCTTTGTCCATCTTTTGGCCATTACGGCATATTCCCGATTTTTTGTTTTCTGGTACATCAATTCCGCAATTAATATCATAAGCGGAATCCCGACTCCAAGTGTCGCAAAAATGATATGAAATCCCATCGTCGTTCCAAAGAGGGATCTTGCAATAACTACATCATCCATACAGATACTTCCCTTCGCACAAATCTGTTCCTATCTTCTACAAGTTATAGTCCACATTTTTCCACTAAATATGCATTTTTTTCTAAAAGAAGAGGAAAGGAAAAGGTTTAAATAGAATGTTTGATAAGGAAAAAGAATAATAGTATAATTAAATAGTAATCATTACGTTTTATCTGGAAAATTATTTTCTTTTATTATTTATCTATATAATGGGTATTAGAAACGTAAGTCTATTGGAAGGGGTGCTTTGATTGAAAACGAAGGTTCCGGTGTATGTAATCAGTGGATTTTTAGGCAGCGGAAAGACAACCGTACTTTTACATATGATCAGTCATTTTAGAAATAACGGAAAAAAGCCAGGTATCATCCTGAATGAACTTGGTGATGAAAATGTGGAAAACCATCTTTTTGAAGGACAGCAGGTGGTGGAGCTTTTAAATGGATGTATTTGCTGCACCATCCAGGATGATTTGAAAACAACCTTAAAAGGTTATATAAATGAAGAAATTGATGTTCTTTTGATTGAAGGAACTGGTGTTGCGAATCCATTGGAAATCAAGGATGTCCTGCTTGATCCGCTGTATATGGATCACTTTGAATTACAATCGATGATCAGCCTCGTGGATGCAAGTCATTATTTGGAGTATCAAAGCTTTTTTAACAGCTCCAAGGAAATAAGGGCCTTGTTAAAGGAGCAGGTCACCTCGGCTAATTTGCTGGTTCTCAATAAAATCGATTTGGTGTCGGAAAAAGAGTTGAACAAAGTGGAAGCCAAGCTGGCAGATGAATTGGACAATCATGTTCCAATCTACAGAACAAGCTTTGGTGAAGTTCCTTTGGAACTGATGCTTGAGAAACGATTCCATGTCAGGGAGGTCTCCCACTCCCATTCCACTCATGAACATTCTCACCATCATCACCATATTGAAGCAACAAAGCTGAGAGTGGGGAGCCCCGTTAAAAAGGATGTGCTGGAAAAACAACTGAAAAAGCTATCCAGGCATGTTATTCGAGCCAAGGGGATCATACAGCTTGCAGACGATTCAGGATATTTTGAGTTTCAATATGCTGCAGGGCAGTTGCGGCTCAACAAAATAGAAGAACCGAATGGAATAACCCCTACGGTTGTTCTAATAGGTGATAAATTGGAGCCGGATAAAGTGGAGAGGTTCTATAAAGAGCTGACAGAACAGTAAAATGGCATGAAAAAGCCCCAACTTTTTATTGATATAAAAAGTTGGGGCTTTTTTTTAGTTTAATGCTTTCTCCAAGGTTTCCAAATTCTTTCTCATCAAGCTGAAATAGTCTTCTTTATTCTTTATATCTTCTTCTGTTGCTGCTTCAAGATTATGCAAGGTTAATGCTTCCGCTTTTATTTCATCTTTTACTACTTCCGCAATTTTACCGGTGATATTCTGATCGAAAATAACATATTGAATGTTGTTTTCTTTTGCTTTAGCAATAATTTCAGTTAGTTGCTTCTGAGAGGGCTCCTGTGTTGGAGATAAACCATTTACGCTGATTTGCTCCAGACCATATTGCTCTTCCCAGTAGCCATATGCTGCATGAGATACCAGTATCTTATTTGTCTGGGCGGATTCCATTGTTTCTTTATATTCCGAATCCAACGCTTCTAATTCCTCTTTTAGAGATTTAAAGTTAGCTTCGAAATCTTCCTTTTCCTCTGGCTTTAATTCCACCAAAGCATTTTTAATATTTTCCGCTAGAGATATAGAAAGAGTAGGGCTTAACCACACATGTGGGTCTCCATCAGCGTGATTGTGCTCATCTTCCTCGTGAGCTTCGTCCTCATGTGAGTGCTCATCTTCTTCGTGAGCTTCTTCCTCATGTGAGTGCTCATCTTCTTCGTGAGCTTCGTCCTCATGTGAGTGCTCATCTTCTTCGTGAGCTTCTTCCTCATGTGAGTGCTCAT
>NZ_JBNIKR010000022.1:0-32537 GCF_050107295.1 Sutcliffiella halmapala | reverse complement strand
GTCACTATAATCATACTAGGTATCAATGGAATAGAAAAAAGATGACCCCTGTGCAATACAGAGATCATCTTCTTCTGGCTGCTTAAGCCTTTTTTTAAAAATGTCCTTTACAAGGGGTACACTTTATATCGCCAGCTTCCTCTTTTTAGAGCTTCACCTTTTCCAATTCCGGTTCAAAGTAGGCACTTACAATAATATTCAAGATCTCATCGGTCATTTTCAGATGAGCAATCGGGCTATCAGCAATCAGCTTCTGGGTATTGCGATCCTTAAAGGAAATACTGCGATCAAGATAAGGATCAAACACTTGCAGCATGCCATTGAGCTGTTCTTCAACAGGTGACAGCGAAAAGCCTGTCCCTTTTTCATAGATGCCTAGACTATCGAATTGAAGATGATTTTTGATGGTGTTTAATATATCCCTGTTTTTAGGAGGGGTAGGATTGGTAATATTATAGATTGTATTCTTCTTGGCCTTGGTAGCGGCAATGGTTAAGATATTAGCTACATAATCGACTGGCACCAAATTGGATGTGCCATTTTTTGAACCGACAAGATGCACTTTCTCCACACTATCTTTGCGGTCCAGACGGCGTTTGAAAAGCTCGAGCCCTCTCATGAAACCATAAAGGGTAAAAGTGGAATCCGCTTCTCCCGTTTTGGAATCACCGACAATAATGGCTGGCCTGAAGATGGATACCTCCATTCGTTCCCGGTAACGGAAAACCTCGTGCTCCGCCAGAGCCTTACTCTCTTCATATGGATTATTGAAAGGTTGAGTCAGTTCATATAATTCCTCTACACCTTCATTGGATTTCCCTACCGTATAGGCCGTGCTCACATGAATGAACTTCGCTGCGCCAAGTTTTTCCGCAACCTTAAGCGCCTCTTTTGTTCCAGTGTAGTTCATTTTCATTAAAGTATCATGCAAGTCATGGTCGAACTTTACAAGTGCGGCCAGATGATAGAAAATATCGACTGTATTCGATAAGGAATCCAGTACAGCCCTTGATATTCCGAAATTCGGCAGCACAATATCCCCTTGAAGAATATGCACCCTCCCCTGTAAGACATAAGGGAGATTTCCCTTCAAAGCGTTGGCCTTTTCCAGGTTTCGAGCCAATATATGAACAGTGTGACCTTCTTCCAAAAGGTTGCGGATGAGCCTGCCCCCAAGAAATCCAGTAGCACCTGTTAAAAATATATTCATAGAAGTTCCTCCATTGTTGAAACATGATTTTCAATCAACACTACTACAATCTTAATATAGAATCCTTGTTAAATCAAAACTTGGAAAATATTGAAGATTCTAACGAGCATATCTTTGTTGGTAGTTGGCTTGTCCACTAAGGTATAATGCAAGAAAAGGTGTCGGAAAGGAAGTCTGTGATGAAAAAATTTTTGGGGATCATCTTTCTTGTGGCTATTGGATTGGCAGCCTATTTTTTTATTCCCAAGATTTTCGCTTCTGTAACCCAAAAGTCACTTGGCAGCGTTCCATTTGAATATAGACAAAATGAAAATATCGCCTACGCCACATTTGCAGGTGGATGCTTTTGGTGCATGGAGCCTCCTTTTGAGAAACTTCCAGGAGTTTATGAAGTGGTATCCGGCTATACAGGAGGAGAAGTTGAAAACCCATCCTATAATGAAGTGACAACCGGTACGACCGGCCATATGGAGGCGGTGGTTGTCACCTATAACCCCAACATCATCGAGTACTCCACCCTGCTGGATGTATTCTGGCGCGAGGTCGATCCCACCGATGCAGAAGGGCAATTTGTCGATAGAGGCTCACCCTACCAATCCGCCATTTTCACACACAATGAGGAACAACGGATGGAAGCTGAAAAATCCAGGGAAGAAATAATAGCCTCCGGTCGTTTCGAAAAGCCGATAGTGACCGAAATCATCGAGGCTCAGAACTTTTATATTGCTGAAGATTATCACCAGGACTACTATCTGAAAAATCCGGTCCGTTATGATTACTATCGGAGCAATTCGGGGCGTGACGACTTTTTGGAAAAAATTTGGGGAGAGGAACGTTTCATTACACCTGTTGTCAATGCCGTTGACAACTCCCTGCTCCACCTCTCCAAGGAGGAACTAAAATCCGTGCTGACCGAGGAACAGTATTTTGTCACACAGGAGGAAGGCACCGAGGAACCCTTCAACAATGAATACTGGGATTTCGAAGGGGTGGGAATCTATGTGGATATCGTTTCAGGAGAAGCACTTTTCAGCTCCTTGGACAAATACGATTCCGGTACTGGCTGGCCCAGCTTTACGAAGCCGTTGGTGGAGGATAACATTGTGGAGCTCGAGGACCGCACCCTGTTCTCCATCCGTACAGAGGTCCGCAGCAAACTTGGAAATTCGCACCTTGGCCATGTTTTTGATGATGGCCCTGAACCGACAGGCCTCCGCTACTGCATGAACTCGGCTGCCCTCCGTTTTATCGCAAAAGAAGATTTAAAGGAGGAAGGCTACGGGGAGTTTGTGGAACTATTCAAATAAGCTGACCAAATTAAAAGCACTTTCCAATTATCGGAAAAGTGCTTTTTACTTTTATCCTACTTTTCTCCTGCCAGCACCTTGGACTTTTTCGTGCATGCCTCCATGGCTGAAACGACTGCGGCACGGAAGCCCTGTTTTTCAAGAGTGGTAACTGCTTCAATGGTTGCTCCGCCTGGTGTACAGACGTTATCCTTCAGCTCGCCTGGATGCTTGCCAGTCTCCAGCACCATTTTGGCTGCTCCCAATACCGCTTGGGCTGCGAGCTTGTAGGCCTGATCCCTCGGGATCCCTTGTTGCACCGCTCCATCCGCTAATGCTTCGATGAACATATAGACATATGCAGGCGAAGATCCGCTGACAGCAGGAACCGCATCCATCAGTTGTTCCGTCAACACCTCTGCTTGACCGAAGCTTTCAAATAACCGGATTACCTCCTGAAGCTCGTCACTCTCCACCAGGTCATTTGCACATATGGCGCTCATCCCTTCTCCGACCAGTGAAGGGGTATTGGGCATTACACGGACGGCCTTGATTCTTTTTTTGAAGGCACACTCCAAAAAGTTCAAGGTAATCCCGGCAGCAATGGTGATTATCACTGCATTTTCTTTCACATATCCCTTGATTTCCTCGATTACCGCTCCATGTAAATCAGGCTTTACTGCCAATATCAGAATATCAGCCTGCTTTGCCACTTCACCATTATGTATTCCAGCCTGTATGGCAAACTTTGTCGCTACCTGTTCCACTGTCTGTTCTGTTCTCGCACTGGCAACAATGTGGTCTGGCTGATAGAGCTTAGACTTCAGCAGCCCGCCAATGATTGCCTGTGCCATTTTCCCACATCCTATAAAACCTATTGTTTTTGTCATGGTCATTACCTTCACTCCTATACTGTATGAATCGTATTATATAAGAATGGTCGATATCTGTACAATGGGACGCGGAACCTGGATCCATAAAAAAACTCACCACTTCTACAAGCGGTGAGCATTTTTTATGCTGAAAAGACAATTTCGAGATTTCTTTCCACTACTACCTTTTGGATACGATGTTTTTTCACTTCTTCTATGTGGATGGTAAAGCTTTCACATTCCACCTTATCACCCTTTTTCGGCAAATAGCCCAGGGTGTCGGATATCCAGCCGCTTAATGTGTTTGCGGCGGATTCCTCCACTTCCAATTGCAGCAGTTCGGTAAACTCCTCAACCGGAAGTCGGCCGTCCATACGGAACATTCGATCATCGATGACTTCGATAAAATCTTCGTTCTCATCATGCTCATCCCAGATTTCCCCGACAATTTCTTCAATAATATCTTCAATCGAAATGATTCCTGCCGTTCCTCCATACTCATCGAGCACAATCGCTAAATGATTCTGTGAGCTTTGCAGCTCTTTCAAGAGGTTGGATATTTTTGCGGATCCAATCACGAAGAATGGTGCCCGACTGATATCCATTAAGGTGAAATTAGGATTTTGGACATATTGAGCAAAAAAATCACGGTGTGAGATAACGCCGATAATATTGTCGATCGAGCCATCATATAGAGGTATTCGGGAATACTTTTCATGTATGAATATTTCCTTGATCTCTTCAATAGATGTCTCGATGGAAATTGCTACCACGTCCGGCCTTGGCGTCAGGATATCCTTTACGATGATATCATCAAACGCAATGGCATTGTGCAGCAATTCTCGTTCCTGAGTGAGAAAAGTCCCTTCTTCTTCACCGATTTCCACCATTGCTTTTACATCTTCCTCTGTTACAGTAGGTTCATCCTTACCAACCCCGATAAGCTTGTTGACACCTACTTTTAATTGGACAAACAACCATGTGATCGGGAAAAAGAGTTTCATGACTGTCATTAAAGAAGCTGATATTAATAGTAGATACTTTTCCGCAAATTGTTTAGCTAAAGATTTTGGCAAAATCTCACCGAATATCAGGACCAGAATAGTGATCATAGTGGTGGAGATAAGCAGGGTACTGCCTTCCCTACCATAGACCTGGGTGGCAATATTCGTTGCAATCGCAGCCAGTGCAATGTTCACGATATTGTTCCCGATCAAGATGGTAGAAATGCTTTGATCAAAATTATCGGCCATCTTCAATGAGCGTTTTGCTTTTGCATTGTTGTTTTCCGCCTGATTACGAAGCCTCACCTTATTGACACTCGTAATGGCAGTTTCTGATGCTGAAAAATATCCTGATAATAATAACAATGCCCCTAATAAAATTATCGAGTCATAGGGTATACTATCCAAGTTTCCATCACTCTCCTACATATTGATACTATAAATATATTTACAAATACCACTTTTAGCAATAAATATGCGAAATTTATTTTAAATTTTTTTAATTTTCCTTAAAATCCATTCATTATTCTTTATAAGTTTTCAATCACACTCAGAATATGTTATAATTATCTCGAATTCAAGATAATATACAAAAGGAGAATGAAGATGAACCTTTTAGGACTCCACCATGTCTCTATTCTTACAGGTAAAGCAGAAAAAAACTTTCAATTTTTCACCGATATATTAAGTATGCGGCTGGTCAAAAAGACTGTGAACCAGGATAATACTTCCTCCTACCACTTATTTTACGGGGATGCAAAAGGAAATCCAGGAACGGAAATCACCTTTTTTGATATCCAAAATTTAGGTCGGACTTATGAAGGTGTGTCAAGCATCTCCTCCACTTCCTTGCGAGTCGCAACTACAGAGTCGCTTCACTTCTGGAAGGAACGATTTCAGACATACCATGTGAAGCACGGAGAAATTGTAAAAAGGGCGGAGCGTGACACCCTCGATTTTGAAGACTTTGAAGGCACCAAACTGATTCTCGTTGCCGACAATGGAGAAGCTGGTGTTGCAGCAGGCGTACCATGGGAAAAATCCGATATTCCTAGTGAACATGCCATCATCGGACTTGGTCCTGTAACCTTAACCGTCAAGTCTGCCCCTCCCACTTCAAGTATCCTGACAAATGTGATGGGTTTCAGTTACGTGGGTTCCTATCCTTCTCTGAAAGGGGAATATCCTGATGTGGAGGTATATGCAACCGGAGAAGGTGGGCCGGGGGCAGAGGTTCATATTGAAACAAGACCGGACCTTCCTCCAGAGAAGCTGGGTCGTGGCGGCGTCCACCATGTTGCCTTCCGCATTCCTGATGACGAAGAGTTCAACAAATGGGTACAACGCATACGGGAAACCCGCTTACCTAACTCGGGAGAAGTGGAGCGTTACTATTTCAAGGCACTTTACTTCAGAGAGCCGAACGGCATCCTGTTCGAGCTATCCACAGACACGCCAGGCTTTACTGCCGATGAACCTCTAGAGTCCATGGGAGAAAAACTTGCATTGCCACCTTTCCTGGAACCGAAAAGAGCGGAGATCGAAGCAAGCCTCCGTCCGCTTGAGATAAACTGAGTCAAATATGCTAGGACAGCCGGCAGTAACAAATCTGCCGGCTGTCCTTGTTCTTGGCTAATTTTCTTCCACTTCCTTTTTATAGATGATCCCCAATATAAGTACTGAAATGATAGGGGCAAGTGCTACGAGCGCAATCATACCGAATCCATCAGTCAAAGGGTCGCTTCCTTCCGTAACAGAGGCCGCTCCCACTGCAAGGGATAATATAAAAGTGACCGTCATCGGTCCCGTTGCCACTCCTCCGGAATCAAACGCTATGTTGATAAATTTCTTCTTCGTGAAGAACATCAACGCGAATACGATTAGGTAACCAGGAATCAGATAATACCATATGGAGAAGTTATACTGGATACGAAGCATAGAAAGGGCAACAGCCACACCAACACCTAAGGAGAGTGTTGTCAGCATCGCTTTTTTGGATATGTAGCCATCAGTTACATCAGCAACCTCCTTATTCAGGACTCTTACTGCCGGCTCTGCTATCGTGGCAACAAGTCCTAGAAGAAAGCCGATTGGAATGATGATCCAATCATGGGTCATTTCCCCCAGAACCTCTCCCATTTTCTCGCCCACAGGCATGAATCCAATATGGACTCCTTGCAGGAAAAGAACAAGCCCTATGTAGGAAAAGCCGAAGCCAAGGAGAATCTTTTTTAGTTTCTCTTTATCCATTTTTAGAAATATCATTTGAAAGAGGAGAAAGAAAAGCAGTAATGGCAGCAATGCGAAAGTAACCTCTACCATCAGGGACCCAAAGCCCTCAAAAATGTCCTGAATCATTGATAGATCACCCCTAACAACAGCACAGCCAGTATCGGACCGATTGACGCCAGGCCAACAAGGCCGAAGCCTTCATCCGATGAATCTTTTTCTCTCAGGACGGATGCAACCCCTACACCTAAAGCCAAAATAAAAGGAACGGCCAATGGACCTGTCGTAACCCCTCCTGCATCAAAAGAAATGGGAACAAATGCATCGGGTGTCAAATAAGCAAGGATAAATACCAGAAGATATCCAGTGAGCAGCAAATATGGGAGCGAGATTTTGTATATGGTTCTCACCATAGCAAGAGCTACGAAAATTCCAACTCCGAGCGCGACGGAAGATATCAGGATGAAAGACGTAATCCCTCCTTCTGAAACCTCCTCTATTTGAGTCGCCAATACTCTTACATCAGGCTCCGCAACTGTAACTGCAATCCCTAAAAACAAACCTGCGGATATGATAAGCCAGTTCTTTTTGGACTTCGGCAATGCTTTCCCAATCATCTCGCCAACAGGAAGAAGCCCGATGTTGACTCCCATCAGAAAAAACATCAATCCGAACGTCACCATCACCAACCCGATCACAAATAGCATGAATTTTTCAAACGGCAATCCAATCAACATCACTTGCAGTAAGATAACGACAACCGAAACCGGCAAAATCGCCAAGAATGATTCTTTGATGGAATCCTTTATTTCTTCCATGTCTCCCCTCCTTCGATTAATCTCTTTAATTACTTATTACCCTATAATTTTCCTAACATAACTTAAAAAGTGCGATCCAATTAGGTCAAAAACCCATTCTCAAATGAAAGCGCTACCATTTCATCGCATGCTGCATATAGTATTAGGGAAAGGAAAGGAGGGTGTTCTCATGGAAAGAATCATTTTATTTTTTGCTAGTATGCTAGCTGGCTTCGCATTAATCAAAGTACCGCTTACTGGTACATTTGCTGCGTTGGATCCTATTGCTACAATTGTCGGCGTCATTACCATCTTAGTATTCGCACTTGCCTTAATCTATCACGGTGTTCGAACCTTAATAAACAGGTAACAAAAGGTCTTTTATTCGCTATAATTATAATTAAAGAAGCAATGTAAGGATGAGCGGTTGAAGTGCACCTGCCGCTTACCTTTTTTGCAAAAAGGTGGACAGGCATTGGCAAAACTAAAAATTATTAAGGCTCCCCTGTCAAAAAGGGAAGCTGCCACCTCATTCATTGCAAAAATGAATGCCAAAGAAGAGCATCATATCGGACAGACAGGAATGAAAACCTTAAAATTGAAAAAATAAAATAATGCCAACTTCTCTTAAATAGAAATCGGCACTTCGTTTATTCACTATAGGTTATCGGGATGCTTTTGGCGGTTGGCATACGTCGCATTTACGTTGGTTATTATTTTTAAATTTCGAAAAAGTTTTTTCAAAGTTGCTGCCACATGCACATTTAAATAGTAACTTTTGTGAAAAACCGTGATATTCCGTCGTTAGCAGTTTGCTTTCGGAGTTTTTTTCAACAAATTCCCGGATTTTTCCAATCGTCCATCGTTTATTCATTTTCTTACACCTCCATATTTTATCTTTGCGGAGGCTTTTCTTGGCATCCGTTCAGTTATAATATCCTAAGTTAATCATTATAGCATGAGCCGCTACTCAATTAAACAGAGGAAAATATGAATAAAGATTATGCATTACTTATATAGATTACTCCGGTCAATGGATTGTGGCATCTGTTCCATCCACCCTCTTTTGATCATCAGCTCCATTCCCTCTCCTCCGTACTTGGCTATCTCCGCAATCAGCAGGGCATAGTGCATGGCTAAGTCCCTCCTGATCGAGGTGGACATTGCATAGGAAAGCAACTGAATGCCTGCAGAAGAGGTAGCGGTAATCAGAAACATGACAAGCCTATCAGAGAAAGGAGAAATCATGGAATCCGTCACTTCCATACTTACAGGTATATTTCCCAGATGCTCCTCTTTCCTTAATATCTTATTAAAAAGCTCCACCTGCTTTTCGGCAAGTTTCTTTCCTTTTATCAAATACTCTTTTACTTCCTTGTCCTTGGTCACTTGTATCAATCCCATCAACATGACCAGCCCAATGTAGTTCCTTTCGATGGCATAGAATATTTCTCCCAATTCCATCACATTTAATGGCCTCTTATCTCCAAACATGGAGCCCAAAAGAGTAGGCTCCAATTTCATGTACTCCACATCTTTTGGATAAGGGATTTTTGGTGGCCGATCATAGATCCCCTTGCTTAACATCAAATCCAGGGACTTCTTATATAGCTTGGTAGAAGTTTTTAAGCATCCCTCGTAAAACTCGACAATATCCTTCCGGGCCACTTTGGTGAGTGTAGTCGAGTAGAACGGCAGCACCATCTGCCCTACACGATAGACATAACTGAGCGCAAACAGGTCGGTATATAAGGGAGGAGAAGACAGATTAATATCCTTATCGGAGAATCCATCCGGAACCGGAAATCCTTCTTTTTGAAAAATCTTTTCAATTTCCTTGTTATATAATTCCTCCAAATATAAAGCACTTTTTACTATTTCCATCACTTCCGAATCCTCTAACTGCTGCAAAAAATGCTTAAAAAAGCACATTGTCGCACTATGCTGTATGTAAGAAGTCCATAACGCAGCAATCTCTGGAGTAGTCAGCTGAATATTATGCTCTTTCATGTCGGTCTCCTAACCTGTATTAAATAGTTTGTGCCTATCTTTTGATAACTTTGGAACCTTTATTCAAAAAAAAACAGACCCCAAGAGGAATCTGTCTCTAGCCAACCAAAAGCTTTATGCGATTCCCAGAGGGGTCCACAGTAAATACTCCTGCTACATCTTTTGAAACTTCTGCCCCCAGGTTGTTTAACTGCTCCACTATCTTCTCCAATACTGTTTCACTTGGCAGCATGAGTGTAAAATGCTGAAGGCCGACGCTATTCTTTCCAGGCATCGGTGCTCCTGCCCCATTCCATGTGTTCAGGCCAATATGGTGGTGATACTGCCCGGTAGAAAGAAACAGCGCCTGTCCTCCATAGCGGTTCACGATATCAAATCCAAGTCCTTTCGTGTAGAACTTTTCACTCATCGCGAGATCTGAAACATGTAAATGGATATGCCCCATCAATGTACCACTCGGAAGTCCATTCCATCTGACTCCTTCCGATTCTGCAAGAATGCTTTGGATATCCAGCGCTTCGGAAGTCATAGCGACTTCCATGCCCTTCCAATCCCATGCTGCTGATGGCCGGTCGGAGTATACTTCTATTCCATTGCCATCCGGATCTGCCAAATATAATGCCTCACTGACCAGATGATCGGATGCACCTTGGATGGAGTGATTTTTTTGAATCATGTGCTGGATGAAACTGCCCAGGTCCCTTCTTTCAGGTAACAAAATAGCAAAATGGTAGAGTCCGGTGGTGCGCCGCTCTTTCGGTCTAACCCCTTCAGGCTGCTCAATCGTTAACAGGGCAGTTACACCATCTGCAGTGAAGGTTGCCTTCTTTTCCGATTTTTCCAATACCTTAAATCCGATAATTTCTTGATAAAATGCCAGTGAACGCTTAATATCTTCCACTTTAATAACTACTTCACCGACATAAGTGTTTGGCGCTTCATGAAATTCTGTCATGCCATTTTCCTCCTTCAATTCAATCTTTATCTATATTAAATGCTTCAAATAATATACTTACTTTATGTAACTAATTATATTTTTATAACTTAAATATGTCAAGTAACCAGTTTATCTAACTATATCAGCTTATTTTTCAGACAAATATGATATACTAAAGCCTATAGGAGTGATGAAGATGAACCAAACGCAAATTTGCCCTAGATTTGAAAAAGCGATACGTATATTAAGTCAACGCTGGACCGGTTTAATCATATACAGACTACTTTCAGGGCCTCAACGCTTCTGCACCTTGGAATCAGGTATCAAAGGAATTAGTGGAAGAGTTCTTTCAGAACGGTTAAAGGAACTCGAAGGTAAAGGAATTGTGAAAAGAGATGTATACCCTGAAACCCCTGTTCGCATAGAGTATTCCCTATCAGAAAAAGGGCATGCCTTGGAGCCTATTTTAAAAGAAACGGAAAATTGGGCACAAACCTGGCTGGATGCAGAAACTGAATAAATAGATAAAAGCAGCATACCTTAATTTGGCATGCTGCTTTTTGCTGTCTTACAATTGTATGCAGGTTTTTACTATGCTTCTTTTCTTAACTTCACTTTATTCTCTATATCTTTTTCATCCTGCCAGCACTCGACATTCTCTAATCCTTCAATATTACTCGCATAGAAAACAGGATCTTTTCCTTCTTTCCTTTGTCTTAAATAATCCTTTAGGACAGCTATTGCAATTTTACCTAGGAATGCAAGAGCAATCAGGTTCGTGATGGCCATCAGTGCCATAAACAGATCTGCCATATCCCACACCATGCTTAGGCTTGCCACTGAACCGAAAACAGTCATTCCAAGTACAGCCAGACGGAAAATAAAGATCGCAGTTTTACTTTCTTTGATGAACTCGATATTTGATTCACCGTAATAATAGTTACCGATAATGGAACTGAAACAGAACAATAGTATCGCGATTGCGATAAAGATGCTTGCCCATGGCCCTACATGCTCGGCCAATGCAATTTGTGTCAATTGAATCCCTTCCATCTCTTCCCCTGTCGGTATTCCGGCAAGCAGGATGATGAAAGCTGTCGCACTACAGATAAGGATGGTATCGACGAAAACTCCAAGTGTCTGAATGAACCCCTGTTTTGCGGGGTGGCTGACCTCAGCGGTTGCCGCTGCTACAGGTGCACTACCCATTCCCGCTTCATTGGAGAACAATCCACGCTTGACACCATTCATGATTGCTGCGCCAATTCCTCCAGCCACAGCCTCATTGAAGCCGAATGCACTTGAAACAATCACACCAATCAAGCCTGGAATCTCTGTGATGTTCAGCGCAATCACATATGCAGCGAGTAAAAGATAAGAAACAGCCATGATTGGCACAACCACCTGTGAAACCTTGGCGATTCTCTTCACACCGCCAAAAATGATCACTGCAACAATTGCTGTAAGCACTAACCCAAGCACAAGGCGGTTTGTACCAAACGCTTCATGGAAAGCGACCGTAATCGTATTGGCCTGAACGGATGTAAAAGCAAGCCCAAAACAGAACGTAATCAAGATGGCAAATAAAACACCCATCCATCTTGCCCCTAAAGCTTTTTGCATGTAATATGCCGGTCCACCTTTATATCCATTTGCATCCTTCACTTTGTACACCTGAGCAAGCGTACTCTCTATAAAGCTTAAGCTTGCACCAAACAATGCCACAACCCACATCCAGAATACTGCACCAGGTCCACCAAGCGAAATCGCAATGGCAACACCTGCGAGGTTCCCAGTTCCTATTCTTGTTGCAGCACTGATACAGAATGCACCAAAAGATGAAACTTTCTTCTTTGCCTCTTCGGTAGATGGACTTTCCTTCAAAAGCCTGAACATCTCACCAATCTGATTAAATTGCACAAACCTTGCTTTAACCGTATAATAAATCCCTAAACCAACCAATAATGCAATTAGTACGTAAGACCAAAGAAAATTATTCGTCCAGTCTAAAATAGTATTCATCATGCTGTTCACCTCAAGTTGTTTGTAAGTGTAACTTTGGTAGCGCTACCAACAGTTAGGATGGATAAAAATATTTAATAGAAAAGCTTTGAAGTTTGCCTATTAAATACTTCTATACTCTTAAAGAAACGTTAGAATCCGTTTTATAACACAATACCACCTAAATGATCGCGTGTTATATAATACCTGTATAACTTTATCATTATACTAAAATAGATTCAATAATTATCCCTGAATTAAATATATTCTTTATTTTCTGATAAAAATAATTTCCAAGAAAATTCTTGTCCACCAGTTATCTTTCCTCAAGAAAATAGTATATACTGTATGTACCATTACATCTGCTTAGGAGGCAGTATTTATGACTGAATCAAATCAACAGAACCAAACAACAGAACCAAAGAAGAAAATCAGCTTACAAGATGCAATCAAAAAGCAGCTTGAGCAAAAGAAAAACCAGGCGGCTGGCGGAAAAGGCAACCTGAATGGTCCTAAGTCCCAGCAAAAAATGAAAAGCCAGCAAACGAAGAAGCCAAGCAATACAAGAAGGAAAATGGGCGTCTAACCCGGGACATATCGGTACCGAACTGACCTCATCACAAGAATGCTCCCCCTTTGAATGGGAGGAGAACACTCTGCATACGAATCTTCGTATGCTTTTTTTATTGTCAAATTTTATGGATCCAACATAATATAGGGATGCAATGCCCTTTTGACCTATATTTTATTGAAAATCCCCTACTCTAGCAGAACCATTTTTATGGAAGTTTCGTCTAATACATTATGAGTGTTATATTTTAGTAGAATATTTTATAATAATTGGGGTATTTCCTATAGATAGAAGATTGTTAGGTTGTCTGGACGGTCCCCTTACACTGTGGAGAGTGAAGTTTATGTGTGTTAAAAAGAAATTGCCTTACTTACTTTTATTGCTTGTCATGCCATTACTGGGCTTTATATATACGATTTTAAATGAAAGACCGAGAAAAGCGACGCAAATTCCATTGCCTATCGATCACGATATCCCTTTCATTGTAGCATTTGTCGTGCCATATATTATTTGGTATGTGTTTGTATTCGGTTATTTGGTATACTTTTGCTTCAAAGATACAGATGTCTATGTAAAAACGCTTCTTACCATTGTTATCGGAGAATTGATCTGCTTTATTATTTATTTCTTTTTTCAGACAACAGTCCCAAGGCCAGCAGTCGAAGGGAACGGCTTATTCGTCATGTTGGTGAAGTACATTTATGCGCATGATCGCCCGGTTAATTGCTTCCCGAGTATCCATGTACTGACAACTTACGCCATTATGCTTGCTAGTTTCCATATAAAAAATAAACATAAGTTAAACAAGTACTTCATTCATATAATGGGGAGCCTTATTATTCTTTCAACGATTTTTATTAAACAGCATGTGGTGCTGGACATGGCGGCATCCATGTTCATGGTCGCTTTTATATACGGAACGGTTTTTGCAATTTATAGAATGAGATTGGCAGCAAAAGAGAAGATTGGTGCAATCCAGTAAATCAGGGATTACCTGTACAATAGCAAATTAAATAAGCGCGCATCGATAAATATCGATGCGCGCCAGTTGTCTATATGATGAGCGGACCAACCTATTAACATGGTCCCCTCATTTTTTTATTCAATTAGTTTAATAGTTCGTTTTCAACTGTGAGAAATCTACCGATCCATCCTCTACAAGATGGCAAGCAGACTGCTGCTCTCTGCCTGTAACAGAGTGCAGGATAGGCTCTTCTGTTCTGCAGCGATCGAACGCATATGGACAGCGTGTATGGAATCGGCAGCCGGCCGGTGGATCGATCGGGGAAGGGACATCCCCTTTTAAGATGATCCGTTCTCTCTTCTGCCCCAGATTTGTACTAGGAATCGCAGATAGCAAAGCCTTTGTATAAGGATGCTGCGGATTTTCAAAAAGAGATTTCTTATCCGCAATTTCTACTATTTTCCCAAGGTACATAACGATGATACGGTCAGAAATGTGACGGACCACACCTAGGTCATGGGAGATGAAAAGATAAGTCAACTTGAATTCTCTTTGAAGCTCTTTCAGCAAGTTCAATACCTGAGCCTGAATGGAAACATCCAGTGCGGAGACAGCCTCGTCACAGATGATTAACTTCGGATTAACCGATAGCGCTCGGGCAATACCTACACGCTGGCGCTGCCCTCCACTGAATTCATGGGGATGACGGTCCACCTGATGTGCCCCAATGCCAACCGTCTCCAGCAACTCGATTATTTTTTTGCGACGGTCCTTCTTAGGAACAACATTCTGGATTTCCAATGCTTCCTCTAATATTTGACTAACCGTTTGACGAGGATTCAGAGAAGCATAAGGGTCCTGGAAGATAATCTGCAGATCCTTTCGCTTCTTTCTCATTTGAGCCTTGTTTAATGCTAGAAGATCTTCTCCCTGAAAGTTGACCTCACCTGCATAAGGATTATCAAGGCGAAGGATGGCACGGCCTGTTGTGGACTTTCCGCAGCCGGACTCCCCTACAATACTGACCGTCTCCCCTTCTTTAACCGTAAAGCTGATATCATCAACGGCTTTTACATGGTTGACCGTACGTCCGAAGATGCCGCCTTTAATAGGAAAATATTGCTTCAGGTTTTTTACTTCTAATAATGTCTGATTACTCATGGCCAGCGGCAACCTCCTCTTGGTTCTCCCATTTATCCGTGTAGATCCAGCATCGCACCTGATCTCCATCCTCAGCTGTTTCAAGCACCGGCAATTCGGTCAGACAGATCGCTTTCGCATGAGGGCAACGTGGAGCGAAACGGCAGCCCTTCGGCAAGTCGAACGGACTAGGAACAGACCCCTGAATCACCGATAGATCTCCTTCCACATCCTCATCATGCTTTGGCACCGAATTCAAAAGACCTACTGTATATGGGTGTTTCGGACTTGTGAAAATTGTCTGTACATCGGCATATTCCACCACTTTACCACAGTACATGACAGCCACCTTGTCACACATTTCTGCTACAACACCCAAGTCATGTGTGATCAGCATCAAAGAGGTTCCAAGCTCCCCCTGCAGCTTTTTCATCAGGTCGAGAATCTGTGCCTGTATCGTCACATCGAGAGCTGTCGTCGGCTCATCTGCAATCAGTAGTTCTGGATTACAGGCCAAGGCAATCGCAATCATGACACGCTGACGCATCCCGCCAGATAGTTCAAACGGATATTGCTTTGCACGTTTTTCCGGAGAGGGAATACCAACGAGACGCAGCATATCCACCGCCTTCATCCAGGCTTCTTTACGTCCGAGCTTTTGATGAATACGAACGGACTCCGCAATCTGCTCTCCACAGGTCAACGTTGGGTTAAGGGACGTCATCGGCTCCTGGAAAATCATCGACACATTGTTCCCGCGGATCTGCATCATTTCTTTTTTCGTTTTATTCAATAGATTTTCGCCTTTGAAATTGATTTCTCCGCCTACTACTCTACCAGCTGGCTCCTGTAATAATCGTAGGATGGATAAGGAGGTGATACTTTTCCCGGAACCTGATTCCCCGACTATTCCGAGCGTCTTTCCTTTTTCAATAGAAAAATCAACACCATCAACCGCCTTCACTTCCCCATCGTCCGTAAAAAAGGAAGTACGCAGATCTTTCACTTCTAATATCTTATCGTTCTTTGCTAACGTCATCTCTTTTCACCGTCCTTAGTTCAAGTCAATACGTTTGTTAATTAAACGGTATGTGATATCCACCAAAAAGTTAACTGCCACGAATAGTATCGCACATACTAGAATGGTTCCCTGTACCATCGGGAAATCGCGTCGGCTGATGGATTCGATGATAAGCCTTCCCAATCCATTCACCGCAAAAACAGTTTCTGTAATAATCGCTCCTCCAAGTAATCCTCCAAACTGTAAACCTACTACAGTTACTACTGGAATAAGGGCATTTCGCAACGCGTGCTTATAAATTACTAATCTATCACTTACTCCTTTTGCATATGCTGTTCGGATATAATCCTGATTAATGACCTCAAGCATACTCGAACGTGTCATTCTGGCAATAATGGCAGCTCCTCCTGTACCAATAGTAATGACAGGCATGATCATCTGTTTCCAATCACTGCCCCATCCAGCTACTGGCAGGATTCCAAGGTTAACTGAGAAGAAATAAATTAACATGATACCAAGCCAGAAGTTTGGCATGGATAGTCCGAATAAAGCAACAATCATGATGGAGGTATCTGCAAACGTATACTTTCTTGTTGCAGAAATAATTCCGGCTACAAGCCCAAGAATAACCGACAGCAAAGTACCCCAAAGCGCCAGTTCCAAGGTGATCCAAAATCTTGTATCGAAAATTTCGCTGGTAACCGAGCGGTTTGTACGGATGGAATTACCTAGGTCACCCTGTACAGCATTCGCCACATAACGGAAGTATTGCTCGTGAAAAGGGTCATTCAGCCCCAATTTATCGCGCATCGCTTCAACCTGCTCTGGGCTTGCCTGCTCTCCTGACATAATTTGTGCCGGGTCACCAGGGATAAGATGCATCATTAAGAATACCGCTAAGGTTACACCTATCATTACTGGTATGGTCTGAAAAAGTCTACGAATGATATAGATTAGCATGCTGTCTCACCTTCTCACTAATTATTTTTCGTTTTTGGATCTAACGCATCACGCAGTCCATCGCCAAACAAGTTAAAACCGATTACCACCAACAAAATTGTCAATCCAGGGAATAACGTAATATGCGGAGCCTGTGAAATATAATGGCGACCGGCACTAAGCATTGCTCCCCACTCAGCAGTTGGTGGTTTTGTACCTAATCCCAAAAACGATAAGGCGCTTGCCGTGATAATCGCTGAAGCTATGTATAAAGTAGCCTGAACGATAATCGGTGAGAGGATGTTAGGCAGAATATGCTTGAATATAATACGGAAGTCGCTTGACCCCATTGCTCGGATTGCATCGATGAATTCTAGCTTCTTAACGGAAAGTGTTGACCCCCTTACAATACGAGCAAAGGTTGGAACGGCAAAAAACGCGACAGCGTAGATTACGTTGATGGTGCTTGCTCCCAAAACACTCACAATGGCAAGAGCCAATAAAATACCTGGGAAAGCAAGGAGGACATCACAAATCCGCATGATGACGGTATCTATCCATCTGCCGTAATAACCTGCTACAATTCCAAGGGCTACCCCCGCAATCGCTCCTAAAATAGTAGAAAGAAATCCAACCGTCAAGGAAACTCGTGCTCCATACAGCAAACGGCTGAAAATATCACGGCCTACATCATCTGTTCCCAGCCAATGCTCGGAGGATGGTGACTGCAATTTATTGGTTACTACCATTTCATTAGGGTCATGGGTTGCCAGTAACGGTGCCAAGATTGCCATTAGTATAAAAAACAATACGATGATAGCTCCGGCCATTGCTGCTTTGTTTTTGGCCAGTTTCTTATAAAGAGCTTTCCAGCGTAAAGCTTTGCTGCTCTGGCCATTAACAGGAATTCCTGGTGGTGATGTTTGAAGTTGTGGTTGATCCATATCCTCTTCTCCCCTTCTTGATTTGTAACATTAAAATTTTTCTAATAATTTTAATAACTAGAATCTATAATAGCTATAAAGTCGTAATATTACAATAGTTTTCAATCAAGGTTCCTACATAATAATTACTTTTATATGTGAAATAAAAGTAATACTACTACTATCTAAATATCTTTATTTTTACAAAATTGTAATAGTAAGATTCGGATTTCGAAATTATTATTACAAAAATATTAAAATTTATACAAATTAGACTCTTGTGAATTTTTAATTTTTAGATTATTATAAAATTCAATCATAGCTTATCCATTGATTAGCTTTGTACACAACATAATACCAAGGGGGAAAAAGTACATGAAGTCAAAAAAGAATGTATTTCTTATGCTTCTTCTGTCACTGATGCTTGTTCTATCGGCATGTAGCGGCGGAAACAGCAGCGACAAAACTGATGGGGATACTACTGGTGAAGATGCCGGTAAAGAAGGCGGAGAGTTAGTATTCGTCATCTCTCAAGATGCGCCGACACTTGATCCTCACGGAATGAACGACACTGCGACAACAAACGCAACAACTCAGCTATTTGACCGTTTAACGGAATATGCCGCTGACGGAAGCGTAGTACCTGCACTTGCTGAATCTTTCGAAGCGGTGGATGACACTACTTGGGAATTCAAATTAAAAGAAGGCGTTAAATTCCATGACGGCACTGACTTCAATGCTGATGCTGTTAAAATGACAATCGAACGCATCATCGATCCTGAATTTGCTTCTCCACGTGCTGTAGTATTGAACATGATCACAGAAGTAGTAGTAGTGGATGACTACACTGTTCAATTCAAAACAGAAAAACCATTTGCTCCACTACCAGCTCACTTAGCACATAATGCTGGATCTATCATCGCTCCTTCTGCAATTGAAGAAGAAAACAGCGGCGGTAAAAAAGTTTCCGAAAACCCAGTTGGAACTGGACCTTTCAAATTCGTTTCCTGGTCTACTGGATCTGAAATGATTTTCGAAAAGAATGCTGACTACTGGGGAGAAAAGAAAGCTGCTGTAGATACATTGAAATTCGTAGTAGTTCCTGAGCAAGCTACTCGTATGGCAATGCTTGAAACTGGTGATGCTCATGTAGCACAAGTTGGTGCATCTGATGTTGAGCGTGCTAAAGGAATGGCTGATGTAACAATCACTTCCGAAAAAAGTACTCGTATGGACTATTTAGGTTTCAACATGCAGAAAGCTCCTTACGACAACCTGAAAGTGCGTCAAGCTATCTCCATGGCGATCAACAAATCCGACGTTGTTGACGGAATCCTGGATGGCCAAGGTGTACCAGCTGTAGGACCACTTGCTCCAACAGTTGTAGGTAACTACCAAGAACTTAAACCACTGGATTACGACGTAGAAGCTGCGAAGAAGTTGATGGAAGAAGCTGGATTTGCTGATGGCTTTGAAACTACTCTATTCGTGAACGAAGGAAACAAAGAGCGTTCTGATATTGCTCTTCTTGTACAAGATCAATTAGCTGATATCGGAATCACTGTAAACATCGAAACAATCGAATGGGGTGCATTCCTTGAGAAGACTGCTGCTGGTGAGCATGAGCTATTCATCCTTGGATGGACTACTGTAACAGCTGACGCGGACTATGGTTTATATGCATTGTTCCATTCTTCTGCTTTCGGAGCACCTGGTAACCGTTCTTTCTACAAAAACGAAAGAGTTGACGAACTTCTTGACCTTGGACGTTCTGAAACAGACCAAGCTAAGCGTGACGAAGCATACAAAGAAATCTCTGAAATCCTAGTAGAAGAAGCTCCAATGGTTTACTTGCAACATCCGGACTTCATCTACGGTACAAATGGTGTCGCTTCTGGTTTATTCGTAAACTTCAGTGGTACTCCATTCTTCAAGGATGTAAGACTAAAATAATCGTTTCATAAAGAGATCCTCCGCTTCCTGGAAGTGGAGGATCTTTTCTTTGTCCAATTCTATGCCGACTGAATCTTTTTATAAGAGACAAAGAGGATACTAATCAGAGTGAGTGACAGTAAAACGAAAAAGGCTGGCAATGTCATGGCTTCTGGCAATAGTATGCTTGCAACCATCAACAGTCCACCGATTACCATAGGATAGGATGCAGGACGAATAATTTTATTCCATGCATGATTCATGGAATGGCCTTTTACATGATGGGATGATTGTTCTGGCAGCCTGAATTTTGGAAGAGTATTGGCAGTAGCAATAAGGGAAAATCCGACAATAAGAGGCACCATCATCAGCAGATTGAAGCTGTTTCCGGAAACGGTATAAAGAAGCGCGATATGAAACAGGAAAAACAGAAATGTAAAGGAAAGGAATATGCTTTCCAGTCCGTCTTTATATCTTGCATAGTAGTTTTGCAGTGCCTTTTGTCTGGAAAGCAATAGCAGATTACTATTCAGAATAACCAGGGTTAAAGGAAGCACCCAAACGATTACCTCCTCCCTTCCGTACTTTTCTTCCACTACCTCCATATCCGAACCTAAAAAATATATGCTTGCTCCAAAAGAAATAAGTATAAGCAATGCGATCAGACTTTTTTTCATCATAGGTTTTTTCCTTCCCCCTTGTTTTTGTTAAATTGAATAATCCACTTCATGACATCCTGAAACACACTCGCATTTAATGAATAATACACATACTGTCCTTTTTTCTCGGCAAAAACCAGATTAGCATTTTTCAATACAGACAAATGCTGTGAAATGCCCGGCATGCTCATCTCGAAATGATCCGCAATTTCCCCGACAGTCAGATCCCTGTCACGAAGAATATCCAATATCCTTCTGCGGTTTTCATCAGACAGCGCTTTAAACAAATCATTGATTGACACAGGCGATTCCCCTTTTGAATATTTAAGTAATTACTTATTTAATTATATATTAGTTGTTTTGGGATAAAATTGGAAACCTTTATAAAAAAAAGAATTCTCAAAGTGAGAATCCCAGTTACTTTACTATTTTAAAATATATATTACTCCGCAATCGGAATCCTTATCCTAAAAGAGGTTCCTTTTCCATACTCACTCGAAACATCGATCCTTCCTTTCAGCAATTGAACAATTTGAAAGGAAATAGTCAATCCTATACCAGTTCCCATATCTTTTGTCGAATAGAAAGGCGTTCCGATTCTGCTCAGTTGGGCAGAGGTCATTCCAATTCCGTCATCCGCTATTTCGATAACCGCATTTTCTTTATCGCGGGAAGCATGGACAGATATGTTCCCCCCTTCGCCAATGGCCTCTATTCCGTTCTTGATGATGTTTATCAGAACTTGTTTCACTTCATCCTTATTTGCTTTAATGTATAATTCCTTTTCAATCGAGTGCTCAAAGGTGATGTTCTGGATATTCGTATAAGTGGACATCAGCTGCACCACATTTTCAATCTCCTTTGTCAGATCCATCACATTGAATTCCATCTTGTTCGGTTTTGCAAGAGAGAGATAGTCCTGGATGATGGCTTGAGCCCGATCGAGTTCTCCTATCGATATTTCAATATATTTCTTTTGGGATTCATTCAGATTTTCATCCCTGCTCATCAACTGAAGGAAACCGCGTGTGGAGGTCATCGGATTTCTCACTTCATGCGCAACGGAGGCTGCAAGCTCACTAACTACCTTCAATTTTTCAGATCGCTGTAATTCACGCTGTAAATTCATTTGCATATTCAAATTTTCAATGATAAGCATCACCGTTAACAAGGTCACCCATGTAACCAAGGACACAAGGATCGTGACGAAGATCTCACCATATTCATTTATCAGGATCAGGCGTACAACCCTTGTTAGTGTAATGAAGAAGAATAGAATGCTGACAACCAGAATCTTAATCTTTTTCTCCATACCCCGAAACCACAATGAAAAGATGGATAACAGCACAGCCACGATAGCATAGTTCACCACCATGATCAGAAAGCCAGGTTCATCCAAAACAAACAGATATCCCAGCATAGCAAACAGCAAGGTAATACCCAGGATCCATCCCCCATACATAAACGCAAGGATGATCGGAATGATTTTCTGGTCATAGGTAGCTCCATTGGTCACTTCAATCGGGAAGGACATGGTAAAAATAAGCATAATCAGCAATACCATAAGAAATTCATAATTGATTCTTTTCGTGAAATCCGTTATGCCTTTGCTTAAAAATTGGTGATAAAAAAGGATAGGAAATAAAATGATTAACACATGATATAAAACGTGTCCGATATTTTCAAACATACCAACGCTCCTACAAGCCTAGACTCGACGTTAAATGATGTAACTATTATTACTTCTATTACTTCTCCTTTCGTATCATTTTCTCCTTCTGGCAGGCAAAAGAAAAACCAGCTCAATAGGCTGGTTTTTCTTTATGCATATTTCATTTCCTGTTCTTTCTTAAAGAATTCCTTCATCGCATGAAAAACATCCGGCTTCTGCTTCAGAATATAATGGCGGAACTTTTCATCGTTTACATTCTTATAGGCTGACATGAGAGTCGAGTGCCTATTATACTGATTTACCTCTCCATAGCCGAACATATTGGATACCTTCATCAGCTCCCCTACCAGCTTCACACAGCGTTGATTGTCAGAGGTCAGGTTATCTCCATCGGAAAAGTGGAACGGATAAATATTAAATCGTGTTGGATTGTATTTCGTATCAATAAGTTCCAGAGCTTTTCGATAAGCGGAGGAGCAGATGGTGCCGCCGCTCTCCCCCTTGGAGAAAAAGTCCTCTTCACTTACGACCTTCGCCTCCGTATGGTGGGCGATAAACTCAATCTCCACTGTTTCATACTTCGTGCGCAGAAAGCGTGTCATCCAGAAGAAGAAGCTTCTTGCCATGTATTTCTCCCACATGCCCATGGACCCGCTCGTATCCATCATCATTAGCACCACTGCCTTGGAGTCCGGCTTCACCACTTCATTCCATGTCTTGAATTTCAGGTCCTCCTGAAAGATGGGATGGAAGCTGGCAGTTCCTGTCATGGCATTCCGTTTATATGCCGACATCATGGTACGCTTCTTATCGATATTCCCCATTAATCCGGTGCGTCTTATATCATTGAATTCATAGTGTTCTATTATATTTTCATCTCGTTCCTTCTGTTGCAGATTCGGAAGCTCCAACTGGTTGAATAATGCGGCCTCCAAATCCATCATGGATACTTCCGCCTCATAATAGTCCTCTCCAGCCTGATCTCCTGCTCCCTGCCCTTTTCCTGGACCCTTCTGCTGACCCGACCCGTCCCTGGCAACCACATCGCCTACCTGACTTTCTCCATCACCTTGGCCAACGTGCTTGTTTTTGTCATAATTATAACGAATTCTGTACTCATCTAAAGACCTGATTGGAATCTTTACGACCTCTTTGCCATTTGACATTACAATGTTCTCTTCTGTAATTAGATCTGGCAAATTATTCTTGATAGCCTCCTGGACCTTTTCCTGATGGCGCTTCTGGTCGTCGTGGCCTTTTCGATGGAGGGACCAATCCTCTTTGGATACTACAAAATTCGTCTCATCTGACATCGTCATTTGATATCCCTCCTTTTATTTGGTTAAAAAAACATTTTTACACTTACCGGAACATTTTCGTCATAAGTCACATACAATATCTTGGTGAAATTTTAAAGAGACCAACCTTCTATCGAAAGAAAGGTTGGTTACTCTATCCTATGCACGCAAACGAAATAATTGACAGATTATTTAGATAATTATGCTCTTAATACGTCAAAATTAGACAAGCGTCAATGCTTTCTTAGTATTACTAGATTTATGCGGAGAGCAGCTCGTTTTATACTGATATAGAAAAATAAAAAACCTTCCAGACCTCTGGAAGGTTTTACTCTTTTTCATTTTTTGCATTGTTTTCATACTGCTTTGGATCCCGTTCTTGATCCGTTTTATTCTCCTTAAGCTGCTCCATTTCCTTTGCCAGCTTTTCCATTTCCTTTTCGTTTGGTGCCATTGTATTTTCAATTTCAGTAGATTTTTCTTTTTTCATTCTTATCACCTCTTATTCTTAATTTTCCCATTTTGTGTGGATATGAAACCATTGAGCGTCTTATTATGTCTTCTTACCTATTATGCGAGCTGGAGGAGGGGGATGGACTTGGTATTGTTATAATGAGCTTTTTGGGGA
Organism: Sutcliffiella halmapala; assembly: GCF_050107295.1. Taxonomy (GTDB): domain Bacteria; phylum Bacillota; class Bacilli; order Bacillales; family Bacillaceae_I; genus Sutcliffiella_A; species Sutcliffiella_A halmapala_A. The sequence continues at coordinate 8,444 of NZ_JBNIKR010000022.1, read as the reverse complement.
GGGATTAAGGGGAAAAGGCTCGTCATTAAGACTATGATGAGCTTTAGGGTTCTCTATCTTTATGTGAAAAGTCCTTCATTACCCGGATGATGGACTTTTTTTCCGCCATCTCCACGCAAAAAGTCCTTCATAAGCGGCATGATGGACTATTCCGCCGCCCTCTCCATACAAAAAGGCCTTCATCATAACGATGAAGACCAGTAAGTTTATTCTACTCTTGTAATCCACTATCTGTTCAGCAAGCTTCCCACATAGCGCAGCAGGTCATTGGCGGAGGTGGAATTATAGCCATGCTCATCCACCAGGCGTGCCACTACCTCATTAATCTTCTTCAATTGCGTCTCATCGGGGGTCTTTGATGAAGTCGTAATCTTCACCACATCCTTCAGATCAGCAAACAGCTTCTTCTGGATTGCTTCTCTCAGGCGCTCATGGGAGTTGTAGTCAAACCGCTTTCCTTTACGCGCATAGGCGGAGATGCGGATCAGAATCTCTTCACGGAATGCTTTCTTCGCATTTTCGGAAATGCCGATCTGCTCCTCAATGGAACGCATCAGCTTTTCGTCTGCACTCATTTCTTCCCCTGTTAGCTGATCTCGCAGCTTTGCTTTATTGCAAAATGCTTCCACGTTATCCAGGTAATTATCCATCAATGTCTTCGCTGACTCTTCATACGAATACACAAACGCTTTCTGGACTTCCTTCTTCGCAATATTATCATATTCTTTTCTGGCAACCGAAATGAAGTTCAGGAATCGCTCACGATCCTCATTCGAAATCGAGGCATGCTGATCCAATCCTTCTTTCAAAGAACGCAATACATCAAGCGCATTGATGGATGGTACCTCTTTTCGAATAATCGTGGACGAAATACGGTTAATGACATAACGAGGATCGATTCCACTCATACCTTCATCCCCATACTCCTTTTTCAGCTCCTGAATATCGACCGAGTTGAAGCCCTCCACCGACTCTCCATCATACAGGCGCATCTTTTTAACCAGGTCAATGTCACCGCGCTTGGCTTCCTTCAAGCGTGTCAGAATCGTAAACATCGCTGCCACCCTTAAAGTATGAGGGGCAATATGCACATTAGCTACATCGCTCTCATTGATCATCTTCTCATAAATTCTTTCTTCTTCAGAAAGCCTCAAATTATATGGAACAGGCATGACGATAATACGTGAATGCAATGCCTCATTCTTCTTATTGGCAATAAACGAACGATATTCCGTTTCATTCGTATGCGCCACAATCAATTCATCCGCACTGATGAGTGCAAATCGCCCAGCCTTGAAATTCCCCTCCTGCGTCAAGGACAATAAGTGCCATAGAAACTTCTCATCGCACTTTAGCATCTCCTGGAATTCCATCATCCCACGGTTCGCCTTATTGAGCTCCCCATCAAAACGATAGGCACGCGGATCGGATTCAGAACCAAACTCCGCAATGGTTGAAAAGTCGATACTGCCAGTCAAATCTGCAATATCCTGCGACTTCGGATCGGATGGACTGAAGGTACCGATACCGACACGCTGATTCTCTGATAGGAAAATCCGCTCAACCAATACATCCTCAATACGTCCCCCATATTCTTTTTCAAGCCTCATCATATTTAATGGCGAGAGATTGCCTTCAATTCGAATGCCATATTCCTGATAGAAGTCATCCCTTAAATGGTGCGGGATCAGATGAAGTGGATCTTCATGCATCGGGCACCCCTTGATCGCAAAGATTGCTCCACGTTCTGTATGGGAATACTGCTCCAACCCTCTTTTTAAAATGGTGACGAGCGTAGATTTCCCCCCACTGACAGGTCCCATCAGAAGAAGAATCCTTTTCCGGACATCCAACCGCTTTGCTGCTGGATGGAAATACTCCTCTACCAAGCGCTCCAATGCTTCCTCCAGGCCGAACAAAGCACTGCTGAAGAAATTATACTTCCGCTGGCCATTTACCTCTTCCACACCAGCATCTTTGATCATATTGTAAACCCTTGAATGAGCGGATTGCGCTACCCATGGTTCCCTTTTTATAATCTCCAAGTACTCTCCGAAGGTTCCTTCCCACTTCAGCCGCTGTTCTTCTTCCCGATACTTTTCAATTTTTCTTAAAATATCCATAAGGACCTCCCCTTTATTACATCTTCAAGAGCGTGATTGCGTGATTAATATACTCTATGCTCATCCTGAATGAAACATGCTAAGAAAAGCGGAGCCGGCTCGCTCAGCCCCGACAAGCTTAAGGCGATTTTCGGAAGAGGTCGTACTTTGACCTCATCCGGAAATTGACTTAAGACCTCGAGGGGCTAGCCGGCGGAGCTAGACAATGAAAAGCGGAGCCGACTCCTCAGCCCCGACTTAAAAAAGCCTGTCATAAATTATCCACACATTCCATTCACATTACTTGTCCTTTGGGATATAATATAGATAGTATGCTTACTTGAAACTACCTTACATAAGGAGGAATTAACGATGGGAACAAGCGGATTCTTGATTCTTGCCGTATGCCTTGCATTCCTTACAGCAATTTTCACTGCTGGCTTTGAAGGAAAACCAGGTACTCGTAAAAAGTAATTAGAGCACATACAAAAAAGGCCTCCACATGGAAGGCCTTTTCTATTTATACTTCCGGACACTCGATGGAAAGATCCGGATAGCCCTGCTGACGCAAAGCTTCATATATTAATATAGCTGCTGTGTTCGATAGGTTCAACGAACGGACATTGGTCGTCATCGGCAAACGCAGGCACTGCTCTAAATTGCTCTGAATCAAGTCCTTTGGCAAACCGGTCGTCTCTCTCCCGAAAACAAAGAAATATTCCTTATCCAGACTACTGTAATCAAAAGAGCTATGCGGCTTTGTTCCATATTTGGTAATATAGAAAAATTTCGCTTCCTTGTTCTTTTCAAACAACTCATCCAAAGAATCGTAATACAACACGTTCACAAATTCCCAATAATCCAGGCCTGCTCTTTTCAGCATTTTATCATCTGTTGAAAAGCCCAAAGGTCGGATCAGGTGCAAAGTAGTGTTCGTAGCTGCACAAGTACGTGCAATGTTTCCTGTATTAGCCGGAATCTCTGGTTGATATAGTACAACATGTAATCCCACAATCGTCACCTCAATTTATACCTCAAATATTTCCTATACAACAATACCTTTTTATTGAATGAGAATCAACCTTTAATTCCTGTCGATGATATGAAAAAACTTGTATTTGATATTTGGTGTATAAGCGGTTGAATCCTCATACTTCCAATACCGCATTCTACTATTATAAGTGTGTGCATTTACCAGTGGTTCGTTATTCGGGTCCTTGGCTACTACTATCGTATTGTGGTCAAATCGCCCATCACCTTCAAAATCATAACAGATGACATCCCCTGGCATGAGCAGATCAGCACGTTCCACCTCTCTTGACTTCATCCCTGATTTGGCAGTAGGGAGGTACCAGCGGAGGGCATTCGCAACAGTCCACGTATAGCTCCAATCTTTGTTCCTCATCCACCACGCACCGCTTTTTTTCGGATATCCAACCATTGGAGCTCCGCCTTCATGCAAGCACTGAGAGATATAATTTGTACAGTCCACATCAAATTTCTTGTACTTCGGATTAAAAGTGTTCCACCATTGCTCCGCATAGCGAACCGCTTCCATCCTATTGTAAGTAAACCTCACATTTCTATCCGCTTCTTCCTCCTCCATGGAGGGAAGGGAAACATCCTGTATATTCCCTCCCTCTTCATGCAAGGGTATATCCTGGATGATATCCTGCCCGTGCCAAACTGCATAGCGGTGATCCGCTTCTTCCTCCATATACAGCTCTTCCTTAAGCTTTATGAGATACCTCACATGCACTTCATATATGGCTGCCTCCTCGTCCATATCCCTGTTCATGGATAGGATTCTCCCCGTTGCGTAACATTTCACGATTTCCGCACCTCGCCTGCGATGCATCTCCTGCTTACTACAAATAGTCTCCTCATTAATAATAGCTCTACCTGAATGCTTGCTTTTAGATACATATTGTTCCAACCTTTTCTGTATATGCAGCATAAGCTTCTCCCTCATGTACAACCCTCCATCATATTATCCTTATATTCATAGTATGATGGGGGATTGATAAACATTAGAAAAAGTTGGAATACAAAAAAGACGAGAGTTTCACCCCTCGCCTTTTAGCATCTCCATCCCTTTATCGATTTCAAACCGTACATCCTCGTCCTGTTCTGTCTCTTTAAGCTTGATTAATGCTTCCATCGCAGATATATCTCCTATCTTTCCGACAGCCCAAGCAGCAGTACCACGAATAACAGGCCTAGTATCATGCTTCATTAAGTCCAATAGATCAGGAACAGCCGTCTTGTCCTTAAAATGTGCCAGCGCCAGAATGGCATTACGTTGAATAGGCTTCTTCCCTCTCCACGAACCTGATATCCTTCCAAACGTATCCTTGAATTCCCTATTTGATATTGTAAGAAGAGGCTTCAGCTTTGGCTTCACAATTTCAGGATCGGGCTCCATTTCAGGATGCAAATGAAAGTCCATCCCCTTGTTTTCTGGACATACCGTCTGACATGTATCACAGCCATAAAGTCGATTACCAATCTTTGTTCGATACTCCTCTGCAAGAAAACCTTTCGTCTGCGTCAAAAACGCAATGCATTTATTCGAATCGAGCTGTCCACCTTGAACAAGCGCACCTGTCGGACACACCTCCACACATTTATTGCATGTACCGCAATTATCCTCCAAAGGCTGATCAGATTCAAAGGCAATGGTCGTAATCATTTCCCCAAGATACACATAAGACCCAAACTCAGGTGTAATGATTGCACAGTTTTTACCGCTCCAGCCAATCCCTGCACGTTCCGCAACTGCACGGTCACTAAGCTCACCGGTATCAACCATTGATTTCATAGATGCATCAGGCTGTTTCTCCCTAATGAATGCCTCCAACTGTTGGAGCTTGTCCCTCAAAATATGGTGATAATCCACTCCCCAGGAAGCACGACAGAAAATCCCTCTCCGATCCTCCCGTGTACTCCGTGGAGCATCCTTCAGCTTCGACGGATAGGCCAATGCGATGGCAATAATTGATTTAGCACGTGGAAGCAGCAATTCAGGATTCGTCCTCTTCTCAATATCGGACTCCTCAAAGCCAGACTGAAACCCGTTTTCCTGCTGCACTCGCAACCTCTCTTTCAACCCGGTAAAAACACCTGCACTTGCAAATCCGATTTTATCGATACCTATCTCTTTGCTAAATGCAATTATCTCGTCCTTCAGCTTCTGGTTGGCTATATTCAAAATAAACACCTCCTTTATTAAAACGGCTAGAAGCCTTTCTTTTTTTAATCATTTCTATATCCTAAACCAAATATGATACACTTACCATATTGAAAAGAATGGAAGGGATGAAAAGTATGCAAGTAACGCTGGAATCTACAGTCAAAGAACTTATCCCCAATGCAAAATTCGGTATCATATTCTATGAAGATATCACAATTGGCAGCTCCCCTCAAATGTTGAAAGGAAGGATCCGCCTTTTTCAGGAATCCTTGAACATAGACCTGCTTGGGAAAGAAATGAAAGACATACCGGGAATCATGGAATGGCGTTCTGTCTTTAAGCGAACTGGCACGGACCCTTCCAGATATCGCCCATCAGTTGAAGCCCTTTATCGCCGTATAAAAAAAGGACAGTTCCTGGAGCCTTACAACTCTGCTGTAGACCTGAATAATTTCTTCTCCCTGAAATACGAAATCCCCCTAGGCATCTATGATTCCACAAAGATAAGCGGGGATATCTCCATCACAATTGGAGAGCAAGAAAGCAATTACCAAGGACTCAATGGCCGGGAAATCAGCCTCAAGAACATGGTACATACAAAAGACGCCACAAGCTCCTTCGGCAGTCCCTTTGTAGACAGTCAAAGAACCGCCATCACAGAAGCCACCACCTCAGCAATACACATCATATATCTTAAGCCCTCCATGGACATTACAGAGTGCCAGGAAATGCTGGACGCCATTCTAAAAATGTTCACCCAGGTCCATGGCGGCTCGGGACGCGGTCTCTTGTTGGAAACAGGTTCCTTGTCCCACATAAACAACAGTATATAAATCGAGAGCCTCTTCATTTAACAAGAAGGGGCCTTTTGCATCCGCTGCCTTGCCTTATATGTAAAAACTAAAAAACGCAATGCATCGTTTTCAAGAAACGAGACACTGCGTTATATACTATGTATGGAGCGGGTGATGGGAATCGAACCCACGACATCAGCTTGGAAGGCTGAGGTTTTACCATTAAACTACACCCGCATAGACAGGTTCGAGAACTTGTCTATAAAATAAGTACCGGTGGCCGGGGTCGAACCGGCACTCCAGAGGAACACGATTTTGAGTCGTGCGCGTCTGCCAATTCCGCCACACCGGCATAACAATAAAGCAACTATTCAAATGGTGCCGAGGACCGGAATCGAACCGGTACGGTAGTCACCTACCGCAGGATTTTAAGTCCTGTGCGTCTGCCAGTTCCGCCACCCCGGCTTATATCTATATAAGCCTTCGTTTTTTGAATAGTGGAGGTGGCAACCGGATTTGAACCGGTGATAAAGGTTTTGCAGACCTTGGCCTTACCACTTGGCTATGCCACCTGAATGTTATATGGAGCGGAAGACGGGATTCGAACCCGCGACCCCCACCTTGGCAAGGTGGTGTTCTACCACTGAACTACTTCCGCAAAATGGCTGGGCTAGCTGGATTCGAACCAACGCATGTCGCAGTCAAAGTGCGATGCCTTACCGCTTGGCTATAGCCCAATAATATTGCTTTTAGCTTTTAGCTTTTAATATTTATGCTATTTGTATTGATCTATATGACTAAATCAATCATTAAAAAAATAATGGGGCGACTGATGGGAATCGAACCCACGAATGCCTGAACCACAATCAGGTGCGTTAACCACTTCGCCACAACCGCCACAATTAATATAAAATTGGCAGGGGCAGTAGGAATCGAACCCACACCGGAGGTTTTGGAGACCTCTGTTCTACCGTTAAACTATGCCCCTATAGATGAATATGTTACTATTTTTTAGAAAATGGTGGAGGGGGGCAGATTCGAACTGCCGAACCCGAAGGAGCGGATTTACAGTCCGCCGCGTTTAGCCACTTCGCTACCCCTCCATATATGTGGTGCCGGCGATAGGAGTCGAACCCACGACCTACTGATTACAAGTCAGTTGCTCTACCAACTGAGCTACACCGGCAAATGAAAACTTTTCAAGGAAAATGGTGGCTCGGGACGGAATCGAACCGCCGACACATGGATTTTCAGTCCATTGCTCTACCAACTGAGCTACCGAGCCTTAAAAATGGCGGTCCCGACCGGGATCGAACCGGCGATCTCCTGCGTGACAGGCAGGCATGTTAACCGCTACACCACGGGACCATTTTGGTTGCGGGGACAGGATTTGAACCTGCGACCTTCGGGTTATGAGCCCGACGAGCTACCAGACTGCTCCACCCCGCGATAATACTAATTAAGTTAGAATACTTATGCTTATTTCAACCGACTGTCCCTACCTCTAAAAGGTGATTCAGGGATGTATAATCGATCGGTACAACTCGAAGTGATTTCAAGAAGCATATGCTCGTTGCTCCACCCCGCGATAACAATAATTAAGTTTTACCTTATAGTATTCTATAAAAACTTAATGGTGGAGGATGACGGGATCGAACCGCCGACCCTCTGCTTGTAAGGCAGATGCTCTCCCAGCTGAGCTAATCCTCCAATGTAATATTTTTTTCGTTAGTGCGAAAAAAATATGGTGACCCGTACGGGATTCGAACCCGTGTTACCGCCGTGAAAGGGCGGTGTCTTAACCGCTTGACCAACGGGCCAATAAATAATGGCGGAGAGCAAGGGATTTGAACCCTTGAGACGGCGTTGACCGTCTACACGATTTCCAATCGTGCTCCTTCGGCCACTCGGACAGCTCTCCATAATATGGCTCCACCAGTAGGATTCGAACCTACGACCCTTCGGTTAACAGCCGAATGCTCTACCGCTGAGCTATGGTGGATCAATATCAGCCTGGCAACGTCCTACTCTCACAGGGGGACAGCCCCCAACTACCATCGGCGCTGAAGAGCTTAACTTCCGTGTTCGGTATGGGAACGGGTGTGGCCTCTTCGCCATCATTACCAGACAAATATTATTATAATATATCTTTGAAGAAAATCAAGCATTTTTTTGCTATATTCCTTCAAAACTAGATAACGTTTTTTCTTATCAAGATTCACAAATTATCGTTCATTGTTTTTGGGTTAAGTCCTCGATCGATTAGTATTCGTCAGCTCCACATGTCGCCATGCTTCCACCTCGAACCTATCTACCTGATCATCTTTCAGGGATCTTACTTACCGAAGTAAAAGG
>NZ_JBNIKR010000021.1:0-40785 GCF_050107295.1 Sutcliffiella halmapala | reverse complement strand
TTGATTACAATAGTTGCTGCTGAAACAAAATGTTTTGGTGGTGTGTAAATTTGTTGTGTACTTTGTACCAAAATAACCCCCCTCTTTTTATGTTATTCTTCTTCAACAATCCTGCCCGATTGCTTAATACCAATTATTTCAAACTAGTGTAACTTCTACAAGAAAAATATATACAAAAAAAGCTTACCCTGTACTGGATAAGCTCCCTCCCCCTTAATAGTTTCTTATGATAAAAGAGATTTATAAATTTCTCCTATAATCCCTTCCATTTGATGAACACCTAATTCTGCATTTGTCATGATGACTGCCCCTTTCTCTAAATACGGAAACGCCACCATCATACATTGAAAACCTACTCCCCAACCAAGTGAAGTAATTTCTAGTTCTTTTTCAGAACCTTCTAGAAACACACCTAATCCAGTCCAATTCTTACTTCTTTGTGGGGATATCATTTCCTTTGCTATACTTGCCGGAATACCAACCTTACTGTCTCCTTTTACAGCATTCATTAACTCAAGGACTAATTTGGCTAGATCTAAAGAGGTTGTCCAAAGTCCAGAAGCAGCTGGATATGGATATATAGGATATTTTCCATCCACCAATTCACCGTTTTTGTTATGACCACAAGAGAAACCTTTTCGCTCCATTTCTAACATTGTTGTGTTTAAACTGCTATTATCCATTCTTAATGGTTCAAATATAAGTTCGTTCATAACTCGGTGGAACGGTCTTTCAGTTACATCTTCTATTAATTGCTGGATAATACAAAAACCTGCATCTGAATAGTGGAATTCACTCTCAGGTTCGTATGTTACTTTTATAAGATTACAATATGGAGTTTTTCCTTCCAATAATTCAACCATCGAAGGGATTTCTGTATCCATATTAAGCTCAGAGAAACTATTTTCATGATCACTAATCCCAGATTGATGACTAAGCAAATTTCGTAATGTAACTCTTTTATATTTAGTGAAATCATTTTCAGGTACTTTCCACAACACAAGCCTTTTGTTTACATCCTCATCTAAATCAAGAAGCCCTTGTTTTGTTAGTTTCATAACAAGCATACCTGTTAGAAACTTGCTAATTGAACAAGCACTAAAAACAGAATCCTTATTTACTTTTCTATCACTTTTCACCTCTAGTAAGCCGTAATCATATGTACCACTGACTTGACCTTGGTTAATTAATGTAATACTTAAACCTGGTACATTATAATGTTCCATTCGTTCTTTAATATCTATATTTTTGAATTTCATATTTTCCCCCCTCGAATGAGATATATTGCCCCCGAAATGAAAACTAGCGCAAATTCTTGTTAAAGGATTGCGCCCTATAATTGAATAACAGAGGAACTTCTATTAGTTGCTTTATTCTAATAAGGCTACCATCAAACCTGCTTAAAACAAAATACACTCACCCTTCCATCACTCTTTAACAACAAATACCCTTTGAATTTACCTTTGGAAAACATTCTGACCAAGTTAGACATTCACATTTCAATCCGTTTTTTAATACATTCAACATTTCGTCAATTTGCTTCTTTTTTTCCTCTAATTCCAGACACTTCGTATTGGCCATGTATCTCCAACGCTCTGATGGAGGAGCCTGATTATCGAAACCCTCCAAAAGTACAATAATTTCTTGATTACTAAAACCAGCTAACTGAGCTGTTTTTATAAACTTGAGCTGATCCAATACTTCAATTGTATAGCGTCTTTGTCCACTTACCCTTGTAGGAATCGGCAACATGCCTATCGATTCGTAATATCGAATAGCAGAAGCACTAACGTCAGCCCTTTTTGCTAGCTCTCCAATAGGAAGGAAAGAATCCATAATAATCACCCCTTGACTTAAAGTTTACTTTAAGTATTATACTTTAAATAATATTATTAAGGGGGAGTTTCTTTGAAAAAATTATTTGCTGGAATTGGGGTAGTTGGATTATGCGCACTTTGTTGTGCATTACCCGTTATTGGCATTACTGGATTTGCAGGTATAGTTGGAATAGGTTTTGGTTTTTGGAAATGGGGATTATTATTGTTGGCTTTGGCATTATTTGTTTTTCTATTTGTAAAAAAGAGTACATGTAATGCAAATACAGGCTGTAATTGTTCTTCGGGTTCATGTAAATATAAATAATTATAATAATAGGAGGTTTTAATTTTATGGCTGAATGTAATTGTTGTAAAAGCACTTCAAATATTGCTTGTAATATTGGTTCTTTCAATTCAGAAGAAAGAATCCGTTATGACGAACTTCGAAAAGATTTGAATGTAAATCGGTCTATTGAGGAAATTCCAAATGGTTATACTTTTATTTATCCCAATCAACCCACGTTGCTATTAAAAATTGTTGAATTGATTTCTTATGAAAATCGATGCTGTCCATTCATAGAATTCTCACTAAAAGTAAGTGGTGAGGCAGATGTAATTAGGTTAGATCTAACAGGAAATCAATCAGTTAAAGATCTACTAAAAGAAGAGTTTCGCTTAGGATAAAAATCCTCCCTAAATCATTTTGTGATTTAGGGGTTTTTAAACTAAACTAAACAATAATTATGATATATTAAGTAAGAATTCCTGTTCAAATTAAATATTTTCTTAGATATGACTTATTACATAAGCCCCTTATTTAACAACTATGTAAAAAGTCTTTTTTAGGGGCAATAAAAAGGGGTAACCAAATAATGTTTACTAGAGAAAAATTAGAAAATAATCAAGTTTGGCTATATGTCATTGTACTAGTGATAGCAGCTGGATTTGGATTAATAGTTCCAGACTTTGCAGGACAATTAGATGTAACGATTTCTGCTGTCATCGCTATTTTAATGTATAGTATGTTTTCACAGATTCCTTTTACATCTTTAAAAGAGTCGTTTGCTAATCGACGTTTTATCTTGGCTCTATTGACGGTTAACTATTTAGCAGTACCCATTGTGGTGTGGATTCTATCAAAGTTATTACCCGAATATCCACCGTTATTGCTGGGGGTCTATTTAGTTTTACTTACCCCTTGTATTGATTATGTCATTGTTTTTACAGCTCTAGGGCGTGGAAATGAAAAGGTTATCCTTATGTCTACACCAATTCTTTTCATTACACAAATGCTCCTTTTGCCTCTGTATTTATGGCTGTTTATGGGAGAAGAAGCAAAAGGAATAGTGGAACCAGCTCCGTTCTTGGAAGCATTTTTCGGTCTCATCGTTATTCCACTGGGAATCGCTATTGCCATACAGCTATTTGCAAGAAAAGCACCTGTCGGCAATAAAATATTAGATCTATCAACATGGCTTCCCGTTCCATTCATGGCTCTTACTCTTTTTGTTGTTGTATCGTCTCAAATAGGGAAATTATCAACATATATTGACCTAATTATCAAAGTAATTCCTATATATATTGCTTTTATGATTATTATGCCTATCATTTCTAGGTTTATTGCAAAGTGGTTCAAGCTTGATATTGGTTCAGGTCGCGCACTTATTTTTAGTGGATCTACGCGTAATTCGCTTGTAGTTCTTCCTCTTGCTTTAGCCGTACCCGATAATTTGAGCACATTAGTAGCAGCTATAATTGTGACACAAACAATCGTTGAACTTGCAGGTGAGCTCATTTATATTCGATTAGTACCAAATATACTTTTACGTAAAGAAACAACTTAATTTCATATGTCTTCTAAAAAGAAACACCCCCTGAATCGCATAGTCAATCTAATACGATTCAGGGGGTGTTTCTTTTTCTTGTCTATTTTATTTTCTGGGCTGCTTTTATTTACTGTTCCTCCATTAAATGGCCCTTAACATAAAGAAAGAGCACAATTCTTGCTGCAGAATTGCGCCCGTTGTTAAAGATGAATTATTGAAGAATTATCTAGGAATAATTGGAACCCATAATTCATGACGCGGTTTATGTCCTGATCCATAATAACATTCAATACAAGGTAAATTAGCAAGTTCATATCCTGATGTAGGAACCCATTCAGAATATAAACGTTTCCATGCCTCAACAATATTTGGGAAAACAGCCCATGTACTTGGCGGAATAATTAAAGTTTGCATTTCTTCAGGAAACTCACCATCATACCGTACTCCCATAAAATAATCGAATTCTTGATCAGTGATGGCTGCCTCCTTTCCACATACACCTAAAATTCCTTCTAGTGAGCACTTCGGATTCTCCCACGACATATCTATTAATTCCTGCATAAATCCTTCTTTTTTCGCTTTGCTCCAAAGTGTTGGAATACTTTTAAAGGCGCTGTTTGTTTTTACTGGTTTACTCTTACCAACAATTCTTATTTCAAATTCTAAATTTTCAATTCTATACTCCATTTCAGTGTCTCCCTTTATTGATAATTGAAAGGAAATTTTCGGAAAAGCTTTTAATTGTATCCCCTGATGACGACATTCAGACGGTTTTATTCCATGGGTTTTTTGAAAAGCACGGGAAAATGAATCAGCAGATTCGTAACCGTACTTATTCGCAATTTCTAAAATTCGAATATCACTTTTTTGCAATTCGAATGCAGCAAGTGTCAATCTCCTACGCCTTATATATTCCGACAGTGAAATTCCTGTAATAGATGCAAACATTCTAGAAAAGTGAAACTCCGAACAGTAAGCAATCTTTGCTAATTGTTTGTAATCAATTTCATGCTCCAAACTATCCTCTATATAATCTAATACATTATTCATTCTAACAAGCCAGTCCATATAATCCCCCTTTCAATACCAATATTAAAAGAATTAGAAAAGTTTGGTCCGATATTATTTGCCTAAAAAAGTAGGTTTCACGAAAGCAAGTTTAATTTACATTCAGGAATGCTGCACTTTAATTCAACTAACACAGCCACTATTCCTGCTTAGACTAGTGGCTGCATCTTCCATATTTGCTCCCTTTTATGGCATAACTACAAAATGTCTTAATCTAAAATCACTAAATTGTTCTTTGAACATTACCTTCTTATCTTTAAATAGCATCCTTTTCGGTGATAAACAATTAAGGATACTCCCCCCACTTTTATAATTCGTCTCTAAGCACTATATCGAGCCAGGCTTTAGCCTCATTGTAAAGAATCGGATTGTTTTGCGGCGTGTAGTAAGCGAGGATTCCAACTGCCTGTGACACGACCCATCCACGTGCCCTTGCCCACGTAGCGTCATCAATAGGAAGAGCCTCACGGAACGCATCTCGAGCCGCTGGCGAATGCAACTTCCATGCCACCATTACATCGCACGCAGGATCGCCGATGCCCATACAACCCCAATCAATCACACCGCTAATTCGCTTATTTCGTACAAGCCAGTTACGTACATCTAGATCGCCATGGTGCCAAATAGGAGCGCCATTCCACGGAGGCGCAGTAAGAGCCGACTCCCACACAGCAGAAACTGCAGGGTCGCCATCAAATCGCGCCAACCAGTATCGAAAGTCCTTGTCCCGTTGCGCCAAAGGAATGCCACGTCCTAACGGCGCTCCCGATGAATCGACTTTTTGCAGTGCTGCGATGAACACTGCAAGATCACGTGCTGCCTGAATCTCGTCAATCTCCTCTATAGGCATCGTATCACCCTCAACCCAGGTATGTACCTCCCAAAACCACGGATATTCGTTATTGGGACGCCCCTGAGCGATAGGGATAGGGATATCAAGCGATACTAATGATGCAAGTTTTGGAAGCCATGTGAATTCGCGACTTCCTGGTGTCGTCGGTCCTGCTCTTCGTGCGAGCCTAACAGAATAATTATCGCCAAGTCGAAAAACGGCGTTTACCGTGCCAATTGGCTCGACACGTCGTAGGGGCAGTTTTGCCCAGTGTGGGAACTGATCGACAATTAAACTACGCACAAGGCGCTCGTCAATTTCCAATTCGTCAACGTGCATCTTCTCACACATCGCACGCTCCCCCTTCCGTATCTCTGACGTTAAATTTCCAACCGCCGTTTTCCTCAAAAACGTTCTGATGTATCCAGCCCGTAAAATTCATTACACTGTACCCCCCTTGGAGTATTACATGCCACAAAACTTGTTTTTAAGTCTTATGCTGTAATCTTGGCCGTTTTTACAGATATGCTCCCTTTACTTGAATAAGGAAGCTATAAAATAAATTAAAAAGGGCTTATCAGAACTCCTATTAAACCTAAAAAACAACCAATAACTAAAAAAGCTATTGCAACTTTAATATTCTTCCTGCTTTTATTTACGAATTCATTTGAAAGTGTATGGCCAATTTTAAGATTTTTAAAACGTTTCCAAAACGAATAAAACTGAATAGAAGCAAGAAGACAAAAGACTAACGCTAAAATGTACACAAATTTAAACCATTCCAGTTAGATCCTCTCCCTATAACTCAACTTGTTGCACATTTCTACCATGAAGCGCGATTATTAAGCTGCAATTGCTCCCGATAATTGAATAACGCTTATACAATGAACTTTGTAAACCAAGCAATATATTTTGCTCCCCATATAAACAAGAATTGAGCAAGCAAAGTGCCTAAAAGCCTTGAAGTAACCATCATTATTGAAATGCTTTTTAGCTTTTTATAACTTCCCCTTTTATTAACAACATCATCTGCGAGGACAGATATTTTTGGATCAATAAAGATTACCAAAAGTATTGTTGCTATCCCGTTTATTAAGCCTGAAGCCATAATAGCCGTAGATGCTCTTTCAGGAACTAATAAAGCAGCATAAAGTGCTGCTAATACACCTATTGTATATATTGCTGTTATTATCATATTTACAAAAAATAGTTTGATTGGCATATCCTTCACCTTGGTACCCTGCAAGTAAGAAAACTTCGGTAGACTAAAATGGGTAATGCCACGCTTTATGTACTGTATGGATAGTATTCTTTTCATTAATGAGGGGACAGAACCTCTTTCCTCTGATAAATGAATAATCGCCCTTGAAAATAAGGCTATGAAACTTGGCAGTAGAATAATTCCAAATACCGTTCCAACGGTTGAAGCTCCAATAAGAATTCGAAATTGTATTTCTACAAACTCTAGTGCATTTTCATTAGGAGCAGTATCAATTAAACTACCAGTGAAAGGTTGTTGCAACATATTTGCTAACCTGGAGACTATGACCATTATGTTAAAAAGAGATAAAGCTGACGCTATCATTCTAACCCTTGCACCTGATAACCTCACAGCATATGCGAGTGTTTCTACAGAATGTATAATAAAAATAAATAAAGCTATAAATATTAACTTTTCTGTCAAGAACTCCATATAGATACCTTCTTTTTATGTATTTAGCACCTTAATTTCTTCATCAATTATCCTGCCCGATTGCTTAATTCCAATTATTTCATAACCTGATAATTCCTACAATATGAAATTCCCTTTGGCCACGATAAAAAAGGCGCTGATCCTTGTTCCTGGATCGCGCCCGATTGCCGAAGACTCGATTTCAAGATAACTATACATTTCTTCAACTATAGCTCCAGTTAGTTTAATTGAAGTTATTCACAAAGACGCTTTATAGGTAATAAAAAAAGGTGCTATTAATGAACCCAAAATCAAAATAAAAATTCCTATTCCAAGAGTCGCAAAAATATTGCTAAAAGGTGAGAGAAAATAACCAAATATCAACATTGGCAGGATGGTTAAAGAGACAAATGTGAACCTACCAAGAATCGTTATCTTATGAGTCGTTTTACATTCACTACATTTAATAGGCTTATAATTTAACCATAACGATTTATTAATTTTATTCCATCTAAATTGTTCACTACAGTTCTTACACTTTTGCAAAATAAAACCACCTTCTTTTTAATTAACCTGCCCTATTGCTTAATACCAATTATTTCATAAGCTGAAAATTCCTACAATAAATTATTTTTCATCTTGCCTAAAATAAAATGAGCGCTAACCCCTGTTCCAGGATAGCACCCTATTGATAAATAAAATTAACATATTCCTTCTTCTCTTTATAACATAATTAGGTTTGTCGGTTACTCTTTTATATAATCAAGAGTGAACTTGGGACTTAGAGACAGAAAAAACCTCTATAATCAAACTCGTTCGGAGGTACTGACTTTACTTCTTTAAAATCAACTTTTATCCACTTTTTTTCTGTCTTTATTACTTTCTCTATACTATTGTTTCCGTTTTTATCTTTGAAAACAATGTACCCTTCAGTCTGATTTTTGTTAATGAATACAAATTTCACGCCGTAGTATTCGCCTACAAGCATATCCGTCAAACTAGAAGTCCTTTTATCGTAGATACCCAAATCTTGATACAGTTTTTCAGTATCATCGTGGGAATTATATTCAGTGTAGTCAGATATATCCAATTTAAAGCTGTTAATTAGATCTTGTTTAATTTCATTAACGTATTGATCTTTGAACTTATGGGAAATTTCTATACAAGTTTCACTGGCTTTAAATTCCAAAGTATTGGTACCAACCGGATTTAATACATTCAATAAGGATAAAAATATCACTAAATGATTCATTTAATCCCCCCTATATATTTATAGGGTTATCTTGTCACAAGTTATAAATAACAATACTTTACTTGGAACTACCTTCTAAATTTTCACCAATTACATTAAATACACTTCTTCAGATCTTTAAACACCCTATTATATTTACTATTTATCTTTAAAAGAAGCTGCTCTCCACAACATGTCCCAAAATAAAAAATGAGCGCTGATCCTTTGTTCCAGGATAGCTCCATTTAACGGAATAACTGAAAGTGTAGTAAATGTTTAGTTGAAGTTAAGGATATGTTTTTAGGTGTTTATAACTAATGAGTTCGCCTCTTGTATTTATCACAACTTCATCTTCCCCATAACTCATATGAGCACGGTAGTAAGGATACACCTTAAGCGTTATTTCATATAATCCACCAATCCCGTACAACTGTTTAATTTCAAGGATTTCTGTGTCATATGAAGCCCAGGTAAGACCTTCAGGTGCATTTTTATCTTCTTGATATATTTCGCTGATGGCTTTATCCACTGGATTTCTTAGGCTACTTATAAGTGCATATTTTAATGTTTCACATAATTCCGTATCAGCTTCATTTTTTGTTTTTGCAAATATGGTTGTGTTAGAGAATATAAAAAATATTGCTACTACAACCAGGACTACTAATCTTCTCATAATGAACACCTCATTTTAGTTTCCAATTAACTAAAGTGATTTATTCAAATAACTGCATCTTTACTTTCAATAAGAAAAAGCCATTCTCCCTCTTGAAGAATAGCTCCATTTAGTGGAACAAAGAATAACCTATTACTCGTACTCACATAGCTTTGGAACTACAAAATCAGGAAAAGTCCTGATTATTTTTTCATATGTTGAGAAATTCGATTGATTTGAAATAACCGCAATGTTATCTCCATCATAGCCAATCCAAAAAATACTTGTATCAACTTCTACTTTGACCACTACTGTTTCCGCAACTTTCCCTTCCCAATTTCCTTTCCACTCTCTTTGTTCTAATCTAAATACATCTTTATTTGTGGACCATAAAACTAAGTCATTTCCACTACCAAGAGTAATATAGAAAGGGAAAATCTCCTTAAACTGCTTTTCATTCTGGATTACAGTAACTATTACTGAACGGTCGTATTTGTTAGTTAAGTATCTATAACCGATATTGAATTCCTGGCAATTATGTTCAATCTGATCTTTCAAATAGGAAGGAACTTCAGCACAAAAATAAACTGGAAATGCTTTAATATTTTTCATCCACAATGGCAGAAAGTGTTCATCACATTCTGGAAGATAAAAACCATCCATTGAGAAAACATATGGTGTAGTGCCTTCTAATGCAAAAGGAAAAAAACCTCCAGCATCAGGATTTGAGTCATAGTATCTCTTTGGTAAATATCCAACTTCTATATCCAATTTACTGGCCTCCCCTTCGAATCACTGTATTTATTTACTAAAGGTTTATAATCTTAACTTTTCATAAGTTACATCTGTCGAGAAGAGACATCTTTCTACTACCAAGAACACCTGGATAGAGTTGACTTATTCCAAATACAACAAGTTTGTCGTTTTTCTTAGATAGACATAATATTAGCTTCTTACTACCTGCAACTTCCATTAAACTGCCCAATAATGGAATAAAGAAAAAGCTGAAGGCTAACCCTCAGCTTTTTCTCTCTTTATGTTTTCTCATCCTTCTTGAGTTATTGAGAGAGTTTGATTTAGCCGAATCACACTCTTAATAGAACCATAATTTTTAATTGACGAAGGACTCCTTAAGATGAAAAACTTAGTATGGTCCAGATACAATGTTTCAATTTTTAAGTTTGATGTGTAAAGACTCTCAATTGATACTTCTAATTCATCAGTATTTACTGGCGTTTTTGTCGGCACTTCAAAAGCAAATCCTAATAGGTTTTCCTTCTCATTACACTTAATAAAACGTTTGATATGATCTGAACTATTCTGAATGTTTTCTGCTACACTTTTTGAAGAATCCCAAACTCTTGCTCCCCATAATTTCCACGCTGTTCTTTCCTTAAGTACTCCTCTAATGTTCTTTAATACTACTGAATTAGATGGATCAAACTTATTATTAAATCTGTTTTTATCTCTCATCAAGGAGTTGTTTAATACATTGTTTACAGAGTCAAACACAGGCGCTCCCAACATAATTGCTAGTTTAAAGACTTCATGCATTACAAGGGTAGTTTCTCTAGAAACGGTTTGCTCGGTTTCAGACGGTTTTTTCACTTTATCACCATCATAGTGGTTTAGAATGCGGCCAAGTTGACCTACTCTATAAAGAAACCCCTTTAGAGCCTCATCCGTATTCTTTTCCATAACATTGTATGTATCTAAGTTTAAGCCTAATCGTTCCAATTCTTCATCAAAAATTACTCCATATTGATTAGCGATGCAGCAATTAATTACAAATAAATCTGCTAATTCATCTGCTAAATCTGCTAGTGATTCATTATCTAGTTCTTCATAAACTTCTGACAACTCTTCAACCACACGAGCATATGCTGAAAGAGGTTTCCAGTAACCGCCCAGGATTTCAATTGAAGAATCTACTTTCTTTTGCATTTCAAAAAGATTCATAAGGTGATTTCAGCTCCTTTAGATTATTCGTAATTCTCTATATAACATTCTAAGTATGTAGCTATAATATCTATAGAGGTATTAGATACTCTCCCCGCATTTAGATTAAAGTCGGCTTTTTCTTAAAGGGTTCAATATTTTCTTCATGCATAGGTTTAACTTGGTGAATATAGCTTTCAATATTTTCTTCTATATTCTTACTCCTTTCAAGAACATCTCTTCTTAACCTCCGAATAAGCCTTAAGTCTGCATCGAGATCCAGAAATATTTTCAAGTCAAGCATGTCAAAAATTTTTTCGATGGAAAATAAAACTAATCCTTCGATTATTATGATTGGTTTGGGACATTTAACTTCTTCCCTGATAATTGTACTTGTTTTAAAGCTATATACTGGCGTAGGAGTGGTTTTATTATCAATAAGGTTTCTTATATCTGAAATTAATCTATTGATATCAAAAGCACTAGGGTGATCAAAATTAATATGTTTTAATTCTTCCTGGCTTACACCTGTTCTGTCTTTATAGTAATTATCCAATTCTATTACTACAACATTTTCCCTATCTATCCTCTCAACCAAATTATTAACAAAAGTTGATTTACCGCAACCTGAACCTCCACATACCCCTACAGCTTAGGCGTTTAAAAGAAGATAAGGAACCATGTAAATGGTATAGTTTACTTAGCTATTAGACCCAATTATCATATGGCAAATTATACTTAAAGATTTTCACACTCTATTAACAAGGCAGTTATAGCATCCTGGTTTAGCGTTAAGAATGTGAATATATTCTACTTCTTTATTATCCAAAATCTCATCTATATTTTCTCTTAAATTTACACCTTCTGTAACCCTTGCTTCTACAATCATGGAGTCATCATTGTAGCCGCGTACAGATAGATACCTATGATGTAACATTTGCGGAATTTCATTTACATCTAGCTTAGCGGTAGTTGCTCCCTTTCGTATAAATATAGGACCACTTGCTTTATAAGGCGAATTAACATTATGATATTGGTAATTCAGTAAGATTACCTCTTCTCCTACCTCTGCATCCTTCAAACTTATCCTGCAAGGATATCCAGGATTGTTATTTGCTATTATTTTGACTGCCCCGATACTTTTTAATGCTTCTTCATTCATTAGAAAAAGGTTATTAAACTCCTTCTCTTGTAACGCAACGATTTGAAAGTTATTTCTCATATTCTACCCCTCCAGTTGTTAAAGCATTTCACTAATGATGCACCACTAAAGTTCATAAAACTTGTTCAATAATCCTGCCCGATTGCTTAATTCCAATTATTTCATAATCTAATAATTCCTACAATATGAAATTCTCTTTGGCCACCACAAAAATGGCGCTGACCCTTGTTCCTGGATCGCGCCAGATTGCTAATATTTTTGAACAAAAGCCTTCGTTTAAGAATCTAATTTCTAACTTTCCCCTCAATAATCTGCTGAATAATTTCTATACTTTTATGGTCTTTCGGACGAAGTTTTCTTCCTGTTCCTTTTTCATAAACTCTTTTCTCCTCAAGTAATTGGTATGGGTTTAGAACATTTATCGCTATGCCATGTATTGTATAAAGTTCTAAAGTAAAGGCATCATTCCTCCATACCCAGTTCGGAAAACCGTTAGCGACAATTTCCCCCTCATCCGAAATCCTAACAAATACAAAACTCACATCGACATTGTTCTTGAGGAAATCAGTTTGAAACTCACTAACTACCTTTTTTTGAAAACCAGCTTTTACAAGTGCTTGTTCCACGTGTTCACGATGTTGGATCCATGTAACTAAGTCAATATCTGAATGTGACCGTGTAATCCTTTCTAGCAAAAAATCTATCGCCCATCCACCTCGTAGCCACAAGCTCAAATTTAAAGATAAGCAAATTCCATTTACTTCTTGAAGTATATTTAACTGTTGTTTGCTCGAATTATGTTCATTTTCTAATGTAAGATCCTTAAAATCCATCCTTATCCACACCTTTAATTTAATACAACTTTACTATTGATTTATTCTGCATGAGAATTGAAATAACCTACTTGCTAACCAAACTCGTAATTCAGAATGTGGCTCTAGAATGAAAATAAGCGCTAATCCTTATTCATGGATTGCGCCCTATTCTGGAATAACTGCTTTTCGCAAGTTTATTACGTTATTAGGATTTGTGGACCATCTATTCATTAATTCCAGTTGTTTGTTTTTCAAATCGTTATATGGTTCTTCGACAACCTCAACTTCATAAAATCTGTTATCAAATACTTTTGTTCTTTTAATTTTTCTATAACCACCAAAACCTAAGTCGTCGTTTAGTAACCAAACAACTTTTTTTATATTGGCAAACAGTATCCCACCAGTACACATTGGACAAGGTTCCAAAGAAGTATATATTGTAAACTTATCACGATTAATTTTAGCATTTAGAATTGATTGTCCAGCATTTCGTATAGCGTCAATTTCTGCGTGGGCAGTTGCATCTTGTTGAGGGTGTACTCTATTTCGCCCTGTTGCAATTAAGTTGTGATTTTCATCTACTATAACAGCCCCAACTGGATATGTATTTTCTCTCAATGCTTGTTCTGCTTCTTCAAGAGCCAACTCTAAAAAGTATCTATCTTTATCAATATTCATAGTTTCTTCCTTTCTCAAAGAGTGTCACTTTTTTCATTTATATGAATACACTAAAAGGCCAATTTTGGAATATGTAAGGGCAATTTCATTATGTTGCAAATGCTCCCTTTTATTGAATATGTATTATCAATATTTAACATTGAAATTATCTAGTAGTATTTTCTCTGCTTGTTTGATGTTGTCCTTTAAATATCCAGGCAGCTCTTTATTAACTAGAATCTCTGAAGTTGTCATCCAAATAACATCATCAACTTCTTCTCTGCTTTTGGGATAAGGCTCTCCTGACTTATGATGACAAAGAAAAACAATATCAATTACATTCATACCTGAGTCAGTAACAAAGGAAGAACTATTTACATATTTAAGATCTATAACTTCGCATCCTACTTCCTCAATAATTTCTCGTATTAAAGTTCTTTCTAAAATATCAGATGAAAAACCTTCTAGTTCGCATTTTCCACCGACCAAAGAAAGTTCACCTCCAGCGTGTTCTTCCTTTTCGCTTCTCAAGATTAAAAGCCATTTTCCGTTTCTGTGAATGGCTCCTTCTACATTAACCACAAACATAAAAACAATCCCCCTTAGAAATAGTCCATCTTCATCAACCGGCCTAGAGATTTTTAATAAGTTAAAAGCGAGTACACTGTGAAGCAATCGCACCCGTTATTTTGATTACTTAATTCAACTCTGTTTTCTTAAAATTGTATATTTATGATTTAAATCATAAACAAAACAGGTAAAAAAGTTCCAAGAACACAACTCAAAATCCCAATAGTTGCAAGTGACTTTCCATATTGATTAAACATCTTCATTTCGCGCAATCCTAAAAATCCAACTACAATCCCAATAATCCCTGGTATGAAACCAAAAGCCATTATGATTGATATCAAAATAGAAAACATCCCCAACACTAACGTTAAAACTGCTTTATTATTTACTTTTGGGCTTTATTTAACATTAAGTTTTGCTGTCAACTCAATTCACACCCTTTTATCATTTACCTGTTTTTCAATAATCTCTTATTCAATAACCCTGCTCTTTTCTGGCATAAATTACAAATTCAAGATGTACCATCTAATATCCTTTTTTACTACAAAATCTGTCTCTAAAATAAGAAAAGAGCACTTATCCTTATTCCAGGAAAGCGCCCGATTGTTGAGTAAGACCAATTTATTGTCCTTCCACTCTAAATCCTAACCAAAATCTTCCCTTCATAGTTCCGACTCTCGATTAGTTTATGTGCTTGTGCAACATCAACTAAATTAAATACGTGTGCAATTGGAAGGGTGATTTTTTTTGTAGCAAAAAGTTCTAAGACTTTCTCTGCTATATCTGCTAATCTTGCTGGATCATGTTTTCTTGTAGTACCTAAGCTAAACCCTTTAATATTTCTGCAACTACTATGAACATCACTTGTTTTAAAGTTGCCTGGTTTACCGCTGCTATTGCCGAATTGTACAAGAGTGCCATATAAGGCTAAACACTCTAAACTCATACTTGTAACTTCGCCAGCAACAGAGTCAAAGATAATATTTGCTCCTAAATTATTTGTTTGTTTTAACACTTCCTTTGCAAACGATTCGTAAGTACATACTATATCTGCTCCCAAATCCTTCACATAATTTTCTTTATTAAGATTTCCAACTGTTGCAATGATTTTATTAACACCTGCTAGTTTGGCTAATTGTACGAGCATGGAACCTGCCCCACCAGCAGCACTATGTATAACAATGGTATCTGTTTTTTTAACTTGCCCAATTTCATAGATTAGAATATAAGCTAAAATAGATACGGTTGGTACTGTAGCAGCTTGTTTAAAGGAAAGACTATCTGGAATTTTAAATACTAGTTGTTCATTTGCTACTACATACTCTGCGTATGAACCATCTTTCGGAAAAGCTATTACCCGATCTCCCTTTGAAAATGTTGAATTACCAGAAACCTCTTCAATTGTTCCTGCAACATCTAATCCAAGTATTACTGGGAAATTACTTCTCCCTTTGTTACCTTTGCGTTTTTTTACATCAGCATAATTCACACTGGTATATTCTGTTTTAATTAAAATTTCATTTTCGCTCATTTTAGGTAATTCTACCTCAGTATATAAGAGTACATTCACATCACCGAATTCATTTTGAATGACCGCTTTCATCTCTATATCCCCTTTCAAATCTTATTTAAATTTTATCATGTGGCTGCTGATAAGAAAATTTGAAGAGTTTTATCTTACTTCATAAGTTTATCTTATGTCATTTAATTAACCTCTTGAATCTTAAGTATGGAAGGAGCGATTACCTATGCAGCTATCGCGCCCGATTCTTGAATAGCCAAAATGCCTTAACCTAATTTCTTATTTAAAAATTCATGGGCTTGTTTAAGGCTTTGTTTTTGATTTTCATACTCAAACAAGTTTAATGTATTGGTAAATGTAGCCCATTTATACATCGCAATTTCACTTTCTTGAATGGTTACTGGGGTACTCATAGGTGTCCCTAAGAATAAGATCACTTCTTTTCTAATTGTTCTTTCTGAAATCATAAATTCCATACTTGTCTTAAAATCTTCATGGATTAGAACTTCTAAGCCAGTCTCTTCCTTAACTTCTCTTATTGCTGCATCAATCTCAGTTTCATTTTCCTCTATGTGACCTTTCGGAAAGCCCCAGTGACCATTAGTTTTACTTTTTACAACTAAATATCTAGTGTCTGGTTTGTCTAAATATATAATTACACCACATGATCTTTCGCTTTTCATTAGTATATAATCACCTCCAAGTTAACATATCGAACAAAAAATGCATTTCTTTCACAAGAAATGCACCGGATTGCTGGACAACTTATTATAAGCAACAGCTGGAATTAACTTTAATATCAATTAATACCCTGTTCATTTTCTGCCCTGTAGCTTTATCTACAAAATTAAGAACAGTTGTGCAAGATCAAAGTTTGGACTCCGGACTTTAGTTTGTCTCATTTAGATTAACGAGACAAGATTAATCTAATGATTTATAGTGATGTAATACAATGTCTTCCAGTCCTACAACGTGTTTTCTCGGAGCATTTATCATCCCTTCCATTCCATAAATAATATTCCTTAAATACTCGCCAAACACTAGGGACTTATTCCTCTCATTTAGCATCCAGTTATCTCTCTTTATAGTCGTTTGACCATCAAAACTTGTATCAAAAGGATACGATATAAATCTAATATTCGGCGGGAGATATTTTAATAAAGTACGGTACTGCCTACCCGTAGCGATACTTTTACAAACAAATAACAAGCTATTTATTGATGTAAAATCAAATATTTTCTTGGCTTCCGTTACATTTGCAATGGAGTGCATAGATGAAGTTTCATAGCTAATAACTTCTTTAGGAACACCATTTTCAAGTAAGTTCTTAACAATGACCTCAGCTTCTGAGAAACCTATATTATCCCATTCAGGATGTCGCATTTTTGATAAACTACTTCCTCCAGTTGCAATAATACAGTCACCTAAACCTTTTTGATAAGCTTCTAAAGGTTTCTTCCAATTACCAGGGTGTGAACCTCCAAACACAAATATTGCATCGCATTTTATAGGCTCAACCTCTTTCCAAAACACTATTTCTGTAATCTCGTCAATTTGTTTATCTGTAAGCTTAGGAACTTCAGGATATTTAGGTATTCCCACAACGTACCCCCTTTTTACATAATGAACTCAAAACAATCTTTACTACATCATCTCAAATTTCCATTATTTCCACAATAAGTTAGTTTAGGTAAACTAACCTCAAAATAAAAAACGAGCGCAGATCCTTGTTAAAGGTTCGCGCCCGATCGTGGAAGAATAACCTGTTTTTTTATTGCTACACTAAATGAATTCACCAAAGTATGTCATTTGCACGATACCTTGGTTTTAGACCAAACTTGCAAAAAAGAAAACCAAAAACCAAACTCATTGCCAAGATTAGCAATTTAAATCTTTCCCTTTTAATCTACAAAATCTTCCCTTGTCCATTTACAAAAATCCTTGATTAAATTAATTAATTCTGGACTTACTTTTGATTCGATTACATCCCAAGGTTGGTATTTTTTCGACCTTGCAAAACTGTGATTTACGCCTGGAGAAATAGTGATTTTATATGGAACCGTTATTCCTGCCAGCAATTCTCGTGCTAGTGGTTCGTTGTGTTCCAAAGGAACAAGTTCATCGTTTTCTGCAAAAGCAAAGTAGATAGGAATCTTTATTTTAGGAATGGTTCCTCTGGCATCATAATCTAAGATGTGACTCAAGTACCCGAGTTTTACTATCTTGGATAAATAATGATATGAAGTAAGGGCTAATCTACTAATAGGACGCATCCACTTTACTAAACGGATGCAACCATTTTTAATCAGGATTGAGTCAATATTGTCCACAATTTGCTCTTTAACACTATATGATGGACCAGCAATGCTCAGAGCAGATTTTAGTAAGTCAGGATAAAGAGAAGCAAGCATTTGAACCACCCAACCACCTTGACTATGCCCAGATACACTTATCTGATTTTCTATAATGTCAGGACGTTTCATCATAGTCAAAATAACAGTATGTATGTCATTTGCTCTGTCATAAAAGGTTTGAGTTTTCCAGTTTCCTTCCGAACGCCCGACTCCACGCTTATTGACTAGTAAGAGAGCGAACCCCTCTGCCATACAAATGTTTACAAGGGTGCGACAAAAATAGAACTGTTCCTCTTGCATATCAGTCTCGTATGAAAGTACACCAGAACCATTTACAAAAATAATTAATGGGTACTTAGTAAGTCCATCAGGTTTAAATAAATGACCATTTAGATTAACACCATCTTGCATCTTTAAACTTAATGCTTCGGCTTGTTCCAGTTTATACAATTTTCTTGTCCCTCATCTCTTATAACGCGTAACTCCAACATCAAAGCGAGATAACTTGTAATGTCTAAGTATTTCATCATAAGTTCAAATTTTTTTCTACCTACAAATTCAGACCATTATTTTCATAATAACGGACTGTTTCTTCCCTCAGATTAAAAAACTTTATAAAACAGAATGCTGCCCTATTGCTTAATTCCATTTATTTCAAACCTCGACCATTAACTCAGTAAATAATTTCACAAAACAAAAAGCTTACCCTTGCTCCTGATAAGCTCCCTTTACTTTAATAACTAATCTTACGCATATCTCAATTGTTAAAGCAGAAAATATGGTGAGGTGATTAGATTATGTTAAAAACAAAGACTGGTTTTATTATTTGTTTTTCCATTATTTTAAGCTTATTTGTTAACGGTGAGTCCATAAAGGCAATGGAGTTATCCTTTTCGAAATCGAATAGTGATAAAAGTGAACACATACGAATTCAGGAATTAGAACAACGTTTAGATAACCTTGAACCACCTGAACCCATTACTATTCTTGATTCGCCTTTCCCATTTGAAAAAGGAACAGAAATACATTTCCCTACCGATGTCACCGAAATCGGAGAAGTGTTAATAGAAGGATCAAAAATTCCTTTCAAAGTAATAAAAAGCGTACCGAACTATATTAGACCAATATATGAAGAACACTGGCATAGCACATTTTGGGGTGGGAGATGGAGCTATGTTCCTTCTCGAATTCATTATGCTCTCCACCGTATATTCCCTTTTTATGCCATAGGGATTTCAGGTGAATTAAATTTTCAACAGAATGTGGGTATTGATTTTCCTACTGATATAAATGAAACAGACCTTGACTTATATATAGTTGTTTTTCAAACAAATATCACAGATGTCTATACTAAAGGAAATCAAGTTGTTGTTGTTGGAACCCCTAAACGAACTGGAGTAGAGGTTGTTGCCATTAAAACAGCAGATATACACCCAAGTAATAAGGAGAAGCTTTTGTTGGTTCATTTAGCAACGAATGGAGCCGAACTAGATTATTCTCTAATTAGTTATCAACCACCAGATTTTTGGTTAAAACAAAAACAAAAATTAAATGAACGTGAAAAATGTGAGCTTTTGCCTTATCAAGTAAATTGATAAGACTGCTACTTTTATATCGATTCTTATTCAACTATTCTCCCTTTAATTCAACAAAAACAGCCACTATTCCTGCTTAGACTAGTGGCTACATCTTCCATATTCGCTCCCTTTAATAGAATAAGCTTACTAAATAAATTATAAGTATTGCTATTACACTTGTTGCAGAAGCCAGTATGTAAAATTTATTAATAAACCTAGTTTTATATTCTTCATAGATGAAAAGTAAAAGAAAAGGGATAAATCCAAAAATGCTAAATCCAAACGTAGGAATTAGAAAGAATAGAAAAAACAATAATGCCCATAAGACATATAATATAAATTTAAAAGCTTTAACCCCAGCTGGAATTTTAATAATAAAAATCTCCGTAATGATAGCTAATGGAATTGCATAAAGGCTAGAAAGAATATAAATGTACGAAACAAGTGTAACAACGTCACGTACGCTCTCTATCTCAGAGTTACCCAGATCAAAAACTGGAGTCATTATACTTAATATAGTAATTAATAGTATTGATATAGGAGATACAATACCATAGTTAAGTAGTTTATTTTTCAATTGTGTCTTCATAAAACCCACCTTATTCCTTAATTAAATTTCGCAAGCCTTTATAAGGCTTGTAAATATAATTGGGTTAATCTGCCCGATACTTCTTAAGTATGTAAACAACGATATCTTTATGTTGCTCTCGCTCCCGATTGTTAAATTCGAAAAACGCTTCATTACATTCCTATGGTAAAAGGAGATTATCGTCGAAGTAAGGCTATCTTTTCTGCTAATTCAATAAGCTCATTTCCATTAACCAACTTAGTTGCTTCATACCATTTTTCATTAACAGTTTGAGGAGACATTGCTCCAGCAATTGCAGATCCCATTGAAGCTACTGAATCAGTATCTCCACCAAGGTTTGCTGCTAGTAAAGTTGTTTTTTCAGCTGACTGGGTAAGAACAGCGAAATTTATCGCTAATGCGACAATATTTGGAGTTTTCCAAGGCATGTACTTATCTTTAATAAATTCTAAAGATAAAGATTCTTGGCTTGATAGATCTTCATATACACGTAAAATCAGATCAGCTACACTCTCATCAGAAGATGCAGGACGGTATTTTTCTGCAGCCCTAGCTGCCAAAACAGAATGTTGTAGTATTTCATTAGGTTGCTTTTCTTCAATTGCTGCAGATACTGCAGCCGCTATTGCACTTGCACCGCAGATAGCGATTCTTCCTCCATGTGTAGGGATACTTGCTTCAAAAACACTTGACACAAGATCATTTAATTTCTGAGTGGAGTATAGTACACCAATTGGTGCTGATCGCATTGCTGCTCCACATCCATCACCTTCAAATGCCACTCTTTTGGGATCTCCAATTTGTTGGAATTTTCCCAATAATAATGTAGGGCGGTTTGATTTTTTACAGAGCATTAGTTCTTGTCCTACAGAAGTATGCGTAATTTTCCCATCGTTTGCTATTACTCTGGCAATAGAAATTGTCTGCTCAGTGTCATCCGTCGTCTCCCCGAATCTCCACAAATAATGTCTACCCTCATAACGGGGCATGACGCTGCCTGGTTCACCATGTAAACCCTTAACGCCATCTGGAAACCACTGTTTGATATCCTCAAAATTTAAAGACTCAGTTTGTTTACCTATCGCATCACCAGTTGCCACACCTTTAAGACAACCAATGATTCGATGTAACTTATCTTCCATCTTAACAACCACCTCATATAGTTTTTAAGGAAGGCCTTTCATTATCCTCTAATTTCAGTTTATCATAATATTCCAGCAATTCTTCTGACACCTTTAATTTATATGAAAATTAAACTGATTCGTTAAAAACTTATTCAACAATCTGGACCTAAAATACAAAATGAGCACCGATTCTTCTTCAAGAATGGCGCTCGATTCTGGAATAATCCGTGGGATCCTATTAGCTGTATAAGACGTTAATTACGAGGTTCCCACAACATCACTGACACTCCAACCAGATAACATATTGCTGCAACCAACCAATCATATGTATCTGGTGTTTTCTTATCTACTATTTAACTACAAAGTTATTTTGAATTCACTTTTGTAAAGCACTCTGACCAGTTCAAACATTCACACTCTAAGCCATTGTTTAAAATATTGATCATGGTATCAATTTGCCTCTTTTTTTCCTCTAATTCCAAACACTTTGTATTAGCCATTTGTTGCCATCGTTCTGATGGAGGAGCCTGATTATCAAAACCCTCTAAAAGAACTGTAATTTCTTGATTACTAAAACCAGTAAATTGAGCAATTCTTATAAAATTTAATTGGTTCAATACATCAATGGTATAACATCTTTTTCCACTAATTCTTTTAGGAACTGGTATCATGCCAATTGATTCGTAATACCGAAGAGCCGAAGCGCTAATGTCAGCTTTTTTGGCTATCTCCCCAATCGAAAGAAAAGAATCCATCATTATCACCTCTTGACTTAAAGTTCACTTTAAGTATTACACTTTAAACAACTTAAAAAGGAGGTTTTAATAATATGTCTAGGTGTCAATGTGATAGTACATCAGCGGTGGCTTGCAACCTGTTAGCATTTAATCCCGAAGAAAGAAGCCGTTATAATCAACTCCGAAAAGAATTAACGGCTGTTTTGTCTATTGAAGAAGTTCCAAGTGGCTTTGCGTTTTTATATCCCAATCAATCCTCGTTATTATTGAAAATTGCTGAATGGATTTCTTACGAAAATCAATGTTGTCCATTCATAAAATTCTCACTATATGTAAGTGGTGAAGCAGATTTAATAAGATTGGAATTAACTGGTAATGAAGCAGTTAAAAATCTTCTAAGAGAAGAATTTAGTTTATTCTAAACAAACATCCTGCATTAAAGAGATGCAGGATGTTTCTTATTTTACGAAATATTTTGACCTTATATTTGATTATTACACTAGCTGCCTAATATTGGATCAATCCTTATTAAAGAATAGGGCTTTTACATAAATAAAGCACTTTGCTTGTTACAGAAAAGCTCCCGATTGTTTAAGATCGTTATGAGTAAATTATCACATAAAAATTCAATAAGTAACTTCGATTAAAGCCTCCCATTGCTGAGAAGCAGGCTAGCCACGCCAGTTTTTAATTACATTAATCTGCTTTTAAAAATTTTAATAACTCCTCATAACTATAACCTTTATACACCATACCATCTTTATCAAATACGACGAAAGCAGGCTCCTTTTCTAGTTCAAGAATTGGATATGTCTCATTCGCACTTTTATATGATTCCGTGTGATAAATAAACTTAATAACGGATTCAATCCCTTCCTCAGATAATTCCTTGAAGGTGACTTGTCTTCCCACTGAAAACAATGACAACGGGTCATTTTCCTCGCCATCTATATTAGGTTTTAAAAGACTCCATCCTACATCTTGTTCCGATGTTGTGGAACCAGAACAAGCTACAAAGTTGGTTGAAAACATTGCAATTAATACAAACAATATCATTTTTTTGTATATATTCCTCACCCCTTATATAGTCTTGCTCAATTAAACTGCCCTATTGCTTAATACCAATTATTTCATAATCTATAAATTCCTACAATATGTTTTCACCCTGGTAAAAATAAAACGAGCGCAGCTCCTTGTTACAGGATTGCGCCCTTTTCTGGAAGACTCGATATCGAGATAATCTAAAGACACTCATAATGATTTTCCGTTTTTGCCCCTATTCTGGAACAAAACTTTATTTATCTGTAGTGTATCCTTCAAATAAAAAACCGCCAATGGGATCATAGACTTCCTTTACAAATTTTATAAAAGGCTCTTTATCATTATTCTTATAATACTCTTCTAAAGATTTGAAAAAATTATTGTAAGTCTTCTCATCAAAAGAATGTAAAGCTCTTGTTAGTCCCTTACCCCTGCCAGACCAATAATTATTTAGTCTTAAAATAAAATCTGGAACCTGTAATGATAGGTTATTTATAGTGAGCAATGCTTCTTCATTACTTTTGGCATCAATAAAATCATCTAATAAGTCGCCAATAAAGTATCTCGAAGCAGTAATATAAGAATCAGTTAAAGGTGTCGGACCGTTTGTAACGTGGCAATACGCATTCTCTTTAACGTTCTGATAGTCATTACTTTCTTTAAGAAGTATTCCTTCTGTAATCATATTCCCTAAAATGGGTCTTCCAATATTTCTTTCACGTTCAAACTCAATAAGGTAAGACTCATAATTATGAATAAATGCTTCAATTCTCCAATCAAATAGTTCATAACTTTTTCTATAACCCTTAGAGTTCCCTTGAAAAATAACGATATCTAAATCGGAAGAAGGTGTTTCCTCACCTCTAGATGCACTACCAGCTAATATTGCAAAATCACAGTTTGGAAACTCTTCTGAGACAAAGCTCTTTGCAGCATCAATTCCTGACTTTCTCATTGAAATCTCCTCTCAAACTCATTATGTATCTACTTCCCTATCCTGCCCTTTACTTGAATACAGGGTGGCTGCTTGTTCAGAAAACACCCCATTACTTTAAGTACATTTCTTCTTACCCTTCACTACTACCTTCAACCAACTTTAATTCCAAAAGCTAGCCATCTTCCATCGATATCTTCAACTACGAATTCTTTATTATTATAATCTGTATTATCTAAGGAACGGACTATCCTAACATTTGAACTGATCAATTCTTCTTGGAGTTCCTCTTGATTTTTTGTAATAAAGTAAGCATCATACCCATAACCATATAAGTCTCTATTCGGAATTACCTTTTGGCCATTAGTTTTGGTTAAGATTATCTCTGTTGTATCACGATACAAACAAATATGTGGTTCATTCGTATTCAAATAATGAACAGCCTTAAATCCCAATTTCTGTTCATAAAAACTTGCAGTTTTTATTATATCCTGTGTTGGAAATATACAGTGTGATTCTATTAAAAGGTTCTTCATCTTCATTCTCCTTAACTATAGGCTGACTTCTCAACAATTTATAGCCTTTCTTTAGAAAAACTGCCCGATTGCTTAATACCAATTATTTCAAATCTCGACCATTTACTCAATATATAATTTCACAAAAAAGAAGCTTACCTTGTTCCAGATAAGCTCCCTTTTCTTGAACAACGGACGCAATTCTAAACTGAATTGCCCCCCTAGTCTAACAAGTAGGCATAAAATCTTAAATAAACCTAATGATTAATACAATGGATAATCCGATAATTGTTCCAATATCTACGGAGAATCTTCTATTCTCTTTTCTCTTTTCGAATACAGTTACCAGCTTAGCAAGCATTACATTTACAATGGCTATAGATATTAATATGTTACTAAAAGTTGAACTAAATGAGTCATCGGATGCAATAACGATTAGCGTTGGAATACCTACCAATAATACAGCACTCAAATACAATAACCCTCTTAGTTTTTCCAAAAGACACCTCCCTTGCTCAACTATCTGAAAATGAACGCCAATCCTTGTTCCAAAATTGCGCCTTTAGTTGAAAAACGAATTAATCTATATTTATCTAAATCAGTCTATAGGGGAGGATCATACGAATCTATCTCTAAAACAGTTTTAAAAATTCCAGCAATCAAGGTGATTTTTGGACTCAAGCTTAAAGTTTGTACTTCCTGCTAAATACATTTGGATAATCGATCACGAATCCATCTGAATCTACGGTAATGATTGTTTCATAATCATTACAGCAGTAATTGAAGTATCTTTGATTAGCATTATTCCCTATGTACCTATACGATTGGGAAACCTTTTTCAGTTCTAGTGATGGTACTGATATGTAGACTATTTCAATATGCTCTATTTGATTAACAATCCAATTAAATCGATTAACAGGTAAAGAGTTTGAAAACGGTGTAGCTGATATATCTATATCTATTGCTCCTTTAAGAAATTCAAGTAAATCTCCTTCCGTGTTAAACCAGTTTCCTTCACCATCAGAATGTATTTCCAAACTAGTCTGTTTATCAACCAAAATACTTAACTTTCTCGTGATCCAATTTTTATCTAACTCAATTGAATATTCTACTTCATGTGCAGTAGGTACCTCTTCCTCAACATAAATTACTGTTCCTTCTGCAAGCAAAGTGTTATTATCAGTTTCAACTATTATAAAATATTCGCAACCATATTTTTCTTCATTTTTCCAAACTACTTTTAGAGTCATGCATACCCTCCTATTAATAACATATCTGCCATTTCCTTCTGCCTCTCCACTTTTTTTTCAATTGTGAAATAATATCATAACCAGAACTTTTTACTAAACCAGATTCACCTTTTAATAATTTCCCTTCCATAATGTAGAATTGAAATTTTTACCAGCACTTTTCAATAATGTGATGACTTTTCAATTCATAATAAGACTGAGGCTTTTTTAGGTCAATCTTCAGTTCTTGGGCCATTTTTTAATAATGTTTATTTATATTTGCGGTACTACTTAATAGAAAAATAAATATCAACTTGACTATTTTGAGGATCTATTGCCTTTTCACCATATACTTCAAAATCTGTTTTAAAAACTCTTTCTCTATCTTCTGACCAATCCCATATCTCCCGCCAAGCCTCAATGACTACTTCTGGAATAGGTCCCTTTCGGGTAGTAAAAACAATATAATTATCATCAGCGATTTCAAAAGACTCCAGACCTTCAGAAGTCTTTTCGTTATCTATTACTTCTGTACCAATAGCATATGTATAGGTGCCGGTTTCATCTGATTCATAATTTGTATATAAGGCTATAATAGTTGATTCCTTTTTATTAGGTATAGAATCTAATACTTTATTTTCATAAAAACTTTCCCAAAGTTGTGGAAATTCCACCTTTCCCTTTCATCTCCATTTCATTACTTGTTCGTATTGAACTACCAAGGAAACTAAATCCTTTACGTTCTATCCGTTTACTTTTAGTTATTGTGTTAGACATGACTACTTTTCTCCTTCCCATCTATTTCATTTATCTATTCTATGAACAGAAGTAATTTCCTTCTTATTCCATTAATTTGCCCTATTCAAAAAGAACACCATCTTCAAGAATGGCGCCCGATAATAGAAGATCGTTTATACAATCTGAGCCGTGATTTGGCAAGCAACATTAATTGAGTATTTTCTTTCTTATATCACCAATACTTTAACCTATTTGTTTCTTTGCATATGACTACGAATTAGTCGGATTTGGCCGCGATGATTTAATTCATCTTCAAATACATGAAACCAGCGGAAATAGTTATTAGCCTCATGACTTGGACCGAATGGTGACACTTCATCTAACCAGTTGTCCTCTTTTTGCTTGAACCGTTTTAACGTGCCTTCCCGAACTTGCTTTAAGCGTTCATTATAGAAATCAACCCCTTTGCCATTGATTTCTTGATGAGCCTTTTCACCAAGACCCAGTCCCACCTCAAGTCTTCGCAGTTCTTCATCGGTTGGATTCCGGTTTTCAAATGTCATAATTTGATAGACTTCTTCAACACATGCTATATGATATAACAAGCATCCTATCGAATTCCCCTTGCCTTCTATACGGTAATCAAGTTCTTCTGCTAGTCCATTTACAGCTTCTAGCGTAGTCATACGAGTGTACTCCATCATGGATACTAATCTTCCGATTTCTGGAGTGTAGTCCACTTTTCTTTCAACGATATATCTTTTATCATCTGTTAATTTCAATTATTAATATCCTCCCCTAAATTACATATATTTTCTATCCTCCACAATGCTGCCCGTTTGCTTAATACCAATTATTTCAAATATCGGATGTTTACACAATAAATATTTTCATATAAAAAAGAAGCTTACCTGGTTACAGATAAGCGCCCTTTAATTGAATAAATAGACTGCTAAGCTCGTCAGGGAAGCAAATAAAATTCCTAATGCTAATGCTGGACCAAATGTGTTCACAAAAAACTTTTTATGGCAATCTTTTCTGTGATTTAACACATATTTTGTTAGTGTGGCAAGGAATGTAACTGAAATAAGAATAACAAACCAAAGCTTCATATTTATCACCTCCGTATCTTTTGAGCTTCTATTTATCGTTCCAAAAAAGCCATTTCAACTGTTCGATTATTGTGCCCAATTCTTAAGTAAAGAGCGACCCACTATGCTGCAATCGCTCCCTTTTACGGAATTAGTCTATCAAAAGAATTTAATGCTTTATTACACAGTTACAAATAAGTGGCCACACTCATACTCTGTTTTGTTTAACAACTCACCATACTTTTCATCCCAATTTCCGTTGTCTAAATCGGTTTTCAGCCGTTCTAAGCACCGATTAACCATGTCTGGTGGGTTTTTGGAAAGAGGAGATGTCCCAGATTGAAAATTTTTGTTTAAGTATAATTCAGGTCGAGCCCACCCTCCAAAGAAAAAAAGATCTGTTAAATCATGTGGCAAAGGAAATGGCTTAGTATTAACTGGACGTTTTATCTGCTTTTCTAATAATGATTTAAAACTTTCTATAGGTGGATGTATATTAAAAGCATCTTCCATTAATTCAGAAAAATAATCTAGTAACCACGTATTTTTAGAACAAAGTCTTGGATCCAATGTGAAAATCACAATTCTACCATCATGTTTCAACACTCGATTCATTTCATTAAAACTTTTGCTTAGATCATTAAAATGATGTGTAGCTAACGTACAAACAATACCATCTATTGAATGATCGTCAATCGGGAGTTGTTCAGCTTTCCCTTTTCTCCACGTAAGATTACTATGTTGCTTCCCTTGACGTATCATGACATCAGACGGTTCTACCGCAATAACATCGTAGCCATTCTTAGCTAACTCGTAACTGTAATTTCCTGTTCCGGCCCCAACATCTAATATTGTTGCTGGAGCCTTTTTATCCAGTTCAATAATTAACTTTTGTGTAATTCTGAAATCAGGTTTGCGAGTTACATCGTATGTTGTTCCGATCTTATTATAACTAGTCATATATCAAAATTCCTCCAATCCAAATAATTAAGTCTTTCCTTTAACCTAATTAAAATGGCCCTTAAGTCCAAATAGAGCGCATACTTTATTCAAGGAATGCTCCCTATTACGGAATATCAAAAACTATCCGAATACCTGAGCTGCAATCCCGAATAATGTATTATCTCTTGGTAGCATATTGGCTGAATTAATAATCATTATTGGAGGATTACTAACCATAATAAATCCTCTCTGCTGTAACAAAATCATAAACTCCTCATTACCTGAAGGTACATCTATTCTTATTTTCCCTTGATTTCTAAAAGCCAGACTATCTACAATTAAGGCAGCTACTTTGATGTCTGGTGCTACAATAGGGCCCAATATCAAATTTACAGGACCTAAAATAGCTGCTCCGTAGCCAATAACATTGTCTTTATTATCCTTCGCTACAATACAATTTTCCGATTGAATTATCCTATTATAAAGGAAGTTGCTTCTCCTAGCTCCGAAGGCTGTCTCATCAATTTTGATAACTTTATTAAAATGAATATCCTTAAAATCTTCTATAACAATACCGCTGATATTTGAAGATATTGCAGTTTTATAGTTTTCACAAAGATACTTATGTACACTGTCGACAGCCTTAAAACCCATTTTTTCGTAAAGAGGTCTACCTTCTTCAGTAGCAATTAACATAATTGAAACGGTGTTGGGGACAGAATCAATACACTTTTGTGTAGCATCTTTACCTAATCCCAATCCTCTATACACTTCATCAACGATTACCATACCTATTGAAGCTACCTCAGTGTCGTACGGAATGATTGCAGCACTTGAAACAATTTTACCTTCACGATTTTTATGCCCAAAGATTTTACCAGATGCCATAATTGTTCCAATTTCATTTTCATCATAATCCCATCCAATAGAACCGGATAGATCAATCAAATCTGAAACATCATTTTTCTCAAGTTGAACCAAGCTTAATGATTTCTTATCGATAACAACCATCATTTGCTCCTATACTGTTATTTTTAATACAATTGGCGTTAATCCTTCTTGAATTAACGCTCTCAATAATGAAATAACTAAATAGCTTCATATAGCTTGTGTTAATCATATGTACTCGTAATCATTAATCATTCAGCAGTTATATACTAAATAAATTCAAATATCCTGATATCCACCGAATCTAAGTACCCTAATTCTTCTGTTAAATCCCAAAGTCTTATTTCAGAGGTTTCTACATTTTCTATAAATGGTTGTAGTTTTTCCATTTCTGTAAAATAAACTGGATTGTATCTAACTTCGCAACTTATTGTTTTTTTGACTTTAATAATCCCTTAAATTCTAAATCACTAACTATTTGTCCAGTTTCCTCAAATAACTCTCTAATTGCACATTCCTTTGGAGTTTCATCACCTTCTCTACATC
The DNA here is from genome assembly GCF_050107295.1 of Sutcliffiella halmapala. GTDB lineage: Bacteria > Bacillota > Bacilli > Bacillales > Bacillaceae_I > Sutcliffiella_A > Sutcliffiella_A halmapala_A. The sequence goes on along the minus strand of NZ_JBNIKR010000021.1, from coordinate 10,718 downwards.
CAGCTGGTAATTCCCATTGTTTACGCCATACGTTGTAACACATAAGGTATTTACCTTCACATTTAATTACCGCAAAAGAACCAGCTAATGGTTGATAATTAAACATATCTTCTTCAGACATACTAATGAAATCAAGAAATTCTATTCCATTATTCTTAGTTAAGTTCAAATGGTTTCCTCCTCGGTAAGTGCAATACACTTAGTATACTTCAATAGACTCTAAGATCCCTATGCCTTAATCCTGCCCTGTTCTGGTATAACTTACAAATTCAAGAGGAACCATCTAATTTCCTTTATCACTACAAAATATGTCCCTAAAATATAGAAAATGAGCGCTTATCCTTGTTCCAGGAAAGCGCCCGATTACGGAATAATAACCAAATAATTATTTTATCCAACTAGGAATAATTTCACCGAAATATGTACCAATTTTCTTAACTTCATTCATTACACGATTTATTCCCACTTCTGATAAAAACCAATTTTCCTTTGTTATTCCATATCTATCATCACAAGGTGAAACCAGGAACTCACAATCTATTGGGAATTCAGCTTGATAGCATAATAATGAACGTCGAGCATGCCCTGCTTTACAGACCACAATCGCTTTTCTTGGAACTATACTCCTCCTATGAAGAACTTCTAACGAAAAACGGGCATTTTCTAATGTATGTTGTGCTTTGTCTTCTTTTAAAATTGCTTCTTCAGGTATTCCATTTTCAATGGCAATTTTTCGTAAATACTCCCACTCAGTGATTCCAACGTGTGGTTTATATCCGCCAGATGGAAGTACATAAGGAGCCATTCCTTGCTTATACAAGTCTGCCGCCTTCTCCATTAATTGAGGATGATTTGCACCAGGAACCAAGATTACATCTGCTGGAGAAACTGCGGTTTCCACAAAAATAAATTCAGTAATACAATCAAACGGATTAGACATCTGATAAATTCCCCTTATATTTATAGTTTTCTATTGGAATGGGCTCACCGGTGTCCTCAACCATCATATTTGTAGAGTATTACTTTGATTATTTGTATCCATTCCCATAGAGTAATAACGAATGATTTTCTCTGTTTTCTTGGCATACTCTATTTCCTTCTTAGTGCTATTGCCTATATAACCATCTAAATCAATAACAAATATTTCATCTGACATATCAATTTTGCTGTAATGCATATCTTCAAATAACTTTTCTTGTTCCTTGGTAATTTTTATTCCTTCACTTTGCTCAAAAAAACCAAGACTAATTACTATGTGACCTTGTAAAGTAAGTGATGCTTCTGCTTCTCTAAACTGATTTTTAAACTTAGTAGATCCACATAATGTAATTACCTTCATATATTCACTCCATCTACACTTATTCATTAATCATGCCCTATTGCTTAATACCAATTATTTCAAATATAGACCATTAACTCAATATATATTTTCACATAAAAAAGAAGCTTACCTTGTTACAGATAAGCGCCCTTTAATGGAATAACCTTCTTACTTCAGTCATCCTTTTCCTAACTCTTTTCGGATTGCCAATTGTGCTTTAGAGGTATATGCAAAATTTAGCCAATATGACTTATCACCTGGATATTGGCTTATTAAAATCTCTACAATATCCCATTGGGATAGAGGAGCTGAAACTGGATGGATTTTCCCATTAATCCTTACAGCTACCATTTGCTTCGCTTTCTCAGCATCTACGGCAAAAGCAAAGTCGATTGCAGTTGCTCCATTCGGTAAATGTATAACATCCAACTTAGGTGTAAACACAGCTATTTGGTTCCCAAGCAACTCATGAGAAACAAAGTTTAAGAATTCTAAAGGATCTTCTGTGGCTGCCTTATTAGTGGTAATAACCTCACCTAATATCTTTGGAAGAATGGTTTGTAACTCTTGTTCCCTATGTTCTGTTAGAAAGAAACAAATTCCTTTTTCTCGTATCTCTTTTGATTCCATATCTTGTATGCATATGACCACTTCGTTACCTTCTATGTCTACTGTTGTCCTAAGATATCGATAAAATGGATGAGATTGAATCGATATATAATCTATAAACTTTCCTGAAACAGGTTTATATAATTGATGGACAATACCCATTGCAGAGTAGCAGGACATTTTGTCAGGAACCGAAATGACAACCCGGCCAATATGATCGATAATGTCAGGATAAGTCATAGCGGTGTATAGGGGCTCTACTTCATCATGTATTGTGTAAGAGTCTATATCTATATAACCCTGTGAAGCTTTATGGAATTCTTCCCGAACCCTGTTCGCATAGGAATTGAACAACTCTTTACAATTTTGATGAAAAGACTTTATTTGTGTATAGCGGCCATTGTGAAGATAAGCATAAGATAGGTCCTCCAACTCTTCTAGTATACGGAGCAAACCTAATCTTTGACAAAACGGGGTAAATATTTTTAATGTTTCACTTGCATACGGAACTTGCTTCTTAATCTTTTTCACTTGTAACGTTCTCATGTTATGTAGACGATCTGCCACTTTAATAACCACAACTCGTATATCTTCCTGTGCAGCCACTAACATGTTCATGAAATTGACTGCCTCATATTTATCTTTTTCAGGTACTTCATTCTTATCGATTTTGGTTAGTCCGTGAACAATAGTTGTTATTTGTTCTCCAAAAAACTGTTGAATATCCTTTAGGGTATACTCTGTGTCCTCTACAACATCATGCAGAAGAGCACCTATCAATGTAGCGACATCCACTTTATAGTCCAGTAATATATCTGTAACAGCAAAAGGGTGTACGATATAAGGCTCCCCCGACTTGCGAAACTGTCCATCATGAGCTTTCTTTGCAGTGACAATAGCCTTAAGTAATAAATCTTTATCTCGATTATTTAAATAAGAAGCTCTTTGTAATAGCTGTTTCTCCATACATCTTCTCCTATTTTATTAATATCTTCGTTACGTGTAGATAACAAAACTCTAATCTATACCATCCCATATCTCCGACATAAGTTACCAACTTCATATTTCTAAGACCTTTTTAAGGTTTTCTAATAACAAAGAATTTTTCTTCATTTACAGGAATGCTGCCCTATTGCTTAATACCAATTATTTCATAATCTAAAAATTCCTACAATATGTTATTTTTCGCCCTGGTTAACTAAAATAAGCGCTAATCCTTGTTCCAGGATAGCGCCCGATTGCCGAATAATGTTTTAGTTAATCTATCTTAATTTGAATAAAACCAAGGAATGGCAGGTGGAATACCAGCTTCAGGCAATAAATAAATCACTATAAACCATAGGCACGATAATAAACCAAATGAAATTACAAATATAGTTCGTTTTGACCAGACCTTAAGAAATAAAGCGATCATCCCCAAAATTAAACTAATAATACTTAAAGTTAATTCTGTGTATGCAACCGCATATATACCAAAATGCTGTAAGACAAATGTTCTTATTTGTAATAAATAGAACAAAATGTAGATGAGTTGCAACGATAATCCTAAATTTACTATTTTCATAATTACTCCTTTATTGCTTCCCATTAATTTAGTAACTTTATTAGACAATCTAGCCCAAAAATGAGGATAAGCGCATATCCTTGTTCAAGGAAAGCGCCCGATAATGGAATAAACGTTTAAATAATCTGAGCTATAAAACCATTAGGAAATAGATGCTATTCACCTGGTGATTAATTTACAATTTTTCATAAATTACTTGTAAGGTTTGATTTAAAAATGTGACTAACTCATCAATGGTTAATCGTTCATCTCTATGTGCGGTTTCAATGTTTCCATGATGAGGGGCCATGGAAAATTCATTTAGCTCCCTAAGTTCAGCTAATACTGACTCTTTTGATCCTTTAAATTTACAATCAGAAACTTCCAAAATATTTATCATCTTCCCTAAACCTTCTTTATTACTTAATGGTCCAACTAACTTACCCACATTGTCAGAATACTGGCTTTTCAAATATTTTCTGTACCTAAATTTAAGACTGTCTTCAAGGACTATTCTAACTGACCCCTGTAGTTCTTTAATGCTCTCATTAAAATCCGGATTTTTACAAAAGGATTCAATTTTCTTGAGCTGAGTGAAATATCGGTACTCCATTAAATCTTCCATGTCAAATTGATCAAGGTCATCTAATTTCCCATCAAATGTTATTCTAAGCATTTTGGGGGAGGCTTTTTCATAGATTGTAAACACAAATGAATCATTATGGCTCAAGATAAAAGTCTGTTTCGCTTGTTTGCTTTTCTCAATCAAAATATTAACAGTCTTATTCCTTCTATTGCTATCAAGACTAGATAATGGATCATCAAAGATAATAATTTTCTCTTCCATATTTTCTTCTATATCTAACTTTGCTAAAAAGAATGCTAAAGCTAGAGTACTTCTATCCCCATCACTTAATGCCTTTGATGCTTGGATTTTCCCTTCAACATCTTCAAAAGAAATCTCCACATCATTCAATGTTAAAATATAATGAACAGAAGGTTCTGTACTCCGACCAACAATTGAACTTTTTATATCCTTTATTTTAAATTGGGTGGAAAATTGCTTTAAATATTCATTTATCTTTGCACCATATTTTCGAAAAGTTTCACTAGAGTAATCATTCAATTCTTTTTGCAACTTCTTATTTTTTTTATTTAATTCTTTTATTTGTTCTTCTAACCTTATGTATTCATTACAATATGTTAAAATAGGCTCTTCAAACCTACTTCTAATTTCTTTTAGTTCTCTTAATTGTTTTTCTAGACTTTCTAAATCTCTATTTGAATTTTTTAAGTCATCAACTTGATTATTAGTAAATTCTAATAGAGTATTGATTTCTCCAATATAGTTGTTAAAGGAAACTACTTCTTTTTCAAGCATATCAAATTTTTCAGTTGGTATATAAATATTAGGATTTGCCAATTTTTTTTGTAAATCTTGCTGCGCTTGGTTGTATAACTCATTTAAATCTTTATCAATTTCTACAGACAAAGTAGCAGCGGACTCAATTTCAATAAAAGGACTCCAAAAATCGAAAAGCTCTTTATTTTTGGACAGTTTTGACTTTGTTTTCTCTAATTCAAACTGTAAATTATAAGTTTTTGCTTTTTCAAGCACTCTTTCGCAATTATCCTTTATTTTATTGTATTCCTCATTAAAAAATTGTCTATAAGAGGTAATTAAGTTTTCTACATGTGTTAGATTTTGACTACAAAATGGACATTTCTCATCCTCATGATCAATTGAAAAATAACCTTCTCTTATCCAGCCTTCAGGATTCTCTATATTGTTTAATTTCAATTCATGCAGATGACTTTGAACTTTTCTTATGTAATCATTATCAATATCTTCTACGCTAGTACTTATAATCGTTTTACATTCTTGAATATCTATTGGCAAATTTATTAAAGGAATCAATTTTGGCTTTTCTGTACGTCTTATATCCGTTTGTTTTTTTGCCAGTTCTATTTCTTTACATTTGGAATCTATTTTTTGCTCTAGCCCTACGTCTGACTGAATCTTAATATAATCTTTAACTTTATATTCTTTAATATTTTTAGTTATTTCTAATTCCGAATCTGTTTGTTTCTTTTTTTCTATAGTTAGTGTTTCTTTATTTAGTTTAATATCTTCCGCTAATTGGACTCCCTTTTCACCAATTACAAATTGATGCAATTTTTTCTTATGGTCAGAAGAGACTTCGAACCCAGAAAATATATTATTATTGATAAAGAAAGTATCAAAAACCTCTAAGTTGTCCAGTGTATTATTCCACTTATTATTTTTAAAATCATATCTGGAATCACCGAGTATTGATATTTCTTGATTATTTGCAAAACCAATAGTTTTTCTATCATTTATAATATTTGGATTACCACTCTGTAAGGATTTGAAGATTGCAGTTAAAGTAGTTTTTCCACTTCCGTTATTAGCATAAATAACATTTAATTTTTCTAACAATGAATTAATTTTCATGTCACTAGCATTAAAATTTTCATATTTACCTACGCCTTTGATAGAAATTATTTTTTTTATCATTTATCATACCCCCCTGAATAAATGTACTTATTTATTATCATTACACACTTTTACATTTTTTTCATAATTTAAATTACAATCTTTCAATAAAATAGTTGCTTTAATCTTCTTTTTGCTTCATTAAATGGCCCTTAACATAAAGAAAGAGCACAATTCTTGCTGCAGAATTGCGCCCTTTACTTGAATAAAAACATTGCTAAGCTCGTCAGGGAAGCAAATAATATTCCTAATGCTAATGCTGGACCAAATGTGTTCACAAAAAACTTTTTATTGCTATCTTTTCTGTGATTTAACACATATTTTGTTAGTGTGGCAAGGAATGTAACTGAAATAAGCATAAAAAACCAGAGTTTCATATTTATCACCTCCGAATCTTCTGAGCTCCTATTCATCGTTCCAAAAAAGCTATGTCAACTGTTCAATTATTCTGCCCTATTCCTAGGTAAGAAGCGAAAAGCTATGCTGCAATCGCTCCTATTTAGTTGAAGATACATTTTTGTTATTTTACTCTATTTTTCTCCTTAACTTTCTAAGTGCAGTCTCCCTTGCCTTATAATCATATAATCCCTTTTTAAGACTTAAACTTTCCAGTCAGAAATTTATTCAGAATACAACCAAGGTATAGCTGGTGGAATTCCTGCCTCGGGCAAAAGATAAATAAAGATGAAATACAAACAAATTAATATTCCAAAAAGTAATACGAATACAGAAAGTATTGGATTAATTCTTTTTAAAACACCATATATTCCACAAACAAAACTGGCAATACCAATGAATAACTCAAAAAATGCTACTGAATATATAGAGAAATGTTCCATCACAAAGATTCTAAAATTATTAAACACAGAAATAAATAAGATGAATAAGCATTGTAAAATTAACCCCCAAACAGGAATTCTCAATTACACCACCATCCTAACGTGCAAACATCTAAATGAATTGACTTCACTAAAAATTTTCCTCATATTAACCTTCTCCATCTATGTAATTGACCATAAATTCTTATTCTACAAACCTGCCCGATTACTTAATACCAATTATTTCAAAATAGATTAATAAACTCAATCATTTTTTCATTAATTAAAAAGACACTTACCTTTTGACAGATAAGTGATCGATTGACTTTCAATTACTCTTTATATGTCTTTCTAAAACCATAAAACGTTCTAAATCCTTTTTGTTCATAATAAGTACGAGATGTACTGTTTGCTAGCATTTCCATTCTTGTCGTTGGGTATAAACTATGGACATAATTAAGCAATACTTCTCCAATGCCTAACCCACGGTAATTCTGACTTATTAATACTTCGCAAATGAACAATGTAATAGATTTGTCTGTAAGTCCCCTAACATATCCAATTACCTGTCCATTTAGTTCTGCAACATATGCAATATTTGAACTATCCCAAGCTCCCTTTGTACTTCTTTTGTTTCCCACAAGGTTATTCCACTTTTCTTCTGAATTTAACTTATTTATATGTATAAAGTCTTCTTCTCTATAATTTCTAACCTCAAGCAATTGTTCATTATTTAGTCTTATTTGCAAAAGAATCTCCACCTCTAGTTTTCAAAATACTGTCCATTTCTAAGTAAAGAGCGAGGCGCTATGTTGCAATCGCGCCCGATAGCCGAAGACTTGATTTCAAGATAAATTGTATATGATCTGCTATTAAAGACCATGTAGATGAATTGTATTACCCAAGAATCGAGCTAGGCTTATGCTGTTATTACACAGACTAATTCTAATCTTATTTTTAAACTTCTCTCTCATAACTCCATGTTCCTTATCAAGGTATTGATAATCAGCACTACCCCACTTATCATCTGAAGATCTCGTGGAATTGGGAAATCCCTTTTATTTCAGTCTAACTATTGGTGAAAATATCGTTACTGTACCTAATACGAATAGGTAAATACCGTTAACTAAAAAGATATAACTACCGTCTATGTATTCTATTGCCCACCCTGCTAAAACAAATGAAATGGGAACAATTAACTTTAATGCCATTGAAGTAGTACCTGAAACTCTTCCTAATAACTCATTAGGGGTTTCTTCTTGTCTTATTGTTTTATAGTGAATTACTACTTGAGATAAACTAAATTGAGTTAACAACATTCCAAAAGACAGCATAATCCAATTTTCGGAAATGTAAAAGACATAACTACTTATACTCATAATAAATACAAATAGAATAAATAAAACCCCTCGATTAATATATTGTAAGGACTTTTTTACAGATAATGCTCCTAAAAGACCACCTAAGGCTCCAAAAGAGGATATTAAAGCCAACTCAGATATACTTATTTTTAAATTATCGAGTGCATAAAAAATAAAAATGGCACTAGTCATAGAACTGGCAAGATTAACACATATTACAATTAAACTGGCTAATTTTATTGTTCTGTTCGATAATACCGCAATCCATCCTTCTTTAATATCTGATAGTATAGTTTTTTTCTTTTTACCGATATGTTGAATTTTTGCATTATAATTAGAAGGTATGTTGACATTTAAGACAAAACAAAGAAGAATAGTTAACCCTATCAAGGTTATAGTGAGACTAAAATTGGTTCCAAGTTTAAGGAAAATTAAACTTGAAAGGGGTGGACCAATAATACCTATAAAAGTATTCATAAATGTTTTAGCGGAGTTGGCTTGAGTAAGCTGTGACTTTTCTATAATAAGTGGCAATATTGTATGCGACGTATTACCAAACGAATATTTATTTAAATAGAGTGTGAATCCAAGAATATAAAGGATCCAAATATTTATTAATGTAAAAATTATAAATATTATTAATAAAAATATTACTAAAATTTGTACAGAGATAGTTAATATCATTATATTTTTCCTATTGACTCTGTCGACTAAAACTCCTATAAGCATACCTAAAAGTATAGTTGGTAAAATTTCAACTGCTCTCATTGTACTCATTGCTAGAGAAGAGTTTGTTAGCGTGTAAATATATATAGGCAACATAAAAGAGTACACATGAAATGTTAAGTGGCCAACGTTTGAACCAATAAATAAAAAAACAAAATCTTTATTTGACCAGATCGATTTAGCATTTGTTTGGTATTGGAAATCTGCCTCAATTCTTGTTTTCATCAACCATCACCTTAATTCCCTGTTCTCAATAATTCAAAAGTTTTATATCTGTAAGTCATGCTGCCCGACTAGGTTTATACCTGTACTTTATGTTTTTTTCGCTACTATTATCTCTACATCTTCAGCTTTTAACACTTCAATCATTTCATCCGTAGTCTCTTCATCAGTAATTATTTTGTTTAATTTCTTTATTGGATACATACTGGAAAACATATTTTTGCCCACTTTATGATGTTCAAATAAAGCTATAACACTCCTTGAATTATCATAAATTGTCTTATGAAAAACTGATACTTCTGGAGTAGCAGTACTTAGTCCGTTAGATGATATGGCCCCAGCGGTTGCAAAACACAAGTCAAAATAAAATTGCCGTGCAAATTCATTAGCTAAAGCATCAGTAATATTCCCTGAACCTTTTACATTTCCACCAATTAAATAAGTTTGTATATTGATTAAATCCCTTAAATAATAGGCAACTTCAACTGAATTTGTAACAACAGTAAACTGAAAATCTCTTGGAAGATATTTTAGCATTACATAGTGTATACCAGCTCCACCGATAAAAACGGTTTGATTTTCTTCAATGTAGGACACAGCTAATTTTGAAATTGCATTTTGATAATCGCTTCCTTCACCATAACGTATTGAAGGTGGTTGAGATTTATTTCTAACATTAGTAATTGGGATAGCTCCCCCGTGCGTTCTCTTTAAAACTCCTTGTTCCTCCATAATAGATAAATCTCTTCTAATCGAATCAATAGACATTTCAAATTTCTTTGCTAAATCCTTTGCAAATACTCGACCGTTTTCTTCCAACATCTTAAATATTTCGTTCCGTCTTTCATCAGAAAACAAATTCATCACCTCATAAGATCAATAAGCGGTATTAATTTCCATATTATTTCATGTTTATTCTACTTTTGTCAATATAAATCTCTGTTTTGTTAAGCTTTATTAGGTTTTATTAATGTTTAATGGTTTATAGGATAGTACTGACTTAATGAAAAAATATTATATATGAACAAAAATAAAAGATGAAGATCATTTTTTTAATCTTCACCTTTGTATTAAATTCTTATGTTTTTAAGAAAGAGCTATTCTCCTTCTTGAAGAATAGCTCCATTTAATTGAGTAAGCCTGCCGTAATCAAGATAAAAATAAGATAACCAAACATAATGGCACCACAGCCTGTATTGATAGCAGTATTTCCATCACCATTATGTATTTTTTTCGCTAGTGAAACACAGTTGACAAAGAAAATTATTGCTATTATTGGGGTTATATACACGAGGAAATATTCCATTATTTATTACTCTCCCTATTTGCTTTACTCAATAATCGCTCCCTTTAATGGAAGATCGAACTTGAAAAACCATGCTGCATAGATATTCAAGAAAAGCACCCGTTACTTTAAGTGTATTTATTCGTACTCAAATAGATTAAAGATGGATATTAAATAACGCATTACAGAAAGTCAAATCTGTATTTGTATCAATCTTCACCGAAATTTACTTCAATCAGATAATCAGATGATGCTGTATTTTCGAAGCTTTCTTCTGTGATATTTCCTTGATCATCTCTTTTTTCTCCCGTTTTC
>NZ_JBNIKR010000020.1:0-41034 GCF_050107295.1 Sutcliffiella halmapala | reverse complement strand
AATATTACTGTGTAAATAATAGTTGCCATTCTTACCCCCTATCTGGCAGGAAAAGATTTGAGCTGAGCAAGCCTAAGTTTAATATTCCTCTTTGTTTATGTCATTTCTTTCTTCAACTATCCTGCCCAATAGTTGAAGATAAAAATAGCCGAAGACCATCCATTTTAGCTATCGCCCCCGTTACTTCAATAAACAAACTTCTCTATAATGAAAGCCTGTATTGTATTAGTTGGCTCTCCGTTCCTAAGTATTGTTCGCTTCCAATTCTACTAACTTCCTTGAACCCTATTCTCTCAAGCATTTTTCTTGAACGAATATTCGTTTCGTGTGTCTCTGCATTAAAAACTGTAATGTCATATTGCTTAGAAGCATAGTCCATCATACATAAACTAGCATTAAATCCGATTCTTTTTCCCCATAAAATACTTTCACCAATTGCAATGCCTAATTCCGCTGTATTTTCTCTAATACATGCTAGGTCTGCATATCCAATTAACCTATTTTCCAAATCAATTCCCAACCGAATAAAATCTTCAGATACATTATTTACACAGTGTTGCCACCATTTATATAATTCTTGCCCGTCTCTATTTTTTTCCCAATCATTTGCTAAACAAAATGTATCATCCTTACTCCATTCTAAAATATATTCAAAATCATCTATGGATAAAGGTCTAATTTTTATATTTTGAACATTACTTCTTTCAAATTCCATACCTTTCCTCCAATACTATAATATTAAGGTAACCTACCTCTATACTTCTACAAAAATAGGCATTGAACCTGCTAGGATCAATGCCTGGTGTTATTCAAGATTAGCTCCAGATAGTGGAATTACAAGCAAAGGATATTCGTGCGAACTAGAGTAATTAGTTACTCTCGTGCTCTGACTTTGTTTAATCAAATTTTATATTTTCAAGTCCCCAATCCAATTCAGGAATTTTCTTCGTTTTAATTTACAAGTCTCATTTTTTATCAATTCGTCGGTAACCCAAAAGATTAAAGAAGATATAATTGCACTGATAAAGAAAAAAACATCTAACAACCCAGTTAAATCTGACATCCACATTTCCCTTTCGTACCCAGAAAGAAATAGCGGGATAAGTACAAATAATGCAGCTAAGAAAATGTGAATAAAACAGGCACAAACCATTCGCATTTTTCCCGTTATCCTTTTAGTTACGGAGTCCGATAAAATAGAAGAAGGTATTCCATAGATAAAAATAATTGGAAGTAAGTACATTCCGAAAAAGATTCCTGTACCAAATCCAGCATAAGCTGAATAAAGCATAATCATTAACAAACTAGTGATTAATGCTGAAAAAATTTTGCTTCCAATCATTTTATCACCTTCTTTTTATTTTGTTCTATTCAATTAAAGCTCCATTTAGATTAATATTTCTTTGTGTATATAATACCTTAGAATAAAAATTATTCCTTATCTTTCCCTTCTAGAAAAGGGTTGTGTAATTTCTTAAAATTCGAAAAATATACACAACTAACAAAAATGTTTTCCTTTTTTTTCCGTATAATATATACAAAGGGGGAATAATTATGAGATATGGCGTTTTTCTAATTATGTTATTGATACTTATGGGTTGCTCTTCTAATTCACCATCTGGAACCGTGTCGGACAATGATACGGACGCTAATGTAAGTATTATTAAAGATGTTGAACCCGACTGGATAGAGCATCATTACCTATCTGATAATATGGATCGAGGAAACCACGATTACTATGATCAAGTTCTTGTGATAGATCCAAGTTTAGAACCATCCTCATATACTCGAGGAGATATTGTATTCTTTAGCAATAGTACGAATGACAAGATGATATCTAGAGTTATTGCACTTCCTGGTGAGAAAATTAGCATTTCCGAAGGGCAAATTTATATAAACAACCAAAAATTAGATACGTTTTATGGAAAGGCACATAGGCTTGGTCTTGATAAAGATAGTTACTTTCCAGCTATGGATAAAGCAGGAGTGGATTACGACAAAAAAGGAATGCTGGATTACGTTTTCGAGTTTAATCAGAATGAATTGGAATTAGCAGATAACGAGTATTATGTGGTAAGTGATGATTGGTTTAGAGGGACTATGCAAATTCTAAAACAAGACGAAATTATTGGTGAAGTGCTTGGCTACCAATACGGTTACAAGAATTAACTATTGGTTGGATTTTAATCTTAGTCACGGGAAATTAATAATTTCCCACTAGAAGGCTTAGAGGATTCTAAGCCAATTTTTTATTTCGATATTCAACAATCGCTCCCGATTCTTGAATAAAGACGCTATTCAATACTTCTGAATCGGGCCAATTTGAAATAACGCTTATCCAATGTATTCTACAGCGAATAATCCTTTTTCTTAGACCATAAAGGCATTGATAGCTTCCTATATTATCACTACCCCATTCAGATAAAATAGCTCGGGGAATTTCCCTTAGTTTCTTTCAGGCTCTTCTCAATCCCAGTAATTTTAAACACGACATCTCCAACTGTTTTAGGTTGCCAGTGCTTAATGTTATACTTATCCCATTTGTTGAGGGTGTTCTCATTTAACACTACTAGACCTCCTTTGGCTTCCTTCAGTCGCAACGGCTCGTCTAATTCCACTGGCTTAAGTACTCTATATACTTCGCCGCATAGTTGGTTTATAGTTGCTGTCAGTTGCTTATGATCCATAAAGGTCATGTAGGAAGGCTCGGGAGATGTGGTAAGGCCAATGAAAGGATAGATGCTGTTAAATAGAATATAAAGGCTTTTCTCGTTGGGGAAACTTACTTCTTCATAGTAATAGTTTTGCGCAACGACTGGCTCTTGGAAGGACCACCCCCTGCCCCCTAGACTTGTAACAGTCCAAAAATGGCTCCTCAGTTCTTTTACCAAAGCACCCTTGTATTATTTAAATCTATTGTTTAATAAGTTATGAAGAAAATCAGCTTGAGCATGGTCAATTACAACAAGTATATCTAAGTTATTTGAAACAAATATTATAACTATTAAAGTCAAAAGGAGGTGGCTACAATGAATGCAGAACGAGCACAAGAAATTGCTTCTTCGCCAATAATGGCTAATGTGACCTATAATGGAAAAGGCATTTACATTGAGCACGTAGATGAACAAAATGGAACAGCTACAATCCATTCCCTTGATGAACCAAATAATAAACAAAGTGTTTCTGTAACAAGCTTAAATGAACAATAATTTATCAAGTAATTCCCCATTATAAACCTCCACCTTCGGGTGGTGGTTTCACGTTTGATTAAATTCAGTTGAATTCTCCTTCAACTATTCATCCCCTCTTCTTAACAATAAAATCAAAATCTCTGGGAAAAGATGCACATTAGAGTAGCTTCTTCAATAATCAGGCGCCTTTCTTAAGATTAAGAAGGCGTACTTTTTGAATTGGACCAATTTATTGAAAAAGCTTTGTAAGAAGGAGATTCTCAATTTTCCTTTTATTTTAATGAAGTCTTATGTATACTAAAATCAAATTGAATAGAAATAACTAGGGGAGTCCAAAAAGTTGGGCTGAGAGAGAAACACGTTGAAGTTTCTTGACTCTTGGGACCTGATCTGGTTCATACCAGCGTGGGGAAGTTAGAAGCGTCATTTTAGTACTACTACTTCTGTATACATATTAGCCGGGTCCAACCATTTATTGGACACCGGCTTTTTTATGTACTTCATAAGCTTTTATAAGCTTTCCACTTGTTGTGTTCTATATCTTGTCCTTGAATTCATAAAAAGGAGAGATTTATTATGTCAATGTCAACATCTTCATTAAACGAACAAAGTATTTCCATCATGTCTAATTTTTCAGGTAGCAAAAAAGTATATGTAACAGGCTCTAGATCTGACATTAAAGTTCCAATGCGTGAAATCGAGTTAAGCCCGACAACCGGTACGTTTGGAGAAGAGGAAAATCCTCCAGTACGTGTGTATGACACTAGCGGACCTTATACAGACCCTGATTATTCTGTCGATATTACAAAAGGTCTTCCTGCCCTTCGCAGTTCATGGATTCAAGAACGTGGAGATGTTGAGGAATATGATGGTCGTGATATCAAGCCTGAGGATAATGGTTATAAAGATGAAAACGATCCTCGCACTAATCATAACGTGTTTCCTGGTTTAAAGCGGAAACCGTTACGGGCCAAAAAAGGGAAAAATGTTACACAACTTCATTATGCTAGAAAAGGAATTATCACGCCTGAAATGGAATTTATCGCAATTAGAGAAAATATGAATCCTGAATTCGTACGGGATGAAATTGCAAAAGGTCGAGCGATTATTCCTTCTAATATCAACCATCCAGAATCAGAGCCCATGATAATAGGCCGTAATTTTCATGTGAAAATAAATGCGAATATTGGCAATTCTGCTGTATCATCTTCTATCGAAGAAGAGGTTGAAAAAATGACCTGGGCGACACGCTGGGGTGCTGATAATATTATGGATTTATCAACGGGGAAAAATATCCACACAACACGGGAATGGATTATTCGTAACTCATCGGTTCCTGTAGGCACTGTTCCAATTTATCAAGCACTTGAAAAAGTAAATGGTGTTGCTGAAGATCTTACCTGGGAGGTTTACCGTGATACCTTAATTGAACAAGCAGAGCAAGGTGTTGATTACTTCACCATTCATGCTGGTGTTCTTTTGCGATATGTCCCGTTAACAGCTAAACGTTTAACAGGTATTGTATCTCGCGGTGGGTCTATCGTGGCACAATGGTGTCTACACCACCACAAAGAAAGCTTTTTATACACTCACTTTGAAGAAATCTGTGAAATCATGAAATTCTATGATGTTGCATTCTCTTTGGGGGATGGTTTACGTCCTGGGTCTATTGCAGATGCGAATGATGAAGCACAGTTTGCAGAATTAGAGACTCTTGGAGAGCTAACAAAAATCGCTTGGGAGCATGATGTACAGGTGATGATTGAAGGACCAGGGCACGTACCGATGCACCTAATTAAAGAAAATATGGATAAACAACTGGAAGTGTGTCAGGAAGCGCCATTCTACACACTTGGACCTCTTACGACTGATATTGCTCCTGGTTATGATCACATTACATCTGCTATTGGAGCTGCAATGATTGGCTGGTATGGGACAGCGATGCTTTGTTATGTAACACCAAAAGAACATTTAGGTTTACCTAATAGAGATGATGTTCGTGTAGGGGTTGTCACTTATAAAATTGCTGCTCATGCTGCTGATTTGGCAAAAGGACATCCAGGAGCATATAAAAGAGATGATGCCTTATCAAAAGCTCGTTTTGAATTCCGTTGGAGAGATCAGTTTAATTTATCTTTAGATCCAGAACGTGCAATCGAATATCATGATGAAACTTTACCTGCTGAAGGTGCAAAAACAGCACATTTCTGTTCTATGTGTGGACCTAAATTTTGCAGTATGAGAATCTCTCAAGATATTCGTAATTTTGCAAAAGAAAAAGAACTTGATACGAAGGAAGCAATTGAAATGGGTATGAAGGAAAAAGCTGAACAGTTTAAGCAATCTGGTGGTAACATATATCAGTAACTTTCTTAGGGGGTTATTAGGGTGAAGGTCGAAAAAATTGAAGAGGAAATTAATCAACTCAAAACTCACCTTGCTTTTTTGGAGAAAAGTATAAAAGAGATCCAGCAAAATTGTAATCATCATTTTAGGGGAAATCAACATCATGAAAAATGTATCAAGTGTAGTAAAGTAAATGTTTTATATTATTAGTAAATAAAATGCCTCATAAGAAATAAAGCTTTGAGATTCTACAAGAAACCTTGCCTTAATTATTTAGTTGAGGCAAGGTTGTTTAACTTTCTATATAAAAGAATTCCTATTGAATTAAGGCTACTTCGATCAATAAAATTATTTATACAAAGGAATCATTTATAATAACCTTTTTTCAATCTGACCCAATACAAAAAGAGAAACACCATCATCCATAAAAAGTTCAGCTGATTCAAAAGGTCATTTTTATCTTTTATACAGAATTTTATACATCTCTGATACATCAACGTTTTCGGCTTCTTCAGAATCCTGTTAGCTACAAAAAAAAGTGAGGTTTTAATGCAACCTCTAATTCAACATAATGGCTCTAAAATGAAAAGTGAGCGCTGATCCTTGTTCCAGGATCGTGCCCTTTGAATAAAATACATCTAAATTATACTTCTTTTATTAATCGTGTCGGTTGGAATTCCCTGATGCACTCTGAAACCAATCTGCGCAAAGTTGTTTTTGGAATAGTAAATTTAAGAATCCTTTCGTTGGCTTATGGATAATATACGATTTTTATTATGTATAGTCTTCAATTTATCTATCAAGTCTGTTAATTAATTTCATTAGGATACGGATAAACATCATTAGAAAAAAGATACTAATAAACGTGTGTATCCATGTCCAAGTATGATATTCAATTAAATCAGTATATCTTTCCAAAAGAACTTCAATGATCGTTAAAACAGAAGTGTACAATGCACACTTCAGAATTATGCTAGGATATCTTGAACAATAAGTTGCTTGATAAAAGTAAATACAGACAACTGGAAGTAAAAGATATTCATAAAGAAGGCTAGAACTGAAATAGTTACTTAAAAAGCTTATTGGATATTCGATCATTTTTTCTTCTACAACAAGAACACCAAGAAATATTGAGAAAAAAGAGGTCAATAAGAAAATTAAAATCAAATCTTTGATTGGTGGTTTTCTTAAACTATAAAAGAATAAAGCGATTCCTATTATGAGCAGTGACCATAAAATGATTCTTTCGATAAATAATCAGTCCTTCAAAAATCGTTAACGTGCTCATCAGTTATTATAACCAAAATAAAAATTAAATCATTACTATTAGAAATCTGTCATTTTTAAAATTCAATTTTCAAGAATCTGGCCCGTTTGCTGAACAAGAAAAATTTCTGTTAATCGAAAATCTTTTCTTTTTCCAAGTCCCCTCCCTCCCATTGGAGTTCGTGCGGAACGACGGTGTGTTCTTGCTAAACTACCAAAAGTTCGTGCCAAAACACCCCTATTTCGTGCCAACAAACTACATTGAGTTGATGCGAAACGCATTTTTCATCACAAAAAATTGCCACTAAAATCAAAAAAACCGACAAAACGCCAAAGCGCCTCGTCGGTTTCCCATACCTATTAATAAATAGAAGTATTCTCTTTGGACATCTTCTCGATGATTTCTTTCACTCGGGCAAGGAAGCGGCCGCATACTAGTCCGTCAAGTACACGGTGGTCAAGGGACATGCACAGGTTGACCATGTCGCGTACTGCGATCATGCCGTGATCCATGACTACCGGACGTTTTACGATGGATTCCACTTGCAGGATTGCCGCTTGTGGGTAGTTGATGATACCTTGTGATTGTACAGAACCGAATGAACCAGTGTTGTTCACTGTAAATGTTCCACCTTGCATTTCAGCAGATGTTAGTTTACCAGCGCGAACTTTGTTGGCAAGTTCTGTGATCTCGCGGGCAATGCCTTTGATTGTTTTCTCATCTGCATTGCGGATAACCGGTACGTATAGTGCGTCGTCCGTTGCAACTGCGATGCTGATATTGATGTCTTTCTTCTGGACGATTTTATCGCCAGCCCACATGGAGTTGATTTGCGGGAATTCTTTTAACGCTTGAGCAACTGCTTTTACGAAGAAAGCGAAGAACGTCAGGTTGTAGCCTTCCTTCTTCTTGAAGTCGTTCTTTAAGGAATTGCGGTATTCCACTAGGTTTGTCGCATCCACTTCGATCATCGTCCAAGCATGTGGCGCTTCGTGCTTGCTGCGAAGCATGTTCGCTGCGATCGCTTTACGCACGCCGGTTACAGGGATTTCGATGTCTCCCGCTTCCACAGGTACGTTGACCGGTTGAGCAGCTTTTGGTGCGCTTGCTGCTGCAGGTGCAGAAGGTGCCGGTGCTGCCTTCTCCACTTTTGGAGCTTCCTGCGCAGGAGCCGCAGCTGCCGCAGGTTTGGAATCTGCCGTTGGAATGTTACCGGATTCGATCACCGCTTGGATGTCTTTCCTTGTAATGCGTCCGCCTGCACCTGTTCCAGTAACTTGCTCAAGATCAACATTATTCTCTTGTGCAAGGCGCAGGACTGCCGGTGAGTAGCGGCGCTTGCTCGGTGCATCCGCGTCAGTTGGTGCCGCTGCTGCCGGAGCACTTGTGTTTGAAGCCGCTGCAGGAGCAGTCGCTTCTTCCTTCGGTGCATCCGTCTTAGCAGCATCGCCAGCTCCGCCTTCACCTGTTTCGATGTAGCAGATCACTTCGCCGACTGCCAATGTGTCGCCGTCTTCCGCTACAAGTTCTGTGATTGTTCCTGTAAAAGAGGATGGAATTTCTGCATTTACTTTATCTGTCATAACCTCTGCTAGAGGGTCGTATTTGTTTACTTTGTCACCAACGCTTACGATCCAGCGACTGATAGTACCTTCAGTAACACTTTCCCCAAGCTGTGGCATCGTAATTTTTTCAACTGCCATGATGAGTGCCTCCTTTATTCCATAAAGAAGAGTCAGCCGCTAAGTAGCGGCACCCTCTTCCTAGTATCAAAACATGTATTAGTAAGCCGCAAGCTCGCGCATCGCTTTTTCCACTTTGTCCGGATTGACCATGAAGTATTTCTCCATTGTAGGAGCGTATGGCATTGCAGGAACATCAGGACCAGCAAGTCGCATGATCGGAGCATCCAGGTCGAATAGGCAATTTTCCGCGATGATGGCAGAAACCTCACTCATGATGCTTCCTTCTTTTGTATCTTCCGTAAGTAAAAGGACTTTACCTGTTTTAGAAGCCGCTTCCATGATCGCTTCTTTGTCCAATGGATAAACTGTACGCAAGTCAAGGATGTGAGCAGAAATGCCGTCTTGAGCAAGGCGCTCTGCTGCTTGAAGTGCAAAATGGACACATAGTCCGTAAGTGATAACCGTGATATCTTCCCCTTCACGCTTCACGTCTGCTTTACCAATTGGAAGAACATAGTCATCAGTAGGTACTTCGCCTTTGATTAGACGGTATGCACGCTTATGCTCGAAGAATAGAACCGGATCTTCGTCACGGATTGCTGCTTTCAACAAACCTTTTACATCATAAGGTGTGGAAGGCATGACGATTTTCAGACCTGGCTGGTTGGCAAATACCGCTTCAACTGATTGAGAGTGGTAAAGCGCACCGTGTACTCCTCCACCGTATGGAGCACGGACAACAAGTGGACAAGTCCAGTCGTTGTTGGAACGGTAGCGGATTTTCGCCGCTTCCGAGATAATCTGGTTTACAGCAGGCATGATGAAATCAGCGAACTGCATTTCAGCGATCGGGCGCATGCCGTACATTGCTGCACCAATTGCTACACCAGCGATTGCAGACTCTGCAAGTGGCGTATCGATTACTTTATCTTCCCCGAATTGGTCATAAAGGCCGGTTGTCGCTTTGAAAACCCCACCTTTTAGTCCTACATCCTCCCCAAGTACGAATACTTTGGAATCGCGCTCCATCTCTTCTCGGATGGCCATTGTCACTGCATCTATATAAGAAATAACTGCCATGATGGTTCCCCCTTACTCTGCGTAAACATGCTTCATTGCGGATTCAGCATCTGCATATGGAGCATTTTCTGCGTATTCTGTTGCTTCGTTCACTTCTTTGGCAATCTCATCGTTCATTTCTTTCTCTTTTTCGTCAGTCAGTACGCCAACCTCTTTCAGGTATGCAGCAAAGCTGATGATCGGATCCTTCGCTTTTGCTGCATCGACTTCGTCACGCTCACGGTATGCACGATCATCGTCATCACTAGAGTGTGGAGTAAGACGGTAGGAAATTGCTTCTACCAATGTTGGGCCTTCGCCGCGACGGCCGCGGTCTGCCGCTTCTTTCACTGCTGCATATACTTCCAACGGATCGTTTCCGTCGATTGTAATTCCTGGCATACCGTAACCTAATGCACGGTCAGAAATTTTTTCACATGCCACTTGCTTCTCGTAAGGAACGGAGATGGCATATTTGTTGTTTTCGCACATGAAAATAACCGGTAATTTGTGAACCGCTGCATAGTTCGCACCTTCATGGAAGTCTCCTTGGTTGGAGGAACCTTCACCGAACGTTACGAATGTCACAAGATTTTTACCTTCCAATCGCCCGCCAAGTGCTACACCTACTGCGTGTGGTACTTGTGTTGTTACTGGAGAAGAACCAGTTACGATGCGGTTTTTCTTTTGGCCGAAGTGACCTGGCATCTGGCGTCCGCCGGAGTTTGGATCTTCCGCTTTTGCAAAGCCGGAAAGCATCAATTCTGTTGCTGTCATACCGAATGTCAATACAACACCCATATCACGGTAGTATGGAAGCACATAGTCTTTTTCTCGATCTAGTGCAAATGCAGCTCCAACCTGTGCCGCTTCTTGACCTTGGCAGGAGATTACAAAAGGAATTTTCCCTGCACGGTTCAACAACCACATACGCTCGTCAATACGGCGAGCCATTAACATCGTTCTAAACATTTCTAATACATTTTCATCACTTAGCCCTAAAGCCTGGTGGCGATTTTCTGCCATTGTATTTACCTCCTATATGTAGAAAGTGGGGAACGATTTTTTTACGACCGCTCCCTTATTCTCTTTTTATGAATGTATTGCTTTTCCATCGACTGCCAGCGCAGCCTCCCCGATCGCTTCCGATAAAGAAGGATGCGGGTGGATCGTGTGTCCGATTTCCCATGGAGTCGCATCAAGTACACGTGCAAGACCTGCTTCTGATATCATGTCTGTTACATGTGGACCGATCATGTGAACGCCAAGGATATCATCGTTCTCTTTGTTTACGACAAGCTTTACAAACCCGTCGGATTCGCCGTACACAAGCGCTTTACCGATTGCACGGAAAGAGAACTTACCTGTTTTCACTTCGAAGCCTTTTTCTTTTGCTTCTTCCTCTGTATATCCTACGCTTGCCACTTCTGGGCTACTGTATACACATTTGGAAATCATGCTGTAATCAATTGGTGCAGGATTTTCATTTGCGATATGCTCCACTGCCACAATTCCTTCGTGAGAAGCAACATGCGCAAGCTGCAAGCCACCGATCACATCACCGATAGCATAGATGTGGGATTCTTTTGTTTGGAACATATCGTTTGTTTTGATAAAGCCTTTTTCCACTTGAATGTCCGTGTTCTCAAGGCCAATGCCTTCCACGTTAGCTTGGCGGCCGACTGATACTAGCATTTTTTCAGCAGTAAAGGATTTTTCTTCACCTTTGTGCTCCGCTTTGATTGTGACGGAATCAGCAGCCTTTTCCAATGTTTCAGGAAGTACTTTTGCACTCGTCACCACTTTGATGCCGCGCTTTTTCAATAAGCGCTGCATTTCTTTGGATACTTCCTTGTCTTCGGTTGGTAATACACGGTCTGCATATTCGAGTACCGTTACTTCCACTCCAAAATCGTCAAGCATGGAAGCCCACTCGATTCCGATTACGCCTCCACCTACGATGATGATGGATTTTGGAAGCTCTTCCAAGGACAATGCTTCATCGGAAGTCATGACCTGTGTGCCATCGATTTCAAGTCCAGGCAGGGAACGAGGACGAGATCCGGTTGCTACGATCACGTTTTTCGGGATCAGCATTTCATTTTCGTCGCCATTTTCGAACTCAACGGAGATCGTTCCAGGCATCGGGGAGAAAATGGATGGTCCCAAGATACGCCCGGTACCGTAAAATACGTCTATCTTACCTTGCTTCATTAAGTGCTGTACGCCACCGTGAAGCTGGTCGATGATTTTCTGTTTGCGCTCCTGCACCTTGAAGAAGTCCAATTTCACTTCCCCTGAGATGACGCCAAATTCTTCACTGTTCTTTGTTTGGGCAAATACCTCTGCGCTGCGAAGCAATGCTTTACTTGGGATACAACCTGCATGAAGGCAAGTTCCACCGATTTTCTTTTTCTCTACTACTGCTGTTTTCAAGCCAAGCTGAGATGCACGGATCGCTGCTACATAACCACCCGTTCCTCCACCTAGAATGACCAAATCATATTCTTGTGCCATGTTTGCCTCTCCCTTCCTAGCTGCGTACTTTGCTGTCCACTTTATTGCCTGGGTAAATTTTTGCATCCTCTTCGCCACGAAGGACACGCAATGCCCCTTCTGTCAGGGCTTGAAGTTCGTTTTCGCCAGGTTGTACAATTACGTCTGCTATCCAGCTGATGCGGTCGGAGATTTGTTTAACAAATCCCTTTCCGTATGCAAGACCTCCAGTTAGCACGATCGCATCCACTTTTCCTGCCAGCACGGCACTTGCAGATGCAATTTCTTTTGCTACTTGGTAGGCCATCGCTTCATATACCAGCTCGGCTTGCTTGTCGCCATTTTCGATCATTTTTTCAACTTGAACCGCGTCATTTGTTCCAAGATAGCCTACAAGTCCACCTTGTCCTACGAGCTTTTTCATGATTTCATCACGGTAGTAGTCACCTGAGAAGCAAAGTGACACGAGATCTCCGGCAGGTACTGTTCCGGCACGTTCCGGACTGAATGGTCCATCGCCGTGCAGACCGTTATTTACATCCACTACGCGTCCACCGATATGCGTACCAACCGTAATCCCTCCACCCATGTGAGTGACGATCAGGTTCAGGTCTTCATACTTTTTGCCAAGCTCCTTTGCCACACGGCGAGCTACAGCTTTCTGGTTCAGTGCATGGAAAATACTTTTTCGCTCGATCAGTGAGAAACCAGAAATCCTGGCAACATCAGATAACTCGTCTACAACAACAGGGTCGACAATAAACGAAGGAATATTCAAGCCTGTTGCAATTTCATAGGCTAAAATTCCACCAAGGTTTGATGCGTGCTGACCTGAAAAGCCGACTTTCAGATCTTTCAGCATCTCGTCATTAACCGAATAGGTTCCACCTTCGATTGGACGAAGTAGTCCCCCACGGCCGCACACAGCACTCAGCTTCGAAATGTTGATGCCTTCTTGGTCCAATGTTTCAAGAATGGTCGTTTTTCTGAATTCGTATTGATCAAAGATTGATGCAAAGGAATTGATCGTTTCACTATCGTGACGTATTGTTTTCTCAAAAACGGAGCGTTCATTATCGAATACACCTATTTTCGTTGATGTGGATCCTGGGTTGATGACAAGTATGCGATATTCCTTTTCTAACAATGTGGAAACCTCCATTATTACAGGTAACAGGGGTGTCCCAAGCGTGTTTCCACGAAGCCTGGCACAGCCCCCCGTTCCTTATTTCAATTCTTTATAATATTAGCGTCCGTTACGACGGCTTAAAATATGATGTCCGTTTTGTAAAAATTGGCTGCGTGACATTCTCATGCGCTCGATGCGCTCTTCTGCTAAACGGTCAGCAGCTTTGTATGTCGGGATTCCGTCACGTTTTGCAATTTCAATAACTTTTTCGATGTTATCGTAGATGCCTTCTACTTTTTTCATTGCACGCTCACGGTTGTAGCCGTAAAGCTCATCCGCGACGTTGATTACTCCACCAGCATTGATTACATAGTCAGGAGCGTAGACGATACCCATTTCATGGATGATGTCGCCGTGTTTTGTATCAAGCAGCTGGTTGTTTGCAGCACCTGCAATAACTTTAGCCTTTAATTGTGGAATTGTTTCGTCGTTGATTGTCGCACCTAATGCACATGGAGCATAGATATCGCATTCCACGCTGTAGATGTCGTTGATGTCGACTGCTTTTGCACCGAACTCTTCAACTGCACGGTTAACCGCTTCTTTATTGATATCTGTCACGATCAGTTGTGCACCTTCTTCATGCAAGTGACGGCAAAGGTTGAATGCCACGTTTCCTACACCTTGAACTGCCACTACTTTACCTTCCAATGAATCTGTGCCGAAAGCTTCTTTTGCAGCAGCTTTCATACCGCGGTATACGCCATACGCCGTTACAGGAGATGGGTTACCGGAAGAACCGAATGCAGGTGAAACACCTGTTACATAGTCAGTTTCTTCATAGATAAGGTCCATATCTGCTACAGTTGTCCCAACATCTTCAGCAGTAATATATCGTCCATTCAATCCTTGGATATAACGACCAAAAGCGCGGAACATTTCCTCGTTTTTGTCTGTACGTGGATCACCGATGATAACCGTTTTTCCTCCGCCAAGGTTAAGTCCAGCAGCAGCGTTTTTGTAAGTCATACCTTTTGCAAGGCGAAGTGCATCCTCAATCGCAGCTTCCTCGGAAGCATATGTCCACATGCGAGTTCCACCCAATGCAGGTCCAAGTGTTGTATCGTGGATCGCGATGATTGCTTTCAATCCTGATTTTTTATCCTGACAAATAACTAGTTGCTCGTAATCGTAAGTCTCCATATATTTGAAAATTTCCATGATAAAATTCCTCCCCAAGATAGTGTTAATTTTTAGTTAGATATATTATTTAACAGAACAGACGGCTAATGCTAATGAATTCAATTTACTTTCAGCCGAGTCTGCTCTTGATGTTAAAACAATCGGAGCTTTGGCACCTGAAATGATGGCACCGACCTTTGCTTTTGCAAAATAAATAAGTGATTTATAAAGGACATTTCCCACTTCTATGGTAGGTACAAAAAGGATATCTGCTTGTCCTGCAACTTCACTTTTGATTCCTTTATGTTCTGCTGCAAGAACGCTCACGGCATTATCCAATGCCAACGGACCGTCTATGATGCAGTCTTTGATTTGGCCTCTGTGGTTCATCTGTGTCAGCAGGGCAGCATCCACTGTCGCTTGCATTGCAGGATTTACAACCTCCACAGCTGCAAGTGGCGCAACTTTCGGCATCTCAAGACCTAATGCCCTGGCTACAGATACAGAGTTTTGTACAATCTGCACCTTCTGCTCTAATGTCGGTTCAATATTCATCGCCGCATCAGTGACAAAAATAAGTCGGTCATAGCCCGGCACCTCAAATGCTGCCACATGGGATAACACGCTGCCTGTGCGAAGACCATATTCTTTATTCAGTACTTCTTTCAATATAGTAGCTGTTGGAACATTGCCCTTCATCAAAACATCTGCCTCTTTACCGGAAACCGCCTTTACGGCTAGCTGTGCCGCTTCCTTTGCAGTGGCCGCAGGTACAATCCTTACGCCCTCATGCGAGCTTTCGATTCGATGGGAGGCAAGCATGCCAGTGATCTTTTCCTCATCACCGAAAAGGATAAAAGAAGCTAAATCCTTTTCCAATGCATGGGCGACCGCTTCCATCACCTCTGCATCTTCCGCAGCTGCGATAGCAACTACCTTTGATGGCAATCGGGTTGCTCTGCTGATAAGTTCATCTAGTTTCATCTCTTCAACCCTTCCTTTCTACACCAATTATATCTATGCAAGATTCGTGCCAACACGAAAATCATGTAAACGCTTTATTTATTTATAAATATATATGCAGAAATTTGCGTATCACGCAGTATTTTGCATGCATTATCAAGCAAGGTGGAACTTTTCCATTTTATAATAAAGATTACGAATGGATACCCCGAGCTCCTTTGCTGTTTTCGTTTTATTACCTTTGTTCTTCTTCAGGGTCTTTTGAATAATCTTCGCTTCGTACCCTTCCAGCATTTCCATCAGTGTTTGATTCTCGGGAATGGCTTCAGACGATTCCTGACTGACATTTTCACCTTTGGCAAGTGCAGGAATATGGCTCGTATCAATCAGCACTTCACTATATTGCATGAAGATGATGGCACGTCCGAGGACATTCTCGAGCTCCCTGACATTTCCCGGCCAGTCATAGGAGGCTAAATAATGGATGGCTTGCGGTGTTAACCCCTCCACATTCCTGCCATAGTCCTGGTTGATTTTTCTTATCAGATGCTCGCTAATCGCCTCGATATCCTCTTTTCGTTTTCTTAATGGAGGAATATGAATCGGCATCCTGTTCAACCGGTAATACAAATCTTCACGGAAGGTGCCATTCGCAATGCCCTTTTCCAGATTTACATTGGTCGCTGCAATGACCCGGACATTGATGGATATTGCTTTTGTTCCACCAACCCTGATAATTTCATTTTCTTGCAATACCCTTAATAGTTTTGCTTGTGTGTTGGCAGACAATTCCCCTATTTCGTCAAGGAAAATACTACCGTTGTTCGCTTCTTCAAAAAGCCCTTTCTTTCCGCCGCGTTTAGCCCCGGAAAAAGCACCTTCTTCATAGCCGAACAGTTCACTTTCCAAAAGCGATTCAGAGAGCGCCGCACAATTGACCCGAATGAACTTGTTATACTTCCTGCTGCTTCCGTTATGGATGGCATGGGCAAATAATTCTTTCCCTGTGCCTGATTCCCCACGCAATAAAACAGTTGCAGGAGTTTTTGCACCCAATTTCGCCTGTTCGATTGCTAGGCTCATTTCCTCGGAAGAACCGATGATATCCTCAAAGGAGTATTTCGCTTCCAGGGTCCGGATGATCTGCCTTGCACGGTCCAGCTCTGTTGTCAGCGTCTGGATCTCAGAGACGTCATGGATGACCCCGACACTCCCCTTCAGCTTGCCGTCCACAATGATCGGCGCAACATTTACAATAACCTCTTTTTTACCCGGGCCAACCTTTAGGTTTACCCCTCGTACCGCTCTTCTGGTCTCCAGCACCTTCATATGCATACTGTCCCCTTCAGAAATATCCGCAGTGGCAGGCTTACCGATTACCTGTTCTTCCTTCAGGCCTGTCAGCCTTGAATATGCAGGGTTGATCATCAGCCCGCGGCCAAATTCATCCACAACCGATATCGCTTCATCCGAGGATTGAATGATCGCCTCAAGCATCGTCTGTATACCCTTGAGGTTGGTCACTTCCTCAGCCAGGTTTACTACTTCCGTAATATCCTTGAATACCGCAAAAGCACCGATTACTTTACCATCCTCATCAATCAGCGGGGATCGTGTAGTAATGATTTTCTTGCCGTTCTCTAGAATCATTTCTTTATTTTTTTCGACTCTTTTTGTATGTATCACATCAATTAGTCTGCTTGACGGAATATACTCGAGAACATGCTTGTTTTCAATGTGCTCTTTCTTTATTCCCGCAATCCGCTGTGCGCTTTTATTGAACAGGATCACATTGCCCGTCTGGTCGACTACCAACAACCCGTCATGCAGGAGATTGAAGATCAGATCACGCTTATGTGATTCGTATTTCATTTTCGCAATTAGGTCTTCTCGTTCTTCCACCAGCTTTGCTGTAATGTGTGCGACCGTCCCTGGAACAAGAACTGTCTTTTTATCTTTCTTTTCTCTAATTTCCTGAAAAACTTCTTCGGACCCGGTGGCTTCAATGATGATATCAAGCTTATCGGCAAGAAAATCTTCCCACCTATTACCAACTGGTATCCCCATCCGGTTTGCCATTGCCAAGCCTGCAGCATTCTTGTCTATATCGACTACCGCAACGAGGTTGAACATCCCTGAATGCGTTAACATTTTTAAAATCGCAGAGCCACCCTTACCAGCGCCAACTATCAGTACTGTCTGCATAACAAACCCCTTTATTTAGTTAAGAACGACTAGTGAATCATCTTCTACTATTGTTTTGTCATCCAGTTGTAAATTGAAAGAAAATTCATAGTCTTCTTATAAACATATGAAATATCTTGCATACTTCTATCATAAACGGTTTTTTTCTTCTAAGCAAGACAAAATCTGATATAATATGATCGAACGCTCGGAAAGTGAGGCACATATATTTATGCAACGAATAATAGCTTTAGTTATAGTTCTTATACCTGGATGTCTTGCAGTGTACGGTATCAAGCTAATGAGGGACATGGTGTTCAACATCGGCCATCCACTGATTCCTTACCTTTGGCTGCAGTTTCTGATAGGACTTCTTTTCTTCCTGGTCGGACTGTGGTTTGTAGCAGGATTCATCTTCTATAGAGACCGCAAACGCAGTAAAGTGCAGAAACGTTTTCAAAAATAAAAAATCCGGAACTCCTAGATGTGGAGAACCGGATTTTTGTCTATTTTCTTAACTGCACCGCAATTTTCGGATAATCCGTGAAAAAACCTGCACAGTTAATCTCAAACAATTTTTTCATCACTTTTTTATCATTTACAGTAAAAGGTCTGACCGGCACTCCCGCTTTTTGTGACTGCTCAATCAAAGCTGTTGGACATGCCTTTATACTTGGATGGATTCCATTACCCCCAACCCACTTGGTATACTCCCAAGGCTTATAGATCCCTTCCATATACAGAACCGCCTTGTCGATATCAGGCACGAGCTTGTGGAGTTTGGCAATGCTATAGTGGTTAAAGCTTGAAAAGATTATTTTAGAGTGAAGATCATATTTGTCTATCAGCTCCACCACCTTCTCCTCAAGGCCCTCATAGGCAATGATGCCATTCTTGAGTTCAATGTTAATAAGAATCCCTTTCCCCTTTGCCCAGTTGAGCACTTGTTCTAGTGTGGGTATGGCAGCCGCTTTATATTGATCGCCAAATTTATAGACCGCGTTCAGCTTCTGCAACTCCTTCAGCTTCATGTCCTTCACGAAGCCTTTCCCATTTGTTGTCCTGTCCACCTTTTCGTCGTGAATGACAACAGGGATCCCGTCCTTGCTCAGTTGAACATCCAGCTCGATGCCGTCCGCCCCATCTATGTATGCCTGCTCAAAGCTGATCATCGTATTTTCAGGATGAGTACCAGCTGAGCCTCGGTGACCAAATATTTTTGTCATGTTTTCACACCTTTCGATATTCCTCTAAGAATAACAGTTACAAAAAAGCTCCGTTTTTAGTAAAATAAATGTATTACTATTCAAAAACGAGGTGAATGAGATGCGTCCGTTGCAAATCTCCGCAGAAACAGCCCAAAGGCTAGCCAAGGCATTAGATGTACCGATTGAACAGATCATGCACCTTCCACAGCACATTTTAGTGCAAAAGTTAGTGGAAATCGAACGTGAGGAAGCTAAAAAGGAATAGCTGCTCAAGATTAAGTATAGATTATCATAGAAGAATGCGCATAGTAAGTTTTAGTATTTGCAGTAGGAGCGGACTTTTTGGTTCGCTTTTTTATATTGGCAGAAAACCTATTCACAACAAAGCAAAAAATGACCAATAATCGCAATCACTGGTCATTTAATGATGTTGGCTATTTTATTGTTCCTTACCCTTTCAGGAAGCGCGGTGCTCCAGACGTAGCTTGTCCGCAACCATCGCAATGAATTCACTGTTGGTTGGTTTTGCTTTTGTCATGGAAACCGTGTAACCGAACAACGACGAAATGCTATCGATATTCCCGCGGGACCAAGCAACCTCGATGGCATGGCGGATAGCACGCTCTACACGGCTGGCAGTTGTGTTGTATTTCTTTGCAATATCCGGATAAAGGACTTTCGTAATGGAGCCTAAAAGCTCTATATCATTATAGACCATGCTAATCGCTTCTCTTAAATAAAGGTAACCTTTGATGTGTGCTGGTACGCCGATTTCGTGAATGATGCTCGTGATGTTTGCATCCAGGTTTCTACCTTTTGTTTCTGGGCTTGAGGAGCGGAAGGACGACGAACCGGAACGCTTCAAGATCGGTGAAGATTTACCGCTTACCTGACGGATACTGCTAACCAGGTTTTCCATATCAAATGGCTTAAGGATAAAATAAGAAGCGCCGAGATCCACTGCTTTCTTTGTAACATCCTCTTGCCCAAAAGCTGTAAGCATAATCACGTTTGGTTGCTTCTCAAGGTTCAGGGAACGCATTTTTTCCAATACTCCCAAACCATCAAGATGAGGCATAATAATATCTAAAATTAAGACGTCCGGTGACTTGTCTTGAATTAATTGAAGGCATTCCTGACCGTTGTGTGCAACTCCTACCACTTCCATGTCTTCTTGTGCAGAAATATACTCCTCTAACAGGCCAACTAATTCACGATTATCATCTACCACACACACTTTGATTTTCATACAGCTAATTTCCTCCTCAGTCCCTATACATTCTTTTCTTTGGTTTGTAATTTTCTCTATATTTTTATTCTAATTGTTAAATTCGACAATGCAACCTCTTTTCCTCTAATATTTATAAAAATCCTTAAAATTATTACGAAAAGAGGGTTTATCTTCATATTCCTTCTTTTTTCGACTAATTACGCACAAAGTCGCAAATCCTTGTTACATTTGTCGAAAAATCTTTATATTTTCTATCATACCGTATGTGAATACCAAATAAAAGAAAAACTCTGTTAACCACCGCTGTTGATTTCCGCGAAAGATTTCGCTTTCCGCGGGGCGCTTGTGCAGCCTCCTCAGCTTCGCCTGCGGGGTCTCCATCTAAGCGCTACCTCCCGCAGGACAAGGAAAGCTACGGCAGCGATACATCGCACGAAGAAAATGCTCGCATTTTCGAGGAGTCTACGCCTTTCGCTCCAATCAACAGCTAGCGTCCTGTATCAAAACAAAAATTTAAGTAAACAAAAGAAAAAAAGCGAGCTGGATCAGCCCACTTTCTTTAGGTTTTCCTTTTTATAGATGTCAATGCCTGCTTCGTTCAGCATCCATTCTATATGAACACCATACCCCGAAGTCGGGTCGTTGACGAACACGTGTGTTACCGCGCCGATAACTTTGCCATTCTGAATGATGGGACTGCCACTCATTCCTTGGACAATTCCACCTGTTTTCTCTAATAGTACCGGATCCGTTATCTTGATGACCATCCCTTTTGTTGCCGGGAACTTTTGTGGTATCGAGCTGATCACTTCCACATCAAACTCCTCCACCTTGTCTTCATTTACGACGGTCAGAATCTTTGCAGGACCCTCTTTTACCTCATGGGAGAGTGCGATCGGCAATGCTTTGTCCATTATGCCGTTTTGGATATCCTGATGGAGCGTTCCGAAGATACCGAACGGACTGTTTCTGGTGATATCGCCGATGGAAGAACGGTCGTTGGAGAAACGCGCCAGCTTCTCACCTGGCACCCCATTGCTTCCTTTTTCAATCGACGTAACGGTGGATCGTACTATCTGTCCGTCCTGCACCACAATCGGCTTTTTGGTATCCATGTCCGAAATAACATGACCAAGTGCACCGTACTTCATCGTAATGGGATCATAAAAAGTCATAGTCCCGATTCCTGCTGCAGAATCCCTGATGTACAAACCGATGCGGAATGTACTGTCCTGCTTGTCTTTTAAGGGAACTAATTTTGTCTCGATGGTTTTCTTATCTCTAGTTATGACAACATCGAGCGGAGCACCGGTTTTCCCGGCTTTTTGAACAAATGGGGCCACATCGCTCATCTGTTCAATTGTTTCACCATTGATCTTTGTAATAATGTCACCGACTTGAATGCCTGCAATTTCACCAGGCGACTGCTTTCCCTCTACCGTATCCACTTGATGATGACCGACAACCAATACACCTAAAGTATTTAATTTCACACCGATGGACTGACCACCAGGATACACTTTATATTCAGGGATTACATCCACATTCACTTGCTTGATCGGGATACCGGCAAGCTCTAGAACAACTTGGCTTTCCCCGCTTTTCTTACCGTTAAGAGCGACTGCACCATTCTCCGTATCTATTCCAACAGAAGGCTCATTTCCCTTCACCATCGCGTTTACAGGTATGGATGATTGGAAATGAATTCCTTGCCCTTCAAACATCGTTATTTTATTGGGAATTTGGATAAACTCTTTAAATGGCTGACTTGTACACAATACCATGACTGAAACAAGGAGAAATACACCGATAATTTTTCTAATTAAATCTTCTCTCAAACTTTTTCACTCTCCTCGCTCCTATCCCACACCTTTCATGGCTACATTATATAATTTTGCCTTCTACGCCCACATTTATAACCAATATATAAATAAAAAAGCTACCCAATATGGATAGTTATTCAAGGCATGTGGGACGTATAAATGAAGGTGTGCTGAGTTCGGGATGATTTTGGAGGAAGGATTGATTGTTTTCAGTCAATTCTCACGTCCACGGGTGCTATTCTCACGTTTCTTGGTTCTATCCTCACGTAACACCAACCTATTCTCACGTAACCTCGTTCTATCCTCTCGCAACTACACAATATCCTCACGTTGCTCCTGCGCCCATCACACACCAAAAAAAGCGCTTCCCACGACAATCATGGGAAACGCTCCTAACCATTAAGCCTGCTTCATACTGCCGGCTAGTTCCAATAACTCTTTTGCATGCTCTTTGGTGAGACTAGTGATTTCCACACCTGAGATCATTCGGCCGATTTCGCGGATTTTATCTTCTTCCCCAAGCACGTTCACTTTTGTTTTCGTCCGTTCTCCCTTCACATCCTTGCTGATGAAGAGATGGGTATCGGACATGGCAGCAACTTGCGGCAGGTGGGAAATGCAGAGAACCTGTGAATCCACAGATACCTGATAGATCTTCTCTGCGATGCTTTGGGCGACACGCCCGCTTACACCAGTATCCACTTCATCAAAGATAATTGAGGTAATTCCCTGATGCTTTGAGAAAATGCTCTTCAGCGCCAGCATGATCCGAGAAAGCTCTCCTCCTGAAGCTACTTTTGCCATCGGCTTCAGCGGTTCGCCAGGGTTGGTGGTGAGATAAAACTCGACCATATCCACTCCATTTTTCTGAAAAAGAAAACCGTCTTGCCCCTTTTCTTTTCTCACATCAAAATGGACGTCGAATATCGCTTTTTCCAAATAAAGATCCTTAAGTTCCTTATGAATGCTCTTTGTGAGCTTTGCAGCAGCCTTCATGCGGGCTTCCGTCAACGCTTTGGCTTCCAATGCGAGATCCTCTTTTAATGATTGCAGTGATTCCTGAAGCTGGTGAATGTGAGAGTCACGGTTCTGCAGGGTCTCCAGCTCTTCTTCGATTTTAGAGGCGTATTCCAGGATTTCCTCAACGGAACTGCCATACTTCCTTTTCAGCTGCTTGATCTCGTTCAATCTACTTTCGATGAAATCCAGGCGCTTTGGATCAAATTCCAGTTGATCGATTTCGTCCCGCAGCCGATAGGATAACTCCTCAAGTTGATAGTAGGAGTTGGAGATTGTATCAAAAACATCCTTCAGATTCTTATCGATCTCCTCCAAACCTTCCGCTTCAGACATGGCCTGTCCGATCCAGTCAAGTGCCTTTTGTTCACCATGCATGGAATAGTAGCAGTTGTTCAGGGACTGATAAAGCCGCTCGTAGTTGCTGATTTTGGTTCGTTCCTCAAAAAGCTCTTCATCCTCATTGAGCGTAAGCTGTGCATTGTTGATTTCCTCTGCCTGGAATTGCAGCAGATCAAGGCGGTGTGCCACTTTCTGCTCGTTTTCTGTCAAGTGAAGGAGACGCTTTTCCACATCCTTGTACTCTTTATATATTTCTGAATAGGCCAGCAGCTCCTTTTGAACCGCTTTGCCGCCAAACTGATCAAGGAGTGCCAGATGGAGATCGGGATCCATGAGCTCCTGATGCTCGTGCTGCCCATGAATATCGACCAGGGTTTGTCCTACCTCTCGTAAAAGAGCGATAGTCACGAGCTTGCCGTTCACCCTGCACACACTCTTTCCTGTCGCATGGATTTCCCTTCTCAGTACGACCATCTCATCTTCAATATCAATGCCAAGTTCTTCGCAGACCCGATAGCATGGATGGGACGCATCCTCAAGCAGGAACAGCCCCTCAAGTTCTGCACGCTTCTCTCCGAAACGCACAAATTCATGGGAGCCCCGTCCACCAGCCAGCAGGTGGATTGCATCGATGATAATGGATTTCCCGGCACCCGTTTCTCCGGTCAGCACAGTCAGGCCTTTATCAAAAGAGATTGACAGGGATTCAATAATGGCAAAATTTTTGATCGTTAATTCTGCAATCATTCCATCACTTCCTTTACGGAATCGTTCTATATTTTGTTTGGCATTAAACACCGCTGTTGATCTCCGCAAAAGGCTGCGCTTTCCGCGGGGCGCTTGTTGAGCCTCCTCGGCTTTCGCCTGCGGGGTCTCAATCTAACCGCTATCTCCCGCAGGAGTCTTCGCCTTTTGCTCCAATCACCAGCTAATATTCTTTGAAAACTTTAATAATACTCGAGCAAGGACTAGACCCTGCTGACTTTTTAGCCCAAGCGGATGAATTTTGTCGAAATATGTGTTTTATCGATATGTGCTGTGTTTTCGTTGATATATTAAAAATTTCATTGATCTCCGCAAAATTTCATTGATTTCCGGAAATTTTCGTTGATATCGTGAGCGGATTTATCAATAAATTGAAATATTCATCGATATCCACTTCGGGACACAAACAAGCGGCTATAATTTTTAAAGCATATTAATAAATTTTTCCGAGAGCTCTTCGGCTTGCTCTGGGGTACGGCAGATGATCAGGCATGTATCGTCTCCACAGATGGTTCCCAAGATCTCCGGCCAATCGAGATTGTCAATTAATACTCCGATTGCGTTGGCGTTACCGGGCATCGTTTTCATGACGATCATATGACCTGCGATGTCGAGTTTGACGAACGCATCCATCAGGGATCGTTTTAGCTTCTGCAACGGGTTAAAGCGCTGATCGGCTGGTAGGCTATATTTGTATCTGCCGTCCATCATCGGCACCTTTACAAGATGCAGCTCCTTGATATCCCTTGAAACCGTGGCCTGCGTGACGTTGAATCCCGCGCTTTTTAAGCGATCCACCAATTCATCCTGCGTTTCCACTTCACTGTTTGTTATCAATTCTCTTATTTTAATATGTCTTTGCCCCTTGGTCATTTCGGCACCCCTTAAATATATCTATGTTGCATGACAATACCTAGTTTTATGTTAATTCAAACCTTATCATATGTAAAAGAAAACTATCGCCCCACGTGAAAAAAAGGAACAACTGAAAAGTCATTCCCCTTTTTCTGCTTTTAATTGTTGATGAGCCTCTGCAACCACTTGGGAAATGGTATATTTCAGGTGATCTGATCCGGGATCCTTTGGTCCGCACCATTTCAGATGGAGGAGGAATTCGATATTCCCTTCCCCTCCTGTGATTGGTGAAAAGGAGAGGTCTTGCACATCATAGCCTTCTTTTAAGCTGAAATCACGAATCATTTCAAGGACAGCCTCATGGATCTCCGGTTCGCGGACAATCCCTTTTTTACCTACCTGACCTTTACCAGCTTCGAATTGCGGCTTTACGAGTGCCACAACATCACTATCAGGAACAAGCAACGTTTTAAGAACAGGCAGAATCAATTTAAGAGAGATAAATGAAACATCGATGCTTGCAAATTCCGGCATGCCGAATGTCAGGTCAACTGGTGTGACATAGCGGAAATTGGTACGTTCCATTACCACGACACGTTCATCCTGACGAAGCTTCCAGGCAAGCTGGTTATAGCCTACATCAAGTGCATAGCTCCTTTTTGCTCCGTTTTGAAGCGCGCAATCCGTGAAGCCACCGGTGGATGCACCGATATCAAGGAGAATTTTATCATTTACATCCAGATCAAAGACTTTTAGGGCTTTTTCAAGCTTAAGTCCCCCTCTGCTGACGTAAGGTATAAGATTTCCTTTTATCGTCAATGGGGCATCGATTGCCACTTTTTCACCCGGCTTGTCCAAGCGCTGTTCATTTGTATATACGAGTCCTGCCATGATGGAACGCTTAGCCTTTTCGCGTGTTTCTATCAGGCCGCGCTCCACTAATAATACATCTAGTCTTTCTTTTTTCGCCATATGCCCTATGCCCTTTTTTGTTTTCTTCTTGATGAAATCAATTTTACGTTTTCTGCGACTTTAGTAGCCGTCAGATCTATTTCATTCATCAATTCCTTTACACTGCCGTGCTCGATGAATCGGTCTGGAATGCCCATTCTGACAACTCTGTTCGTATAGCCGTTATCGCTTGCGAATTCCACGACTGCACTACCGAATCCTCCTTGGAGCACCGCTTCCTCTATCGTTACAACCGGCATACCTGATTTAAACAGGTCATGCAGCATCGCTTCATCCATCGGTTTGATGAATCGCGCATTTACTACCTTCACCGAAAGTTCATCCTTTGACAAAGCTTCTGCTGCTTCAAGTGCCATGCCTATCGTTGTACCGAATGTCAGGATTGCTGCATCCGTACCTTCCTTCAGCACTTCCCAGGAACCGATCGGGATTTCCTTAAGCTCCTCATCCATTTTCACGCCAAGACCGTTTCCTCTTGGATAGCGGATTGCAATTGGTCCCCCGTCGTATTTGTTGGCTGTATAAACCAGATGCTGGCCTTCATTTTCGTCCTTCGGCATCATCAGCACCATATTAGGAAGATGCCTTAAGAAAGCAATATCAAACACTCCTTGATGGGTTTCCCCGTCCTCACCAACAAGACCTGAACGGTCAATACCAAAGAAGACGTTCAGGTTTTGGCGGCAGACGTCATGTACAACCTGATCATACGCTCTTTGGAGGAATGTGGAATAGATGGCAACAAACGGCTTCAAGCCTTGTGTGGCAAGTCCTGCAGCCATCGTCACGGCATGCTGCTCGGCAATGCCGACATCATACATGCGCTCCGGGAATTCCTTTGCAAAGTTCTCAAGCTTCGACCCGACAGGCATCGCAGGAGTGATGGCAACCACACGCCCATCTTCTCGCGCAATCTTCCTGACGGTCTCACTTACCACACTGCTCCAGGCAGGGGGTGCGCCGACCGGCTTCAGGACATCGCCTGTTTCAATTTTATACGGACCTATTCCATGCCACGTCCCGATCTTATCGGATTCTGCAGGCTCATAGCCCTTCCCTTTTTTCGTCACCACATGAATCAAAACTGGTCCTTCAGTCTTCTTCGCATAATTAAGGTTTTCTATTAAGTCGTTGTAATTATGTCCATCAATCGGTCCGAGATACGTAAACCCGAGCTCTTCGAAGAACATCCCGCTTACTACCAAGTATTTCAAGCTGTCCTTGATTCTTTCTGCCGTGGAAGCCAGTTTCCCGCCTACTGCCGGAATTTTCTTTAATAGCACTTCCAGCTCGTCTTTCACCCAATTATACTTGCCGGCAGTGCGCATTCTTCCTAGCGCACTATGCAGCGCACCAACATTCGGTGCAATCGACATTTCATTATCATTCAGGATCACAATCATGTCTTTCTTTTCATGCCCGATATGATTTAAGGCTTCAAGTGCCATTCCACCTGTCAAGGCGCCGTCTCCGATAATCGGGATAACGTATTCTTTGGTTCCTTTGATGTCACGGGCAGCCGCCATCCCCATAGCTCCGGAAAGAGAGGTGGAGGAATGACCAGTTTCCCATACATCGTGCTCGCTTTCATTGCGTTTCGGGAAACCGCAGAGACCCTTATACTTGCGCAACGTGTTGAATTCACAGGCCCTGCCTGTCAAAATTTTATGTACATAGGCCTGATGCCCAACGTCCCACAGGAATTTGTCTTTCGGGCTGTCAAACACTTTATGAAGAGCGATGGTCAATTCCACCACACCAAGATTCGGACCGATATGTCCTCCGGTAGTTGATAATTGCTCAATCAGAAATTTGCGCACTTCGGCACTTAATCCTTCCAACTCGGCAATTGACATATTTTTAAGAAATTGCGGGCTTGTAATCTTTGTAAGATCCAAAAGGGATCACTCTCTTTCCTTGCTAAATTCGCTTATTTTTATCTTTCGACAGTTCGCAGTTCTGATGGAACCGTTTACTTATGAGCCGTTCCGCCATGGAATGGTACCATTATGCTGCCGCCTGAAAAAATAGCCGCTAACACAAGTGTGATAACGGCGAAAAGCTAAACTCCAATTAATGGCTTCATTCCATTTATAATACAATAGTATAATTCTGCACCTTATATGTTAAGCATTTGTATTTTCTTCACAATTATTTATAAATTTTCACTTGATGTAAGTTTCCTTATGTAGATGGGCAATTAGAGTATGAGATACTACTCTTTAGTTCCATTTACTATATCATAAAAAGAGGAAATGCTCAATTTTCCGTATGTTTTTTGTCGATTAATGGTCCCTTTTGGCAATCAGGTCACAGAGCTGGGCCAAAAGGTCAGATTCTAGCGGCAAGCTTTTCAGCAACTTCTTTGCTTCTTCTATGTGGTGGTTCAGTTTTCCCTTGGCACCTTCCATAGTCAGAAGGGCTGGATAGGTCACTTTTTCATTCAGCGTATCAGAGCCGACTGGTTTGCCTATCTTTTCAGCTTCTCCTTCAATATCAAGGATATCGTCCCGGATTTGAAAAGCGAGTCCAAGATGGTCGGAAAACTCGGAAAGCATGGTCAACTGGTCTTCGGTTGCATCTGCAAGTACGGCACCTGCATAAATGCTATAACCAAGCAGCTTTCCTGTTTTGTTCCGATGGATGTATTCAAGGTCCTCAAGCAGTAGCCGTGCACCTTCCCCTTCCATATCCGCAACCTGTCCACCAACCATTCCAGTGGGACCTGCCGCCTTTGCCAACTCTTTGACAAGCATAAGCACCTTAGATGGGGTAACACCTTTTTCCAGCAGACTCTCCATCACTTCAAAGCTGTAGGTCAGAAGTGCATCTCCTGCAAGAATCGCCATTGCTTCCCCGTATACTTTATGGTTGGTAGGCTTTCCTCTGCGGTAATCATCGTCATCCATGCTCGGTAGATCATCATGGATCAAAGAGTAGGTGTGAATCATTTCTATTGCGCACGCAACAGGAAGACCCAGTTCCTCCTTTTTACCGAAGGAATGTAGAGTTGCAAGGACCAGGAGGGGACGGAGCCTTTTTCCTCCCGCTTTCAGGGAATATTTCATCGATTCTACAAGTACTGACGGGGCATCCATGTTTTCCATATAACTATAGAGCTTATCTTCCACTAACGGTTTTCTATCTTGCAAAAAAGTTTGAAGGTTTGTATGTGTCGACAATTAAGCTTCATCCTCCTGTATCGCAAAGGACTCCAACTCGCCGTTTTCCTTCAGGATCTTTTCCATTTCCCCTTCTACATGGGTAAGCTTGTCATGACAAAGCTTGGAAAGCTTCATTCCTTCTTTATAATGTGAAATGGCCTCTTCCAAGGGAACATCCCCTTCTTCGAGCTTTTCCACAATAGCTTCCAGCTCTCTCATAGCCTCTTCGAATGATACTTCTTTTTTCGTCTTCTTTTCACTCATTGTTTTTTCGCTCCTTTATCTCCTGCACTTCACAATCAAGGGTTCCATCCTGTAAATTAACTTGCAAGGTGTCCCCTATCTTCACCTGTTCTTTACTTTTTACAATTTCTCCACTGCTTGCGTATGCCACGCTATAGCCACGGCTCATTATTTTCAATGGACTTAATCCATCTATTTTGGTTAACTGGTTTTGAAACTCCCATTGCTTCTTTTGCAACGCCTGCTGCATGTATTTTGTCAGCATCTTGGTCTGCTGCTCCAAGGAGCTCTTCTCCAACTCCAGCTGCTTTCTGGGATGGTTGCGCTCGAGCAATGATGATATCTGCAGTTGCTTGTCACGCTTTTTTTCCACAAGCCGCTTCATGGCTGCTTCAAGGTCATCCATCATCCGGTCGAGCTCCTGCTCCTTTTGAACATAGAGGTTTTTCGGGAATCTGAATGCATAGGATTTCTGCAGCGTGGTAAGACGGTCCTTGAATCCTTGCATCAGCTTATTGGAAGCACGGTGCAATCTGAATTTCCGGTCAGTTAGGCGTTCCATCAGCTCATTGATATGAGGGACTGCAAGCTCTGCAGCTGCAGTCGGCGTCGGTGCGCGCATATCTGCAACAAAATCCGCAATCGTAAAGTCGGTCTCATGACCAACTGCTGAAATGATCGGGATCTTTGAGGCGAAAATTTCCCTTGCTACGATTTCCTCGTTAAATGCCCAAAGCTCCTCGATCGACCCGCCGCCACGGCCAACTATGAGCACATCCACTCCATCCAGTTCATGAGCCAGCTTAATCGCCTTGACAATGGATGGCGCTGCATGGGTTCCCTGAACAAGTGCGGGGATGACAACGATGTTCGTGAGGGGATATCTTCTTTTAAGTGTCGTAATGATATCCCGGACAGCCGCTCCTGTCGGGGAAGTGATTACACCCACCGTTTGAGGGTATTTGGGAAGGGGCTTTTTATATGTAGGGGCAAATAGCCCTTCGCTTGAAAGCTTCTTCTTCAGCTCCTCATAGGCAAGATATAGGCTTCCCACTCCATCCGGCTGCATTTCTTTTATGTACATCTGATACGACCCATTCGCCTCATACACGGTTAGCTCCCCGCGCACCAGCACCTTCATTCCTTCTTCCGGTTTAAAGGCGAGGCTTCTGTTCTGTCCGGCAAACATCACAACCTGCAGCCTGGCATTCTGATCCTTCAACGTGAAGTACATATGCCCTCTGCTATGCTGTTTGAAGTTGGATATTTCGCCCTTTAGCCACACATCCTGCAGATGGGGATCGATATCAAATTTTCTTTTTATGTATTTTGTTAAAGCTGTAACTGTCAAGTACATGCGATCACTCATAAGGTCGCTCCTTTGTAACATCCTCTATTATAAAAGAATATGAAAAAAGACGGAAGAACCAATGTTCCATCCATCTCTAAACATACCATATTGTCAGGAAAACGTCTTGTTTGCCCTACCGATTTTTTGTGCAGATTGCAACGTATTCTGGAGGAGCATCGTGATGGTCATCGGGCCGACTCCGCCAGGAACAGGAGTGATATAACTCGCTTTTTCCTTGACTGTATCAAAGTCCACGTCTCCACAAAGCTTTCCAGTTTCGAGTCTATTTACACCTACATCAATGACAATGGCGCCTTCTTTTACAAAATCAGGACCAATGAGCTTTGGTTTTCCAACTGCAGCAATCAGGATATCCGCCTGTTTCGTGATGGAGGCAAGATTCGTTGTGCGCGAATGGCAATATGTTACTGTGGCATCTTCTTTTAATAGTAGCTGCCCAACCGGTTTGCCGACAATATTACTTCTACCGATAACCACAACGTGTTTTCCTGCGATAGGAATGTTCAAAGACTTGATCATTTCCACAATTCCATATGGGGTGCATGGAAGGAATGCCTGTTGATCGATCATCATTTTCCCGATATTCACGGGGTGGAATCCATCCACATCTTTGTCTGGAGAGATACTTTCAATGACTGCAAGTTCGTTTATGTGCTGGGGTAAAGGTAGCTGCACCAAAATTCCATGTACAGTTTTTTCCTGGTTAAAGAAAGTGATGCGTTCCAATAGTTCCTGCTCTGTCAGAGTTTCGGGATAATGCTCCAAAATGCACTGCATCCCCGCTTCTTCACACGCTCTTTGCTTTGCTCGGACGTAGGAATGGGATGCCGGATTATCACCGACAAGAATTACTGCCAAGCTGGGTTGTGTTTGTCTATCCGCTACAAGTTTCTGAACTTCTGTTTTGATGAAGGCTCTTTTCTCTGTTGCTAGTTCTTTTCCAGATACGATTACTGCTGTCATGAATAGCTCCCCCTTAAGCCTGTTACGCTTTATTTATGGCTGTTTTCGCATAGATTGTTGCTTTTGACGTACTTAAAGTAAACTCGTTATATTACTAGTCCTCGTGCTCTTTTCAGTGTAGCAGATTCTTTATCTCTTTGAATAACATGGAGAGAAATGCTGTAAAAAATCCAAGTGCCGATTTTTTACGGACGTAAAATAAAAAACTTTAAGAAAAGAGCTTTATTTATTTTCAAAAGTTGTCTTCACTTTGGATAAAACGGCGTTAATGAAACTACTTGATTTTTCGTCACCAAATACTTTCGCCAATTCAATCGCTTCGTCAATGCTTACATTGACCGGAATTTCCGTTTCGAATTTCATTTCATACACCGTCATTCGAAGAATCGTACGATCGACAGTTCCCAGGCGGTCAAGTGACCATTTTTCCAAGTGCTGCTTCAGAGTGGAATCGATTTCCTCCCGATGCTCCATTGTTCCAAAAACAATATTATTCAGGAAGTCGTCTGCTTTCTCGCCTTCTTCCAACACATTTTGCACTGCTTCTTTCGGTTCTACATCACTAACATCCATTTGGAAGATAGCTTG
This sequence comes from Sutcliffiella halmapala, assembly GCF_050107295.1. Classification (GTDB taxonomy): domain Bacteria; phylum Bacillota; class Bacilli; order Bacillales; family Bacillaceae_I; genus Sutcliffiella_A; species Sutcliffiella_A halmapala_A. The sequence continues at coordinate 8,989 of NZ_JBNIKR010000020.1, read as the reverse complement.
AAGAGCTTTTTCTCTTGCTTTACTTCGCTTCATTCGTAAATCTCCTTATCGTGCCCAACTAGTATATAAAGATAATAGCACATTTTTATAAAAAAACACACACTTTTCACTCGTTTTTTACATAAAACACATACATTCCTATAATCCTCATTATATTCATTCGTGTTTTCGGATATTTCAACAGGCTTTGGGGAAGCGTTTATTATCCGTTTATTCCATTTTTCAATTCAACATCATCATTACCTAGTTTTCATGGTGTTATTCGTTCCTTTCAAAAAAGGAAAGCGCCTAAAATTGTACCGAACATTGCTATGGAATACAAGTAATTTTTAGTAGTGCACCCTTGGCGTTATGTCCATAAAAAAAGGCAGGCATTCAATCCGTCCTGAATGCCTGCTCTTCAATGTTCGCTATTTAGATTTCCTGTTCTACTTCCACTTCATTCTTTTGCGTCTCAAATTGAACGCCTACCACATGAATGTTCACTTCTGTAATTTCAAGGGCCGTCATGTTCAATAACGCTTGGCGGATGTTGTCCTGGACTTTTTGGGCAACAGTCGGGATGGAAATGCCGAATTGCATCACGCAATACACATCCACTTTGATTCCTTCTTCGGAAAGGTCCACTTTAACACCTTTACCATGATTTTTCTTTCCAAGTCTTTCCACTACTCCTGCAGCGAAGTTTCCACGCATTTGTGAAACTCCTTCCACTTCCGAAGCAGCAATCCCGGCAATCACTTCAATAACTTCTGGAGCTATTTCCACTTTTCCAAGTGAACCGCTATTATCCATTTCCAATAAGTTTCTTTCACTCATGTTCGGACCCTCCTATTATTTTTGAATTCATGACATCATATTTTTCAAGGAATTTCGTATTAAAATTACCTTCTTTAAATTTTTCGTGATCCATTAGTTTCAAATGGAATGGTATCGTGGTATGCACACCTTCGATAATGAATTCGCCTAATGCACGTTTCATTCTGGAAATGGCTTCTTCACGAGTTGCCCCGTAGGTGATCAGCTTTGCTACCATGCTATCATAGTATGGCGGTATGCTATAGCCAGGATAAACAGCCGAATCTACACGAACCCCGAGGCCGCCTGGAGGAAGATACATTTCAATCTTGCCAGGTGATGGCATAAAATTCTTTTCCGGATTTTCAGCATTAATACGACACTCGATGGACCAGCCATTGAAAACAACCTCTTCTTGTGTCAAAGAAAGCTTTTCACCAGACGCCACTCGAATCTGCTCTTTGATCAAGTCGACACCTGTAACCATTTCCGTCACTGGATGCTCCACCTGGATTCGAGTGTTCATTTCCATGAAGTAGAACTTTCTATTTTGATAGTCATAGATAAATTCTATCGTACCTGCACCCGTATAGTCCACTGCTTTCGCCGCTTTTACCGCAGCTTCTCCCATTTCCGCCCGCAATTCAGAATCGAGGACAGGAGATGGAGTTTCCTCCACAAGCTTTTGAAGACGTCGTTGAATCGAGCAATCCCGCTCACCAAGGTGAATCGTGTTCCCATAGGAATCCGCCATCACCTGGATTTCCACATGACGGAAATCTTCAATGAATTTTTCAAGATACACACCAGGGTTTCCAAAGGCTGTTGCTGCCTCCTGCTGTGTAATGGAAATACCTTTTTTCAGTTCCTCTTCATTCCTGGCGACACGGATCCCTTTTCCTCCGCCACCAGCTGTTGCCTTGATGATGACAGGATAGCCGATTTCACTCGCGATTTTCACACCGTCCGTGATGCTCTCGATGATTCCCTGTGAACCAGGCACGATCGGAACATTCGCCTTTTTCATCGTTTCCCTTGCGACATCCTTCGTACCCATTTTGGAAATCGCCTCAGGACTAGGCCCGACAAACGTGATATTGCATTCCCTGCAAAGCTCTGCAAAATCCGAATTCTCCGCAAGGAACCCGTAACCCGGGTGAATGGCATCAGATGCAGTCAATTTTGCCACACTGATGATATTGGTAAAGCTCAAATAACTGTCCTTTGATGCTGTCGGGCCCACACAATAGGCCTCATCCGCAAGCTGTACATGCAAAGAATTCTTATCCGCCTCCGAATAGACAGCGACTGTTTCAATATCCATTTCGCGACAGGCACGAATAATACGCACCGCGATTTCTCCTCTATTTGCAATCAGTAACTTCTTTATCATCATACCCACCCCTTATACTGTTTTTACAAGGAATAAAGGTTGGCCGTACTCCACCAGCTGTCCGTTATCAGCTAACACCTCTACAATCTCGCCTTTAACTTCCGCTTCAATTTCATTAAACAATTTCATCGCTTCCACGATACAAACAACGGAGTTCTCGCCCACTTTATCTCCAGCTTGTACGTATGCCGCAGCATCAGGTGACGGAGAAGCATAGAAAGTTCCTACCATTGGGGAAGTGATCTTATGTAGGTTTTCGTCTTCCACTTTTGGTGTTTCGTTAACAGCTGCAGTAGTTTCCACTTTCGCTTCCACTGCTGCAGGTGCCGCTGCAACTGGTGCTGGAGCCTGTACCGCTTGAGGTTGGGCTGCAACCGGCGCGCTGACCACCATTTGTTCCCCTTGCTTTTTCAATTTGATTTTGGAGCCTTCATGCTCATACAAAAATTCATCTATATTGGATTGGTCAATCAGTTTGATAATTTCTCTAATTTCTTGGATCTTTAACATGTCTTTCACTCCTTAAGTTCCTGTTCTTTTCTTTAGGTGATGGTTTGTTTCATATGTAGACACTCAGTTCATATTCATCATACGATACCAACCATCTAAATTCAACTAGAAATAGTAATAGATGTTATTACCTAGTGCTAAATTAAGTTTAACATGAAAACGCTTTACTACCCTATTGTCTTATTGAAGTTGGATATTGACAAGCTTTTTTACTTCTTAGTTCTGGAAAAAAATAAAACGGGCGATGCCAATGCGCACCACCCGATACTCAACCTATTCGTTTTTGATAGATGCGAAATCGAACACGATGTTTTCGTTTCGAACATCCGTGAATTCACTGCGAACGATGTGGTAGATTTCATTCGCCATTTGCGGATTATGCTCGCCGTTCACTTTTACTGTCACTTTGATTTGCTCTCCAGTTACACGAACGATCGCATCCTCGACGTCTTTTCTGGATTTGATGCTAGTTTCGATCATCAGTTCTTTTCCTGCTACTTGATTCAGCGCGTTCAATTCATCGCGGGCTTTGGAAATTTCCTCGGCAGGTAGCTCCGTGTTGGCCATTTGTTCATTCAGGTCGGCACGCTGCTGACTTCTAACGTTTTCGAGTTCAAGACGAAGTTCTGTGAAGGCTTCATCTCCGGAAATGTATCTTACCACTTCATTTCCTTCTTCTTCCGTTCCTTCGGCTTCTTCACCGTCAGTTCCGGCTGTTCCATCTTCCCCATCACCAGGTTCTTCATTGCCTGCTTGTTCACTGATTCCTGGTACATCTGTTGCCATATTATCAGCTTCCTGATTTCCTAAAAAGTAGTAGACTGATAGAACAAATACTAAGCTTAACATGGTCAGTAACCAGACCGTTTGTTTTTTCAATAGCATGCTTATTCCCCCTTAGATTTTTTTGGAAGGACTGCCACCTTGTGCTGGGGCACATCGAGCACTCGTGTTACAGCTTCCAAAATCATTTGTTTGACATGTATATTTTCAGCGCCCTGTGCTACTACAAGCACACCGCGGATGACTGGCTTTTTTGTTTCCAGTACGATCGGGTGCTCGTCATTCCCTTTTCTTGACATGACAACTTGTTCCTCTTTTGAGCCGTCTGTGACACTACGCTTTCCACCATCTTTGTCAGTTTCTTCCGTCGTTTGTGTGGAGGTGGACTCGTTTTTCTGAAGCACTTTCTTTTCGGTGGCATCGACATTTACTACAACGTTGACTTGGCCTACCCCGATAATTTCTTCCAGTGCCTCTGTCATCTGGCTCTCAAAACTAGCTTCATAGTCAGAGATAGTAGAAGGTACGTTGTCACCATCTTTTTGATTGAACACAGGTGTCTCGGACTCCTGCTGGGTCATTGCTGGAATGGCAGAATTAAATGTTGACGCTTCCTCTTTGCCGAAGAATAGGTTTCCAAACAGCATACATCCGACACCGATTAGTAGGACGACGAGGAAGTACTGCTTTTTAGAAGACTTCTTATCTTTCGATGAATCAAATAAAAGAGATTTTAACCAAGGAATGAATGCTTGATTTTTCTTTTCCACCTTGTACTAATCCCCCCCTTCCACATCTACTGAGATTAATGTTTCGTGTAGTTGCCAACGATCTGATAGGAATGCTGCGATGTTTCCTTCCCTGCCAGAGGTTGGTGAGGAAGGTTCTGGTTTATTAGGTCTGGAGGTGTCAATCTGAACAGGCTTTACTACTGAGATGGCTGTCTCTTCTGTTCCTTCTTTTAAAACTATCACTACCATTTCAAGGTCTTCTTCTGTCGGTACTTTGTTGAGCTGATCTTGATTTTTCACAACAAGATTTACCTCTTTTACAGTTAAACCATATTGTTCCCTCAACTCCTCTTCCACATCTTCTTTCATTTGGACAGCCGCTTGTTCTAAAATATATGCAGAGTGGGAGGCTTGTATTTCTTTTTTCTTCATTTCTATTAAATTTTCTGTATTTTTTTCTGAAATATAGGATGGATGGGTCATCATCTTGGCAAACAGCTCGTCCATGTCTGTCGATAAAAGCTTCAGTATCGGTGTCAGGATAACGACTATCAATAAGAGGCCGATTACGAGCTTCGTATATTTCTGCATGCTCGAACTTGGGAGCAGCATATCTACAACAGTTGCCAGCAGTATAAAAAGGATGATGGTGGTAATCCATTCTGTTAAATAGCTCACGACATTTTCACCTACCTACCGGATCATGACGGTGATGTTACCAGCCGCCACAATGACCGTAATGCTAAGAAAGAACATGAACGAAACGATGGCAAGCGCCGCGAAAATATAGATGATGCTTTTGCTGATGATGTCCAGACACGTGATGACCGTTCCCCCGCCAAGCGGCTGTAGAAGTGCCGCTGCAAGCTTATAGATGATGGCGATCGACAGGATTTTAATAGCAGGAAATGCAGCCAGCAGAATGACCGTCGCCACCCCCAGGATTCCTACAGTATTTTTTAATAGAAGAGAAGCGGTAATGACCGTGTCTGTTGCATCCGTAAACATCCTCCCGATGACCGGGATGAAGTTGCCTGTAACAAACTTGGCGGTCCGTATCGCAATCCCATCCGTTACAGCGGCAGTAGCACCCTGTACTGAAATGACACCGAGAAATATCGTTAAATACATTCCCAGAATCCCGATACTGACATTACGAAGCAGCTGCGCAAGCTGGGTGACTTTATAATGCTCACTCAAGGTGCTGACAATGCTGAGCACTGCAGACAGGAAAAGCAGAGGCAGGACAATATATTGGATCAGCATCCCGCTAGTATTCATCAGGAATAAGATGATAGGATGAAAGAATGCCGCCGAAACGAGTCCTCCAGATGAAGCGATCAGTGCAATGAGTAATGGAACCAAAGCGATGATGAATCCCGTCATGGCGGAGATCGCATCAAGTGTATAGTTGATGACAATATGAAAGCTATTTAGCGCAATGATGATGAGGACCATAAATACGACCGAATAGGCAATTTTACTGACCGTCTTTTGTTCAAAGGCATTTTGCAGGGTCTGCAGGAACATGCTGAAAATCGTGAGCAATATCAGGCTTCCAAGCAACTTTCCATTTGCCAGAAGTTCATAGAAAAGATATTTTACAAACCCTTTCAGCCATTCTTTCAGGGAAAAGGACTTGTCCCCTTTTACAAACTCCATGAACGTCCCTTTCTGGCTTTCCGGAAGATAGCCACCGTATTCATCCATGATTTCTTCCCAGTAGACCTTTATCTCTTCGACTCCCACCCCTTCTATTTGGTCGGTCACAAGTTCTGATGGTGATGAGGGAGATGCTTGTACAGATTGTGGCAGCAGGTTTATTAGGATAAATAGTGAAAAAAATGCTAGAAACACTTTCATCGAATTCCCCCTCCCAAAACTTCTTTTTAAGAAGGTATCAGGTTTATGATTGTTTCGATAATGACGGTGAGGATCGGGATGGCCATCGCAAGAATGAGTATTTTCCCTGCCAACTCGATTTTTGAAGCGATGGCTCCTTGTCCTGCATCCTTGGTGATCTGGGCACCAAACTCGGCTATATAGGCAATCCCGACAATTTTCAAAATCGTTTCCACATAGATCAGGTTCACATTGGCATTTACCGCTATTCGTTCGAGCATCCTTATGACATGGAATACCTGGTCTATCAGGAATAAAAAGATGACACATCCAACGAAAACGACCAGCATGAAAGCGAAGGTGGGTTTCTGTTCCTTGACAATCAGGGCAAGAAATGTGGCAACAAGTCCAAGACCTACTATTTGAATGATTTCGATAGGTCAGCCCCCCTCATCATTGGAACAGGAACACCGATTTGATCTTTTTGAACAGGTCCTCCACAATGCTTGCTACCATGAATAAAATATAAATAAAGCCAAGGAGCGTTACCCAATTTGCATATTCTTCTTTTCCAAGCTGCTTCAGGACGGTATGAAGAAACGCTACCACAATTCCGATTCCCGCTATTTTAAAAATGATATCCACTTCCATGCCCATGAATGCTTCCCCCTATTTTTCACATCAGTAAAATAATGAGCAATAAACCTGACAGCACCCCTAAGCTTTTCACCATTTTTTCATAGCGGATCTGCTTATCCCGTGCCTCCAGTTCCTCCCGTTCCAGATGCGTCATTGCCAGATGTATATGTTTTTGCTGCGTATGCCGGTCATGCTGCCCCAATGTATCCCCGAACTGCTTCATGATCTCCAGCTCCGCCTTCTTGAAAGCGGTCGAGTTCCAAACCTCATCCAAACTTTGGTGCCAAGCATCCTTAGCATGCAGATTTGCTTGTTCCAACTTGTTGGAGAATGTTTCAAAGAACCAGGTGAGTGGCTTATCCATCTGCTTGGCAATATTCCGTGTCGCCTCTGCCAGAGGGGTATGACCGTACATGATCTCCGCCTCCAGGGATTGCAGGGCGACCTTCAACTGGCGCAGCTGCCTCGGCCTTTCGGTCAGATGCCTCGCCGCTTCAAATCCTGCCCATGAAGTAGAGATAATGATTAAAACTGCGCCTATCAATTTGATCATCTTCTCACGCCCTCTTCCCGGTAGATCTCTTCGCCAGCTTCGTTTAAAATGCGTTTGATCGAGCCTGGTCCCCTGCTTCTCGAAAGCTCGACGAACCGCTTGACTGCCCTCAAGCTGATAATCTCACGCAAGGTTGGCCTCATGAGGAGGTCTTCATAGGAAAAGGCATGTACCGACATAAGAAGGCCCACCCCAGCATTTACCGCTTCCATGGTTGCCTCGCTATCTTCCATTCTGCCAATCTCATCAACGACAATGACCTCCGGACTCATGGAGCGGATCAGCATCATCATCCCCTCCGCCTTCGGACACCCATCGAGAACATCCACCCTCAGTCCCAAGTCATGCTGGGGAATCCCTTCCACGCAGCCGGCAATTTCCGATCGTTCATCCACGATTCCCACCTTGCACGAAGCGATATTTTTTTCTTTTATTCCGCTGCTCATCAACCTTGCAAGATCCCTGAGCATGGTCGTCTTTCCGGTCTGAGGCGGTCCGATGATCATGGTGCTAAGCCACCGCTTATGGTAGAGGTATGGAAGCAAGGGCTCCGCCACCCCAATTTTCTGTTTGGCAATCCGGATGTTGAACGAAGATACATCCCTTATCGCCTTCACTTTTCCACTCTCGGTGATCACCTTGCCTGAAAGCCCGATCCGGTGCCCGCCGGTGATGGTGATATAGCCCCGGCGCAGTTCCTCCTCCAAGGCATAAATCGAATACTTGCTTATTTTATTTAATAGATGAGTCCCATCCTCGCTCGTGACGGAGTAGGTGAGAAATACCGGCAGGCCATCCACCATCACCTCCAACGGACGATTGACCCTCACCCGGATTTCCTCCATCCTGTCCATTGTCTCGGGCGAAAGCCTCTCTATGACTTTGGCCAGATTTGGCGGAAGCACGTTCATAATGCTAGCAATCATACAATCCCCTTCTTGTCCCGTTATTACTTACAATGTATGCGGGCCTGGACAATATATGCTCATTTATAGATGCCATATAGGATGAACCCGACTCCGATCGCGATGAATATGAGTTTGGAAAAGGAAATCTCATTCGCCATACTCACCAGGCCAATCATCAAGGTGGAAATGAAAATGACCGGACCGACGACTGCCAGCATCGAGTTCACAACCACCGCCTTCTTGACATCGTTGAGGTAGAGCATAATAAAGGCGGCGGTCAATTCCAGCACCCCTGAAAATATCCGGATGCCCGCCATCGATAAGACTGCCGGATCTATGTTACCTAAAAGCTTTTTCATTTTTGGTTTATCCTCCCTTTTGACGCACACACAATTTAGATTGTCTTGTACAACCTATGCTGGGGCGGGGGTGGGCAGAAGTGGAATTTTGGGAGATTGTGTGGTGGTCGGGTGTCTAAAGAGTTGATTTGATCAAAAAGCACTTCATAACTTGGAGGATGAGCTTTTTAGCGATGCGCTAGGGGTAAAAAGCCCTTCATTACCCCTGTGATAAGCTTTTTGGCGGTGCGCCAGGGTAAAAAGCCCTTCATAGCACGGATGATGAGCTTTTTGGAGGCGTGACCGGGGCAAAAAGCCCTTCATTACCCCTGTGATAAGCTTTTTGGCGGTCCGCCAGGGGTAAAAAAGTCAAGTCCTGGTTATTGTGTAAAATTGTAGGCAATGGTTTCAACCCTACTATTATTATTTTTTTGCGAAACTTCCATGGACTTTTTTCTTCATATCTGGGAAGGGATGTCAAAGGCTTTTCACTT
>NZ_JBNIKR010000001.1:0-718026 GCF_050107295.1 Sutcliffiella halmapala | reverse complement strand
CAGTCCCAGTGTGGCCGATCACCCTCTCAGGTCGGCTACGCATCGTCGCCTTGGTGAGCCGTTACCTCACCAACTAGCTAATGCGCCGCGGGCCCATCCTTAAGTGATAGCCGAAACCATCTTTCAATAAGGAACCAGGAGGTTCCTTATATTATCCGGTATTAGCTCCGGTTTCCCGAAGTTATCCCAGTCTCAAGGGCAGGTTGCCCACGTGTTACTCACCCGTCCGCCGCTAACTTACAAAAGCAAGCTTTTGTAAGTCCGCTCGACTTGCATGTATTAGGCACGCCGCCAGCGTTCATCCTGAGCCAGGATCAAACTCTCCAATAAAGAGTTTGAGCTTATGCTCAAATGTTGACTAGCTTATGTTACTTTTTCGTTCTTTGTTAATCCCTATAAGATTAACGTGGACGCTGTTGTTTTGTTTAGTTTTCAAAGATCATTTCAATCAGTTAATCGCTCAGAAGCGACTTTATTAATATAACATGTTTGATCATTTTAAGTCAACATGTTTTTTAACTTTTTTTCTTTCGTGTGTCTCGCAAGATGTTTTCTCTTGCGGCGACGAATACTAATATAACATGGATTCTTTATACCCGTCAATAACACTTTTAAACTTTTTTAAAATAATTTTTCAGAGCCCCTTTTCACAGTGAAACTCCAGAAGTATTCTCCATTTTATAATATGTGCTCAATAAGTGGTACTTCTGGAGTTCTTAGCTTGGAATAACTATATCATTATCCTACTACCTTATATTTTCGGTGGTACACGCCCTTGCCCTTCGTTTCGACCTGTTCTACTTCGATGTACCCTTTTTCAACCAGATAGCCAACAAGAACACTTAGATCTACAGAGTACTTGGAAAGCTCGGGATGATGCAACAGCTCATGGTAGGACCAGGAGTCCTCTTTTTCAACCATTGCCTCAAACAGGTGCTTGGCCCCTGTTTTGGTTCTGGAATAGATAAGAAACTCACTTGCCAGGAAAAGAAGCTCCAGCCTTTTATCAATTGGTTCCTCTCCTGCTATTAATTCTTCATATAGTTTATATATTTCCGGCTCGATTTTTTTAACCTGGCTCCAGACAGTAAGCTCCGGATGGAAACCATGATCGATTACTGCAAGCCTTGCGAGATGATGCAAGGAATGCACGATATGGTTATAGGCATCCAGGTAGTGCTTGGAATCAAAGAAATCCTTCCCTTCCAGATATCTTCTGATCAGTTTTGAAAATTCGATGCCGATTTTCAATTTTCTATCCTCTAAGGGAAAATCAAGAAGCTTGCCGCGAAGTAGATGGATATATTCATTTCGGTCAAACAGGACCTTACCATTGATGATCCAGTCTATCACACGACGGTTGGTTCCAATGGTAATCCATTCGTGAAGTTGTTCACTCGTGGCTATATAGAGGGCAGCCTTTTTATCTTGCATTTCATAGTGCTTTACAAACAAAGGAACCTCTTGCTCACGGACGATCATGAAAAGGATGACATCAAATTTATCTGTATTGGGACTGATTGGGTTTTTCTTTTCTATCATTAAGATTCCTTGAGTATTCGCTTGGCTTGCACGTTCTTGGTATATGGGACGAAGTAAATCTTCCATGATTAGACCTCCATTTAATAAGAGTTTCCCCCTACTATTCGACACTTTTTATAAAAAACCTTCTATATAAATGTAATCCAGAACTTTCTGTTAACTGCATTGTCATAAATCTGTTGGATATATGTAGAAGGTTGCCATCTACTTTTTGTCCTTTTTTGTGATATTATAGTGATTTAGGAGGTTATGTAGATGGCAGGTAAATATTCCAATAAAATAAATAGAATTAGAACCTTCGCATTAAGCCTTGTTTTCATCGGATTTTTCGTCATGTATATCGGGATTTTCTTTAAAACGAATATGCTTGTGATGACTTTGTTTATGATTCTGGGCTTATTATGTATTATTGGTTCAACCGCAGTATATTTATGGATCGGTATCATTTCGACAAAGGCGGTCCAAGTAGTTTGTCCGAGTTGCGGGAAGGTTACCAAAGTACTTGGAAGAGTGGATATGTGCATGTTTTGCAACGAGCCGCTTACGATGGATCCGAGCCTGGCTGGTAAGGAGTTTGACGAAAGCTATAACCACAAAAAAGAAAGCTGATAGGGATTCCTATCAGCTATTTTTATTTAGTTGAAAATCAGCTTTAATGCGCGCCTTTATCGCATTCAGGACATACACCGTAAATCTCCATTCGATGGCGACTTACCTTGAATCCTGTTACGTGGGCCGCAAGAGCTTCCACTTCATCGAGACCCGGATAGTGAAAATCGACAATCTTGCCGCAGTCATCACAGATCAGATGGTAGTGATCGGTTGTCACATAATCGAAACGACTAGAGTTATCTCCGTATGTTAGTTCTTTTACCAAACCAACCTCACGAAACACGCGTAAATTGTTATAAACGGTAGCGACACTCATGTTAGGGAATTTCCCTTCAAGTGCCTTATATATATCATCAGCTGTTGGGTGAGACATAGATTGAATAAGATACTCTAAAATCGCATGACGCTGTGGAGTGATTCGAACTCCAGTTTGCTTCAATGTCTCGAGCGCTTCCTTTAATTGTTCGTTTGCCACAGTCATGCACCTCACTTTTCATAAAGATTCTTACTTTATAATATTTATAATTAGTGTACCTCGGAATTCATCTTTTTGTCAATCTCCTTCTATACTATTGTTATTATGACAACTCAGGTTTTAGTATAGGTTCTTCCTGTTTCAACTGGTTATTGACGTACCTTGCAACCACAAAAAGGTAGTCGGAAAGACGATTCAGATAGGCAAGGACATTCGGGGAAAGCTCTCCACTCAGGCTGACCGCCGATCTCTCAGCTCTTCTTACGATGGTTCTTGCACAATGCAGGGCAGCACCGGCTTTTGTTCCACCAGGCAAAATGAAGTTTTTTAGTGACGGCAGTGTAGCATCCAACACATCCAGCTCTTCTTCGAGCTTCGCAACATGTTCCTCTTTCAGCTTCCAGCGAACTTCCTTCCCTGATGGTGTAGCAAGCTCCGCTCCAACATGGAATAAGATGGTTTGAATCGTTTGGAATGATTGAAGCAGTTCATCCTTCTTATCGAATTTTTCCTCCCTTAAATAAGAGACTGCCAATCCAATCATGGAGTTCGCTTCATCGCAAGTACCGTAGGCTTCCACTCTGTCGTGATTTTTGTCCACTCGCTGTCCATATACTAGAGAGGTCTGCCCTTTGTCACCGGTTTTCGTGTAGATTTTCATGTTTAGTATCCCCTTTTCACATCAATTATGTTTTGATAATCGGAACCACTATGCAAAAACACATGTAAGTTATGCTCGAATATTTCAAGTGCACGCGTCTGATAGCCTTTTGTTCTGCTTGATAAGTGAGGTGTAACGGTTACATTTTCCATCTTCCAGAAAGGGTGGTCCTGCGGCAATGGCTCCACTTCAAATACATCAAGGATGGCATGTGCTATTTCACCACTTTCTAATGCATGTATCAACACGTCTTCGTCCACTAGATCTCCACGACCGACGTTAAGAAATACTGCACTATTTTTCATCATGGAAAAGTGCTTATCTTGAAGGATTCTTTTCGTTTCTGTTGTGCTGGGCAGCACGCTGACGACAAAGTCGGCTTGAGGCAACACAACTTCAAGCTCGGTCAAGGTGTACATTTCATCTATGAACGGAACAGAACGGCCACTGCTATTTACGCCTAGGGTTCGCATGGAAAAGGCGGATGCCAATCGGGCAATTTCTCCGCCGATGGCCCCGGCACCCAATATCGCTATTGTCCTTCCATGGAGTTCGGATATCGGTGTGTTCCGATCCCATTTTCCTATCGCTTCATTTTCAATCAGCTTTTTGGTGCTGCGTGCAGTTTGAAGCATCATGGATAAGGTATACTCAGCCATCGGTATTTTATGTATGCCTTTTGCATTGGTCACCAATATGTTTCGTTCGTCCAATTCTTTAAGAGGCATGAGTTCCATTCCGGCTGAAGTGACCATGATCCATTTGAGGGCGGAAGCTTCGTGAATATGGTGCGGAGCCATATCCTCCCCGTAGGTTATCAATACTTCGGCGGAAGCCCAATCCTTGGAAGGGACTAGATCTATATTTTCATAAAAAGAAAAGGTGACAGCAGGAAATCGGTTTTCCAACCTCTCAATCAGCTCCTGTTGTTCTGGTACAAATGTGGATACAACTAGCATGTCTCCATCCTCCATAAAAAAGTGCTTTTCTTTTATATAAACAAAAAACCGCCTGCATGTCCAAAGACAAGCAAGCGGTTTTTGATTTATTTTATCCTACATAGTCAATCGGAGCGTTCGGTCCAATTGGAAGACCTGTCAGCATCCAGATGATCAGCATTGCCACCCATACGATGGTAAAGAACACAGAGTATGGAATCATTGTAGAAATCAATGTTCCGATTCCCACTTTTTTATCGTATTTCTGCGCGAACGCGATCACGATTGCAAAGTAAGGCATCAAAGGTGAAATGATGTTTGTTGTAGAGTCAGCTACACGATAAGCCAATTGAGTCAGCTCAGGTGAATAGCCAAGACCCATCATCATCGGTACGAATACCGGTGCCATGATCGCCCATTTTGCTGATGCACTACCAATGAACAGGTTAATGAATCCTGTTACGACGATGAATGCAAGGATAAGGAGAATACCCATAAATTTATTTTCGCTATCAAAGCCAAGACTTTGAATCAGTTCCGCACCGTTTACAGCAAGGACGATTCCCAGCTTTGTTTCATTGAAGTAAGCGACAAATTGACCTGCTACGAAGGCAAGCACGATATAAGCACCCATTGTTGCCATCGTGTCGGACATTTGGTTTGCTACATCCTTGTCATTCTTGATCGATTTTGTAATCAATCCATAAACAAGACCTGGAATAAAGAACATGATAAGAATGACTGGTACTAGCGTGTGGAAGAATGGCGCTTCAAGAATAGTTCCATCACCACGTAATGGTCCCCAAGACGGAACAACCAATAATGCCAATACTGCAATAGTTGCTACAAAAGCAAAAAGTGCAGCCCATAAACCTTTCTTTTCTTCAGGTTTCAGATAGTTGACATCACCTTGGTATGCACCTTTGTATTCGCCAAGGCGCGGCTCGACAATCTTGTCTGTTACAAATGTACCTACAATAGTAAGCACAAACACGGAAATGAACATGAAGTAGAAGTTCATCATATAGTTCATGTTTTCCGCGTACTCTGGGTTAACTGTAGCAGCTGCTTCTTGTGTAAGTGATCCTAATAGTGGATCCAGGGAAGTCAAAAGAAGGTTCGCACTGAATCCAGCGGAAACCCCGGCAAATGCTGCAGCTAAACCAGCTAAAGGATGACGCCCAAGGCCGGCAAAAAGAACAGCCCCAAGCGGAGTCAATACAACATAACCTGCATCTGCAGCCATGGAAGACATGATACCACCGAATACAAGAGCAGCAGTCATAAGCTGTCTAGGTACAGACGTTACAAGCCCTCGCAATCCTGCGCTGATCAGTCCTGATCTTTCAGCAAGTCCGATACCGATCATTGTTACAAGAACCGTTCCAAGCGGAGCAAATCCTGTAAAGTTGGTTACGGCACTTTCAAAAATATACTTGATTCCTTCAGCGCTAAGTAAGTTCTTAACCTGTAGAACCTCGCCTTCGTTTACCGGATCATCTACTTGTACACCCATGGCGGAAAATACGCCGGAAAGCACAATGATCATAAGCGCAAAGATGGCGAATAATGTTACCGGGTGTGGAAGCTTGTTACCGGCACGTTCGATCATATCCAACGCACGCATAACAAATCCACGTTTCTTTGTTGTTGATTCCATTGTGTGATACCCCTTTCTCAATCTAGCAAATTTTCAAAAAACGATGAATAAAAACCAGATTTCAGTATAATAAATTTCTTTTACGGATGGAAGGGTTCTTGGAAATCGCGGAAAATAACCAATTTTAGAAATAATTAGTATGTTTGTCAAATCACCATCTCAGTGCCGATTCAATACGGGTGGAAATCTTCCTCGTAAAATTGATATATCCACGAAAATTTCCATATATCAACGAATTGGGACCGGATATCAACGAAAATAAAGATATATCAACGGTTTCTCCCATATATCCACGAAAACGCACCGCATATTGATAAACCGCACATTTCGACAATTTCCACAGACACATTTGTGCATTCACAAACACATGCCTGACGATTAAAAAAACCAACAAAAAAAGGAGTGCAAGCTATGATCGCTTGCACTCTCTATACACGTCAACTTTTGAGGAGGTATGCCCTACACTATAAGGTACTCCGAGGACAGCCTGTTGGAATTAGACGTTTGCCTTATTTATGAAAAAATAGGCTAAACTCAGTTCAGGTTTTCCTTAATATAGGTCAACGCTTCCTCCACGTGCCCCTTCACCTTTACTTTTCTCCATTCCTTAGCAAGCTGGCCTTCTTTGTCAATGATGAAAGTGCTACGCTCGATTCCCATATATTCTTTTCCAAAATTCTTCTTTAACTTCCATACTTCAAAAAGCTCAGCAACCTTGTGGTCCTCATCGACAAGCAGCAAAAACGGCAGACCGTGCTTTTCGATAAACTTTTCGTGCTTGGCCTGCGGATCTGGGCTTACTCCCAGTATGACTGTATCCAATTCGGAGAAATCTTCATGCTTGTCCCGGAAATCACATGCCTGCGTTGTACACCCGGGCGTCATGTCCTTCGGGTAAAAATAAAGGACTATATTCTTCCCCTTGTAATCGGATAACTTGATTTCTTGTCCTGTATTGGCGAGCAAAGAAAAGTCAGGTGCTTTTTTCCCTGTTTCCACTGTCATATAAATTCGTCCTCCTTGATATAATTCTTCTATGTAATAGTAGCGTATCGAATTCCATAGCCCTTTTCAACTTTTCAGCCATCCGAAACTCTCTACCTACTCCTGTACGGCCACGAATGTATCATTTCTTCTTCGCCTCCCTTCCGTCCATATGCAGCACCACGCGAACAACAAATGCTGCCGGCATCACAAAGCCGATCAGTGCTTCCGCCATCGCGATGACACGCCCTATTCCGATTGGTGTGACGTCCCCGTACCCCACCGTCAATATCGTCACCGCACTGAAATAGACGGAATGAGTAAAAATCGTAAAGTAGTCCCCAGTCAGCTCGACCCCATTTTCCACCAGGACCGGAATTCCTTCGATATGCAGCACTGTATATAAAAGTCCAAATGAAATGAGCAAAGTAAAATAAATCAGAAGTAACAGAAGCAGTGTTTCCTTGGACACATAAGGCATACTTCTGCTGTCGGAAGCGAAAACATTCGAAAAGCTTATGCTGATTGCAACAAAAATAAAGAGAATCACCAATAAATAGAGCATCCTACTCCCCCAATTTGCGGACATGCCATCATTACAATATACGCAACGGATGTGGAGGTATGCTTTTTAAATTTATTTATAGAGTGGGAGGAAATTTTATAGAAGCTCTTTTTCATGTTAGAATAACGTATTATGCGTATTTGAAGCTTAGGAGGATACATATGAATTACACAAAATCAGAACAAATACATGAAGAAGCATTGAAGCATATCGTCGGCGGGGTAAACAGCCCATCAAGATCCTATAAGGCAGTGGGAGGCGGGGCTCCTGTTGTCATGGAGCGAGGCGAAGGCGCCTATTTCTGGGATGTGGACGGCAATAAATACATCGATTATCTCGCTGCATACGGACCTATCATTACCGGTCATGCGCATCCGCATATCACCGAAGCAATCGGACGCGCGGCGAAGAACGGGGTCCTCTTCGGAACTCCGACTCCCCATGAAGTAAAGTTCGCCAAAATGCTTAAGGAAGCGATGCCTGCAATGGACAAGGTCCGCTTTGTCAACTCCGGAACCGAGGCCGTCATGACAACGATCCGCGTTGCACGTGCATATACAGGGCGTGATAAAATCATTAAATTTGCAGGCTGCTATCACGGGCATTCTGATCTTGTACTGGTTGCAGCGGGGTCTGGCCCCTCTACTCTAGGTACACCGGATTCCGCTGGTGTCCCTAAAAGCATCGCAAACGAAGTGATCACGGTTCCATTCAATGATATTGAGCCATATAAGGAAGCGCTAGCTAAATGGGGCGACCAGATCGCAGCAGTTCTTGTGGAACCGATTGTCGGCAATTTCGGGATCGTGGAGCCGATGCCAGGCTTCCTTGAGCAGGTCAATGAACTGACACATGAAGCTGGTGCGCTTGTCATCTATGATGAAGTCATTACAGCTTTCCGTTTCATGTATGGTGGTGCACAGGATATGCTCGGAGTGAAACCTGACTTGACTGCACTTGGCAAAATCATCGGCGGCGGACTTCCTATCGGGGCATACGGCGGACGAAAAGAAATCATGGAAAAGGTAGCACCGCTCGGTCCTGCGTATCAGGCAGGAACAATGGCCGGCAACCCTGCCTCCATCCTTTCCGGAATTGCATGCCTGGAGGTCCTGAAGCAGGAGGGCGTGTATGAGCATCTTGATCATATCGGAAGCCTGTTGGAAAAAGGAATTCTTGCGCGAGCGGAAAAATACGGGATCACCATTACCATCAACCGCTTAAAAGGTGCACTTACCATCTACTTTACTGATGAAAAAGTCGTGAATTATGAACAGGCAGAGAACACTGATGGCGAGAAATTCGCGAAGTTCTTCAAGCTGATGCTGAACAAGGGCATCAACCTGGCACCTTCGAAATATGAGGCATGGTTTGTGACAACTGCCCATACAACAGAGGATGTTGCGGTTACTCTTGATGCAGTCGAGCACGCATTCAAGGAATTGGCGAATGCATAAATATACATCGAGGAGTGTACAAGAACACTCCTCTTTTTTTACGAAAACTATTGAAAACGCTTACAAATAAGCGCTTTTTTCAATCATCAAAACTAGGCCTCCCCTCCCCTTCTTTGTATAAAAAATTGATTTTTCCGTAAGGAAGTGATAGTATATAGATTAAAGTCTGAAAATTCCCTTTTTTGACAAATATATGTCCATTCGGAATATTAGACAACCGCAACCTAATCAGCGCATTGCAATTGCGCTCCCGCATTTCTACTATATACTACAGGAGGTGAATGGCTAGTTAGGGTCCCCTCTTATATCCCTAGTTTACAGCCAAGTAATTATGACAAATTGGAGTCCAAGTACATTCAAAGATTTTCACAATGCCGAGCATGATGCATGTGGGATCGTATCCGCTATCGAAAAGAAAAAAATCCCTACAAAGAAAAATATCGATGATTGCATAGATGCACTAGTGAAGATGAACCACCGTGCCGGTTTCATTAATGGTGAAGGTGACGGTGTAGGCATTCACATCGATATCCCACGCGACTTGTGGAAACAGAAGCTAGAAAAAAGTGACCAGGATCCTTCTCTCGCAGACAGAGAAGATTTCATTGTTGGCCACTTTTTTATTAACCACCACGTGGATGTGGATGCAGTCAAAAACGAGATTACCAGTCTATTGGAAAAAGAGTCTTTCAAACTGGTCTTTTCATCCGACACCGTGACTTCCTCCGAAGCTCTTGGTCCGATTGCCGTTATCCAGGATCCGGTATTTTGGCAGGTGGCAGCCGTTTCTACAAAAGAAGTATGCACACAGGAACAGCTTTTCCAATGTGCCATTGATATCGAGAAAAATGATGATGTTCATGTTGCTTCCCTATCAAACTACCATGCCGTCTACAAGGTAATGGGTGCCGGGGATATTCTACCGAAGTTTTACCATGACCTTGCCAACCCGTTGGTTGCGTCCTCGATGACGCTTGGGCATAACCGCTATTCCACCAATACACTTTCGAACTTTTTTCGTGTGCAGCCATTTAGCGTCCTTGGCCACAACGGAGAAATCAACACGATTGCAAAGCTTCGTGACGAGGCAACCATGCTTGACGTCCCTCTCACAAAAGGCGGAAGTGATTCACAGGATTTAAATAGAACGATTGAAACATTGATTGCCAGAGACGGCTTTACCCTCTTCGAAGCGCTGGATATTGTGTTTCCACCAATCATTAATGAAATCAAGAGCTATCCATCCCACCTACAGAACCTGTATGCCTACATCCGTGAAACATGGGGGCACTTCTCCCAAGGACCTGCCGGGATCATTTCCCGCAACAAGGATGAGGCGGTATTCGGACTCGATGCTCTGGGATTGCGTCCTCTCTGGATGCTTCAGACCGAAACTTCCTATTATTTCTCATCAGAACCTGGGATTATTCCAACCAGCGAGTATACAGCTGAACCGAAGCCTTTCTCCCCCGGGGAAAAGGTCGGGATGAAGTGGCATGGTGAAGAAATCAAGGTGTATGACTATCACGCCTACCAGGAGGAAGTCTACACACGCTTCAGCGATAAGTTTGAAGTGAAAAATTTTGCCGCAAGATTGCAGACACCACAATTGGAGCCGATTGTCACTGTTTCTCCGCTTCCAAAGGTCCATAACGGACATTACGCTGCATTCGGCTGGGATCGCGAGCATATTCAGCTTGTGGAACAGATGGCGGAAAAAGGTGCAGAACCGATCCGTTCCCTCGGACATGATGTGCCACTTGCTGCGATGAACCCTGGTAGAAACAATATAGCAGACTTTATCAAGGAAAGTGTGGCTGTTGTCACAAACCCTGCCATAGATCGTGATCGTGAGACGGAACACTTCTCCACCAGAACGGTCCTTGGTGCAAGACCCCTTTTACGAAAAGATGACGAGGTACCGAACGATTATACATTGGAGCTTCTCTCTCCATTAATGATCGAAGGACAGGTTGGCGCAGATTGCGTGCATGCCTTGGAGCAGCCATCCTATGACCAGGTTGTGCACCAGTTCCAGACCAGAAAATTAACCTATTATCTAAATGCAACCTGTTTGGATGGCGAAGAGATCTCCTCTGCTTTAGTTCGTCTTAAATCAGAAGCAGTCGATGCGGTGAAAAACGGAAAGACGCTTCTTGTAATCGACGACGCTCAGGCGCATAAGGATGGCCAGTTATGGCTCGATCCTCATCTTGTAACTGCTGTCGTGAACCAGGAGCTGGTAGATCAGCAATTCCGCCGCCAATGTGCACTCGTTCTTCGCTCAGGTGCCATCCGCTCCCTGCATGATGTGATGGTGGCCTTGGGACTGGGAGCAAACGCGATCAGCCCTTACCTCCTATTCGGAACGGTAAGTGATGAAACAGCCACTCCAGTCGTGAATCTATTCCAGGCTTTAACAAAAGGAATGGAAAAGGTCATTTCCACCATTGGAATTCATGAGCTGCGCGGCTATGGCCGTCTGTTCTCCGCGATCGGCTTACATGTGGAGTTGGAAAAAGCTTTAGGAATCGTCAACTTCCTCGGCTCCGATCAGCTTGGCTACAATTTTGCAAAAATGAAAGAAGATGCAATAGAGCGTGCAAAGGAATTTGAAGACGAGAAATCACGCCCTGGCAAATCGTTCCACCTCTTCCCTCGTATCTGGAAGGCAATTGGGGATGTTGCAAAAAATGGGACCTACGATGACTATCGCGAAAAGCTGAACGAACAGGAAACAACCAATCCCATTACCATCCGTCATCTTACCGACTTGAAGGTATCCGATAAAAAACTGCCTAAGGAAAAGGTGAATATCGGGGTGGGTGCACATAGTCTGCCATTTGTGATTGCATCGATGTCATTCGGTTCACAAAATGAGGTGGCTTTCAGAGCCTATGCCGAAGCGGCGGATCGATTGAATATGATCAGCCTCAATGGAGAAGGCGGGGAAATCAAGGATATGCTGGGTAAATATCCGAAAACCCGCGGACAACAGGTCGCATCCGGGCGTTTCGGTGTCAATGCGGAGCTCCTGAACTCCTCGAACCTTCTGGAGATAAAAATAGGTCAAGGGGCAAAGCCTGGTGAGGGCGGACACTTGCCAGGATCAAAAGTAACGGCGAAAATCGCAGAGGCACGTAATGCAACAATCGGTTCCGACCTGATCTCGCCATCGAATAACCATGACATCTATTCAATAGAAGATTTGGCACAGATGATCGCCGAATTGAAGACTGCCAATGACCAGGCGAAGGTCGCTGTAAAAGTTCCTGTTGTGCCGAACATTGGAACAATCGCAGTCGGTATCGCAAAAGCAGGTGCAGACATTATTACGATCAGCGGTTTTGACGGAGGAACAGGTGCTGCGAGAATTCACGCCCTGCAGTATGTTGGTCTTCCTGTGGAAATCGGCGTAAAGGCAGCGCACAATGCGTTAATCGAATCCGGCTTGCGTAACAAAGTGGAAATCTGGGCGGACGGTGGAATCAAGAGTGCACTTGATGTCATGAAAGTAATGCTGCTTGGTGCAAACCGCATCGGCTTCGGCACCCTTTCCATGATTGCCATCGGCTGTACGACTTGCCGCGGCTGTCATCTGGATACATGCCACGTCGGGATTGCGACTCAGATTGAAACGGAAGCACAGGCAAAGGATCATGGCCTGCGCCGCTTCGTACCACGCCAATCCGATCTTGCAGTACAAGGGCTGATGAACCTTTTCACTGCCTTTGGCGACGAGCTGAAAGCACTGACAGGTTCACTCGGCTTCAACAACCTGCAGGATATTGTGGGCCGCTCCGACCTGCTTGAGCAGGTACGTGGAACAGAAGCACTCGACTTATCTAACCTTCTGCACACATTGAATGTACCGCAGATGGCACAAAAAGAAGTCGCAGCAAGCATGGAAAAAGAAAAGCTGTTGGTTGCTGCTGGAGCAGAGTACCTCGATTATCAAGAGGATCAGCTGCACCAATCCAGACAGTTTGACGCTGTAACAGCAGAGCAGCGCGTACTTGGCAGCAGAGTTTCCTGCCACCGTGTCCGAGGTCGCTTGGACGGCTCCTACCTGCAGCTTCCGGATGTGGAGCTGAGCTACAGAAAAGGATCGATTCCAGGTAACGGCCTTGGCGCCTACAACTCCAGCGGCATCAACATCGTTGTCGAGGGTGGCGCACAGGATGGAATCGGTAAAACTGCCTTTGGCGGAAGCATTTCCGTCTTTAAATACAAAGGCAAGGACGGTACCCTCTATAACGGCTCTGTCGGAAAAGGCTTTGGCTATGGCGCCCAAAAAGGCGCGCTTGTGGTTCAAGGGAATGCAGATGCCCGTGCAGGAATCCGCCTTTCCGGTGCCGACATGATCATTGGCGGGAAAGTGACAACGCCGATTCCAGCAAAAGAGCACGGTAACCTTGGAGTCAACGCCAATATCAAAGGCTTTGCTTTTGAATATATGACAAATGGCCGTGGGCTTGTCATGGGAGACCCTGGTCCTTGGATCTGTGCCGGTATGACAGGCGGCGCCGTCTATCTTCGCCACCAGCCGGAAATGGGCTTAACAAAAGATGCCCTACAGCGCAGAATTGCCAAGGGGGCAAAGGTAAGCATCGAACCATTGAATGTAACAGGTAAAAAAGATGTAGCCGAGCTCCTCTCCATCTACCATGATTCCCTGCTCAAGCAAGGGCAGTTCGAGGAGGCAGATGAAGTGAAGCAGATGCTCGAAGATCCAGGCAGCTACTTCCTTCAAGTGAATCCGATGAAAGAACAGGCAGATCCGGCAGTTTCGACGGAATAATAAATTTGATGAGGTCAGTCACCAATTTGGTGCTGACCTTTTCTATTTTTGTTGAGCATTTGGATAAATCATCACTTGGAATGGGATAGTAAGAAAGATTACTTATTTAAGGCGGTTGATACAAGTGGAGAAATTGATGATTCGCGGTCTATTATTATTATGTGTTTCCCTCTTCCCTTTTGCTGTAAAAACTCCCAAGTATAAAGAAATGCTTATTGTTTTCTTTTCCAAAGGTGTAATCTCTATTTTGCTTGATACATACGTGGTGAATACAGGCAGAGTAAAATACCCGATACGGCCTATGCCAAAAATCTTTAGCACCAATATTCTTTACGATCTATTTTTTTTTCCTTTACTCAGTATCTTTTGGGTGAGGCAGACCTATCATGATAAACTTCCATACATATTATTGAAAAGTCTGACTTGGAGTGTACCTATGAGCATCCTGCAATGGTTCATGGAGAAAAAGACCGATCTGTTTGAATGGAAAAAATGGAGCATCCTCCATACTTTTGCAACTGTAAATTTCACCCTGTTCACGATACGAGCTCTTGTTGGTCTTGTTAAGAAATTCAGCAGGTACTCTAGATCGGAAGAACCTATCACATTGGAATAAAATCGGTAGTAAAAACAGAACGTTGGATTTTTTCGGCGATCTGTTTTTTTATGGCGATTTTCTCAGAAATTGTTGCTTTGACGAATACAACATCAACACATAATTTTACTTAACATCGTGCTCTTTTCATCGTAATAGTACTTCACTTTTTAAATAATGCTTAGTTTATTTCGGTAAAAAATCCAAAAGCCTATTTTTTACGGTCATAAGCAATAAACTTTACGAAAAGAGCTTTTTTATTTTCCATTAACTTATTGCAGGACACATGGAAACCGTGTATAGTACATTAGTGTTCTAGGGACACAATCAAATTTTCCGAAAATCTTACATAAAGTTTGAACTGAACTAAAGAAGGTTATATTATTCGGAAGAACAGGAAAGGAATTACTTTACCATGAAACTTGGTGCCAGAATAGTCAAGACCGGTATAGCTATCACGCTCGCATTGTTCGTAGCGCAATGGCTAGACGTACCAACCCCGTTCTTTGCGGGAATTGCGGCGATCTTTGCTATCCAACCATCAATCTACAAGTCCTACCAATCCATTATTGAACACGTGCAGGCAAATCTGATTGGAGCCTTTTTAGCAATCATTTTCGGTTTGATCTTCGGACACGACCCGTTCATCATTGGATTGACCGCAATTTTTGTTATCGGAATCAATTTAAAGTTGAAAATAGAAAACACCATTCCATTGGCATTGGTGACTGTTATCGCGATCATGGAAAGCCCCGGCGAGAATTTTTTGGAATTCTCGTTAATCCGCTTCTCCACTGTCATGATCGGTATCCTTTGCGCATTTCTCGTGAACCTGATCTTCCTGCCACCAAAGTATGAAACAAGGCTATACTATAAAGTGAAGGAAACAACCGAGGATATTTTAAAATGGATCCGTATAAGTATGCGTCACGCATCCGAACACAATCTACTTAAAACAGACATTGAAACGCTCCGCCAGCGACTATCAAAATTAGAGCAGTTATTCCTACTATATAAAGAAGAAAGAACGTATTTCCCAACAAGTAAAAGTGCAAGCTCGAAGGCTCGTAAGCTTGTCATTTTCCGGCAGTTGATCTTGACGAGCAACCGTGCGCTTCATACATTGAAAATGCTGCATCGTTTGGAAAACGAGCTTCACCACATGCCAAGCGATTATCAGCATTATCTAAAAGCCGAGCTTGATCACCTGGTCAATCTGCATGAACAGATTTTGCTTAAATTTATAGGGAAAATCAAGCTTCACAATACATCCGAAATGTACGAAGAGGAATTATTCAATAAACAGCAGTTCATTGATGAATTTATGCTTCATAAAGAGGAATATCAAGGGTGTGAGGAAAAGTGCGACGTCTGGTATCACCTGTTCCCTCTTGTTTCCAAAATCATCGATTACAACGACCAGCTATTGCATTTAAATAAGCTGATCGACAGCTTCCAGATCTATCATAAGTCCGAAAATGAATTTGAAATCGGGCAGCGTGAAGAGGAATAGGTTAAACGAGGCACTTCCCATGGCGTTGGGGAGTGTTTTTTTATGGTTTGAAGGGTGTTGGTGGGTAGCCGCGGTGAGTTCGTGCCGAACGCCCCTTAGTTGATGCCAAACTGAGGCAAGTTCGTGCCGAACCGGGGCAAGTTCGTGCGAAACTGCATTGAGTTCGTGCCGAACGCCCCCTAGTTGTTGTTGACCAACACATTGCTCATTCCTCGGTCGGAATAAAAAAACCCCCGGCAACAAAACGTCGCCAAGGGCATTCACACTACATTTTAAATTATACAATCTCCTGAATATTG
Source organism: Sutcliffiella halmapala (assembly GCF_050107295.1). Taxonomy (GTDB): domain Bacteria; phylum Bacillota; class Bacilli; order Bacillales; family Bacillaceae_I; genus Sutcliffiella_A; species Sutcliffiella_A halmapala_A. The sequence continues at coordinate 701,924 of NZ_JBNIKR010000001.1, read as the reverse complement.
AACAGATGATAATAGTTACCCTGCTTTTTCATCAATTCCTCATGGCTGCCGATCTCGACGATTTCTCCATGCTCCAGCAGTACGATTCTGCTTGCATGTGTAATTGTCGACAATCGGTGTGCCACAACAAAAGTCGTCCGGTTAGCCGCAAGACGCTCAAGCGATTCCTGGATCAGATGCTCGCTTTCCAGATCCAGTGCAGAGGTCGCCTCATCCATCACAAGGATCGGAGGATTTTTCAAGAATACCCGGGCGATCGCTACACGTTGCTTCTGCCCGCCTGAGAGCTTCACTCCCCGCTCTCCCACCTTCGTTTCATAGCCCTCAGGCAGGTTGGAGATGAAGTCGTGGGCATTGGCTGCTTTTGCTGCTTCTATGATTTCTTCCATTGTCGCATCCGGCTTCCCGAGTGCGATGTTTTCACGCACTGAATCACTGAATAGGATATTATCCTGGAGAACAATTCCGATCTGTTTACGAAGAGACTGGACCGTTACATCGCGAATATCCACTCCATCGAGCTTTATGGAACCCTCCGTCACATCGTAGAATCTCGGAAGCAGACTGACCAGGGTCGACTTTCCGCCGCCGCTCATGCCGACAAGGGCGATTGTTTCCCCTTCATCGACCTGCAAGTTGATATCCTTCAAAACATAAGGCTCCTTTTCCTCATATCTAAAGGACACATTTTCAAAGCGGACATCCCCTCGTGCTGTCTGGCTTTCTTTTGCATCGGTCTTATTGGTGATGTCATATTTTTCATCCGCGAATTCAAAGACACGATCCATTGAAGCTAGTGACTGGGTTAATGTCGTCGACGAGTTGATGAGACGTCTTAATGGATTGTAAAGGCGGTCAATATATGCCACAAACATGACCATCTCCCCGACTGTCAATCCTCCGTTGATTACCTGATAACCCGCATAGCCGATTACCAAAAGTGGTGCAATATCGGTGATCGTATTGACTACAGCAAATGTTTTGGCATTCCAGCTTGTATGCACAAGGGCTTTTGTCAGGAAATTACTGTTTTGCTTTTGAAATTGCTCTTGTTCATAATCCTCGATGGCCATGCTTTGAATGACAGGCATCCCTTGGACCCGTTCATGCAGATGCCCTTGAACCTCGGCCAATGCCTGTGAACGGACACGGGTCAATTCCCTTAGGCGGCTATAAAAGTACTTTATGGAAAAGCCGTACAAAGGGAATAGGATGATAGACACAAGTGTCAGGGTAAAGTCGACCTGGAACATGATGATGATGACGACAAGGATGGTAGCAAGGTCTAGCCAAAAGTTCATCAATCCCGTAATGACAAAGTTCTTTGTTTGTTCCACATCGTGAATGACACGTGAAATGATCTCACCTGCACGATTGTTTGAATAGAATCGCAGGCTTAGTCGCTGTATGTGATCAAACAGCTTGTCCCGCAAGTCATATAGGATTTTGCTCGCTGTCCATTGGGCGAAATACTGTCTGTAATATTCAATCGGTGGTCGTAGTACAAGGAAGACAGCAAAGATCGATCCCATTATCAGGAGCAGTTCATTTGTTTTTTCCGTTGCGGATCTGCCATCTGTAAGTAAAATGTCGTCCACAATATATTTCAATAATAAAGGTATCAATAAGGGCAAACCGAATTTCATTAAACCTATAAGGATGGTACCGACAATTTGCCACCGATACGGTTTGACAAATTTCATGTACCGTTTTACACTGCTCAAAGGTATTTCTCCTCCTTGAAAAAGCTCTTTCTATCTAGTTTTTTCTATTGTAATCAATTCATCCAAATAAACACAAAAAAGGCCTGGCAAGTGCAAAAAAACTTGTACCAGCCGCCTTTTCTTTCCCGCCATGCCTATTTATCCACGGTACGTTAAATAGCGCTCATACCATAGGTCGATAAAGTCTGGTGCAAAAGGACCTTTTCTCTGACGTATCCACGAAATCAATGTGTTTACATTTGTTTTAAGGATCTTGTCGATGACATCTGGATATTTCATTTCACTGCGGTGCTTTTCATATTCATCCTCATCGAGCAAAATAAACGTCATATCCGGGAATACTTTAATATCCAGGTCATAATCAATATATTTAACCGCTTCATCATCTGCTATGAATGGTGAGCTGATATTGCAATAATAATACACACCATCTTCTCTGATCATGCCAATGATGTTAAACCAATGTCTAGCATGGAAATAACAAATAGCAGGCTCCCTTGTCACCCAAGTTCTCCCGTCTGATTCCGTAACAATTGTTTTATCGTTTCCACCAATAACAAGGTTTTGCGTCCCTTTTAACACAGTAGTCTCATCCCACACCCTGTGAATGAGTCCGTTGTGCTTGTAACTATGTATTTGAATCGTTTCTCCTTCTTTGGGACAACCCATCCTTCTCCCCTTCTTTCATTTGTGCCGCCTCATCTCTAAAAAGCAACCTTTTCTATTATTATAACGGTAACTACCAGATTTTAAAACAAAAGAGCCATCTTTCTGTGAGAGAAGATGCCCCTTTTTGAATATTATTCACGCTTTTCATAGAAATTTTACAGATTTGAGCCACGATTTCAGCTTGATTGCTGAAACTGGTAGGATTTTATCGCTTCCTCTGTCTGGTTTTCAAATACCAACTGAATGTCACTCAAATCCTTTTTCATCTGCGCAATATCATCTTTGAGCTCCCTCAGCTTATTGGCCGCCTCCTGAATTTCATTAAGCTGACGCTCCACCTTCTGGCACCGCTCTATCTCAGACTGCAAATACAGCAGCCTATCCATCGTCTTCAACTGCTCCGCCACCGCCAAATCAAACCTATCCATACACATGCCTCCCACCATAATTCTCCTCCTATGTATCATTCTTCCCCCACCCCTCAAACCCTTTGACAACATCTGTAGACACATCAGAACTTTTGTCGATAGAGAAAAAAATATATAAATTTCAAATAGGGGCCAGACCCCGGCAGGAATTTCCCCCTCCATCACGAAGAAAGGCACTCCCCATCGGTATGATAAGGAGTGCCTTGTTGTTACATATTAAGAGTTTTGTTGGTTTTGTTGGTTTTTTTGAGCTTGAGATTGAGCGTTTTGTTGTCTTACTTGTTGAGCGTTAGTTTCGCTCGCGAACTCAGCACCATACTGTTGTTGTTGGTTTTGAGAAGCGTTTTGTTGTTTTACATGTTGTACGCTTGTACCAGATGCAGTTTTACCTGCTTGATTTTGTTGGTTGTTGTTTGCCATTGTTTATCACCTCCACGAAATTTAAGATAACCAAGAGATGATAAAACTATGACAAAAAATTTAAAAATTCTTTTGGTATATTTTTAGACGAGTAGGGACCTACCGCCATCCACTATAATTGTCTGGCCACGGATCATGCTTGCCTGATCGGATAAAAGGAACAACACGGTGTTTACCAGATCTTCAGGCTCCACCATTCTTCCAGCAGGTGTATTTTTCTTAGCATCTTCCAGTAATTCTTCACGGTTCGGGAAATGCTTCAGCGCATCCGTATCCACCGCTCCACCGGAAACAGCATTGACTACAATATTCTTGTCTGCCAATTCAACCGCCAGGTAACGAGTCAGCGCTTCGATTGCCGCTTTGGACACACCAACAGTCGTATAGTTCTTCAAATAACGGATGGAACCCAATGAACTGATGCTGACGATTTTCCCGCCTCCAACAACCTCCATGCGCTTAGCAGCTTCCTGTGCAAGGAAAAGGAGTGCCTTGGAGTTGATATTCATAGTCCAATCCCAGTGAGATTCCTCCAATTCCATCACATGACGAAGAACGCCGGACGCGGCATTGCTCACCAATAAGTCGAGGCGGCCAAACTCCTCATCGATCTTTACAAACATTTCCTTTATTTTCTCCGGCTGTCCAACGTTCGCTTTGACAATCAGCGTTTTCACACCCAACTGCTCAATTTCCGTAGCCGTTTCCTGTGCAGCCGTTTTGCTTCGATTATAGTTGATCACAATGTTATAGCCCTGCTTTGCGAGCTCAAGGGCAATCTTTTTCCCAATTCCTCTACTGCTTCCTGTAACTAAGGCAACTTTTTCAGTCATATACCATGCACTCCTTTATGTAAAAAAACTTACGTAATATCTTTCAGTATAGTCTTATTTGTTTCATCGAACAATAAAGGGGTAAATTTTTAATAAAGATCAACTTGAAAAATTCTTATCTAATAGAGGAGGGGCAAACCATGTACGTAGGCAGAGACATGACCGAATTATCCATGATGGCAAAAAAGGAATGGAAGGACAGCGAGTTGGCATATTTCCATCACTCCCTACAGCAAATGGTTCCATATCTGAATGTGGAAGGACAGAGCATTCATCGCGAGATCGTTGAAGAAATCGAAGCACGCGGCGGTTTGACTCGGAATGAAGCGGATTATACGCATGGAACGAGAATGAGCTACGATTGAGCAGCTTATGGGCAGATTTCGGCGGGCATAAATTGTTTCCAATGAGTGTTCGCCGTGCCACCTTTACGTCTTCTAGCGATTCCACTTCCCCCATCAAAAAAAGACCCGCCCCATCAAAAGGCAGATCCTCATAAAATCACTTCTTATATTCTTTCCACATGTTCTGATGTGAGACCGGGAAGGCATATTCCAGCATCGCTTCCTCTGTAACGAGCACGATATCCTTGCGATCCGTTGGCGGGGTACCATGAAACTTGCCAACATACACGTTGATATCCCACACTAGATGGGTAAAGACATGGCGGATATCACAGAGATAGTCTCCCATCTCCACATCGAGACCATACTCCGTCTTCATCAAACTCTCAAGTTGTTGTTTGGAAGTACCCAGTTCGTCCAATTTAATAAAGTTCGGAAACACCCATAAGTTAGCAAGCAGCCCTTCACTCGGCCTTTTATGAATCAAATATTGACCGTCTTCATTTTTGAATATTCCAGCTACGAGGGAAACCTGCTTCGCTGATTTTTTCTTGGACTTAATCGGTAGCTCCCTCTGAACTCCCTCATGAAATGCCCGGCAATGCTCCTGCACCGGACAGAGCATACAGGACGGCGATGTCGGCGTACAAACGATCGCTCCGAGCTCCATCAGCCCCTGGTTGAAGAATGAAGGATTATCGCGGGAAATCATGTCCCTGATCACCGCTTCAAACAGCTTTCGCGTTTTCGGCTTGGCGATATCCTCCCTGATGTGCAGCACACGCGAAAGCACCCTCATGACATTACCATCAACAGCCGGCTCCGGTACACCATAAGCGATGCTCAATATTGCACCTGTCGTATATGGTCCCACACCTTTTAAGCTTGAAATTTCCGACGCATTATTCGGGACGATACCACCGTAGCGCTCGTGGACCTCCCGAACCGCACTCTGCAGATTTCTCGCGCGCGAGTAGTATCCTAGCCCCTCCCAAGCCTTAAGCACCTTATCCTCAGCTGCATACGCTAAACTTTCAATGTTTGGGAACTGCTCAATAAAGGAATTAAAATAAGGAATGACTGTATCTACCTTTGTTTGCTGGAGCATGATTTCGGATACCCATACTTTATAGGGATCCTGATCCTTTCTCCATGGCAGATCACGTTGTTCCTGAATGAACCAATTGATTAAATCGTTGCGAAAGCCTTCAATTTCAAAACCCTTAAGCAACTCGTGTTGTGTTTGTTTGTTATCCAAAATAAACCTCCGGGATTAGCTGATAATTTTTAAACCGATGTATTGTATCGCACCTCTTCTCGTATCCATACATTGTGAGAGGTCATGGAATACACCATCACTTGCCGAAGCCCTCAGCTCCTTCATTGCAAAATAATGGGACTCGGTCGGCAATAAAAAAGTTTCCGTATAATAAGTGTTACCGCTGTTCTTGTATGATATTTTCGTCCAGCGAATCTCTTTTGCACCAAGTTCTTTCATGACACCTATGACATTTTTCATCGTCGCTTCATATTTTTGTATGACAGTATCCTTTATAGGATATTCGATGAAAATTTGCAACGGTTTTGTTACCATGTTTGAAAACACCCCTTTTGTTTAACAATAACAAGAAAAGAAAGTTCGTACAGCAAGGAGAAAAGTCACACTATAAAGGAGGCCGACCATTGGATACTGGAACACATGTGGTGATGGGAATAGCACTTGGATCCATGGCGACCATCGATCCTTATGTTGCTAGCAATCCCGAAACCGCTACAGCGATAATGATTGGAGCTATCATCGGATCTCAAGCTCCTGACATGGATACCATCCTAAAATTGAAAAACAATGCAAAATATATACGAAATCACCGCGGCATCACACATTCCATTCCGGCAGTTTGCCTTTGGCCGCTCGGAATTACTGCTGGAATCTATGCATTCCTCCCACAAGCCGATTTGCTCTATCTATGGATTTGGACATTTATAGCCGTTATCCTGCATGTTTTTGTCGACATTTTCAACGCTTATGGGACACAGGCGCTCCGTCCTTTTACACACAAATGGGTGGCGCTTGGAATCATCAATACATTTGACCCGATAATCTTCGGTCTGCATATTGTAGGATTTATTCTGTGGGGATTCGGTTTTCATCCAGGCTACACCTTCCTGGTGATTTACATCATCCTTGTCGGGTATTATGTGCTTAGGTATTGGATGCAGCAAAGGGTGATCCAGCAGGTGCGGAAAGTGATTCCTAACATGACGAATACCATTATCTCGCCTACACTTTATTTCAATCAATGGCATTTGGCGATTACTGCAAAAGAAAGCTTCTATGTGGCCCGTGCGGTGAAGAATCAAATTATCATCCATGATACATTTGAAAAAGTCCCTTTACCGGAGACGGCCGTCATCGAGGCGGCAAAATTCGATGACAATGTCTCTGCCTTTCTATCCTTTTCCCCTGTTTATCGTTGGGAGATGGAAGAATTCTCGGATCATTACGAAGTCCGCTTTATCGATCTTCGCTATCGGAGTAAGGACTACTATCCTTTCGTTGCAGTGGTACAGCTCGACTTGAATCTGCATATCGTCAGCTCCTACACAGGTTGGATATTCAGTGAGGATAAGCTTAGAGAAAAATTGGAGATTATCCCAAATTAAAAAGAATGACCCGATCCTACTCTTTCCAGGATCGGGTATTTATTAATGGGAAATCGAATCTCCCTCGTCCTCGAGCAAATGCTTGTATTTCGGATTTGTCGAAAGGAATTCATGAAGTGTCTCACCGTGACGTTCAATGATGCCCGCCACCATTCTTTCTGTCATTTCTTTTCCTTTATATTCGTAACCGGCCTTTGCATAAGTGCTTTCAAAATCCTCCCACAAAAGCTCGACCCACGTACGGGCCTTTTCATACGTCAACGCAGGATTCTTCGCCAAAAGCTGCTCTGCCAGGCGCTCAAAATATACTTCCAATAAAAACACCTCTTCTGGTTTCATTTGACTGTCCCTATCATCACATATTTCGGGGGTGAAAATCCAATATTAATGATAGGGGCCTGACCCTCACCGCTTTAAAGCGCTAAGAGGGTCTGGCCCCTATCTAAAGGGAGGCGATACGATTGAGGAACAAAGCGAGGAACTTTCCTAACCCGAATGACAATAAGTTTGAAGGGGAAGGCAGAGCAAAAGCGGAGTTTGCATCTAAACGCGCGAACGGGACGATCAACACACATCCTCAAGAGAGAATGCGTGCGTCTGGCGCAAGGGAAGATGGCACCTATTAGATTTCTTCTATCCTAGGAGGGACTTAGCATGGGCAAACAATCAGGTAGAGCCTTTTACAACAATCAATCCGCAACAAAAGCAAATCCGTTTCCACAGCCTTTTGCGAGCGTGAAGCATGCGTATAACCAAGTGAACGGCCAGACAACACAGGCCCAAAATACGCAGATCCTGGAAGTTCAGACCCGCAAAAGATCTTAACAGTAGGCTCTTTTCTTAAAGTTAGTTGCTTTTGTCCTTGTTATAAGAACAAAAAATTCAAATAAGAAAAAAGCGAGCAAACCGGAAAAGAGCACGAAAGTAAAGTAGGTTGCGTGTGTATGTTGCATACGTCAAAAGCACAATGTATGCGAAAACATCTTAACAGGAAAGAGTAGCAATAGGGGCAAATCCCCTCTTTGCTACTCTTTTTTCATTAACATCGAAATTGGAAGTCCCTCTTCTTCCCTGCTGACCACATTTCCTCGAACTCTGTGTCCCCATGCAAACACACCGTTCATATATTCTATTTCAAAGTATACACCCGGATCTCCTTCGATTTCGTACATTTCTCCAGTCTTGTAGTCATCCGGATTAAGCATATATGCCTTTGCCATTGTGATCTTTCGTTCGAGTACGGCAAATTCATTGACTATGCCGAGTTGCTCAGCTTTTCTCGCCTTTTCCTTCAATGTTGAAATCTCCTGATGCAGTTCATGCGGTGTCATTTGACTATAGCGTTTATCCTGTTCCACTTGCTTTCCCCCTACGTTTTCTATATAAAGTAAGAATAGCACGCTTAATAGGCAAAACAAAGCTAAATTGCCTAAGAAGGATTTTACATAGAGGAGTGTTGCACAAAATGAAAACCATTCTTATTACAGGTTCCGGGACAGGCCTCGGGAAAGAGCTGGCCCTTGGATATGCAAAAAAAGGGCATAAAATCATCCTGACTGGAAGACGGATCGCACCTTTAAAAGAAGTACAACAGCTTATCCATCAAGAGGGCGGCCATGCGGAGGTATTCACCCTTGACCTGACCAAGCATGAAAATGTCCACAAGACAGTTTCCACCATCATAAAAAATCACTCTGTATCCTATCTTATCAATAATGCCGGCGCCGGCTGCTTTGGTCCTTTATCGGAGCTTTCAATAGAAGACATCGACCTTGCCTTACAGACCAATGTTCTCGGCACCATCTACCTGACAAAAGCACTTCTTCCTCACCTATTGGAACAGAACGAGCCGAAGATCATGAACATCATCTCGACTGCCGGGCAAAAAGGAAAGGTCAATGAAAGCGTATATGTGGCAAGTAAGTTTGCTGTACGCGGCTTTACCGAAAGTCTTCAAAAGGAACTTGAAGGCAAGGTTACCGTTATAGCCACTTATATGGGAGGCATGGACACACCATTCTGGGATGAAACAGACCACATCAAGGACAAGTCACGCCTGAAATCACCACAACAGGTGGCCGATATCATCATAGGTCAGGACAGTCAGTTGGAGATTAATGTGTAAGGAATCTTGAAATCCCTATCATTACAAAGAGGTCTTTATCGATGAGATGAAGACCTTCTAGCAATTATTCAGCCGCTTCATTTTCCTCCAGCCATCTATCAATCAAATCAATTGTGAAGCCCTTGCGGTAGAGGGCTCCCTTCATTTTCATCTTATACTCATAGCCCTCAAGCTTCGCGTATTTGCGATGATATTTTTCCGCCTGTTTGCTTATCGCATCCCACTCTTCCGAATCATCCTCTGCGAGGGCAGCTTCCTCTATGGCCACCTTGATGACTGAAAAAGAATAGCCCTTTCTCATTAATGCCTGCTCAACCTTTTGTATCATAATTTTAAAGGCATCATTTTTGTATTTCGGGCTGTATTTATGAACCAATTTTATCGCATGCTCAAGCTCCTCTTCTTCCCTGTATTCCATCAAGGCGTCTTCTATCGTATTTTTCGCTACACCTTTTTCCACCAATTCCTGTGAAATGACCTGTCTTCCCTTTAAAGTTGTCTGGACCTGGGTCCGGACATAGGCAACGGCAAACTCTGCATCATTCAAATAGCTCTGCTCCTTCAGCTTGACGATGATTTCCTTTATGACAAACGGTTCGATTTCCTTTTCCTTCAGATACACCTCTATCTCCTTCTCCGTTCTCATGCGGAAGGAAAGATAATGTACAGCTGACAGATAGGCCTTATTGATCTGATCGCTGTACAGGATTTCTTCTATATCAAGCTCATCAAGTTCTTTCCCTTTTACAAGCTGGAACTTCAGTAAGGTCGACTCGTATACGGCAAATGCGTATGCTCCATCGAGGAAAATATTGAAGCGTTCCTTGTTTTTTTGCTGAACCGATATTTTTGTTATTTTTTGCATAAGGTTCACCTCGTTTTGGTATGTAGCACATTGGTACGTATTGAATAAAGGATATTTAGGGAAAAGAACTAATAGTATAAGTAAGATATTTTCACGAGAGGATGAATAACATGAAGATCGCGATTGCAGGCGGAACTGGCCTTGTAGGATCAGCCTTGACGGACTATTTAGTGGAAAAGGGACATCATCTATATATTTTAACGCGAAACAGCTCGAATAAAAAGCAAAAACCTAAAGTACAATTTGTGGAATGGCTGAAAGATGGCACCACTCCGGAAAAAGAATTGGAAGGAGTCGAGGCTTTTGTCAATCTGGCTGGTGAATCCATCAACAGTGGACGCTGGACCGATGAACAAAAGCGCAAAATTCTCGAGAGCAGAATCAACTCCACCAAGGAAATCAACCGGATAATCGAATCACTTGGCGAGAAACCGGGAGTCTTGGTCAACGCAAGTGCCATCGGTTATTACGGAAACAGCGATGACAAAACTTTTACAGAAAGTGATACCACGCCAGGATCCGGCTTTTTGGCGTCAACTGTTCTTGCGTGGGAAAAGGAAGCGGAGCATGCCAGGCAGCTTGGAGTCAGAACCGTCTTTACCCGATTCGGGATAGTGCTGGATAAAGAGGAAGGCGCGCTTCCGAAAATGCTGCTCCCCTATAAAATGTTTGTTGGCGGAAAAATCGGAACCGGTGAGCAATGGATGTCATGGGTGCACATCCAGGATGTTGTCGGTGCGATTGCTTTCTGTCTTGAAAACAAGGAAGTGGATGGCCCCGTCAATGTTACGGCTCCCACCCCGTTGAAAATGAAGGATTTCGGGAAAATACTTGGTGGAGTGCTTGGCCGTCCGCATTGGTTCCCTACTCCTGGCTTCGCTCTTAAAATCGCTTTAGGAGAGATGAGTGAGCTTGTGTTGGAGGGACAGAAGGTACTGCCGGTAAAACTGGAGCAGCACGGCTATAAATTCTTTTATATTCATCTTGATGAAGCTCTGTCCGACATATTAAAATCAAAGTAACGACAAAAAGTAGGAGTTTCATAATGAGTATAGTTATTTTTAAGCATGCGACCGTCTATCCGATCACTTCACCGCCTCTATACGATGCAGATGTGAGAGTCGAAAACGGTAAGATAATGGAGATAGGAATCGGTTTACCGGTTCCGCCTGAAGGGGTAGTTATTGATTGTAAGGGGAAGTATCTGTTCCCCGGCTTCATTGATGTCCATACACATCTTGGCCTTTATGATGAAGGAACGGGGTGGGCCGGCAATGATGCCAATGAGACCATCGAGCCGCTTACTCCCCATATTCGGGCATTGGACGGGGTTCATCCACTTGATCAAGGGTTCCAGGACGCGATCCAGGCAGGCGTGACGACCGTTCACATCATGCCGGGTAGCGCCAATGTAATCGGCGGCACCACCTCTGTCATCAAGACTCGGGGTGTTAATATTCAAAAGATGCTGATGAGGGAGACTGCCGGGTTGAAGATCGCTTTTGGGGAAAATCCAAAACGCATCCACAGCCATGGGAACAAGGATTCCATCACAAGAATGGGTATTATGGGTATGCTTCGGGAAGCTTTCCATCAGGCAAGGCACTACGATAATACGGATAACCTGCGCGTCAAGCCAATCATTATGGCATTGGAACGCAAGATTCCTGTAAAAATTCATGCACATAGAGCGGATGACATCATCTCTGGTATCCGTTTTGCAGAGGAATTCGATCTCAGATTTACGATTGAGCATTGTACAGAAGGGCATTTGATTGTAAATGAACTCAAAGACAGAAACTTGAGGGTCTGTGTCGGACCTACCCTTACCCGCAAGTCCAAGATCGAGCTGAAAAATAAAAGCTGGAAGACCTATCAAAGCCTTGCGGACAATGGTGTCGAGGTTTCCATTACCACCGACCATCCATATACTCCGGTTCAGTACTTGAATGTCTGTGCCGCCCTGGCAGTGAGAGAGGGCCTAGATGAGCAAAAAGCACTGGAAGGAATTACGATCACGGCTGCCAAAAACATTGGTGTAGAGGATCGGGTCGGGAGCATCGAAATTGGCAAGGATGCCGATTTGGTCCTATGGTCCCATCACCCCTTCCAATTCCTCGCAAAGCCTGTCGTGACAATGGTTCAAGGTGAAATAATTTACCAAAAATTTTAACAAAAAAGTAGTATCTTTTTCATATCAAATCGAGTATGATACGTAGGTAAACAAAATTAAATCAACTAACAATTTGTTTCTAAAATGTTAGGGAAGGCAAATGGTGCGCCACCAGTTTTATCTGGTTCTAGTGGGTTCGATTCCCACCCCGAAATTTTTTGTAATTTAAAAAATTTCGAGGGTGGGCCAGTCTTCACGTTACGTGACATTTCTGCCCTCAATTGGAGGGAAAAGACATGCTTAAAAAACGTGATACTCACGAATCTCAGGCTCTTTATGAGTTGATGGTGCACCCTGAAGTCTTCCCTTTTGTGCGTCAAAAAGCGTATTCCCACGATGAGTTTGTGTTCTTGACAAAGCAGACAATCGAAGCGGAAGAGCGCGGAGAATTGATTTCACGTACCATTCTTGATGAATGGGGCACTCCAATTGGGACAATCAATTTATTCGATGTACAGGACGGAGCAGGATTTCTTGGCACTTGGCTCGGCAAGCCATACCACGGTAAAGGCTACAATCAGATTGCAAAGGATCAGTTCTTTGATGAATTGTTCTATGAACTGGACATCCAATCCATTTTCATGCGCATCCGCAAAGTGAACATCCGATCCATGAAAGCTGCGGAAAAGCTACCCTATGTAGTCCTGGCTAACGAAACACGCCAAAGCCTCCTCGACGAAATCAACGGCGGCGAAGACATTTACAACCTATACGAAATCTCAAAAGATCTCTATACCCTACACAAAATGCGTACGCATCACGAAGTTGTCGAAGAGCACCAGCTTCGCGAAGCTTAAAGTTAACCATAACGGGGCCTGACCCTCATCGCTTTAAAGCGGTGAGGGTCAGGCCCCATTTTTAATTTTTTAGTATATTTTCCCACAATTTAGAGGAAACTGTAGGTAGTACATATTCAAAGGAGGGTTTTGAAATGGTTGAGAAGAAACGCAAGGAAAGAGTGAAAAACTCATTGAGCAGCATGCAGGAAGTGACCTACTCCAGAGAATTCAAAGCGGCTGATCGCGTTGGCGGCTATTCGCAGAAGCGGCGTTAAAACAAGTTAAGAACCATTAACTCCCTCTTATCACGACAAGGATTATTGGTGAAGCTACAGTGGAGGACATGTAGGAATCTTCATATGTCCATCACCGTCTCTGGAGGGATTCGAATGGGCCGTTCACGTGGACACAAATCAGGTGGAAGGAACAAATCTTCTCTTCCACAAGTACCAAAAAACATGAAGACTGCAAACCAAGATGTCGAATTTGCAAAAGAACACGGTGCAGATAACGAGATTTTGGAAGCTCAGGCCCGTGCAGCAGCTGCAGGCATTAAGCGCAACAGTAAAAAGGATACATTCAAATAGGCAAGACAAAGACACCACCCAACGATTTGGGTGGTGTCTTTTTATTTAATGGGTGGTCACGTGTTTGTGGTTAATGGTATGATCCTTATTCTTTCGGCGATCTCCCATTTTTTCCTTCAGTACACGGATTGCAAATCTATCTACACCGTAGAAGTGAGCCGCTGTACCTGCCGCCAGTAGAAGGATAGCTGCAGTGTAAAGGATTGGGTTCGTGCTTACGGTACCGGCCAACAGGAAGTTCAAGTTCATGAATGCTGCTGCAATCAATGCCGGTACGGTCGCTAGGCCAAGGATGAGTGCTATTCCGACTAATACTTCTCCCCATGGGATGAGAATGTTGAATAAGGCTACATTTGGCAGTGCAACATTTTCAAGGAATCCAGCATACCATCCTTGTACTGCTGGGTGTGCTCCCTCCGCCTTTGCAATGGCACCGTGTAAGAATCCTTCAGCATCAAAGCTGCCGATCTTCGGTAGTCCTGCCTTCAACCATTGAATACCAAGCCAAACTCTCAATACTGTCCATAGAATTGCCATTTGGGGTCCTCTTAACCATTTCATAATTCATTCCTCCTAAGGATTTATATGTGAATGTTTTCACATATACCCGTAAAAAAATATGAAGTTGGTGATTAGCCGGCTAGCTGATTATTTACTCTAGAAAGTTTGTGAAGTTTTTCACTTACTTTCTATCTTTACTATATTCCTTTTTTTCTGTTCTTACAATGGGTTTGAGCAATAGTTCACAAATAGTTCAAAATATTTATTTTTGTTAACAAGTGTTGTCCACACTATTGTGGATAGTGTTAATAAATTGGATAAGACCTATTATATCAATATATAATAAAATTATGATTGTGAATAATATTTTGTGGAAAACAGCACTCCATCCTGTTGATAATGTGGATAAACGTGTGTATATCTTATTTCCCAGCACATATGCTTGTTGATAACTTAAAGAAACGCTGATAATGACCAAATTCACCTCTTTCTCCAATGCTACTTTTTACCTATTTCGCAATAATTATAAATTTTCTAACTATTTTCCAGTCATACTAAAAATATATCAGTCAAACAAAGAGAGAGATTGCCCAATTTAAGGTAAAATAGGAGTATCAATTGAAATTGCAAACGGAGTGTAACTATGAGCAGATTTATGATCGGACTAGATATCGGAACAACCACCGCAAGCGCAGTTATTTTCACCCCACAGGGCGAGGTCGTTTCGGAATATGAATGCGCCTATTCCACCTATCATCCTAAGCCCAGCTGGTCGGAGCAAAACCCTTTGGAAGTGGAGAAAGCGGCACGTGAAGCCATTACCAATTCAATGAGGCAGAACAAACTCATTGCCTCTGACATTATCGGATTAAGCATATCAAGTTCCATGCATTCTTTATTATGTATAAATGAAAAAAACGAACCTATTTCTCCATTGATGATCTGGTCTGACAGCAGAAGCTATCCTCAGGCTGCCATTATGAATGAGACCTATGGAAAAGGGATATATGAAAATACAGGCACACCCGTTCACCCAATGTCTCCTTTCGTCAAACTGATCTGGATGAAAGAATCGCAGTATGTGCCATATTATGAAGCAAGCCGATTCGCATCCATTAAAGAATATATTATATACAAATGGTGCGGACAATGGAAGGTAGATTATTCCATCGCTTCTGCAACCGGTTTATTTAATATTCATACTTTAGAGTGGGACAGCGAGGCCCTGGCGATCGCAGGCGTCCATCCGAACCAGCTTTCAACAGTCGTTCCTTGCACAGAACAGGTTGGCCCATTAGCGGCAAAGGTTGCAGATGAGTTGATGCTTAGGTCGGAAACACCCATTATCATCGGCTCCAGTGGCGGTGTATTAGCCAATATCGGAATCGGGGCCATTCATGATGCTGAAACAGCCCTGACAATCGGATCAAGCGGAGCGATAAGAAGATTTACAACAGAACGCAAAACTGATAATCACCAGCGCACCTTTCAATATGTTTTCACAAAAGAGCACAGTATAATTGGTGGTGCTTCGAACAATGGAACTGTTGCCCTAAAATGGCTTGCACGACAATTTTCCACCCTTACCAAAAGGGATACCATAGAGACGATTGACCTGGAGGCGCTGGCTGCCACATCAAGTGCTGGTTCAAACGGACTTTTCTTTATGCCCTATCTCGCTGGGGAGCGCGCACCAAAATGGAATGCCAAAGCAAAAGGCGGCTGGATCGGGCTGACTCTTTCCCATAACAGTGCCGATATGATCCGAAGCGTGATGGAAAGTGTCATTTTCAATATGTATGAGATACAGGAAGCGTTAACAGAGAAAGCAGGACCAACCAAGAAACTTCTCATCAGCGGCAGCTTTGTCCGCTCCCCGCTATGGGTGCAGATGACAGCCGACATCTTTCATAAAACCGTGCTGCTTCCAAAAAGCGACCACGCAATCGAATGGGGAGCAGCATGGCTCGGGCTCTATGCGCTCGGGAAGGTGAACTCCATGGATGAAATAAAGCAGTACATTCCTATCTGGCAGGAGGTTCTACCTTCTGTAAAAAACGTCGTCATCTACGAGGAACATTATCACCTTTTCAAGGAGCTTTATGTGAAAAATAAACCGTTGTTTGCGGATTTGGATCGCTTGCAGCAATAGAGAATAGTCCATATTTCATTTTATAAAAAGGCTGTTTTCGCATAAATTGTTGCTTTTGACGTACTCAAAATTAACACGTTATATAACTAGTCCTCGTGCTCTTTTCTGTGTAGTAGATTCTTTATCACTTTGAATAATATGGAAATAAATGCTGTAAAAAATCCAAATGCCGATTTTTTACGGGCGTAAAGCAACAAATTTTAAGAAAAGAGCCTATAAAAAAAATCGTATCAAACCGCCTCCATGAGACTGTTCGATACGATTTCCCCGACCTATATTATGCCTCTTCAACTTGCTCGCGCTTTTTGATACTGATTCCCGTAAATCCATAAAACACGCTAATCAACGGACTGAGCAGACAGAAGAATGCAAACGGCAGGTATTCCAACACCGGCACTCCAAGTACTCCTGCCATGAATACGCCGCTGACTCCATAAGGGATCAGGGGATTGATGACCGTTCCAGCATCCTCTAAAACCCGGGCGAGATTCTTTTTGGAGATTCCCTGCTTTTCAAATTCCTTTTCAAAGGCATGGCCTGTCAATATGATGGACATGTATTGCTCGCCAATTGTGACATTCACTCCGATTGCGGTCGCAATAGCCGCGAAGACCAGCTTTCCTGTTGAGGAAATGAAGGATTGCATCATCAGCATCACCTTGTTGATAATACCAAGCTTCTGAATCAGTCCGCCCATGCTCAATGTCAATAGCACCAGGGAAACGGACCACATCATACTTTGGATCCCTCCGCGGGAAAGGATGCTATCGATGCTTTCCTCCCCTATTTCACTCTTGTAGCCATTTTGCATCACATTCATGAGCTGCGTGATCGTCGTTTCAGGCTGCAGAATAAATGCCACTACCGTTCCAGCCAGAATACCAAGGATCATGACAAAGATTGCCGGTACTCTTTTCATGGCAAGACCGAACATGATAACTGCCGGCAGCAAGGCAAGCGGATGAACCAATCCGGCTGCTTTCAGTTTTTGTGGAAGCTCGGAAATCTCTCCCACTGCCCCGATCTCAGCGGGTTTCCCGATAAAGCTGAACAGTACAACACAAATAATAAATGCAGGAACCGTCGTCCACAGCATATGCTTGATATGGTCGAACAGGTCCACCTTGCAGACCGCGGATGCGATATTCGTTGTATCCGATAATGGGGACATTTTATCTCCTAGAAATGCTCCTGAGATAATGGCACCAGCCACAATGGCCGGATTAAAGCCCATTGCCGTACCAAGTGCAATAAAAGCAACACCAATAGTCGATGCAGTCGTAAAGGCACTGCCGATACAGGTCCCGATGATTGCAGTCACGATAAACACGCTTGGTAAAAAGAAATCCACCGAAATGATTTGACTGCCGAAGAAAATGAAAGTCGGAATGGTGCCGGACAGCATCCAGACCCCTATCAATATTCCAATCAGAATAAAAAGGAAAATCGGAATGAGCCCTTCCTTCACCCCGCTTTTCAATCCCTCTTCAATAAAGGCCCAGGACTGCTTCTTAATCAAAGCGTATACCATCAGCACGATGATGGCCACAAAGATGGGAATGTGCGGCTCCGCTTTAAATGAAAATAATGATATCCCGATTATGAATAGAATAAGTGCAATAATGCCTACCGCCTCAAAACGGCGGATACGAAATGCTGTATGATGCTGTTCCATGTTGAATCCTCCAGTTAGAATAAAAATAGTTTGTCCTACATCTATAAGTTCACTCACATGATCATGCCAATAAAAAAAGCCCCTCCATCCCTAGAAAATAAGGGACGAAGAAGCTCCGCGGTACCACCCTAATTAGCAAAAATACTTTGCTCACTCAGTAAAATCGATAGCTCGTGAAAACTATGTACGGTAATTCATCCATCACTGGCCTAGATTCACACTACCCATCTAGTCTCTGTCCGCTGCCCACATGATAGACTACTAAATACAAACGCTATCTTCCTATATTCCATTGCTCTACTCGGCTCAACTAATCTCTGAAAAAAGTTCACTAACACACTTAAACGCTTAAACGCTTTTAGGTGTTAAAGTATATGTTTAAAGATAGTATAGATTTTCGGGGTTGTCAATGGGGAATTTTAAATAGGGGCCTGACCCGCTCTGCGTTAAAGCACTAAAGCTGCGTGCTTCTCGCAAGAAGTGGTTTCCAATATAGCAGTTGATTTTTCGGTATAAAAAAAGGGCTGATCGATCAGCCCTTTCTTGCTTTTAGTATTATTTTTATGACCTTGGCGAAAAGAGCATCACAGATACTCCGATCAGACAGATACCTGCTCCGATCCAATCGTAGAGGTCAGGGGCCTTTCTGTCAATTCCCCATCCCCATAATACGGAGAGAACGATAAATACCCCACCATATGCAGCATAGACCCGTCCGAATGTCGGAAAGGCCTGATAGGTTGCAATTATTCCATATAGGACAAGGGCTCCGCCACCAAAAACGGCCCAATACCATGGCTTGCCTTCCCGGAGTGTGAGCCAGATCAGGTATCCCCCTCCTATTTCCGCTAATCCTGCTAATAAAAATAAAATAATGGCGCTCAGCAAATACCAACACTTCCTCTATCTAAGTTCAAACCTTCACTAACACCGGTACCTTTACAACAAAGCTTGTCTGTTCTTCCGTGGAATGGCAATAGATCTCCCCTTCATGCTTCTCAATCAGTTTTTTGCAGATATAGAGCCCTATTCCTGTTCCAAGGTCCTTTGTTGTAAAAAACGGCTCAAAGATGGCATGAATGACATCTTCTGTTATTTTCGGGCCATTGTTGATAATTTTCAATTCAATATCATGTTGCACTGCCTTACATTCCACTTTAATCACCCGTAGATCTTTCTTTTGCTGAAGCGCATCGATGCTATTCATGATAAGGTTCAAAAAAACCTGTCTGAGTTCATCCTTGTTGCCGTTGATGGTCAGCGTCGGATCGGCATCTAACTGAAGGGTAACGTCCCCACTCAATAGACTCGGATATAAAAACTCTGTCAGCTCCTGCAGCAAGAAGGACAGGTTGACTTCCTCCTTCCTGCTTTCAATCAAGTCTTTACGTGAAACGTGCAGAAATTGGGAAATTCGATAGTTCAATTGATCCAGCTCATGCTGCATGATGTCCAGATAAGGCACATGAGGATAGTCATTCTGAAGTAGCTTTGTAAATCCGATAATGGCTGTTAGGGGATTTCGGAATTCATGAACAAAGCTGGAGCTCATCTGTCCTAGTATCGTGAGGCGCTCCTTGTGGGTCTGATGGATATAGGAATCCTTTTCCTGGAGCTGCTGTTCCTTGATTTCTGTATATTTCTTCACAGTATGATAGGAAAATTCATCAAATAGCGTATTGATTTTCTCAAAAAGCGGACGCAAATCGTGGAGGTCGATTCCAGAATTTCCTACCCATCTGATAATCTCACTTTTTCCAATATTAACGTTATAGACAAACTCACTGATATTAACATTCGCCTCTACCCGTTCCCTTGCCAGTTTATAGGCAAGCTGCTTCATTTCCTCCTCTTTCAAAGGCTTTTTAAGCGCCAGTTTAACAAGCTGAAACATTTGGATACCGTTTCGAATCACTTCTTCCCGATACGGATCATCTTCGGAAATAACACTTTTTTTGCGCCAATTATGTATAAATTCTTCCGCATTCTGTTCTAAAAATAATGTTAATTTTTCCGAAGCATCCATCATCAACCAGTCACCCTTTTTTATTATTTTCTTTCTTACATCATAACAGAATTCGTGAAAAATATAGGACTTTTGTGTGTTGCTTCCCTACTTTTCTCCTTGAAAATTTCAGGAGTTTTGAATCATGATGAATTATTTGTAAAATTCCCAACTTTATGCTTGACGATAGAGCTCGGATATATTATTCTATATTCATAGCAGAAGAATTTTCGCTGCGCTAACTATAATACTCCAAAGGGGAGTAGCTTACAGTTATGTCGACAATACGTGATTAATAATCACCGGCCTAACTGGCAACCTAAACGTTGTTTGCGAGACCTTTGCCAATAATGGTAAAGGGATAACACTGTACTTTTCAAACCTTTACCAGCATCTTGGTAAAGGTTTTTTGTCGTCTATAAGGAGGAGAAAAAAGATCTAGAAACCATCCAAAGCGGGTATTTAACTATTAATCTATCTACCATTACACTAAAGGAGAAAATGAACTAATTGACCATCGATTTGCAAAAAAGATTACTAGTTTGGTTGACATTTATCGTCACAATAAAATTGTTCCTTGTTTCAATGATAACATTGGAGGCGCATAACCCGCCAAGAAACCTGTCCTTACATTCGCCTACTAGTTAAATGAACCTTGTTTTACATGATATGCAAAAATAAACCACTATAAATGGAGGTACTTTTTACATGATAAAAAAAGTGATGAGCTATATAAGAGGCGGTTCCCCGAACGTGGACCTGATCTTGAAAAAAAGTGAAATGAAACCTGGCGAAACCGTGACCGGCGCATTCCACGTGGAAAACGGATGGAACAGGCAAGAAATCAAAAGATTGGAATGTGACTTGGTGAAGGAATTGCAAGGAGACAAGGTGGTAACTGTGGATTCTGTCACGACCATCCTGATGTCCGAGACTATGGAAGCAAAGGAAAAGACAGAATATCCTTTTAGCTATAGGCTGCCTGAAGACCTGCCCCCTACATCAGAAGGGCTCACTTATCGCTTAAATACCAGACTTGTGTTAGAAGATGATATTAAGAGAAACGACCATGATGAAATTGTCGTACTTGGCTAAAAAACAATTAGGAGGAAGATAGATGGACATTGGATTATTATTGGAATATGGATGGGTGCTGCTCATCCTTATCGGGTTGGAAGGAATTCTTGCTGCAGATAATGCACTTGTCATCGCAACGATGGTAAAGCATCTGCCGGAGAAACAACGAAAAAAAGCTTTGTTCTATGGATTGGCCGGGGCTTTCCTGTTCCGCTTCGGATCTCTATTCATCATCTCGTACCTTGTGCACATTTGGCAGGTGCAGGCGGTTGGTGCACTATACCTGTTGGGAATCGCCATTTACCATATTTTGAAAAAGCATGTTCTTCAGCCGAAGCTTATGAAAGCGGCTGGAAAGAATAAAGGATCGGGCTTCTGGATGACGGTTGTAAAAGTCGAGCTTGCAGACATCGCCTTTGCTATAGACTCCATTCTAGCTGCAGTTGCCCTTGCGGTTATGCTACCTGAAACCGGACTTCCTACTGTCGGTGGATTGGACGGCGGCCACTTTGCAGTCATCCTTGCAGGTGGAATCATCGGACTTGTCATTATGAGATTTGCCGCCGGCTTTTTCGTTGAATTGCTCGACAAAAGGCCTGGCCTCGAAACAGCAGCCTTCTTCATCGTAGGATGGGTAGGTGTGAAGCTTGCCATATATGCCTTGTCCCATCCCGAGCTTGCTATCCTTTCAGAAGGATTTGCCAAAGGGGCACCTTGGAAGATCACCTTCTGGTCAGTACTTCTTCTCATCGGTGTCACCGGCTGGTTCCTATCGAAGGAAAAGCCGAAAGACTCCGGTGAAGTCAAGCAAGTTGTTTAACCTATTATCGTATGATTGCGATTAAAAGAGGGCCAGACCCCATCCAATTGGGGTCTGGCCCTTCTCTATCTATTACTTCCCATGATGGAAAGGGCATTTCCCCTCCATCGGCTTCGAGTCATCCCCGATGAAGTACATCTTCCATTCGCGGTGCTCCGGGTCGCCGTAGTGACTGATGTTAGGGTGTTTGGGCAGCTGATCCCATTTTTCTACGCGCTCCCTCACTTTTTCACGGGACATGGCGCCTCCTTGGGAAGTACCTTCCAAGCCTTCAAAAATACGTCTTGGTTGAAAACCGAGAACCAGGCTGTTGCCAAGGTCCCTTGTTTTACGCTGCTTATATGCCGGAGCGTTTCCGAACACAAAGTATGGCTCACCAGCGAAGGAAAAGGCCCACAGATAATGATCAGGGTCAGTAGGATAATCCTTTGGCCATGGCATGTCATCCTGTTGATGCAGATATTGCAGGATATCCCAGAAATATTGTCGATAATGCGGAATGGATTTTTCTTCATTTTCCGGCTCCACAAATAAAAACAGACCATGCCTGATGAGCGGTTTATCGGGATCGAATAACGCATTAAACTCCTTCAGCGTTTCAGGGAGATGCTTCCGATCATCGTGTGTAATATACGAATAACGCAATTCCCCCTTCTTCTCTCCAGCCATTCCGAAATAGCATGGAAAGGTTTTGTCAGTTACAACTTCATGGAAATTCCTATATTCACGAATGACCCAATCGGGTACAAGACCCGGGTCTGTCATATTTTCTTTTGTTAATAGTTTACCTTTCGTCCCTTGAACTGCCGCTTCCATTTCATCACCTCAGGATTTAAATTTATAGATATATAGATACCTACGAAAATACCCTGAAGGAAAATATGCTAAACATCCATAAGCATTCCAAATTAGATAAAGCCATAAACTTAAGGTAAAATGAAACGGAGGAAAGTTTTACTAATTTTATAGAATGAAAATGGTTTACCTGAGTCTCTGACAGGGTATTAATAGTGAGGGCTATTCCGTTACAAATAATAGAATACATAGATACAGTAGAGGAGAAAACATACATGGGCATTTTAATTGTGGATGACAATCAGGTGAATCTGTTTGTCATAGAAAATATATTAAAAAGAGCCGGCTATAAAGACTATCAATCTTTCACCTCTGCCAAAGAGATGTTCGATTATTTGAAGATTGATAGTTC
Organism: Sutcliffiella halmapala; assembly: GCF_050107295.1. Classification (GTDB taxonomy): domain Bacteria; phylum Bacillota; class Bacilli; order Bacillales; family Bacillaceae_I; genus Sutcliffiella_A; species Sutcliffiella_A halmapala_A. The sequence goes on along the minus strand of NZ_JBNIKR010000001.1, from coordinate 678,876 downwards.
GGGACCATTGGAAAAGCCGGTCGATATCATTTTAATGGATATTATGATGCCTGAGATCGATGGAATCGAGGCATGTCGCAGGCTCCAGCAAATACCCCATCTAAAAGACATTCCGGTTGTTTTTGTCACCGCATTGGAGGACTCCAATAAAGTGGCGGAGGCGTTGGATGCGGGAGGGCTGGATTATGTCATGAAGCCCATCAACAAGACCGAGCTGCTCGCACGTATGCGTGTGGTGCTCCGGCTTAAGCATGAAAAGGACAAGAACAAGAAGCAGGCGGAGAAAATCAGGAACCAGTTGGATCTCTCCATGCAGGTTCAAAACAGCCTGCTGAGCGAGCCTATTTTCGAGGATCACCTGACCGTCAGAGCTTCCTATATCCCAGCCTATAAGCTGGCCGGAGATATGTATTACTGGTATAAAATTGATGATTCCAAATATGCTGTGATGATATTGGATATGATGGGACATGGAATATCCGCATCTCTTGTCTGTATGTTCATCTCTTCTGTTCTCCGCGACTCCATCCGGAATTGTGCAGACCCCGAATATGTGATGAGTGAGCTGAATCGGTGGATGTATGCACTGAATACTCGAAACCAGCAAATCCCTTACTATTTCACCGCCATTTATCTCGTGATTGATACGAAAGAGAAAACGATGGAATATGTAAATGCCGGACATCCCGCCGGATTCGCCCTGGTGGATGAGGATGAAGTGGTGGAGCTATCCAACCGGACATGTGCTGTCGGCTTTTTCGAAAAGGTGGAAATCACCAAAACGACTATTTCCTACCGGGATTCCGTCCAGGTCCTTCTTTATACAGATGGTGTGGTGGAGACCATGGAAAAAGTCGGGATCAACCAATATCCGCAGTTCCTGAAATCGGCCTCGAAGTTGTGGGATCTTCCCAATATCAAGGAGCCTATTAATCTAATTCTTTCAGAGGAACTGCAGTCAGAAGCGGCTGATGACATGTGTGTTGTGTTTATACAGGCGAAGTGACCATTACATAACCAAAAAGCTGAGAGCTAAGGGAACAACCCCTTAGCTCTCAGCTTTTTTTCGATAGATTTTATCCATGGTATCAAACTCCTCAAAGCTCGGATGAACATCGGTCCTGAGGACTTCCTTGCTGCCAAGGCCAAGGAATCCGTCAGGACTCAGGCTGTCCCGGAAAAGCTCGATGACGTTAAACTGCAGGTCCAGGTTGAAATAGATCAGGACGTTGCGGCAGACAATAATATGAAACTCGTTGAAAGAACGGTCTGTGACCAGGTTGTGCTGGGCAAAGACAATTTTACTTAACAGTTCCGGATGGAAATAGGCAAATTGATGATCGGTATGATAATACTCAGAGAAGGAATTCTTCCCCCCTGCTTGCATATAGTTTTTCGTATAGGCCTGCATTTTGGAAAGCGGGATGACGCCTTTTTTTGCCTTATCCAGTATTTTCTCGTTCATATCGGTCGCATAGATTTTTGTTTTATGACCCAGCCCTTCTTCATGCAGGAGTATGGCCATGGAATAGGCTTCTTCGCCTGAGGAACAGCCTGCGTGCCATACCCGTATTTCCGTCAACTCTCTTAGTCTCGGAATCACTCTTTCCCTGAATGCCAAAAAGAATGATGGATCTCGGAACATTTCGGTCACGTTGATGGAGAAGTCATCAAGCACTTTGTTCAAATAGGTTTCATGATGGATAACTTTTTCAGTAAGCTGGCTGATATTGTCCAATCCTTCAAGACGGAGACGGTTCTCGATTCTTCTTGAGATGGATGAAAGCATATATTTTCTAAAATCGAAGCCTGACAATTTGTAGACGGCCTGCAGAAACAACTCAAGTTCTAAATCCTCTTTGTTCACGTTTTTTCCTCCAAAAAGCTCAATTCTTGCAAAAAGGAAACGGCTACCTCATCCAAAGATTTGTAACCGTTCCCTCGTATTTATACCTAATTTTTTGCAACCCAAACGCGCATCGCGGAAAGAAGCTGATCTAATTTCAACGGTTTGCTGATATAATCGGAAGCGCCAACTTCCAAGCACTTCTCTCGATCACCTTTCATCGCTTTCGCAGTAAGGGCAATTATTGGAACGTCTTTATGTTTTTCCAGGTTGCGGATGGTCTTGATCGCTTTGTATCCATCCATCACCGGCATCATGATATCCATCAGGATGATGTCCACACGCTCTGTTTCATGCAGGATATCCAGACACTGCAAGCCATTTTCAGCTGTCAGGATGTTCATATCCTCTTTATTCAATGCATTGTTCAGCGCATAGACATTTCGATGGTCATCGTCCACCACAATGACCGTCTTTCCTTTCAGAATATTAGACAGGTCTTCCTCTGCAGGCACGTAGCTTTGAGCTTTGACTTCCTCCGCTCCAAATGCCATATTCATGAGCCTGTTTTCTTCTTCTAGAAGTTCAGTGTCGCTACCCGCTGCCACTTCCTGCCAAGCTGCCTCCACTTCCTCCATTTGGGGCATTCCGTTTGGAAGGCTCGGTATAACAAGTGTGAAGGTACTTCCTTCGTCCTCTTCACTTTCCACTTGCACCACTCCGCCAAGAAGAGTAGAGAATTCCTTGGAGATGGATAATCCCAGGCCAGTTCCGCCATATTTCCTCATCGTAGCTCCATCCCCTTGATGGAACGCTTCAAAGATCAGTCCAAGCTTATCCTCGGATATTCCTATACCGGTATCAGTTACAGAGATTTTCAACCATGTCTCTGCTTCGACCGGAACTTTTGCCCGTAGCAAGTCCCGTCTGTTCGCCTTTTCAATCTCTACTGTCACTTTTCCTTTTTCAGTAAACTTGAAGGCATTCGATAGCAGGTTCTTCACAATCTGTTGAAGGCGCTGCTCATCCGTATAGAAAACGTCCGGCAGGTTTTCCCCTTGGATTATTTCGTAGTCCAATTTCTTATGCTTGGCGATATGAGTGAACTGAAGCTCCAAACGGTTCACAAACTCCATCACGTTCACTTCACCAAACATGACCTCAAGCTTCTTCACCTCCACTTTGGAAAGATCTAAAATATCATTAATCAGGTTCAACAGGTCCTGTCCTGAGGAATTGATGACTCTCGAGAATTCCTTTTGTTCTTCTGTCAGATTCTCATCGATGTCTTCAGCCAGCATCTCGGATAACAGCAGAATACTGTTCAATGGCGTTCGCAGCTCGTGGGACATATTTGCCAGGAACTCGGATTTATATTTGGAGCTGAGCTGCAGCTGCTTCGCTTTTTCCTCAAGCTCCGTTTTCGCCTTCTGCAGGTCGGTTGATTTCTGTTCCGCATCACGTGAGCGCTCTTCCAATTGCTCATTGATCATGCGCAGTTCTTCCGCCTGTGTCTGAAGCTCCTCGGATTGAGCCTGAAGCTCCTCGGACTGGGACTGCAACTCTTCTGTTTGTGCCTGCGATTCAAGAAGCAGTCGCTCTACTTCCATTCTTCCTAAAATATTGGTAATGGCGATGCCGAGTGTTTCAAGTACTTTCTTTAACAGATTCTTGTGTGTTTCGCTGAACTCTCTCAAGCTCGCCATCTCGATGACAGCAATGACTTCATCCTTTATGATGACCGGAGCAATGATGATGCTCTTCGGTTTTGTATTCCCAAGGCCGGTCGTAATTAATGAATAGCCTTCCGGAACATCTTCAAGCAGGATGGTCTTTTTATCCCAAGCGCATTGTCCTACCAGTCCTTCACGCAGCTTGAATGCCTCTCCACCAACATCCTCGGCACCATCTGCATAGGTTGCCACTTTATTAAATGTCGAATGCTTGCCCTCCCCATTCGACAGATAGAAAGCTCCAAGCTTCGCATCCATTAACGGAGTCAATGTGCTGATGAACTTCTCGGCGAGCGAGTCGATCGAGACATTTCGGTGATATAAATTGATGATGTCACCGGAATTCGTCTGCACCCAATTCTGTCTGCTGATTTCCTCAGTGTATTGTTTTTCTTTTACATGATAGTTTTCAATGGAGGATGCCATCGTGTTGAATGCATTCGAGATCTCCCCTATTTCATCCTTGATCGTGGTATCCAATCTTGGCAGGGAGGAAAGATTGTCATAGTCTATGTTTGTAATCCCGGATTTCACTTCATCCAGGCGTTTGTTTGTACTGCGAATGACCCACAATGTCGTACCGACTATCACTATCAAGGAAACTAGCACTGTTAGGAGTAGTGAGCCAATGAGTTGTTCATAAGTTGTATTCGCCTCTTCCAGATTGGCTTCCATAATGCCTTCCTGCAGCTCTTTGAATTCAGAAATACTCTCTAATAGAACTTGTCTGCTTTCAAGTTGACCGTTATAAATAGCTTGAACTTCGCTGTTGGATGCCCCGGCATTAATTTCGGCAACAATGCTTCGTTCCATTTCCCAAAATGTATCATAGCTCCCTTGAATCTCTGCTAGAAGCACCTTCGTATCGTTTCTATCCAGTGTAGCACCAAGCTCTGTGATTTGCTGCCTTACTTCTGTTCTGTCATTTTCCAGGTTTGTAAGGTTTTCCTCAATATCTTCATTTTCATCTCTATTAATCACATACAATAGCTGTCTATCGGTCTGGTAGAATAGCTGTCTTATTTCCATTGCCTTACTTACCTTATAATAGCGGTCCTCCACTATCTCGAGCATATTTGTTTTCATGGAATTGGCCATAATAATAATTACAGATAATAGAAATACAAGAAAAAAGACCGTTATCCCTAATCCAACAAATTGCTTTTTCCTAAAGCTCACCGTAACGCCTTCTCTCATCATTTATTTCAAGTCATGTTCATATGTCTCCATGTTCCTAATATAACAGGTGTTGGTAAATGGTGCTAATTTAAATGGGCTATTATTTTGTTTTGGGGTAGTTTATTATTTCTGTTCGGTTATGATGAGCTTTTTCATAGATTTCGAGGTGCGAAAAGCTCATCATCTGCTTTATGATGAGCTTTTTCACTGATTCCGGAAGGCAAAAAGCCCTTCATCGACGTTATGATGAGCTTTTCAATAGATTTCGAGCTGCAAAAAGCCCTTCATCGGAGCCATGATGAGCTTTTCCACTGATTTCGAGCTGCAAAAAGCCCTTCATCGATGCCAGGATGAGCTTTTCCACTGATTTCCGTAGACAAAACACGCTTAATCGACGCTATTCCACTCGTCCCTCCACTTCCACCTTATCCAAATAATAAACAGCGAGCTCTCTATTCAACTCGAGCTCCAGCTTCCCTTTTTCGCTTATCGTATAGGTCCCCCTCTTCACCCTCTCAAACCAGCGATAGTAATTTTTGGTCAGGATCGAAGAGGTTTTGTCCCCTGTGCCCATTTCTTTGAGTTTCTTGGGTGACAAGGGGCCGTATTGTTCAAGGTAGCAGGCGATCCTGATGCAGTTTTCCTTGTAGGCGGTCATGATTTTCGTTTTGTTGCTGCCGCCGATATTCGAATCCGAGCTGCGCCCATCCATTTCTTTCAGGAGCGCTTCTCTTTTCTTTTTGTTTTGGCGCATACTTTTTCCCCTGTCAAAAGGAGTGGGATGAAAAACGATTTCCGTTGTCTTGCGGTTACCGGAAAAGGAAACAATGATCAACCCGAGCTCCAGACGACGGATAAGGTGGCATAGATCTGTCCACCTCTTCGTTCTTCGGTTGATATTTGGCTTTGGAATGGCGATATAAACAAGGTCTGTCAGCTTTTGCCGTTTGGTCGCCTGGATGAGCAGGTTCACATTCAGTGTGAGCTTCAGTTCCACCACAACGACCTCATCCCCCTTTACCATGGCGATATCGCAATCGTTCACTTCCCCGTACACCTGATAGCCTTCTTTTACAAAAAGTTTTTGGATCGGTTTGTATAGATCTGCTTCATAGATTTTTTTCTTTTCTGCCATTTCTAACACCTGCCAACCTTCTATATCTTAAGAATTTCTCGAATATCCTCTTCTGTCAAAGTCGAGGACACCTTCTCCCCGGGGTCTATGATTTCTTCCACAAGATGTCTCTTTTTGTCTTGCAGTTCATTTATCTTTTCTTCAATCGTGCCGTGGGAAACAAGCTTGATGACCTGGACTACATTGGTCTGGCCGATACGGTGTGCCCTGTCTGCAGCCTGCTCCTCAACAGCAGGGTTCCACCATAGGTCATAAAGAATGACGGTGTCAGCACCTGTCAGATTGAGGCCAGTCCCTCCCGCTTTCAAGGAAATCAGAAAATAATCGCGTTCTCCCTGGTTGAACCGCTGGCACGTTTCCACCCGTTCCTCCGAAGGTGTCTGCCCATCTAGGTAAAAATAGGGAACCCCTTGATAGGCCAATTCCCTGCCGATCAGCTCCAGCATTTTCGTGAACTGAGAAAAGATCAGTACCCTTCTGCCGGACAGCTTGGATTCCTCTAAGATCCGCAAGAGCATATCAAATTTTGCCGACCCGCCTGAGTAACCATCCACAAACAGGCCAGGATGGCAGCAAATCTGTCTTAGTCGGGTCAATCCTGCCAGTATCCGGATCTTGTTTTTCCGAAGCGTGTCCTTGTTCAGATGCTTCAACGTATCTTCGCGGAGCTTGGCCAAGTATGCTGCATACAGTTTTTTCTGTTCCGGAAGAAGCTCTACGGATTCGATGCTCTCCAGTTTTTCAGGAAGTTCAGCCAGCACGTCCTCTTTCAGCCTTCGCAGCATAAACGGACGAATGCGTCTGGCAATCTGTTTCCGCGTAAGATTGCTGTAATCACGCAGTCCCATGAATAACTCCGGAAAAACCACATGAAAGATTGACCATAGTTCCTCTATCGTGTTTTCCACTGGTGTCCCTGTCAATGCAAAACGATGATCCGCCTGAAGCCTTTTCACCGCACGCGCGGTCTGGGTGACAGGATTCTTGAATGCCTGCGCCTCATCAAAAAACACTGTATGAAAGCTCATGGTTTCAAACCACTTCGTATCCCTTCTTAGCAACGGATAGGAAATGATGACGACATCCATTTCCTCCACCTTTTTCAGAAGCTCATCTCGTTCTTTTTTCACGCCGTCGATGACAATTGCTTGGATCTGCGGGGCAAATTTCATCAGTTCGGCGAGCCAGTTGTAAGTTAGCGAGGACGGGCACACAATGAGTACGGGATGCTTCCTCTTACGGATATTGACGAGCTCCGATTGGATGAAGGTGATGCTCTGGACAGTCTTCCCAAGCCCCATATCATCAGCAAGTATCCCGCCAAACCCATAGTGCGCCAATGTTTTCAGCCATTTATAGCCTTGAACCTGATAGTCTCGTAAAATGGATTCAAGTTGCTCTGGCACCTCAAAATCCATGCTGCCGGGGTTACGGATTTCCTCCAGGAATTGACGAAAGGATGATTCCGCCTTAAAGATACTCTGGTCATCAACAGTTTCAAGCAGCTTCAAGCCTTGGATGACCGGAACATTCAAGCCGCTTTCCAGGTCCTCCTCCTGTACGGGGACAGCGTGAAGAAAACGCTGGATCTCCTCTATTTCCCTCGTTTCAAGTGACATGAGGGAACCGTTTTTCATCCGGTAATACTTTCGCTTCTCTTCAATGGCGTGAAGCAGCTCCTTGATTTGTGACTGCGGAATGCCGTCTATATCAAACTTGAATTCCAGCCAGTTCGTCCGTTCCTTTTTGACACGCACCCGGATCTTGGGTTTTGCAGGCTCACGGGCAATCCGATTTCTGACTGCAGTTGTCGCATAGATCTGCACCAGCTTTTGAACTTTCGGCAGTTCATGATAGAGGAATTCATATTCAAGCTCTTCATTATGCAAGAAGAAACCTTCCTCGGTCTTCGCAAATTCACCTTCTTCGAAGAATTGTAGGATTCTTTCCTCTTTCTCCTTATCACGCACTATTTTAGCGGCCCCAATGGGATCACGGGTTTCCAAAGGATTGACGATGATGTTGTCGTAATGAAATTCCAGTCCTGCGAGCAGGCGGTTTTTCACACGGTCCAAATACAGTTTGGCCACGAGCTTCGTCTTGGCAAGCTTTTGTAAAATGCTATCTGAAAACTGTACCGTTCCAAGCTTACGCAGTCCAGGTACCACCTTTTCCAGAAACATCTTCAGTTGATCCTCGTGTATCGGGATGTGATTGGTGCCAGAGGCATCTAGCAGCTGCTTCAGCTCGAAAAGCCGCTTGCATTCATCAGTCTTCACCCTTATCAGCTTTCCGTAAAGTGAGAGAATCATGTCGTATGCGGGCAGCACAACCATCGTCTTCAAGCCAGTGACGGACAGCCGGTAGCCACCTCCGTCTTTTTCTGTAAAAACAAAATGCAATGAAAGGGCTTCATTCGTTACATAAAGTTCGTCATAAATCTGACCGTCCTGATCCAGCTTTACGCTAGGAGCTTTTTGGAGATGAGGGAGCATTCTTTCCCATGCAGAACCTTTAATCGAGAGACCTTCACCGCTCTGCTCCTTATCTTCCTCTGCAAGCTGAATAAGACATTGTAATACAGCGTCCGTTTCATTATCAAAGCAATGCATACTCGGATCATAATTTACTGCTGGAAATGGAATACCTTTTTCCACACTATGTAAAAATTCCCGGATGTTCTTCACAGGTGTTCCACCCAGTTTCAGCTCCATCGCAAATAAACGCTGTTCCACCAGCTTGCAAACAAACGTCACCTCGAACATTTCCCTTTTTTCAAAATGACGCTGATGCCCGCTTTTCGGTTTAGGATTCTCCTGAAATAGCGTAAACACTCCTTCTGTCAGCGAATTCCGGAAAGTGGTCTCCTGCCCCTGTTCGCCAATCGCAAGCAGTACAGCGGCAACATGCTGACAGTCCTTTTTCACCGAAGCAAGTTTAGGGCAGCTGCATGTTGCAACAAAGCCACCGTCCACCTTGCCTTCGATTGACACATGGAAATCCTCCACTCCACTTACAGTCGCTTCACATCGTTCGGGACTGTAGTATTCAATTGAAACCTTATCTGCCCGGTAAAAGGCTTCGCCTCTCTTGAAGGAGACGTTCCCGCACCGATTCTGGATAATCTTTTTCGTTAATGTAATATTCAACCGTCTTGCCCCTTCTTCCATTTCGTACATGTCATTAGTACGATTGTAACATAGAGAGGAATTTTCTTATTAGTGTGTGCAGAAGAAAATTCTCTCACAGATTATATAGAAAAATATGTTAAAATGGATAAATATAGATATCGAGGGGGAATTGGATGGATAAATGGCAGCGGTTAGGTTTGTATGCTGGTTTTCTTGTTTTCTTTGCGGTGATCTTAATTGTCGGTTTAAGGTACCAAACTTACTTGTATTCCCAAACAAAAGAGTATTACGATATACTCCCATTCTATCGATTCCGCACCTTTTTCTTTGTAACCATTGGCATGATGCTCGCCCTCCCCCACCTTTTTAGGACTCGCTCCATGTCCGGAAGCTGGAGCTTTGATTGGCTGAAGCTAACCGTATTTGGGTTACCTTTATTCTATGCCTGGGTGGTTCCACTGTTATTTTTTAATGAGTGGGCACCTAGCGTAAAACTGCCATTCGCCTCTTTTCTTACAGGAGGGTATTTCGGCACAGTAGTTTCCACCTCCTTTGAAACCATCATCGGAGTGTTGTTGGGATATGTGATAGTGACTAGTGTGATTAAAAGAAAGAAGTTTTAAATCTGTTTGTTTAATAGACATATTAAAAAAAAGAAAGTGAGCCACATGTCTCACTTTCTCTTTTTCTATAATTCCTTTGATGTAAAAGGGAGAAACAGCTTGATTCCCCGCTTATTGAACGGCAAAATTTTCAGGTCTGCCACCAGATGACTGGTATAGGCTGCCAGACACGTATAGAAGACCCCTTCAAATTGCAGGGAGGCCTCCAAATGATAGGCGATGAATCCGAAGAACACTGTCCCTAAAATGGAATGTGTGTAGCTTCGATGCGAAACAAAGGAAGCGATGATGATGTATGCGCCAAACAGGATCATCCATAGCTCCTGCAGGGACACTCCCCCTATCAGCACACCGATTCCGGAGATGGTGAGCATATGCTTCTGTTTGATAAAAGAAGAGATAATCAGCATCAACGCACCGATCCCGATTCCCCTCAAACGCTCCAAATAGGTTCCTTCGTATAGACTATACAATATCATCAGTACTCCGATTACCTGTGCAACTGTCCGCGTCACCTTATGAGATAACGTAATTCTTCCACGCAATGTCCCGTCGATATCCAGATCGGGAATCAAACCCACAACTCCGCCCAGTCCCACCAGAATGAGTGTTTCCATGGAAGTCGGTTCGAATTGATAGGTATTGGCTACCACAAACCCTGCTGCCGCTCCAATTGCTGTATGTGCTGTACCATTCACGTTTGTGTCCACCTTTAAAGAAAATAGTTATCAGTTTATTTTACACCAAAACATTTGTTCTGTTTAGGGATGTAGAGGGAAATGGCACTATAGTCCTTCTAAATTTTTCGATACTTTTTCAACGCAGCCACATTCACCGCGCATAGTACTAACGCAATCGCTACCAATACTAACAGATCAAACTGGATCGCTTCCAATCCCTGGCCGCGGATCATAACCGCCTTCAAGGCATCTCCCCCGTAGTATAGCGGCATGATTTTCGCAATGACTTGGAGCCATCCCTGCAGGGCATCCACCGGAAGCAAACCGGCAAAGAAAATTTGCGGAACCACGACAACCGGAATGAACTGCACCATCTGCAGTTCGGAATCGGCGAAGGTGGAAAGCAATAATCCCAAACTTAATGCAACGAAAGCGATAAGTCCATTTGTCAAAAATACATACCAGATGCTTCCGGCTATTTGAATATCGAGCACATACGTACTGTAGGTGACAACAAGCAATGTCTGGAGGACGGCAAAAATCCCGTAACCCAACAGATAGCCGAGCACGATTTCATAACGTTGTATCGGGGTGGCAAGCAACCGGTCCAGCGTCCCTGTTGTCCGCTCCCGTAAAAGGGAAATCCCTGAGATCAGGAAGACAAAGAAAAATACAAAAAATCCGATGAGAAACGGGCTGATCGTGTCAAAAAAAGTGGTATCCTCCGATCCATGAACATAGGATTCATCCAGATCAAATGGTGCTGGAATATCCTCAGGCGATACCGCTCCCTGAGCAACTGCCTGCCCAAGCACTTCCTTCACCTCTATCATGAACCCTTGCTGCTGAATGCCGCGCAGCTTTGCTTTTATTGCCCCGACTGTGGTGGTGGCCGTTGCATCATAGGTGACAAGCAGCTTCGAACCGTCCCACACAAGGAAAGCATCGAGTTCATCCTCTATGATCCGTTCTTTGATATCCTTTGAATTCTCGTACTCTACAACCTTCATATCCATCTCTTCCATCTGATCTACAAGGATCTCAGGCAAGGAAGTTGCACCAACGGTCGCTTCATTGTCAGCGTTCGTTTGAAAAAGGAAATAGACGAGCGTCAGAATCAGTAGTGGTGCCAATAGCATCAAGGCTAGTGTTCGTTTATCGCGAATCAGCTGCTGCATGATCCGTCCTCCGATGGCAAAAGTACGCATCAGCCTTCACTTCCTTTCTTTTGCAGGAAAATGGCCTCAATGGAATCCGTTTGAAATCTTTCCTTCAACTCAGTTGGTGACCCTGACGCTAAAACTGTACCATCAAGCAAAAGCACAAGCCGGTCGCATCGTTCCGCTTCATCCATTACATGTGTCGTAACCAGAATGGACTTTCCCTGCTCCTTCAGGGACGTCAGCTCTGCCCATATTTCTTTTCGCAGTCGTGGATCAATGCCGACGGTGGGTTCATCAAGTACAAGCAAATCCGGATTCTGCAGCAGAGCCATGGCAAGACTAAGCCTGCGTTTCATCCCACCAGAGTAGTTCATCACGCGCTTTTTCATTTCTTTTTCCAAGTCAACCAACTTCATGGCAGCAAGGATCCGGTCCTTCCTTTCGTTCTTCGGAACCTTGTATAGCTTCGCAAAAAACATCATCTGCTGCTCTGCACTCAGCTCCAGGTATAACGCATCGGATTGGGCCATATACCCGATTCTGCCCAGCACTTCCCGGTTGGGCATCTCTTTATCAAAGACGGAAACATTACCAGCATCCACCTTCTCCATACCGATGATCGACTTGACTAGTGTCGTTTTGCCAGATCCTGATGGTCCAATCAGGCCGACAATCTCCCCCTGATTCATTTGAAAAGTTATATCGTGAAGCACGACTGTTTTGCCAAAAGATTTACCAACATCATTTATTTGAATAACACCCAATTTACATCCCTCACCTTCCTGGCTTTGTAAAAAAAGGAACACTTGCTTATTCAACACTCTGTTCATTAATATTATAGGTAGAGTTGCAAAAGTCCTTCAATATGTAGTTTTATGAGTTCTGTTGATTAATAGACATTCAGTAGATTATTGTTCATTAAAGGTGGAGATAACGTGGAGGAAAAACAGGATTTGAGAGTGGTAAAAACAAGACGGGCTATTCGGGAAGCGCTCCTTAAGCTTGTAAAAGAAAAGAGTTTCGCCAAGGTAAGTGTACGCGATCTTTGTGTCTATGCAGAAATTAATCGGGGCACCTTCTATCTTCACTACCAGGATAAATTTGATTTACTCGAACGCATCGAGCAGGAGCTGCTTGATACCCTTAGGGACCTGATGATAAAACGAATGGCAAACAAAATGGAACATTTCGTCAGCCATCCGGATTTTTTGCTTCGGTTTGCGACCGAGCTCTTTCGGTATGTAGATAACGAGGCAGAGGTTTTCAGTATGTTGCTTCTTGACTCTGTCAGTCCAATGTTTCCAAACAAACTGAAAGATCTTATACGCGAGAATTTTCTTCGTGCCCAAAAGAAAGAGTTCGACCCGGCCACTCTGCCTATCCCTTTTGACTATCTCATGGCATATGCCACAAGTGCCAACGTCGGCCTGATGCAGCAATGGCTGGCAGAAGGAAGAAAAAATCCGCCGGAAAAGATGGCGGAGGTGCTGGTAACTATCACGTTGATGGGGCCTGTTCGGGCAATGGGGGTTAAATAAACTTTTAAAAAGTCTTCAAACTCAAATAATCCAAGGTCTCATTGATGCTTTGCATGTCATAGATGCCTCTTTCCAAAAAGAAGCGGATTGCCAGGTCATATCTTTCGCTTCCAGAAAGGGAGTAGCCAGCAGCGTTCAGGAATCCTTCCGCGTCATCGGGATCAAGTTCCAAGGCCAAAGCAAGCGCAATGATCGTCGTTTTTCTGGGTTTGTAGTCTGGGTTGGATCGAATTTTCGAGAAATGCTTGCGGTCCATTCCAGCTTTTTTATAAACATCAGCATCCTTCAGCTCCCTGTCGTCGATGTATTGAAAGAGGAGCTCCTGCAGGGCAGGCTTTTTATGTTTATTTATAAAATCATCTATTTCAAAAGAATGGCATTCCTCTAGTATCGGCTCCGAATACTTGAAGCTAGATTCATATACCTCGAGATGCATATGCAAATCAAGATATTCCTTCAGTTCCTCCAGCAGTTTATGGTCGATCATTTTCTGCCCCTCCAAAATGTCGCTTTGCAGGCGACCAAATTATGGATATCTCACGCTATTATTATAGCATGATGAATCTTAGGAGGATGAAAAATATGAAAAACAATTTAACGGAGATTATTTTCTTACTGGACAGAAGCGGGTCAATGTCAGGCCTTGAGCAGGATACAATAGGAGGGTTCAACACATTCATCAAAAAACAGTGCGAGCATGAAGGAGAGACGATTCTGACCACCGTCCTGTTTGACAGTCAATACGAAATATTGTGGAACGGAGTGGACGCAAAAAAGGTAATACTGAACGAAGAGGACTACTTTGTAAGGGGGTCGACTGCCCTGCTTGATGCTGTCGGGAAAACCATACTTGATGTAGGGCATCGCCTTGCCAATACTAAAGCGGAGGATCGACCAAATAACGTAATCTTTGTCATCACAACTGACGGCGAGGAAAATTCCAGTCGCGAATTCACCTATGCAAAGGTACGGAATCTGATCCACCATCAGCAGGAAAAATACAGCTGGGAGTTCATCTTCATGGGAGCAAACATCGACTCCGAAAGGGAAGCCGGCAACCTCGGAATACGCAAAGAACAGGCATACAGCTTTGACGCGACAGAAAAGGGCATGGAAGTCATGTATGAATCGATTTGTGAGATGGTGTCGGAGAAACGTTTGAAAAATTAGTTGATTCATTTTAAAAGCCTCCCTAATGAGTGGTTTAGGGAGGCAGGTTGATATTACTCTAATTAACCTTTTTTATCTATCTAGAATATATGAATAAGATTTATTAGTAATTAAACGATTCATTCGCAAACACTAGATCTACCAATGCAGGTGTTGCTGAATGTTTGTAGATTATTTTAATTTTTGCTCCTGAAATAATATCATAATTGGTCGCAGTTCCATATGCCACCCTCAAGACAATCGGTACTTTTTCTCCATCTAATAATAACTCTATCGATTTGTTATCTACTATCCCTGTAATGACAGCATGGGATTTGACCAGTCCCGTGCCTTTAATTTTCAATCTTTGTCCAATTATTACATGTTCTGATTTTAAATTGTTATCATTCTTAATCTTTATTGCGGATGTATGAAACCTTTTTGCAATGCCCCAAAGTGTATCGCCAGGAGCAACCGTATAATACGCTTCTGAAACAGCCTCGGCTTTTGGCGTTGCGCTTGTTACTTGCTCCTGATTTTTTGAAGGAATGGTCAATCTCTTGCCAACATAGATTTTGTCTGATGTCATCTTATTCAATTTCTTGATTTTTTCTAGGGATACTCCAAACTTGTTGCCTATGGAGTAAAGCGTGTCTCCTGAAGTGACCAGATATGTATTATTCAACGAAATGTCATTTGATATGGTCAGATTTTGTCCAATCATTATACGATCCGTTTGTAAACCATTTAATTTTTTCAGAGCGGCGACAGTAATTCCATACTTCCGAGCAATGCTAGATAACGTCTCTCCAGAAACCACTTTATGAGACATCCCCTCCACGTAATTTGAACCAGGACTTTTTTCCTTTGGTATTAATAACTCTTGTCCGACTTTTATAAGGTCAGACTTTAGACCATTGGCTTCTTTCATCCCTTTAATGGTTACCCCATACTTTATAGCTAGTGAATACAAAGTATCCCCACTCTGCACTCTATGAACCAGGACATTTGCAGCCTCTTTTCCAGTAACATTCACTGTTACAAAGGCACTAGTAGCAAGCGTACCTGCAATGACATAGCTAGCAAATTTAAGCTTTTTCTTTTGTTTCAGCATTACCCTGTGTTCCTCAATTCTTTGTTTTCTCGTCTTAAACCTAGATGCCCTCACCATAATTCCCCCTATAATTTCCATGTATTGCATCAGTTAGCAAGTTTTGTCGAAATCACTAATTACTTCGTTGCTAGTTGATATTTTAGTAGGGTGAATTTTTTAAATGAGAAATCAGTCTGAGTCATTGTATTATTTAGTAAAAATATTAAGTAAATAGATTCATCAGATATGAGAAGAAGAACAGAAAGGTTTTTCACATAAAAAAACACCTCTTTTCAGAAGCGTTTTAAGGGTAATTCCTGCTTTCTTGATAATAATCATATTGTTAATGGATATTCCTCTTCTTAAACTGCCCACCCTTTACATCATGCACATTCGCAATGGCGAGAAAAGCATTTTCATCAATTCCATCAACGATACTTTTAAGTTTCGCTTCCTCAAGCCTGGTGATAATAGAGAAGATGACACGGCGGTCTTCTTGGGAGTAGGCTCCTTGTCCGTCCAAAAAAGTCACCGCTCTGCCTAATCGGTCCATGATGGCTTGGGCAATTTCCTCATACTCGTCACTGATGATAAGAACGGATTTTGTTTCGCTCATTCCTTGCACCACGACGTCGATAGTTTTGGAAGCTATGTAATACGTGATAAGGGAGTACATGGCGGACGTCCAGCCAAATACAAAGCCCGCACTTGATAAAATAAATAAATTGATGAACATGACGATGTTGCCTACAGAAAATGGCGTCTTGGAGCTGATCAGGATCGAAAGGATTTCGGTTCCATCCAAGCTTCCGGAATTACGCAATACGATTCCGACACCGATCCCAATGATGATACCGCCGAAAACGGCAGCCAATAAAGGATCTGTAGTGGCAGGTGTAGAATGATGGAAAATTACCGTAAAAATTGACGCGGCTACTATTCCATACGCACTTTGAAAGGCAAATGTCTTTCCTATTTGCTTATATCCTAAAAATATAAAAGGAAGATTTAATAATACAAGGAAGAGGCCAAGCTTTAGATCTGTAATCTCAGCCATCATAATGGAAACACCTACTATACCACCATCCACCATCTGGTTAGGAATGAGGAATTTCTCGATCGCCACTGCAAGAAGCAAGGCGCCTAAAGTGATCAGAACATAATTTTTCAGTATCTTTGCTGCTTGTACCCATTTGGATTTTTTCGTATGAGGCAAAAGTGCTTCCCACCTTTCTTTAAAGCGGGGCCAGACCCTCACATCATTAAAGCCCGTGAGGATAGACCCCTCCATTATACTGCACTCTCTAAAGCATACATTTATTCTGCACATTTTCCCATAAATCCGACTCCTCCAGAAAATGTGCCATCTGTAAAAGCAGGTCCTCTCTGCCCATTGCAGCCATAAACTGAACTCCTAGCGGCAGGCCTGCTTTTGTTATGTGCAAGGGCACAGACATTGCTGGCTGTCCTGTCAGATTGGCCAGTTGAGTGAACGGTACACGTTTGAGGCTATTTTCTACCATCTGATCAATGATGCCCATTTTCTTTAGCAGGCTGGCTGAACCCATCTTCCCTGTTACTTGAAGAGCAAGCTTTTCAAAAGACTTCAGAGCATGCTCCCCTATTTTTGCAGGGGGATATGCTGTTGTAGGCGTGATGTAGAAATCATACTCATCATGAAAGGACTCCATTGCATATCCAGCAATGTCCCATTCTCTCATACTTAAAACAAAGTCCTGGGCAGAAATGGCTTTACCTAACAAACCCATCATATACGTCGTAGGCTCCACATCCCTATAAGAAGCTTTCCTTCCAAGAACCGTTTCCATACTTGCAAGAGTGGCGCTGACCTCGGCGAAATACATTGTAAGAAAGCTGTTGGCAATTTTCTTCCCATCAACAGGAGCATCCACTTCTTCTACTTGAAAACCGCATCTTTCCAGATAACCAACTGTCTTCTTTACAGCTTCCACACATTCAGGATCGACATGTGTACCAATCGGTGACTTCACCGAAAAAGCAATTTTCCTCTGTTTATTAAGTGGTTTATCCAAAATCTGCAGATAGCTTTCATCAAACTGAGGTGCTGTGAACGCTGCCCCTTTTTCCATAGCCTTCAGCTGATCCAGGACAGCCGCACTATCCCTAACCGAACGGGTTAGTACATGTTCTACCGCTGCCCCCTGCAGAAACCTGGCAAATCTCGGCCCAACTGGTGTACGTCCTCTTGAAGGCTTTAAACCAAACAGCCCACAATACGCTGCCGGTATCCTTATCGATCCCCCTCCATCATTGGCTCCTGCAATTGGCACCATTCCGGAAGCAACCGCAGCACCAGACCCTCCACTGGAACCTCCCGGAGTAAAATCGTGATTCCAAGGATTTCGGGTAGGTCCATATTCAGCTGGCTCTGTATACGCAGTAATGGCTAGCTCTGGCACATTGGTTTGTCCTAGAAAAAGAAAACCGCTCTCTCTCAAACGGATCACATACTCTGAGTCTGACTCAGATCTAAAATTGCGAAGAGCTTTGGAACCACCTGATTTTGGTTCGCCTTTCAATTCTTGTGAGAAATCTTTCAGTAGCATGGGCACACCGGCAAATGGACCTTTGAAATCCTCTGCTGCCGACATTTTAGCCTGTTCGTACATCGTGTGGATAACTGCGTTGATTTTGGGGTTATACTTATCAATTTGCGAGATTGCAAGATCGACCAATTCTTCTGGAGTAACTTCCTTTGCTTTTACTAATTCAGCTAGACCAAGGCCGTCATATTTAACATATTCCTCAGTATTCAAAGCTCTCACCTCTATACATACTATTCTGTGGAAGAGGTGGGTAAACCTGCTTTTTTAAGACTAACACTACATTCGAAGCTGGAGCTCTTTCAAGAATGATCTACTGGCTCCCCACCAATCCCAAAATCACCAGAATGGCACCAATCACTTGAATCCAGGATGCAATCATCAAAATATGGTTTCCCCGCTGTTCCGATCCTTTCAAAGCGAAAAGTGTACCTATGGAATCCAATAATGCACCAAGAGAGATGGCACCATATCCAAGACCCTCCAAATCATTTTCCATCAAGACTAGTGTGGCGTTCGCTTCAAGCGCTGCACCGAATGATTGAATGCCGCTTCCAAAAACATTCAGCTTTTGTCCTTCGGTTAACTCTCCGTCTAGCTCTAAGTAAGTCGCAGTAGCATTTGTCGCATTTCCGCCTGCCTGGAGCCAGCTTCCTGTGATGCCCTGAGTTTTCTCCTCTCCACCCTGCACAGACTGCCTATCTCGCGCAATAGCTTGAAGCGAATTTCCAAACGCTTCAATACCGTTTCCTTTTATTATAAATCTCTTCCAATCTTCCATAGAAGTTACAGTGAAATTCGTCTGCCCATAGGCAGTGAAAAGGGTTCCTGCAAGTACAACGACAGCTCCGGCAACTAGCAGTTCTTCAGCATTAGTATCCAAGACCCTCACCTACTCTTCACGTTTTTACCAGTGTATTCAAAAGAGACTCTTTGCGCTAAGGTAATCAATCTTCCACCATTATTTCCGCCCTCCCTACACCACAGCCCATCCCCAAACATACCCTACTATACCAAGATTCATATTTTCAGCTTGGACTTCCGGTCTTAGAAAGGAGCTTGTATAGATGGAACTTACAGCGGCGCATTGGATGTATCTCGTGGGTACGATAGTCATTATTTTCACGATGCTCTTCCGGCAAAATGTCGTAGTACCCGCCATCGTCGTCACGTTTTTGGTGGGGTGGATTTTCAGTGGTTCGTTCTCATTCGGTCTTCAGACAATATTCAACGCCAGCTTGATCGCGGCAGGAGAGCTATTCAACATATTCCTGATCATTGCGATTATGACCGCCCTGCTTCATTCGTTAAAATCATTGGGTACGGATGAACAGATGATCACCCCGTTTCAGAAGGTCATGAAAAATGGCCATATTTCCTTTTGGGTAATCGTTTTTGTCACTTACTCCATCTCCCTGTTTTTCTGGCCGACGCCTGCCGTCCCTCTCGTTGGCGCATTGCTGATCCCTGTGGCAATAAGAGCTGGTCTTCCACCAATCGGTGCAGCAGTAGCCATATCACTCGCAGGTCAAGGGATGGCACTGTCCTCGGACTATATCATTCAAATCGCCCCTTCCTTGACTGCAAAAGCAGCAGGGGTCGACCTGGCTTCTGTGGCTGACAAAGCATTTATACTATCGCTGATCACTGGATTGACCGCCATTGTTCTTGCTTACTTGGTCATTCGCAAATTGATTTCCAGTCCTTCCAATGATCATCTTCTAAAATGGAACAGCATAGAAAGCACCTCAAAAGGTTCCGAAAATGATTCTGATTCCACTACGGTAACAAGAAGCAAATACAGTACACTTTTTGCTATCCTTGTTCCTGGAACATTTCTCACAATCATTGTCTATATGATTCTCGCAAAATTTTCCGACGTCCTTCCATCACTTGAGGGGGGCGCAGGTGCAGCACTGATTGGGGGAGCATCCTTCATCCTCCTGATAGGGGCCACCTTCTTCAAACAGGCACGAACCTCACTCACAAGCGTAAGCGACCACCTAGTCAAAGGCTTCGTGTTCGCATTCAAAGCCATGGGTCCCGTCATCCCGATCGCTGGATTCTTCTTCATCGGCAGTGGCGAATTGGCAGCAAAAATTTTTGGAACGCCGGCAGAAGAGACCCCGTCCTTCCTATTTGACCTGATTCTAGCAGGTCAATCCTATATACCCGAGAATGCATTTATCGCGGGATTTGGCATTCTTCTAGTCGGAATGATCACCGGTTTGGATGGCTCCGGTTTCTCAGGCCTTCCACTTGTAGGCGCACTATCCGGTGCACTTGGTGACAGTGTCGGCGTCGACCCTGCCACCTTAGCCGCTATCGGTCAGATGGGTGCTATCTGGGTCGGAGGCGGAACACTGATTGCCTGGTCTTCCCTCGTGGCTGTTGCAGGATTCGCGAAGGTTCCGGTGATGGAGCTAGTAAGGCGGAGCTTTGTACCGGTTATTGTAGGGTTGGTTGTGGCTACTGTGTTGGGGTTGTGGATGTTTTAGGGACAAAAAAGAGGCCATCTTCCTACTACTTAGTAGCATGGGGAAGATGGCCATAAATGTTTTCATTCATATAAATGGCATGCCACATAATGCTTCTCTTCTACCTCTATCCAGGATGGTTCCTTCTGAGCACAGATATCCATTGCCTTTGGACAGCGTGAATAGAACCTGCAGCCAGCTGGAATGTCTGTGGGACTTGGGACATCACCATGTAGGATTATTCTTTTACGCTGCCGTTCAAGGTTGGGATCAGGGAGGGGTATTGCTGATAATAGTGCCTCTGTGTAAGGATGAAGCGGATTGTCATATAAGCTTTCACTGTCCGCCAACTCCAACATTTTCCCCAAATACATGACCGCAATTCTATCACTGATATGCTTGACCATGGATAGATCATGGGCAATGAATAGATAGGTTAGCCCTTTCTCTTCCTGAAGCTGTTTTAATAGATTTACAATTTGCGCCTGTATGGAAACATCAAGTGCTGCAATCGGTTCATCTGCAACAATAAAATCAGGATTCACGGAGAGCGCCCGGGCTATCCCGATACGCTGCCTTTGTCCCCCGCTGAATTCATGTGGATAGCGATCCGCGTGTTTACGATTCAATCCGACTTGTTCCAATAGGTCTGTTACTTGTTTTCTGCGCTGTTCTTTCGTCATTTCCGGTTGATGGATCAATAGCCCCTCTGATATGATTTCCTCTACAGTCAACCTGGGGTTTAAGGAAGAATATGGGTCTTGAAAAATCATCTGCATCTTTTTTCTGTATTTTTTCCCATTTGATTTTGACATCTTTTTATGTAGATTTTCATTTTCAAAGAGGATCTGGCCTCTAGTCGGGGAATAGAGCTGAACCATGGTACGGCCAACAGTTGATTTGCCGCAGCCGGATTCCCCGACCAATCCAAGTGTCTCCCCTTTGTAGATGGAAAAGGTCAAACCATCTATCGCTCTTAATACCCTATCTTTACCGACTTTGAAATGCTTCTCCAGTTCTTTTACATCAATTAATACTTCCTTGGTACTCATGAATGTTTCCCCCCTACTGCTTCAAGTGCCAAGTCTTCAGGTACCCGCTGATCCTGTAGCCAGCAGGAAACTGTGTGAGAATCAGATATGGAAGCAGGTTTAGGGTTGAAGTAATGACAAACCTTCATAGTATATGGACATCTCGCAGCAAATGGACACCCTGTTCCCAAATGGGCCAAATCCGGTGGAGAGCCGGGTATTGGTATTAAAGCTTCCGATCGGCCAACATGGAGCTTTGGCATGGATTTTATCAATCCCATTGTGTATGGATGCTGGGCGTTGTAAAAAACCTCATCCACTGTCCCCATTTCTACGATTTCACCTGCATACATCACTGCCACCCGGTCCGCCATATTTGCAACTACTCCAAGATCATGGGTTATAAGAATGATGGCCGTACCAGTCTTTTGCTGCAGATCACTCATTAAATCCAATATTTGTGCTTGTATCGTTACATCAAGGGCAGTTGTTGGTTCATCCGCAATCAGTATTTTGGGATTGCATGCCAATGCCATGGCAATGACCACACGCTGTCTCATCCCTCCCGAAAACTGGTGGGGATAGGAATCGATTCGCTCATCCGGATTAGGAATGCCTACCAATCTAAGCATATCAATGGCTCGTCGCTTCGCTTCCCTCTTAGAGACGTTATGATGTTTCTGCAGCCCTTCAATAATTTGCTTTCCTATTTTCATCGTAGGATTCAAGGAAGTCATCGGGTCCTGGAATACCATGGAGATTTCAGACCCACGGATGCTTTGCATTTCCCGAACCGATAAGTTTAAGAGATTTTTATCTTCATAGAAAATCTCACCTTGTGGAATTTTCGCATTATGTTTTGGCAGTAAACGCATAATCGACTTCGCTGTAACGGATTTTCCGGAACCGGATTCGCCTACAATGGCTAATGTCTCTCCTTTATGCAGGGAGAACCCGACACCTCTGACAGCCTGTACGTCACTTTTCTTAGTGCGGAATGAAACTTGCAAGTTGTTCACTGTAAGAATTGGCTTTGTCATATGTTCCTCCCTATTTTCTCATTTTCGGATCAAGTGCGTCTCTTAGTCCATCTCCTAGCAGGTTAAAACAGATCATGATCGCTGATATGATGATTGCCGGGAAAAATAATTTATACGCAAAGAATCGCATTGCTTTGTATCCATCCTCGATCAACACTCCCAAAGAAGCAAGCGGGGCCTGCAAACCAAGTCCGATAAAGCTTAAGAAAGCTTCAAAGAAGATAGCAGTCGGGATGGTAAACATGATCGTAACAATGATTGGTCCCAAGACATTTGGAAATAGATGCTTCCAGATCAATCTTGTATTTGAAGCCCCTAACGTACGGGATGCCAGCACGAATTCCTGACTTTTAAGCTGCAGAATCTGCCCACGGACAACACGAGCCATCCCTACCCACCCAGTTATCACCATAGCAAGAATAATGGAGGTGATCCCTGGTTCCAATATAAGGATGAAAAGGATGATCACAATTAGATTCGGGATACCGACAAGTACTTCAATGATCCGTTGCATGACAGTATCAACCCGGCCCCCGTAGAAAGCAGATAGCCCCCCATATAAAACTCCTATCACTAAATCAAGGAATGCTGCAACCAAAGCAATATATAGGGAAATTTGAGTCCCTTTCCACACCCTTGTCCAAAGATCTCGTCCAAATTCATCGGTGCCGAACCAATAATTTGTCGTAATATTTCTCGATTCATATTGATTGACACCATTCACATCCTCCCCATCGAAACCTAACCATTCCAAACCAGGCATTTTTGGCGGCAAGTTCGTATGGGCGATATTTATGTCTTTGTAGGAAAATTCATTCAAGGAAGGACCTATGATTGCCATAACAGAAATAAAAAGAAGGAGAATGACGGCAATAATTGCTCCCCTATTTTTTAGTAATCGATGAAACGCTTCTCTCCAGAAGGTTACAGGTGGTGCGGCAATTTCCTCCTGTTTGCTTGGATCAAGCGGTGCTCGTACAAATAGGTCGTCCGTAATTTCCTTTGGTACAACATCAAATCTTTGCAAGGTGCTTTTATTTGGTGCAACAGGAGTGGGCGAATTGGTATTCCTTTCTATCTTCATGCTTGTTCCCCCTTCCCTAAGCTGATTCTAGGGTCAAGGATTCCATATAGAATGTCCACGATGAATACGACAAAAATAAATAAAGCGCTATAGAATAAGGTGATCCCCATAATGACACTATAATCCAGAACCAGAATCGATAAAGTAAATTGTTCTCCCAGTCCGGGAACTGCAAAGATTTTTTCGATCACAAGTGTTCCGGTCATGATACTGACAGCTAGGGGTCCAAGCATGGTCACAACAGGAATCAGCGCATTACGTACCACATGTTTTGCGACGATACTTGCTTCGCTTATTCCTTTTGCCCTCGCTGTAATAACATAATCCTGACCGATCACTTCGAGCATTTCACTTCTGATAAATCGTGCTACAGTCGCAATAACTGTCACCGATAAAGCCAATGAAGGCAGCAGCGTGTATTCATAGCTCTCCCACAGTGCAGGAGGCAGCCAACCAAGCTTCACCCCTATGTAATACTGAAGCAATGCTGCAAAGACGAAGGAAGGTATCGACATACCAAGGACTGCAACTGTTACAGAACCATAATCCAAAATGGTATTGTGCCTTAATGCGGAGACAATGCCAAGAATCAAACCTGTTATGGTTCCGAAAATAAGTGCCTGGAATCCGATAAGTGCAGAAGGCCCGATTCTATCGATGATCATACTGTTTACAGTACGCCCTTGATATTGAAAGGACATACCTAAATCCCCTTGAACCAGATTCCCTAAATAGCGGATGTACTGGAGGGCAACCGGCTGATCCAATCCATATTTGGCATTCAATACAGCAAGCTGGTGATCTGTTAACTTTTCCGGATTACTGTACGGTGTTCCCGGAAGGAATTTCACAAGAAAAAAAGTGGCAGTAACAACGACAAATAGTGTGATAAGCATATAAATCATTCTTTGGAAGAAAAATCTTTTCATTTTTAACCACTCATTTCTTTACATACTTTTATGATTGAAAGGATCATATAAGAGCTTAATAGAGTTGATCTTCATCTATAAAAAAGGATAGGATGCATAAGAATATACACCCTACCCCTCTCCTGCTCTATACTGGATGACTATTCAATGTAAGCCCATTTGTATGTGAAGTCAGGACCACTAGGATGCTTGATAAGACCTTTGATCTTACTGCGCTGCAGGATTGCTTCACCACGCTGATAAAGCGGAACCAATGCGGCGTCTTCTTCAAGCAGCAATTTCTCAATATCCAAAAGCATCTCATAGCGTGCACTTAAATCCGTTTCCAATCTCGCTTGACTAACGAGTTCATCCAAATCAGGGTTATGGTAGTCCATGCGGTTAGCTGAGCTTCCTTTTACCCACATATCCAGATAGGTCATTGGATCACTGTAGTCAGGTCCCCATGTAGATAAGGAAATATCATACTCCACCGCTTTTTCAATTTCGAGGCGTTGTGCAAATGGCACAGCCTTCAATTCCAATGTAAAGCCTGGCAGATTGTCTTGGAGCTGGGCCTGGATATACTCTGCAGTTTTCTTCATTTCTTCCGAATCGGCAATATTGATGGAAACCGTCAGATCTTCTATTCCAACCTCTTCAAGTCCTTGCTTGAAGAGCTCTTGTGCTTCCTCTGCAGTTCCCGTATTAAAATCACCATTCAATTCCCGGTAATCTTTTTTATCCGGTGAGAAATAGAATCCTTCCGGAACAACTCCATATAAGGGAGAAGAACCATCTTTTAAAATCACATCCGTTAAGCCTTGACGATCGATCGCCATGCTGATCGCTTTTCGGATACTTTTAATTTTCAGTGCCTCGTGATTATGATTAAAGCGAAGGAACACTATTCCCGCCTGCTTTGTAATCTTGAACTCTTCGCTATCCTTATATTGATCTACAAACGAGGTGGAGAGCTTCACACGGTCAATTGTGTTACTCTCATAAAGATTGGCAGCAGTTGTCGAATCTTTTACCACATAAACATTGATGGTATCGAGCTTTACACTGTCAGCATCATGGTAATCAGGATTCTTTTCAAATTTCCAGCTTTGCTCTTGTTTCCACTCCACTAATTTGAAAGGACCATTTGATAGGATATTTTCAGCTTCCAAAGCGTATTGGTCACCTTGCTCTTCCACAAATTTCTGGTTTTGGGGAAGGAAGGTCGGAAACGTCAATAATGTTTCAAACAAAGGGTTCGGATTCTCAAGTGTTACTTCAAGGGTCTTCTCATCAACAGCTTTTACTCCCAGCTGGTCTGCAGCCATTTCTTCATTCATGATCGCTTCCGCATTTTTCACACTCGCAGTCACAAACATAAAATTGTATGGGCCGGCTGTTTCGAATACTCTTTTCCATGCAAATTCGAAATCCTGTGCCGTGACAGGCTCCCCATTACTCCAAGTCGCATCACGCAGTGTAAAAGTATGTACAATTCCGTCGTCACTCACGTCATGCTTTTCGGCAATTGCAAGGATTGGTTGGTGGTTTTCATCTTGTCGATATAAACCTTCGTTGTTATTATTCAATACATCAAACGCAATTGCATCATGGGCCTGGGTAGAATCAAGGGTCGGGATATCAGCAGTGGCACTGATATTGAGCACCTGTTCACTGGCACTTGCATTTTCACCATCTTTCTCATTTTCTGTTCCCGCATTATTTGAAGAGCCGAAATTACAGCCTGCGAGAATAGTAGAAAGCATAAATACGAAAAGGATAATCGGTAAAAGGCCTCTCTGTTTCATCTTCTTCCCCCTATTTTAAAATTGTAGAATATACTATTCTATATAGAGTAGTTTACTTTATTCTGGTATTTCGGACAACTAAATATCTTAATTTTCTAAATAATTTAAATATTAGGATAATATACCTAGACCTAAGGAGCTATAAAATGGGATTAAAAAAAATATTGTTTTGGCTATTTTCATTACCTTTATCTTATTTCGCTGTTTCTCTTTTCTACCAATCTCATTATCTGTTGAAGTGGGTCGACTTTCTTTTCATTTTTGGTTTAGTCCTATTAGTCACAGGGTGCTTGATGTATGTAGTCGCAGGAGGCTTTTTCTCCTCCTTCATTCACAGCTGCAAGGTATTCTTTGCCTCGATCAGTAAAAAAGAACAAATCATTTCAGAAATTGAAGGAAAGAAAGCTACGAGTAATATCAATTTCCAGAAATCCTTCTTTCCTTTCAAAATATTAATTAATTTTGGTCTTGGCTACTGTATCGTTAGTCTATTTTTGTCAATTTTGATTGCGAACAGTTGAAAACTTTGAACAATAGTCCAAGAAGTTTTGGTAGGCAAATCCTTTTACCATCTCTTCGGAGTAATGCATTAATAGGGCATTTATTAAATTTTGATACTTTGATGCGTCTTCTAGGTCTTTCACATACGTACTAATTCCATCAAAATCAGAGCCCAGGCCTATCTGTTTATTTCCACCCAGACTACATAGGTGGTCTATATGATTGATTAAATCGGATAGATTTGCATTCCCATCTTTTTTTACAAAAGGTGGACAATATACAACGTGAACCATTCCACCTTTTGTGAACATCGCTTTTGCTTGGTCGTCATATAGGTTTCTGGGGTGATCACAGATCGCTCTCGCATTGGAATGGCTCGCGATTGGATATTCGGCAAGTTCCATCACATCCCAAAAGGCTTTTTCGCTCAAATGGGAAACATCCGTAAGCACTCGGTTCTCATTATTGATCCGGACAATTTCTTTACCGAACATCGTTAACCCCGCACCCCGCGGTTCACCAGCACCATCTGCCGCCAAATTGGCATTATTCCAGGTCAAGCCTACCGAGCGTACCCCTAATTGATAGAGAATACTTAGTTTATGTAGATCGTTCCCGATCGCGTCCACTCCCTCAAGTGTCAGCACGGCACCGATTTCCCCTTCTTTTAACTTTGATATATCTTCCCATTGTTTGATGTGTTTCATTTCTGGATTCTTTGCAAGTACTTCACTATAGAAATAATCTATTTGATCAAGTGCCGCCTGGAATTTCTGTTCTGCTTTCATTTCCGGATAGACAAATACGGCATAGCATTGAACCCATACATCCCCTTTTTTCAAACGCTCTACATTTGTATCCAATTCCTCAGCATTTGAGTAGTTTAACCTGCCATTTGATTCCCACAACTTTAACAATGCATCACAGTGCAAATCGATAATTTTCATTTTCTTCTCTCCCTCCATTTGATTAACAGCTTTGGACAAATCGATTGAAAATATTTTTCGAGATACTATCACCATGGACAGCTAATGGCTCCGGATGCCATTGGACACCTAACACAAATGAATGCTCCACACTTTCAATGGCCTCAATGATACCATCCGATGAGCAAGCTGATACAATAAAAGGTTTAGGAACATGTCGAACTGCTTGGTGATGATAGGAATTAACTTTAAATTTGGATTGCCCTGCAATATCCGCTAGTAAACTATTTTCAGTGGCAATGACATAATGAGACAAATGGGTACGTGTAGCTTTTTGGGAGTGCTGTAGCAAAGATTCATCCTTTTGACTATAAATATCCTGATACATGTCTCCTCCAATGACAATATTGAGGATTTGAATACCGCGACAAATAGCAAGAATCGGCTTATTGGCAGCGAGCATTTTTTCTATAATCGTCATCTCAAAGCTATCTCTCCCAGGTGAAATCATTCCTAAATTAGGATGAGGCTCTTCACCAAACAACATGGGATCAATGTCTCCTCCCCCTGCCAAAACAAGCCCATCGATCTTATCTACCAGCTGAGCCACATCAGAATCGATCCCTATTGGCAAAATTATCGGTATCCCTCCTGCATGGATAATGGATTGAACATAATCATTTGAAAGACTGTGCTTGTAATCGAGCTCTACGTGAGAGGTAATTCCAATGATCGGTTTTTTCCTCATAATCAATCCTCTTCTCTTGTTTTAGTTAATCTTATTCGTTTTCGGAAGGTGCATGACCCCTCTCTTGCAGATCAGGCACGAATAATCTTCTTCATCACATGAAACTTCCTCGTAATCTCAAATCCATATTTCTTATATAGATGCCCCGCTGTCGTCTGCTCGCCCGTCCAGAGAAACCAGGCTGAGTGAAGACTTTCCGCTCGCATGCTTTGAAGACAGTCCGATAAAAGGATCTTCCCAAGCCCTTTCCCCTGCTGGTCCGGGTCGACGCCAAACGGGCCAAACCGGTCCGGCACCCCTTCATACCCGCCATACATACAGAAGCCGACTACCTGCCCATTATCCCGGGCAACGAGAATCCTATCCTGTGGCAGGCCTTGCAGAATCCCCTCGCGGATGGCCCGTCCCCAATCCGGATTGAACTTTTCATTGGCAAAATGAATCACTTCATAGAGGTCCTTGTCCTCTGCCTTTGTAAAAGTATATCCCTCTTCCTGCCTACATCGCTTCAATGCTTTAACAGATTCGGAAATCTCGTAGCCCAGCAAGCTTTTATCCATGGCAACAGGAGAATAGAGCATAGCAAATCCCTGACTCTTCAGAAAAACAAAAGCTTCCGGATAAGCCTCCTCATCGATTCCAGGTAAAATGTAATTTGGAGCATAGGAAGAAAAGAAAATATTGTAGCGTCCTTCATTTTTCAGAAAAGCGATCGCTTCCTCCATCAATCTCTTCCCAACACCTTTTCTCCGCACACCAGAATCGACAAAAAAGAACGGAATCCAGCCATTATCAGGTTCCAGGTCTTTTCCATACATCGGCAGCAATCTTCTTACCGCATACATACAGCCGACAAGCCGTTCCCCTTCAAAAGCTAAACGAAGGCCGCGCGGATCAAAGTTCGCATCCAGCAGCACCAGATTACGAAAACGTTTGGAGGTAATCGGGTCCTTTCCAAGACTTGCGTTCCACAGCTCTACAATCTGCTTTTCATCACCAGATTGATAGTACCGATAAGTTGTCATATTTATGCACTCCCCCTCATAGATCGAACCCCGGAATGGCAGGGCCTTTTCTTACGTTTAATCCAGATGGATATTTCAGTGTCTGAGCATACTTGGTCCGATTCACACAGCCTCGTACCGTACCAAGTGCCTGGTAGTAATCATAATAGCGGAACGACTTGGAATTCTTCACGAACCAATACTGGGACAGCGCTTCTAGATAAGTGTCGAACTCTTCCGAAACATCGATGAAAATATCCGGCACATATTCTTCCATGTCCTCCCAGTTTTCACTATGAAAATAGGTATAAAAATGGGCAGGCAATCCGTCGAGATCGAAACCCGGAAGCCCCGCCTTCAACTGTGCTGCCTGAACAATCTGCGCACACAGGTCGTGATCGGGATGAATACTGTTCTCCCAGTGGGTAATCACTGTTTTCGGCTTCAGCTCCCGCATCAGCTTCGCAACCCGTGTCACAATCTCATCATTAAAAGTAAGCTCGGCATCCCGGTAATCGAGCGTAATCGTATCCACTCCAAGCACCGCGGCAGCTTTCTCCGACTCTATGATTTTCTGCTCTCTGTAGTCTTCAATGGTGGTTTCCTGAGGATTCCCCTTTTCCCCTGCAGTCAAATGGACAAATGTAACCCTATGACCAGCCTTCGCATACTTGTACGCAATCGCACCCGCCTGAATTTCAGCGTCACCGCAATGCGCACCCAGAACGACTAGATTCATATTCAGCACTCTCCTTTTTTCCTTCGTTATACTAAATAATTCCTTGTAAAGGGGAAAATTCCTTTAATTAATACAAAGGGGCCTGACCCTCAACGCTTTAAAGCGTTGAGGGTCAGGCCCCACTTTTTGTCATTACTTTATCTCACAGGAAGCTCCATCACATAACTGCCAAACCCTTTCTCACTTACGCCATCATAGCGAATGGCGTTGCTTTCCGGAAGTGAATCTATAGCATCCATAGAAGAATCAAATGACACATTAACTTCTCCGGCCACTGGTGCGAATGTCCAGTTACCGTCTGCTGATGGGTCAATGGTTCCAAGCTCACGGATATAGTCGATCTTAGAATATGTAATAGTCATACACTTCTAATTATAGATAAGATTACTATTTACAAAATAATCAAATAGAACCGAATTAATTTTAATAATTAATGATTATCGCGGAAAAATAGGAATAGATGATTAGTTTTTCAAGGTACTCCATAATAAAAAAAGATGTTTTCTAAAGGAATATGTACAAACACTTCTTCGTCCAAATGAATAGCTTGTTAGTAGCTAAAGCGAAAGGAGTGGCAACATGATGAAAGCTTGGAGAGTAATGGGGGAAAAGAAGCTCGTTGCAGAAAAAGTGTTCGAACAAAGAGAAAGCAATAAGAAAACACCGAAGAAGAAAGTCTGGAAATGCAAGTTCCATTAACTTTTAGTGGTCCGAAAGTACAGCCTGACCCTATCGCTTGCTTTAAGGCGGTGTGGGCCAGGCTGCTTATCTACATCAATTTTCCGCTTAAGGCATCCACATATCTTTTCGCTGATCGCTGTACTGCTCCGTGGGCATCCTCCTTCACCACACCGTGGAAGGCATTGTATAATCTATCAAACTTCAATTCTTTCGTTTTAGCTGCTATCTTTTCCACTATTGCAGCGGGCAGTGGTATCAGGTTCGGGTAGCTGTACATGAAGCTGACCCAATTGCGATCTGCAACCACTTGAATGACATCGCCAGTAAGCAAGGTCCCTTTCTCATCATTTCCAGTTCTCCACTCAAGCACCGCTCCACCCTTAAAATGTCCACCTAAACGATTCAACGTAATCCCAGGTGCTAATTCCAGCGACTCTCCTGACCAGAAAACAATTCGTTCACTCGGTCGCATCACCCACTCTTTATCGTCCTCGTGAATATAGATTGGCACACCGAAGGTATCCGCCCACTCAACTTGGGTCGAATAATAATGGGGATGCGAAAGTGCAATGGCATTAAGCCCTCCAAGTGCTTCAATCTCTCTAACTGTTGCTTCATCCAAATAGGAGATGCAATCCCAAAGTACATTAAACCCATCGTGTAGCACGAGGAATGCCGTTTGTCCAATAGCAAATTCGGGTGAGGTTTTTATACTATATAAGCCTGTCTCTTCGACCTTAAGCACATTTTGATACCCTTTTATTTTCATTTCCTCCAAAGTTGTCCATGACTGTCCGTCTGGGCTGACATACTGCCTCTCTTCCGTACATATCTCACAAGAATCCGGTTGATGTAACGTCCCAGCGTACTGGACGCCACATGTTTCACATATTAAATTTGTCATAGCAGTTCCCACCTTTTTACGTTCTCTATAATTTTAGGATACGCGTGATGAACAGAAGTTACTTCCGTGAATAGTTTGAAATCTTTGTAAGACTTTCGATGTAGAAAAACAGGGGCCTGACCCTCAGCGCTTTAAAGCGCTGAGGGTCAGGCCCCTACAATTCTTATTTCTTTACTACCTTAACTCTGTCCTTATCTCCAAAACTTACTTTACCGTCCTTTATCTCAACTGCTTCGCCAGCTGCTAGATTGGTAAAGATGATCGGTGTGATGGTGGAAGTTGCTTCGCCTTTGATGATGCTTAGGTCAACTTTCAATAATGGTTGGCCTTGCTCGACTTTGTCGCCTTGTGCGATCAGGCTTTCAAAGCCGCGACCCTTCAGGTTGACGGTGTCGATTCCCACGTGAACGAGAATCTCCCTGCCCTCAGCAGTTTCAATTCCGATTGCGTGCTTTGTAGGGAATAGATTCACGATCGTTCCGGCAACCGGAGATACAACTGTTCCTTCCGTCGGCTCAATTGCAAAACCGTCACCCATCATTTTTTGAGAGAAAACTTTGTCAGGCACTTCCGAGATTGGCAAAAGTTTTCCGCTCATCGGCATCACGATTTCTGCATCACCCGTAGCAACTAAAGCCGGCTCAATTGCTGCAGCCACTTCTTCCTTCACCGGAGTTTTTCCGCTAAGGATATCCTGGATTTGTCCTTTGATGATTTCAGAACGAGGTCCGAAGATTGCCTGGATGTTTTTATCAATCTGCATGACGCCTGCAGCTCCAAGTTTCTTCAGTTGCTCTTTATCTACCTGATCGACGTCTCTTACACTTACGCGAAGACGTGTGATACACGCATCCAGGTTTGCAAGGTTCTCTTTTCCACCAAGTGCTTTCAGTACGCCGTATGGAAGATCCAAGGAACCGCCTGCTGCATTCTCTTCTGACTCTTCCACTTTTTCCTCACGACCTGGAGTCATCAGGTTGAACTTTTTGATTGCAAAGCGGAATCCGAAATAATAGATAACAGAGAACGCCAGTCCCACTGGAATCACTAGCCACCAAGCAGTCTGGTTAGGCAAAACTCCGAATAGGATATAGTCGATGACGCCCCCGGAGAAGGTCATCCCGATTTTCACGTCGAGTATGTGCATCACCATGAAGGAAAGTCCCGCAAACACTGCATGAATCCCGAATAGTACTGGTGCAACAAACAGGAAACTGAATTCAAGCGGTTCTGTGATACCGGTCAAAAATGATGTTAGGGCTGCGGAACCCATAATTCCTGCAACATATTTCTTTTGTTCAGGACGTGCACAGTGATAGATTGCCAGAGCTGCTGCCGGCAAACCGAACATCATGAACGGGAATTTACCTGTCATGAACGTACCCGCAGTAAGTTCCGCGCCGTCTTTTACCTGTTCCATGAAAATGCGCTGATCGCCACGCACAATTTCACCAGCCGCGTTTGTGTAAGAACCAAACTCAAACCAGAATGGCGAGTAGAAAATGTGGTGCAAGCCAAATGGAATCAAGGAACGTTCAATCACCCCGAAAATAAAGGCGGCCAACGTACGGTTTGATTCTGTCATAAAGTAAGAAAACGTATTAAGCCCTTCTTGTGCAAAAGGCCAGATGAAGTTCATCACAACACCCAATACTAATGCGGATGCCGCTGTAATGATAGGAACAAAACGCTTACCAGCGAAGAATCCCAAATAAGATGGCAATTCAATATTATAGAACTTATTGTACATATACGCTCCGAGCACCCCGGCTATAATACCGCCGAATACCCCGGTCTGCAGGGTTGGAATTCCAAGTACATTGGCAAGTGCCGGGTCGCTCCCCACCTGGTCTGCCGTTACGCCTGAGATGACACTCATCGTCACGTTCATGATCAGATACCCGATCATTGCCGCAAGTCCGGCAACGCCATCACCATTGGCGAGACCGATTGCCACCCCGATGGCAAATAACAATGGCAGGTTCGAGAAGACAATGCTACCTGCCTGCTCCATAATTTCTGCAAGTAAAATGATACCGTCCGCCTCTAAAAAAGAAAGACGGCTGACAAGATTCGGGTTTTGCATCGCATTACCGAATGCAAGCAGAATCCCCGCAGCTGGCAGCAAAGCAACTGGAAGCATCAATGCGCGACCGATTCGCTGCAGCAAACCGAATGATTTCTTAAACATAGCTTTATTCCTCCTAAGAATCTTCATGCATGACAGAAAAGGTCCGAACAACAAAAAAGGCATGAGAATCAAGAAAGTGTACACGAAAGCGGAGTAGACGTCTGGTCTACCACTCTCTGTACAACTTTTCTTCCTCTCATGCCTGCATCACCAGTAACACGTGAAAAAACGTTGTATATAGTTCTTATTCTATTGTTTAGAAAGCCTTTGCAAATGGAGAGTCAAATAGACGGCCTCTGCATCCGGCACAGACTTCTGCAATTTCTGCTGCATTATTTTTATCAATTTCCATGCTAGATTGTAGCATACGGGATATTCCTCCCGCAACACTTTTGCGAGGATTTCCTGCTGATCGGGACGGAACTGGTCCGTCTGCACCCGTTCGATCGACGCATGAAAATGGCGTACGAGGCGCAAATAATTTATATCAGTCCGGTCTATCTTCATTTTCAAGGAATCCTCGATCACTATCACCATATCATTGATCAGCTGAGTGTGGCGGTTGATTTCTGACAGGTCCCGGTTCGTCAGGGCACTATGGATGTGCAGGGTGATAAAGCCAATCTCCCCTTCCGGAATCGCAAGGTCTAGCTTTACCTTCAGCCATTCAACAATCTCCATCGCTGCCGCATATTCCCTCGGGTAAGCAAGCTCTGTTTCTTTTAAAAATGGATTCTTGATATCTAGACCCTGCTGAATTCTTTTCACAGCAAAATACAAGTGATCCGTCAGCCCGACATGGATATGCTCATTCAGTTTCACCTGAAATCTCGCTTCGACCATTTCCATGCATTCATTCATGAGTCCGATAAACGATTCATCTATATAATCAAGAAGCTGCTTATATTGGTTCTGCTCGTCCTCACTTTTGAGCACAAAAAACTTCTCTGCGCGGTCGACTGTTATATCCTCTCCCGCCTTCTTTCCGAACCCGATTCCCTTACCGGTAAGGATCACTTCACCGTACTCCGGGTGGGTCGCAATGAGGACGTTGTTGTTCAACACTTTTTTAACTTGCATCTTCATTCCTCCGGTGCAAAAAAACTCAATATTTATAAAGTTACGCTAGGATGGGACTAGAGTCAAGCTATCAATTTCTGGGATGAAAAATACATCCAAAATCCCTTTCGGAACGTTAGAAGAATAGAAGTCTTTTCTTCTTTATCACAGCCGTGCTGGGCTCTGCTTTTTTGTTTCTGCTGTTTGCGCTCCGTTAATAAGATTACTCCCTAATTTCATAAACCAATATATCAAATAATTCCCCGTCTACGTAAAGCAGGATTGCCCATTCCCCACGTTCTGGGATTTTCACCGAGGATGGAATATGCTGATATGCACCATAATTTTCTCCTCCTAATTCTGTAGTCCATTCATTACCATTTATTAAAAGTAAGTGTATGGTGCTGGTTTCCCGGTGAAACCCGACTACAGTCAATTCCTCCACACCAGTCCCCCAAAGATGCCACATCCATTTTTGTCTTTCCAGACTCGGCATATCCATTCCAATAACACCTGATTTATTTTCATTGCCCACCAAATTCCTGGCAAAAGGTTCAGCTTTTCTGTCCCAATCAATCCGATAGATCCATGACTTGAATGAGTTGATAGATTCCAAGTTTTCATATTGCTTATAACAAACGATAAAAACATCCTGCCACATCTTCAGCCATCTTCCAGTCTTTCACATACGTGTAAGCTAATTTTGTAAGGTTTCGTATTCATCCATGATTTCCTCAAACCACCTATTCCTATCATTCAGGAATAGGTCTTCTTTTCTTTCGAGATTACTCAAATTGTTCTCAATCCTTTTTTTTTGATACTAAGACGATTAAGTGGCGCTTAGGTTTCCTTTAATCTAGAAATATTTTTGGGGAAAAATGCAAAAAAGAAGCCTACCTTTTTACAGATAAGCTCCATTAACCGCAACCTCATTTCACCCGCACCAAACCAGCCCAAAGAAACTCCTCTCCGAACCTTCCGCTCTCCTGATCCATTTTCTTCATTTCCCTTAATTCGATCACTTGGAAATCGTTTGCGAATATCTCTTGCAATCTTTCCTTCGAATACCCAATTCCACCCTTCATGCTCTTTTCGGCATACACTTCCCAATCCGGGGTATCTGGTGCCCCTTTCGTATTGAAGCAAACGATGCCAAAGTGCCCGTCTTTCTTTAATGCTTTTTTCACGATCTCAAGGTAAGCTATACGGCGGTGCGGTGGCAAATGGTGAAGGAGTCCGCAATCGTAGATGAAATCATAGGAATACGGTTCAAATTCAAAATCAAAAACGGATGCACAATGGAAGTTGATCGCGACTTCTTCCGCCTCCGCCCGTTCCTTTGCCCAGCTGACGGCATTCTCCGAAATGTCCAATGCATCCACCCTGCTGCCCATCTTAGTCATGTAGATGGCATTTCTGCCTGGTCCACAACCAAGTTCCAGCACCCGCTCCGGCAGAAGACCATTCTCGTAATAGGATACTAGATTCTCGTCAGGCCCCTGGATTTTGAAGAACGGGATGTCCATGCTTCTATCTTCATAAAAGCCCTCCCAAAAAGACTTCGAATCCCTAAGGAACTCGTCCAGCATGCTGTACAGATCATCATTATTTAAAATAGCTTTCCCCATAAAATAACCCCTTTTCATACAATAACTTGATATGTAATATTGTACCAATATGCTGTCCTTCTATTGTTACAGGGGGGTTAAAGATAGATTATATAGAGGAAATTCCAGGGTACAATGTACCGTTAAATCAGCCTTCACAGAGGTTTGCTCGCTTACCATTCACATTTTTACGAGGCAGGATACTTATAAGTACGTAAATCAAATTAGATTGAATAAGAAGTGCTGTACGAGCGTAGAAGAAGTTAGCACTTTCCAAGTTTATTTATCACTGTAATATTCGTAACAATTTTGTAATCTATATATCATTAGTTCTCTCTTATAAAACCAATAACCCCAAAAATCAATCCAGTAAACAACATGATATATTCAAATCCAGCCAATCTAGTGTTTTCATCTAATATTAAAACTCCACCCACTAATATAATGCTGATTCCCATTAACATAAACTTCATCCCTGATATTTTACTTGTGGTAGCAAGGATTAAAATGAGTAATCCTATTATTACAAGTAATGGGTAAGTCACTAGCGCCGACATAGCACTACCCCTCCAATCATTATTTAACTTCCAGCTTGGATAAGGTCCGATAAGAATGAATCCACATCATCCTTTAATACAACCCCATGCCCCGTACAAAGATACTTGGCATCAAACCTCCGAAGTATCTGCAACCCATTCATAAATAAAACAAAATTATGCTTAACTCTCATCTCCTCGTTATTAGCCCACTCCGAGATGAACTTTACATATTTATCTTTCATTTCTTTTCCGTTGCTTGTCACTTTTTCATCCAGTAATGGCTCACCAAAGAAACAAAGATGGTCTCCACAAAAAAGAACACCACTTTCTTGATGAAAAAGGGCGACAGAGCCAGGAGTATGGTGACCAAGGAGAATACACTCCAAACCGCTGATAGACGGACCATTATCTGGGAGCGTTCCTGTAAGATTGGCTTTCAGCTTTTCCGGCATTAGACTGAGATCTTCACTATGAATATAACTTTCTGCCTTTTCTAAAAAGGAAAGTCCGCCTATGTGGTCTATGTGACCGTGCGTAGCAATGAATGCGGAAATCTCACCTTTTTCTTTCAAGGCAGCTTCGAGATATTCGAAATGCTTCTCCTTACCCGAATCAATAAGTGTACAGCCATTCTCACCCATTAGTAAATAGCAGTTATTATAGGAATTCCATGATTCATCCCATAAGAGAAATCCGTACACATGGTCTGTTATCTTTTCAAAGAAGTATTTCAACAAATTCCCCTCCCTGCTGCCGATTAGCGACCGTCTAACAATCTCTTAATAGCACGTATCACCACATCAGGCGCATCATTCTGTATGTAATGGGCACTATTTTCCGCCATCACAAGCTCACCATTGGTAGAAATGTCAACTAGTTCCCTTTGCATCGCATTCCATAATTCCTGAGATTCCTTCGAATAATGTGCTTTCTTCCCGGCAGCCAATACCATGACAGGAACCTCTAATTTTCTATTGCATCCTTTAAGCTGATTCAAGCTTTTCATAAATTCATCATAGTTTCCTTCATGGGTGAATTGTTGGTTATATGCTGCCTGGAACTCCTCGGACATGGTTGGAAGAAACCGCTCCCTGTATTCCTCCGGGGTAGTATCAACAAGGACCATTCCAGCAACATCTTCAGGAAAATGCTCGGCAAAAATTCGAACATTCACGCCGCCAAAGGAATGGCCGACCAGGATATATGGAGGCTTAATGTCCAGTTTAGTTAATAGTTCCTTCAACTCTCCCACCATATGAATACTTGTTCTAGGGTTGGTGCTTTTTGTGCTTTTTGCGCTTTTGCCCAGTCCAGCTCTATCATATACGAGAACCTGCGTAGCCTTGGAGATGTCAGGTATGATTGGTTCCCATGCTTTCGAATAGTCTCCATATCCGGCATCCATGATGACTGTCGGGTTATTTGTTCTTTCTCCATAAAGTTTTGTGTATAAACTGGACTCTCCAACCTGAACAAAGGTTTCTTTGCCGGCTGATAGCCTCGATTTTTCTATAGGTTTCATCCAATTCCTCCTGTTAGTGTAAAAACATCCCGTAGCTTTCAACCACTTTCCTCGCTCGCTTTCCGCAACCTTTCATACTCCCGCCAATCTATCTCTTTAACCTTCCGATTCTCTCTGCCGCAGCTTTTGCAGGCATAGTTACCGGGGACGATAAACGGAAGCCAGCATATCAGGAACCCATAAGGGACGATAGCCAAAATAACGGCAATCGGTATTTTGAAGGCCAAGAAATTCTTTTTTTCTATCAAATCTGATTCACAATTAAGGCAAAGCTTCATTTGGCAGTCACCCCTGACGATAGGTCATTATTTGTTTGACACTGACTTAACTTTGTTAAACTCACTGCCGAAGCATCCAACAAATGAAACAACAAACCCAAAGAAT
This sequence comes from Sutcliffiella halmapala, assembly GCF_050107295.1. GTDB lineage: Bacteria > Bacillota > Bacilli > Bacillales > Bacillaceae_I > Sutcliffiella_A > Sutcliffiella_A halmapala_A. The sequence goes on along the minus strand of NZ_JBNIKR010000001.1, from coordinate 639,925 downwards.
GAAATACCGAGTCCGAATGTGGTTGCTGAGCCACTTGATGTCAAAATCAGTGCAATACCAAATAGAATAATAGAAATTCCCAAAAGTGAAAAACGCATTTTACATTTCTCCTTTTTTGAATAGAATTTTCCCCTTATAAATCCTGAACCAGACGAACCATGTCCCTGCACTGTATCCCATTTTCATAGATAGCTTCGGGATAGTGTTTGATAAAAAAGTCCTGATCCACACCGACAATCCGGAATCCACATTTCTGATAGAGGGCCAACTGTCCGATGCTTGAATTCCCTGTGCCAATATCAATGGTTTTGTAACCTTTGGACCTGGCTGCTTCAACCGCATCCATCACCAGTTGCCTTCCTATTCCTTTGCCATGATGATCCTCGGAAACTGCTACATTTACCAGCTCCACCGTTTCAGGTCGGGTTAGTAGAAGAACATAAACACCAATAATACGTTCTTCCAGTTCCGCTACGAAACATTCACCTCTTGTTATGTATTCTTTCACCATCGCTTCTGAAGGATCGGCCAAAAGCAGTAATTCCATGGGAGGTTGTTCGCCTTGTTTTAGTTTTCTTATGTTCATGTTATTCTCCTAACCAGGCTTGCTTTCGCCTCACACCATTTCGTCTTTTAATCATTTAGCGCTTCCCTCTTTTCCTCTTAAAATACCAAACCAGTAATCCCAGAGGTAGAACTGAAGCAGCATAGGGATACCAGCTTTGCCCTAAGGTTGCAGATGAGTAGTCCAGGTGCTTCTTCAAATAGTCTTGCAGGTATTCCAATTCCTCAAATACTTCTGGGGCAATTTCGTCTCTATTCAACACGTCAGAATCAATGTACTCTTCCCAATAGATGATATTCAGCGGAACGATTGCTTTCGGAGTGATGGGGTGATAATAGCCATCTCGCTCTTCTAGGAAAAACAGAATATCCTCGACTTCGGTTTTTAATTCTTCTTCCATGGATATGATCATTTCATCCAATAGATAGTCAGATGAACGGTAGCGGAAATGAGCGTCGGAAACATCGGTTTCCCCTTTTATTCCTGGTGTGGTTACTATCATAAAGTCACCTTGGGGCTCGCCTTTCAGGTAGGAGGTAACATCAATCTTCCAATCCGTAAAACCCAAATAGAATTCTTCTTTGACTTCAGGTTCTTCTACTCTCTCCGTTCGCTCTTCAAATGCTCCGTTAATTTTCCCGACAATTATCAGGTCGGCCCGCTCGACCATTATTTCGTAAGGGATATCTTCATATAAGGCGCCATATGCTTGGGGGATGGCGAGAACAAGAAAGCAGAAGAGGAGGGCAATTGTTTTTTGGTACATTGAATACATTCTGTTTCTCCTCCTTCCTATTATTAAATATTGTCGCTCGATGAACGAATATTACTTTGCAGTTGGCATAAAAAGGGTATATAGCACAATTCTAACATATTTTCCCTTTGTGGAATCCAATTATTTTCGGCTGCCCTGGGTGGTAGGCTCGGTGCATTTTGTCGAATTATGCGTTTTATCGATATCGACCTTGTTTTCGTTGATAAACAAAAATTCTCGTTGATATATGAAACTTTTCGTTGATATGGGAATTCCAACCGCTGGCACAAAATAAAAAACCCCCTATCTTGACGAGTTTAACACCTGGAATATCTCTATACGTAGCTCCCTGTACCATCTGATTCTTTTTGTACGGTCATTTTACTTCTTTTTTCCTCAGCTTTTCCACCAATTCTTCCTTTTGCAGCAAGTGATGGCGAAAATGCATACCTACGAGGTCGTACCATTCCCTAGCATTGAGCCATCCGAATCCACCATGTTGCACTTTATAGTTCGGGTTAACACCATCTACTTTCGTTTCCCACAGTCTCATCTTCTGCATAACCTCGTCTAGCCGGCTCATTAGTTCTTCCTTTGTATCTGAATTGTTCGGCGGAGCATTCAATTCGTCCGGTAGTTTGATTTTGATTGGAGGAAATCCACCATTTTCAAAAAGACGCTTCCCAAACTCCGTTTTACCGAGCGTTTGCTCTTCCTCTGATACTGCACAAGCCTCCATATCATTCAGGTACTCATGGGCAACGAGAATCACATGGTCATACATCTGACCGATCGACCAAACCCCTTCTGACGATATATGCCTTAGTTGTTCTGAGGAATAGTCCTGCAGTTCACTTTTGTAAGTTTCAATAAGCTTTAATTCATTCATTTGATTCCACTCCTTAACTCTTGGAAGACTTTTCTTCACAGCTTATATAATAGAATTCAACAAAAAAGAGCATTAACCCTTTTTGGATTAACGCCCGCTTTATTCCATCTATTTTGTTTAAAGAACTCCCTCAGCCAACTGACGCATAGAATTCAACTTCGAAGAGAGCTCATGGAACCATTCTTCATCCCCTGTAGATAATGCCAGGTCTATTTGAAAGAGGATTTGTTCTCTGTTAGTCACTAAGGAATCTGGCAGTTTCTTCACCCGTTTGCTTAACATTTGAATGGTTTTTCCAACAGTTTCTTTATTGTCGCTTGTGACCACGGTTACGTTCACTGCGCCGTCAAAGAGCGGTGATTCAATGTAACCGATCACCAATTCTCCGTCCCGTGATTCCCCCTTAATCCAATCACCAGTTTTTATAATGGAAGTATTATTGGATAACATCCTATTCACCTTCTTGAATTAGTTTTGGTATTCTGTAACTTTTTTCATTACATTTAAATCAAGAAAAAGCACACTTAACAGCCGCTTTGTTCTTCATTGACAAGATTGACTATTTCTTTAATGGTATAGTCCTTTAAATATTCGCCAAGGTATTTTTCAGCACCCATGAATATGGAAAACAAGACTTTATGCATATTTGCACCTACAATGCACTGTTCGTTCGATTCAGGGCATTTCGGCTGAAGCGCACCTTCAGAAGTAATGTTATATATATCATAGAGATTAACTTCACTTAATTCTAATGCAAAGATAAATCCGCCACCCGTTCCTTCTTTGGATTTGATAATTCCGTGTCTTTTTAACAAGCTTAATACTTTACGAATGCGGACTGGGTGAACTCCTGCACTCTCTGCGATGGCGTCACTTGTAGACATGCGGTCCGGCTGCAGCGCCAGAAGAGTTAAACTGTGAATGGCAAGGGTAAAATCACTGTTCATGACCTGCCTCCTAAGGAATGAAAACTTTACTGTTTTTTCTAAGATTATATGCTACAAAAAATCGTGTCAAGGAAAATAGGCGAAGCCATGGTTATGCAGGAAAAAACTAATTGTTCACCACGTTTTTCAGAGATCCATCCGGACTAATGCTTACAAATGTACGAAGCTTACGTGGCAGAAAACTGCGAATTTCTTCCTCGTTGTATCCAACTTGCAATCTTTTTTCATCCTGGATGATCGGTCTGCGCAGCATTTGCGGATTGTTCCTAATTAACCCATACAATTCTTTAAGTGGAAGTGATTCAATATTCACATTCAACTTCTGAAACGTTTTTGATTTAGTGGAAATAATCTCATCTGTCCCGTCTTCTGTCATTCGAAGAATAGATTTAATCTCATCGATTGTAAGCGGGTCAGATAATATATTTCTTTCCACATAGTCGATATGATGTTCTTCCAACCAAGCTTTTGCTTTTCGGCAAGAAGTACAGCTTGGTGTAGTATATAAATTGACCATATATTTACACGCTCCTTACATATTTTTATGAAACGGTGCTCGTCATTAAAATGAAATAAAAAAAATTACAGTTCAGTTAAAAAATATTGGTTACTATGATTGTTCATTAACACGATAACCTTCTCATACTGTAATTTTAATAGTTACAGTAAATAAAGTCAAATGTAATTTTTTGTATCATTTAATTCTTTAATTACAAAAGGTACCTCCGCAAGATCGTCCACGATATGATCCGCTTCAACATCGTTCCAGTGATCATCCCTTTTCCAAATCCCCTTCATACCAACCTGTTGAGCAGCTTTCACATCGTTATCAGGATGGTCCCCGATAAATACACTCTCTTCGGATTGAAGTTGAAGTTTCATTAATGCCCTTTGGAATATTTGCGAATCTGGCTTCTTCATTCCTTCCCATTCGGATACAAAAATAAGGTCCATATACATTTCAATTCCCAACGCCTTAACGTTATCCATTTGAAACTGCCCATAACCATTTGTGATGATACCAAGACGAAGATTGTTCCTTTTCAAATCCTCCAACATACTAATAAGATGGGGAAAAGGAACACAATGATTTCTAAACTCTTTAATGTAATCCTCAAGCAGATCTTCCCACGCCATCTTAATATTCAATTCCTTCACCAACTGCTGGTACACCTTATCCTTCCACACATACCCGCGGCTATCCAATTCAATGAATCTTTCCATATAATTTTCTTTCGGTATGTGACCCACCAACTCATATATGCGGTCATATTGCCGATTAATGAACAGTTTAACGGACGCATCTCTATTAAGAAGCGTTCCATCCAAGTCGAACAAAGCAGCTTTTATTCCCATTTTCATGCACGCTCCAATTGAAAAAGAGTTAACCCTCCTGGATCAACGCAAGCATATTATATTCAGCGTAAAATGAATGGTGTGAAATGTCAATGCGCACTATATACCCGATCCTGCACAAAGATATAGTCTTCTACGTCCAAATCCTTTATAGAATAAATAGCAGATCCTTTTCTTGCTAGGGTAGCTTCACCATTTTCCAACTGATATCCGGGATTGTTGCTTTCCTCACTGCCAACTACCGTAAAAGTGATGTTCCCCAGTTCCTCATCCAGATCATCTTCTGTAATATCAGCTGTCTTTTCTTCATCCAACTGATATTTCACGTCATTCCAAACCACCACATCAGCCCAATCAACAGAGGTGTGGATGACATTGTCTACGCCCAGTCCTTCTTCGTCATTCCCTTGCTCGTCGATGGCACAACCCATTGAAAGGATAAGTAAACCGATTATTACTATGGAAAGGAATTTGTTCATACTACTGCCCCTCTACTTATATTTCACAGCTAAATCTTGCAACGTATTAATGGCATTTAATGTTACAATTCTCTTTTCATTATTGTTTCCTGTTATCTCCAACATATTAAAGATATCGTGAAATTTCCTTATCAGAAGGATGTCTGCTTGATACCTCCAATTATAATTCGCAACAGAAAGAAAGTGGCTTTATCTTTTTGAAACGTTTTTCACACTGGCTCGTATTTAATAGGAATGAAACGGGAGGGATAAATCAATGGACATCAGTTTTTTCTGGATAGGGATTGGTCTAGCTGCATTAGGCTATTTTATTGGAGATGGTTTAAAAAACTTCAAAAATCAAAAAAATGCACCTAGCTACCCGACTTTGATTAAAAAGAGCGACTTGCACCTGTACTTAAATCTTACAAAGAATGAAGTGGAAGACTTGCTGTCAAAGCATCCGCATGCTCCTAAAATCGAGTTGAACGGAACAACCTATTTTCCGTACCAACAGTTTATGGAGTGGCTGGCTTCAAATGAAATTTACAAGAGTTGATTGTGTAAGTGGACAAGCAATCAAATAAAAAAGAGGTTGTCCGAATTATAAAAATTACAACCTCTTTTTTGACTTACTTGCTAACTTTCAAATTTTACCTTTTGGGCGAATTAGTGTGATATGATACTATTGATTAAAATTATTTTGGAGAGGATGATTAGTATGGAAAACGAATTGCTGAAACAGATATTGCAAGGGATTAATGAATTAAAAACTGATGTTTCGGTTTTAAAAGCAGACGGCATTGAAATTAAATCTGATATTAGTGGTTTAAAGGAAGGCCAAACAAGTTTACAGCAAGGTCAAACAAGACTCGAGCAAGATTTTGCCGCATTTAAACACGAATACAGAAAAGATATACAGAGAATTGAATTAAGACTTAATGGCACAAATGAAAGATTAGATTCCTTCAAATTTGACACAGATCTAATAATCGAAAAAGAAGCAAAGTTAGAATTTAGAGTAAACAATTTAGAAAAACATTTAAAATAACTTCTACTTTTCCTCTTGATTTTCTTGCTCTATCAAATGCAGACTTGTTAAACTCAGCATTTGATAAGACCATACCACTTAAGCCTATGTTCCTTTAAGCACTCTTACTCGACACAACAGCCCTTTTCATCCGCAGTCCCTTCGTCAATGTCACCGTATATAAAACCAACGCCAGCCAGATACACGTAAAGGCAACTAAGTGCACACCAGTAAATGGTTCGTGAAACAGATAGACACCGATAATCAGTTTGATGGTCGGTGCAATGTATTGAAGCAGCCCGATCATGGAAAGTGGGATACGCCTTGCTCCGCTAGCAAAAAGCAGCAACGGAATGGCTGTCACCACGCCGGCTCCCAGCAGCAAAAACGTGATACCTATACTTCCACCTAATGCTCCCTCGCCATTTCCGTGAACAACTGCTAAAAACAGGAGTGCAAAAGGGGTGATAAGCAAGGTCTCTATTGCCAGGCCGACCAACGCCCCTAGCTGGATCATCTTTTTGATCAAGCCATAGAAAGCGAAGCTAACCGCAAGCATGATGGCAACCCATGGAAACGAACCGAAATTCACTGTTAATACCAGTACTCCAATACCGGCTAGGATAATGGAAAGGGTCTGTAGCACGGACAGTTTTTCTTTTAGCACGATGACAGCCAAAAGAATGCTCACCAACGGATTGATATAATACCCTAAGCTCGCCTCGATAATGCGATCCTCATTCACTGCCCATATATACAGTCCCCAGTTGATGCTGATGAACACGGATGCACAGGCAACACCGAGAAACCGTTTCCTGTTCGTTACAAGTGCCTTCAGTTCAGTGAAAAAGCTCGAAAACTTATTTAGCAGAAGCAGAATCACTAACATGAAGACCAGTGACCACACAATTCGATGCGCCAATATCTCACTGGCCGGTACATCATCGACCAATTTCCAAAATAACGGGAGAATTCCCCATAGCATATAGGATAATGCTGCAAAAACAATCCCAAGATTAAGCTCTTTATTTGCTGATTGATTCATGGAAGCAACCTCTTTTTCTGATTGTATTTGTACCTAGTTTAGAGTGGCTTCGCGAATTTTGCAACGGAAATCTTTCGACTTACGAAGATTTTTGAATTACCAGTCCATTATTGCATTGACGTGCTTTGCCTGTCTTTTTGTAACTGAAACCATAAAAAAGCAGGAATCCCACGTGAAGATCCTGCTCTTTCTGTTCTATACTCGATTTTATTCCCCCAAAAAATCCTGAATCGCCTTTTTATTCGTTTCAATATCAGCCGCAAGCACCAGACCGGCATGTTCATAGCGGTCATCAGTGAATGTGCCGTCCATTGGTATTCTCAGGGATTCCATCTCACTCTTATTCTCAAAAAGGACATTTGGTCCAATTTTAATGAGAAGGGATTTTTCCATATTTGTCTTGATATAAGGCATGGCAGTCCCCATTATTTTGGGCAGTTTCACCAAAGTGTTAAACTCCGAAAACTCACTGCTTAACACCTTCAGCACTTCCTGCTGCCTCCGCACTCTTCCGAAATCACTTTCTGAATCCTGCCTGAACCGGACATAATCCAGTAGCTTGTCGCCATTCAATGTTTGCTTTCCAGCCGTAAGGGCATGGTCGATTCCTTTGGACATATCTTTTTCCACATCAATTTCAACGCCGTCCGGAAACGCCACATCCACGACCTTAGGAAAGCTTTGGAAGTCCACAATCGCATAGTAGTGCAGGTCGACACCAAAATTGTGCTTGATTGTTTTTCTTAATAACTCCACTCCACCGATAGCATGGGCTGCATTGATTTTGTTTGAGTCATGACCAGGTATTTCCACATAGGTATCGCGCATAATAGAGACAAGCTTCGTATCCTTTGTCTTTTCATCATACTGGGCAATTATGATGGTATCCGTTCTGGATTGCTCCTCTCCCCTTGCATCAATCCCCAACATAAGGACGTTATACTTCTCTTCGGTCACCTCTACGGGATTGAACTCGATCGGTTCATCGTCCAGAGTCGAATCGTCCTTGGCATTTTCAAATGCGCTTTTGTACTGTAGGTATCCATAAGAAAAAACTACTGCAATAAGAAACAGAGGAACAAAAATCAGGGACAGAATGATATATTTCTTCTTATTACTGCCCCTTCTTTGACTTCTTGTCATATTAGTCATAATTATACCCTATCCTTTGAAATTTGATTATTCAGAACAAGGTTAACAAAAACTAGAAATAAATACAAATATTTATAGATACTGTGAATTTATCATGTTAGTTAAAATTTCAGGTCAAAAGGTTCCCCTTCAAAATATACGGTTTTCACCTTTTCGAGTTTCGACTTTTCTATTGTAAATACAAATGATTTTAGGAAACCAATATCATCACAGCCATCTCCATCAGGAACCGTTTCTATGGATAGCTTGGTTCCATCTTCACTTAGCTCAAACCTTTCTATATCCTTTGGACATGAATTTTCCATTGTATGTGCAATTAGGATAGCAGATTCATCAAAGTTAATATCAGGTCGGTTCTCATTAAAGTTGAAGTCCCTCCATAAGTGCTCCAACTCCTTTTCCGTATACGCTATTTCTATTGCTCTTTCGCCTGCAACGGGACCTTTTGGACCGGTTTGCTCGTCGTGTATCAGACTTCCGCTAACAAGCTTGCTGTTGCATCCTATTAGGGAAAATACTAGCCAAATAAGAATTGCTCGATTAATAGCCTTCATTTTCCCACCTCAGTTAATATACTTTTCTTGTTCATTCTAAATCACTCCTTCATTGTGCACAGTTAGTTTCGGCTGTTTCTTCCCTCATGACTAATACAGAATCCCATCACTTCTCAACCGCTCCTTATCCTCCAAAGAGAATATTCCAGGAGACCAGTCTTCCAGATGACCGTGGCCGCCGATGATGTTTCCATCCACCTCATAGATGAAAATGTACATGTTGTTTCCATCAAAGATGGAGGCGTTCTCTCCTTTTCTTTGTTTTTCTTTCAACAAGTATCTCGTTACCTTTACTTCCTTGTTCTTATATTCCTCCAGGTCTAAACCCGCCTCTTTGTACATTTGGAGGGTTTCTGGCAAATAATCGTTCAAATTGATTATGTTCTCGTTTTCCATAGCTCTTATATGCCAGCCAAAAGAATCCAGATATTCCTTATGTTCTTCTGGAAAGTTTCCCTCAAAAAAAAGACCTCCAAATAAAAACAAACATCCGACCAGAATAAGCAACGAAAACAGCCGGCCTCTCAATCTCATTCGAATACCCCCATGCCAAATCTATAAGATTTTCATTTACATCATTCTAACTACAACACGCCGCAGCCGCTGTCATATCCTCTTTTTTAATCAGCACATTGTTTTCGTCATCTAATCTATAATTGATGCCTGCCTTTTCCAGTCTCGTAATCAGGATTCTCTTAGTTAAATATTGTCCATTCCCTCAGCCCAGATCATTTAATGGTCCTTGTCCTGCAGAAGAATGATTTCCTTCGCTTCTACTTGTCTTTGATCATTTTTCCTTATCTTAGTTTCCTTGTTGAATTTGACATTAACTACTGTATTCTCGTGAAAGCTTTCGAGAGTAAGATTGTTCCCATCCTCATCGGCCAGTTTGGTTCGTTCGCTGACTGTTACTTCACATAGATACATGATGGCTTCCTGGCTGTTAGCCCAAAAAGGCTTTTCGTTTTCGAATGCAGCAGAGCAGTCTACAAGCAGAGAATTTATCTGTACCTCTTGCACGGAAACTTTTTCAAAACCTTTTAACTTCTGTCTGGCTTGACAGCCAACAAGTAATATTAAGAGAAGAACAAATATTATAAAATTTCGTTTCATGTATACCTCCCTCTTAGGGTTTTCAACAACCTGTCAATCCCTCTTCAGTCTTAATACCAATTATTTCAAAATAACCAAATATTCTCAATCTTTTTCTGTTCAATACATAAAAAAACACACTCTTTTGAGAATGTGCTAATATCCATTTTCCCTCTCATCCTGCAACTCAGTTCTATTGTTTCCCCTGCCCATATTTATTCCTGTAATGACCAAGTGCCTGCAACGGCCAAATATGCTTATAACTGTGGTAGTGAATATAGTAGCTCCCTGGAATACCAGCACCTGTAGGATACCTGGAAATCCAATCATTTTGTTCAAATTGTTGTAAAAGAGCCCTAATTCCCTTTTCTATTTGAGTTGTTGGTTGATCGGACACAGAAATAAGCGCATCCAGTGCCCAGGCAGTTTGAGAAGGTGTGCTACGCTGCAAGGGAATATACCGTTTCTTTATGTCACTCTCACAAGACTCGCCCCATCCTCCATCAGGATTCTGGATGGAGAGCAACCAGTCGACAGCCCGGCTTATGATGCGATCAGTGGCTGGAACTCCAATGGCTTTTAGACCTGTAATGGCTGCCCAGGTGCCATAGATATAACAAATTCCCCAACGACCATACCAGGATCCGTTCGATTCTTGGTTGTGTATTAGCCATTCCTTCGCCAGACTTAGCGGTTCAGAATCATGCGGCATGGATGTATATTCGCCAAGGAAGTATAGAGTCCTCCCAGTCAAATCGGCGGTGGATGGATCAAAAAGCACTCTATCCTCGTATCGAAAAGGTACCAGGGGCAAAAGGTAATTGTCCGTATTTTTTTCAAAAGCGGACCAACCGCCATCTTCATTCTGCATGGACAAAACCCACTCCACCCCTTTGTTCCAGGCATCCCGGAAACGGTCATTCGATTGGGCGTAGGGGGTGATTACCCGTAAGGCAGCGGTTGTGTCATCAATATCCGGGATCAACGTATTGATATCTGAAAAGCCCCATCCACCCGGCTCAACTCCTGGATTTTTTATGGACCAGTCCCCATATTTGTGCTGTTGTTTTGAAAGGATATAGTGGCTGGCTTTTTGAAGTGATCTATGTTGGAGAGGAACGCCTGCATTGTACAATGCGGCTGTCATTAAAGCCGTATCCCATACAGTTGATGGTGAATTTTGCACAAAAGTAGTACCGTCAGTTGAAGTTTTGCAAATATAGGATTTCATCCCTTGAAATGCATTCAAGATATTGGGATGATTTTTACTGTATCCCAATGCAAGAAATGCGAAAACCATAAAGAAGCTTGAGCTGAAGTAGCTACATAACGTCCCATTTTCTTCTATTCTATCTATTATGTAGCTTTCCGCTTTTGAGTAGGATTTTTTTCTTAAGGCATCAGGTGTACCAGCCAGCTTTTCCATTGCATAGGTCACAAAATGCTGAAGTACTTCCATTCCCTCTAAAGGCCGTGAATCATCCATATCATTAATCAGGTAGGATATGTTTGGAGTCTGTGATGTTTGAAAGGAGGCATTCTTGTTGCTGCAGATGATAATGGGTATCCAGTGAGCCCTTGCATATCCGACGAGATGGTAGATATTAATCGGAAACCATTTAGGCAGCAGCATGATTTCAATCGGAATACTTTTTACAATACTTGGCCACTCTATCTGACCAGTCAGCGCTAGCATCATCTTGGTGAGCCAATCACTTTGTAACAGTCCACCCTTACTCTTTATAAAATTCTCCGCCTTGCGCATATTACTTTCTTCAGGATTTGCGTAGCCTGAATAAAGCAAGGAAAAGTAGGCCTCTATCGTTGCACTTAGATTTCCATCGACTTCATCATCATGCACTTTCCAGGATCCATATTCAGTTTGCTGCCCCTTAATCCGTTCAACCAGCCTCTTCATTAATTCCTCTTCATCCTTCATCTCTAAAACTCTGATAAGAATGATCATATAGGCATCTGTCATGATACTTCCTTCAAAACAAAAATTCCAAGCTCCGTTATCAGACTGTTTGCTTAGCAAATAATTAGTCATCTTGCTTATTTTTTCGTTTACAATATCCATTGTTTTCATACATTCCTCCAAAATGGGTTTGTTAGTATAACTTATGTGCATTTATCCAATTTAGAAGAATGTTGCGGACGAACTGGCACGCCCACTTTTTCAACAAAAATAACCATGCAGTATAAACAACATGGTTATTTCTGATTTTGACTGGTTTACACTACCAACCATTTTTTGAATTCTAATAAACTACCTGATTTATTTCACTAATGGAATCAGATAATCGAAGGTATCTGATTCTAGATTCTGATACCTCTCCATCTTACTCCCTGCAGGTTGAAAACCGTACCGGATGACTACCTGGATGTAGGAAAAACACAGAAAGGCATCATCTGCCCGGCAATCCTGCATGACAGCAAATAGGGTGGGAGGAACCTTTTCATATCGGATGTTTTCAATGTTCTTCAATTGAGCGCTGTTACTAACCTCAAACCCTACCTCCCCGATTATCTTTTCCTCGGTAACCTTCTCAGTTCTGAGATATACCTGTTCTGAACAAGGAATTCCCTGATCCCTCTTATAGTCGTTTCGCGGTAAAAGTTCGTACCACTCCTTCATTTTTTATTTACATTTTCAGGATAAAAGTTAAACCTAGTTTAAGGTCAATGGATAAATTCATTTTTTTGAAAAAGATGCATTCCGACTGATTATTTTCTTATTAACAATAATAATCAGGAGTGATAATATTATTAAAATTATTCCCCCACCTATAACTAGATGAAGAGGATTATACTTTCCTCCGGCATACTCACCATCCCAGTCAGCCTTTATATATTTACCTCCGTCTTCAACAGCTATTGCAGTATCTGTACTAATTCCTTTGATTGAAAAATACTTTGTGCCTTTTTTATAGGTATTAGAAAAATTCCCATAATAAGTGCCTTCCTTATCTGAATACTGTGTTACATGTCCTATTTCTTTATCAATCTCAGTTACATATTCATCGCTGACCACATAAATATATCCTTCATAGATCACAAATGAATATGCCCAGCTAGCAAACTGCTTAGTTGGTAGTAATAAACAAAAAATAACTGTCATTAATAAGATAAAACTGAGTGATTTATTAATTCTCATACACCAGCCCCCTTAGTAACTTGTGCGACCATCTACTACCAATTATTTCAAATGCCAACCATTAACTCAATCTATAATTTGATAAAAAAGGAAGCTTACCTCATTCCAGATAAGCTTCATTCGAACTGGTACTATTCAAAAGACTCCGCCATTTTTATTAATTGCTCTTTACTCACTTCTTTTGGTGTAAGCTTATAATAATAAGTGATCTCATAGTTCAAATCATTATCTTGCCAAGTAAGAATCCTTTTTCCTGAACCATCTGAGAAAAACACTCCTTGTAACTCATCACCTAAACGGACACTTTCTTCTTCAAAACCCTTTTTATATTCTATTTCTTTTCCACTAATTCTGACTTCTAAAGTTTCTTTATGTAAATTCGTTAAAGTAACTACAATCTCGTGTTTCTCAAAATCAAAATTCGAACTAGATACATTCGTTTTTTCAAATGGAACTTTTGTAGGAACCTTGGCTTCAAATGGTAAGCCTTCTATTTGTTTAGAGAAATCTGAATGATTATATTCATACATCTTCCCGCTCCAATTAGACCACCCAATCGTGATTCCCCCAATTGAAATTAATAAAAAGGTAAAAGCAATAAAGCTGCGTCTTTTCATTTGTATCCCTCTCCCCACACGAATAACCCTTACATTAACCACTTTATAAATTCTCTCTTAACTCGATTAAGAATTAACAATAATATTAATGAAGATATAGATGATTGCCACACAAAACAACACCACATCCACCTTTGCCAAAATACATTCTGTCATATATATCGTCTCTATCGAAATACTTTTTTTACCTTTGTCCATATTCATGGATATCCCCCCTACTATTCAAACGAAGGATCCACACATTAAGTTCCAGACTTAACTTTATTTGTTTTCGGATCATTCTTTTACACACGAAAAACCGAGCACTAATAAGCGCTCGGTTTTAAAATCTTCATCTATTTTCACCAGGTTATTTATTATCTTCAGTATACGTATGCTTGCTGTTGGTAAGTTTCTGTAAATCTTCTCTATATATTGTATCTTTCAATTCCTCCATCTTAAATGGAATTAATGGGGAAAGATAGGGAACTCCTACTGATTTTAGGCTCACCATATAAATTATTTGAAGGGTTGTAGCAATAATTATCCCGGTAAATCCAAAAAAATTAGCAGTAAGCAAAAAAAATATTCTTAAAATGTTATCAACTACTACCAGTCCCCTGTTTGCACCGAGGAAACTTGAAAGAGTTGTGATTCCTATCACGATCAGACTGACGGGGTGGATTAACTTTGCTGTAACAGCCGTTTCGCCAATGACAATTGTTCCGATTAATGATACCAAAATTACTGCCGTTTGCGGAAGGCGGAACGAAACATCAACTAGTATTCTTATCAAAAATATTAGAATGACAATTTCCCAAAAGGTAGGCAACAGCTCATCCTTAGAAATGATTGCTTCTGAAATCTTTTTTGGCAGATCATCTTTGTGAAAATTTGCTATCGCAATATAAACGGCAGGCAGATACACTCCAATAAAAAATGCGAACAATCTCATTGCCCGGCTTGTAAGCCTGCCCAATGGAATGTGATATTCATCAGGTGCCTGAAGAAATTCGACAAATAGGGCAGGAGTCAAGATGGCGAAAGGGTAGCCATCAACAATAATAGCTACTCTTCCTTCAAATAAGGAAGATACCACTCCGTCAATTCTTTCTGAATGTCTTATTCGTGGAAAAATAGACCTTGGTTTTCCCTCTAACACATCCTCAATTACTCTCTCACTAAGGACATACTTTATCGTAAGTCTATTTAATCTCTTTTTCACTTCTTTTAATATTCCTTTATCGACAATGCCTTCTATGTATAAGATGGAAACTGATGTTGGGGAAATCGAGCCCAACTCTATTGTATCTACACAAAAATCGGGAGTTTTTAATGAACTTCTTATCAGATTGATATTTGTTTTCATTTTTTCAGTCAGTCCAATTTGGGGACCTCTTGCGGTACGTTCTCCTAGAGTTGCTTCGATGCTTCTTTCGGCCCACTTAGGAGATGGAATGATGATTCCTTGTTGATACTCGTCTATCAGTAAAACGGTACTCCCCTGTATGATGGCATCGGTCAAATCCTTATACTGAATTGTGGTCTTTACATCTGCCGATTCAATGATTCTCCCCATTATCTGATCTATGAGTGCTTCCTTCATACCTACAGTCTTGAATGGTTCCAGTAAAGGCTTGACCATATGTTCCTGAATAAGATCTAAATCAATGATTCCGTCCAAATAGACAATTGCCATTTCGGCAGAACCTTTGAAGCCCACTTTTATTTTTCTTACAATAAGGTCAGAAGTATGGTGGAAGGTATTCTTTATATTCACGATGTTTTCATCAAGGCATTTATGAATTTCTATGTTAGGCATCCTTCATCCTCCCTTAAAGTTAGTATTAGGAAATGGCAAAATACTATACTTTTTTACGGAGATATCACCGGTCTGTATTTTTTTAAAAAGAAAAAGAATAATAATGTTCTAAACATTCCGTTTTCTGATAAAATGAGGCTTAACAAATTTCATTAGATTGGGGATCATCAACATGGAGAATTTCTATCTGTTTGTGATTATGAGTATTCTGCTAATCATTCTGCCCGGTCCTGATACTGCAATTGCCACCAGAAATACTCTTTCTGCAGGAAGGTCTGGGGGGTTCAAAACGTTAGCGGGGACATTTTGTGCGCTGCTCATTCATACTCTTGCAGCTGTAATTGGTCTTTCTGCTCTCATCGTAAAATCAGCCTTTCTGTTTTCGATCTTCAAATATGTTGGTGCAGTGTATCTTGTGTATTTGGGCATCAAGACGTTACTGGCGCTCAAGAACAAACCTGCTACCGGCCCCGAAGACACAGGATCCATACGAAAATATAAGAATCAGTCCCATTTCAAACAGGGGTTTCTGACAAACATGTTAAATCCTAAAGTTGCTGTTTTCTTCTTGACATTTTTGCCTCAGTTCGTTCATCCAGGCAGCGACACTTTAGTACCGTTCATCCTTATGGGTCTTACTTATGCCATCCTGACAGCTGTTTGGTTTATCATGTATATCCTTCTTGTGGACCAAATCAGCGCATTTATGAAACGACCAAAAACCACGACAGTAATTGAATCCATCACAGGGGCTGTGCTGATCGGGTTTGGAATCAAACTTGCAATGGAAAAAGCCCAGCATTAATTTCATACCAGGTTATAAAAATTCCACCATTCAAAGTTTCAAAAACTCTCTCCTTGGAGGACTGAGTTTTTGGAACTTTTTTCATTTAGACCCGCCCTTATCAGAAACATAAAAAGCACCCTGATTTTCTACTAACTACGCCTTGAACATTATAATGAGTTAGCAATAGGCCTGTCCCGATAGCTTGGATATTTTCTCTTTCTTTGGGGATGCTAAAGTAGGTAAATTTAATATAGGGATGTGTTTTTTATGTTTTTTCATGTGAAGGAGCTTCAGTATCGCGCCAAACCAGATCGTGCAGATCCGGTTTATGCCAAGAAACTGCAAGAGGTTTTAGGTGGTCAGTATGGTGAAATTTCTGTTATGATTCAATATTTATTTCAAGGCTGGAATTGTAGAGGCGAACAGAAATATAGAGATATGTTACTGGATATTGGGACAGAAGAAATTGCCCATGTTGAAATGCTTGCTACAATGATTGCTCAGCTTCTGGATAAGGCTCCTGTTGAAGAACAAGAGCAAGCAGCTCAAGATCCGATTATAAAAAGTATTATGGGTGGGATGAATCCTCAGCATGCAATTGTCAATGGTTTAGGTGCAAGTCCGAATGATAGTGCGGGATATCCATGGAATGCCAGGTACACCATTTCAAGCGGAAACTTATTGGCAGATTTCAGGGCGAATCTAAATGCTGAAACGCAAGGTAGGCTTCAAGTCGTCCGATTATATGAAATGACAGATGATGCCGGGGTAAGAGATATGCTGTCCTTCTTAATAGCCAGGGACACCATGCATCAAAATCAATGGGCAGCAGCTATTGAAGAGTTACAACAAAAAGAAGGCTTTGTTGTGCCCTCCACATTTAATAAGGAATATGAAAAGCAAGAGGTTTCCCATCAATTCATTAACTGTTCACAAGGTACTGAAAGTAAGCTAGGACGCTGGGCAAGTGGTCCTACGATTGATGGACAAGGTGAGTTCACCTATATAGAGAACCCTTCACCTGCAGGCCAAGCCCCAATATTAGCCCCTGCGCCTGGTTATATCCATGGTACACCGATTAATCCAGCATAGAAGAAATAAAGGATTGGAGATTCTCCAATCCTTTTAACTATTATTTACACTTAATGGTGTATCGGATCTTTATTAAACAGACCTTTTTGTCCAGTAGTATCAATATTAAAGTCAACTTTTATCGTAAATACCGCATCTTTGAATCCCGTTTCCTTCCAATTCAACGATTCAAAAAATGCGCGATTTTGCGCCCGAATTCTTTGTCCTAGTAACCATGGTTCTACATTGGCTTCTTGCATTTTTTTGACGGTATTTTCAATATCATTCTTTACTTCCGTATTTATATTTGTTTCTAATTTTTTTATAAAGTCTTTGGATGTTTCACCAGCGGATAGTTCGACAATATTGCCATCTCCCTTTATTGAAATGTAGATTGATACAGGAACTGTTTGCTGGAGTTTCACCTTACTCTTCATCATCATACGGGCCAATGATACAGAGACTAATTTTTCTCCTGATTCCAATTGTGTAACATAGTTCATTTCTTCTACCTTATTACCTTTTATCAATTCGCTAGCTGCTACTTCTTTCCCCTGAAGTATTTCTACTAACTTATCGTCCTTCAATACACCCATATCTTCTATGATAATTTCATTCTTCTCTGTCGCTGCATATGGGATCGTAGCCGCAGAAGAGACCGTATTTCTATCGCGCCTATACTGAAACACTCTAACGGGTAAGGACCGGGATAATTTTTTATCTGCGCGAAAAAAACGATTGATGTACAAGGATGGGAGCTTAATAAGTGGCGATTCTGTTTTTAAAAACTTTCTAGCTTCTTCATCCTTACTGATAATCAGAAAGACCTTATTTCCGATATCGGGGATTCTATCAACTAAATCCAACGCACCATTTATACTTTTTAGGGCAATTGCTTCCGATATGATAATAACTTTTAACTGACCAAAGAATAGTACATTCGGAGTCTTTGATTCCAAATTCACAAGCGCATCCCAAATTGTATCTCCCTCACTTGTCAGCACTTCAAACTCTCCAGACTTTGCAGGACCCGCACCCCCATTCTCGCTTTTACCGAGAATGGGAAGCTGAATGCTTACCTTGTACTGCAATTCTTCCCCTTGATCAATCGAGATACCAAGTACCATCCCACGTTGATCAATTTCTCGCATATCATTACACCCGACTAAACAAAGGAGAATACATATCAATACAAATGATGTTTTTCTGATCATGAATAACTCTCCTGTTGTTTCTTTTGTTTTAGAATGACAATCAATAATGATAAACAAGGAACGACAAAAGAAGCTAAAAGCACATTCACGTTGTAAACTTGCCAAGCATCGATAAACTGATAAGGAACCAAATAGGCATATAAAAAGAAAAATGGAGTAATGATGAAAATAAAAACCACCCTTTTGACTCTCGGCATTAACTGCTCTAGGAGATAAAGCGAAAACCAAAACAATATACAAGACACTTTAATAAAGGAAATAGTCCAAAAACCCAAAAATAACAGATCCATTCTTTCCAGAAGCCCCGTACCCGGTGTAATGGATTGCACCAATGTTATTATCGGGGAAATCAAGTGGATAGCTTCTTCAAATCCAAATACCCCCAGGACTACCAGGCTAAGAGAAACATAAATGAGCATGACAAAAAATAAAGCTGTACTCATTGCTCCGAAAATTTTTTCTTCTTTTTTCATAAATTGTATCACTGCAAGTAGTGTGACAACTCCTCCATACCTTGCAGCATCAGATAGAGAACTTACTAGAAATGTATGGATATCCACGTCCATGATAGGAGGGATGAATATCCAATTAAAATATTCGCTGAAAAATCCCCACACTATAAATGCTCCTAACATCACGATCTCCGCAATGACAAAAAAAGAAACAAATCTGACGATTGTCAAAATCCCATAATGAACGGCTATTGATATCAGGAGGATAAAAGGGATCAGAATAATGATTGTTGGGGTTGTTTTTAGCAAAAATGTTCTTACCAAAAAGGTTAGGTCCTGCGTAACCTTCATCGTACTAAAAATCGAACTAAAGATCAGGTAAACCATAACCACTAAATAAACTATAGCACCAGCCTTTTTTCTCAACTCCATAAAGAAATCGTTATTCCCATAGATTTTAAAGTACCTCGATATAAGCCATAATAGGAGAAAATATGGGATGGAGGTAATAATCAATTTTAACCAAGCACTTCGAATTTCCCCATCCGCTACATATGGTAAAAATGCTACACCTAGTGTGATAGTAGATGAGAATGTAATTGCAAATAGGTCAAAGGTTCTTAATTGTGGACTATTCATTTGAAAGAAAACTCACGTCCCTTCTTACTTTTGCTTAGAATATCTATTATTTCTTAGTCGGTAAAATACATCCAAAAATTCTTTAGGATTAAACGGACTAACTGGAGAAAGATATGGTTTTCCAAAAGATTTAAGATTACAAAGATGCAAAGTAAGATATGCCACTCCAATTGTCAATCCAAATATCCCCAATAACGCAGATAGTATAATTAATAGATATCTTGCAATTCTCCAAGAGGAGATTAAATGCCAAGTCGGCAGAGTAAAGGAAGTTATCGCTGTTGAGGCACTGACTATTATCATGGTATTGCTCACTAGGCCTGCTTCTACCGCAGCCTGCCCAATCACTAGACCACCTACAATTCCAATTGTCTGCCCTACAAAGCTTGGTAGTCTTAAACTTGCCTCTACTAAAACATCCAGGGCAAAAACCATCATTAATGCTTCCAAATAAACAGGAAATGGGATATTGTTCCGCGAGTCGGCAATAGATAATGCCAGAGTGGTTGGCAATAATTCCGGATGGTATCCCACTAATGCCACATAGAGACCCGGAAGTATTGTAGCTACCAATATTGAAATGATTCTCAGCATTCTGATAAACGAATTATCCAATGCCATCCTATAATTGTCCGGGCTTATCTCAATCAGATTAAATAATGTTACAGGCAATATAATACAGAAAGTAGAGTTATCAACGATCAGAACAATTTTCCCCTGACTTAATGCAGTAGTAGCATAGTCAGGTCGTTCCGTTTCATACACCTGGGGGAAAATAGAAAGAGGAAAATCTACAATTTTCTTCGCAAGCTCCCCTCCATCGGTCAATTGCTCCATATTCAAAGATTCCATTCTTTTTATCACCAGCTCTAAAAGCTCCGGGTCCACATATTCTTCCAAATACATTAATCCTACCTGAG
This sequence comes from Sutcliffiella halmapala, assembly GCF_050107295.1. Lineage (GTDB taxonomy): Bacteria > Bacillota > Bacilli > Bacillales > Bacillaceae_I > Sutcliffiella_A > Sutcliffiella_A halmapala_A. The sequence goes on along the minus strand of NZ_JBNIKR010000001.1, from coordinate 619,425 downwards.
TGTGACTAAGACTACCGACCGTAAATTCATTTAGTTTCAACCTAGGGTCTTTTATCAGTTTTCTAACTAAAGAAATATTGGTTCGCATATCCTCAATAAATCCAATCTTTGGACCGTAAACCTGATATTGAGAAGTCGGTTCTGTTAAATTTCGTTTTTCGGTCTTCTCATATTTCACCAGTAATGGACCTTCAAAAGGCAAATGTATAATGATATGGCCTTCTAAACACCCTTGGATGCACTGCTTCCAATCTTCCGGTTTATAGTAATCCGATCTTTTTAAATTCATGAAAACCTTTTCTTGATATTCAACTGCAATGCAATCTTCTTTCAATAAAAGAGCTTCTTCCAATTTTTCTATATCTGCTATCCCCTGGATATAATAGGTAAAGATTCCACCTTTTTCTTCACCTCGAATGTACTGCTCTCTAAAGTCATCGCTTCCTTCAAAGGCTTTTCTTATTAGATGACGGAATGTCTCCTGGTCCTGAGGAAGGCAATTCAAGTCATCGATTTTCAATTTTTCTATTAAGTAGTTATCGTAATTGGGTTTGATTGGTGATGGTTGTTTGGTTGATCGTCTTTTCTTGAACATTCAATAACCCCATTTAACTTTTTTGCAATAGGCAGCAGGAATACATGTACCTCTCACTTAATTTTCCAAAAAAAAAATAAATTATCCCTAAATGACAGGACAAAGCTAGTTGTGTTGTGTCAGATGTGAATAAAGTATTAATTGATTGAATATGAACGTAGAGTTCTTTATTGGAGAAGTACTTGGCTATATGCAAAAAAGCTTACCTTATTAAAGATAAGCTTCCTTAAATATTATTTATATTAATATCTATCAACAATTCCATTCTGAATCACGCACTCGCATTTTTCCAACTTCCTCAATCGAAAGTTAAGCGAATTTAGCCACTCTTTGTACCGAAATACCATCTTGCAGCAACTCACTTGTTTGGTTAGGATTGTAATACTAATATTTTGTTATTTCTTCACATCAAAAGGTTCTCCCTCGAAAAAGATGGTTTCCACTTTTTCCAGCTTGGCTCTTTCAATTTTCATTACAAAAGTCTTTGACACTGCATCACTTGTACAAGTAGAACCTTTTTGAACTGTATCTATGAATAAATCCGTTCCAGTATCACTAAGCACCATTTTATCAACTTCAATTGGACACGTGGAGGATTCACTTGTATGTGCAAATAGAATAGCAAATTCCTCAAAATCAACATCCGAAGGCTTTGCTTCAAAATTAAAGGCATTCCACAATACCTCAAATTCATCGTCGTTAAATACTATTTCTACAAGTTTGTCTCCAACACTTTGACTATACGGACCAGTCTGCTCTTCATGTAATAATTCTCCACTTTCCAACGGTTTGCTACAAGCTACTAGTAAAACAATAAAAGCCATCTTACTTATTGTCAGCAAACAATTCCCCCTGCCTATCAAGTTCCTACAGTATTGAAGCAAACAATTCTTCCCTTCTCTTTCTGAAAGATTGATAGTTATGTTCCCCATCATCGATCATTACCAATCTGGAGTTTGCAATCTTTTCTTTTAATATCTTATAGATTGTCTGATTGGAGGCAACAAATGCTTTGTTTATTGGCGTTCCTTTACCAGCCTCTATAGCGCCTAAATCAAGATAAAGGCTTTTGATTGGAGACAAATCGCTTTCTATGATCAGCTTCTCCATTTCTTCCTGATTGGCTAAAAATGAAGGGGATAGAAGAATGATATGCTGAAAAACTTGAGGATACATGCAAGCTGCGTAAGTGGAGATTAGTCCTCCCAGTGAAATCCCGGCGATGGACGTTTGATTGGTAATCGTTCGATACTTCCTATCTATCATTGGTTTCAATTCATTTACGATAAAATCTATATATTGTTTCCCTTTACCTCCATACGATTCGTTTCCTCTCAGCGCTTTGTTAAACGGACCGTTTACCCAAGGACAGTACTCGTTCAATCTTTCCGCACTGACCTGGTCTATTGCAACCATAATCACATCCAGCTTATTTGAATTGAGGTAATCTTCCAGACCCAAGGAGACTCCTCCAATAGCACCTTCGTCCTGAAATACATTCTGGCCATCATGCATGTATAGTACAGGATATTTCTTTTCCTCATGAACGGAGTAATTCTCTGGTAGATAGACACGGACCAATCGTTCATTCTCTAATGAGGGAATATAGATGGGGAATTTTTCAATCATTGTTGGTCACCTGCTTCAATTATTTTTAGATTCACTTTTGAATATTTCGCCTGTCAGGGTTTTGATGAGCATTAGAATACATTTTGGGCTGTTTAATCAATCTATCTCAATAAGATGGGATAACCCAAGCCACTCCCCTATCATTTATCTAAGTCTGCTCTAGGTACATCATCTCTGTGTCCTCCTTAGAAAGGATTATTTCGCTTCTCAGCTTTCTTGTTAGTTCTATGGGTATTTGTAGTAGATAATCAATAAAATACTGGCTTAATTAATCACTTTCATTCTATATACAACTTTGGAATTTGAAAAATATTATCATTTATTTTTTATATCCTTCAGCAACTCAACAATCTTTTCGTTGCTCTTCTTGATACTTCGCAACTGAATCTCAAGCGATAGGATTGTTATGACGATGACTATTCCGAAAATTATTTCCAATACTCTTTTCACCCGCTTCATTTATTAAACTTTTGAATTTTCAACCATCAGAATATCATATACTATTTTAGACGAGCTTTTGGATAGGGTTCACCAATTCGATTGTCCATCGATTTTGAGTTCTAGCCTTTCTTATTCTTCGTTTCTCCATACACTGTGCTTAAACCCTAATCGGGAATTGTCCTCTTGCAAATTAAGCTGTTTGTCTTCCTTTTCGTGCTTCCACCGCAAGAACAAGTGGATAAGCTACTATGAGTGCCAGAGTAAGATAAGTGGACTGCTCAAAAAACGATCGGAACATCTCATTCGTCCACCGCTCTTCGCCGATGATCCAATAGGCCAAGCTATTGGATATCCCCATTCCGTCATTCGCTTCCGGGATAAGACTTTGCGTATAATTCTGCGCAAGTGCAATAACAGCTAGAATGGAAAGTGCAATTGCTAAGGCAATTCCTTTTGAATAAGCGTTTGGTATGCCGAATCTTTTAAACAAGAGTATGGAAGCAATCACGAAAACTAAGCATCCAAAAATGAACATACCGCTTAATCCCCCTAAAATTTATTTAAAGAATTCTTCCTATATCTTTATTCAATCCACTATACCCATTCCAAGCTTACTCACTCATAGTAGGGTTGGTGATACTATATTTTGACGGTCCTAGATCAAAAAGGTTTCATATCTATTCAATACAAAGACGGAGGGGTGTCCGGAACAGCGTTTACAAGAATGATATAGATGATAAAAGAAATAGGCAGCGTTAAAATAAACATCAGTCTAATGCTTAGGGAAGAGATTCCGTAAAACTCTGCAATTCCACCACAGACTCCAAACAATGATCGATCTTTTGCTGATTTTCTTAATTTGTTTTTATTCATTGTTCTCCTCCTCTATGTTATGAATAATCAACTCTTTATTTTCTTGATAGTCTTCAAAGAGTTCATCGATATGGCTTTGAACTGAACTCCCCCATTTGTCCTCAACATTTTCTGAGGAAGGCTCCCCAAACTCACTCTTTATATATGCTTGAATATATTCATTTCGTTCTAGATATGTTGTTGACCAGATTTCAAAATATTCCTCAGCCGTGATCCCTATGAAATCCGCTTGCTTCCCATGGAAATCTTCTATTTGGGAAGGTTGGTCACTAGGATAAAGTAGACCTTTAAGTTCTTTTATCTCTTGTTCAGTTATGGAAATTCCCCTGTTTTTAGCTTCCCTAATGACAATCTCCTCTTTAAGATAAATTTCTATATATTTGCCCTCTACAGGATACTGTGTAAGCACATCACTAACTCGGATTTCTTCCCCTTTGAGAGAAGCGATTACCTCGTTTTTATCGTTTCCTGGTTCAGAGCAAGAAACTAAAAATATGATACATACGCAATACAGGTACGATACATTTAACTTCATAATTCCTCCCCATCGTCCAGTAATTAGTCGGTATAACTTCTTTCAAATAACTCAAAAACACCTTGAGCAGATTGTTCCGAGAGTGTATAAATTGTATGGGTGTCAATTAAGTTCATGATCGTCCCTGACTTCTCTGTGAGCCAGAGGTAATAGACATCCTCTCCAAAATCAATTTTGTATTCCGGGTCTGACATGTCAGCTGTGCCAGGCTGCTTAACCGCTTTGCTAAAAGACTCTTGAAGAGTTTTTACATCTTCTGAATTAGTAATCTCTATTACGGAGCCCGGGGTATTGCTTGATAAACCGTCCATTTTCCGAATGGTTACTATTTCTATCTCTTTCGAAACAAGAGATCCTGGTGTATTTTCGGTTGATTTTATAGTGAATGGATTGTTATAAAAATATAAAGTGCTTTTGAGTTTTTCTAATTCTTCCGTATACTCTGCTTCATTCCAATCGAGTAAATTATTTTCTTTGGGAATATTGTTTCTGTGTGTTGCAGCAAAGGTTTCCTCGATAGATATCAGATCTTCTTCTAAATGGTCGAGTTCCTCAGAAGATGGAATGTAGCTGCTGGTTATCCATTCTTTTACCATCTCAGCATAAGAAGCTGTAATATCTTCTTCAGGGTATTGAATCAGCCCCCTTATATTATAGGACAATAATGAAGCCGTTCTTAAGCTGGAGTGGAGCGCCACAAAGCTTTCATCATAAATACCGTTCCTTGCATTCTTTGTGTGAACATCACTGGACACGATTTCTGAATCGAATAAGGAGTACAGGTAATTTAACCGTTCCTGTTTATAACTCCTGGCGTCGTTATATAAGATTATTAAAATAACATTTAACGCTAAAGATATGACTATAAGAAGCTTAATGATATTTTTCTTCAAATTATGTTCTCATCCTTTCGATGAATCAGCTATGTTAAATCATGAACTAAGAGTTCCTTATGAGCATTGGATAGTTTCATCAAACCAATCCCCTTATCATTTAATTGAGAAGAAAGCCTCTCCGCTTCATCCCAAGCCATATCGTAAAGAGTTTTATCAATGACTCCTGTAAAGAAAGCCTGTTCCAACTCATCCGCATCTTTCTCGATCACTTCCCCTGAAGGAAGCACAACAATGTCCAGATATAGATCATCCATATAGGGAATGCCGTTTTCCATACCATTTTCCAGGCAAATATCGATATACCATTGCAGCACATTACCGCATTTGTCATACATGGTAGTGACTGAGTGCTTTTCTTTCAACGGAAATTGCTGAAGCCACATGTACCCGTCGTCCACAATGCATAACTTCTTCTCACCGTACGAAACGAATAATGGCTCGGTAACTTTCAATGTATGTAACAAAGTAACGTTCCCCGTAAAATCACCGCTCTCTAAATACTTTTGAGCATACCTCCGCTCTAGAATCCTTTTCCAGTCAGACCGGTTTCCGAATTTTCTCTTTAGCACATCCATCCTCCCAACCATTAATCCATTTACTCGGGATTTGAGAATCAAACATAAATAGAGCCTTCTATTATCACCTTATCCTTAACTGATGTTTCAAGTTCTGTTTTTCCATTATTAAGCTATTATAACATTAATTACAAATTTTCTGATAACTAAGTACAATTCGGTAAAATAATACTGCGATTCCTTGATCAATGAATGCGTACTGGGTAACGTTTAGTGGAGTGATAGTTAAATTATGGGCAACCAGTTAAGCTGCACTATGAAAAATTTGCAGAGAATTTCTATGAAGTCATGCTGCAAAGAAAAGGTGAAGGTTGTAATCGCAAACCTTAAGAAGCGTGCACAAACCTTTATCATAAAAAAAATGAACTTGAGAGCATTTCAAGTTCATTTTTTGCGTTTTTATTATAATCTTTCCCTAGCTGTTCGGATTGCATTAACGTGGCACTAATCTTTAGTAACTACAATCTTTTTGGCAAAGTGCTGGCCGTCAACTGTTTCCATCCATACTTTAACCTCTTGATTTTCTTGCAACTCAATAATACTGCTTATTTTTCCAGTAACTTTAGTGTCCTCTGAAAAATAAATTACTGGAGTGTAGGGTTCCTCTTCGGGATCTACTTTAAATGGGTATAGGATAAATTTATTCTCTTCTAACGCTCCGACAATACCGGAATGATCTGGTTTTGTAAGATACCAGATTGATAGGAGAACCAAGACAACTATTATTAATAATGAAAGTAGGAAGATTTCTTTTTTTACTCTATTTGTCATTGTATTCTCCTTACCGTATTCGAAAATCCTGGCTGAACCTTTAAAAGGCGAATAAGGGACCTCGATTTAATTAGATCTTTGCTTTTGCTTGTATAGGAATATGGAAGCAGCGGCTAATACTAGGGTCCCTACTTGCCAGCCCCATCTTAGTGAATCTTTAAACATTACATAGGAAAGGTAAGATTGAAATGATTGCCATCCTTTAAAGGGTAGAATAAATATTACTGGAATTAGACTTATAACAATTATTAATACTGAGATAAAAACAATAATTTTTGATACTCTTTTTACATATACCCCTCCCTTCATTTCCTATTAGTCAGTATTCTTTCGCTCAATTTCTATAAGCTTCCTTTTAATACTCTCCAATTCAGAACGGAGAGCCTTCATATTCTGTGAAGTGTCAATTCCTGCACGAACAGCATAGACAATAATCAAAAACAGTAGAACCAACCCCATAGTGCCATAAAAAATAATATCCAACTCTTTTCACTCCCTTTTATGCTATTCCCAAGTCTCATCCAATCTATCTGAATAGAATTCAATCGCTCTTTCGTATCTTAATATTTCATTGTCTGATGTGGTATCTATCAAGCATTTCAGAAGAATTTCCATTGCACTGCTATGTTCTTTCAAATTATATAAGGTCATGGAATAGAACACTTGGATTGCTCTATTATTCGGAAATGCTTCCATCCCCCGCTGAAATATATTCTTTGACTTTTCATATTCTCTTAAAGTTCTATATGTGCTTCCTAAGCCTAAAAATGCCCCTTCCAATTCGTTTGTAGGTAAACCCAATTTGATTGCCTTTTCATAAAAGGGCACTGCGTTTGATTCTTCCCCTAATAGATCAAAACTCCAAGCACAATGATAGTTAATCGAAGCATCCTCAGGAAAATCTTGTACTAGTTTAATTAGTAATTGATTAGATTCTTTATGTTTTCCACTTTTTCGTAATTCAATGGCTTTATCTAAATCATAGTTCATTTATTTCTCACCCTTTGTCTCATTCATTTCAGGAATCCTGTCCATAAGCTTATTAGATTAAACAAAAAGAAGCTTTAATCCTTTCTTGGATTAGGCATTCAAACATTAATAGCATAAATTTTCCATTAAATATGCTATAATTATTTAATAAGTTACTAAGCAAAAGGGATGCATAACAATGAAAATCACCCAAAACTTTGTGTACTTTTTCAATAAAATCCTGACTGCCATAATGGCATCCATTCTCTTTGCTACCTTATTAGGAACGCTAACATATTTTACTGGGCAAGAGTATCAGGGTTGGAATTATCCTGTATTAACAACTATTTTCATCATTCTGCTATATGGATCCACTGTCTTCTTCATATTAGGAATACCTAGTTCTATTCTCATTGAGTTCATAACTGATAAAAGAACGTTTCATTCACAGATAAGAAATCTCTTCTTTCGATTTTTCGGATACATCCTATTGGGCTTACTTTCTGGTCTTGTTGTTGCAGCTACAATATTTAAATACCTTATTAGTTATATGGACGCTGCGGTATTTGGCATTACTTCAGCAACCATCTATTTCGTTATTCAAAGCATAATGAATGGCTTCTGGAATAAAACGTTTCATCAAATCAAGAGAAATACTCTTACGTGAGTGCACAATATAAAGAACTCAACATAATCTCTGATTTAAAAATTCATGAGCTTGTTTTAGAATCTGTTTCTGATTTTCATAAACAAACAACTTTAATGTATCTGTAAATGTAGCCCATTTATACATTGCGATTTCACTCTGTTGAATGGTAACAGAGGTACTCGTGGGTGTCCCTAAAAATAAGATTACTTCTTTTCTAATAGCTGATTGTGAAATCATATATTCCATACTTAACTTAAAATCTTCATGAATAACAACATCTAGACCTGTCTCTTCTTTAACTTCCCTTCTAGCTGCATCAATTTCTGTTTCGTCCTCTTCAATGTGTCCTTTTGGAAAGCCCCAGTGACCGTTAGCTTTACTTTTTACAATGAGATACCGAGTGTCTGGTTTGTCTTGATATATAATTACCCCACATGATTTTTCTTTTTGCATTTCTATAACCACTCCTTTAAATTCCAGAAAAGTTTTCGCTAATCGTTTGTAAAATAAAACTTTTACGAAAGATCCACTTTTTGAAAGTGTTCAACTGTCGGGAACGGGTCATAAAAATGATGGAGTTGATTTTTCCATTCTTGATATTCGTGTGATTGTCTAAATCCAACTGTATGATTTTCTAAAGTCTCCCAATTTACTAATAATAAATACTTCCCCTCTGTTTCCATACAACGGTGTAGTTCATGGGATATATAGCCCTTCATCGATGAGATAATTATAGATGCCTTACGAAAGGCTTCCTCATATTCCTGTTCCATCCCTTTTTTAACTTGAAGCATGACCGCTTCTAATATCATAAAAGCTCCCCCTCCATATACACCCGTCTTATAACATCTTTTTAAAACAAATGATACGATTTGCTTCACTGAATCCCAATTTCAGATGCATGGCTAAGCTTTCTTCATTTTCTAATTCACAGTCACTAGCAAACTCGTGACAACTTTTTTTCTTAGCCCAATTCTCACAAGCATTAACTAGTTTTTTAGCAAAGCCTTGTTTACGAAAGGCTTCTTTTACGTAAAGTCCTTCTAGATATCCTACCGGACTTGAACTAGTGCCTTCCACATAATCATATCGCAGTTGGCATTGTGCAAACCCGATTGCTTCACTGTCATGATAAGCTAAAATAACCGTTGCATCAGGCTGAGCCATAAGATGCGTAAGTTCTTCTATAAATTCCTCTAAATTGTGATCTGGCCAAAGCAGTAAAGCAAGGTGCGCAGCTTCTTGTACGTCCTCTAATATCGCCTCTTTTAGCATATAGAACCTTCTCTCAAAAAATTATTCCACTCCACTTTCTAGAATTGTGAAAGTCTTCTTATCACAATTAATTTCTGCCATTGCGCCATATGGCAAAATGAATTTCGGTTCGGTATGACCGAAATTCAAGTTATAAAGAATCGGTAAATCCTCCAAATCATACTCCTTCATGACTTGTTTAATTTTTTCTTTATACTCGTCGTAGTACTTCTCATCTTGAGGTTTAGCAAAAATGATTCCTTTCGCTACTTGCAGAATGCCTTGTGCAGCATAATTACGTAACCAATACTTGATAAATGCTGGTTCTGGCTTTTCTTCAGATGTTTCAAAGAATAAAATGCTATTCTTCCAATATTTTTTCTCAGGCCAAAGTTCTGTTCCTTTTGCAAACTCAAGGACTTCAATGCAACCACCAATCAAATGTCCTTGTGCGACACCTGAACCTTGTAGTACCTCGTAACCTACATTCTTTCTCATTGTCCGTCGGCGGTTCTTATTCTCTTCTATCCATTCTAATCGCTCGCTCGTCCATTCTTTCGCAGGTTGAATATCACCAATAATCTCATTGGAAAAGAGCGTTCGGTTCACCATTTCAATTGTATAAGGATACATCTCCACATTCTCAGCAAAATCAGTTAAAATGGCTGGACCGTAAAAAGAAGAAATTCCTGCTTTATGACAAAATAAATGCGAAACGGTCACATCAGAGTAACCCATGAAAATTTTTGGATTTTCACGTATAACGTCGAAATCTATATAAGGAAGTAAGCGAATACTATCTTCTCCTCCAATATTTGCAATGATCCCTTTTATACGCTCATCCTTAAATGCTGTCATCAAATCTTCTGCACGAGCCTGTGGATTGTTATAAAGATAGTCCCCACCTTTCAAGCTATTCGGCATTGGGACAACCTTAAGGCCGAAAACTTCTTCTAATCTCTTTACACCTTGCTCATAACGCCATCTAATTTCCGGTTCGCCTGCCCCTCCCCATGAAGGACTTATTGTCGCAACTATATCTCCTGGCTGCAATTTCTTTGGTTTTATTAACATATTAACTACCACCCTTATTTAAGTCGGTTTTCTACGTGTGGACTTAATTTCTATATAATCATCAAATTCCCTGCTGTTATTTAAGAATTTCCGCAGGATTGATAAATTTCCATGAAGAAGGACGCTTTCCATAGTTTCAGAAATGCGTCCCATAGTTATTGAACGAAATGAACGATCCGTTCTTAAACTCAATATAGTTGTCTTTGCAAAACTTAGACCATCAATGAGCCACGGAAACCCCTTGCAGCATAATAGGAATCTGCTCCATTGTGATACACGAAGACGTGACCAAAGCGATAATCGCAAAATAGTGCACCGCCGAGACCCCTAATATCAGCTGGTGTTTGTACCCAACTCGACGTTTTCATATCGAAATTTCCAAGTTCCTGCAACGCTCGATATTGTTCTTCCGTCAAAATTTCAATTCCCATGGCAGTTGCCATATCTATAGCACTATTTTCAGGCTTATGTTTTTTTCTGGCACCCAGTGCTTCACGGTCGTAACAAACACTTCTGCGACCTTTAGGACTTTCCACTGAACAATCACAAAACATGTATTCGCCCTTCTCTTGATCAAAATCGACAACATCCGGCTCACCCCCGGTTACTTCCATTTCATTGAGCGACCACAGTTTTTCTGGACTGGCATCCAGCTTTGCTTGGACATTTGCCCACTCAAGAGCTTCATGGCGGTTCATGTTTTTCTCAAAACGAGCTTTCAATACTCTGAGTAATTCGTCACTTTGTTCTTGTGACAACTCCTTTTTATTGCTGATATTATTTACCTTTGTCATGTTAGTTCCCCCTGGTATATTCATTTTCCACTTTATGATTTATGTACAACTGTCTATTAGTTTATTCCTGATTTCATCCTAGAAACTGTCATTTTTTTTTTTTGCTCGATATAATTGAATGATCATTCTTTATCCGATTTACCCATTGTGATGTCATCAAAGGGAGTATAGTTGTTACCTGGCAATTTTCTTTTTCTCACTGCTTTATATATCGAAAATCCTACTGCAAACACTACAAATGCGATGAAAATATATGCGATAAAAACCACTCCCATCTATAATTTTTTGTTCCGGAAAAACTCCCGTATACGGAATAATTAAAACAACGCATCAGCTAGCTTAAAAAATAAATACTATAATTGCTAAAATTAATAGAATGAAAGACAGGATAAAACGTACAAATACTTTCCTTACATCTTCTACTGTTTCTGCTTTCTTAACCTGGGATCTGTAATCTTTCCAACTAAAGAATGTAGAAATTAAGATCATTATTAAAAGTAAAAGTTCCAAGAGATTTACCCCCTATCCCTTTATACTTTACCGTAAAAATAAAAATCAATGTCTTTCAAAACCCTTTGTTTAGTAAATTCAACAAATATAAGCATTAATCCTTCTTAGATTAGAGCTTCTTCCCTTCCAATGATTGGTTTGTGGATATACTTTAGTACACAGACTTATACCCACAGTGGCATGTTAAAAGATGAAAAAGACTGCTACACACTTTGCCAAGTATGGAGCAACCTTTAATTAGGAATTGTAGTAAATTCCCAAATGAAGAGAGGCAGTATGTAACTGCCTCTCTTCATTTTACGGAGGGTGGGGTATTATGCAAAGCAGGTGGGGCAGGTGCTAATACAGGTTTGTTTCCCCAAGCACCAGGCATGGAAAGATAATTAAATTGGGATATTCCATCTGGTGTCGGCCCACTAGCCCATCTTCCTTTACTGCTTTCTTCTCCTTCCGATAAAGCAATAAAGGTATGAGAAACTTCCGTTTTTTCTTTTTCAAAAGGGAAGGTACTTGGAACAATTACTCCTTCTTGCGCTTCTAATTCACTGATAGCAGCCATCCATTGATTTTGATGCATTCTATCTCGTGCTATCAAAAACGATAACATATCTTTTACTCCACGGTCCTTTGTTTGTTCATATAGCCTTACTGCTTGAAGTCTACCTTGGCTTTCTGCATTTAAATTAGCTCTAAAATCTGCGAGCAAGTTGCCACTGGCTATCACATATCCAGCATTCCATGGAACTCCTACACTATTTACAGGCATCGCTCCTAAGCCTGAAACAATAGCATATTGTGGATTCATCCCCCCCATTATTGCTGCCATGATTGGATTTTGAGCTGCTTCCTCTTGTGCTTTTACAGGGGCATTATCTAATAGTCTTGCAATCATTGTAGCCAACATTTCAATATGTGCCAGTTTCCCTCTCTATCCCGCTCTGACCCGAGTGAGGGTATCATCCGATGCTTTTGATTCCCTCACTATCACGCTCTGACCAAAGTGAGGGTATCATCCGATGCTAAACGATGCGGTTTTCACAATAATCTATCTTACTTTTTCTTCCCAATTCTTGAATGTCTTTTATCAGCCGCACTTAGTACAAAAAAGGTAGATAAAAAAATAGCAACAAGACTAATAATCATCTCTGTCCAATATCCTAGTGGGAATAATAATGACAACAAAAATAGAAATAATGGAACAAATAATATTAAACTTAAGCCTATTGTAAATGCCACCTTTTCAGGTAAATCTTTAATTCTATTTAACATTTTTCACCATTCCTTCTTAAACATCCCTGCCCAATTCTTAACTAAAGAGCCACCCACAATAATGTTATCGTTCGTCATTTTAATACCATATATTTAAATATTAACATAATTCTCCCAAAACCCGCGCGACAGTTCCATAAAAAAGCAGCAAAAAAACAAATGAAATCTCATACCATTTCAACTGTTGTTTTGCTACTTTTTCCATAAGCTATTGTTGAACTCTTTAAATCTAATCGATCATCCTTCCGTCGTTTCCATTCAAAAATCCAACTTCAAAGTTTTCCCGGTTATTACATTTCTATATATATTTTCACCTTGATCCGTCTCTTCTATTTCAAAGATCCCATATCCACGTGCAATAACTGTGTAGATTTCATCCTCAGCCGGTTGTTTCGCTAAAATTACCGCGTATTCTTTTCCAGGCTCCATCTTATAATCGTATTCAGATGTATATGAAATAAATTTGGTTTCCTGTTCTTCTTTAGAAAGTTTGGTTAGGCCCATTTTTTCGAATTTATGTTCGATCCACGAATCCAATAGATTGGATATCCTTATGTCCCCGCCTTGGATATAAATCGTCTTATTTCCAGCAGATACAGCATTGCCATAGACAGTTTCCCCTATTTCCACTTCCAATGGAGTGTAGGGCCTATAGGTATAGAAATTTTCATATTTAGGAAGTATCTCAGCCTCCCCGATGGATTGAACTTTTAAATGTACAACAGATGCCCCTTCCACATTCATAAGTATAATCCTTGGTTCTCTAGGATTCCATGCCCACAAGTTCTGGCTCTGAGAGACCGAGTAGATATCCTCGGGGCCAATCTCTTCCTGAATGTTCACATATTTTTTATTCTCAATTGTCAGTATCTTATCACTATGGATTCCTGCTTGCTTTTGAACGTTCCCATCCTGACCACCAATGCTCCAAAGTAGAATTGCTGCAATTGCTATAGGTAGTAATGCGGTTGTGATTACTTTTTTATTGAAAAATGAACCATTTCTATATTTCGCCTGTCTCTCTGCCAATTCCTTATCAATGCTACCAGAAATTTTGCTTAGACTTTCTTCATTTAATCTATGATTTTTTGGAAAAGATTGAAGTTCATCATGGAGTCTAGAATCCTTCATATTTTTCGCCCTCCCATCTTTTTCTCCAGCGCCCTTAAAGCCCTATGGTAGCTAAGATTCACTTTATTTTCACTCCACTGCAAAGCTTGGGCAGTCTCTTGCACAGATAGTTCGTTGATTCCTCTGAACATGAGTACATCATAATAGCTTTGCTTTAACGTCCTTATCGCCACATAGAGTTCCGCCTTCGTTTCGCTTAATCCCACAATTTCTTCCGGCGAATCCGAACCCTTTGCTGACAGACTTAATTGCAGAAGTCGATTTCTTTTCGTCTCTTCTTTCCTTCTCTTTCGGCTTTCATCAATTGCCACATTCCTTGCAATACTGATCAGCCAGGTTCTGGGATTCGAATTCCCTTTAAACTTATGTATATTTCGTACAGCCTTCACGAAGGTCTCTTGCACAAGATCCTCCACATCCATCCCGCCTGTATAATAGATTAGGAAATTATAAATGTCATTGTGATATTCCCTGAACCAATCTGTTATCTCGTTTTCTTCTCTCATTCCTTCTCCCCCGTAAAACGCATATACCTATTAGACGTTCGTTTTCATGGATACTTTCACTTGGGTGATAAATTCTCATCTACAACCTAAAAAGGCCCCCATTTCATCGTACAGAAATGGGGGACCTTTCACCAGAAAAGTTCATTCTAAATCTATCATACTTAATCTTTCTTATTGCAAAGTGGAGATATATTCTTTCACCACTTCATATACATATCCCTGGTTGGCTGCTGCTGTTTCCGGGTTGTACTTGCCGCCGTTGACTTTGTTATTGGATAGGATTCGTATGCCTAAAAATGCTATATCATACGCTCCGGCGATTTGTGCTGCTGCGGCACCTTCCATTTCTTCTACGGATGTGCCGTATTTTTCATGGAACCATTTAATTCGATCCACTTCATTATTCCAGACATCTGCAGAACCGATTGTCCCCTGAACAATTTTCCCCTCTTTATAGGTATCGATTACTGCATTGGCAGCTGCGAGCAACTCTTTGTCTCCCTCATAATAACGAATCTTTTCGGCATTAGGGTCTTCGCCTGCGCTTCCTTCAGAAGCCATCAAGTCCATCGGTTTCCATACAGTTGGATCAATCCCTTGGTTTTCATCCTTATCGGCTGTCTTTAATGAGCCTAGGTTGGTCGTTTTTTCTCCTAAGACAATATCAAATACGTTCAGGTCCGGATCATGTCCGCCTGATGTTCCTTGATTGATGATGGCAATCGGATTGTATCTCTCAATAGCAACTGCAGTAGCTGCTGCTGTATTTTCCATCCCTTTACCCGTTTTTGCAACGATGACCGGGTAGTTATCTAAAGTCCCTATGTAAAATACAAACGATCCTGATTTTTCTTCTTTCACGTTTTCAAGTCTATCTGCAAATTTTTCTGCTTCAATTGGCATTGGCCCTTGAACCATGATTGGCCTTTGCGTTTCCTTTTCCTTACCTGCTGATTGGGTCGTAGAACTGCAGCCTGCAAATACCGATACCAACAGTACCGCAATCAATGTTAATGAAACGAATTTTCTTACCATGATGTTTTTCATGCGTGATCTCTCCTAAGTAGTATTTTCTTGTTGATTTGGTCAAAAGAAGAAGGTCTAGAAAATAGAATAATATCTACCCTCTACACCTACGAGTTCAAGTATAAATAATGGCGCAGATATATAGCCCTGCAACAAAAGTAAGAATCAGCAAATAAGCCGACCTGCCATATACTTTACATCGTAGTCCAGTTCTTCAATGGGAACCGGGTAGAGACACTCAGACCATATTACCAAGTATATACGAGTAAAAATATTTAATTTTACTACTTTCCTAATATAACAAACGAATTATGGATAATCAACATAAATGCGAATATTTTTAAATAACATCTAAATTAACGTTCGGATTTAACTAATTCTATACTAAAATTTGTCTTTATACCCAGCATATTTACACCAAAAAGCCCAGAGCATAAAAGCTCTGTGCCATTCAAAAAAAATTATATTTTTGGTCCATTAAAATCGTCATTGTTGAAGGTGTTCGAACGATTTGGTGTGTTTGATGTACTTGGCGTCTTTTGATCTTTTAAAATCTTATTTTCAAATCTTTCCAAGTTGCGCTTTGCGAACTCTCTTCCGCCAATTCCAAAGGAGATGGCAAAAGCGATTGATAAGCCGCCCAGGATTAGCAAGAAGCCGATATTCACGATTGTAACTGCAAAGCCAAGTTGAGATAGTGCCATGAATACAGCAAATACAATAAGAATGTATTTCACAAGCGCCCCGGTGAATCTGCTATTTGTATACTTGGCAATTAGGTTTTGCAGGAAATTTCCTCCCACTAATGCCAATCCGATAATGATTAATGCACTGATTACCATTGGCAGGTAAAGGATGATTGCATTTCCGATATTCTTCAGCACTTCAAGATGTAAAACATTTAATGCTTCTACAGTAAAGAAAACGATAATTAATATCTTTACAATTTGTCCAATTACCGCTGCCAAATCAAAGCTTGGCTTGGATTGATCTTTCATTCCCATAGACTGGTAGATATTGCTGATTCCTGTACGTTTTAACAGGCTTACCAGCAGCTCGGAAACAAATTTCGCCAAATAGTAGCCTACCAGTAATAGAATAATTGCTACAATAATATTTGGAATCATGTTCAGGATTGTATTCAATACCGATACAATAGGACCAGAAATAGTTTCAATGTTCAATGTTTCCAATGCAATCGTAACGATTGGAATTAAAATGACCACGAATACAATATTTGCAATAATTTTCGCTAATGTACCTTTATTATTCTGAGCTTCTGCTTGTAGATTAGTGGCACCTTGAGGATTGGAAGGCTGCACTCTCATGCTATTGCCTTGGCCCAAACGGTCAAACCAGTGATCTATATTCAGGCTAAGTAGAAGATTATATACTAGGTCTCTAACTAGACGGGCAACAAAATACCCGATTGCTATTATGATGGCTGCAGCAAATAGATTTGGAAGGAATGCCAGGAATTTTTGGACCATATCTGTAATAGGCTGAGACACGCTTCTCATATTCAATGCATCGAAAATACTAGGCAAGAAGAGGATGAATACCAGGAAGTATATAACTTTCCCCAGAGAATCGATTATCTTCTTTCCCTGTCCTTCGCTTTTGACCAGTTTAGATCTTGCCATTGTTCTGTGCAATCCAGCTTTTTTAGAAAGCTTGACGAAGATGCCCTTTACTACTGTAGCCACTATCCAGGCCAGCAGTAACAGCAATAAGGCGATAATGACATTTGGTATTGCTTCGATCAATGAGCTTATTGCTGATTGAAAACTATGGTTCGTTTCGTTCAAAACAATCACTCCTTCTCTTTTTATGAGGAAGTATCAGTAAACTATTCACGCTGAGTCCAACTAATACTCTATGTCTCTAATAACCTGTATCCCGCATATTTAAACAATGGAATAAATTTGAAGGAGATTATACCCGGCTATCATTCTGGCTATCGCCCTTTAGTGGAATGGAAATGGCAGGCATCGGATTCTCTATTGAAAATCAAACTCTCATCTATTATAATTTCATTTAGAAACTCAATAATAAAATCTTTACTGTGGATTTTTCTAGAGGTAACTCTATTTTCGCCACACGACTGTCTTAGGACAGTCGTGTGGCTTTTTGTTTTTCTAGTATAGGAAAGAGGGGATTTATGATGAAGACTTGGCATTATGCATTATTTGTATTTATTGGAGGCTGCTGCCTTGGGATATTATCTACGTTTGTTAAACTTGCCTATTCGGCGGGGTTTTCGATGGTGGAGGTTACGGGTAGTCAAGTGCTGTTTGGTACCTTGATTATTTGGCTGGTGGTTTTGTTCGCCAAGAAGACCAAAATTGGTTTCAGACAAGCCGGGACCATACTGGTAGCCGGAATCCCAATGGGTTTAACCGGTCTGCTTTACTATCAATCTCTACAGACACTCGATGCTTCATTGGCCATCATTTTTTTATTTCAATTCATCTGGATCGGCTCCTTGATCGAATGGATCGTTTATAAAAGAAGGCCATCAGCAGGAAAAGTGGTTTCGATTGCGATTCTCCTTGCCGGGTCTATTTTGGCAGCTGGACTTTTTGTAGAAAATATACAAGCTGTATCCTTGCAAGGTGCGGTATGGGGAATGCTTTCTGCAGTGACGTTCTCCTTTTTCATTTTTTTGAGCAGCATCATCGGTAAGCATGTTCCTGCTATTCAAAAAAGTGCCCTCCTTTCAACCGGGGGAATGATTGTCACTTTTTTATTATTTCCACCCGTATTCCTACTTGATATTTCGACCCTTACAGGTGTAATGCCTTACGGATTGATTCTCGGTATATTCGGTGTGGTGTTTCCCCCGCTATTATTTTCAATCGGGATGCCTCATGTCGGACCAGGACTTGGCACGATCCTTACAGCGTCTGAGCTTCCCGTTGCCATTATCATGTCGGCACTAGTCCTATCAGAAGAAATAGCTACATTACAATGGTTTGGTGTTGTTCTTATTTTAGGAGGAATCATCATCGGAAATATAAAACAAAGCCAGAGGGACATTCTCTCTGGCTGATTTCTTCTTATCATGTTTACATGAATAACCACATATTGATGAAATAGGTGTACTAATTTATTTATAAGGAGTGTTAACTTTGTATCCATATTACTTTAGGGGAAACGGCTGGGAACCAATTTTGGGCCTATTACAACAAAGTCTATATGCCGAAGAAATGCTATGCTCGATAAGTAGTGAACTCTATCATATTCCAGAGACCCAGGATTTGAAAGGCAATAACGAGATGCATAACCATCTGGTTCCAGCCTCCTACCATCGAGTCACCTCGGTTGGATCAGCCAGGAGGCTTGTCGGTGGAGAACAGCAGAATACCATCATTGTAACTATGGCAACCTGTATCGTGAATGCAGAAAAGCAAGATAAGGGAGTTCGCGAGTGGCTTCAAGTAATGGAGAATAATGCCGAAGCTCCATATAGACCAAAGATGAGATTGTTAATCCAGTGGCAAGATCAGGCAGAATTGTATTTAAAACAAGCAAAGAATGCTTTAAAGTCGATGGGAGTTAGCTTTCCTACAGAAAGTGCGGATCAGGAGCAAAATTATTAGAACCTACTTTCAAAGCATCTATATATAATTCTTTGTTAAAGTTGAATATTTAAATAAAGAATGGAACTCCGATATTTTGGAGTTCCATTCTTCAATTATCGCTCCAGATTGTAGAAGAGTCTTTAATTCAAACGAAAACTTACATCTGTTTCACTTTCATATTTTTGTAACAGGTCTATCCAGTAATCATCTGCAATTCCTTTTTCTTCATAAATATCGAAAAAATCTAATGGTAAACCTTTGTCTGCTTCTTTTGGTGTGGATTTTAATGTTTCATTAACAGCTGCTTTGTATTTTTTCATTAATTTTATCATTTTTTCAAGTATAAAAATTTGTTCTTCCGTTAATTGTATTTCTTCGTTCTCAAAGTCTAATTTCAAAAAAAATTCACTATAATCATTGTTTACAGATACAACGACATCACTAGAAAATTGCAAACGACCTATAGAATTCCCCATATAACTAACATCTTGTATATCGAAAGCTAAGTTATTAAATCCTTGTTCCAACTCATCTGCTTGTGAATTGGAAATTTTACCACTCTCAAATATATCTTGTAATATTCCTAAATTATAATTTGGTAAACTTGATATTCGAACCATTTGATCAACCAATCCGTCAGAAAGAAACTTTTCATAAGCATCGTTTTTCTTTTCTGAAAGGACCCATAATGTAAGGAAAATTAAAAGACCAACTCCTAACACAATATATATAATGTTTGGTTTGTTTGCTTTCACTTAACCCCACCCCCATCCATAAAAATACATAAACCTTATTCCACAATCCTGCCCGATTGCGGAAGAACGTTTTAATTTATGTTTGATAACCTTTTATTACTTAAAAGCACCGATTGTTCATCAGCGTATCTTTCATTCTTTTTCTAAATCTCTTTTATTCTTTTTTTTCATCCAAATCCATCTACTATTATACGCGGATCTTAAACTAGGTTCTTCAACAAATCCAACTCCCTTATAGCATTTAATAGCTTGTGCATTTCTAGGCTCTATTCTCATATAGACCCAATCATAAGGATAGGCCTTACACTTTTCTAGTAGTTCTTGAATAAATCGTTTGCCTATTCCTTTATTTCGAAAAGAAGGGTCAACAATTATATGTGCAAGTTCTATATCTTCTTCTTCCTTATCTACCCATATCTCCCCATATGCAATGTTTTTAGAGTCTTCTTCAAAGATATACCCAAATTGATCATGTTCTTCGTACCACCTATTAAACATGTCTGATGAATAATCTCGAATACCTGTTACGTACTCACAGTCTTGTGGATTTTTTAACCATCCTTTAATCGTATGTTCATCTTCGAATATTACGTTCCTGATGTTCATAATGTCAACTCCAGAAGTCTGAATTTTTTTAAAAATTATTTCGGAACTTATAACTCAATCCTAATTCCATAAAAGTTGAAGCAATCCATATTCCTGGAAAACTCCAGTTAATTGAATTTTATTACTGAAACATACCGAACAACCAAACAATCAAATACATTGGAATTGCAACGATAATCCCTCCGGCAAATAAATAACCAATGGACTTTATGATGAATTTAATAACATCATATAAAGCTCCTGCTAAGTCATCAACAAATCTTAGCACTAATAACCCTCCCGCAACTATTACTTGAAGATATTTAAATTTCTGTCAATGTAATTCAACAAAAAAGTACATTAATCCTCCATGGGATCAATGTACTTATATTTGTTGTTAAATTTCCTTTTATGGAATATTTCGCGTGATCCTATTAGCTTATAAGACGTTAATTACGAGGTCCACACAACATCACTGACACTCCAACCAGATAACATATTGCTGCATCCAACCAATCATATGTATCTGGTGTTTTCTTATCGTGTACTATTTAACTACAAAGTTATTTTGAATTCACTTTTGTAAAGCACTCTGACCAGTTCAAACATTCACACTCTAAGCCATTGTTTAAAATATTGATCATGGTATCAATTTGCCTCTTTTTTTCCTCTAATTCCAAACACTTTGTATTAGCCATTTGTTGCCATCGTTCTGATGGAGGAGCCTGATTATCAAAACCCTCTAAAAGAAATGTAATTTCTTGATTACTAAAACCAGTAAATTGAGCAATTCTTATAAAATTTAATTGGTTCAATACATCAATGGTATAACATCTTTTTCCACTAATTCTTTTAGGAACTGGTAACATGCCAATTGATTCGTAATACCGAAGAGCCGAAGCACTAATGTCAGCTTTTTTGGCTATCTCCCCAATCGAAAGAAAAGAAACCATCATTATCACCCCTTGACTTAAAGTTTACTTTAAGTATTACACTTTAAACAACTTGAAAAGGAGGCTTTGATAATATGTCTAAGTGTCAATGTGATAGTACATCAGCGGTGGCTTGCAACCTGTTAGCATTTAATCCCGAAGAAAGAAGCCGTTATAATCAACTCCGAAGAGAATTAACGGCTGATTTGTCTATTGAAGAAATTCCAAGTGGTTTTGCGTTTTTATATCCCAATCAATCCTCGTTATTATTGAAAATTGCTGAATGGATTTTTTACGAAAATCAATGTTGTCCATTCATAAAATTCTCACTATATGTAAGTGGTGAAGCAGACATAATAAGATTAGAATTAACTGGTAATGAAGTAGTTAAAAATCTTCTAAGAGAAGAATTTAGTTTATTCTAAACAAACATCCTGCATTACAGAGATGCAGGATGTTTGTTTTTTTACGAAATATTTTGACCTTATATTTGATTATTACACTAGCTGCCTAATATTGGATCAATCCTTATTAAAGAATAGGGCTTTTACATAAATAAAGCACTTTGCTTGTTACAGAAAAGCTCCCGATTCTAGAATAACTATTGAAAACCAAAATAATGAAAGAAAAAAAGTTTTTATTGTAAACAGCCTTACACACACAAATTTAATAACATTTATACTTAATCTGTTATGAACATTTATTTTATTCGTTTTGCAAAGGGATGATTTTCATTAAACTGAATTAAATCCCATAAATTCCCGTATAAGTCCTTAAACACTGCAACTCTACCATATTCTTGATCTTTAGGTTCTCTTACAAACTCGATCCCTTTAGAAATCATTTCATTATAATCTCTCCAAAAATCATCCGTACCTAAAAAAAGAAAAACTCTTCCGCCTGTTTGGTTACCAATAAAATACTCTTGCTCTTTATTAGATGCTCTTGCAAGTAATATTGTGGTTCCTGAAGAACCTGGTGGCGACACAACTACCCACCGCTTATCTTGTTCGGGTTGATATGTATCTTCAATAAGAGTAAAGTGAAGCTTCTTCGTATAAAATTCTATAGCCTCATCATAGTCTTTCACAACTAGAGCTATATGAACAACAGATTGTATCATTTTCTTATCTCCAATCTTTTTCCGATCTCCAATATTTGTAAATACGCTCTCTTAAAGACCCCAATACTCAAATAGAAATACTTATGAAATAAATGTAAGACTATCTTTGTAATTGAATGAGTGGCTTCCTTCTTTACTCAAAAGGACAGGTAAATATTGAGCAATCATATCCGCGATTCCAAGATTTTGAGGATTAAGTATCCAATCAATAGACTTCCATTCCAGAATACCTTCACGTGTCTTTAGTGGTGTGTCATATGTAAAATTATCATCAACTTCATACAAATAAACATATATTCTATCCAGTTCCCCATTTATAGTTTCCCAAGTTACAGTACCTTTAGAAAAAAAGGATTCTAATTTTATGCCTGTTTCCTCAAACACCTCACGTAATGCACCTATATCAGGTGATTCATCTTTCTCAATTTTACCCCCTACTCCGTTCCAAACACCCATAATGGGAGCTTTTTCCCGATTAAGCATTAGTATTTTATTTTTTTTCTTTACAAAACAAACGGTGTACTTAAACATAATTTATATAGGCACCTCTTTTTCTAGAATGTTAATTGATTATAGACCCTATAATAGAAATCTCCAATAGTCAAACAGTTTAATTCCAAAGCCATCTAGAATTCCTAAAGAATTTCCAATATAAAGAGCCCCAATTCTTTTATATTAATACAGAGAAATTGAGCTCTCTTTCATTACTCTATTGAAGTGCCCATTTATTGAATAAGAATTTTCTTCAAATATTCTTACTTCAGTAATGTATTTTTCAGTAAAGGCTTTTATTAAACGTCACTTACTTAT
This sequence comes from Sutcliffiella halmapala, assembly GCF_050107295.1. Lineage (GTDB taxonomy): Bacteria > Bacillota > Bacilli > Bacillales > Bacillaceae_I > Sutcliffiella_A > Sutcliffiella_A halmapala_A. The sequence continues at coordinate 596,139 of NZ_JBNIKR010000001.1, read as the reverse complement.
TTGTTACCGAGTTGTTCCGCCAAACCGATTAGAAGTCCTTCGATTCCACGAATGTAGCAGAGCCGATACGAGTCCTCGTACTGAACCACTTCGCCAACGAGCTGAGCACCATACTTAGTGAGTCTGGATACCATTTCGTCAATGTCTTCAACGGTGAACATGACGCGTAGATAACCGAGGGCGTTTACAGGCGCAGTCCGGTGATCTGATATAGTAGGCGGGGTGAGAAATCGCGAAAGTTCAAGTCTGCTGTGGCCATCTGGGGTAACCATCATCGCAATCTCTACGCACTGAGAACCCAATCCGGTTACGCGACCAGCCCATTCACCTTCGACAGTGGCTCGCCCTTCGAGGTTCAAGCCAATCTCCTCGAAGAAAGAGATTGCGTCATCAAGGGATTCTACAACAATGCCGACATTATCCATTCTTAGTAATTTGTTTTTTTCCATAGTTTTATCTCCTTATGTGTAAAAATCTATTATCTGATCATCTTCATAATTATTCTATTAAAAAGTTACAAATTCCTTTCTTTCAAAAAACACCTTTGTGAAATTGGGTTTTCTTGTATGTCATATATCATCTTGTTAATGAACAACATTTCGTAAACCCTCTACTATTGGAATATTCGCGAACCTTATTTCGTGAATGCCATCATATTCAAATAGTTTCAAAAATTCGATACCGTAGTTGCTATTCGATAAAACAACTTCGACTTCCCCACAAAACATTGCTTCCCTATACTCCATTAAATGGCCGAATAAGAAAAAATCCTGTTGATGAAGATACAACAAGATTTTTATCAATCTTTATTATATTTGCTCAAACTTTATTTTATATAATCGAACTTTGTTTTAAACGGTCATCAATACGTAACTCTATCCTTTGACTCTTCTATACTACCTTGCAGTCCCATAAATAACTGACTTTATTCAGTTCCATTCAAAAGCTATCACACCTGATTGTTCATAATCTCTTTTGTAATTTGGGTATATTTTTTACATAGAAAGAAACAAAATGGAGAAATTATAATGAAAGCTAATAAATATGAGGTGATGGTCATGTCAAGCCAACGAGAACATAAGGAAAAGAACCAATATCACAACCAAGAAAAGAGTAAGCATTCCGAACAACATCCTCCATACTTTGCCCCTTCCTTACCAAAGGATACCATCATTCTTGATGAAGATATGTCAAGAAATGCAACAAATGTTGATGATATTGAAAGGTAGCTTATCGTAATAGACTGAAAACAAAAATAAGAATGTTACAAATTAACCAAACCTTTTATATAGAATAAAGAAATATCTGGAGAATCCGAAGATGTTTTTAACATATTCATCTAAAGCTTTGAAATATAGTTAGATTAAAGAACCGTAACGAACCTTACTTAATAACACAGGAAAACACTCCATTTTGCAAAAGATAAAAATGGAGTGTTTTCCTGGTGTATAGTTTTATAAAATGAATGTTCGCTAAATATTACTCTTGTAAACACTTTAATTTGATTTGGAGAAATAATTAACTTTATTTTTTTGCCAAATCTCACATAGGCACACCATACACTATAACGAATTACAGAAACAAAATAATCATAAACATATTCTGATTTATAACTCCATCATTATCCTCTTTTTATATTCCATATGTGTTGCCTCCATTTACGGAGAGGGTTTGGCCTGTGATGAAGCTAGAATCTTGGGATGCTAAAAAGAGGACTGCTGACCCGATATCCTGTGGTAGGCCGATTCTTTGGAGCGGTACTCTTTTAACATAGTCTCTAGGATCGATACCTTCATGTCTTTCCACTGGGATAAACCCAGGATGGATAAGGTTTACTGTAATCCCATGAGGCCCTAGCTCGCTTGCCCAAGATCTGGTCATTCCAAGCTGGGAGGATTTTGCTGTTACATAGCTGGAGAAGTTCGGATTCCCGATTTGGACAACTTCGCTTCCAATATTGATAATTCTACCTTCTTTCTTTTTCTTCATCCCTGGTAGCACTGCTTTTGTGAGAAGGAGTGGAGCTTTGACGAAAAATGCCAACTGATCCAAATAATCATCCCATGTACTTTCCTCAATAGAGAGCTCAGGCTGTGGGCCGGTTGCATTGTTCACCAATATATCGATTGTATTTCCGCTAAATTCTTCCGCTTTCTGAATAAGCTTCCTCACCATCTTCTCATTCGTGATGTCTGCTTGAATGGCAACAGCTTTTCCTCCAGACGCTCTGATATTTCGAACCGTTTCCTCCGCATGCATAGAATTATTGGCATAATTGACTATGACAGTAGCTCCAGCTTCGGCCAAAGCAGCACTTATTGTTTTCCCAAGACCCCTCGAACCACCAGTTACCAGTGCTATTTTACCTGCCAATTTCCCCATCCTTACAGCCTCCTCCAAAAATATCAAAATCCACTTTCTTTTCCTTCTATTAAATAAGCAAGTAGAAAATTTTTTTCTACCTGCCCCAATCCCAATTCTTATACCTCAAACCAATTTTTATCGATCGTTTGTTTATACCAATAGAAGCTGTCTTTCTTTGTTCTCTCCAATGTCCGGTAGTCTACATGGACAATACCGAAATGCATGCTATACCCTTCCGCCCATTCAAAATTATCTAAAAGGGACCAAGTAAGGTAGCCTTTAATATTGACGCCGTTCTCTATACTTCTATTCAAAGCGACAAGATGCTGTTTCAAATAGTCTATTCTTCCTTCATCTTTCACACGGCCATCTACAGGCCCCTCATTATAGCAGGAACCATTTTCCGTAATATAAATAGGAATCGCCCCGTATTTTTCACCGATATACGTCAGGACTTTGTAAAACCCTTCCGGATACACATTCCATCCAATATCAGTCTTTTGATAGCCTTGATCGACTCTTTCATGATCAAATAACCCCTCATTTTCTTTAAAACGGCCTACACTTCCGGTATAGTAGTTGATTCCCAAGAAATCAATCGGCTGATTAATAATATCCATATCGCCCTCTTCTATATTGACATGCACACCTTTTTTCTCCAGCCACTCAACCATAAAATCCGGATAGGTCCCTTTAAAAACGGGATCAAAGAACCATTCAATAAACCAGCCACCAGCTCTTCTGCACGCATCAATATCTTTTTGGCTTTTTGAATAAGGTTCGTTCCATTCCACATTAGGCGCATAACCTATCTGCCCTTCCGTCGCAAGCTCCCTAAAAAGTTTGACTGCTCTTCCATGTGCAACATGAAGATGATGCGCGACATTGACCGCCAGCTGCAAGTCACGATTTCCAGGTGCATGGACCCCAATATAGTTTGATAGAAAAGACACACACCAAGGTTCATTGAAGGTAATCCAATGCTTTATTTTACCGTTGAACTCTTTGAACATTACTTCTGCATAGGCTTCAAAGGCTTCGATAGTTGCACGGTTATCCCAGCCGCCATTATCTTGCAACGCCTGTGGCAAGTCCCAATGGTAAAGCGTACACATCGGTTCAATGTCATTGGCTAACAGCTCATCTACAAAGCGGTGATAGAAATTCAGCCCTTCCTGATTCACTTCCCCTGTACCATTCGGGAAAATTCTTGGCCACGAAACCGAAAACCGGTACATATCGATGCCAAGATCCTTCATAATTTGAATATCCTCTTTATACCGATGATAGCTGTCGCAGGCTACATCCCCGTTATCACCATTAACTATATTACCAGGCGTTTTGGAGAAGGTATCCCAGATGGATGGGCCTCTTCCACCTTCATTATAAGCACCTTCAATTTGATAGGAAGCAGTTGCTGTTCCCCATTTCATCTCAGCGGGGAATTGAATGATTGCCATTTACATTACCTCCGTTTTACTTATACGATTGTCATCTTAAGTATTCATTTCAATTTCAAAAGACTTGCTGCACATGGAGTACGTGAGAAAAGCAAGAAGACTTCCCGAAACCAGGAAAAGAAGTGGTACGAAATAAACTGCGACTATCATAGTTGCTATGGTGATTGAGCAAAGAAGGGTGGTTCCCATCCTTCCTATAGAAAGAAGTAAACTATTCTTAAAGACCGCTTTTATCGGTAATTCATAGTTTGCTAAAACGGGAAAGAGATGGATGGTAGTAAACAGATATATCATTCCACAGAACAAAAGCAGGGACATGAAAAGTAGTTTCCCTTCAAATTGTATCTGAATTAAAATATAGAAATCTATTAACAACACCATACCGATCAAACTCCAAATTGCACCTACAAGAAAGTTTTTCTGCCAATTCTCTTTCAACATCTTCAGGAATGGCTTTACAGAACCGTAGTCGATTCCTTCCGTCTTCCATTTTCTTACCACACCAAACATAGCTACAGTAGCTGGATAGATTGGGATAATGAGCAGACAAAATAACAACCAAACGATGTTTAACATAAGAAAAGCTGTAAATATTTCCAGCACTCGATAAAAATTGTTCCTCGCCGTATCTATCATTCTTTACCCCCTCCCAATATCTTTCTGAGCTTGTAGCTACGATTTCCTAATAACTAATTCCGGTTCTACAAGTGCAGACTTTATTCCTGCAAGTCCATTGATTAAATCATTCAGCATATAGGCTGCCAATTTCCCGATTTTCTCTTTATCCTGTCTTACTGTGGATAGTTGCGGGTCACTATAGCGACACGCTTCAATATCATCACAGCCGATTAATCTTATATCGTTTGGTACAGTAGCATCCGTTTCTCTAATCGCTCTTAATGCTCCTAATGCCATCATGTCTGATGCTGCAAAGACAGCTTTTGGAAGAGAATCCGATTGCAGAATACTTTTCATGGCTTCATAGCCGCTCTCTTCGTAAAAGGTCCCATATTGGATCCACTCTTCTTTTACAGGCAACCCAAACTGTTTCATAGATTGGAGAAAGCCTTCTCTTCTTAATTCTGCTATGACAGAATCTTTTTTACCGCCAATATAAGCTATATCTCTAATGGATTGTAAATAAAAGTATTCTATGACTTTGGCCGAAACCTTCGTATTATCTGTCATCACATAGCTGGAATTGGGTCCAGTAATCGGTATATCAACCCCAACGCACGGAATTTCACTTTGAACCAGCTCATGAACAGCAGATTCAATTTCTTCCCCTGCAATGATTAGACAGCCATCCACATGGAAGTGCCGGCATCTCGCCAAGTAGCTCCCATTGTCCTGCTGAAATTTTTCATTGGAAAAAATAAGGATGTCATATCCAAGCGATCCAACCGCTTTTTTGAAGGCAGTTACCACTTCATTGAAAAATGGGTGATTAAAATCAACGTTTATTTTTCCGGCATAGATCAGGCCGATCAAGTTCGATTTTTTCGTTGCCAACGCCTTTGCAGAATACGTTGGCTGATAACCGGTATTTTCAATGATATCAAGGACTTTTCGTTTTGTTTGTTCATTGACACCTTGATAGTTGTTCATTATTTTTGAAACAGTGGCAGGAGAAACCCCCGCCATCTTTGCAATATCTCGTATCGTTAAATTCATGGATATCCCTCTTATCTTCTTCCTTATTGATTAACTTTTCACAGCTCCCTGTGTCAAGCTCGATATGAACATTCTATTAAACAATAAAAATACAATGACAAGAGGCACTGTTGCCCAGAATGTTCCAGAGATAATCATACCATTGTCTCGAACATAGTTGTCAATAAGCGTACGGATCGCAATTTGAATGGTATGGGACGATTCTTCGCGCAGAACGACAAGCGGCCATAAAAAGTCATTCCACATATACATGAATTTAATAATAGCCAAGGTCGCAAAGGCAGGCAGAATTACCGGGACTACAATGTTCCAATAGGTTCTGAAATTAGAACAACCATCTATTTTGGCAGCTTCTAATAAATCATCAGGAACAGCACTTTTAATGTATTGTCTCATCCAGAAGATTCCGAATGCATCAATCAGTCCCGGGACGATTAACGCTTTCAGATCGTTCAGCCAGCCCAGTTTTGTAATAATATAATAAGTAGGAATCAATCCTAATTGCGGCGGGATCATCATCGTGACAAGTATTGCCATAAACAGGACATTCTTCCCTTTAAAATGAAATTTCGCAAAGGCAAAGCCTGCTAAGGAGCAAAGGAACAACACGCCGATTGTTGTAACAGAAGCGACTATCAGCGTATTCAGGATTGCGCCAAAAAAGTCGATGTTCGCCAAGACGTTCGTAAAATTTGTGACGAGCTCACTTCCTGGAACAATAGCAGGCGGAACTTTATTAATGGCACTATTATGGTTGGTTGCCATGACAAACATCCAATAAAACGGAAATACCGAAAGGATGGCCGATGCAAATAAAAGAAAATATAGAAATAGTTTTGACATTGAGAACCTTTTCATCACATCCACCTCCTATTTACCAATTCTGTTTGCAATGAGCATGTTAATGGAAGAGAAGATAATAATAATGACGAACAAAATCAGTGCGGTTGCCGATGCTGGACCAAAAGCCATATTTACAAAAGCTTCTCTCCATAAATACAGAACAACAGTCATTCCCTCTTCCCTGAATGTTCTTCCTAAGAAAACGAGTGGTTCAGCGAATATTTGCAAGGATCCGATCGTTGATAAAAAAACGGTGAATATAATCACCGGCTTCAGCATCGGAACGGTAATATAGCGAATTTGCTGATAAACGGTAGCTCCATCTATTTTTGCCGCTTCATACAAATCATTAGGGATACTTTGCAATCCTGCCAAATAGATGATCGTGTTATAGCCGACCCAGCGCCAAAAAATCATCGTTGCAATCGCTATTTTTACTCCCCATTCCGTAGTCCCCCAGGAAACAGGATCTATTCCGAACCACCCAACGATAATATTCACTAAGCCAAAGTCTTGATTATTGAACATAATTCCAAAAACAATCGCTACTGCAACCGTGGAGGTTACATACGGCAAAAATATAGAAACACGGAACAGGTTTTTGAAACGTACAACAGCTGAATTCAAAGCGAATGCCAATAAAATGGCAACAATCAATTGCGGCACTGTTCCAAGAACCCCGATCATGATTGTATTAGCTAAAGACTTCCAAAATAAAGCGTCTCCCAGAACGAGCTCAAAGTTGCGCAGCCCGACAAATTCCATTTCCCCAAATCCATTCCAACGTTGAAAACCTAGATAAAAACTGAATAAAATTGGAAATAAGCCAAATATGGCAAAAAGTATAAAAAAGGGGGAGATATATAAGTAAGCAGATATCGCATCTTTTGTCTTCTCTGTTAATTTTCTTTTTGGAGGCGGGAGTTTTTCATGTACCGGCTCTGTTTGAAGTATTGCCATCTTCATCCTCTCCTTTCATTAATATGGACTACCTAGGCAGATTATTGCCTAGGTAGCCTTTTTCTGACAATTACTGCCTTTCTAGCTGGGCTTCAATTCTTTTAATTGCTTCATCCCATTCCTTTTGCGGATCCGCTTTGTTTACAGCCACATTCGTTAATGCAGTGATAAGCTCAGCATTTACAATTGGATAATATTTGCCCATGTAGACAGGTTTCACTGATTCTGCAGCTTCTGCAAAAATATTGGCAGTTGGAAGATCGTTGAAATATTCATCTGTAAAACTTGTAAACTCATCCTGTGTGTATACGGATGGAGCAGATGGGAATAACCCGTTATTGGAGAATGATTTCAGCTGCTGCTCAGGCGCTGTCAGCCATTCAATAAACTCGTAAGCTTCTTTGGGGTGCTTTGTTTCTTTTGGAATCGCAATAAAGGATCCGCCCCAGTTTCCTGCTCCTTCCGGCATTGTTGTTACACTCCAGTTTCCACCTGCATCTGGAGCATTCCCTTTGATAACAGCTACCATCCACGATGGAGCAAGCAAGGTACCATAGCTTCCTTCGGCCATCGCACCGCCCCACTCAGGAGACCAAAGGGCATTCTGGCCAACTAACCCTTCTTGAATAAGTTTTGTTGTAAAATCATAAGCTTCTTTTACGTATGGAGAATCTTCAATAATCAATTCATCTTTTTCATTGAAATACTGTTCTGGCGCCTGGTCACGCACAGCGTTGAACAGTAATTCCGGGCCATCGACGATATTTTTTCCTGTTTTTTCTTTTATCGTTTTTGCTAATTGATGAAACTCTTCCCACGTATCCGCTAAGGCAGCAACCTCTTGCGGATCAGTCGGCAATCCAGCCTCTTCAAATACATCTGTACGATAATACATGGTCGTCGGCCCAATATCAGTAGGGAGACCAAGCATGAATTCACCATCTGGTGTTTGTGCATTGTTCCAAACCCAATCCAGGTAGTTTCCCTGTACATCCTTTGCCCCATAATCATTTAGATTGTAAAAGCTATCCTTCGCATCTAAAAACTTGGAAATCTGACTAACTTCAATCATCGTTAAATCCGGGGCGCCACTTCCCGCAGCAATAGAAGTAAACAGATTGTTATGCAAATCTCCCATTTCTGTAAAATTGACTTTAATATTTACATCCGGATTATCTTCCATATATTCTTCTACTAAAACATCATATCCAGCACTTCCAAAAACCCAGAAGTTCAAGTTTACTTTCCCATTTGTTTCTGTCGACGAGTCGTCTCCACTGCATGCAGCCAATGAAAAGGTTAGCAATGCTGCTGACAACCCCAAACCAAGCCATTTTTTTAGTCTTTTCATTTTCAAATCCCCCTCAATTGATTAAATAATAATGATTCACATTTAAGTAAAAAATCCCCTTCACCTTCTGTTATCCACTACCTCCCCACTAAAAATTTCTGTTATTAAATACAACACCCTAAAATTGGTTTTCTACGCAGATTCATGCTGTTAAAAAGTAATATAATATCCATATAAAAATTCATCGAAACCGGTTTACATAAATTATAAAAAAATATAATTAAATCGAACATCATGTTCACAGAAACCGCTTTCATTAATTAATACTATGCTTATTTTCAGATAATATCAATATATTTTTTCGGAATTCCATAAAAATATGTAAAGCGGTTTCTTAAAATAAGAAAAACCGGGCATAAACCGCCCGGTCTTCATCTATAAACTATTTGCTTAGCGAAAAACTTAATCGCTTCAATTGTGGAATATATAACGATAAAAATATGGAGCGTGCCAAACTGAATAATAGAAATGCCACCCATACACCGTGGTTTTGAAAAGCTGGTACAAGCACCCAAATAGCTACTAAAAATAGTATCAATGCGAAGCTGATCGAATCCCTGATCGATTTTGCATCAGTAGCTCCTGAGAAAATCCCTTCCAATTGTAACCCCCAGAATCCGGCAATCGGAAAAATCACCATCCACAGCAAATAGTCATTCACTGTACCTCTTACTTCATCAATCGTAGTAAATACTTTTACCGCTACTTCGCCGAATAAGAGCATTCCCATGGATAAGAGAACGGCGGTGCAGAAGCCCCATTGTGCTGATAATTGGCAGGCACGTTTAAAAAGAAAGGGATTATTACCACCTATCGACTTGCCGACGATAATACTGGATGCATTGGCAAACCCACCGATCAGATAGGCCATTATATAGTGAATCTGCAGCAGTATCGCGTTAGCTGCCAACGTTACCTCGCCCATTTTAGCACCCTGTGCAGTAAATATCCCGGTCATGATAAGCAAACAGACGGTCCGCAGAAATAAGTCCCGATTGATTCTTAACATTCTTATTAGCGGCTGCGACTCGACCACCATCCGCCATGTAATAGGTGACACACGGCCCCTGTTTGTTCGATAAATGAACCATCCTCCGAATAGAACAGCACTGACCTCCGCTATCAGCGTGGCATAGGCAACCCCTTCTACCCCCATTTCGAATCCTATTACGAAAAGTATGCTTAAGAGGATATTTAATAGATTCATGGTTATTTGCGTAGCCAGGGTCAGTCCGACTTTCCCCTTTCCCATCAGCCAGCCAATGAACACATAGCTTAATAGAATAAAGGGAGCACCCCAAATCCGGATGGTAAAGTAGCTTGCTGCAAAGGAGGTAACGGCCTCCCCACCTCCAAAAAGAGATAGGGCGACTTGTAAAATAGGCTTTTGAAACATAATAAAGAACAAACCGAAAATAAGGGCAATTAACATTGGCCGCAATAAGGAGAGCATCGTTTCCTTTTCATTATTCGCACCGATTGCCTGTGCTGTAAATCCACTTGTACTCACGCGGAGAAATCCCAACAGCCAGTACATCGTATTAAATATGACAGCACCAATTGCCACTCCTCCAATAGCGGACGGATCGGGTAATCTCCCGACAACAGCCGTATCAACCGCCCCTATTATCGGAGTGGAAATGCCTGAAATAATAAGTGGGAATGCCAGTGCCCAGTACTTCCGATGACTAAACGAATTTGGATCTGTTAACCCATAAGAAGATGCTGCAAGCTTCATAGCTTCTCCTCCTCTAATTCATAATAAGTTCCTTACTCCATTGAAGCTGCTTGAATCAGGTCCCTAGTATAAGGATGCCGTTCACGATGATAGAGTTCTTCCAATGGAAATTGATCGACCACCGTCCCGTTTTTTAAAACCATCATTTTTTCACATAAAAAGGTGACCGCCCTTATATCATGAGAGATAAATAGGATGGTCATGTTCGTTTTTTTCTGCAGCTCCAGCAAAAGTTGCAGTATTTGGATCTGCACGGTAACATCCAGGCTTGCTGTCGGTTCATCACAGATAAGAAGGGATGGTTCGATACTTAATGCTCTTGCAATACTAACCCGTTGCTTTTGCCCTCCACTTAATTCTCCGGGGAACCGGTCCAGCAAGTGTTTTTCGAGGCCGACCATTTCAAGAAGCCTTGATGCAATTTCTTTTCGTGATAGATTTTTCCCTTTTAAAAAAGTAGGGGCCATTTCCTTGAAATTGTCCAAAGGCTCCAATAAGCTTCTCCATATCGGAAGTTTTGGATTTAGTGTACTGTTTGCGTCCTGGAAGATCATTTGCACATTTTTCCTGTAGGAGCGAAGAAGTGATTTGTTTTTAGGAGCTATCGGTTTATCTTCAAAAGTGATAACCCCCTCTTTATAACGTTCGAGGCCGACCAGTACCCTAGCCAATGTACTTTTCCCGCTGCCGCTTTCTCCTACAATCCCCATGCATTGTCCTTTTCCTACAAAAAAGGAAACGTTATCCAATGCTTGAACACCTGTTGGATATTTGACGGATAGTCCGTCCACCACTAATTGATTCATAGCGATATCACCCTTTTTCTTGTAGCTAACGCCTCTTTTTCCGGAAGAGAAAGTAAGCAAGCGCATAATTTCTTGGTATAGGGGTGCTTATGATGACATCGAATCTGCTCGGGGAGACCTTCTTCCACTATTTCCCCTTCCTGCATGACATAGATGCGGTCTGTACGCCTATATGCCTGGGCAAGGTCATGCGTCACCATTAAAACTGCACAGCCTGTTTCTTTACGAATTTTGCTGATGTAATCCAGCACCAACTCCCCGCTCACCACATCGAGCGCACTTGTTATTTCATCACAGATGAGCAAGGACGGCTGCAATGCAAGCGACATCGCTATCGCAGCTCGTTGTACCTGGCCGCCGCTTAACTGAAACGGATAGCTTCGATAGACCCTATCGGCTTCCAGCCCCATCTCCTTAAGCACCTCAAGTGTCATTTCTTTCGCATTTTTTTTTCGGATTTTAGTATGTGTACAGATGGTCTCCACTATCTGCTTCCCTATCGAGAAAAATGGAGTAAAGCTTCCCCGGTAGTCTTGAAATATCAGACCGATTTCTTTTCCAAGCAGTTTACGGTGTTCTTTCGGTGGCATCGATAGGAGATCCTGATTTTTAAAGAGGATTTTCCCCTGCACAGTCAAATTTCCGGGAATAAGATTCATCATCGCTTTAGTCGTCATACTCTTGCCGCTTCCGCTCTCTCCAATTATCCCCACTATTTCACCTGCTGCAATGTCTACATTTACCCCAGATAAAATTGGTTTCTTCCTTGAATTTATCTGTAAATCCTGTATAGAAACTAGCAGTTCACCCATTAAAGACCGCTCCCTTTTCGAATATCAAAGAAACTTTTCAACCCATCACCGATCAGATTACAGCTGAGGACCGTCAGCATAATGGCAACTCCCGGGAAAATCATCAAAGTAGGCACCACCTGGAAGTATGCCCGTCCTTCATTAAGCATCGCACCCCATTCCGGAATGGGAGGTTGGGCCCCCAGGCCGATATAGGAAAGAGCCGAAATCAAGAGTATTACTTTGCCGATATCAATGGCAGCCATGACAATGATGTCCGGTAATACTTGAGGCAATAAATGCATGCGAATCGTCCGTAAACTGCTGGAATTGGAAATCCTTGAGACCAGTACATATTCTTTTTCTTTCTCCACAAGCACGATACTTCTGACCACTCTGGCGTAAACGATCCACCTCACCAGCACGATGGCTATCACGATGTTGGTCAAGTTGGGACCAAGAATCCCGGCAATGGCAATCGCCAGAATAAAATCAGGGAATGCCAGAATCCCATCAATCAATCTCATAAAGAAGGCATCCATCCTTCCCCCAACATATCCGGAAAAGAGTCCAATGGGTACACCAATGAGTATGGCAAACAGAATGGCAACGAGCCCCAGTCCGATTGTCAGCTTGGCACCATATATAATTCTTGAAAATACATCCCTTCCAAGCTGATCCGTTCCAAGCCAATGACTGGAGGATGGCTCTTGCAATCTATTTCCCATATCGATTTGAAAAGGGTCATGAGGAAGGAGAAATCCTCCTAAACTAGTAATTCCAACTAATAAAAGTAAAAGGAGCATACCCACTATCATAGCAGGATTTTGAATGAGCCGGTAAGGACGATTCCATGCAGATTCCATTATCCCAACTCCTTTCCATGCATAATCCTTGGATCCATCACGAGATACAATAGATCTACCATTAAATTGCTCATCACAACAAGAAACCCAACTACTATGATATAACCCTGAATAACTGGGTAATCTCGCTGCATCACCGCATTCACAATCAATTCACCCATTCCTGGCCAGGAGAAGAGAATCTCGATAACGGTCACGCCTCCAAGTAAACTCCCCATACTTAGGCCAAACATCGTCACAATCGGGATAAGACTCCCTCTTAGAGCATGAACGAATAGGATACGCCCATTTGACAATCCTCTCGCTTTTGCAGACTCCATATAGGAGCTTTGCAAAATGGAAATGAGCCTTTCCCGCAATAATTTGATATACATGGGAGCCATTGCGATTCCGAGCGTAAGAGAAGGCAGAACAAAATGGGCGAGCGTCCCTTTTCCCATTACCGGCAGCAGGTTCAGCTTTAATGAGAAAAAAGAGATGAAGAGTAGACCCAACCAGAAACTAGGAATGGAAGCACCAAGCATCGCAAACCACCTACTGAGATAGTCCGGCCATCTTCCTTCATATACAGCACCTATGATTCCAAGCGGGACAGCCAGGAAAAAGAGCACCAGTAATCCACCGGCCGATAAAGCTGCCGTTGCAGGCAATTTACTCCATATCATTTCCAAAACCGGCTGCTTGGATATGATGGATTCCCCCAAATCAAATTGGGCAACATTCCAGATCCATTGGCTGTATTGAACCAGAATCGGTTGGTCAAATCCGTACTCTTTCATCACTCTCTCTTTATCCTCCGTGGTTGAAATGACATCATCCACCTTCAAAACAGCCCGAATCGGATCTCCCGGCGTGATTTTCATCAAAAGAAAGGTTGCAAAGGATAGGACCAATACCATAATGATGAGTTGAATCAGCCTTGACCCTATTAAGGAAAGCGCTTTGCGCATACGATCACCTGCTTTTTTTTCTTATTTAACATGAAGAAAAGTGAAAGTATCCAAAGACACCTTCACCCATCCTTTATTTTACATCCATTGTGTTGGTAATTAAGTAGTACTCTTCAGACCCAGGTTTCCAATCTATCACTCTATTGTTCACCCCTACGATAATGTGGGGATGTAAGATGAATGATTGAGGTACCTCGTTCTGAATGATGGCCGAAGCTTTCTTCTGCAAGTCGTTTCTTGCTTGTGGTTCTGCTGTGCCATTTAGTTGCTTTGTTACATCATTCAGTTCTGGAATATTGATCTGACCCGGATTCAAGGAACCATTCGGTGAATAAGCAACATTAAAGAAGTATCCTCCGTCTCCACGCGGTGCTGTCAAGTTGGAATACGTCACTATATCCCACTCGTCCTGCTGCTCCCATAAATAGCTGTCAATGTTCTCCACCGTGATAATTTCCATACCTATTCCGATACCGGCAGCCTCTGCTTGCAGGTATTGAGCGAGTAATGGCAGCTCCGGTCTACCTTGATAGGTTGCGAGCTTCAAGGATAGAACCTCTCCGTCTTTTTCCAATTTCCCATCTCCATTTTTCTCGTAGCCTGCTTCTTTGAGCAAGGCTTCCGCCTGAGCAGGATCATAGCTTAAACCTTCTGCATCATTTGCAAACTCAAAGTTTGGATTGAATGGTCCATTTGCCTCAGTTGCGTGGCCATTCATGATTTCCTCTACGGCAACAGGGCGATTCACTAGCATATCCAATGCCTTTCTGACCTTCACATCTTTCAATTGCGGCTTTGCCTGATTATATAAGAAGAAATGTGTACGCAGGCTTGATACAGATTCAACCCGTAGCTTATCATTACTTTCGATCGGCTCCAGTGTTTCCGGCGGCAAATGATACGCAATATCCGCTTCTCCTGATTGCAGAGCAAGCGCCCGAACATTTCCATCGGAGTTGAACTTGATTGTTACATGGTCCAGTTTCGCTGCCCCATCCCAGTAATCTTCATACTTTTCCAGCTTGATCTCTGCTTCCGGTGTAAAATCCACCACCTGGAATGGACCGGTTGCGATCGGCTTTTCACTGATATTTTCCGCGTCCGCCTTGATGACAGCAGCGTTGGTATGTACCAATTCAGATAGAAATGCAGGGTATGCCTCCTTATTAACAAACGTAATTTCATGGCCGTCGGCTTCGATTGATTCAATTTTCAAGCTGGAGGCAATGGCTTCATTCGCTGCCAATACACGTTCAAAGGAGGCTTTGACCGCTTCAGCATCCACTGCTGTTCCATCATGGAAAGTTATCCCGTCTTTAATCTTGAAGGTCCAGGTTTTTTCGTCCTTTTGTTCCCATGACTCTGCCAGCCATGGTTGAATCTGAAGGTCCTCATCAATCCGGACCAAGGTTTCCGCTATTCCTGCACGAACACCCATCCAGTCCTGATGAGGATCTATCGTTTCGGAAGCAAAGCTGAATAGCATCGTGACAGATTTTTCACCGGAATCTTTCTTAGTCCCGCCTGCTGACTCCGCGTTCTCCTTAGAATTTGTGCAACCCGCAGTAAATGCAAAAAGAACCATCAATAGGATTGATAGAAAAAATTGCTTATTAATCATTGTTTACACTCCTTGTTTCTAGTTATTTATTTTATTTGTGCGGCAGCATTTTGTGGAACTGCCGGTATCCGTTTTCTTGAAATTGCGATGGAAGCGCCAATAATCAACGCACCACCCATAATGGAGAGAATGCTCAGTGTTTCACCCCAGAACAGAAATCCCCACATGACATTGAAGAAGATGCCTATGTAACGGACAACCTCCACCACTATTACATTTTCGTGCGTAAAAGCACTTGTCAGCACAAGCTGCCCCACCAGGGAGACCACCCCGATACATACCAGGTAAATCCATCCGCTCAAGGAAGGCATCACAAACTCATTCCACATCAATGGAATGGAGACCAGCGTACCCGATGCTAAAAAGTAAAACACAATTTCATACTTATGATGCCTGCTGCTTAAAAATCGGATAGAGGTGGCTGCACATGCAGCAAGAAAAGCACTCAAGATCCCTACCAGCGCATAAACCGTGTACGAATCATAGCTTAGGGGATTAATCAAAAGCATGGCACCCAGGATGAAAAAAGGAAAAAGTATGTACAGTTGTTTGTTCATTCCCTCTTTCAGAAAATAAGCGGAAAGGATTACAGCAAAAAATGGTGATAAATGAGCTAGAATACTAGCATCGCCCAAGGGTATATGGGCAATTGTGAAAAAGTAGGCCAACAGATAGAGCGCCCCCAATGCACCTCGAAGGATAAGCATCGGAATGCCTTTTTGGGAAAATGTTACCGCCGCCCTTCTCATCAGGTATAAAATAAGTACAGTACCAATCACACTTCGAAAGAAAACAATTTCTGAAATGGGAATGGTTTCACTTGCCGCTTTCACAAAAACATTCATGATGCTAAAAGTGAATGCCGAAGCAATAGCAAGCATGATCCCCTTTTTCAATACTTCCTCCTCCCCTTTACGAATAATATTTATATCGAATAAAAAGTAATCATTACGATTTAAAGCGTAAAAAAATAATTAGTTGTTCCAGTTATTATTCATTTTATTAATCGTAACTATTCTTATTTACGGATTAACTATACAGAATACCCCCACGTGCCGTCAATAAGAAATTTATTATTTGTTTATTCCAAAATTCCCTGGAACCACTATAGCCAGAAAATGATTGATGGGGTTCTAATACGGGAATAGTAACTAAATAGTACTATAACAAGGAGGGCTATCATGAAAAATAAAGAGAAAATCATCCGTGATAAAGATGCAGAAAACGCTATTGAAAAGATTAATGAAGCCTATAACGAGGAAGGAAAAACTTCCACTGATAAAAAGCCCGATGAAAAGGAAGCGAAACAACAGTTGAAAGAGGAAATGGAGAAAAGGAAAGAAGAATAGAAAGAGCCTCCGGATTTTCGGAGGCTCTTTCTATAGACAAACTCGCGGCCAAGGAAGATATCCAATAAAACCACAGGGTCAGTTTGGTCCTTCATTAGCTCGATGAAGGACCTATCACAGCATTAGAACGATAGATTGGTTCCTCATCAGGGGGCGAAGGATAAAAAAACATTGGTAAGCAGCCTTTCGTAGATAGTCTATGAAATTCTAATCTACCAATATCCAAAATCAGCTCTTCCACCGCACATATTTCTCCAATATCTTCTGCACCGGTCCTTCAAACAGGGTTTCCCGCCAGTAAAGGTCAGCGGTTTGCTGAACTGCCGCACTGTGACTCGGATAGGGATGGATGACATTGGAAAGTGCACCGATTTTCTTGTTGAATTCTTTGGCTGCAACGATCTCCTGCATGAAGTCGCCGGCGTGCTGTCCGATTGCATGGGCGCCAAGGATATAGCCCTTTTTATCCGTAATGACTTTGACAAAGCCTTCCGTTTGATGATCGGCGACAAACCGGTCGACATTGGATAACGGTACACGGAACACTCTGATGTCATTCCCCTGATCCTGAGCTTCCTCTTCAGTTAATCCGAGATGAAAGACTTCTGGAGATGTGTATATAACCCATGGCACATTGTCGTAGCTGACTTTCCGCCGCAGTCCCAGGAGTGCGTTCTGCACGACGAGCTTCCCTTCCATTCCTGCAACATGGGTGAAGGGGAATGCGCCGTTGACGTCACCAACTGCATAAATGTGGGAGACATTGGATTCCAGTCGTTCATTGACGGTGATGTAGCCTCGTTGATCAGTGAGGACACCCGCTTTTTCCAGTCCTAGTGATCCAGTATTCGGTATTCTGCCAGCCGCTACAAGTATTTCATCCACCGGGAGTTCACTCCGCACTCCTGCTCTCTTCACGAACAGGATTTTCTTGCCGTCCCGCATTTCCACTTTTTCCACAGAAACTTCGGTCAGGATGGTCAGTTCTTTTTCCAACAGCTTTGACATAGCCTGACTGATTTCTTTGTCCTCTTTACCAAAAAGAATTGGCGAACTATCAATGACGGTTGTCTCACTCCCCAACCGTGACATGGCCTGTGCTAGCTCCAATCCGACAGGTCCTCCACCGATGACGGCGAGCTTTTGCGGCAGCTCACTCAACCTGAATATACTTTCATTTGTAAGGAATCCACATTCTTTCAGCCCTTCCACCTCTGGAACTAATGGACGGGAACCAGTGGAGACGACGATTTTTTTGCCATAAAGCAGTTCATCTTTCACCCTCACCTCATGGGGAGACTGAAAGCTTCCCGGGCCAAAATAAACATCGACACCAAGCTTACGGAAGCGCTCGGCATCGTCGTGCTCCTGGATATGGGAGATGGATACCCGGACCCGATCCATCACGGCTTTCATATCGACGGCGCCGGATGTTTGAAGACCGAGACCATCCAGAGAGCGGGCTTCATGGACTCTGTTGGCTGTTTCGATCAGTGTTTTAGAAGGAACACAACCATAGTGCAAGCAGTCTCCCCCAAGCAGGTCATTTTTTTCGATCAGGGCCACTTTTCCACCCAATGAGGCTGCACCAGCGGCAACAGTCAGTCCGCCAGCACCTCCTCCAATAACAATTAGATCATACTTTTTCATTCCGCTTCACTCCTTATCCAATATTCGCTTCGCTTCCAATAGCCGCTGTGTGCCGGTGAAGGTCTCCACAAAAAAGAATAATAGCGTGGTCCATAAGACATAAGCAGGCAGGAGCATCATGATGGAGAGAAACAGGAAACCTTCCGTTCTCTCCGCGAGGCCTGCTTGATAGTAAAAGGATTTGACCCCCTGCTTTTCCGATACGGCCCCTACTGTCAGGAAGACGGTCATGGAAAAGATAATCGATACACTCAATAATAGGAGCGCCCATTGGACATCAGGAATGGCAAAAGCTATGCCGAGGATGACACTGATTTCAACAAGCCGGTCAAACGTCACATCCATGACTGTTCCAAAGGCGGATGGCTTCGTCTGACGTGCCATCGTGCCATCGACCGCGTCCAGATAGCCGCTCAGCCATAAAACGATGACGGCGATGATAGGGAAGCCGAAGTAAAAAAAGATCCCGGATGAAACTCCTATCATAAAGGATAGAATGGTGACCTGATTGGCGCTCAGGCCAAGCCTCAGAAAGCCTCTCGCTGTCTTATCGATGGCCGGTTGTACATATTTTCTAGCATGGGTATCAAGCATCTGTTTTTCCTCCTGCTTTAGTCAGACCGAGCTTTTCCCGAAGTTTAGGGCTTGCAATTATCGGAATGATGGTGATAAGTAAAAATACAAGGACCGCTGCGATTACAGTAAATTTATTATCCCCAATAATGCTCGATCCCAAAAAGTTATAAGCGAAAGTTCCCGGGATGATGCCGAGCAAAGTACCCAACACATAAGGCGCAAATTTCACTCTGGATGCTCCTGCAGCATAGCTGATCAAATCAAAGTTTAATAGAGGGATCAGCCTTAGTAGGAGCACATAGACAAATCCGCGTTTTTCTAGCTGCTCGGTGATCTTTTTCATTCTTGGACCGATCGTCTTCCCTTTCACGAAGGCTGTGCCCACTTTCCGGGCTACAAGAAAGGACACGATGGCACCCGCAGTCGCACCGATGATGGTATAGACTGTTCCCCATAGCGCCCCAAAGGCCAGGCCTGCCGTCAGCGACAGGACCGAGGCGGGAAACAGGATCAATGGCCGGACGGTATAGAGCAGTATGTATAGAACCGGAGCGAATGCCCCATAGGAAAGAATCCATTCCCTGATATCCTGTGGACTCAGATTCAAGTATTCTTTGTTGATATACAGCAGGACTACAATTATGATTGCAATACCAATTATTTTTCCAGCATTCTTCTTTGACATAGTATCATCCCTATTTTTTTGAGTGAGGTGTAACACAGAATGGAAACGGTTATTCTTGTCGGCGGCGGCCATGCCCATATACAATGCTTGAAACAGCTCCAGGAAGAATCAATCCCTGACACGAGGATCATCCTGGTGTCCTCCAATAACTATCAATACTACTCCGGGATGTTCTCAGGCTTCACCGAGGGTCTTTATGTCGAGGAGGACATTCGGATAGACTTGACCGAGCTTTCCCGTAAGGCAGGTGTACAGTTCATCGAAGCGACTGTCACAGAACTCGACCCTGAAAACAAAAGAATCGTCCTTGATAAGGGTGAAGCCTTGTCCTACAGTGTCATTTCTTTTGATATCGGATCCGGGACGAATCATGGATTTCTTCCCTCAAGCGCGGTCCGGACGGTGAAGCCGAATCACACCTTCCCTGACACGATAAAAGAACTCCGTGATTCCCCGTCTCCTGTGATTGTCGGGGGAGGCGCTGCGGGTGTGGAAATCAGCTTGTCCATCCTCGCGCGTAAAAAGCGACTCGGGCAATCCGGGCACGTGACTCTGATAAGTTCATCCCGCCTTCTTCCCGGTGCGCCTAAGGGAGCTTCTGCCAGTCTCGAAGAATTATGCAGAAGCAAAGGGCTCCAAGTCTTTGTGGACGAAGAGGTAGAAAATATTGAAGATCAGATTATCCGAACGAGCAATCGCTCTATCAAGCATTCCGGAGTCCTGCTGCTCACAGGGCCAGCCTCCTCGCCGCTTTTTCGGGAAGGTGGTGTAAGCTGCACAGAAGACGGGTACCTGCTTGTCCGGAATAAGCTGCAAAGCGAGAGCCATCCGGAGATCTTCGGTGCTGGGGATTGCGTGACCCTCTCCTCCTACCCGGAGCTTGCAAAGAATGGTGTCTATGCGGTGCGGCAGGGAACAGTGCTGTGGGAAAATATCAAACGCACGTTAGCGAAAAAGGAACTGACTACCTTCGAGCCACAGAAAAGGTTCCTTTCCATTCTATCCACAGGCGGGAAAGAAGCGATGCTCCTGTACGACAGGTTCTATTTTCACGGAAAATCCCCCTGGAAGCTCAAGAACAGGATCGATCGTTCCTTTATGAAAAAGTATACATGACAGCTGGGTTCTTCACCCTGCTGTCATTCTACTGTTATCACATCTTCTTCCTTCTCTATTCCTATCAGAAGTTCTTCCCCTGCCTGATAGTCGTCCTCTGCCAGAATGGTCAACTGCTTTTGGTTGTCTATCAGTTTAATATCGTAAAAGACTTTTCCGTGCTTCATTCTTTTATTCACGATAGTTGCCTTCCAAGATCGGGCATTGGTTTCTCCATGTTTAATGACATGGAGTTTTTCGGTATGTACAAACGTAGACGGATTGAGCATGAACCCGTCTGAGTAGAACTCTGCCACAAAAGTGCTTTTCGGATGGTAGTAGATGTCGGACGGGTCGCCAATCTGCTGGAGTCTACCTTCCCCAAAGACTGCCACCCTGTCCCCCATGATCATCGCCTCTTCGATATCATGTGTGACAAAGATAGCAGTTGTGTTCTGCTCTCTCAGCAGCCGCTTCACCCAATCCCTTGTTTCCTGCCGAAGCGCATTATCGAGACTGCTGAACGGTTCATCAAGCAGGAGCAGGCTTGGACTGGTGACCAATGCACGGGCAAGGGCCACGCGCTGCTGCTGCCCACCTGACAATTCATAGGGCATGTATGCTTCATAGTCTGTGAGATTGACCTTCCCGAGAAATCTTCTTGCTTTTGCCGTTTTCTCTTTTTTACTTCCCCGCTGAAACTTGAGGCCGTACATGACATTATCGAGTACCGTCATGTGCGGAAAAAGAAACGGCTGCTGAAACATCATGACAACCGGCCTTTTGTTGGCAGGGACTGTGGTCATTTCTTTTTCTTCGATATAGTAGGAGCCGCCAGTCATTTCCTCGAGTCCTGCCAGGCATTTGAGAAAGGTCGACTTTCCGGTGCCTGATGGACCGACAATGCTGACGATTTCACCCTTTTCCATCGTAAAGCTGACCGATTCAAAAACGGACGACGACTTTTTATAGGCTTTTTTCATATCCTGAATGACAATCATGTAAAATCACTTCCTGAAAGAACGGTTTTTATAGGGATTCATTAAATAGAACATACCTTCAAACAGGATGACCACCAATATCGGAAGAATCGCAAACAAGAGCGAAAAGCTTGCGATCACAGAGGTGTCGACACTGTTCAAATAGGGAAAATACAGCAGGGCCAAGGTCAACACATTCCCTCCCCCGATGATGGCGGTGAGGGCGAATTGACTGAGTGAGATGACAAAAATGAGAAACACTGCACTGCGAAAGCTTGAGATCATCTGCGGAAGGTACACCGAGTAGAACGCGTACAGCTTGTTCCCGCCAAGTGTCACCACCTGATTCTCAAAGCCCCCGCCAAGCCGTTCAAAACCGGCGCGGAAAATCTTGATTGAATAGGGAACCGTCGGAATCAGGTGGATCAGAATCACACCGAGCATCGTGTCACTCAATCCCACGCGAATCATGGCAATATGAATGCCCATGACAACAGCGAGACTTGGGATGAGGATCGGGAGGATCAACAGGGTTTCAAGCCATGCTTTTCCTTTGAAAGAGTGAAAGGCGAGCTTTCTTGCTGCAGGCAGGGCGATGACAAAGTTCAGGAGTATAACACTGATCCCAATTGCAAAGCTTGTAAGCACCGCTCGGATCAATTGTGGCTCTCTCATAAGTACCGACCAGCCCCTCAGGCTTAAACCCGGTGGCAGCACCTCTCCCCATCTCCAGTTGAAGGCAAAACTATTTAATAAAAGTAATAGGACAGGCGTGAGAAAGAATAGCGCCCACACGAAATGCCAAGTTCTTTTCATAGAATCATCCATTTTCTAGTTATTTCCCCTCATCATCTGATAGCGCTTCTTATTCATCGAGGAGGATGCTGCTGCCGTGATGAGCAGAATCAGGACGGTAATACAAATCATAAATGCGAAAGATAATGGTCGTTTGCCCCAATCTCCCTGGAAGAACCATTCATACGCGACGACCGATACCATTTGCGGGTAAGTTGTGCCGAGCAGATAAGGCAGCTCGAATGCTGCGATGACAAAGGCGAAGACAATGATCCCCGCCTCGACCAGCACCGGATAGACCCATGGCCATTCGACCGTCTTGAAAACATTCCACCTGCTTCCCCCAAGGGTCCTTACCACCTGTGGCAGCTCCTTAGGCATATTCATATATACCGGCATAAGGAGCAGTACCACAAAAGGGACCTCTTTTGATATATACGTAAGGATGATACCAATTCCGTATTCATCCTGAATGATCAGCGGAAAGGAGGACGAGGTCTCAATGACACCCATTTGATGGAGAATCGATGAGAGCCAGCCCGTCTGTGAAAACAGGAGGATCATCATGTATCCCCAGACAAAGTGTGGAAAAAGCATCGGTAGCCAAAGCAGGCTCCGCGACCTTCCACTCAAAAGCCTATGATGCAAGAGCTTTGTCACACCCAAGCCGATCACAAGGGAGCAAAGGGTGGAGACACCTGCGATGAATAGACTGTAGGTCATCGAATCCCGGAAGCGTTCCTCTTTAAACAATGCCGAATAATGCTCCCACGTCCAGCTTGTGCTGCAGGCGACACTTTCACAAAATGAAAGAAAGAGCGCATAGAGTACGACAAGGCTGATCAGGATAAGCGCAGGCAGAAATGCCAGAAAGTGCTTAGTCTGTCTTGACCACTTCATTGATCCAATGCTCCTTTAGCCAGTTCACATACTTCGCGTCCACTTCCGGAAGGTTTTTAGCGGCAAGCACCTCAGGCGACAGGACGGAAGCTCCTCTATCCATCGACTCCAGCTTAGCCTTGTCTTCTTCCGATAGTAGACTCGGGTCCAATGCAATGTTTTCTCCCCAGTAGGTGGAATCATACTTTGTTAGCTGTGCTTCCGGGGAAAGCAGATAATTGATGGCCGCCATTGCCCCTGCTTTGTTTGGACTGTTGAACGGCACCGCCAGGAAGTGCGTATTGCCGATTGATCCTGAGTCCATAATGAAGGATTTCGTGCTCTTTGGGAAGTTTCCGTCTTTGATCAGGCTCTCGGCACGCGCTTCGTTATACCCGAACGTCATCCACACTTCCCCCTGGTTATACAGGCGGTCGAGCTCCGTCAGGTCGGAAGGATAGGTTTTCCCTTCTCTCCATAGATAAGGCTTGATGTCCCTGAGGTAGCTCCAGAGATTCTCCTCCCCTTTTTCGAGCAAGTCTTCACTGTAGCCGAATTCTAGTAATTCATCCGGACTTGCCACCTCTTCATATAGGAGATGCCTCAAGAATGCATTCCCCGTAAAATCGGAAGCTTCCGGATACGTGAATCTTCCTGGATTCTCCTTGACCCAGGCTTTCAGCTCGTCGAAGGAATTGGGAGGTTCAGCTACCTTCTCTTCATCATAAAAATAGACAAACTGCACCTTGCCCCATGGCGCCTCCATTCCTTCCACTTCCGTCCCGAAGTCATACTGGATATCGAGGCTTTTAGTATCAACGTACTCCTGCACATTCGGCAGTTTCTCTGTAAAAGGTCCGACCAGGAGCTCATTGTCCTTGGCATTTTTGAAGTTCTCGCCGTTGATCCAGATAACATCAATGGTTCCCTTCTCTTTTCCAGCCTTCTTTTCATTGAACAGCTTTTGCAGGATCTCGTTCGTATCCATCGGAACCCGCTCAAGCGTAATATTATGCTCCTCTTTCAAGCGCAGGGCGACAAATTCATCCATATAACGGTTGATCCCGTCATCCCCTCCCCACATATACATGCGGACAGTCGTCCCATGTGCGGACTTTTCTATTTCACTCCAATCCTTCTGCAAGAGCTCTTCTGCATTCTGCCCGCTTTCAGACTGGCAGGCTGCAAGCAAAAGAACGGATATGATCATTGCGGCAAGCTTCTTTATCATGAATGGCTTCTCCCCTTCACTATTTGTATCAGATACACCTATCATACTATTAATGGGTGGGTGGTAAGAACTTTAATGTTCTGTGGGATGTGCAGGTAAAACTGGCTTAGTACTCATTATTTTTATATAAGTCCCATCCCTGTTATGATTTACTTATCTGGTGGGATTTAAAAAGGATATTTGCTGCAAAAGGCTTAACAGTGTTCTGCCTTTATATATAGATCGAGCAGTCAGAACAACCGGAACCGTTACTTCACCGATTATTTCCTGTAGCTCCTGTGCTGCTTGGGGCACTTCTAGGATATTCTTCTCAATAAAAGGAATCTGATAGTGTTCAAGATGCGCTTTGACAGAGTAACACCTTTGGCACCCATCCATTGTATAGAATGTAATCAACTGCATCCCCCCCTACATTAACATTATCATGTTGGTTATTTATTTCCGTAATACAGCTTACAAAATGAATCTAAAGGGAGAAAATTTATGGATAAGATCATGCAGCTTTCCCAAATTACGCTATTCGACGAATTACCGATGAAAGAGCTGAAAGTGATAGACCAACTGAGTGAGATGCGCCCTGTCAGAAAGGGAACCATTATCCTTTCTCCAGATCACCCCATTTCTGCACTGTTTTTGTTGAAAAAAGGACAGGTCCGCTTGTATAGAATGAACGCGCAAGGCAAACAATTTACCGTTGATATTCTGACCGATGGAAACATCTTCGGGGAAACCTCCACTTTATCTCTGACTGACGATCAAATGTATGCCGAAGCAATGACTGATACATATCTCTGCGTCATTGGGGTAGAGGAATTCGAGGAGTTTATTGAAAAGAACCCGAAAATCGCGATAAAATTCATCAGCATTCTATCTAACCGATTAAAAGAAGTCTACTCCATGAGTGAGAAAATCGCGTTAAGCGATGTCAAATATCGAATTATCTTCCTCCTGTTGAAACTTAGTGATAAAACAGGGAAAAGAAAAAAAGAGTGGCAGACCATCAACATGCGTCTAACGCATGCAGACATTGCAAACATGATAGGATCGACACGTGAGACTACGAGCGCCATCCTAAGTCAATTAAAGAAAGAAGGGCTGATCAAGAAGGGGTTAAAGCTATCCATTGACGCAGACAGAGCTTTTCAGCTACTTGATGAATTGTAAGGAAGATTACATACTGTCAGCGTCAAAAGAGATAGGATGTAATAGAAAGATATTAAAAAGGAGGCATTTATTATGAGCAAGCTAGAATTAAATCATGCTGCACCAAATTTCTCTCTACCAATGACAAACGGAGAAAATTTCAACTTTAGCGACCACATGGAAAAACACGATAGTTGGCATCTTCTCATTTTCTTCAGAGGAGCCTGGTGCCCGGTATGTGTACAGGATCTAAAAGCCTTGGAAGAAAACGTCGGATATTTCAAGGAGAAAAAGGTTCATATTATTACTGTATCTTCGGACAAACTAGATGCATTGAAAGAGATGACGGAAGAGCACAAGCTTAGTTTTCCCGTTCTTTCCGATGAAAACCTGGAAGCATTGAAAGCATACGATGTATTCTATCATGGGCCAGATGCACCTTATGAAGACCATGGAACGCATGGTGAGCCTGCCTATTTTCTAATAGATGAAAAAGGAAGACTGCTCTATCAACAAAGACAAACCAGTCCTTTTGGCCGTCCAACTGCAACAGAACTGAGAAAGATTGTGCAATATATTAAAAAGAATATTAAAGGTTGATTGAATATATGGGAAAAGCGGGTATGACTATTCATACTCGTTTTTTTACAATTATAAGGAGAGAGAGGTTTTCAGATGATTACTCCGATTAAAGCTTACGTATTTGATGTGTACGGCACACTATTTGATGTTCATTCAGTGAAAGAAAAATGTGAGGAACTATTCCCTGAAAAAGGAGAAAGCATAAGCCTTACCTGGAGAAAAAAACAGCTTGAATACTTCTTCTTAAGACAATTGATGGGTGATTACGAAGATTTTCAGAGTCTAACAAAGGCTGCCTTACGATATGCGCTTGAAGAACATCACGAAGAATGGAGCAGCCACACAGAACAAACTCTGATTAGTGCCTATTCCCACTTGACGCTTTACCCTGAAGTTGTTGGGGTCTTAAAGAAATTAAGTGAAAATAAAATAGCAATTTTTTCAAATGGAACTCCGGGGATGCTTGACTCTCTAATCTCAAATGCCGGATTGACTCCTCATTTTGATCGGATCATCAGTGTCGATGAAATCAAGCAATATAAACCGACTACTGCTTCCTATAGCTATGCTTTAAAGCAATTAGGTGTTGAGCGGGATGAGGTATTATTCATCTCTTCCAATGGATGGGATATATCTGGTGCAAAAAATTTCGGTTTTCAAACAGCTTGGATTAATCGTGCCAACCTTCCAGAGGAGAAACTAAATCTCTCCCCTGATCGTATTTATAGTGATTTGAAAGGAATAACAGAATAGAATGAGAAAAACAAATCAAGGTAAATAATATAACAATGGAGAACCCCTTTTGGGTTCTCCATTGTTGGCGGTGAACGGTTTTAGAAACGTTACCTTCCTTAAAGAATGTTACTGAAAAATAAAAGAGGAACCGAGCTCTATTACTAAGCTCGGTTCTTTTTTGTTTTCACGGATTTGAAAATGTGATTTTGCTTTTGATGTTGTAAAAACTCGTCAGTTAAAAGGCGATTTTTTTTATTTATTCATTAATTGCAGCACTTCAAGATTACTCTGATCTTCCCCACTGATTTCCAAGCTGTATACCTTCCCCTTTTCTAGATTCAGCGGGAATTTCTCACCTATTGTGACTCTTTTCCGTTCATCTTTTACATCAATAAGAGTCAGTTCAAATAACACTTCCCCTTCTAATGACAAGTCCGCTTCTGTCAGTTCAAACTGAAGGAGCTCTCCTTTTTTCAGTTTGAGGCCATCTTCGGCTTTCATCGTTCCCTGAGAACCTTTCAATTCTTCTTTGTTGTACCAGCTTAGTTCAAGCACGTAGATATCATAATCCGCATTATTCAATACATCTACCACTACCGTGTCTTCTCTAGGCTGGATAACTTCCGTGGAACAGCTGCAAGCAGTTAGACTTAGTACAAGTATAACCGTCAGCATCAGCTTCTTCATTCAATTATCCCCCTTCTTTAAAACCAGTTTACAGTTTTATACCTGGTTCTTTTTTTCTATTATTTTCCTTAATGATACATTTTCACTTATTGTTTATCAATAAATTTTTATCTTTTTTCGTAAGAACCTTATATGTAAAAATCCGTTCATATAGAAGATTTATTCTAAGTTTACAAATGAGGCTCATGTCAAGAGGCCCATAAATAAAGGCGGTATCCCAATGAATCTTGCGTGGAAAGAAATGAGGAAGAATAAAGTGAGGTTTCTGATTTTTGGTTCCATTGTGTTTCTTATCAGTTTTTTTACGTTTATCATTTCTGGTTTGGCCAACGGGTTATCTCAGACAATGCTGCATTAATCAAGGATTTATCGGAGGGGCAATTCTACATGGCGGAGGACGCAGATGAATCCTATAATCTGTCGAGAATTGAGAGCAGTATCCAGGAGAAAGTGTTAACAGATCAGAAGAAAGCTGTGGCACTTTCCATTCAAATGGGGTTTGTGAATGATAAGAGCGACAAGCCACTAAGCGTAGCGTATGTCACCTCGACTGATTCAACACATTTTCAGGATGTTCAATGGAAAGTAAGGGGGTTAAAGAAGGAGACCGCCTGACCGTTCCTTCATCTAGTAAAAAGTTCACAGTAAAAGGATTTGTCGACCAGAAGAAATTCGGCCATGCACCAGTTGCTTTCATTAACATGGACGATTACAAGCTCATGCATAGGGTGGAGGAAATGCAATTGATTTTCATAGTTGGAATGGGCGGTTCCCGCATCCGCATGGCCCCCTATTCTGGAAGATAAACACTTGTGCCGCTTAAATTATTTTGTTAGAAACCGGCGAAGAAAGGTTTATCATAGTGTATGGTTCTCCGTATTCCATTGCTGAATCAATGAATTCTTCCAATAACTCATTCGTTTCCGTTATTACCTTAACAAGATAACTATATTCCCCGGTCAGTCGATGGCATTCAACAACGATGGAACTATCCTTACAAAATTCTCTAAATGCCTTACAACGATGGGTTTTAATTAATACAAATGCTTTAACTGATTTATGTATTTTATTTGGATTAATTTGAGCTTTATATCCCTCTATAACCCCTTGATCCTCTAGCTTTCTTACTCTCTCTGTGACAGCAGGGACAGACAAAGAAATTTTCCTTCCCAATTCAGTCATGGATATTCTGCCTTCTACTTGTAAAATATCTAATATTTGACGGTTTACATTATCCATAATCTTTCACCTTCATATTTTATTTAAAATCACATTATTTTCTATTTTATTTAAGGATAACAGTTCAACTACCTTAAAAAAAGTATGTGTTCTCTTTTATTTTAGAAATAAAATAAGTGTAAGCCAATTGAGGAGGTAAAACATGGGGTTAGAGAAATGGCCGAAACCAATCAGGGTATGTCCCATAAGCTACCTATAATTCTGTAAAGGGAGAATGTTCAATGAACAAAGCACTGATCATAATAGATGTCCAGAAAGCATTTGATGATCCCAAATGGGGAATACGAAACAATTTGGATGCAGAGAAAAATATAAAGTCGTTATTAACTAAATGGAGGGAAAACCAATACGAGGTGGTCTATATTCAACATACATCCAAAAACCCTCAATCTGTTTTTCACCCAGAAAATGAAGGGTTCCTTATAAAAGAAATAGTAAAACCTCATGAGAATGAAACGGTTTTAACAAAAGAGGTCAATAGCGCATTCATAGGCACATCACTTCAGCGTTATATAAATAATTTTGGAATTAAGGAAGTAGTCATTACCGGTTTAACTACTCCCCATTGTGTGTCTACGACCACCAGGATGAGCGGAAACTTAGGATTTGAAACTTACCTTATATCAGATGCAACAGCTGCGTTCGGCTTAATAGATCATAACGGGAAATACATGGATGCCCAAACCGTTCATGATGTTTCTCTTGCTACTATTCATAATGAATTTGCTACTGTCTTATCAACTAAAGATTTTATCGAAAGGCATTTAAAATAGTGAGTGTGGAAGGATACTTTTTGAAAACTGTGTTGGGATAATATTTTTCAAGATTTAATCTATCAAAAGGCATATAAAATAGAGGTTGATACATATGAGTCATATTTCATATATATCAACCTTTACTTCTTTTTCCATAATCGCGCCCGATCGGGGATTTAACCCTTTCATTAAATTAAAGCGCCTGTTAATGGAAAATAACTCGATTTAAATCAACTGAGATCATCGCAAAACTGTTCTTCTGAAATTACTTGTAATCCGTTTCTTTTGAGTAAAGCAGTTGTAACACCATTTCCAACAATTTTCTTACCTTCAAAATCACCATTATAAATCATTGAACTTCCACAAGATGGGCTATACTCTTTAAGAACAACCACATTTGCATGAACCTCTTTGGCCTTTTTTAAAGTAGCATAAGCCCCTTTTATGTACAGTTCCGTAACGTCTCTACCTGACTTCTCGACTACTTTAGCTTTCCCATCCAATACATCTTCCCCGTTACCACCTAATATCTCAGCAGGTTCTCTGGGAGTTAAAAATCCACCAAGCAATTCCGGGCATACAGGTATTGCCTTATTCTCTTCTATTAGTTTACTGATCTTATGATCTAAACTATGCGTACCGTTATATCTTACTTCAAAACCCGCTAAACAAGAACTCACTAATATCATTGATAACACCTCATTGTTCCTAATGACTTTGTACAATAACTCCCTGTTAATTGAATAGCTTAGAGCTTCGATTCACTTTCTAATAGTTACTACTCTTTTACAAGAATGGGAAGCTCTTATTCCAACATCCTGCCAGTTAACGGAACAAGAGCAATTTCTCTATATTTGCATCTTAACATAAATTACCTTTTCCACCTTTTCATTATCGATTAAAAAATACAAAAAAATTTTTTTCGAAAAAAACGATCTAACTTTTGCCCCCGTGCGTTGGGTAGTTGAAACCAAATCATAACGTAGTGTTTGTTGATAAAGAAAAATGTGAACTGGAAAAAAGCAATGATTGCCGTACCATGCTTCCATATCAACCCCATACTGATTTCCATTACAAAATAATGTAAAGCGCCCTTGACATCATTCGGAATGTAAAGTAAACTTTACTTACAAGCTTTTGTAAAGCTAGCTTTACAAAAGTGTTAGGAGTTGAGGAAACGATGAAAAACCGAATCAAAGATATGCGCAAAGCTTCAAAGATGACGCAAGAGGATTTAGCAGTTCAGGTAGGCGTCTCGAGACAATCCATCATTGCGATTGAATCGGGGAAGTATAATCCATCACTTGAACTAGCATACAACATTTCAAAGGTATTCGATTGCATCATTGAAGAGGTCTTTATTTTAGAAGAAGGGGGAGAGGAATAATGGAGGTACAAATAGGTGGGTTGATTGGATTATATGGAGGTGCTGTAATAGGGATATTAGCTTGGTGGTTTGGTCGCCGATTGGCCAAAAAGCAACGTGGTCTGGATGAACTGCATGCTCATATTTGGCAAAAGGCACGGGCCATATCTTGGTTCTTCACCCTTGCTTCCACTTATTTATTACTTACTTTGATCATGTTCGGTATGGAATTAAGGGTCGCCATCGTTCTAGCGGTCATTATGGTTGTTCATATGACAAGCTGGGGTTTTACAGGCATGATTCTGTCCATCAATATGAATATGGAAGAGCCTTTGAAGCCTTCTAGAGTCATATTCGGCATGTTCATTGTGGCCCTGTCAGTTATTTGTTTTGCAATCCTATCTATTACGACAGGTAACTGGTGGTTCATGCTTGCCAGCGTTCCACCAAATACCATTGGGTTAATATTTGCATTGACTCCAGAAAGAAGCCGTGAGGATTTCGAGAAATAAGGAGGTGGCAACTATGACACACGAGGCTAAAAAGCTGATACCAGGTTTAGGCACGCTCGTTAAGATTCAACCGGATGAGGTTAGTTTTCAGATAGAGCACCAAGCTGACTCTACTGCAGCTACACTACCTGAATTAGTAGCAGACTTTAACGAGCTATTAGCAAAGCTTCAAGCAGCAGGTATTATGAAAAAGCAATAGTCCATAACCAGGTCAGGGGCAATAAACCCTGGCTTATTATTTTTGGAAGCATAGGGACGGTTCTCAGCATGCAATTGAACCGCCAATGTGGATTTTTATCACATTCCATCGCGGAACAGATGTCCCATACGATGATTTTGGCCATACTTATTTGACTCTAGCAGTTACATTAATAACAAATTCTATTAATGGAATAACTCTTTCATACCTTCTGGAACAACAATCACATCTTCTATTTCAATTTCATTGTTTCCATCAGGTGCCGTAAGCCTTACCAACAGCAACTCTCCGTTATCAAAGTTTACTAACTCATACCTTATGTAACCAGCACGGGCTGTTGTTATATCTTTAAGTTCTTTGAAATCACTTTCGGTAATACTCCCTTTCCTCCCATCAGAAAACAATGAGTTAAAACTTTCATAATCATCATTTTCTATTGCTAATTTCATTAACCAAGTAGTATTTTCGGGACTATTAGGTTTGACAGTTTCGTTGCTACAACCGAGAGTTGTCCCAAATGAAAAGATAACAAGTAATAATAGATTAAAATTAGTTCTCATACATATCCCCCTCGTGCCAGTTATATTGATTGTCATTAACCTCTTTTTATTCTATTTTACATTACTGCTTTTCTTTAACGATCCTACCTAATTGTTCCATAAGAAATTGCATTCTCGCTGTACTGCAATCGCTCCCATATTGCTAAAGATACGAATACTCACCTAGTAGTTATTGGACTTTCTTTCTAATTCTTCTATTCGATTTTTCAATTCCCCTATTTCCTTGTTGCTAGTCCTTTTAGCTTTGTTTTTGAATACTAAAAAAATTATTATTGATATCATTAACATAATAATAACTAATAGTGGGTTATGTAATAAAAATTCTATCATCTTGTCCCCTCCTTTAAATCATCACGTAATTTTATATAATGTGTTCTATGTCTCAATTAAATTGATAATTACTGTCCGTTCCATAGCAGAAAAAGCAATTACTATGCTGCAACCGCTCTTTGATTGTTGAATATATTTATTACCTTATAAAGAGCCAAACTAAGATAAGTATGATTGCAATTATAGACCAAAAAACAGCCTGCTTATTCTTCATATCTAATCCCACCTTTATTAAATCTATCCTCAAGCCACCCTCTATAAATAAAGGAGAACACATTTCAACAATCGCTCCCAGTTAGAAGTATTACAGCTTCTCTTTCAATAAACTGATTAAATATATAAGTAACGATATTAGTACAGATAACAAAATAATTATTATTGTACTAAATGTGTAAATTGGTGTTTCGTATTGAATATCACTCATAAAAAAACTTGATAAGCCCATAAATAGAAGGACATTAATAAATATTAACAATAAAAATCCACCAAAAACATTTCCCATTTATGCCCCTACCTTTATTAAGATTAACAATTGACTTATTAAACTATAATATTTTGTTTAACTAACCTATTGCTTTATACCAATTATTTCAAACTAGTGTAACTTCTACAATAAAAATTTATATAAAAAAAAGCTTACCCTGTCATGGATAAGCACCCGATTATTGAAAAGCTACATTTATACATTACAAATTCTTATGAAGGGTCTCTGCATTCATAATTTTGATTTAGGACATATTTTCTTACTCTATATTCCTTTAGCACCCAACCTTTGTCCTCCCAATCTTTCTTTACTATAACCGTAAATATATCGTGCGGTGGACTATGAGCCCCAGAGTAAGTCATTCCTTCCAAAGTAGCTTCAAACAACCAAGAACCTGGGTGGTGAAGTTTTTTTATCTCTATTACTCTTAAGCATTGAAAAGCCTTATCGTATGTTGTGCCATAATGTTTTTGAACTGCTTCGTACATTTGTGGTTGCAATAAGTCAATAACGGCATCTTCTAACAAATTTTCTCTTGTTGCTTCGGTTTTTGTGGGTAAGTTAGCATAAGCTGAAGTTGTGATAATTAAAGTACAAAGCTAATATTCTTTTCAATTAATCACCTTTATCTTTTTCCATTAGTTTCGCCCATAAAAAAGACTTTATTCTTACTTAGCTAACCCGCACAATTTGTAAAGAGCTACTCAATATGCAGCAATCGCTCCTAGATTCTTGAAGAAAGCTATTTTTTAGTAATTTTAATTTTTTTCGCAATGTACTGCCCTTCAAATACTTCTATCCACACTTTAACCTCTTGATTTTCATTCAAATCATTAATACTACTAATTTTTCCTGATACTTTAGTATTCTTCAAAAAATAAACTTCAGGAGTAAATGGTTCCTCTTCTGGATCTACTTTTGTAGGGTATAGGATAAATTTATTCTCTTCTAATTCTCCTACTAAACCTTGATGATCTGGTTTAATTACATACCATCCTGATAGGAAAGCCACAACAAAAACTAAGAATATGGAAAGTGAAATTAATTCTTTTTTCACCCTGTTTGTCATCGTATTCTCCCTTCCTTATTCTTGAATACTGCCCGATTGCTCAATACCAATTATTTCAAATACAAACCATTAACTCAATAAATAATTTCATAAAAATGAAGCTTACCTTGTTTGAGATAAGCTTCCCATTATTGAATAAGGATTTCGAACAGCTTTCACAAAAACGACGTCCTGGCTAAAGGTCCACCTCTTTCTTTATTTTACTTTTATTTTCTCCTTTCCTTTGATCCATTGAGGATAAAACGCAAGCTCAATCGTGATCGGGTTTTGAGAACTCGTTATTGCAGGCAGATCCATGCCTATTCTGCTTACTCCTTTTTCATAAAAGGCACTCATTGATGTTGTGGAGAGATCTAGTTCTTTCCCTTGTGCATCTATCACTTTGCTGAAGATAAAGTAATTGAATTCCTTTTTGGTCCGCAAGTCAAAAACCAGTTCACCATTCTCCTTCCGAACATTCTCTAGATTATTTCCAGCAGGCTGTTTCAGGATTTCGAGCTTTTCTGTATCCACTATAA
Source organism: Sutcliffiella halmapala (assembly GCF_050107295.1). Taxonomy (GTDB): domain Bacteria; phylum Bacillota; class Bacilli; order Bacillales; family Bacillaceae_I; genus Sutcliffiella_A; species Sutcliffiella_A halmapala_A. Next base: position 561,296 of record NZ_JBNIKR010000001.1, on the reverse strand, counting down.
CGGTTGCATTGTCTTTTTCAATCGCTTGAGCATTGTTTAAGACAAGATACAACTCTTTAGGCTCCTTAAAATAGTTGCTTTGCAAATAGATTTCCTGTTCAGAATCCTTATCACCTGACTGCGTTATCCCATTTGAGATTTTCCCCCATACCTCATTGTTCTCATCAACAAGACGCAAATCATCCAGATGAAGAATCTGCTTTTTATTATTTGGATCCATCTTTAAATGAACAGCTGCTCTAAGGGGATATATGGTCACTTTTTCAATATTTATCTTTTCACCTTCTAACTCCAACGTTTGATTGACAGGGTATTCTTTTTTAGCTTTAAATTCATTAAGTGTAAATGGTAGGGAGAATTGTTCTCCTTTCACCTCTAAATCTACCACATACTCTTTAGCTGTCAGAGGCGCTTCAAAAAAATACTCAATTGTACCACTGAACGAGTGCTTCCCTTCATCTGAATAATGGGGTTTTCCGTATGAAATAGATGCTTCGTCAAGAGGGATGCCGTTTTGAGCTTTGATGTTCACTTTATCAATCATAATCTCTTTTATCTTCTTGTCTGATTCCAATGTATAAAATAGGACGATTCCCATTTCATCGGATATGGCTCCATCGATCGTAACTTGCAAACTGCCATTTTCATCAGACACACCAATCTCCTGAAAGTATTGATGTTCAACAGCAGCCATCCTTCCTTTATCATCCCTAATCAGCTCGACGATCTTTTCCATGCCGGGTATCCCGGAAATATAGCTCGCAAAAGCAGGTGAAACCCTAATCGTAGAAAACAACCCTAAGAGTAAAAGTGCTACAGCAAGTAAGCTATAGAACCCTTTCTTTTTTCTGGTAGGCTTTCTTTCTTCTGCTTTCGCTCGGTTGAACCCTGCCATGATCGCTTTATCCAGCGAATCGAGTGAAACGGGGATGTTTTCATAATCCTGTTTTAAATGATTCAGTTGTTCCTCTTCCCTTTTAAACATTGAGATTCTCTCCTTTCTCCCCGAGCTTTTCACGTAGCGCTTTAAGTGCTTTATTCAGCCACGTTTTCACCGTTCCTTCAGGGCATTGCATCGAATCGGCGATATCCTTTATCTTCAGGTCATGAAAATATTTTAAGGTCAGGATTTCTCGCGACCGTTCATCAAGGCTGAGCATCGCGTCTTTTATTTCTAGCTTATTATGATTCTGTGAAACTCCCTGCGACTTTAAAAGTTCATCATCAAGTAGAACTCTCTTCTTCTTTTTCAGCTGGTCATTACAATAGTTGATCATGATCCGGATGAGCCATGTCTTAAAATAAGAAGATTCTTTTACAGTCCGAATCCCCTTGTATGCACGATATGTGACTTCCTGAACAGCCTCTAGCGCCTCCTCTTCGTTTCTTAAAAAAGACAGTGCTGTTTTATATAAATCGATTTTAAACAGCTGGATGAGCTGTAAAAATGAATCGTCATCGCCTTTAATGGCTTTTCTGGCTAATTGTTCGATCTCCAAATTCTCTCCTCCTAACCCATACCTATATATTAGACCGTGAAGATTGGAAAAAGTTTTAAAATTGATAAAAAATCATCCCTTTATTTTGAGATGAATTTTTGTTGTAATAATTTGTTCAATTAAAAAATGCATTTCTTCTTATTGAAGAAATGCGATCGATTGCGGAATAAAGTCTTATAGCCTAATGTTATGATAGTTGCCATGCCTGGCACACAATAAAAAGCACGACCATTGAAGGTCGTACTTTCGTGCTCTAGTAAAGGTACTATTCTAGTCTAAACTTCCACCAGCACTCAGGTAGCGTGCATTAAATTCTTGAACAAATTGATTTACTACTTGTGCATCGTGAATGATTAGCATGTTTTCATCATTCACATCATTTCCATTGTTACTCCAATTTGTTGAACCTACAATTACCGTTGGATCACTTGTTGTATCCGCATCGATTATCATGGTTTTGCTATGGAGTTTTCGGTCTTCATTAGCTTTATATACTGGTGCAGGATTGGCCCAACGAGTGTTTGGGTTATCTACACTCGTCTGACTAGCTGTACGGCCTGTCATATCTACACTAGCACTCCACCATTGATTCCAGAAACTATAGTCAAACAACCCTTTCACATCAAATCCAGTAAGCGTTCCTTCTAAGTCATTGTAAGAGCCTTCATATTTATTTTTCAGTTCGTCTACAAGCCCTTGGTCACTCCAAGCAAAAATGGTGAAGTAGGTGTTAATGTCTGCTTCATTTCTAACCAATTCCCTCATACGGCCCAACGCATCGTCTCCAGTAGAAAAATAAACCTCTACCGTTTTCCCACCTACATCAAACAAATGTTGCGTGTTGTCTGTCTTTCCTGTTCCAAAATTAGAAACCATAGGGTCAGGTATCAATGTATCACTACCCCACATTTCATTGAACTCTGTTTCATATGCGTTTGCGATTTCTGGGGCATGAAGTTCTACTACATGCTGCTGATTTCCACCTAGCACACCATTTGCCATGTTCTCTTCTGAACCATATAGTCCAGTGACGGTAAAATTCCAACTACCTGTAAATACCCACGTATCATCTACCACCGCAAACTTATTGTGCATTTGGACACCAGGGGAGTAGTAATTTCCATCTGTCTTTTGCTCGCCGTCAACAAATAAATAACCAGTGTGATCTGTGTTTCCGATTGTGTATGTTCCGTATGCAAAATCACTTGGAACAGACGGTAATCCATGTTTCTCTCTTAAGGTCGTATCTTCTACTGCTAACATAGCGGAATCAGAGAAAACGTGAATATCATCATTCGTATCAACAATACCATCTTTCCCCCGAACCATTTCTTCTATATATAATCTCATGGTGTTAAAACGATCCGCATAATGAGGGTCTGTAGCATCCTTTGCATCCGCAATCACACGAACATCAACCCCTTCTGCTGCTTTATTGATTAAAGTATCAACCACTCGAGGTAAATTGATTTCATAAGTAGCAAAATCAATACTTGTTGTAGCTTGATTTAGCCTCTCAATCAAACGGTCTTCAAGATTAACGTTATAGTTAGCTAGATTCCCTGTTGAAGCATAATCAGTAAAAGCACATTTATTGAAGTAAACATTAATCGCAAACAATTCGCTTGATACGTTGTTTACATGTTCAGTTGTATCGCCGCATATGTTATCACCTATTGGGCCCTCATTAGAACCGCCACTATTGATTGTAGAGCTATTAGCAGGTGTACCATATCCTCCATCATAAACTTCTGTCGCTGTTCCCCAACTTTCAGCAACCGTTCCTGAACCATTCGTGTCTACTCTTTCCATCGTGGCCTTAGAAGTATTGTCACCACCATACCAAGCATTTACAGAATCCACTAAAATCCCACTTGCATCACGCAGCTCTAAAATCTCTTCGCTATTTCCAAGAGAACCACTGTAAAGTAAATCAGCAGTTAAACCTACTACTGAATTATCATCCGTCTTTTCTAATAAAAAGAATCCATTAGCAGGGATTTGTCCGTCTAACATGATAGAAGGAGAACCATCTTGAGCGTTTAACGACCATCCTGTTAAGTCAATGCTCTCAGTTGTGTTGTTATGTAGCTCCACCCATTCATCTGTATAACTGTATGACGTTCCCATCCATGCAATTTCGTTAATAACCACGCTATTAATAGTTGTAGCATGCACTTTTTCTTCCTTTTCATAAACAGGAACAAAAAACGAGAGTACGAGGGCAAAAACCAAGGATAGATTTAAATACCTTTTCATTCTTCCAACTCCTTTAAATATAATTAAAATGATTACTTTACTAGTATATCGGAGCCTAGTAGTTTAATTGTTAACTCATTATTATTTACCTGTAAATATTCTAGAATTCCAAAATAAAGCAGCAACTTCCTTAACTGATTCCCCTTTTCATTTACTTTCACAATCGATTTTAAAAACTTTTAAAAACTTTTTTCAAAAAAAGTGATCCAGATTTTGGTCCGGTGCGTTAGGTAGTTGAAACCAAATCATAAGGGAGTGTTTGTAGATGAAGAAAAATGTGAACTGGAAAAAAGCAATAAATGCCGTACTTTTAAGTGTTGGGTTATTACTACCAGCGTATGGAGTAGCGAATGCAGAGGCTCATGGATTGTAACAGCTATAACGAAGGCGACTATGTAAGGTGTAGGCGAAATGATGGCAGGTGCGATAGATTTGTCGAATAAAAAGAAAGAGAGCGATTATTAACTCTCTTTCACACTCAATTTTTCTGTTATCCATTTCCATAAATTAACTTACTAATAGGTAAGTTACGGATTTATAGTTCTAATGCGAGATTAATTTTCTAGCATTGAAAGCATGAATTGACTTGAATTGAATTGTTCGAAAAACGGAATTTATATATAGTTTTTTTAAAAATATATACTAAATTTCTTTTATTTAATACCTAATAAATGATTATAAACACCTACATTAAATCTATTCACATGTGAAATCAATAAATCAATAAAACCTTTTGCTGCTTTCCCAATGTGTTTTTGTTTATGGTGCACGATGGTGACTTCCCTAATAATAGCTGGATTCATAATCCGTATCGCCTTCAATTCCCCTTTATTTTCCAGAGAAAAAAGTGTATTAGATATAATAGTAGCCCCTATCCCTTCTTTAACTAGATTCAAAATTGACATTGAATCGGTTGATTCAATGATTGGCCGGATTTGAATTCCTGATGCACTACACTCAGCATCTAGTAATTGCCTAAAACAGTGACCTTTAGGATTTAATATCAAGGGTATGTGCTGAATGTCTTTAAAATCTATGGCATTTCTATCTGACCAAACATGATCCCTTCGTACAGCTAAGAAAAATTCTTCTTCGTATAATGAAATATTTGTTAACCTTTCATCCTTTCCTGGCATAAGCGTCAAGGCCAAATCAAATTCATTTTGTATAACCTTTTCAACTACATCATCTAATGAGAAAATCTGTATTTGTACATCTGGGTATAGGGAATGAAATTCTAACAATACCGTGGATGCAATATGATTTAGATCTCCTGACAAGGTGCCGATTACAAGTTTTCCTCTTTTGACATTTTGAAGCTCTCCTATTTGTTCTTTAGCACTTTCTAAATTAGCGAATACCATTTTGCTGTGTTCAAGGAGAATTTTACCAGATTCTGTAATACCTATTTTCTTCCCTAAGCGATCAAATAAACGAACTCCTAGTTCGTCTTCTAGTGCTTTCATTTGGTAACTTAAAGTAGGTTGCCCAATTCTTAATTTTTCAGCAGTCTTTGTAAAGTGCATTTCTTCACAAAGAGCCATAAAATGTTCTAGTTGTCTCAATTCCAATATTCCCCATCCACTCCTTTGATATATGTAAATCCATTTTAAAGCAAAACTCATATAATATACCATTCGAAATATTTTACAAATCTTTTAATAAATTCTCTAAAACGTTTATGAACTTCATTAAAAGTAAAGTATATAACAAAATAGTTCTAACAGACTAAAACTAACAATATGATTTCAAATTTAAGAGACAGTTCACCTATCTTTAAATCAGTGAACTGTCCCAAACAATCTATTACTTTCCCTTTGACTTAATAAATTTCAAACTGGACAACAATTTATTTGACTTTAACTTGAATCGTTTTTCTCCCTATGTTTCCAGCATTATCAATCGCCTTTACGACAATAGTATTGATCCCCTTTTTTAGCACTACTCGATGGAGGAAAGCTCCTTTTGAATCTACTTCTGCTTCTTCTCCCTGAATGAAAACCTTATCCAAATATTCGTCTTTTGCCGTACCACGTACGGTGACCTCATCTCCTTCTTCAAAATGGCCTTTTATCTTGTCTATCGTTAACTTAGGATTCTTCTGATCTAAAATAATATTGACTGGAGCAGATGGATCCGTACTTCCTTCTTTCGTCAAGGCAGCGGCGGTTAACGTATTCAATCCCTTTTTCAATTTAACTGAGATGTTGAAGGTACCGTCCTGTTTGCTTTTGCCGGATCCGACTTTTTTGCCGTTACTTTGAATCGTAACCGTGCTTGCAGGTATTGCTGTTCCCTTTATCATAATCTTTTCTTTATTCGTATACGTATTATCCTGTGGTGTTTCAATAACAGGCGCAGAGATCGCATTATTCATGACTGCTCGAATCATCATGTTTCCATATACTGGTTCCGTATTTTGTACCCAATTTGAATTATTCAAAAACCAATTTCGGTCATGGAACGGGCTATCATTATCACTATAGAGACTTGGTAATGTACCTGTGCCATAAGATTCAGGCTGTACATAGACTAGATAGAAATCTCCAGTGACAAAAATGTTTTTATCCGCTAAATCGACATGAGTCCATTCCCCATCAGTCTGGGCAGTTGCTTCAATCGGACCTGCGATTCTTTTACCTGGAGCTCCGTTAACACCCGTTGAATCATAAACCTCTACTTGAAATCTAGTTGAGCCTGGGTCTGGCCATTCTGTATTAACCTTAAAGAGTCCGCCTGTCAGCCAAGATTTCGTGACTCCTTCTTCCAAAGACATTCGAACAGCAAGGCCGTTGTTTGCATCGAACCAATGCCATGAATTTTCTGATGTTCCATCATCATAGCCGATTTCTCCGGGAAACCCGATAAATCTATTCAATTCGACATTTTGTTTTGTATTCTTTTTCGCCTTGAGTGTAATAGCGTATTCTTTATACACATAATCTTTCTTGAACACATGTAACGTATAGGTACCTTCATAGGCAGTGAGCGTAAATCTTCCCTTACTATCCGTTTTCACAGGTGTAATTGCTGCATCCTCAACTAATGAGATGATAGCATCTGATATCGGTTTCCCTGTCGTTTGATCCTTGACTACCCCTTCTACTGTTCCTTCTCCCAAAGGTTTGAGATTAAAGTCTGCTTCGACGATTCCGTCTTTTGGGATTGAAACAGCTTGGTCTGAAGAATGAAAACCATAGGCCTCAGCACGAAGAGTGAATTCCCCTGCGTTATGTGTGATGGAGTAACTTCCATTTGCCGGATTAGTTGCAACTGAGTATCCAGAGTCTACAAGCGTTACCTTTGCACCGATTGGCAATACATCTGGATGACTAGATGTATGTTGAACCATTGTAGCCGTTGGCGCTAAGATACTATTGTTTGATTGTTTTTTCGTATGGATTTCTCCTGTTGTCTTTTCAGTATTTTTTTCTTTACTATTTACTAGAGATTTATCAGTTAAAGCTATGTCATCCAAGTACCAGCCATCAAAAGGTTCCCAATCAAATCCTGTTAGCACTGTTTTCATAAAGAAGCTGATATAAATCCGCTTTCCAGCATAATCAGAAAGATCAACTTCTGCATCTACCCAATCATCAGTAGTATACTCAATAGGTACCCCATTTTCATGAAATTTAGTGGCTTCCGTTTTAGTTAGGATTTTCCAGTTTTGACGGTCGGTAGAGACCATGACCGCTCCAAAATCTGTTGATCCGTCGACTCCATCTGGACTAATGTGATACCACTGCTTAAACTGCAGGTAGGAATCACCACTTTCTGGAAGGTCGATAGGAGGCATATCGAGATAAGAATACGAATCATCAGCGTGAGGACCATCCACATTGGTTCCATATACTTTTTGTCCTGAATAAGCTTGTCCAGGTCCCCCTACTGGGCTACCCCATTCCCAATCGTTATTCCATCCTTCTGAATACCAGCCTTCAGGAACAGTTTCTAAATCTTGAAAATAACCAATTGTGATTGCAGGCTTCACTTCGACATCATAAGTGGAAGATGTTACTTGATTTTGACCATAATCTACGATATTCCACTTATACATAAATGTACTACCTTTCCTTATATCCTCTCCTGGAACTACAGCTTGATAGGTCCCGTTTCTAAAGTCTCCGGCAGTTCGAGTTGCTTGTACAGTCTTCCATTGTTTATCAACTAAATACTGAATTTCTACAGTATCTACGCTGATGTTATCTTGTACTTCCACTGTTAACGGCAGCACTACCTGGTCGTATACAAAATCAGGAGAGGTATGCTGGTAGGTGGGGTTGGTCGTGTCTTTCCCGTCATGGACAACAACACCTTTAACCTTTCCAGTTCCATTATTTAATGTTTTTATCGCGTTATAAGCATTAACAAACCCATGCCCATAACCGTAATTTGGTGAAGATGAATATTCTGAGTCTGTCAACGGGATGGCAGAAACTGTCAGAATGTCCTCAATTTGGTCAATTGTCAAGGATGCATTTGTTTGCTTTAACAACGCAACAATTCCTGTAATATGAGGAGTAGCCATTGATGTACCGCTCATAAGATCATAATTATTGTTTGGTACAGCTGAACGAACGTCTACACCAGGTGCTGAAACATCTGGTTTCGTCTCATCATATGGTCCTGGTCCACGGGATGAGAAATATGCTAAGGTATTGTCATGATCCGTTGCTGCTACTGCGAAAGATTCAGGATAGTTTGCCGGTGATGCAATCCCTTCCTTAGCACCGTTGTTGCCTGCTGCAAAAACAGGGAAGATATTGGCTGCCCGCCAATTTTGGACCATTGGGCGATACCATTCGTCCAGACCTGGCCCGCCGCCCCAGGAGTTGTTTACTACATCTGGAGCCAGTTCAGGATGGGGATTACCTTCAGCATCTTTCGGTGCCAATATCCACTCTCCAGCTTCGAGCAAGTCAACATCCATTCCACCGCGTGCAGTGAATGCTTTAACAGCGATCCATTGTGCACCTGGGGCCACACCAATTTGGTTACTTCCATCAGACTCTGAGCCAACCATGGTCCCAACCGTATGAGTACCATGAGCTAAATCATCATATGGAGTTTCCCTTCCCCCGACGGCATCAAACCAGTTTAATTGATGATCTGCCTGATTTGGATTCGCTGGATTGTAACCACGGTATTTTTCCATTAAAGCAGGATGGTCCCACTGAACACCTGTATCAATACTGGCTACCACGATACCTGCTCCATCGATTCCCATATCCCATACTTGAGGGGCCCCTACTCGTTCAACTCCCCATTCCACCGATGATGAATTTGCAGCAGATGTTGTTTTCTTATTATGAATAGGTGTAATTAATTGCCGCGTTTCATTCGGCAGTATCTTTGCAACTTCCGGATATGTAGCCAATTTGTCCATCACATCTTTTGTTGCTGTTACTGCTACTGCATTTACAACATAGAAAGGTTGGATCTTTTCCACGTTGCCTTTTAGCTTTGCTTCCTCTAGATATTCAATTACTCCAGTTTGAGTCTCCATTGCAGTATTTCGTAATGTTGAAACAATGGCAGAACGGACCTGAAGTTTTGCACTTACTTCCGTGAGTTTCTGTTCTTTTGCTTTTTCTGCCGCTTCGATTGCTACTCTAGTTGTATCAACCTGCTCTTCAAACTTTAATAAAAATGTGATCTGATCCTGATCCTTAAATTGTTTATGAAGCTTAGAATCTATCTTATTTTCAACCGAAACGTTTTTAATAGCTGAGATTGGCTTACTGCCTACTGAATTACCATATGCGATAGTAGTATACGGAACGACTATACTGATTAATAACATGAAGGATACTAGTAACCGTAACTTAAGATGAAACAAGTTAATCTTTTTGGCCAAGATGGGTGAACTCCTCTCAATTTTCACTTTGTTAAATCTACTAAAGTTTCCTAGTTTATAATTTGGTTAAAATCCCTCCTTTGTTTTTCTAGTCTAAATAGTATTATTATTCAGAAATATTAACAATACAGGATTTTTGATTGAATCGATTCGGTTTTTTAATTGACAATAATGCCCTATCTTTTTTCACCTTTATATACCCATATAAAAGGAATGACAGATCGAAACGACTACTCGTCATTTGAGATATTGATTGATTTAAGTCCACTAAAAAAACTCGTCAACATTTTCTTGACGAGTTTTTTCGTTTATTAAGATTTCTAGTCTCCGTTACAAGATCTACGTACACTAAGTTCCATTTTTATTTATCTTCTTAGATCAGCCAGTAATCGTATCAAAAGATTGCAAATTAACAGGAGTGAGAGGTTTTGATTGATATTTTTAATTTTTCACCAGACTTTGTTGTCCATAAGATAATAATCAATAAGACCGAAATGAAAATACACACCCAATAAACATCACGAAACCCTACATACTGGGCAATCATTCCACCGCCAAAATTCCCCACTAACCTCCCAATAATAGATCCGTTGTAGTAAATGCTTGTTGCTACTCCAGGTGAATCTGGTAGCAGATCCATGAAATAACTTAGTCCATTGCCCATGACAATCGCCACAAACGTTGCTTGCAAAAACTGCGCTGCTATTAGCTGCCATAAATGGTCTGATACTCCTAGAACAGCGAAATAGCTAACCGCGATAAAACAACTGATTATTAGCAGGGTATGGTTCGATATTTTTTTGCCAAATGCACCAAGCGCAATCATTATGGGAATTTCCAAACCTGCACAAATACTAACCACCAAGCCGACATCCGAATATGTACCATTAATTTCATTTACAATAAACAACGGAGTGATAATTGCGTTAATGGCATTAAGCGCAAACAGAAAAATAAAGGCAATCATCGGCTGCCAGACGAGTCTGTTTTTCGGTGACACCATTTTTTTCTTCTTGTTTGTATGCTGAAATGTTCGTTTTTGCAAAAACATGAACATAAGAGAAGCAATTAATAGAAAAATAGTGGATGTTCCCAAAAAGAGTCCCTTGTACCCTAACGCTGCCAAAATCAATGTACCGCCTAACGGTCCTAATACAAAACCAAAGGAGACCAGTGAGCGTAATGTAGATATCGCAAAAGTCTTGTCGTCGGATTTACTATCATTTGCAGATATTTGGGCGTAGGAAAAGATTTGCGGCATCGCAATAGCTCCAAAACCATTAAAAACAGTTACAACAATCAGCAAAATAAAGAAGTTTTGAAACACTACATACGAAGCATATCCTAAAGCAGACGAAAGCAATGCTGTAATAATCAGCCATTTTCGATCTAACCCGCTATCTGACCGTTTCGCGATGAGTGTATTTACCAAGACGCCGCCCAATGAACTGATTGCAATGAAAGCGCCAAAGGCTCCTGTGCTCATTCCAAGTACTTCTGTACAATACAGGGCTAAATATGGCAACGTAATCGAAATTCCGAAGCCAACCAGCAACACACAAATGACAAATAAACTATATCCTTTGATTTCAAATAATTTTTTTAACCGTATAAACAAGCTTTAGCCCTCCTAGGAATTCCGTTGAAAAAGGAAAATCCTGCAAAACCATCATACATCTTACTATAATAATGGAAAAAGCGTGTGTAGAATTCACACGCTTTTTTATGGATTCAACACCTTCCTTCGTACATTAAATATCAAGTTTACGAGTACCGATCCACTTCACCATTTCAGGGTCCCTATGGGAAAAAAACAGGCTTTCTTTCGTGTCTAATGCAGCAATGTTCTCCATATCTTCTTGGCTTAATTCAAAGTCAAAGATATTGAAGTTTTCGATGATTCTTTCCTTACGAACCGACTTCGGAATTGCAACAACTCCTCTTTGTGTCAACCATCGCAAGATAACCTGTGCAACGGATTTGTTGTGCCTTTCAGCAATTGAAACTAATACTTCATTTTGGAACATGTTATTTTTTCCTTCAGCAAATGGTCCCCACGACTCTATTTGAACATTGTTATCTTTCAACAATTTAGCACTTTCAATTTGTTGGTTGAAAGGGTGCGTTTCAACCTGATTTACAGCAGGTACAACTTCATTATGAATCATGAAATCGGTCAGACGATCCGGATAGAAGTTGCTAACTCCAATTGCTCTAATCTTACCCTCGCGGTACAATTCCTCCATCGCAGCCCATGAGCCGTAAACGTCGCCAAATGGCTGATGGATTAAGTACAAATCTAAATAATCCAGTTGCAGTCTTTCAAGCGATTTTTCAAATGCTTTCTTTGTCCGTTCATAGCCTGTATCCTGCACCCATAATTTCGTAGTGATAAACAGTTCCTCTCTTGCTACACCACTGCGTTTAATTGCTTTGCCGACTGCTTCTTCATTTAGATAAGAGGCAGCGGTATCAATAAGACGGTAACCTGCCATAAGTGCATCGTAAACAGCTTGTTCACATTCTTTTTCATCGGTTATTTGAAATACACCAAAGCCTAGTATAGGCATCTCAACACCATTGTTCAAAATTATTTTTTGCATATGAAATCCTCCCATTTAATATAACTGTCACTTTAATCCCAACTCTTGTTCATTGCTTTCTGTGTCTCATTATGCACCATATGAAAAAGTGACTGGTATCACATTCCTATCAAATTATTGCCTAATCCTCCTACAACCATTTACGCAGATAGTAAATTAGTTTTATAATGGGTCCATCGAGGATGAAGAAAACAGAGGTGGGATTTTATGTTTGAACAATTATACAGACAAAGAATTGAGCTCGCCAAAATCATAGATGGCCATACAGGACAGGACGGAACTCAAATGACGGCTATTCCGTCTTTATTTTTCTCCCATTATTCTCATGATACTGGACCAAAATATGGAGTTAATAAGCCTTCCTTATGCATTGTCGTTCAAGGGATGAAGGAGGTATTGCTGTCACAGGAGCGTTATCAGTATGGTCCTGCCGATTACCTAGTTGCATCCGTGAAGCTGCCAATAACCGGACAAGTCACTGAAGCCTCTTCCGAAGTTCCTTATCTTGCTCTCAAACTTGAATTTACACCGAGTGAAATATTGGAGGTGTTACATGAATTCCAAATGGGATTTGAGAAGAAGGAAAATACCAAACGAGGTATGTCTGTAAGCAAGATAGAGTCATCTATGCTAGACGCGGTAACAAGATTAGCCCGGTTGCTAGATACGCCGAAAGACATCAAGGTACTTGCTCCTCTATTCGTGAAAGAAATCATCTACAGGGTTCTGCAAGGAGAACATGGTGGTATGTTAAAACAAATAGCAATAGAAGGAAGTGCTACCCAGCAAATCAGTGACGTGATTGAACATATCATGACTAATTATGAAAAATCTTTTAAGATCGAGGAGCTTGCGGAAATAGCAAACATGAGTGTTTCTTCACTTCATCGGCATTTTAAAGAGGTGACTGCGATGAGTCCAATCAAATACCAAAAACAACTAAGACTTCAAGAAGCTAGAAGCCTGTTGCTAACCGAGTCATCGGATGCAGCAGATGTTGCCTTCCGTGTAGGCTATGAGAGTCCATCACAATTCAGTCGTGAATATTCGCGCATGTTTGGTTTACCACCAAAAGAAGATATAAAGCTCCTAAGGGAGCAAAATGAACAAAGTGTAAAACCTTAATTTCCCTTCCAATGAACTGTCTCAATTATAGTGGCAGCTAAACATTAAATAATATAAAAAAGTGCATTAATCTACTTCCTGATCAATGCACTTCTTCATTCTGAAATTTATCTATCTTTGTATCTCCATAACCTTATGCTGCTTCCGAACAAATTTAAGAGCATAATGAGTCCCACAAATATATATTCCCATGATGGATAGATGATCTATTAAAAATCCCATAGCGGACTTATCACTATTCCAACCAAATGGATTATAGACAGTTAACTTGTAAAACATATCTCTCTCAAAAGAAGCCTGCACACCATATACAACAATCAAGACCGCTAATACACGTAATACAATTGTACGGATACGATTGGTACTAGTAATTCCCCTCATCTTTCGTACTGCATTGATAATTGTTCCCCAGGACATTCCTATATGCACAGACATTAAGATAAATCCCCAATATGAAGTCATAATATGAATCTGTAAAAGACTCATGTTATTGTTTATAGGTATAAAAGCAAATAGGTCACGGGATATTGGCACTGAACTTATCATGACCACAGCCATAGATACAAGAAAGAGCAAATTGACCGCAATGCTCAGTATACGTCGTAAATTGTGCTTTCCTTTAAAAATCGTCGTATACCACCGTCGATTTAAAATATTATGGACAATAAACAACGAAAACAATAAAACTCCTACCAGTTCATGGATTGTATTTCCGGTAATCTGGTAAGCCATTGCTACTAACATCAGTACTGTCATAGAAAGATCAATGACCAGCCTAATTAACATATTGGATTTCAAGAATTTCTCCCCTTTCTTTTTAATCGACTGCCGTTCACATGCTCAATTCTCTGTCACTTAATTAAAATGAATCATTAGTAGAACCTTTTGGATGATTCCAGCTTTTTCTTCTTCTTCCATTGAGCTACTTCCAAGCAAATTATTCTTTGAATCCTCTTTTACCTCCCATTGATCGATAGGGATACCTCTGATTTGGGATTCTGTACTGCCGTCTTTTGACCCTGTTAAATTTTCGAGATCAAAACTCTCCATTTCATCCAATGTGTGAACATATTCATCCCGTTCTTGATTCGCATGGCAGGAAAAGCAGCGTCCAATATCTTCTTCGTAATCCAACGACCTGTCTGCATTGAATTCCTGGAATTGCCAATCTCCGTTACTTGGTGTCCCTTCCGGTGTTTGACCTCCCCATCCAGTTCGCTTTTCCATCACGAAGATCTCATCAAGCTCTTCATCCCTATATATTTCGAGAGTGATTACAGTGCCATCTGGAAATGACTCCCCGTTCTGCACTGCTTCGATTGCTTCTCGGCTCGTGTAAAGTTCCTCTCTGACATTTCCACGATGGACTGTCGTGTAGTTCACACCCTTATCATAGTTCTCAGGGAATTCAACAAGTTCACGGTCATAACCAGTTTGTTCCTGTTGGGAAGTTTCACCTGATGGCACCTGTTGGGAAACCCCATTTGTGTCATTATTGGTGTTGCATGCCGTAAGAGTGAGGGACATCACCAATGCAACAGACGGAATTAGTAGTTTTTTCATATTGTTTTCCTCCTGCAATTTTTCGTATTTTTATCTATTCTTCTAGTCAAATTTGCAATAGAATCTGGGATGTTTTGCTGTGTTTATGGTAAATAGTGTTTTACCAAAGGTAACGACTATTATTAGGGACTAGCAACTTATGTTTCTATTTATCAAGTGGAAGGTATTTAGAACCTTGGATATTATTCAAAAAAAAATATAGAAAAAGTAGAGACTTTATTATTATGCAACAAATAAAAAACCGACCGGTATCCTATTCCTCTCAAAATGTTGCCTAATCCTACTACAATGTTTTAAGTCTGTATATTTTTATAAAGTCTCAAATAGCTACGTATTTAATTATTCACCAGACGGAGAGGGCGATGCTACCTCCTTGCAAGTAATCGCATTCAAAATATCGAAGAGTCAATAGTTATTAATGATATCTACATGCCTCCTTTTCATTTACTTTGAATATCGGATTAAAAAACTTTTAAAATTTTTTTGAAAAAAGTGATCCAGATTTTGATCCGGTGCGTTAGGTAGTTGAAACCAAATCATAAAGGAGCACAATTCGAAAAGATCTGGAGCAGCCATATCGGTTACTTTGTAGACTATGTAGTAGCAACTGCTGAAGCGAACGAAGAAGGTAAAGAAATGGCATTGGCCGAGCTTGAAGAGTACAAAGTGGAGCAAGCAGCTCCTTGAAACAGTAACTGAAGGAAGACTGAAAGCAGAAGACCTTGAAGCAGGATTGCAAATGCATATCGATGAGTTACTGAAGGCATTCAACAGCTATAACGAAGGCGACTATGAAACTGCCTACAACACCATCCGTGAAGCTTATGCGCACATGTTCGGTGTAGACGAAATGATGGCAGGTGCGATTGTCGACCAACATCCTGAAAAATTTGCTGAAGAAAAACCATCCGACATGCCGAATGCCGGTATGGGTGGAGCAGCCACAACTGGCATGAACCCGGCTATCATGTGGAGCATTGCAGGAGTCATCTCTGCTCTAGTAGCCATGACAGTGATCGCTAGAAGAAAAACTGGAAACCAACAATAATAGAGTGATAGATGAGAGAGGGTCCTCCCTCTCTTTCTATTATTCCAAAAAGGAGTCGCTAACCATGAAGCACCTTATCATCGTATCCACCATGCTTCTACTACTTGCCGGATGCACATCCGCAAACGATACTGCGAACAACGCGAATCAAAAAGAAACCCAGAAAACCGAAACTGCCACCACAGAAGCGGCAGCCCCGGAAAAAGAAAAACAGCCATTCCCACCCGCACCCCCTCCACCAATGAGAACGGAAAAGTAGTCAAAGAAGAACGCACCATCATCGAACCACACCGCATCGACATCTCTAGCATAGGCGTCGATGCAATCGTCGAACAAGTAGGCGTCATCGAAAACGGCCAAATGGGCGTACCCGAATCCTTCGAAACCGTCGGCTGGTACAACCAAGGCCACATGCCAGGCGAGCGTGGCAACACCGTCATCTCCGGCCACGTCGACAGCAGAAACGGACCAGCTGTTTTCTTTGAGCTAAAGAATCTGGATACTAGGGATGAGATTCAAGTGTTTAACAAAGAAGAGGAATCGCTTACTTATGTAGTGGATCGGATAGAAACGTATGGCGAAGGCGAAGCGCCGGTTGATGCGATTTTTGATTATTCGTGTCAGAGTAATTTGAACTTGATTACTTGTACAGGGACGTTTGATCGGAGTGTGCGGGAATATTCGGATCGGTTGGTTGTTTATAGTAGTTTGAAGAAGTAAGAGAAGCCGCTTTCCCGATTTAGGGTGGGCGGCTTTTCAATTTGAATCTATTTATATTCGCAAATGGTTATCAATCGTCCAAAGAGAAAAATCTTCTTCGTTCATTTATTTTGCCTCAAAGTTCTAGGGGCTTACTCACCTACTAGACCATCACCATCTGGATCGTCCATATATTTATAGAGCCAATGATCACTCGTAATCGGCATACTGAAACCTGCTTCTTTTGCTTCTTTGATCGTTACCTGTTCATTACCGTTTGTATCGACACTAGAAACATCACCGTCTGTATCCGAACCGGTTGAATCAGTTGGCTCACTGTCAGTTGTACCGAGTGATGCGTTTACTTCATCAGGGTTCACATTGTCAAATCTATCAATGATCCTGTTACCCATTAAAGTGTAGGTATACTGATAACTCGAAGGAATCTGAGTTTCCGTATCCGGATAGGTGATAATTGCTTCAAAATTGGTTGCCCCACCTGCTTTGCGGATCACTTCTTCCATATAAGCTTGATCACCATGTCGGTTGAGCGTACTTTCTTGTGGGGTAATATTATAAGCATTCGATACGCCTCCAAGAGAATCAGCAATAATATGTCCCTCATCTAAAATGTCACTTTCGACACCAGGAACCTTCGCCTCATCAGAGTAGTATCTGCCAGACGATAATACAGGTTCGTTCAGGTCATCTTGTACAATGATTTCATCAGCTATGACACGTACCAGTTGCCCGTATTCATTCGTAAATGCCCAATATTCACGGTCCCCATAACCAATGTCAACGACGACGTTAGCCTCTCGATATCCAGACAAATCACCACCATCAACTTCAATAAGTTTGTATCCCGAGAACAAATCATTTTTTGGTTGCGTTGGCGTTTCCTCTACCTCTGGTTCTTCATCAACAACCGGAGTGACAGCTTCTTCTTTTTCACTATTATCATCTGTATTAACTGTGGTTACTTCTTGTGAGTCTATCTCTCCATCTGTATTGGATGCATCTTCTACGTTGGTGCAACCAAACATCAACATGGCCGTTAAAAGTAACATTAAATAGTTCATTTTCTTTTTCATTCAGGACTCCCCTATTGTTATATCATGTTGTTCATTCAAAAAATCTCGATTACTTCATTTTACAGATTAGTAGATTTCTATCAACTATCATTATATTCCATTAAACAGGATTTATTACTTTATTTTTCTAGGTCTTTCGATTCAAATCTACATTCGGGTATTTCAATTAATCATTTCAAAATAAAAAAATAATCCCATCTCATTATTTGAGAAGGGATTATTCATCATTCAGTATCTATCTTTCACAGGCAAAATTATCTTTATCTCTATCCATTTTAGGTTGATAGGCTGGATGATCAGAAGCTACACCATTTGGATATTTCTTTCTTAGTTCCGTACAATTTTCAAAGTACAAAACATCTACTATAAATCCGTCACGATCTTCCCCACATACAACGGTATCCCCTCAGGAACAAACTCTCCCCCGTTTACTGATACTGGTCCCAGCAATTCGTTTGGCTGTAGGTCAATGTCCTGCTCGAACAAGTCGAATAAGAATCTATTCAGATCATCTTTGTTTCTCGTAACATTCTTGGAGTTCGTTTCTACTGAGTGAAATTCATGAACAAGGAAAATGGCTTGTGTGGCGCCGAACTCTTTTGCTTCAATAAGCGTTCCGGCAATGGCGTGCAGAAGTTGATATCTGAGGTGTTCGCTAGTTTTCGTGCCAAGGATGGAGGATGTTAGATGCTCGATTCTGTTTGGAACGTTTGATCGTGCACTCACACTCTTCAGGTAATCCCCTACCACCTTCCCATAGGCTTCGTCCGCCTTTGCTTCTACAGATAGGAGAATCCTTTCTTTCCCCGTTTCCCCGAATAGAACGAGATCATGATTTCTTCCTTTTCCGTAATTGTCCAATCTGGTTTCTTTCTCGGGGTATGCTTCAGAAATAACCAGGCCCTTTGTAATATCATTTGCATCTAACAGGGACTGCAGCTCTTCTGGAACCTTTGCTTCTCCATCACGAAACCAGCATTTCGCCAATTCCATTGCACTTCTGAAATCTTTCAAATGCCCACCCTTCTTGGCAGGAGCTGCGTAGGTCAGCCAATCACTTAACGAATGGATTTCTTCATTGTTTTTCCCATAAACTTTGATCATCTTCATTCCTCCTATTCCCCTATCAATCTATATACACCTGGCCTAACTCTTCCTAATTGTCTGTATCTAGTGGGGACAGTAGAGCTGTTATTCCCTCCCAATTCCCGTGGAACCATATCAGCCATGATAGTCCCAAAGTCCTTCCACTTCTCTCCGTATTGCTTTGTAACCCAATCTCTTATTTCAGCAATGTTTCTTTCGTTTCCGAGAGTAATAAATGCTTCTATGACAGCTTCAGCCTGGGTTTTCATGTTATCCTCCAATCGGTATAAGAAATTTTAATAATAAATGGTCTATATTTGTACATAGCAATTTTCTTTGGAATACAAGCATTATCTTATACTCACAAAGTATGAGTATTTTTATAGTAGTTTGAAGTTCCCCATTTCTATTAACCTTACTGGAAAATTACTACTTCTTTATATATTTAGGATTAATAATAACTTTTACATCTAGCAAGTGCTTCTTCCAATAATAATTATCGCGGTTATAAGTGTCATTACAAATTGAAGTTATTTTTGTTCTTAGATTGTTATCCTCGAATATAAAGTAATCTCTATTTTTCTGGCTGCTGAACATGCTCATTAATGAAAAGCCATAGGTTGCATAATTGGATATCCCAGCTGTCCCTCTAGGAATAATGTCTGCAATTTCTTTAATAGAGTAACTCTTTCTATAGTCTAGCTCATTCTCTTCTATTCTTTTTAATAAACTAACGAATAATTTGTCTGCATTTACTCTATTCCGAATCATTTTAGTTTCGAAAAATTCACTACTGTTTTCCCAGTCAAATTTAGATTTAATATCCTCTTCAATATTGTTACTTAAAGGATGAAACTCTTCTTCAAAACACATATTATAGTAGCCGAACTCATCTTGCTTACAAATAGCTTTCCTTACTCCTTCTATACCGTTTACAACGAAGTGATACGCCCACACTCTTTCTACTCCTAAACTCTCATCATTAAACCTATATATCATTAATACATTCGATTTTTGTTTCTTATTCTTCTCTAGTATTAATTGGTTTAAAAATGAGATTCGGTTTACAGATTCCACGTATAGTATCCCGACTACATCTTTAGGAATAAAACCCTCATCGGTTTCGGAAAATAGCTTTTCAATTGTTTCCTCATCCTTACTCCAGAGGCTTTCTCTTTCTAGATGTAATGCAAGATAGTCATAATTCTCTGGATCTACTCTCAGATCCCACTTCCACCAGGATAAGTCCATAGGCCGAGAACGGTTCTTTAGCTTATCAAATTTTGAATCTTCTACAAAGCTATCGAACCCAAGCATCTCTCCTAAATCTACAAAATAATTTATTTCTCTCTGAGTAAACATTGATCTGTTATGTAATGTATTTAAATTCAGTTTTCTATAATTTTTTACAAAGCCTTCAAAGAACTGCATAAGATTGAGATGCGGTTTATTCAAATCATTCAAACCCTTCGTATATCATCAGATTCATTTTGTAACTTGCTTAAATGTTAAATTCTTTCTTAATAACTTTTAAAAATTCCTGAGCAGATTCTTTATCAAATTGAATAGATTGACTTACCTTGCCACGAAATTCTCTTTGGTTGGATCCATAGGTATCAATTTGAAGGATTCTATTTCCTTCTTTATCTATAAAGCTTGTATATGTATTATCTACTTCATTATGAACTGTATTTCTTTCTTTCATGATTTTTTTATGGTATTCCCTTTAATTAAGGCCATTTCTTTTTCTCCTAGTCAGTAGTATTGTTTAATTATAATCCCACTTGAGTGTCACGCATGTATATCCCTTGAACACCCAAAATACTTTAAAAATATAGATCCTAATTAAGGTTCTACAAAAAATTACATTATCCTTTATTTTCCACAAAAAAAGACATGTCGCGCATGTCTTTTTACTTTTATCATCAATAAAGTACACTATTCTAATACCTCACACTACTACTCTTCCACCTCAACCAAAAAAACCTTCTCCTCAAACTCACCGCGTTTCACTGCTTTCCCCTGACGAATCTTCTCTATTTCCTCCATAGATAATCCGTGGTATTTTGCTAGAGAACGGATAATTTCCA
Source organism: Sutcliffiella halmapala (assembly GCF_050107295.1). Taxonomy (GTDB): domain Bacteria; phylum Bacillota; class Bacilli; order Bacillales; family Bacillaceae_I; genus Sutcliffiella_A; species Sutcliffiella_A halmapala_A. The sequence goes on along the minus strand of NZ_JBNIKR010000001.1, from coordinate 540,370 downwards.
TTAAGTCGGCAAGTTCTTCTACAGCTTCCTCATTTGTATTTGCTGCACAATACTCGTCTAATTCCTCGTAGCATTTTTGTTTAAGGTGCTTAATGAATTCCTGGTCGTTTAAAATTCTTGTTGTGAACTTTTTTCCTGTGGCTTCAATGATTTGAGGGATGTTGTCTCGGACTAGCTTGTTGTAAACTGTCATATGTGTTCCTCCTAGCAATCAGTTAAGCAGATTCCTGAACACTTTCACTCGGTCGTTTTTTAACTCCTCAAAACTTACTCTCTGAACCACATTTCCCTTCACAATCTCCAAAGCCTCTAACTCCCGATTAAAAATAACCGTCGCATCCTTAATGTTATACTTCACTACCCGCTCTGCCTCATCCACTCTCTTATTGTCCAATTCTACCTTGATCCGATCCGACAACCGCCTTAACATCTGCCATACAACTTTCTCTTCCTCGGATTTCATAAACAGCTCGGGTAGCTCAGTCGAGTTTTCCAAGCTTCTTAGGGTGGTCATCATGTATTGAGCCACTCCATAACCAACAGGCACAATTACGTTGTTTAACCTCTTCCAGTGTTCCACTGTGAATGTTGCTCTGTCTCCACTAACATCAACATGATTCACTCTTCCATAACAAACAACCCCGTTGTCCATTCCAACTTCCTTTGTAAGGTAGAGTGCCACATACTTCGCTTCCTGCCATCCTCTTTTTAATACAGCAGCTGGAATCTGGTATTGAGCTGACCTCATATTTTCTCGATATTGACTCTCCGATGAGACCACTCCCACCAGCACCTTCTCCTCCACTCTTTCCTGCCACTTTTGCAGAGAGCCTCTAGGGAGAATGCCTTCGCTTTGGATTTCCTCCGGACTCTTGTCGATGAGGTTTTCGATAAAGCGCTCCACAAGATCCGTGGCATTCGGTAGGAAAGGAAGTGCTCCGATATTTACTTTACCGATGCTTTTGTAAAAGTGTTGGTCCTGATAGAGCTGTTCTTCGTTCCACGGAAAAAGAACATAGGCACCAAATGCTGAGCGTTCGTAGGGACCGTTTTGTTCGGTTACAATGGAGTCACGGTAGCGATGCATGGTATTGATGTCTTCTTCCATTGGGCCAGGAGTGTAATATTTTTTGCCGTAATAGCTACCCTCGAGCGCGAAATCTATTCTGTATTTGGCATCAAAGACATAGTTGAAGGTATAAGCATCCCCTTTTTTCTCAATACTGAGCATCGTGTCTGGTACTTGAGCGATTGTAGGAAGGTTGCCTTCGTATTTTTGGTACGTTAGAGTGATCTTCTCTTTTGTAACTGGATGCCTGTACACGCGGGTTGCTCGGCGATTGGCTTCCATATTAACCTGCAAGCCCTTACGATCAACCTTTATAATGTCCTGGCTAATCATATCGTATTTTTTGTTTAGGATTTGTCCTAGCTTTAGGTAGGTCCAGTATTCGTATAAGGTTGCCACGTCCTTGACCGACATTTTGTACATGCCGTTTTGTAGGGCTAGTCCTTTTGAGATGGTTAGGTAGATTTGGTAGGCATCGCGATAGCCCGGTGCTAGCTGCATAACAAGACTCTGAACCGTTCGATCAGGGAGTGCAAGCTCTATCCAGAATGGAGTGTTTAATTTTCTAGTTAGCGTGCGTTTCATCCCTTCAATAGAGACCAACAGCTCTGCATCCTGATCGCCTTTTGACCAGCGATTATTCTCAATCCTGTAAAGCAAGTCTTCAAGCTTGCTAACAAGGCGCGTAATCATCCATTTAGCAAAACGATTTTCATAGGTGTGAAAGGTGATTTGCTTGTTGGCGGTTCTCCCCTTGCTCGGCATGTATTGCTTATCTCTAATTGGAATGCCATGGGTTACTTCTTGAAAAAGGTGGCTGTTTTTCCGTAAATAGCTCCGGCCACTTCCATCGAGGAATTTAATTCGATCACCTCTCACAATCTCATGGGTTTTAACTAACTTATGATGTGGCTGCCGCTCTATTTGCTCGACTGCTTTAATAAACGTTTCAAAATAAACCGTAATAAGGCGAAAAAATTCAGCTGGGGACGGAGACCCTTCCAACTTTGTTTGCGCACTTAAATAGGTTTTCTTTAAAAAGTGAAAGGCCAGATTATAGATTTCATCGTTTACTTCATCTAAAAGCTTTCGGTAATCCTCCTTATAATTGAGCTTAGTAGGGAAAACCTCTATCGTTACCTCGAGTAAGGTACGTTTTCCCTCCTTAATTTCAAAGGTGGAATAACCGATTTCATTTTGAAAGTGGAGGTTTCCTAGCAGCACATAGGAGTGACCAAGCTCCACTCGGTCAATTGCGTTTCGAAAAATCGGATGCTCATGATAAAACGTTAATTCCTTTCCCGTTTTCGGAGACACCATGACAGTATACACACCGTTTTCAAAGAAGATCGGGCGATGGGTTTGAAGATCGACCAGCTCCAAGGCTTCTACGTCAAAAATCTTGACTTCATCATGGTCTCCCACTACACTGAATCGCATTTCATCATGAAAATCCATGGTACGGTATTGTTGGAGCCCTACATATCTCTCATGATAGGGCTTCCCTTTTATCACTAAGGAAAAATCGGCTGTTTCGATTTTAACTAGTTCGACATCTCCTTTAGCTAATCCAGAAAGAGGTAAAGCCATCGTGCGTTAACCTCCTATACATCTCTACAAGCTTTTCTGTGCTTCGAGGGTACTTAGAGAGCTTAATGAACGCTGTATAATCCTCTTGATCTTCCCGTAATTCTTGATTAGTAAGGAGCTTAAATAATTCCTTTAGTGTGTGCTCTACTCTACTATCACTGCCAGATATTCTAGGCAAAATTTTCTGTACAATACAGTAATCAAAGGCGTCATCAGGCGAAAACAGCTTACCTTCCTGGTTATAGGCAAGGTACATGCAGATTTCATCCCGAACTCGGTAACCAACCTGTGCTCCGAGTGGCTTTAATGCTTCATTGATACCGACTAGTGTAAGAGATGTATCTTTAATGAGTTCCATATGCTTCTCCGTAAGATCCTTCAAATACAGATAATCAGAGCGAAGCATGTCATTTTCAATAATTTTTGGTTCTACAGCTTCACTTGTTACCTGAAGAAAGTCCAGATAATCCAGCTTCACTCGATTAAATTCAATCGTATTTGCGCGATCTAAAACCTTCTTGCTAAAAGGATGCGTTGTTTCATCCATATTAACAGTACCAATGATGTACATGTTTTCCGGGAAACCAATTGACCGTCCCACCATAGACCTGTTCAAAATCTCAGAAGAAATAATCTCATTATCTTTCCAATCCCTGCTCTCCATCACACTAAGAAGATCACTAAAATAATACTCCACACGAGCAAGATTCATTTCATCTAATAACACAAAGTAAGGCTTTGTTGGATTATCCAGAGCCTTCAACATGACCTTGGTTAAAGGACCTTCTATAAAATCACCTTTAATATCCTTATATCCAATCAAATCCGAGCCGTCACTCCAATCTGGTCGTACAGGAATTAATGCGAACTGCCCGTTATCTTGTGTAGCACCTAGACTTTCCGAAAACCATTTAATAACCATTGTCTTTCCTGTACCTGAAAATCCAGAAATGATCACAAACGGCTTTGTTTTCATGGATAGAAAAAGGTTCTTAATTTCGTCTTTTTCATAGAAAAAGCCTTTGTTTTTTATGTACTGATAGATATGATCTACAAGCGCTTTTTTACTCATATAATCTGCCGTTGGAACCGCAACAACCTGGGGTGGGTCATTGGGTATATAACCAGTCCCTTCATTTAATTTAATAAAACCTTCATAATACTCCACCATTTTTTCCAGGTCACGGACAATCGTATCCTCGGAAGGAAAATCCTCTAGCCTATATCTCACATATACCGCTGTTGAAGCAGCATAATCTCTTGCACGCTTGGAAGGGCCAAGGTAAATATCATCATCCTTACGGAACCTAGTATCCATTTCAAGCTGACTTCTAATCGCCTCTTTTATTCTTAGCATCTCTTCCTTAGAGGTCTCTGTAACACCTTGCGCAAATGTCAGATATAGCTCCTGCATATCCTCACTAAACAGATAGACGATGTAATAGCCTCTTTGAGTACTGGAGGTAATCTTCTTATTCAAAATGGCAATCCAAGGAACACTGGCCCAGTTACCTTGACCAACTGATCCGGTAACTATATATTGATCGCTAAGAAACGGGAGTTTTTTTAGTTCGTCAGTAACATCATTTCTTACGAAGGTACCCAAAGAGTGTCCTCCAAAAGATTGGGTTTTGGCTTGTGGGTAATTGCTAATGATATGTAAGAATTGATCTCTTATTCTAGTACTCACTACTTTTCCCTCCAAAGTTATCTCTTCTATAAGTGACCAGTTACTATCTATTACTTCTAATTTTTCTAGCCACATTAATAGATTATGTGTCCGTTCCTTAGCAACCGATTCCACCATCAAGTTTTCACCTTGAGAGTTGCGGACAATTAGCATTCCTAACTCAATAAGAGCAACTTTTTTTTCGTTTTTAGGGTATGCTTCTAAGAGTTGCAGAACAAAAAGAGCTATTTGGAAATATTCTTTTTCAAGTACAAGGTTTCTAATAAATGCTAGTTTATTTTGCGAGGCCTCATAAGCATGAAACTTCTCACTTATTTGATTTGCTTCATTTAACAAACCTAGAAGCCTTAAATCCTGTCTAGCTCTAGAAAGGATTCTATATTCATTATCATTCTTTGCTTGTTTGCTTAAAGCTAGAGGGTCATAGGCACCCTCTGTGACCTGATCTAAAAATCGTAGTACCTTATGGAACTGTTCACACGGAAGCTCATCCGTTTTAAATTCTTTAAGCTTTATCTTTGTTCCAGCTGGTTCTTTCATTACTTCTATATATGGAAGTTGTGCAAAAAAAGCCATTATAAAAGATGATCTACCTCTAGTTTTAGTAAAATCATTAGCCGAAACCATTCTTTTTTGAATAAATTCTTCCCATGCTGTGGTTAAAAACTCAAAAGGGATGTATGCATGAGGATCAGTTGCTTCATTATTTTCAAATTTTCTTTTGGAAGCTTCGGATTCTACATAAATTCCGTTAGAATCAGTTCGGACTATTTTATTTGGTCTATTGGAGGTTAATGTGTGGATGGTATTAACTTTGTTTAATAGTTCGAGTAATATTTTTGTTAGCAATTATGTAATCTCCTTCTACTATTTTTCTAATATTACCACTTTCGACAAAAACCAGCTTTTTCCTTCCAAAAGGCACTTCTGGTTTAAAGGGCTTGCTTCAATAACAATAAAGCCGACTCTCTTATAAATTCGAGAATCGACTTGGACTTTACAGCTTCGGTGTGAGTAGAAAAAAGGTGATTATTTATGTGGTCTGTTTCTACATTTTAAAAGCTAAATTAATCACAATTTGACTTTTTATCCTTAAAATTATTTTTCATACCAAAACCAGGCAGGCCTGTAATTTGATGCCTTTCCACCGGTTGGTTTAAATTTAAAGCGTACTCCCGCTTCCTCTAATGGTTTTAAGGCGCTTTCAATTCCTTTGTTCCCTATTAGCCAGAGGGACCCACCCTTACTACGATGATCAACATATTCCAATTTAAGACTATCTAAATACTTTAGTAAGTTTTCTTTTAATTTACCTCCGCTATCTTCTTGCTTTCCATAGATTATATTATTTTTGTCTTCTGAAGCAGAAACTTCTGTATCGAGGTTGTGACTAGTTACACTCATATCTTTGTATACCAGCTCATCATCAGCAAAATCTGCGGCTACCTCTTTAAAGGAAGATTCTTTATAAGGGAACATTTCGGCAATATCATAATAATAGCTTAAGTACTCTATGAATAGCTTTTGGAGCTCTTCTTTATCAAGCATCGGGGACATAATTACCGGATAGCTTTTATTAAATTCAAAGATTACACGTCGGCCCACACGTTCATCATCCCCTAGATCTTCACGCCCTTTAATTTTTGCTTTTAATACTTTTGATAAGTTCAATTCGTCAATAATTCTTAAAATATTTATTAAAAAGTGATCATTTCTAAAAATCTCGTATTTTATCATATAATTATACAGATCTAGATTCTCAATAATTAATTCATAATACTTTAGACGGTCTTCCTGATTAGTGATGTTGTCATGGATGTATTGTGCACCTAAGATGACTTTATAAATGTAGTTCTCCCAGTCAAATTTTTTAAGGACCACGTTTCGAAAAGTATTTTCTTTTTCTGCAACTTCCGGATACTCCGTGAGGATAAAGTTTTGCTTATTTGTTAAAAGTAACGAGTGCCAAAAAGTCTCATCCAAAAGCAAATCTCTCTCTGTGTTTAAGTAAAACTGTGAAATAATTTGGAAAGCCTTTAAAAAATTCGTTTTTCTTTCTTCTTCACTTCCTCGCCCCATATATATTGGGAAATCAGGAGCTTCTCGTATATAGACCACCTTATCAGAAAAGTACTCCTCCTTTTCCTTTACTTTCCCTTCGAGAAAATCAGGATATAAAGAGTCCAAGTTTTTATATCCTTTTTCCAGTAGCCTAACTTCCATATGTTATAACCTCCCCTAACGCTGATGTATATCTCTCAATAATTCGATCCGAGATCATATAGATGACTTCATCAATATTATCCATGTTTAGTTCTGACACGTTCTTCTTTTTTAACAAATAATATAATTTTAGATCCAAAGGATTTTCTGGTTCTTGAATATCATCCAAATCTACATCGCCATCATCACCATTATTCATGATAAATGCCAGAAGTGCTTTAGAAAGCCCTGCATATATGTAGGGGTTGTTTAGCACATTGCTTTTTGGAAGGTGATTAAACTGAAACTCCGGTCTTCTGTAATGGATAATTATTGTCTCCTGCCCCAGTTCAACCTTAATATCTGAATTTAGGTTTTCATCCAATTTTTTCTCAAAGAGTTCAAATGGCTTGTTAATACTGCCATCAAATGTAATAACGTTGGAATAACCTAATAAAAAATACTTAGGGACCGTCACCTGTTTTCTAAATTGAATATAGAATTCACTTAAATCATCATTTGTCGCAAAAGATACATCATCCAATGCTTGAATTTGTAATTGGATGGACGTTCGCTTATTCAGAGAAATGCGGCTTTTGTGGAGTTTTACAGACCTATCCATTGCATTCAATCTGAAGAATTTATTATCTTTAGATTGTATTATTAGGATTACTTGTGCTTTCTCGCGCCTTATTTGTTCTCTAATAAATTCTGAATCAATTTCATAATCAAATTCAAAGTGAAAATAGTCTGCATTTTCACTAACGTTCACATCTAAGTCAAAGATATTATTTACGTAGCTTTGGGAAGTACTAGACAAAACTGGATATGGAAAATTGGCATCTTTTCGATAGATCACTCCTTACACCTCCACGTAATAAACAAACTTCAATGATCGATTGAAGGATTTTCTTAATTTTAATTGTAGTAAAGCAATTCCATCTTTTATTTGGACATTCTTAATAACGTTTTTTTTGTAAGAGCAAGTTTCTCCAGCTTTCATATCCATAATTCCTTGATAGCTGTTTTGGATCTGAAATTCATCTGAATACTCCACACCCATCCCATCAATAATTGCAAACGAAATATTGCAGGCACTCTCTCCTGCAAGCTGATCGCTTTTTGTGAAATTAAACTTAATCATCTCTTCATTATTGAGAATGATCCTTTCCACCATATCCGGGTGCACACTGTACCTTTCATTCCCTTCTGTATTATCATTAATATTTTCATTGCTTTTTTGCCTTTTTAGGGGATCTCGTTTTCGGATAGTAGTGGTTTTTCCGCTATCTTTGCTGGTATTTTCTTTTTGCCCACGCTTTTCTTTTTGGGATTGTCTTGTAGTAGACTTGACTAATGATTTCCCTTGATTTATTTTCACCGTACCCATAGAGGTTTCGAGATCTTTTTTAAACTGTGTCTCAACAACGTATAGGATATCATGTGTATCGATTAAGCCATCTGTTGGATTGTTTTCATTTATAGCCTCTTTAATCACCTTGGCAATCTCAGTTGATAAATTATTGATAAATCTTGTTGCTAGCCTCTTTAATTTCTTATCGCTAAAGTGATCTTTCGATAATTGTGTGTGTGATTCATTTTCTAGTGACTTCAAGTAGGCATCTTCATTAGGACCACCAATAAGTACCGCATTATATGGTTTAGTAGCGTTAGCCACAACTTTAAAATCTTCAATCTTCATTCCAATTGTACGCACAACCGCTACTCTCCCCCTTGGAATCCTTTCATCGTATCTAAAGTAAAGCTGAAAGCTGAAGTCTTTTTCTCCATTTGATACTGTAATTTCTTTAGCAGGCATACCCAAATATGTATCTATATATAAAGGGGTAAATTCTTTCTTTGCCTCTTTAATATCTTGATTATAATAGTCTTGATCTTTGACATACTGCAAAATCGTATCTTTATTAATCTCCTTTTCATTCACATGTACTTGCAACTTATCTTTTAGAATGGATATGAAAAAGCTATCACAAATACTTTTAATTATTTCTTTTTCATCATCATATTCTTCGCGGAGATATGGAATAACGATTTTTAACCCTCTTGTATTTTTCATAAATACTTGATGAAAGGTGTTCTCATAAGGATAGAACTTTGTGTTACCGTTTTCCTCCTGTTGTACCTTAGTAAAATATCCTGTTGACCTATAGGCCTGGCCATTATGAACATGCTCAATCAATTGTACAGTACCACCCAAATGCTGATCACCGTTTGCATCACAATTCGCAAAGTACATCACATGGAGATCTGAGGCTGCATTAGAAGCAATTTTCCCAACTCCATGAGATCCACCTCGTGAAACTTCCACATCTACGCTTTCTTCCTCAAAGTGAACACCCTTATTGTAAGCATAGATCCCCCAGGTATCTTTTTTTGAGCCGCTCTGTCCGTTTTTGGCACCTGTCAAACCTCGCGTATTTATATCTTCAAAAGAAATATATCTAATTTCATTTTGGTCAAGCCTGTTCTTCATATGACTTATCGTTTCTTTTGTATAGTTATTGCGTCCTTCAAGTTTCAGAATACGGTTTTTAACTTCTTGGATACCTGGAATATTTTCTTTATGAATTGTTCCTACTTCGATTTTTAAAACAACTGGTCCATCATAATCCAATAAGCGACCATCCAATGAATTTTGTATATTTTCTCGGACTAAACCACTTACGCCCATGTCATGAAAACGTTCTAGCGATTTATTAAAATTTGATTCTTCTATATTTGGAATAGGGGAGAACTTCCATTTTTCCTGAGTTGGTATTTGTGACATTGTTGTCAGTCTCCTTCACAACTTTGTTTAGGTTATTAAACTTCATAATAGGACATTAGAACACTATAGAATAATTTTTTAACACACAATTTAATAGTATTTTACCATGTATATCCATTGAAAAATATGTTATATTAAACAATTTATACTCTAACCTAATAAATTTTGAGCAATAAAGAAAGACCATTTATACCTATAAGTGATAATTATGGTAAAATATAAGATATAGCAAGCAACACAAAGGGGATTTACTATGGAAATTATCACTTGGTATCATAACGAGTTGCGAGGTCTTGAAAATCAAAATGTAAAATCTTTGCTCGAAGCTTTGACTAGTAATCAGATGTTGGATGAAATCGACACGAAGGAAGCAATCACACTTTGTAAGGCTAAGCTAATGGGTGAATATCATGGGATATTGATTAAAGAAATGCAGGAAGTTCTAGAAGATGCAGAAATCTATCTTCTAATATGGGACGGGGAAGCATCAGATGGTGGAGAGATGATTAGAATTAACGAGGCTGTTTTAGCTAAAATTGCTAATGAAAGTCTGTTCACCGAAAGATAATAGAAGAACGTAGGACAATCCAATGTCTCTACGTTCTTTTTTTAGGTACTTGGCCAATTAAAATCCTTTTTGTAGTACTTTTACTTGAGTTTACTTAGATCACTCTCCCACTCAGATATGGCATATCGATACTTAGTGAAGCCGTTTTTCTGACCTTTCCTCAGCTTGATATTTCCTGCTATTGTGTAAGCAACTTTTTTTAGCCCGATTAGAGGGACTGCTCTCTCTAACGCTGCCCATCGATGTTCTTTGGTTGTATCAGTTTTCTGGTAGCCAAGTTTTATGAGTGCGCTTTTCTGGTTTAACCCATTAGTTTCGGAATCAATTCCTGCTCCGGAAAGCTCTGTAGACGGCCAAGTGAATAAGCCTAGGTTTTGTTCATTTTGAACCGTGGCTCTTCTTTCAACTAAATTAATGTAATGCGGTCCATTTTCACTCTTTAGCTTCTTAACCGTTGCACTACTTACATAGTACTCCTTTTGATCCTTTAAAGATAAAACTTCAATTGGTATACTTCTAATTTGTTTCTTCATTGTTGAGTTTTCAAAAATAGCCAATTCTACTTGTATTTTCTGGTTGATTGAATTTACCTTTACCCCCTGTGGTAAATTCATAGGTGTAAGTTTAATTACTTGTACTAATTTCCTCTTTCTTTTCTTTCACCTTTTCTGCAGACATCTCAAGATTACTTATATTTCTCGAATGATCATCTAGTCGCCAGTATATCTTCTGAATGAAGAATTCTTTTTCTTTTGCTGAATAATGAGGTAATTTATTGAACTTTGAAATGGCTCGATTCACTTTTTCTGAATCTAGGGGTGTATATTTAGAAAACTTTTTTAACAAATATACATAATATTTTATGCCCCACCTTTCACTTTTTATCTGAAAATCATAATCAGGTATGGTATCTGCTAAATAATCCTCTTCACCAAATGAAAATCCATACCAAAGAAGCTTTTCAAATGCCTCTTCCTGAGAAATCACTTTAAATTCGTTCCAATCTGTTAGCGTATCCATAAGTAATCCTCTAACATCTGCATGGTCTAATAAAAGGTAGCTATGTAACAACTCTACCGTAAGGTCAAAGCGGAAACATTCATAGATGTTCCCATCCATATTAGCTATATTACTCTTATAAATTGCTTTGTTTTCGTTTAATTCATCCACAGAATTCAGCAATTTTAAGGTTAGAAAGTAGATTTCTTCCTTATTTTTATCAAACTGAATAAAGATCAACTTACAAAGCTGTCTCACATTAGTCTCGTTATTTTGGAGGTGAAACTTAGTATGATTTTGCATATGGAGAAACGTTTGTAAAAGGAGTAAAGCAAGCTCTCCATCTTGAGTTTCTAATATATAATCCAATAGTTCTTTAGAATTATCATGGAACTTATCAGTATTTTCTTCACCAACTATTCCAATATGATTAAGCTCCACCAAAAGGGTGAGAAACACTACTTTATCCTGTATTAGATCCATTGAACTTTCTCTCAAGTAAATTAAATCGGCTTTCCTCATGTGAATCCCTCTTCGTAATCTATTTGTTCTTTTCTCATTTGTTGTTCACTGTCATTAATATAACAACAGGTACCTTGCTCTTTTTAGAGTCTCGGTCGATTTCTTATGCAGCCTTAATGTAGCCTATTCCATGCCTTTGGTAGTTAGGAATCTGATGATAATATTCTAGCAACCCATTCTTCAAAATATGAATCCATGTTGTCAGGATTGAAACAGAACGCTCCCATTCCATACCTCTTATGGAATTCCACGCTATAATAATCCTTATCCTTCGCCATTTCATTCTGATTAGGCGTCAAAATGTATACCTCTCTTACAACCGGCTTATCATCTTCACGTAATAATATCCCATCCCGATACTTATGCATTTCTCCCAATGCAGTTGGGAGGTTGGATGCTATGCGATATTTGGGATCCAATACAAATAGTTGGCCTTTAAACTCCAAAACAATATCAGGTATCATCCGCTGGGTGAAGGAGTAGAATGGACTTGTATTGATTTGAATGATTTTTTGATAAGTGAGCTTGGCACCATTGGTTAAATGTATCGTGCTCTCCTTGTTTTCTGCCAGGTTCAAAAAGAAGAATCCATCTCTTTTGGAGAAGATTTCTGAAGCATCCTCTAATAGATTTTGCTTTCTAAATGTTTTAATAATTTGAAGATAGCACCACATTTCATATAGTAAATATGTATCCTTCACGGCAAGCTTTTGGCCCAAATCAAATGACAAATCGTTGAATTGGTATAATGCTTGGAACCATTGATACCATAATCGGTAGGTGGGATGCTTTCGAAACACCTGCGAGATTTTGATTGTACTAGAATGAACTTGGATATTTTGAAGGAAGTTGGACTTCTTCCATACACTAATCCAGTTGAGATACTTAATTGCTTTATTCGAAATCTCCTCATCCTGTATGAAGCTATAGCATTTTAGAAGTTTCTCTAGATCAAGTAGATTCCTAAGTATCACTCGGTTTTCATAAAGATTATATGTTTCTTGTACTCTTGTAGTCTGAAAATGGCTTGGCAGCTTCGTTGGTGTTGCACCATAGGTCTGCCCATGTCTTTCCACCCAGGAGATACTCCTTGGGTTGACATGCTTGACCCGCTCCCTTCTCATAAGAAGCTCTTCTCGCTGCAAGTTGCGCAACGGTTGACGTTCGATTTTACCAAATATATTCCGAAGCTGGTATACCGATGCTTCGATATAACTCCATTGAAGCATTGAACATTCTCTTGTGAATCCAGAAGCAGAAACCGTAGATTGAAGTCCGGACTGCTGAAAGCAGATCTTTGCCTCTTGCAGAAGCTCCTCTAATATCAACTTGTATTGTTGCTCCGTCATCTTTCGGCTATCCGTGTACACATAAGATTCAATAAACATTTCTTCATTTTCAACTAATACGACAAACTGAACTAGTCCACTTTGAAAAGGTGTTTCAAAAGTACCTTCCCACCCATCACTTGTTTTGGTCATTGGAAGAGGTACCTTTTGCATCAACATGCGAATTGGTTTGTCTGTAATGCACTTCCATTGATATACTTTTGCTTCTTCCAAGTAAAGGTCTTGTAGAAATACCCAAGTCTGTAGTTCCTGGTCAAATACTTTAATGTTAGCGCCAGAATTGAGTGGCTCCATAGCGCTCCAGTTCCTTTCTCATCCGCACGATATGCTTGTATGACTCTGATTCAAAGTCAAATTTATTTAAAAACAGGTCTTCCAGCTTATCCATAAGAGGTGCAATTCTTTCGTCTCCTCTTATTTTAGGGATTACTTTTTCAGATAAGACCCTATCAATCGCAACTGCCGACTCCATACGAAAATCCTCAGGTAATAGGCTATTCTTGTAGAGCTTGCGGATTATCTCTGTCATGGTTCTATAGCCGAAGTGCAAGTCATAGTCTGAAAGTTGTTTATGTATTTGTAACAATAGCTGCCATTCCTCTAGTACCGAGTTTTTCAGCTTGCCATCCAGGTCTTCCCAATAACTTGTAAAGTCAACATCAGAAAGTGTCATCACAAATGCACGATCCAGCACCTTGTCCGAAATGCTGTGCGTTGTTTCGTCCACATTGATGGTGCCTATCACATAGAAGTTATGTGGAATTTCTATTGTTTTTGGAATATCCATAAGATCTTCTATATTATGAAGCTGGATTGGCTTCCTCGACTCTACTGCACTTAAATAATCGCTGAGGTAATATTCCACACGTGCAAGATTCATCTCGTCCAGAACTACAAAATGCGGCTTGTCCTTTTCTTTGCTTGCCTGTAGAAGAATTTCTAGAAATTCTGTTTTCATATAGCGCTTTTCAAAAGAGCTATAGTATCCAAACAGTGAAGTTGAATCCATCCAGTCAGGACGCACCGGCACTATTTTCAGGTATGGGTTTTCTTCACTATAATCTAAACCATATACTGCGTTTGAAAACACTTTACAAAGTTGTGTTTTACCTGTTCCTGAAATTCCATTCAGAATAACAAAGTGTTTGTCATCCAAACTGGTTAGATTTAAATAAAAGTCACGGATTATATCCATGGAAAAAGTGAATCCGCTCTGCTCTACAAAGTCCATGATTTGCTGGAAATCAAAAGAGCTTTCGTAGCTTTCAATTTCCTGTTCAAAATCATCCTCTTCTTCCTCCGATATTAGATCTAGGACAATATTGCTTTTAGGAAAGGTGAAATTTTCTTTCACTTCTGCGATAAGGGAAGCAGCTGAAATTAATCTTTCCTTTAACCTCGATATTGGCTCCGTAAACGTCTGGCTCTCTCCAAGGTAAGTACCAACATAAAAAGCATTTGCATCATTAAGTTCAAAGTCGTGTTCTTTTAGCATTTTGACTGTTTTTTCCTGATAAAGCTGGTTTTCATTATTCTCATTGGATTTTCCACGTTGATAAAAGGCCTTCTTGATATACCATTCAAACTTAGCTCTCGCAGTAGCGAGCTTTCGCATCCGGTGAAAAATAAGACCATGGTTATTCACATAAATCCCAATAGACTCATGTGGATCCCTCGTGAAATAGCTTATGTGTCCTTCAGTAATTAGCTGATCCTGCTCATAGATATAGAATAGCTGTTTATAGTCATTGGTACGTACTTTCTTTACTTCCTTGTCGGTTTCAACCCGGTATGTTTTGGAGAATAACTCTATAGAGATGGGTGTCGTATCTTCTTGCATACTTTTCATAAAATGAATTGCTCTGCTATGTACTTCTGCTTCTCTTTCCAACAATTTTCGAACAGGAGAAAGATCTAGGTAGGCAGTCCATAATCTATTAATAAGTTCTTCTTCATGCATTGGCCCTTCCAGAGGAATTGATGTACCAAAATAAATGGTGGGTTTTCTTTTATTCTTGATAAACTGATTTACAGTCTGCATAAAGTTCATTTTTTCTATGTTTGTTTTCTGTTCTTCTATTGTATAAATTTGCATTTCAGAATTCAGTTCCTGAATAGCGTTGTCCATTTCCAGATGAAGTGCTTTAGTATAATGGTAGACCCATATTGGATAAAAGTTTGTACTCATAGCTATACGAACTTCTTTTAACTTCAATTGGAATTCTAATCTAAGGACCACAATGACGCTATCTTCATAACTGTCATCTATCAGCTCCACGAATGCTTTATCTCCATAATGCTGTTTCTTTTCTGCATAATTAGGATTTTTCGAATCGGTAATGGTTGTTTTAAGTGTTTGTTCATACGTATGTACTTTTAGTTTGCGCAAATATGGGTCTCTCTCTGCATATTTATTAATAAATGATTCTATTAAGTTTCTTACTGTCGGCTGCACCTGATCAAGTATTTGCTGGTTACGTTCAGTCGTATCTTCTATATCAACAATAGACGTTAATTTTTCTGTTTGGATCAATGGGGTCAACTCCTATATTTTTGCTATGTATGTTTATATTAGCAGATAAAGGAAGAAGACTAAACACATCAATTTCTTTATTTTCTTCTTACGTATAGGCTAACAGCACTAATGAAATTTTAAGAAAAACTCCAGTTTCCTTAGAGGAAATTGGAGTTATGTTTGGATTTTGATATTTAAATGTTATGAGCCTTTTCACCTGATTGAATTCACATTAGTATTTTTGTTATTCATCTTTATGAGTTAAGAGTGAGTTCCTCGCCTATTATTTCAACCCTACTATTCATAAAGCTTTTTCACTCTCTGTTGTGTCTCTAGTCTGTTCTTTTGCTGCCATCCCTCAAAATAAGAAGTAAACTCAGACTCCCCTGAATACGAAATACACAAATACTCCTTCGCCCTCGTCATTCCAATATACATCAACGACACTTCGCGCTCTTTATCTTTCTCAAGCGGGAATGGCATGGTATCCGCTTTCACAATAAACACTGTTTGGAAGTCAAGCCCTTTGCTGCTGTCTATGGTGCTGATCTTTACTGTCTCTTCTTCTCTATTAAAAGCTCTTTTGCTGGCTTCGTTTTCTGTTATCCATGTTACGGGGATGCGTTCTTTTTGGAGCGCTCTTTGGATGGTACCAATTATATCTGCTTTATGTGTTCTTTTTACTCGATATAGAATGAGCATTTCAGAGTATGGAACTTTCCGCACTTGGTGGAGCTGTTGTATTTGTCTAGCGATAATCTGCATTTCTTTTGGAAAGCTTTCTGCTTTTAAGATAGCCGGTTCTGGACCTTTACGTTTCGTGCTTTTGGGTGAGATAATCTCTACGCCTTCTGTTTCGCCCACTACCACCTTGTTTTGCAGTGAGGAATTCTTTTGGAAGAAGTCCCAGGCACAGTTGACGATTTGTGATGTGTTGCGGTAATTGATATTCAATATTTTCGATCTACCACGGAAATCCAGACCTGTGTCCTTGAGATAACTTCTTTTTCTTGGATAAATTGTTTGTGCACGGTCTTCTACGAGAAGTAGTGCTTTGGTTTCAGGATTTAGACATAAGCTGACGAGATGCAGCCAGCTTGTTTCAAAGTCCTGTCCTTCGTCAATAAGGATAGCGTCATATTTAGGAGCAATTGCTTCTCCCTTCTCTAACTTCTCAATGTATGTATCGACGATTCCTTCACTCATCTTTAGGTCATTTTTTAACCATTGATGAAAGTTTCTTACTTCAATATTCCTTGGATTTTGCTGGATTTGTATTTCTCCATCTCCAAAATGAAAGTCAAATAGATTATCAGGCTCCAACGCCATAGCTCTTACTATTTGCGCGATATTTTGGGAGAGTGATATGTTATAAAACAAGATAAGGATTTTCCAACTAGGATTCTCTTTCGCAAGCATCTTTGCTCTACTCGCCAAAATAATGGTTTTCCCACTGCCTGCTACTCCTCGGATAAGCCTGTTTTTATCTCCAATTTGTTTGGCCATATTCTCCTGGTGGAAATCCATTGTTTTGATATCCCTTAAAGATAAAAGCAGCTGATCCTGATAAGGAACAGGCTCTTTGAATTCAGCACCAATCCGGACCTCTGGAAACAGATAGTACCTAATCGTATTAATTTCTTCATATGTAAGTGGCTCTCTCAACCTGAAAGGTACTTGGAACATATTAATTAATTTCTCAGCAAGCACTTCCTCCGAGAACTCTCCATAATCCGGATCTATCTCTTCCCGTGTAAGCATGCTGTCTGGATCAATGATAGAATAGATCCCGTCCTCTAGAACCTGCTTTTGGTTTAGTCTTGTAAAAACGACGCCATAGCCATAAGGAAACTTCAATTTAAACTGATGTTTTCCCTCCGTTTGAATCAGATTCTTATCTTTCTTCAACACATCATTTATCTTAAACACGTAATCTCTTGCCTGTTTAAGTGGACTCTTCACACTATGTAGATTTCCCCCAGTATCTCTGATAGTCCACTCATCCTTATTCAACTGATACAACGTATTTCTTGTATAATCCTTCACCTCGAGCACAATCAGTCCCAAATCGGGACCAATAATAACAAAGTCCGGCCTAGTCCCCTTAATCTCCGGTTCAAAATATACAATATAGTCATCCGGCAAATACTCCTTCAAAGTACGAAACAAAATCCTCTCCCCAGAAGTAGCACTGCTCCTAATCGTTTCCGGAACCGTAACGGCCATCCTTTTCACCTACCGACAAAATATTACTTTTATTATAGCAAAAGAACTATAATTTTTTACATAAAGTTACAAAAAGATGCCTCTATAGCTACTTAGAGGCATCACTTTACTTTTTCTTATTTATATAATAAGTAATAAAAAATTCCTAGTTCCAACAGTCCACTTATTCAAAGTGTATTTGCAATATGGGGTGTTGGTGAAATTAAAAGTAATAATCATATAAAAAACTCAATCAATTCGCTGTTTGAGGGCTTGTTTCCACCAAAAGATGGACAATTGCTTTTCTTACTTTTCCTCTTAAATCAGTCCGATCTTTTAATTCTTCTAGATTTGGAAGAACATCTCCTTGATATTTCTGTTTAGAGAGTTCAATCACTCTATCAAAAATCTTCAATTCCTTTAAATTCCTATAATTTATTTTAGTAACATCATCTTCGTCGCATAGAAGTATTACAAGTTTACCAAGGTCTAAATCTTTTTGATTCCAAGTTTCAAGAATGTTCAATAGTTCTTCATAATGATAAGTTGTTATTATTCCTAAAATCGCCATTGCTTGCTCACGAGAATATTCCATCAGTGTATCTGGCTCACTCAAGTTTTCTATGAAAAACTCAGATAACAACTCACCTATTATATTTAATTCTTCACTTTTTAAAATATCATTAGATAATTGTTGTAGGGTTTTTAATGAATTAAACAATAAAGCTTTAAAATTCATTGGTATTTCTTTACTAAGTATTTCAATTAATAAGTTTAACCTTTCAGTGGAAACAATTAACGGCAATGAATTTGTTATAAATTTTATTATATCAACCCATAATTCTTTGTTTAGAGCAAATTCTTCATTCTCTAAACATAGACATAAAGCATTTGTAAGGTTAGATAGACTACTAAAAGAATGTGTATATTTAGACAAAACCCTTATTAGAGTGTTATGTTCTGATTCGCTTAATAAGATCCCTCTTAAACTTTCAACAGAGTTTGCTTTTTGCTCAATTTTATTTATTAATACTTGGTCATCGTTTTTTACTACTGAATCAAGAATGTCAATTATCTTTGAAGCCTTAGTAAAATATAATAACACACCATCAAAACTAACAGTTGTGTTCTTTCCATGAGCAAAAGAATTTCTAGCTTCGTTTAAAGATTCTAATGAAGTAAGTAAGGCAGAATCTCTACTTTTCTCTATATTGACACTATTCTTAAATTGTTCATTCCAACTATTATCTATCTTTTTCAACAATGTACATATATTGCTATAACTTGGATTTTTCGAACTTTCTCTTATCTCTTTTTCAACGAAGGTCTTTACTTTTTCACTAGCATTAAAATCAAATGCATCGGCAATAATTGTTTTAAAAGCAGTTTCAATAGACCCACTTATCCTAATTACACAATACTTTACTAAATAAGGATTTTTACTGTTAAATTTATCTCTATTTATAAAGTTGTTGATTATATCAAGTTCATCCTTACAATCCTTAAGGATTTGTTTAGCTTCTATATTATACATAAGATACTCCATATAAGTATTCGGAAGCTAAATTAATTCTTCCGTTTATATGTTCAATCCTTGTTGTCCTTTCACTTATATATTTCTTAAAGTCTTCATCTTTTAAAAGTCTTAGACGTCGCTCCAATAATTTGCCTGAATTAAGTTCTTTGATGGCTCCTTTTTCAAATGCATTGGCAGTAGCTATTGCAATCGCATCAAAAATAGTTGGATGGAATCTAGGAACAAACTCTTCACCTTTTGAATTAAGATTATGAAATGCGTTTTCTCCAAATATGTCAAAAATTAAATTAATAGTATTACTAAACAAAATCCTACATTCTTCAATGTTTTCTAATGAATTATGCTCCACCTTACCCATATAAAGGTTTAATGCTTTCTTTAATGAAATCTGTGCCGTATCATCATTTTTAACATCATCAGACTTTAATGTAAAAAATCTTAAAATTAATTCAATATCTTTCATTCTTGGTTCAAATTCCAAACTACCATATAAATTTCTCCAATTTGGAAATTTATTTAAATCTATTAGCAATTGGTTTACATTATTATGATAAACACAGTTTCTAATTTCTTGCGGCATTAAAGTTCTTCCACCTGTATTTATTCTTTCAAAGACCTGATACAAACTCGTGTCAGAATTGTATGGATGTTTTTGCTCGAAAATAATTGCGTGTATTGTTGTACTTCTAATTCTCTTTTTTTCTTCCCTAGTTAATTGACTAAAAGATTTACCTCTCCATCTTTCATTTATTTTTGATGAATTTGACAATTTAAAGATAGAGTTATCCCTCTGGAAGACCCCTTTTACAAAGTCAAATACGGTCATAATTCTTTGATATCCATCAACAATTAGTTTATCCTCTCCAACTTTTGCTAAGAAGATACTTGGTACAGGTAAACCCATTAAAAGTGTTTCTATAAACCTACTAGCTTCAGCTTTATCCCATACATAATTCCGTTGCATTTCAGGTTTAATTAGTTCATCTTCCTCATACATTGTTATAAGTTCTCTAAAAGATAAATCTGCTCCCCACGAATTTATATTGAATAAATCATCATCGGAGTAATCATCCTCCCGCTCACTTTCGATAATCTCTACATTAGGCTCTTTAATCTCTAACAAAACAATCCCTCCATAATAGTAATCACTTATACTAAATTATAACAAAACTTAGTAGAAATTGTTATTTTATTCAAAAAATCACCCTTTATCGTTAATCAATTCTGTCTTTAAAATATCAAACTTGTTTCATTATTAGTCAAACAAAAAATAAGGTTTCCTCAAATTTTTACAAAAAGATATATTATATACTTTTGAAATTTAAAAGAATTATTCAAATTATAACTAATAAACAACAAAAGCTAATTAAACTAAGTACATAATTATGGAATTGTTACTTATACTATTGAAGATATGAGGGGAGCACATAATATTGATTTCTTAACAGTGGAGAAGTAAAAAGATTAAAATCGGCAGATCTTGGAGAATTCCTCCGACATCGATAGAAATATTTGTAATTTAAAAACACAAAAGCTAGACCTCGCTTAACGAAATCTAGGCGAGGTCTTATTAATTCTTCTCATGATGAATGCCTATTAGCATAAGCATCTTTTTAATAATAAATATAATTACCAAGGCTCACTAAGTTTTCTTACAATGTCACTACGAGATAATACAGACGCACATCGTTCCCATAAATGAGCTTCAGGATCTATGGTCCCACGATACTTCACACTAAAAGCATCTTGAGCCTTTTTCCTTTCATGAATGTATTCATTCATTCTTTCTTTAAGCTCTTCTTCATCTTTAATCCAGTCATCATCAATTGTATCTGGCAGGCTTCCGAAAATGTCATAGGTGTCACGCAGGCGTTCTGACAATACGTTGTACACTTTCTCATCTTGAGTTTCACTATAAACAAGATTTAGCATATCAACAAACTTACGAGATTGGCCAAATCGTTTAATTCTACCCAATCGCTGTTCAAGCCGCGACGGGTTCCAAGGAAGGTCAATGTTAATTAAGGTGCCTAAGGTTTGAAGGTTCAACCCTTCGCAAGCTGCATCAGTTGCTACTACTAGCCTAATCTCACGGGTTTTAACAGCAGCCTTGATGACTTCACGTTCAACATTGTTAAACTGCATTTCTCGAAAAAGACCACTTTTTCCAACACCAGCGTATACTGCCACAACTTCACCTTTAATAGATTTAGCCAGTTCTTTAGCGATCCATTCTGCAGTGTCATAATATTGGCTGAAGATAATACAGCCGTGCTCAAGCCAAGTTTTTCCATCAGTTCTAAACTCAGTTAAGAACCACTTCAATGTATTAAGTTTAGAGTCTACCGCTTCAGGTCGTGAAAGCTGTCTCTCTATTTCTTTGAGGCAGTTGACTTCTTCGGGAGTCATTTCAGAAAGTATGTGTTCTACTTCTTCGATTCGGTCCTCATCCTCGTTTGATATAGAGTGCTTTAACATCTTCTGTGCAGTTTTTAACCCAGATGCAAAACTTGAACAAATACGCTGTAGCATTAACGATTTCATAAAGCCGCCAGCTTTGGTTCTAGATTGAAGCAGCTGGCTAAACTCTTCTGCTTTTTCATACGCAACCTGAAAGGGCGTATTGGTTGGAATCCCCAAGCCAACAAAACGAGACTGATACTGGGCAAGGTTTCGGCTTAATGGGTGCGTATTAACCCCTACTTTTTCTAACAGACCATCGTCTTCAAGCTGCTTTCGCTTTCTTAAAACCGTATGTCGTAAGACGGGATTATTTTCTTTGAAAAATTTGAGATCCAGGCATTCAGAAAGCCACATGTTCTTAATCATATAGTCCAAGTCTTCAAACCGATGTCCGCAATAGAAAGACTGGACGTCAATTGACAAATAATCACGAATCTGCTGCATAATATGATGTTCATATGCCGGTGGTAGTGGATTGCTTAACCATTGCCATGCCTCTTGCTCTGAGGTGACTTGACTTTTCCCAGTCACCAAGGGAATTGCTTGCTCATGATCTCGCCAAGGTGATAATGAGTCCCCAAGAACAAACTCTGCACCGCTATTCAGAATTCCTAAGAGGTCCCAAAGTTCTCGGACGTTTGTCTGGATGGGAGTCGCAGTACCCAAAATTATATGTCGAGTTCGCTTTCCAATTTGCTGCATAAATGCAAGAAGATTGTTTGGTTCAGTTGCTTTACTACCAAGTCCTCCTCTTAATCGTGCCTTGTGCGCCTCATCCAGGATGACTGTTCCAAATCGATTTTTAAGGAGCATTCCTGCTTCTTTGATAAATTCAGTTCTATCTCGCTGGTGCATAATCAAACCTGTTGAAATTATGGCAATTTTGTAAGGGCATTTCTTTATAGAAGATGCGTCTCCACGAGGTGATAAAATCTGACCTTCTACACCAATCCACACCTTTTTTTGAGAAGACCAAACAGCCGTGGGAATCCCAAGCTTATCCATCATCTCAATTTGCCATTGAATTGTTAACGTGGACGGAGCAAGGATGAGAACCGGGCCATCATCAAGAAGAGAGCTTACTAGAGCACTTGTCGCCATTGAGAGTGTTTTACCTACTCCAACCTCGTCGGCCAGAAGTAAGCGAGCTTTTCCATAGATTTCTCGGTGCTCCAAAAACATAGTTACAAACGAGCGTTGCCATGGCTGCAATTGTTCTCCACCTCGATATATTGGAGATTCTGCCATTGCTGCAGCGGGGACCTCTTCAGGTTTTAATACTTCTACAGTGACTTCCCTACGATTTGCCACACGACTAATCTCTGATAAAATGGCTTCGGGCAGAGGAACACCATCATTCCACAATGCCCAGAACTCTTCCTCTACCCAGTCAGCGCTTTCCTCATCATCATCCTGCCATATAAGTTCATAGTTGTGAGAAAAGGCACTTTTTGATTCGTTTACAGATCCTATGAACGACTTACGGCTGCCATTAGTATAGTGTATCGATCCAGCCTTACCATGAAGAAAGAGACGTTCTCTAGGCACAACGCGAATTTCCACATTACCTGACTGCAATAACTGATCGAGGAGCTGATATCGCTCCTTTTTTAGGAGAGCCTCTGCTTCTACATCCACTTCATTCCAGCGTTCTTTAAGGGCTGAGTTCCTACCTGTAGCCACATGAAAATCGGCCAAATCCAGTTCTGAATTACAGATAATCTTTACTTCCGGAATTTGAGCGATTTCCTCGCCAACCAACTCGAATATAGAACTTCTGAAATAGCCTGCAATACGAAAATACTTTGATGCACCTTTCAGAGTTTTAGCCAAAAACTCAGTATCCAATCTTTCTGTTCGAGAAGAAAAACGCTTTAAGGTCATATCTTATAACCTCTGATTCCTTATAGATTCGGCCAATACGCGAGCGCAACTTGCTTCCAAATCGGGGTTATATATTTTAGTGCCTTTAATACCTTCCCTTTTTTCTGCTAGGTAGTCTGCCATTTTGGCCAATAGCGTTTTGTTAGGGAGATAGTTAGGACAGTTTTCCATTAGGTGCAACAGCACATCATCCACTTCTACCTCTTTAGAAAGTTCAAAGAGAGCATATAGTAAGGCTCTCAAGGGAGTTTGAGCAATTTCAGCATTTCCGGACATTAATGAGCTTTTAAACTCCGTCGCTAGCTTCAATCTTGCAGAATTAGCTTTTGAATTATCACTCATCAATTGATCAAAGTTGTGCACCTTAAAGGCTTTGGCAAAGTTCTGGTAATTATCTAGTGTTTTGGCACCCTGATGCTCCATCTCAACCATTTTAAGATAAAAGCGCTCCACAGACTGCAGTTTCTGCCATTCTCCTTTTTCGAACCCCACCGGTACAAGGAACTGGACGGCGGTTTGGACTGCAAATTCTATCAATTCGTCAACAAAAGTCTTTTGGCCTTTCTGGCGAGGTGCTTCCGCCTCTGTCACCATGTCCTTGCCGTCAATACGGGAATAGGCTGTCAGGACTTTCAGAGCAGCGGCATAGCCAGCCATCTGCAAGTCAACATCCGTGTAAAGCCCTTCTGAACCCTGAGCCCTCACCTTTTTATCTAGTCCCATCAAAGACTCTACCTGCTCTTTGACTGCATCCTCAATCTCCCAACCAAGATCATCACGGAAAGTTTCCAAATCTTTATGGCGCTTCCGGAGAATTAAAATAATGGTACCCTTAACATTAGCTCCTTGACGCAAAGCAGAATCAGTTTCCGTTACCACATACCAAGCCGCGGTAACTTGCAAGCCGCTCGCCCAAATGATGTTTGCCATATCTGCCCAGATGGCACCACTTTGATGGGTAAACATTAACACCTGAATGCCATTATCCGGCATTTTTTCGGCCATCTTACGATAGGCTCCTACCATGCCTTTACGGAAACCTTCATCTTCACCTTTAATTGCTAACGAACGACGACTGTCCCAGGTCCAATGGGCAAATTCCTTAGGTGGGTTGTTTTGCAGCCAGGTTATAAAGAACTCCGTAATTTCTTCATATTTAACTGCATCGCCGTATGGAGGATCTGTCACATAGATGTCATTATCTACTTCGAGGTCTTGGGCAGGATGGGAGTTCACAATAGTATTTGAATAAATAGGGTTTGAAGGGTAATCGTTATTAAGGAAAATAATTGATGATTCTGTAGCTCTGCACCCATAGTCAAATAAAGTATTTAAAGCTTGATTGTAAAAAACATCTTTTACACTGCCTCCTCCACCGATTTGAGACCTATCCCAACGTGAAAGTTTTGCATTTCTATTTAATGTTTGAAAAACAGCAAGCGCTGTATTGCTTGTAGCATGTTTCATGCACATAGCACCCCAAAGCAACTGCCTTGGATTAAATAAATGATGCCAGTGGGTCCAGCCACGTTCTCGAATTGGCTGATTAGTATTATATCCCTTTTCAATAACCATATCTGGTATATAGCCTTTTTCCTGCCACTCTTTCAAATGTTCACGTACATAACTAATAACCTTTTGTTCGCGCTTCAAATCATCATCGGTGACTGAGCGAAACTCATAGTCGTACTGAGAGCCAATTGGTTTTTGTTTCATCCACTGGATGCAATAAAGTCGTTCTTGAAAAATATCATCTGGACGAGGTACAAAATCAGACTTTTCCCACAATCGAAGGCGATTTCTATTAATTTTCCCCTCCTTGTAATCTCCTCTAATAGTACTTATTCTAAACCTTACTTGATTAACTCCATCAGGAGAATGAATAACTTCTCCTTTTGCATAAGTGCCCTCTGTGAAGGAAATTAAATTCTCATCCTGTTTTATGTCACGAACTTCAATTTTATATTTCATCTCATTTGGTAGAGGTATTAAATCAACTACTATTTTCCAATCTTTACTGATAAACCTGTTGGGGAGAATAGGCACAATCCAACCAGTTTCTGGACATTTTACTTCAGTACAATAGAGGAAAAATTTAGCCTTCCACCCATTCTCATTAGTTTCTACTTCCAGAGTGTCAATTTCTTCCCTAACCAGGTTTGCTAATTTTTCTTGATCCTGTTTTAATTTTATCCGCTTTTCATCATTTGCGCCAATGATATTGAAACCACCCCATGTAAGCATACAGGCAATAGGATTAAGATCAGATGCATAGACATCACAACCTAAGCGAGCCGCTTCGTAAGGAATTTGACCAGAACCAGAGAATACATCAGCTAGTTTTGGACGTCTTCCGAAACGAGCTACCCCCATTTGTTCAATGAGGTCAGGAAAGGAAGTTGCTGAAGTTCCAAGGTGTTTATTCACTTGATCCCAAATATGTAGGAAAAGGGGTTCTCCAATCTCTTCAGGACGTTTTGCTCTCTTAACCTGCTCATTATATGGAAGAACCAAAAATTCACCGATAGCATGTCTTTTTGATGCAGGAAATTTTGCTTCAAGTCGTTTTTGTATAGACTCGTTATCCATCCCCATCAAAAGCTCAAAGATTTCGAGATCTTTAAGGCGATCATCAGTAGCTGGAAGTAATGCTCCTAAAATACATGCCTTGTTAAGAATGAGCGGTTTTCGTCCTTTCCAGTAACTACCTAGAGAGGTGAGAGCTTTACCTGTATTAGCCATCTGCTCTTTGTAACTCTCAGCGGATATTTTCTGCACCGGAAAGAGATATTCAATCAGTGCTGGTTTTTCTCTCCATTCAAATGACTTTAATGCCATCAGATATCCCCCTTTTCGATTAAATCAAAATCAAAAAGAGACGGTTCCTCTTTTTGTTCAAGTTTATCTTTTTTTGTCTTAGTGTTTATTTTAGGTCCTAGCTTAATACTAGCACCATCCGACATTGCGCAATAAAGTGCCTTTCGCCAACCTCGTTCAGACTGATTGTTATGCCCAGCCTCCGCTGCAGTTTTACTATAAAGCCACCAACGCTCCTCAGGCCGCAATGCCAGCCACTTTTGACTTATTACCTGGCATTCTTCAGGGGAGGCATGCTCCGCTGCCCAGCCCAGGACGCATAGTTCTCTACCCAAAAATCGGTCCAGCTTTACTTTTCCGGTTATCCAACTACCAGTGCTTTGCTTTTTCTTTTTCAAACGGTCATTAAAATCTCGTCTGGCGTCATCTCTGATTTTGGTCCAAAGCTCACGAGCCAGAATTAGTCTACATTCAACCGTTTCCCGACGAGCTTCATCGCCGTCAAAGCCGAAATCTTCATAAATACTGATAGCGTCCCGTGGAGATGCTGGAATCTCCACGTAAAAATGATGCATACCGAATTTAGTTGGCGCTCCAAAATCTGTAGTTCTACTCATTTTTGTTCTACCTCTCCATTGCCTATTTCAATACCGAGTTGCTTGGAAAATTGCTCTAAATCATAACCGGTAGGCGTATAGGCTTTTTTAAATGTCATAATAACAGGTGCATCCGAATTAAGGAGAGTTTGAAGATTTTTTAACTCCATTTCAATAAATTCAGCACCGATTTTAATTTCACCAAGGGAAAGATTAATTGCCTTTGGTGCAGAACCCACCATTAACATAACTTGCTCAAATTCAATGTTTTTCTCCTTAGCGATTTTTAACCCTTCATAAGTTTTAGTGGAGCTATCCAATCGTTTCGGTGACTGGCTGACTAGAATAGCTGGCGCTTCTTTAATTATTGGAACTTCCGTGGAGCCTGACTTAGCAAAGGTAAATTTTCTTTTTTCCTCAATACCATCAGACTCGGCAAAGACATAAATAGTCGTTTCTTCATATCCCAATTGAATTGGACCTGTATAGTCTATTCCGTTTCGGGCTTCTGAGCCGTCCAAGGTATACTTAATAGAACCTCTTGGTGCTACAAACAACTGTACTGTTCGGGAAGATTCGTTAAATCTATTTCGTAATGTCAAACGATTTTTCCATGTTTTAGGTGCTCCAGTCAAATTTTTCCCAGTAGGATCAACGGCAAGAAACTGAACACGAAGCGCTTTAGTTACTAGTGTATTTTCATTCATTATCGGGCTACTTTCTGAAACTTCACCGTCTTCTGCATAATAGATTCGTGGACTGTTACCTGCATTCACTACATCAATTTTCAACCGCACTGTACCTGAATCATCAGGAGAAGTATCTTCACTAAAAATGACTTCGGTTGTTTTAGGTTTAGGCGTTTTCGTGATGTATCCATTCCCCAGATCTTCCCATAGACCCCGCTGGTACGCTTCAATAGCGAGCAGATCAAATCCACGGTTTGGAAGCCATGGCATCTGAGTCTTCTGCTTCATTTTGTCCATCAAGTCTGTTTTTCTTACCTCATCCTGAGAACCGAAAAGCAACGATTCTGCTCTCGCTCGAAGAGCATCAAAATTTTCAGTAACCTGGGTATATAATTTAATAGGATCAGAAGTTAGCGTTTTAACAACCTGCCGTTCACCATTATAAGATTCATTTGATGGATACGTACTGTCAAGTGCTTTCGGTCGAAGCACATCTTCTCCTCGATTGTTTCCTGGGAAGAGCAGTTTGTCGAAGACAGAAAGAACTGTCGTTTGGAAATCCTGTTCATATTGAGCTTTCTTTTCATCTAGTTCCTTTCGCTGTGGGTGTGAATCCAAAATCTCATTATCTGCTTTTATTACTGCATAGACATGGCGAGCGGCCTTTTCAATACTGGCAATAGAAGACTTGTCGCCAGTCAAAACCAATATATTATTTTTATTAACCATTTCCTTGAAAAATTTATCAACAACACCCGGTGGAGTCTTCCCATCTGGACTGATAACCAAAAGTGCTCGTCCAGTTTTAAGAACAGCCTTTGCTTCGTCCATTTCAGGCAGAGGTAACACTTTTTCATACGCTTCTTTGGTTACTGGTTTATACATTTCTTCAATTCGATGACGTATTAGTTCATCAACCTTGTTTTGAGGAGCTTTATCAGCATACCCTTGAAGTTTTTTGGTCAAATTTTCCTGACGACTAAAATAGTTACGTCCTTCCTGGGTCTGATGTAAATACCAAGCGGACTTTTGAAGTTCACTGAATGCAGTCCTATAATCATTTCCTTGGCGAATAGGGTCAATCAAGCATTCAAACATTTCACTTTCAGTAAGCCCTCTTACAGAATTGACAGCAGTTGAAAGGCTGGCTGTTAACAAAAGAGTTCCAACCTGTCTTGCGTAATCATTCCCTCTGTCGATGTCAATAACCTGCGCATGAGCGCTGTAAGTGGAATCCCAGAGGTCTCTTGCAATTACATCTCGCATCTCAGAGATTTCGGTCAATTTTTCACGAACTTCGTGAAGGGAAAGATCAAAGTGCTGAGCACCAATCAAGTACACATCTTCTTTGCTTTCCCATACAGATTTCAAAAGACGTGAAACTAATTCCATTAAACCACGTGTTTGTTTAAACTTTTCGTTATTCTTAAACAGGGCAATAATACTCTTGAAACTTGGGTGGAATGGATAGGTTGATTCAATATCATTAGCCAAAGCCTCTGCGCTTCTTTCAACCGTTTTTGCCCTCGCTGCTTCTGCAAGCCTTGACGCATAGACTGAGGCAACTTGTGCTATTTCGTTTTTATCTGGCAAAGAAAGAAAGAGACGTTTGCGGAGAATTTCATAGATTTCATTAGATTCTAGATTTACCGGAGTAATAGAAACTTCCGCACGTCCTAGCTCCTGTGTAGCATCATCAAGAGCACGTTGAATTAATTTTCCCCCAGTATCGTAAGCAGCCTCTAAGTCAGATACTACAATACACACATTTTTCTTTTTTTGAGCTGCAGTAAGCATGTTTGAAAATGCTCTGGTAACCACGTCGGCAATTGTTCCATGACCTAACACCTGAGTGCTATAATAATGGAAATATGGTGGTATCTCATCCAAGAGAATAAGAATAGGCTCTTCGCCATCGAAGAGGTTCACCCATGACTGTTCGTCCGGAGCCTTAGCACCCGACTCCCAATATTCTCTAAAGAAACTTTCTTTTCCTAACTGACGAGCAATTTCTCCCCAGAAATAAGTATGAGGGTTATTACGTCCATTAAAAGCGGCTATCTTTGCATTATTAAAGTCAGATTGATATGGCATGTAACCTATTTGAGCCTCTCGCAGTGCCGAATCTTTTGCCAGTAGTCCAAATCCAACCATCAAGTGAGTTTTACCTCCACCCATAGCTTGTTTAAGATGGAATACGGTATCGTTTGACTTTCCGGCGAGACGTGCCATACCTTTAGAAAGAAGAGTCTTCATTCCATCTGTTATAAAAGTTTTCTTAAAGTATTCCTGCCCATCGGTTTCATGAATAATTTGATCTAGTTGTTCAATCTGATCACCAACATTTATATCAAGTGCTTTAGGTTGTAATTGACATGCCAATTTAATTGTTTTCATTCTATGTTCATCCCCTTTTTATACTTAGCCAGTATGTAGATATTTATATTTTCACTTTTATATTTATATAGTATATTTTATCGCTTTGTTGGAGTATTGCATAGCCGTTACTCGTCTATTAGTTGGATTTTCACTGGAAAAATTCTCATTCGTAATTAATCTATGCTTTTCATAGTAATATAAAAAAAAGTAACTCACACCACTGATAAGCTAGTAGCATTTTAGTTACCTTTTCAAAAAAATATAACAGATTTTGAAACTGTTGATTTTGAATAAATAGAGTATTATTTACTAAATTAATCAAAACCAGTATTAAAAGTATTTCGGTTTTTTCACGTAAATAACAAACAAATCATTCAATATTTTCTAATTTTATTTAAATATAGGAATTAATAGGTCTGATGCCAAATTTTCTACTTTCCAATTATTTAAACGTACTTACTTAAAATAGCTTTTTCATAATCAGATAAGTTACCTGTGAGGTTGGGGTTCAAAATTAACTTTGCTTTTATCTTATCAATGTTATCACAATCTTCAAGCCCACTTGATATTTTTTTTATAATTCCAACTGGGACCCCCGCTTCTTTTAATGCGATTTCGTGTTTTTCTGTTGAACCGAACTCTAATTTTGTAATTAAAGCCTTTAAACTAATTGCATCTTTAGTGTTATGGTTTTCAAAATAAACATGATTAAATAATACTTCAAAAGCCGAGAAATACTTAGGCAACGCAAACTCAAAGTATCTACTAATTAATGAAAAAGCTAGTCGTACTTTTGTATCTGTTTTTTCTCCGTTTTGTGTTTTTATTATCTCTTTAATAGATGGGTTATTGTATACATAAAAATTTGTTAACCTCTTTAAATTCCCTATCGAGAAACTCCTATTATTTCTATCAGATTCGTTAAACAAATGTGAGTAACATAAATCCATTATAGTATTTAACTGTTCTTTTTTAGGATAATGTGATGAAAATAACAAGTTGTCTAAATAACTTGTATTATTACGTAAAAAATTGATTAATGAATACTGAAAATGTATGGGTATAAATTTATTTTTCCGAATTAATTCTAATGGAATTTTCCAACTATCTAAATTTCTTTCCGTCTCATTTCTTTTATCCAAATTCCCTTTACTCAAATCAGTCTTATCAACTTGTATAATTTCTTCAGCTGAAAGATTCTCATTATCATAATAACTAAACTCAATTGTTCCCTTCTCTTCTTCTTTGGATATTGGTTCTAATGCAATAACCCTTCCAATGAAATGTGAAAGGAATCTTCCTGCTCTTCCCTTTATATTTTTCACATCGAATCCTGACAACATATTAGTACCCTTACTATTAGAGTATATTACAATATTTTTAGCTGAGGTATTAACCCCTTCAGTAAGAGTAGATGTACAAACAAGAATGTCAATAATACCATTATTAAAGGCGTCAACTATTTCAGATTGTATGTATTTGGGTATTGCACTATGGTGAAATGCAATACCTTTTCTAAGACAATTAACAAGGGACCAATCTTCATCAATAGTTGTCTTTATGTAGTCAATGAGATCACTTTTTTTATTTACAACATCTCGCTTCTCAGCTAGCTTTCTTGCTCTCGTTTCAACCGTATCTTTTCTCCCCAAATATACAAGAGTTTGACCATCAATTTTATTTGTTATATTAATTAGGTTTCTATCATTATCTTTTAACTTCTTAAATTTATTTTTAGATATTACATATTCGCTTTGATATTCCAAATTAGATATATCAATTGTGTCTTTCTGAACAATCTCTGCAGAATACCTATTAAATTTAGCATTTGTCCTCTCAAGAAACTTATTGCTAAATTTTTGAAAGTATGGACCTATTAGATAAAAATCAATTGCCATTTTTGATAGTCGATAAAGACAATGAGTAAATACATGTTTTCTTTCTTCATCGTCTTGAATTTTATAAATTTCATCCATTGTAAAAAAATCAACCTTGAGTTTTGGATGTTGGTCTAACAATAAGTCCATTTTTTCCGGTGTTAGTATAAAAATGTTTCCATTTTCATTAAATTCTTGAGTCAATGTATTAATTAATCTATACCTATCTCGAATTGCTGGAATTTTTCTGAAGTTCAAATAAGTTTCATTTAATAATGCTATGGTAGGTAAAACAATTGCAATATTATTATATGAGTTATGAATTATTATTTCAGAAACTATTCTTGATTTCCCAAATGATGTTGGAGCACTTACTACCAATCTTCTATTTTTCTGAAAATCTTTAAATAACCGCATTTGGTCACGTGTTAATATTGTACCAGTTTTTAGTGTATAAAATGATTCACTAAAGTTATCTATCAAACTGTGTTCGATATTTTCTTTATATTTGGTATCTATCTTCTTATACATTTCATGATATAAAAAGACCCTTGATTCAATAATGCAATCAAACAATAATTGATGAATAAAGGCATCTTGCGGTTTTGCCTCAGCAACATGGCAAATGATTGATAAGCCTAGATTATATACTTCATCTTTATTAGAAGAAAATAAATAATAAGCCGTTTCAAGTAAGAACTTATACTCATTATTAGAAAGTGGATCATTTTCTTTTAATTTTTTTAGTAACTCTTTACTCATTTCTACCCTTTCTCCATTAATGAAAGTCATCGCATTGCCGCCTCCAGTTTTTCAATTTCCGACTTTATATTACTGACAGATTCAAAGGGTAGTATAATAAATAGAACTTCAATATTAGGTTTCAAGGTAAGCACATGGGTATCAATATTTTGATATTTGGAAATAAAATCTTTACCCATCTCATTAACGAACTTTGCATCTTCTATATTCGTATGGTTAGGGATTAATTTACAATCGTATGTCAATAAAACAGGTATCCTAATTTTAATTTTATCTAAGGTAACCCCGCCATTAAGTACATTATTAATTTTTTCATACCCCTGAAAGGTCTCATTAATTTCAATGTTAGATGCAAGAATACTGATTTCATCTTTTAGATAATCAATATTACAATGCTCATTCACTGACTTTATTGCATCTGTAATTGCACCACTAAATTGTTTGTGGAATTTTGCTTCACCTAACCACAAAATCACTTCATCATTTTCTATAGAAAAGTGTGCACAATCAAAACCTTTGATCTGGTCCTTCATCGAACTTCTTAGTCTAACTTTAGTAACAAACTTTTCCGCTGGAAAGAAAATACTGAGAATTATAAACAATAATAGTTCCCCATAATCACCTTTAGAATTTTTGTGAGCTTTTGAAATCCGTTCCCAAGCTTTTCTTTGCATCTCACCAAAGTCATCATCTTCTTTATATTTCTGAATTTCTCTTTTTGTTAAAGCAAAATGTACTACAGTATCTCTTATTATGCGCACCAATTCAGACTGCCTGTACTTTCCATCCTCATAATTTAATGTCATTCCTGTTTTTTCTGTTTTTAAATGTGGATGACTGACCTCAAATTTATAAATTAAATTCTTTGCTCTCATAGTTAATTGCTTCATTAAAATATCCTCCAACAATAAAGTAGTAGGTAAATACAATTGGTTCAATATACTTATTCGACATAATCCACTAATAACCTCCACAATTTTCCACAAAAAGTATAATCTTGCCTTGTGTAAAATAACCTATATAATCAATTGTCATTGAAAAAGAAAAAAAGTAATTAAGGAATTAATTTAATTCCTTAATTACTTTCTCATTAGTTTAATAAAATCTGATGGTCTTTAATCTAGCAGATATAACCTAAACAGTGGTGTCAGCAATTTAGATTTTGTAAACCTAAGAGTTTACCGTTATTTATGGTAAGGTTCTCCCAAATACATCCTAAAATATTCCCAATAAAACCTCTTTACTTTATGCAACTATACTGCCCCATTAAACTACTTGACTATGCGCAAGCCTCAAACCTTCAACACCACCTTCACACACCCATCCTCCATCTCATTAAAAATCCGATACCCATGCGCCGCCTCATCCAAAGGCAACCTATCCGTAATAATTTTCCTCGGATCAACCCTCCCATCCCTTATCTGCTTATACAAATACGGCATATAATGACGTGCCGGAGCCTGCCCCATTCTAATTTTAATGTTCCGCGCAAAGAACGACCGAAGTGGAAACATATTGTACAACCCATCGTATTTTGCAGTGTCCCTGCTTTCCGCACAGCTTTTGTAGCAATCTGGATCGGCCCGAGTGTTCCTCCTTGTAGCTTGAGCTTTTGTTCTACCCATTCCAGCGGTATTTCTTTCCGTCCATGCCTACGCAATCAATGATAAGCATCGGGGACGGTTCCAGATGTTTCTTCAACATTACATAGGGTAATTTTTCTAATATTCACTCCAGATCCTTGCCATCTACGAACATAACAAATGATCTACCCGTCTTAATGGTAAGCACCTTGTTAATGAAGGTACATTTAATTGCTCAAAATCACTCATGATTTAGTGACACTTGCGCCAATTATGAATCCCATTTGTGCAACCTATAGGAAAGTCGATATTTCGATATTTATAGCCCAGGAAGCAACCGGAACCGTCCTACATTACAGTGGTCTTTAAATTTCTTATTTAGGAGGTTCTAAAACTTTGAACCAAAAATCATTTCTATAATTCTTTTTTACAACGTAATACTTGTCAGCATGAAACCTCGTTTTTCTATTGATGCTATCTACCATCCTCATATCCGCGTTTAAATACAATGGTAAAGGTGTATGCGAAATTAATATTGCTTGTTTCGGTGATATGGGCAATGTAACTTCAACACTTCTCTTTCCCAATCCAACGAAGCGATAAAATGGTGGTCTTTTATAAGCTTCTGGGTCAAACCAGACACAAGGATTGTCAGAAGTAATAAATCCAACTTCATCATCAGTATTCAAAATGGATAGATGCATTTTTTTATATTGGTTAAATTCTGCATTGATCCTTGGTATCATAATTGTCTGTATTGGTTCTTGATGCAATTTTCCCACTTCATCTAAAGTAAAAGAAGGACCATCCTTATTTAACGAACCAATAGATTCCATGGCTTTCCTATGCTCAGGAGTTCTCTTCTCATAGGATTGTCTCAGCATAATTCCTAACTCTAAAACTTTTCCCCACTCTGAAGACAAATGATCTTTAATTGCTACTGTTCGGTTATGAATCGCTGCAACGAAAATTAATATGTAGTATCTCTCTTCTAATGAAAGTTTCTGTTGGAAAGCTAATTTATTGTCCCTTATTGAAGCGAATTTTCCTTCAAGACCTGACAGCCCATGTTCAATATCTAAAATTCGATTCCCATTTTCATCAACAATGGTATACATATCTGATTCAAAAAATATATTTTTTGGATTTTTCCTTGTGACAGATTCTCCATCAGCGCTAAACATCCAAACGTATTCATCATATCCCTCTGGGATGTTTGAATCACACCAACTCTCCAGATAAGATTGTGGAATATAATGCTGTTTTTTATATTTCATTATTTTCACCTACAAAGATTTAATATAAATATTTTTCCATCAATCCCCAATCAATTAACGGATAATATTGATGTCCAACATATTTAATCTCACCCTTAACTTTAATAAAAAGAAGCATTAATCCTACTTGGATCAATGCGTTCATTAAAGTATCTTTAGCTTGATTAATTATCCGCAATTCTAATGATGTACCCCAGATACTCTTATGATAGCTGGAACCTTGCTCCGGTTGATTGCTCAATAACACTCCACTTTTCATCTTCATGTACAAGTTTCAGACATAGGGGGTCTGGTGTATTTCCGTTAAAAGTTTCTTGAAACAAGCAATCATTTTCAAGAACGTAGTCCTCTATTTTACGTAACTCTTTAACCTGTCCTTGATAGGTCCGCACGTCCTGCATAGCATCTCTTGACGTTGTGATCCCCAGACCGGGTGGAGCTATCACAAGAGTATCTCCATTGACGTCCTTCAACTCGAGAATTACTGCTACACCTGCGTTTCTAAAGTCTGCATGTTGTTCTTCTGTATACTGGTGGCTTAGCCCAATTACTCCTTTTAAAACATATGGTTTTATTAGATCGGGCCAGTTATCTTGCACTGTTTGAAGGATTGATTTATCTGCCCAGTCACCATGTTCGTGTACATTTATTAAATATGCATCATCTTTCATTAAATATAGAAATAATAGTGGGCCTGTTCTCACAATAAACCGTCCATCTCTTGCATCAGGTCGATCCCCAAGATGAAGATGCAGTACTCCCCAGTCATTAAACATCCCATCTATAGCAGATATATTATCAATTTGTTTACTAAGGTACGGAGATATATCTTGTCCGTTCTCTAGTAAATCCACTAACTGATTAAGTCCAGTCAATAGTTCAGGAGGGCATACAAATTCATTAGATCGATGTACACGACGAGGGCGGGGCGTTTGTCCTCCTTTCTTCCTCAAGTAAGTGAAGTAGCGGATCACTAACGAGTCTTTTGGCATTGTACTTGAAAACTGAAGCCCATCCGTGGTCATATCGTCGATCATTATGTCTTGCCAATCAGAAACAAAATCCATTTCAACGTTCATCAAATCAACTCCATCTTTGACCTTATCTGATAAAATATAATCCTATTTCAATTTAATTTCAACCTCCCTATTGATGATTTCCTTTTTCCCCAATCTTTATGGATATAGTTCATCTCTTGATTTTGCGAAATCTACAATTTCATCCAATTCGAACAACTTTATCTGCTATAATCAAATTACATAATGTGACAAAACTACCACTGTAAAACAAATACTACTTTGCGAGGTAAACCATGTCCTTTTTAAAAAATGTAATTAACGGTTTAAAAGATAACCGAGTAATTAAACAACCTATAGTACATAAAGATTTCAACGAAAAATCCAATCTTTTAGAAAACCTGACAAGTCTCTCAGAAAGCAGCAATCCCCTTGTGGACTATAAAAAGGTGGAAAACCACCTTAAATTGTTTTCCATTGGCCATACAGGTGAGAAAAGTGTGATGTTTGAATTGAAGAACTCCATGGTTCCCATGCTTATTCTGCATGATGTATATCTGGAGTTCGAGGATTATCAAGCTCAGATGGATTTTGTTATCGTCACTCCTAAGTTCATTCTTGTGCTTGAGGTAAAGAAGCTGTTTGGGGATATTCTTGTGACGGATAAGGGTGAATTCCAACGTGTAATCAGGAAGAATAATAGAATGGTAAATAAAGAGGGAATGTATAGTCCCATCAACCAGGTGGAAAGACATGTGGCAATACTCGAGAGATACTTAAAGGCTAAAGGGATTATAAAGAAATGTCCTATCAGATATGCTGTTACTTTTGCCAATCCAAAGACTATCCTGGAGATTTCTAAAAATGCTCCATCCCCTATTAAGGACTGTGTCATCCGTCATGATCAAATAAGTGCTTTTTTAAAGGCGGAAATGAAGAAAAGCTCTCCAGTCGAAATGCATGCTTCACTCGTCTATAAGATTGCGGATGGAATCTTGGAGGGCAGCCAACAGAAACCATTTAATGATCAGGAGTATCTGTTGGATAACGTGGAAGTTGGAGCATCCCAGTTTATAGCAACTACTTTTGAGAAAGAAGTATCCCCTAAACCTAATGAAAATACCAATATTAAAAGTTTGCTGACTGAATACCGCACCCAAAAAGCAAAAAAATTAGAAGTAATGCCCTATCATATTTTCAGCAACAGATCCTTGGATTTCCTTCTTGAGAAAATGCCACAAACCATTGAACAATTACTAGAAGTTGAGGGCATTGGTCAGAAAAAAGCAGATGATTACGGACATGACATCCTATCAATTTTACAGACAAAGAATAATGATAGATTCCAAGAATCCCACAAAGTTTCAGAGCCTGTAAAAGTAAAAACGGATGACCTACGATCTCTTTTAATGGAATATCGTAGAACTCGTGCCAGGGAGCTCGATGTAAAGCCATACTATATCTACACTAACAAAACTTTAGATGCAATTCTTGAGCTGAAGCCTCGTACTATAAAAGCTCTATTAGAAATTGAGGGTATTGGACCTAAAAAAGCGGAAGTGTTTGGAGAAGGGATTATAGCAATAATAAATAGAAACTAGATGTAATCCACTAGATCATTAATAGTAGGAATAGAAGGATATCTCGTACACCGGACAGAATTAATAAAGGGCATGATGAAAATAAAAGGAGCAATTACTCTATGGCAACATCACAAGAAAACATCAATAAAATAATTCAAAACTCAATCCAATCCAACTACCTACCCGCCGCAGCCTTTGCAATCATCCAAAACAACGAGATCACCCTCTCCCAAGGCTACGGCAAGACAAACATAGAAGACTGGGCAACTCCTGTCACAGAGTACACGCTCTTCCGCATCGCCTCTGTCAGCAAGCTTTTCACCGGCACAGTGATTATGATGCTCGTGGAAAAAGGGCTGATCGATCTGGACAAGCCTGTTCAGCATTATGTCCCATGGTTTGTTACAGCTGATGCAGAGCGCTCAAAAGAAATAACGATTCGTATGCTGGTGACGCATTCTTCCGGCCTTCCTACTGGGGGGGATGTGAGTTTCTTTTATAAGGAATCGGGCCTCCATGATTATATGAGAGAGGTGGTTCCGACGCTGCCGGTGCTGTTTGCGCCTGGGAGTGCTTATTCGTATGGGAATCATGCACTGAATATTGCGGGGTTTGTGGCAGAGACGGTGACGGGTGTGAAGTTTGCGGATCTGATGCAGGAGATGTTGTTTGATCCGCTTGAGATGACGCAGACGACCTATCATCCGTTGCGGGCGATGACCCAGCCGTTGGCGCTGCCTCATGACCGGGATGCGGAGGGAAATCTCACGGTCGCGAAGCAGTTCTTTGATAACAGTGCGAGCTATCCGTCCTATTATGCGTTCTCTTCCATTAAGGACCTGACCAATTTTGCGCTGATGCATCTGCAGGATGGGATGTTCAATGGGAAGCAGATTCTTTCCGCTACGTCGATCCAGGAGATGAGAACGCAGCAGAGCAAGTGGTATACGACGAATGATGGCGGCTGCGGCATCACTTTCTTCAAGGAGACGAAGGGCGCCATCGAGCGCTTCTGGCATTATGGCCAGTACAGCTACCAGTATTCCAGCCAGTTCATCCTTGTTCCGGAAAAAGGGATCGCGGTCATCGCGCTTGCGAACGGGGAGAATATCTTCCAGGCAGGCTATGAGATCGTGGACGAGCTGCTGAAGGATGAGGCGGCGAATATGGAACCTTCCCCACAGGCTATATTAACGGATGAAATCGACGGTAAAGTCTATGAAGGGACCTACCTCCACAGCTACCACGGACTGTTCGAGATCTCTGAGCTATCCGGGAAACTTTTCATGAAGCATCGTGAAAATAGCTATGAATTGAAAAGACAAACAAGCGACATCTTCAGTGCCCAGGACGAGAACGGCAACAATGTCTTCTCTGTCGGCTTCCCTCCTCTAACTGCAAATCATGGGGATAGATGCATCGTCGTGGATACGAAGGCATGTCCGGAGTTTGAACTGGCGTATACACCAAATCCGTCTGACTGGCAGGACTTTATCGGGACGTACAGTGATGGGACTGAATCCTATGAGGTGGAGCTTGGTGATAGTACGGTTGTTATCAAGGATGTGCAGAATAACAAGGAACTTGTCGGCCATGCCATTGAGCGCAACCGCTTCTTGACGAGGGAATATGGACTTGTTAGTTTCATAGATATTAACGGCGTTGTGACGTTGGAGTTTGATTATGCTTGGCGTTATGCGAAGCAGGTAAAGGGTGCGTTTGTAGGGCAGTCTTAATAACAAAGAAAGTCATCTATCCATAATGTTAGGTGACTTTCTTCATTTTTTTATCATTTATCCTTCATTAACAGCTTAGCCTCTTTTAAATCAATTTTGGCTTGGTGTCCATGTTTGTGAAGCAAGTGTAAAAGGTTGTTTCCATTTAATAAAAAGAGAGGTTTATCCTTTGCAAAACTGTAGGCATCTGGGCCAAAATCCGCTGTTGAGACTAGGATTCCTTTGGTTGCGCCTTCGTTCATGACTGTACCATATAAATCTCGAACGGCAGAGACACCTACGACGTTAGTATATCTCTTCGCCTGAATAACAATTTTCCCACCTCTAATAGGATCAGGGTCAAATGCGACGGCATCCACTCCACCATCTTTGCTGGCCCTTGTAATTCTTACTTCGCCCCCGGAACTATTGAATTCTTTTTCAAAAAGTTCTCTAATCAAATGCTCAAAATCCTGCCAGTCCATTGCAGCCAAATTGGTTCCTTCGTCAATATTCCCGGCTACATTATACGAATCGACAAAACGAACATCTTCCCTATTAATTTTTAGTATTGGGGCAATTGGTGTAAGACTGAACAGTTTGCTACTACCAATACCTTTTAGATTTTTAAAACAGGTTTTTGAATCCACCAGTTTTAAGTTGATTTCCATAAATTCTTCTTTCGTTGTTTGTACAGATAAAATACACGCTTCCTCGCTTTTACCTGTAGCCCTATTTACAGAGGTGACCCATCCGTTAAATACGATGGAATCTATCGCATCAATGGCATCTGCTTCAAAGAGTTCATGTATGGTGCGTAAAGTAATGTCATATAGCAGCTTGTCATACATCTTTCTAAGTGCAGCTTCCGTAATAGCTGATTCTTTGTACTCATCTCTTGTAGCAATATATTTTACCTCTTTAAGGGTTGGAAGCTCCGAAAGATCCGGTAGGTTATATTCAACGATTAATGTGCGGTTATTAGGGTTATAGTCAATATCAAATTCCTGTGGAAAATAGTCTGGATAGACTGAATTTGATAATACCATGTCACAGTATTCCATAATCGATTCACTTTCCCCGGCAAAATACTGTTCCTTTTTCTTTTCGATAGCATCGTTTTTCTCTTTCTTCATTGATTCGTGAATATCACGCATCTCATTCCATTTCTTTAATTGCTCTCCATAGACTTCGACTTCTTTCTCATGCTTTACTTTTAACCTATCCGTTTCGTTTTTCCATTTATTCATTGCATCCTCAAACAACTTATCAGAAGCCTGTATTTTCTTCTGTTTACTCGAAGAAAATATCCTATCTAATAATCCGAAACTGGGCTCAAAAGATTCCTTCACCGGCTCCAAAGGATATATTGGAGCATTAGGGCTTCTAGGCTTTGATTTGGTGAATTTTGAATGATCCTTTAACGAATCCCAATCGATTTCATCATCTATATCTAAAGTATGTAAGAGAGTGTTATTAATTATCTCAAGCTGTTCTAAAGCTTCTAATGTTTGCTGTTCTGCCAGTGCCTTCTTCTGAGCTTTTTCCATTGCAGCAGTTGCTCGCTCGCGTTTTTTCTTCTCTGCTTCCTGTTTTTTCTGCCACATTTCTTCCCACTGTCTCATTTGAATATGAGCTTTTTGCTCAACCACATACTTATCGTTTCCTTTGATATGGCGATACTTATGTAATCCATCATGCCTGATTTCCACTGAATACATGAAATCCCCTCCTTGTTAAGATGCTATACTTCCTTAATTGGAATTTAAATCCTTATTAGTATTATATAGTATTAAATATATATAATTCGACTTTTTTTGCCAATTTGATTTAAGCGTAACAAAAAGCCACCAGTGGGTGAGAGGGTGGTTCTCTCTGAGGCTGAAGCCTTTTTTACGGACCAAAGCCAAAAGGCTAATTCTAAGTGGTTACATCCTTCATCTTTATGCCGCCCTATTTTTCTACCAAATCTAAATATTCAGTATTATGGTATAATAGATATTATTTTGAAGGGAGATGAATTTGTGGAAAAACAGGAATTTCTAGATCAGTTAAAAGAGTTAGCCGAGATTCAGGGGACTCCCGGACAGGAAATGAAGGTTGTGAAGGTATTAGCAGATTGGTTTAACGAGTTTGCTGATGAGGTAGAAGTGGATCACATGGGGAATATCTATGCTTATCTACATGGAACAAATCCAGGACCAACTGTGATGGTTTCTGCACATTCCGATGAAATTGGCCTTGTTGTCCGTGATATAGATGAACGAGGCTTTATCCGAGTGGAGCGGACAGGTGGTGTGATTGAATCGCTCCTGATTGGCCGAAAAGTAAACGTAAATGG
Organism: Sutcliffiella halmapala; assembly: GCF_050107295.1. Classification (GTDB taxonomy): domain Bacteria; phylum Bacillota; class Bacilli; order Bacillales; family Bacillaceae_I; genus Sutcliffiella_A; species Sutcliffiella_A halmapala_A. The sequence continues at coordinate 498,354 of NZ_JBNIKR010000001.1, read as the reverse complement.
TCACTTTGGAGTAGTTGGTGTTAAAGCCGGTCACTTGCAAACACCTGAGGAAAGGAAAAGAATCCCTTCTATTTATGAGTTATATGTTGATGTAGGTGCGGGTTCTAAAGCCGAGGTTCGTGAAATGGGCATTGAAATCGGTGACCCTATTACATATAAGAGTGAAATCGAACAATTTTCCAATCCTGATTTAATCTGCGGGAAAGCAATTGATAACCGTTCATGCTGTGTACTATTACTTCAGCTATTTAAATCTCTATATGAGGAGAAAAATTTCTCCGGAACTTTAGTTGGTGTGATTGCCGTTCAAGAGGAAGTAGGATTACGTGGCGCGAAGGTTGCGACCTATAAAGTTAACCCGGATTTTGCGATTGTGCTTGATACCATTCCTTGTGCAGATACGCCAGACAGCTTAAATAGTGGCTATCCTGTAGGAATTGGAAGAGGACCCGTATTCCCTGCTCTAGCTGGTGGCTCTGTTCGTGGAAATATTATGTCTCCATCGTTTAAGAAGCTGTTAACGAAGTATGCGAATGACTTAGATATTCCCTATCAATTAGCTGTTATGACAGGAGCTACCACTGATTTGGCAGCCGTTCATCTAGAACGAGAAGGAGTGCTCGCTGGTGCGGTAACATTTGCACGACGCTATTCCCATTCTCCAGTTGAAGTTGCTCACCTACGTGACTTCGAGCAAGGCTTTACATTACTTCACAAATTGATCAGTGATGTAGAGAATTGGGGAGAGATGAAATTTATTTAACATGAGCCACCGGGGACAGGCCCGACCATTTTTCAAATTCACCTATTTAAAGAAAGGATGAACGAACATGCGTGTATTATTTTTGGATCTTGATTCATTGAGTCCGGATCATTTAGGCTGTTATGGGTACCATCGTAACACTTCTCCGAATATCGATTCGATTGCAGCGGAAGGCGTCCGCTTTGAAAATTACTACACGACTGATGCTCCTTGTGCACCGTCGCGGGCTGCATTAATGTCCGGCCGTTTCGGTATTCATAACGGCATAGTAGGACATGGCGGCACTGCAGGGGATTTCCGCCACGAAGGTGAAACGAGAGATTTCAGTGATACGTTATCACGAGAAAGTTTACCTGCCTTTCTTCGTTCAGCAGGAATGAAAACGGTACTTTTCAGTCCATTTCCACAAAGACACTCTCAATGGACTTTCTATGCTGGATTTTCCGAAATGCACGATACAGGGAAAAATGGCATGGAATCAGCAGAAGAAGTCACGCCACATTTATTGAAATGGATTGATCAAAACGCCGAAGAAGACGACTGGTTCCTTTATGTAAACTATTGGGATCCGCATACTCCTTATCGGACACCTGAAGACTTTGAAAATCCATTCCAAAACGACCCGCTTCCTGAATGGCTGACTACGGACGTTTTGGAACAGCATAAAGAAAAAGTTGGGCCGCACAGCGCGCGTGAAATCAATATGTATGATAACAAAACCAATCCCGAGTTTCCGAAACATCCCGGTGAGATCCTGGATGAAGAGGGCCTAAGGAAAATGATCGACGGGTACGACTCTGGAATTCGCTACATGGATGAACATATCGGCCGCGTGTTTAAAGCCTTGGAAAGTAAAGGCGTGATGGACGACCTTGTCATTATCATCACTGCCGATCACGGGGAGAACATGGGGCAACTTGGTATTTATGGTGAACATGGCACCGCAGATCAGGGGACTTGTCACATTCCTATGATCATGCGTTGGCCTGGGGTGACGACACCTCATGTGGATACAGGTCTTCACTATCACCTTGACCTCCTTCCAACTTTGGCGGATCTTTTGAATAAAAAGCCGTCTCAGAGCTGGGATGGACAGAGTTACGCGCCTGTACTGACAGAAGGGAAGGACAGTTCCCGTGAATACCTTGTCATTTCACAATGTGCCCATGTTTGCCAGCGAAGTGTTCGTTTCAAAGATTGGCTGTATATTCGTACATACCACGATGGATATCATCTGTTCCCTGACGAGATGCTATACAATCTAAAGGATGATCCTTTCGAGCAGAATGACGTTGCAGAAGAAAATCTGCAAGTTCGTAAAGATGCCGTCTATTACCTTAATGAATGGAATGATCAGATGATGAAAACCATGCCATACGATGTAGACCCACTATGGACAGTCATGAAAGAGGGCGGACCGTTCCATGCAAAAGGCAATCTTCAACGCTATGTGAAACATTTGGAGTCCACTGGCAGAAGCCATGCCGTACCTGAACTTCGCCGCCGCCATCCGAGGGAGTTTGAGTGATTATTTTCCATTAAAAAAATTACAAAAGTGAAAGAAAGTCACCTTCAATTTTGGAGGTGACTTTTTATATGGCATGTAATGACCCTAAGTTAATAGATGACAAATACAGGTTATAGCTGAACTTGTCCCGCACACCGAATTTAAAATGCATAATTTTTCATATTAAGGAAAAAATTTTTGAGAGGTGATTTAATGAAACTGAAAGACTTGCAAGAAAATGATGATTTTGTTCAGAGAGAAGTGAAAAAAGGAACTTTAACAATCACTCTCTATTATCTTAAATCACTTTGTGATGAAAAAAGAATAACGGATCATGTTATCTCACCTTTTTATGAAATAGACGGAATGAATGAATTTATAGATTATGTAAAGTCGTTTGAAGAATGGGATATGGTTAAAGAAGAAAAAATTGCAGTTGAAAAGATTTTCAGTGGATTTGTCTTACTCTTACAAGAAGATGACAGATACGCTGTCAACCTCGACAATTTTGAAGTTCGATCACTAGGAGAATCAACTGAGGAAAGTGTTCTACAAGGACCTAAAGATGGCTTAAGCGAAAAAGTAGGTACATCCTTAAACGTTATTCGCAACCGGTACAGGAAAGAAACATTGATCGCGAAAAACCATACATTAGGAAAAAATTCAAAAACAAAACTTATGGTTCTTTATGATAATCACCTCTGTGACCAGGATATTCTTCGGCACCTGAATAATAAACTGGAAAACATTGAAGTTGATATACTGCAATCAGCGGGTCAATTACAGAAATTATTGATGGATAGTAAGTGGTGCCCTTTTCCGTTATTTTTGACAACGGAGCGCCCCGACAGAGTGGTTACGAACCTGTCCCAAGGGAAAATTGTTTTTCTGATTGAAGGGTCTTCATGGGCTTTACTGGGTCCAGCCAGCTTCTTTGATTTTTTCAAATCGATGGATGATCCAGTAGAATTGCCACTCGTAGGAAAGTTTTTTATTACGCTTCGATATATCGCACTGATGATTACGCTTTTCTTTCCAGCTTTATACGTTGCAGTGATTTCCTACTCTCCGGAAATTCTGAAAGTCCAATTTGCGCTCTTGATTGCCGGGAGCAGAATATCGGTGCCCTTCCCTTCCTACTCGGAGATTATCTTTATGATGCTGATGGCTGAATTTTTAAGTGAAGCTAGTATTCGTTTACCGAGAACAATCAGTTCTTCCGCCACAACGGTAGGTGGCCTGATACTTGGTCAGGCAGCATCCCAGGCTGGCTTGATTGGCAATGTGATGATTGTGGTGATTGCTGCTGTGGCACTTTCGATTTTTGTTATCCCGATAAATTCGATGCATCAGGCTATCAGGATCATCCGATATCCTTTAATTATTCTCGGAAGTCTGTTTGGATCGATCGGCGTATTGATAGGCGCTTTTGCACTTATTGCCTATCTATGTAATTTACGCAGTCTAGGTAGACCGTATATGCAGCTATTTGCTAATAACTGATTGTAGGTGGATATTCATGCTAAGGCAACGCTATTACATATATTTGTTTTCGATTAATGCACTAGTAAGCTTAGCAGCTTTTATCCCTCAGTTTCTATACAAAAACCGCTACAATGGCAGTTTAACGAGTCTTGCCATATCCACCCTGGCCGGATCGCTTCTACTATTTTTATTTCAAGCCCAAATGAAGAAATTCCCGGGACAAAACATTTCAGGGATGTTGAATAGAGTCTTGCCAGGCTTGCTAAAAAAATCGTTTCTTTCTTTGAATTACATTCTCAGCATTTTAACTGGCGTCTTGTTTCTTTCCTCCATTATGCAAATCATCGGGGAATTTCTGACTCTGAACTCATCTATTATCTATTATTTTTTTCTTCTATTAATCGTATTTTCCATATTGAGTGAAACAAAATCCCTCTTGTTCATGCTGGAAATTACTATTTTATTTGTTACTCCCGTCTTCCTCCTTGTACTGCTGAGGTTTTTTACAGACGATTTGGTATTAGTGGATTCCATAAAAGAATCGTTGACTTACTTCAAGCATTTTCCCAAATGGCAATCTCTTGTAGCGGGATTATTTGTATTTACGGGATTTACAAATTTATTGGTCTATAGTGAACATATTCTTCCTTTTACGAAGAAACATCTATTCATCATATGGATCATTTCTTGTGCTGTTCTTTTTTCTTCCTATTTCATACCCATAGGTTATTTTGGACTGAATGGAGTAGGACTGGAAAACCATGTATGGATAACCACCATAGATAGCATGCATATCAACTACTTTTTTCTGGAAAGAATCGTGTTAGTTTTTATTCTAGTCCTGATTGGCGTTACATTGATGTATCTAGTATTAACTTATCACTCGTCAATGAAGTTTCTTCAGATGATGACAGAAGATTACGGAGGGAAAACGAAGTGGGTCGGTATATTTATCATCGTTATCTCAGCTTTTATAACTCAGAATTATTTAGACGAAATAAACCTTTTGAGATTTTTCATTTTCTTCTTCGTTTTCCGGATTTTTATGGACCTAATCTTAATCGTGCTTTTATTTTTGGTTTCCAGAAAGGCAATGTGAGAGCACTAATTGTTACGTTGATATTATTTCCTATTATCCTTACTGGGTGCTCATTTATGGATATTGATAAACGCGCCTTTGTCACTGCAATTGGCATTGATGAGTCTGACAGCATGGAAAAAAAATATAAAGTGACGCTCAAAATTTCACTTTCAAAAGGAGATCCAGCGACAACCGGAGCTGAATTCACTCTCATATCAACCGATGCTGATTCTATTTCTGAGGCCTTAAAAAGCATGAAATCCATGACAGATAAGGAGCTATTCTACGGACAGACTAAAACCATCCTTATCGGTGAAAAAGTTGCTGAAAAAGATATTCGCCCCATTTTGGATTACTTCGTAAGAAGAGCTGACATACAAAGGACTGCCTATTTAGGTGTCGCTGTCCCGACTTCCAAACAGGTCCTGGAGTTTAAACCTGATGTAGAACAAGTAGCGGGCAGTTATTTATACTCCTTGTTTGAGGAAACCAGTGCGGATTCCCCTTATGTCCATGCATTACCGCTATTTGACGCCTTCAGGAGAGAGACAGAAGCTGGCATGAATATTGCAATGCCCATCATTGAAGTGCAAGGCGAAAAAATTCACGTTGATACCATTGCCCTATTCAGCAAAACAGGAATGGAATCTAAACTTAATCCAAAAGAAACGGAACTTTACAACCTCTTGACTGCAGGGATGAAGAACGGCAGTACACTCATTCGTACAAAAGATGGTACATATACAATCAGTATTTCGAATGGTAAAACAAAAACCAGAGTGAAAGAGGAGCAAAACAACATCATTTCAACCGTTTTTCATATTAAACTGGATGCAACCGTCGAAGAGAAAATGGATGATCAACTAAAGCTCACTTTCGACCAAGTAAAAAAAATACAGGACGAAACCGAAAAAACAATAAAAAAAGAGGTTTATTCCCTTCTGGAAAATATACAGAAAACAAAGCTGGATCCCATGGGACTTGGCCTGAAATTCAACTCAAGCAATTTTCAGCATACAGATTTAAATCAATTTTATGATAACCTCAAGTATGAAGTAAAAGTGGATTGCAGGATAAAGGAAGCAGGTATAGTGGAATAAAGTTGGCTTGAATCTTTCCGTGATAGGTAGCCCCCACATTCCCATCATTTGCCTAAATAGAAACGAAATAAATCGTTATTGGCGCTTGTACTAAATATCTCTGGGTAGTCACACTGGAGTTTGCCTTGGCGCTATCCGATGAAGGCGAAGGAATCGCTTGTAGAGCTGGCATAAATAAGTAAAGTCACCTCTCGAGTGAGAAGGTGACTTTACTTGTTTTCTTTATCATAATATCATTTCTATACGCTTATGTTGATACCTTTCCCGACGCTCACGCAAACTGCTCTTTTTTACGGTATACCATTCCATCCGCTGTAGCTAATAATTCCCCATTTTGATTTCGGACTGTCATGCGATAAAGACCAAGCTTGGGATTTTTCGATACCTCTTCTGCTGTTGCAGTTAATGTATCCTTAAAGCTCCCTGCCTTCATATAATTGATTGTCACATGAATGCCTACCGCAGTTTGTCCGTATGAGTTACTAGCAATGGCAAAAGCAACATCCGCTAAGGAAAATATTACACCACCATTTACAGCACCGTGAAAATTCAGCATATTCTCCTTTATGTTTAAGGAAACAATCGCTTTTCCCTCTTCTATTTCTATAGTTTGTATCCCTAAAAGCTTTGCAAAGGGGTCTGCAGATATCTTTTCCATAATTGCTTCGTTCAACTGTTCCACCTCCATATCTATAGAAAAGGCTGACTCATAACAAAGGGTCAGCCTTCTGAATTCCATTTTTATTTTTTCAATACCCATTTCCCATCCTTTACTTCAGCAAGTACCATGCTATCCGCTTTTAACCCATTATGGTCTTCTGGACTGAATGTAAAAGTACCGGTCGCGCCAACATAATCTTTTACATTATTCTCTAAGTAATCACGAATGGATTCTCTGTCTGTTGCGCCGGATTTTAATGCCTCTACCACTAACATTAAGTTATCGTACCCATAAGAACCGAAGTTGGTTGGCTCTCCGTCGTATTCAGCTGTATAACTATCGTAAAAGCTTGAAATAACATCAAATTGTGCATCATCTTCTGGTATTTGTGTCGGGAATAGGAGTTTACCTGTTGGAATCACGACACCTTCTGCTGCATCACCAGCCAGGTTGATGAAGGATTGGTTTGCAATCCCATGACTTCCGATATAGGGAATATTCATCCCTAGCTCTTTCATGTTTTTTGCAATAATAGCTGGTCCAGGGTTGGTACCCCAAACAATCAATGCTTTTGCACCGGAACTGTTGATTTTGGTTAATTGTGTTTTCATATCTGCATCGTCTGTGTTATAGGATTCATTCGCCACAATTTCAATACCGTATTCACTTGTTAAAGCTTCCAACTGCTCCACACCACTTGCTCCGAAAGCATTTGAATCTGCTAAAATAGCTACTTCCTTCATACCTGCTTCTTGCAAATACATATATACTCTTTCGGCTGCATGTGCATCAGAATGAGGGGTTTTAAACACCCATTTTGATTCTTCCACTGGTGAAATGATACCAACCGCTGCACCTGCGGATACCATCGGAACTTCATTATCCATTGCAATGCCTTTCATGGCTAGACTTGCCCCACTTGTCGTAGATCCAAGTACAGCTAGGACCTTCTCATCGTTGATCAGTCGATTCATTTGTTCCATCGCTTTTTCAGGTGTTGATTCATCATCCACTAATATAATCTCTACTGGGGTACCATTAATACCACCGTCATCATTGATTTGTTTTTCTAATAATTTTGTAGCATTCCATTCAGGTTCACCAAGCGGGCTGCCATCACCTGTTTTCGAATAGATCGCACCAATTTTATACACATCTTTCCCATCTCCACTAGTCTCCGAGTTGCAAGCTACTAATCCAAAGGCAAGGGCAACTACCAACATTATCATTAAAAGCTTTTTCAAAAAAAATCCCCCTTATATTCTATTGGTTTCATTCAAACTGCTTGATAAGCGTTCAACCTTACACCACTGAGGTGCCTAAGAAAGCCTCTTTAATCTCAGGATCTTTCAGCAAATCTTTTGAATGTCCTTCTTTGATGATGGCCCCATGTGACATGACATAGCCTCGATCTGCAACCTTTAACGAAGCGCTTACATTTTGTTCGATAAGTAATATTGTTACACCAAAATCATCCCTTAATTGTTTCACGTATTGCAATACCTCTTTGACTATTAAAGGAGCTAGCCCGAGAGATGGCTCATCCAGTAAAAGAAGATTCGGTTTTGCCATAATAGCCCTGGCAATCGCCAACATTTGCTGTTGACCTCCTGAAAGAGTTCCTCCAAGCTGCTCTTTTCGCTCTTTTAGAATCGGAAATAATTGAAACACCTTTTCAATATCTCGTTCCACTTCTTTTTTTCCTGTTCTTTTATAATGATGATAGGTTCCTAGATATAGATTATCCAATACAGATAATGTACTGAAGACTTGTCTATGCTCAGGCACAAGAATTAACCTTTTTTCCACAATCTTCTCTGCCTCAAATGGTGTTATATTCTCATCCTCAAAAAGAATTTGACCTTGGGTTGGCTTGAGAAGACCAGATATATTTTTAAGGATCGTCGTTTTCCCGGCACCATTTGCTCCAAGCAGTGCCACAACTTCACCCTTATTAACATGAAAATCAACACTGTTTAAAGCTTGAATGGGGCCATAACTAAAGGAAACATCCTTGATTTCCAAAATCTTCGAGCTCATCGGCTTCCATCCTCCCCTTCGTCTGCCCCAAGGTAAGCCTCTATGACATGAGGATTGTTTTGTACTTCTTTTGGAGTCCCTTCGGCAATCTTTTCCCCTTGATCGAGAACGATGATTTTATCGCAGATTCTCATAACCAAATCCATATCATGCTCTACGATAAAAACCGATATGCCCAGATCCCTTATTTTTAAAATAAGCTTACTCATTTCCAATGTTTCCTGGTGATTTAATCCCGCTGCAATTTCATCAAATAATAACAGCCTTGGTTCGGTGGAGAGCGCTCTTGCTAATTCCAGCAGCCTCAATTTTCCTAGCGATAGATTTCCAGCCTCTACGTCGCAAATGTCTTCAATTTCTACAAATTCAAGTACTTCCATCGAAGTCTTATAAATAAATTCTTCCTCTTTTTTGAACCTGGGGAGTCTTAACGCCGCAGCTAATATACCGGATGAGGTTCTGGTATGCAAACCAACCATCACATTCTCGAGTACTGTCATATTCTTAAAAACTTGCAGGTTTTGAAACGTTCTTGAAATACCTAATGGAGCAATTTTATACGCTGGGAAAGAATCGATTCTTTCATTTTTGAGCCAAATCTCTCCTTCGGATGGAGGAAAAACAGCTGAAACTATGTTAAATAAAGTGCTTTTTCCTGCTCCATTTGGGCCGATTAAGCCCGTTATTTTTCCTTCCTCAATCTCAAAAGAAACATTTTTATTTGCAACGACTCCGCCAAAACGTTTTGTCAAATTTCTTACTTCCAGTAAGCTAGACATTGGTATCCCCCTTGCTAAGGTTTTGGGATTGCCCGGTAGGTTTAGAATTTTTGTATGTCTTTTTGACCAAAGAAGCTATAGAAGGGAACAATCCTTTAGGAAGAAAAATGACAACCAACATCATAATGAATCCATAAAGTACATGTTCAAAGTCACTTGTGATAAAGGAGATATGTGTCCCTAACGTATGGACTACCAAACTGATGACTGTAATCAGCAATGCTCCCCATACAGCCCCCCATACACTAGTCGCCCCGCCTAGAACCACCATTGTCAAAAATAAAATGGAACCATTCAAACCAAAGGACCCTGGAGAAATACTATAGGACATATGAGCAAAGAGCCAACCGGCCAGCCCCGCAAACATGGCACTGATGACAAAAACCTGCATCTTATACCGCCCTGTATCTACTCCCATTGCACTTGATGCAACTTCACTATCGTGGATGGATCGTAATGCCCGCCCGATCCGTGAGTGAATAATATTCAGGGAAATAATGATCACAAGTAAAGCAAATGCCCAAACTAAATAGTAATAGGGAAGGCCTTGTTTAAAAACAAAACCAAATAGCTCAATCTTGGGAATTCCAAAAAATCCAGAAGCCCCTTTCGTTACGGATTTCCATTCCACCAAAAGCACGTGGATGATAATACCAAATGCGAGTGTCGCCATCGCTAAATAATAGCCGTGAAGTCTTGCCATGGTATGCCCTAATATATACGCAATAAGGGCAGGTGCCGCTATAGAGATGATTAAGCTGATCCATGGATTCATTCCATAAGTGGTCGTTAATACTGCAGTAGAATAGGCACCAACCCCATAAAAGGCAGCTTGTCCCAGTGAAATCTGACCAGCAAATCCCATTAATAAACCCAGTCCAACTGCGATAATGGTATATATCCCTGCAAAAGTAGCCTTTGTAATAAAAAAGGAAGAAGATAAGATAAACGGGAGAATGAGGATAAATACCGCAAAAGCTATAATTCCTTTCCAACCAAATCGTTGGATACCTTTATGTATCAATTATAGCCCTCCCTTTCCAACATTTTTTTCTCCTAGTAATCCATATGGTCTAATAAGTAATAGCATCAGTACCACACTAAAAACTATCGCATCTTTCATTCCAGAACTAATGTAACCAGCTCCAAATGCTTCAATAACACCTAATAAAATCCCCCCAATTACAGCACCTGGCGCACTGCCCAATCCACCTAAAATACTTGCAGAAAACCCTTTAATCCCTAACATGATTCCCATATCATAGGAAGGGAAAAGAATAGGGGCAATAACAAGTCCTGCTAACGCTCCAAAACCGGCACTTAAGGCAAAGGAAAATGAGGACATTTTCTTTGGACTTATGGCCATTAATCTGGCTGCAATCGGGTTAACTGAACATGCTCGAAACGCTTTTCCAATCATTGTTTTTTCTATCAACAAATAGAGGATGACAACAACGATCAACATAAAAACCATTACCCAGATGCTTTGCGGAGTGATGGATGCCCCAAATACATTTATCGGATCATCACCAGTAAATGAGTCGACCTTGACCGCGTTTTTTCCCCACACCATACCCGCAATTCCTCGAATGAATATGGCAGTACCAATGGTTAATATAATCAAGCTTAATGGATCTGCTCCTTTTGCTTTTCGGATAATCATATATTCAATTAACCAGCCTATTGCCACCACTATGACAATTGTTAAAAGAAAAGAGACAAAGTAGGGTATACCTAAACTTATTAAGGAGAACATCGTCATTCCGCCAAGCATGACAAATTCACCTTGTGCCAGATTAATAACTTTTGTTACGCTGTAAATCGTTACAAATCCTAGGGCGACTATCGCATAAATACTCCCGATAGTAAGCCCGGAAATCAAAAATTGAATAGAGTCAGTCATTCTACCACCCTTTTATTGAACGAGATAATATTCATTACGAAATTAATACGGAATTTTATTTAAATGTCATAATAACACCCTTATACTTCTTGTGGTTCATTCATACGATTCACTATTCTTACTGCTTTTCCTTCAGATCTTGGAATGGATTTTGGTTCAAGCACGTTAACTTCTATAGAAATTAAGCATGAACTTTTGATCAGGCTTTGGATTTGTTTACCTAGTCTATTAATATTTTCATGATTCATATCGCTCTGCACTCCATTATAAAATTCTTCTTTTACTTCCACATGCAGTTCCACATGTTGCATGCTTCCTTTCTTATACAAATGGAGCTGATAATGTGGTTCGATTTCATTTACCGAGAGGAGAAAATGCTCAATCTCAGACGGGAACACATTTACTCCACGAATGATGAGCATATCATCTATTCTGCCTTTTACCCGTGACATTCTAATGGTAGATCGTCCGCATTTACACTTGTTTCTATTTAGAGAAGCAATATCACCTGAACGATAACGGATAATAGGGTTTGCTTCTTTGGTCAAACTTGTGAACACGAGCTCTCCGTCTTCTCCATCCGGAACAGGTTGTTGTGTAATTGGATCGATCACTTCTACTAGGAAATGATCTTCTGCAATATGAAGGCCATCCTGTGCTTCATGACATTCCATTGAAACCCCTGGTCCCATCACTTCACTTAATCCATAGATATCACATGCTTTTATATCAAACTTTCCTTCTATCGTACGGCGCATTTCCTCTGACCAAGGTTCTGCACCCAATATGCCGAATCTTAAAGATGTCTCTCTTGGACTCTTACCAAGTGCCTCCATACGCTCCGCTATATTTAATAAATACGAAGGCGTGCAGCATATGACCTCTGGCTTAAAATCTTCAATGAGGGAGATTTGGCGATCTGTGTTCCCGCCCGAGACAGGAACCGTAATCATCCCCAGTTCTTCCCCTCCATAATGGAGACCAAGCCCACCTGTAAAAAGGCCATATCCATATGCATTATGAAGTATCTTTCCAGGCTCCCCACCGGAAACAGCAATAGCACGTGCTACAAGCTTGGACCAATTTTTAATATCATTTTTTGTATAACCTACAACCGTAGGCTTTCCACTAGTTCCTGATGAAGCATGAATACGCACCAACTCTTTTTGTTCAACAGCAAAAAAATCAAATGGATAGTGATCTCTTAAATTACTTTTTACTGTAAAGGGAAGTTTTATCAAATCTCTTATAGATTGAATATCTTTAGGCTTTACACCTAATTCATCAAACTTATTTTTATAAAATGGGACCTTTTCATAAACTCTGCTTACTGTCTCCTGTAGCCGTTTTAATTGAAGTTCCTCCATCTCCCCTTTGGAAGCGGTTTCAATTTTATGAATAATCATGTTATACCTCCTATATACATTTTGGCTTTATAAGTATCCTGATTATTTGTATAACGTCATTTGCTCTTATCGTATAATTTTCGTTTTACTATTAACAATAATTTTACTAAGTAATACTAAAATGTCAATCGATAATTAAAAATATTATTTATATTCTGAATAATTTGATTAGATAAATTAGTTTTGTTTGGACTACAAATAATACGGAGTGAATCCTGGATTATAAGTTAAGGATGCGTAAAATGTTCCGGAAGAGAATATTGTAGTATTGTGTCAAATAAGAGAAAAATCACTTTCTGCTTTGGGCAAGCCTGCAATCAAAATTTCTTCTTAATGAAGACTATGTAATGTTTGGACGTAATCCCAATTTCGGATCTTAGTCCAGTAACCATCTCCCTATTTGAGTAAGAACTAAAAGAGGAGTCACCTTTTTGAGGTGACTCCTCTCCTTATCTTGTTCCGCTATGATATTGTTTCGAGTCAATCAAATCATCCTCCACCAAAACGTAAGGATGTGTTTCCAGCAAAATGTTTCTCAGGTAGTCTGGCATCTTCTCTCCTTCGTACGCACAGATTAAAGGAAAGGACACCACATTCACCGCTTTATCAACTATTCTTTCAAAATCCTCTATCAGATGCAGAGGATCCTCCATCGACCTCCACTCCACATGCGCCCAGGACCGGAAAGAAATGTCTTTTTCAATATATGGCTGTACCGTTTTTTGAAAGTACTTCTCGATAGCAGGAGGATGATAGCTGCCACTTGAAAAGTAAAAATCGAAGCTGTTGACCCAGTGAAAAAACTTCATTTGTTCTTTTGTTAGCCTCATGCTCAATTCTTTGTGGATCATATGGGAAAGACGGTCGTTTTCAATCAGAATCACGTAATCTCCCGCCAATATGCCATCTTGTATATATTGGACTACCTGCTCAAGGTAATTCTTCATTCCTTTATAGGCATACAGCACGTGTACACTTTTTTGTTCGTCAAACAGCTGTTTCATTCTGCTTTTTATGTGAATCACCACTACTTTTCTTTTAGTACCTTCATTTTACTATATTGATGTAAAGAAATCTCAGTATTTGAAATGGAATACCCACATGTCTTCTACATAGCCTGAACAGCCTTTTTCCTTGCTTAGGATATGTTCGGGAAGGTCTAAAAACGAGAAAAGTCACTTTCTTTTTTGGAAAGTGACTTTACAGGAAGATGTCTTCGTCCACCAAAGCGCCCTGTTTGACATACATGATGATCTTCCGTGCCTCTGCCTCCACCCGCTTTCTCCCCTGCTCACTCTGAAACCAGTTATCCGCACGTGTTGTGCGGTCATTCATCGGACAGAGGGTAAAGTTGATCCAAGGCGGCATATACGTTTTCAGCGTCAGGTGTAGCCTTTTCATATGAAATGCCGTAGTGACAATCAGCAGCCTGTCTATATTATGAAGGGAAAATGCCCTGTCCAATACCAGCATGGATGCCAGCACATTCTCTTTCGTGTGGAGGGAGAGATCCTCTACTAATATATCTTTTTCAGGCACTCCCATTTTGACCGCTTCATGTTTTAGCGCAACAGCCTCAGCATGCTCCTGCCCGTCCCATTTCACACCACCGGAACATAGAATCTTCCCTGCTCTGCCGCTGTGGTAAAGTTCTACCGCTTTTGGCAGGCGGTATTGGACCGCTTTGCTGCTACCGACAACAAGAATGCAGTCGCCATTGTGCTGATCATCCTCCAGGCCTTTGAACAGTAGGCTTGCCATTTGATCATCTGTTATCGTATTCTCATCCAACTCTGAAATGAGCATCAGTTCACCTCCACTTATTCGTAGTAAGCTCTTCTTACAGAACTCCCTACTTATAGGATACTCGGTAAGCTTTGGGGTGGTGACTGAAAATGATAATTTTCTTGGTCTCCTGGTCGATTCTACTTCGGTATAGGCAAGATAGAGTAATTTAGTTTTTCGGGAGTGTCCTGGCCCCGCCCACGTTATCATCTCTTATAAAAAATGCCCTCCGAAAGTCAAGTGATCAACTTTTCGGAGAGCCGATATAAGCTTATTTGCCAAATTTAATTTTCATTGCTTCCGCCATAATTTTAGGGAGGTCTGTGTTATCATGCATTCCTATGAATCTATCTGATTGTGGACCATAAGCGTAGACTGGTAAATCAGTTCCTGTATGTGCGCTGCTTGTCCACCCCACCAACGCCCTGTCACTTATCACTTCATTTATGGCGAGTGCCGGTTTTTCTGCATTCCTTATAACAGCCACTTCCTTATCGGAAAGCTCCAGCTTTGTATATTCTTTCACTATTTCCTTCACATTACTTCGATCATCATTCAATTGTTCTGCCATCATGTCGCCAGTAGCCTCTACCTGATGGAGAATATCAATATTCAAGTCATACTGGCCGTTTGACCCGACAGACATTCCTCCTGTTTCATGATCACCTGCAATCACGACAAGGGTGTTGCCATCCTTTTTTGCAAATTCAAGGGCAGCCTCGACTGCTTCATCAAACGCTTTTGTATCATTCATGGCCCATGCAGCATCGTGAGCGTGACCTGCCCAATCAATCTGAGAACCTTCCACCATCAGAAAGAAGCCATGTTTGTTCTGTTTAAGGGCACCGATTGCTGCATTCGTCATTTCCGCTAGGCTAGGTTCGTTAGTCTCCTTCCGCCCCATTTCCGTTGCCATTGCATTATCAGCGAACAGCCCAAGAATTTTTCCACTTTTTGCAGTAGCCAGTTGGTCACGATCTGATACATATTTGTATCCATTCTCTTTTGCCTGTTCAATAAGGTTCGTGGTAGGCTGTTTGCCGCCTTCTTCTACTGTGGTAAAGTATTCTCGTCCGCCACCAAAGATGACATCCACACCATTTTCAAAATATTGGGGGGCAATCAACGCTTCATCTCCGCGTGAGGTGACGCTGGCTCCAAAGACAGCCGGAGTTGCATGAGTAATCGTGGACGTCGCCACAAGCCCTGTGGACTTTTTGGATTTCTCTGCAGCATCGAGAATGGAGTCCACTTCTTTTCCATCAGGTGTCACCCCAACCATCCCATTATTCGTTTTTACCCCTGTAGCCATTGCAGTACCTGCTGCAGCGGAGTCTGTCACCTCTGTATCAGCTGAGTGAGTTTTTATCAGCCCCTTCACATGTGTATCATATGAAGAGTCTTCTCCTTTATACCAGCGATAGTTTGTGGCATAGGCTGCATTATATCCGTCAGGGATCATATAAATGACATTCTTTACCTTGCCATGCTTTTGATTAGCTACTATTTCCGGTTTTTTTGCCTCTGTTTCCTCCAAACCGATATTTACGCCCAGTCCAGATAATAGAACACCTGCCGCAATCACAATACTTGAAGTTTTTTTCAACATGGTAATTCCTCCCTCATATTTAGCTACAAGAAAATGATAACAAGCTCGTGTAAAAGGAGTATGAACCTACCATTAATAGGTAGTGAAAATATTAAGGCTAATCGCCCTATTCCAATTTCCTCTCCTATTATTATCAGTGACAAATGGAGGAGGTGGTAAGTAATTTACTAGTAAGAGTGACATGGCTGATATTTCAATAGGTTTACAGTGTAAATGGAAGGGATTTCCTAATTCTATAAAAAAACCTGTAAAGTCAGGATTTTATTTGTAATAACCTACATTCACAAAGGCTTAACAAGTAAGAGGGATACAGGTCCCATGTCCCCAGTAAAAAGGCCGTCCGAAAAGTAAGCAAACTTTTCGAACGGCCTCTTCTTTATTTTGCAACATTCACGACTACTTTCCCGAGTTTCTTTATTCCTTCCTCAATCTCCTTCACATCCGCATAGCTGAATGAAAGTCGCAGAAACTCTTTTCCTTCTGCCTGATCCAGAAAGAAGTGCTTCCCAGGAATGTAGGCTAACCCTTCTGCCATGGCCGCTGCCAGCATTTCCGCTGTATCGACTCCCGGAATCCTCACCCAGGCAAAATAGCCTCCTTCGGGCACAAACCACGTAACGGATTCTGGCATGTTTTCCTGCAATGCGGAGAGCATGGCCGCACACTTTTCGCGATAGGTCCTCCTCAGCATCTCAAGCCTCGATTCGAAGTCGATGTTTTCCAGAAAAGTGGCCATTGTACTATGGGCAAATGGATGATCGAGGTCTTTTTTGAACCACCATTGTGCTGTAATGAATTCACGCGCTCCTACTACCCATCCGATCCGCATGCCTGGAGCCACGACCTTGGAGAGGGAACCGATATGAAGCACCCGTCCCTCTTTGTCCATCGCCTTCAGCGTCTCTGGGCTTTCGTTGAATGCAAGCTCCCCATAGGCATCGTCCTCGATGATGAGAAAGTTGTAGGAGGAGGCAAGCTTCAGCAGATGCTTCCTCCGTTCTGCTGCCAGGGTGGTCCCGGTAGGATTTTGAAAGGTCGGGATGGTGTACAGGAAACGCGGCAAAGCGAGGCCGCTCCGTTTTCTTTCTTCGAGCTCTTTTTCCAATAGGTCAGTCTGAAGACCCTGCTCATCAACCGGAATGGAGATGTAATGATCCGTGTAGTTCCGGAAGATTTCCAATGCCTCCATATAGGTTGGTGCTTCCATTGCAACGACCGCTTCCTCGTCAAGGAGGATCCGGGCAACCAAATCAATCGCCTGGCATGCGCCGGAAGTGATCAATAGCTCATCACCGGATACACGCATCCCACGCTCCACCAATCTATCTTGAATCTGCTCTTTCAGCTTATCGATACGCCGACTTCCTAGATAGTGAAGAGGCAAATCCCGCTCCTCATCCAGGAGGCGCGCCACTGCTGCCTTCAGCTCCTGGTCAGGAACAAGCTCTGGTGCAGGATAGCCGGAATTCAGCCGAATACAGTTCTCCGGAATATTTGGCATCCATTCACCAGGCGGACTATTTTTCAGTGCAGCTTTTATGTTGTTGGAGAAAAAGGATTTACTGTCCATGTTCACCATTCTCCTTCCACGGGGACAGTCCCCACTCATTTATATTGATTTTAAACTTCTTCCTTGATCAGTTCCAGTAATTCTTGTTTATAGCTTGCAAACTCTCCAAATTCTCGGAAAATTACTTCTTGACATTACCTCTTCAACCTATTAAAGTGATAATTATAAATTTTTCAAAAGAATTTAATACGTATTCTCTTATCGAGAGTGGCGGAGGGACTGGCCCTATGATGCCCGGCAACCGTTCCATTTGGAATTGGTGCTAAATCCTGCAGGACATATCTGTGTTCTGAAAGATGAGAGAGGAGCATCCCGATATATATATTGCGGTGAAACCTCTCTTTTCAGGGAGGTTTTTTTATTTTGTATGATTCCTCCCTGGCCAAAAATAGAAAAAACTAAAGGGGAGTCATGAGCATGAAGAATAAATCAATCGTGAAATCAGTATTTGCCGCAACACTATCCTTATCACTACTTTTAACAGGATGTTCTTCCGGGAATTCCGGCCAGACTGCAGGAGCCGAGGAAAAGGTATCCTTTGAAAATGTACCGGAGCGCTTTGCAGAAGGCGAGGGTGCGAAAATCAAGGTCATCCGCAAAATCGGGGGCGATGATCATACCGCACAATTCCTGGCAGGTGCAAAACAGGAAGGAGAAGCACTCGGTTTTGAAGTGGATGTATTCACAGCAAACGGGGACAGCGCCAAGTTCCACGATGCAATCGAGCAGGCTGTCACTCAGGATTATGATGGGGTCATCCTTTCCCACGGGGATGATGCGGCGACTGTAGAAGGGGTGAAGAAGCTGGTGGAAGCAGGCAAGAGCGTCGTGACATTCGACTCCAATCCGGATGTCGGGACTGTGGAAGGTGTGACACAGACTTCCCAGGACGATGAAGAACTTGCAAAATTGGCACTTGATCAGCTGGTGAAGGATTTTAATGGGGAAGCAAATATTGTTTACCTTTGGGTGGACGGTTTTCCTCCAATGGTAAGACGGAACGCAGTCTATACGGATACGCTTTCTGGCAATCCCGGCATCAAGGAAGTCGAGCGATTCGGTGTGGCAGCTGCTGATACTTCCGTTCAGACCCAGAATGCCGTAGCTGCGATGCTGAATAAACATAAAAAAGGTGAAATCGACGCCATCTTCGCGACATGGGATGCCTTCGCAATCGGTGCGGCACGTGCGATCCAGGAAGCTGGACGTGACGAGATCAAAATCTACGGAATCGATGTATCCAATGCCGATCTTCAGGAAATCCAGGTGGAAAAAAGCCCATGGAAATACACAGCGGCAGTAGATCCGAAACTGATTGGTGCAGTCAATCTGCGTCTGCTTGCAAAGAAGCTGGCTGGCGAGGAAACGCCGGAAACCTATGACCTCGAGGCATCCCTCATCTCCCAGGAGGAGCTTCGCAAATCAGATCAAGCCGTAAATATGGTGAACCTCGCAGATATCATTGACGGCTGGGGAACCTCCTCGGCATTTGAAGAGGACTGGATGAAGGTGCTGAAGGAGCATTATCAGAAGTAGCCAGCATATTAGGGCACTCTCCTTTCCTAGTAAAGAGAGTGTCTCATTTTTGTGAAAGGAGGACATGATATGGCAGCACAGATTCTTCAAATGACCGACATCTCCATCGAATTTCCGGGAGTGAAAGCGTTAAATCAGGTCGATTTCACAGCGGAAACCGGAAAGGTACATGCGCTTATCGGAGCCAATGGTGCAGGAAAGTCCACACTGATGAAGGTTCTCTCTGGGGCCTACAGTCACTATACCGGCCAAATTGCGCTTGATGGAAACCTCCTCCCCATCCGCACGCCAAAGGATGCACAGGACTTTGGCATCCAGACGGTCTATCAGGAAGTGGATACCGCACTCGTTTCCTATCTGACAGTCGGGGAAAATATCATGCTTGCAAAGACAGTCCGTGGGAACAGACAATTCATCGACTGGCGAGGGCTGCATAAGGAAGCATCCGTTGTGCTGGACAGGCTCAACATCAATCTATCCTCCAGAAGGCTTGTCAGCGAACTGACACTCGCGGAAAAGCAAATGGTGCTGATCGCAAAATCCATCGCAACCGATTGCCGATTCTTGGTTCTGGATGAACCTACAGCCCCATTAAGCCAGACGGAGACGAAGGAGCTTTTCCGTATAATAGAAGACTTAAAGAATCAAAATGTTGGCATCATCTTTATTTCTCATCGGCTGCCTGAAATTTTCGAGCTCTGCGAGGAGATAACGGTGATGCGTAACGGAAAGCTTGTGTCTAGAGAAGTGACAACGGCTACTACTCAAAACAGAGTGGTGGAACAGATGCTTGGCAAGAAGCTGGAGGAGCAATTCCCGGAACAACCAGCCATGCGTGGGCAAACTGTGCTGGAAGTGAGCAATCTCTCCGACTCTACTAAACTGAATAACCTTTCCATCAAAGTCGCAGAGGGCGAAATCGTAGGGATTGCCGGTCTTGTTGGCGCTGGCAAAACGGAGCTATGCAAGACGCTATTCGGCCTATCGGACGTGACATCCGGTGACATTTTCATCAAAGGGCAAAAGGTTCAGCTAAAGAGTCCTCATGAAGCGGTGAAAAGGGGTATAGCACTCGTTCCGGAAGAAAGAAGAAAAGAAGGAATCCTTGTGGCTGAAACGGTTACGACAAACCTTACGGCTGCTTCCTTGAACTCGTTCACTTCTTTTTTCAGCTTTTTAGATCGAAAAAAGGAAAGGAAAAAAGCAACTGAACTTATTACGAGTCTCGGAATCAAAACACCCTCCCCAGATGCCTTTGCACAGCATCTTTCCGGCGGAAATCAGCAGAAAATAGCGATTGGAAAGTGGCTCATCACAGACGCCGATGTGTACATTTTCGATGAGCCGACAAAGGGTGTAGACGTTGGGGCAAAAAAGGATATATATGAATTGATTGCCAATCTGGCAAGGCGCGGAAAAGCGGTCCTCTATGCATCCTCGGAAACATCCGAGATAATGGGGATCACGAGCCGTATGTATGTATTGTATGATGGCGAGGTTTCACGGGAGCTTATTACATCAGAGACCAATGAAGAAGAAATCCTATATTACTCAGCAGGAGGAAAGTAACATGCAGGGTAGCACATCACTCAGTTCGAACTCTTTATTTCAATTTTTATATAAATATGGAACCATCCTGACCATTTTCGTGTTGATTGCCGTCTTTACCATGGCCAATCCATCCTTTATCCAAGGCAACAACATCATCAGCATTCTTCGATCCATTTCGATTGTAACGATCATTGCCATTGGCATTACCGTTTCACTTGCTGTGAATGGATTTGATTTATCGGTCGGCTCTGTCGCCTCCCTATCGAACGCGATCGTGATTTCCATGTTTGTATGGTTTTCACAGAATACTTTCATTGCCATCATTGCAGCCATCACGGCTTCTTTGATTGTTGGCCTTTTGAATTCCCTGCTGATCGTAAAAGTGAAGATTCCGGATATGCTCCTCACCCTTGCCATGATGTTCATCATTCAAGGAATCGCCCTTACATATACAAGAGGCGCGGCCATCTCTCAAAACATGATCATGCCTGATGGAAACTTCTACGAAGGACTGATCAGCCCTCTTTTCAGTAAAATTGGCCAAGTTCCCTGGATTATACTGATCATGGGCACCGTCGTTCTTTTCGTACATATCTTTTTGACATACTCGAAGCACGGCAGGTATATGTATGTGATCGGCGGGAATGCGGAAGCCGCCAAGCTCTCAGGGATTCCCGTGAACAGATACAAAACGGTAGCATACCTGATGTCTGCCCTTTTTGCCTCCATTGGCGGAATCGTCCTGGCATCAAGGATCATGACAGCTGAAATCAATGCAGGAGCACCTTATCTCATGGACTCCGTTGCCGCAGCCTTCATCGGCTTCTCCGTATTAGGCGCAGGCAAACCCAACGCCTTCGGAACCTTCATCGGAGCCGTACTCATCGGCGTCCTCCAAAACGGCCTCGTCATGATGTCCGTCCCCTACTACGCCATGGATATCGTCAAAGGCGGTGTACTGGCTCTGGCACTCGGGATTACGTATTACAAAATGAAATAATGGGGACAGGTCTACTGTCCCCACTCACTCTTCACTCTTCGTCACTTCTGTATTCTAATATATCTCCAGGCTGGCATTCCAGCGCTTTGCAAATCGCCTCTAAGGTTGATAGTCGGACCGCTTTTGCCTTTCCGTTTTTTAATATGGAAAGGTTGGCCATTGTGATTCCGACCCTCTCTGAAAGTTCGGTTACGCTCATTTTCCTTTTAGCCAACATTACATCAATATTGATTATAATCGCCATGTTTTCACCTCAGACCGTTAAATCGTTTTCTGATTTTATGTCGATCGCATTTTTTAACAACTTTTGGAGTACAGCGGAAAAGACTGCAATGACCATGCAACCAAAGATTATGACCATTCCGATCAGTATCATACCCGGGGCATCGTCCACCTCTGCCATAAGATAGATGAGTGGCATAAATACCACATAAAAGGAACCGATAATGATAGCGCAGTATTTGATTTTCTTTAAAGCACTGACTGAAACTTCAGAGAACGCCTCGTTTTTGTCAATATAGCTTAAAAGCATTAAAGTTTGGTACAGTGCAGCGAAAAATACGATTGCTGTTATATACAGCCCGATTAAAAAGGGATACTGCAAAAAATCCAGGGTTGGATTTAATTCTGCAAAAAATCTCGCTATCTCAGGTAATACAAAAATACACAAAGCAAGAACAGGCAGTCCCATCAGAACCACAACGAGTTTTAAAAAGATTGTTTCCCGTTTCATAGAATGCACCTCATCTACTTAATAATAATTTGATTTTAGCATCGAATTTATCGATTTGCAATAAATTATTATTGAAATAAAGAAATGCAAAAAGCAGTGTGATTTCTGTTGTGAAATCACACTGCTTTTTTCTAGCTGGCACTAAAAACAGAAAGGCTAATCCCTGGGATCAAGCGCCTGATAATCCAATTGATATCTTCCGCCTTCAGCAACCTCTGAATGATACAACGCTTTTAGGGCGAAGTTTTTTTCCAGGCCGTGCTGGTCCATCAGCTCTCTTAGGCGCTGCTGTAGGTGGTCGTTGTCCTTGATCAGCTGTTTCATTTGTGATTTCATATATTTCATAGGGAGTAACTCCTTTCAATCCAACTTCTATTCTCCCTAGTATACATGATTACATCATAAAAGGATAAAGGCACTATTCCTATATCCTAATCCTTCAAAAGAGGATCATAAGGGCACTGAAGTTTCAATCGGGAGGATTGATGCTGTTTTTGTTGAATATATAGAAGAATTGAAATAGAGGAGTGGTGGAATTATGAAAGTTGTCGTGGGAGCTGGCGAGTATCATAATAATCCAGGGTGGCTACATACCCAGGAACAGGAACTTAACCTATTGGAAGAATCCACGTGGAGAAATAAGTTTCCCGAGAATTCCCTTTCCGCCATTTTAGCGGAACACATATGGGAGCACCTAACGTATGAAGAAGGGGTGGAAGCGGCCAAGGTCTGCTATCAATTTTTGGCCCCGAATGGCTATGTACGCTGTGCGGTTCCTGACGGTTTTTTTCCGAATGAAGAATACCAGAATATCGTGAAAATAGGTGGCCCTGGCCCCGAAGACCACCCTGCTGCAAGTCACAAAATTGTACACAATTATAAGTCCCTATCCAACATGTTCAAGGCTGTAGGATTTAAAGTGAAACTGCTGGAGTATTGCGATGAAAATGGCAAGTTCCATTTTAATGATTGGGATGGAAAGGAAGGGGTGATATTCCGATCCAAGAAGTATGATTCAAGGAATCAAGGGGAGAACTTGGTCTTTCCTTCTCTCATTGTGGACGCGACCAAGCAGTCTGAATAACTTTAAGGTGAAGGTGATTTTATGGACAATTCTATTCTAATAGATACCATGAAACCGGAAGATTGGAATCAAGTGCGCCAAATTTATCTCGAGGGCATCGCCACGGGGAATGCCACGTTTCAACAAGAGGCACCTACCTGGAGTGATTGGGACAGGGATCACATTTCGGAATGTCGTATTGTAGCCCGTTCAGGAGATACTGTAATGGGATGGGCTGCCTTGAGTCCTGTTTCCAGCAGGTGTGTCTATAATGGTGTAGCGGAAGTAAGCGTCTATGTTGGTAGTAGAAGTATGAATATGGGAGTCGGCAGTATGCTTCTGCATGCATTGATTAAATCAAGTGAGCAGCATGGTTACTGGACGCTGCAATCAGGTATTTTTCCCGAGAACCATTCCAGCATTGGCCTACATAAAAAATTTCATTTCAGGGTAATCGGTGTCCGTGAAAAAGTGGGTAAAATGAATGGTGTGTGGCGTGATGTAGTATTGTTGGAGAGAAGAAGCAGGACGATCGGAGTCGAATGAATAATAGCGAAGGAGTCGATAACAATGGAAAAAGTTACACCATTCTTGATGTTTCAAAATGCCGATGCAGAGGAAGCGATGAATTATTACACGTCTTTAATAGAGGATTCTGAGATAAAAAGTATAATTCGTTACGGAGCCAATGAATCTGGTGACGAAGGAACCGTGATGCATGCGATATTCTCCTTGAAGGGCCAGGAGTTTATGTGCATTGACAGTAATATAAAGCACGCGTTCTCTTTTACTCCTTCCTTCTCCATTTTTATCACATGTGATACGGAAGAGGAACTCGATACGCTATTCGAGAAGCTCAGTGTCGATGGACAAGTACTTATGCCATTAGGGGATTACGGCTTTAGCAAGAAGTTCGGCTGGCTGAATGACCGTTTTGGTGTTTCGTGGCAGGTAAATCTTCCTCATTGATAGTGAATAACGGTAAAAGCACGGATAGCGTTTCCGTGCTTTTAAAATTTTGCCCGCCACTTTTTGAATGACCGGAGTGGAAAGCAGGATGCAGACAGAAATAATGTTCACACTCTTTATCTACTATTTTTAAACTTTGGACTCAATTCACTCCATACATCGAAAAGATTTCCATCCAAGTCATAGAACACAAAGTTGTTTCCCGCGTGGCCACGGTCTTCTATCTGCCCGACTTCGACTCCTTTTCCTTTTAAGAACGTATGTAAGGAAGAAAGTTCTTCAAATCCATCCACTTCAAATGTCATGGAGAAATGAAGGTTCCCATGAATGTCTTCAAAACCCAATCTCTCCCCTGGCTTAGCTTTGACAAGAAAAATGCTTTGATCGGCAAAATCCATAATCGCCTTGTCCTCATTGTGGAAATTTTCCACTGCACCCAAAGTCTCCTGATACCAGTTCGAAGCAGTCTCCGGATCTGAAACCGGTATATAGGTAGTCCCCACTCTTTTTATCATCGTGATATCCTCCTTATTACCTTTAAAACTCCACCACACCCAATGTATTGCCATCCGGATCATAGAAGTCAAAGAAACGCATTCCATCCGCAGAGTGGATTTCCCCTACGTTATAGCCGTTTTCCACCAGGAAAGTATGGAATCCATCGACCTCCTCGATATAGAAATTGAATGGACTGTGAATGCGCTCCGGCAGCTTCTCGGTTTTGAAAATCGTTAATGCCGTTTTCACTTCTTCCCCTTCCTCATTAAAACGGAAGCCAACATAGTTACCATCTCCGCTCCGATACACCACTCGAAAAGGAAACACTTTCATATACCACTCCTCCGACCGCTGAATATCCGTCACAGGAACAAAAACCGTATCAATTCTCTTCACCATTTTCAATAGTATTCACCCCCTTTATTAAATAACGAGTTTACGAGCTGAAAAGATACGAAAATCTTTTAAATTTTTTCTAAAATGTCAAACGTATTGCCATCCGGGTCTGTCAGCGTAAAAACAAAGTGTTTGTCACCGCTTTTGACCTTTACTCCTCTGGACACCAATATTCGATATGTAGAAATGATTATCTTCGGGTCATCCTTTTTTAATCCACATAATAGACGGTTTATCAGTGAATCGATTGGCTCTCTTTTCTCAGGAGAATCCATCATCACCTTTAACCTCGTTCTCCCTCGATTCAAGGCAGCTTTTACTCCCCCGGTTGTCATCCCAAGCATGTCCGCCACCTCACTAGCGGAGAAGCAAAAATACTCCGTAAGCAAGATGGATGCCGCTTGCTTAAACGGCAGGAGAACCGTCAGCATTTCCACAGAATCCAACAGACTGATGTCAATTGTCGAAGGGGCCTGAACCTTATCGAACTCCAGCAGATTTACTCTTTTCCTTTTACGGATGGTATCTCGCCACTGATTGGTAGCTGCTTTAAAAAGATACCCCTTTGGATTTGGATGAAGTTCCATGTCAGACGCTCTTTTCATTATATTCATCACGGTATCCTGGAATAAGTCGTCCCCATCCCAGCGACTCCCTGTTATGGAATAGCAGTAATTTCTTAACTCATGTAACAATGGATCCATTTGAGTACTTAGTTGCATAAAATACCCCTTTATTCTCTTTTTAATAAAAGACCTACTTCTTCACCCCACAGTTAATTTCCTGCTTTTAAGTAGATTGATTACACCGTTTACAAACGTAACAGTGTTATGTTACACTGGATTCACATAATGAAACTATAACGGAGGAATAGCCATGGAAGAAGAATTGATTTCCAAGAAGGATTTATTGGATGAAGCCAGTATTTCTTACGGTCAATTGTATCGCTGGAAGCGTAAAGACCTGATCCCTGAAGATTGGTTTGTTCGCAAGTCCACTTATACCGGACAGGAAACCTTTTTTCCACGAGTAAAAATATTGGACCGAATCAATAAAATCAAACAGATGAAGACGGACGTTTCTTTAGATGAATTAGCTGAAATGTTCTCTCCCAATGCTAAACAGATTACTCTCACCAAAGCTGAATTAATTAAACAGAACATTGTTACAGAATCTATCCTTACTTTTTACTCTGAGCAAATCAGCGAGAAGGAAACATTCGAGTTTGAAGGAATTTTACATCTCTTTCTTGTGAACAACCTGCTTCAAGAAGGTCAGATCGTCTTGGAAGAAGCGAAGCAGATTCTTCATACCTTACAGGAGCATTATTCAAAAACAGATCAGACCAATGCAAAGTTGCTTGTTGTAAGAAAAATGGGGGTCGCATTTGTTCTCCTCCTCGGTTCTTCCCATGATGTTTTTGCTGATACCCATGCAAAGGTTATTGTAGAGCAGCCAATGGGAGCCGTTATAGAGGATTTAAAAAACAAGTTGGTAATGGGGGGTAACAGATGACCGCTATCACTAAGAAAAACATTCGGATTTTTGGAGAAGGCACATCCACAGGTGGCATTTATAATAAAGTAAGGATCCATGGGCAAGGGCATATCCGTGGGGATCTGCATTGTGACACGATCAAAATTTTCGGAGATTTTAAAATGAACGGCAAAGCATCCGTTGACACGTTTAAGATGTTCGGAAACAGCAAGGTCTATGACGAGATCAAAGGCAGGAACTTTAAGGTTTTCGGCAACCTTGAGTTGATAAAGAAGATGACCGGGGATGCCTGTCTTGTGAGAGGTTGGCTGTCATCCAAAGAGTCAGTGGAACTCGATACTTTGTCCGTCAAAGGTGGATTGGATATTGAAGGGCTTCTGAATGTCGGGAAATTAACTGTAACATTGGCGCATAGCACAAGCCGCATAAAAGAAATCGGCGGCGAAACTATTCGTATCAAAGGGAAATGGCTAAATTTTTTCGGAGGACAAAACCGGCTTATGGTTGAAAGCATCGAAGGTGACAACATCTATCTCGAACATACCACTGCAAAAATAGTGCGGGGCAACCACATTACCCTTGGTCCAGGTTGTGATATAGAAGTTGTAGAATATCAGAGCAGCTATAAATCCAATAAAACTACAAAGGCCCACAAAGTGGTTCGATACTAAGGAGATGACGAGATGCAAAATGCTAAAAGAGAAGATTTAGTTATTAATGGAAGTGGCAGTGTAGGAGGAGGAACATTTAATAAGGTGGTCATTAATGGCAGTGGAACCATTGTCCATGATCTTGAGTGTGTGGATTTGGAATGTAATGGTGCGGGGAAAATCACTGGAAACGTACACGCCGAGAACACGACCATCAAGGGCAGTTCTACCATAACCGGGAATCTTTTAACTGAAAGAGTTCAGATTCACGGTCATGCAACTGTCAAAGGATTTTTCCATTTTCAGCAATTAGAAGTGAAGGGTGCTTCCACTGTAGGCAAAAGTGCAAAGGGAGAACAACTGACAATAGAAGGATCGATAGATATAGGGGAAGATTGCGAATGCGAAAGTTTTCAGGCAGAAGGTGCCTTTCAAATTCAAGGCCTTCTTAATGCTGATACAATCAACGTTATTCTGCATGGAAAATCCTATGCAAAAGAAATCGGTGGAGAAACCATCACAGTGAAGAAAAGAAATACCCGCTCCTTATTAGATAAGTTTATCAAAAACTTCAACAAAAACCTGCAGTCAGAGGTAATAGAAGGCGACCACATCCACCTGGAATACACCAAGGCAAAAGTCGTAAGAGGAAACTTTATCACTTTGGGCCCAGGCTGCGAGATTGATTTAGTCGAATACAAACAGGAATTCACAGCAGACAAAAATGCTGTTATTAAAGAGAAGAAGAAAATAGATTAATTTTGGGATGTATTTTACTTGAATATGAAGTGAGAGAAAGTGCGAAGAGAATAACAACTTGAGGGACACTAGGAGAGGTGTCCCTCTTCTTTTAGTATTTCTTCTAAGGCATTAACCACTGTTTGGTCATAATGAGTTGGTGTAAGTCTTCTTATTTCCTCCATCGCATAGGCTGCTGAATATGCTTTCCTATAGGCTCTGTCTTCTGTCATCGCATCATATGTGTCGCTTACTGAGATTATCCTTGCCTCAAGGAGAATCTCATCTCCTTTTATTCCATTCGGGTATCCGCTGCCATTCAATCTTTCATGATGCTGTTCAATTATTTTAGGAATTTCTTCATTATAGAAGCCCTTTACCATATTCGCTCCATCTAATGGATGCAATTTAACGATGGAATACTCTTTCTCTGTAAGTTTTCCTGGTTTGTTTAATATCTCTGTAGGTATATTTATCTTTCCAATGTCATGCAGATAGGAAGCGATATATAAGTTTTCCAGTTTCTCTTTTTCAAGTTTCATTTTTCTCGAGATCTTTATGGAGTATTTTGACACCCTATCACTATGCTTACTTGTATATGGGTCTCTTTCCTCCACTTTTTCTACCATTTTCTTTAATTCCGTTACATTTTGGCTTATATGGTAGAATGTCGGCTCAGTGATGAACCACAGGTATGAAACATCTGTTAGTGCATTAAAATGTATCGGCTCCTGTAAATTGCTCGCGGAATAATAGTCATGTGGGCCAAGTATTATCTTTTCTCCATTCAACTCACAAACTACTTCACCTTGGAGTATATAAAAAAACTCCATCACTTCTGGAGATTCACCTGGGTAGATATAAAATATATTATCCTTGCTAATAGACTGAATCATCACTTCAGCCCCATTACCCCTGGATAATAAACTAATATCAAAATTATCCAAATTAACCTTCTCTAAGCTAGTCCCTTTTCTCCCTATGGAAAAACCCACTTTATTCACCTCAAATATTATGAAAAAGCGAGTCGAATTAACTATTAGACTCGCTTTCACTACCGTTAAATATGTACCATTTGGCTATTTCTTTAACCCTACCACAC
This sequence comes from Sutcliffiella halmapala, assembly GCF_050107295.1. GTDB lineage: Bacteria > Bacillota > Bacilli > Bacillales > Bacillaceae_I > Sutcliffiella_A > Sutcliffiella_A halmapala_A. Next base: position 468,932 of record NZ_JBNIKR010000001.1, on the reverse strand, counting down.
GAACAGGATCAATCCATACATATCGATCAGCAAAGCGCACCAGTACCCAGCTGCACTCCGCTTCCACGCCAAGGTCCGCAGCTTTTTGGATTGTTAGAGCTGACATCTCAAGTGTTTCGTCATACACTTTTGCAATAATTTTATCCAGTTTCTTTTCGTATTTCGCTTCTATCTTTTCTTTTAGCTCTGTTCTCTTCGCCAAATCATTTTCCAACTTCTCGTCCTCTTCAAGCCTTTGAAGATCCATCAGATATGCAGCATGAAGTTTATCCGCCTTCGTGACTCCCTTTTCGATCTTTTTCTCAATCTCGAGATTCGTTTGTTCAATCATCTCCAGAGCCTTTGCTATATCTTTTACTTCAGAGGCAATTACAGGAGACGAAATCCCCAACATTAATATTGCAGTAAAAATAAGCGCCATTATCTTCTTCATGTTCCTTTCCCCCTCTTTTTTCTGGTCTCTAAAAAGGTCTATCATGAAACAGAAATATTGCTTTTGTGCAATTCGCTAAGAAGTCCCAAATTTCTTCATACTTTTACTCTATCACCCATAATTATACAAGGACAATATGCCTAAATCTATTATTTTTTTAAATATTTTGTTTTTTGTGACAAAAAGTCTGACACAAGAAAAAAACACTCTTTATCAAAGTAAAGAGTGCCGTTTCGTAAAATATTCCCTAGTTCAAACTAAAATCCCCTGACGTTGTCCTTACCTTCAGCATGTACTTCCCGTCGCCGACCTTGCCTAGGATTTCGTCCTCCGCTTTTTCATCGTACAGCATTTCCTCCAAGTTGACAGTGCCGTCACCTGAGCTTGCGCGAAAGTCGAGTGACAGGGTGGTTGGTGCATCGCGGAATGATACTTTTACATCTCCACTTGTCGCTTCTGCATGGATATTGCCCTGCACTTCCTTGTTATCAATCGTGATGTCCCCGGAAGATGCCTCCAAAGTCAAGTCACCTGCCGCCTCATAGACGGTTATATCCCCTGAGGATGTATCAACGGAGACCTCTCCTTCCACACCATCAAGTCTAATGTCCCCGCTGCTCGCTGACATAGTGAACTTTGCCGCTTTCACGTTATTCAGACGCATGTCTCCGCTGCTGGCATCCAGTTCAAAAACGGATGCCACAGTAACGTCCTCAGCACGGATATCACCCGAACTCACTTCAGTAAGGATCTCCTTGGCCCGGATTCCCCTGATGTCAAAATCCCCTGACGACGCATAGAGTCTGATGGATTCATACTCTTTTTCCGGAAGCTCGATGACCATCTGGAGGTTGATCATAATAGCTCCGAAACGGAAATTCGGCTCCTCGATTTCAACCTTCAGCGTATCTCCATTCTCTTTCACTTTCAGTTTAAAATCATCCTTATAACGCTCACTCACTTCCCCAGCAAGCTCCACATTAATTTCCTCACCAGTTGTCGATACCACTTTCACATCAATGGAGGACACATCGACCTCCACCTTCTTTATTCCATCCCCCTTTACTGAACTTGCATCCTGAAAGCCAACCGTCTTAAAAGAAAAAACATCCGTAAACTGCCCAGCAGCAACCGTTGCCCCGACTACGATCAGGATTAGGATCAATAGGACTGTTCCCACTTTTTTCACGCTCCATCCCCTCATTTCTATCTACTATAAACATGGCAAGATAAAGCATTGTCCGACTACCACTATCGGAAAACAGATTTGTAAAGTATCTATGTACCTCCAATGAATATCTTACTTCTTCTTTAATAATAACAAAAATATATGGATATTAAGTTAAATATTGTAAATATTTTCAACAAGTTTCTTTGTGCTCTCTTTATTATATTAAAGCCTCTCAAACTTATTTCTCGTAACAATAAAATGTGAAATAAGATAAATGATAAAATATAAAAAAAATGAGTAAATATACTCCCAGTTAGGATATTCATAATAGCCCAGCCACAAAAAAAGTGGTTCAGCAATAAATGCAATGATTGCAGCATACACTATTCCTTTTATAAAAGGGCTTAGACTTGGTTTGAATTGTAAAAAAAACATAGTTGTTACTGGCAATAAACTGAAATCCCATGGCTTAAAGGAAGGAGTAAACGGGATTAGCTCATATTTGTAGTACCACCAGCCTAATTGAGTACCCATACTGTCTAACCAAAGTGAAATAAATATAGTAAAAAATCCTACAAATAAAAGGCGATGGGTGCTTCCTTTTTTTCTATATACCAACCATATAATCCAAGGAATTAGTGTTAAACCTAGTAAAAACCACCATCTCCATGTGAAAACAACATAATCTATCCATATATCCATATGTAAATCAGCGGATTTTTCCAATAGTTGATATACTTTCCTTGCTCCTTCTGTGACCTTTTCATTAACAGTCATATTTTCTCCTCACTTATATCTGTAGGTTTTCTTTCCAACTTTAAAATCCATTTATAATACATTAAAAGAATAACTAATAAAATGGGATCGATAATTACTGAATGCCATATTGTCCACCAACCATAATTGAAATATCCTATGGGTTCAGGCAAAAGTGCCAAAATTTCATAGGCAAGTATACCAAAAACCCAAAAAGTAATGTATTTTATCTGTTTGCTTAACGATTTATTAAGGGGATAAAAGTTTAAAAATATTATGTTTACTGGAGGGACTAGTATTGTTGTAGCAGGTAACTCCCACCAATCCACTGCTTTTGTAAAATACCAATAGCCCTGAAATTTATAATTTATATAAGCATCAAAGCTGGTTTGAAAGGCTATTGTAAACATCCAAATATGAGCAATGTGATTGCCTTTCAATTTTTTATTGAATTTTAATGCAATGAGATTAAATGTAATAATTGAAAGCACGAATCCTATCATAATAATTTCCTTTTTATTTTTTAATATCTCCAAAAAGCAAGAAAAAATGAAGAGTTGTTAAACTGGATTAAATTTGCCTTATTCTTAGATTGATCTGTATCTTCGGTGTTTAAAATTTAACTTTCTCCTTTAAACAATGGAAAATAAAAAAAAGTCCAAATCAAGAATCCATGATTAAGACTTCTACAATTAAGCTATTTTTATGGTTGATTTCTATTTTGAGGAATCGTAATACTAGCTCGACCAGCTGAGTCATACCCTCCTCATATCTGGAAGGTTTATTAATAACAAACCTGGTTACGACCCGAATGCTTCGCTCTATACAGACAATCATCCGCACTTTTAATAATGTTTTCCGTGTTGATATTTGTTTCCGGATAGGTTGCAGCACCTATGGAAACGGTGATGTTTATATGTTCGTCTGCTGAAATTGGAAAAGGATGTGTTTCTACGGCGAGACGGATTTTTTCCCCTTTTTCGATTGCCTGGTGTTTCGGGCAACCGGGCAGGATAACAGAAAACTCCTCGCCTCCATTTCTAGATACCAAGTCGAAGGATCTGGTGTTGCGCTTTAGTACTTCCCCAAGTTCCCTTAGAACCATATCTCCCACTGGATGACCGTATGTATCATTCACCTTTTTAAAATGGTCGATGTCAATCAGTAGCAAAGAAAGCTGTTCTTTTTTTTCTTCTGCATGAATCACCATCTGATTCCACACCACATCAAACTGACGAACATTATTCAGACCTGTCAGAAAGTCTGTGGTTGATTCTTTTTCATACTTCTTCAATAGGGAATGAGATTTCCTTAAGTATCTTACTGCGTATATGGAAGTAAATCCGCCAATGGTCGAAATAATCCAGTAGACAGGAATTAACTTAAGCAATATCCCACTATCTTGAATGAGCAGCATTAAAAAGAAAGAAAACGCGATATTAGCAAATACAATCATCATAATCGCCTTTTTCATCAACATTCTTACAGTATCCTTGTTTTTCAGAATAAGAAGGAATCCGATAAAAATGGCCAGCATTAAAAGTAATGCCGAGACAGATGAAACATTCCAACCAAATAAAAACCTTCCAGCAATAATGAGAGCAGTACTGATTAATCCAGGAAATACACCAATGAATAGCATGGTTAGCATGACTGGCAAATACCGCAGATCGACGATGGTTTCATCTGTGACCTGAATGGAGAAATACATGAGTATATTCCCAAGCAGCCCACCAGCAATACCATCCACCAGGCTCAGTTTTTTAGGCTCCCAATTATCCAGATATGTATTCCACCTAATCTGAAGATATATGAATAGCAGTGCAATTAAAATACATAAGTTAATAAAAAGATCTGACAAAAACATTTGCAATATTCCCCTTCAGGTTGCTTCTTTCCCATTAAACCAAATGTACAGGGTCTAGGTCTGTGCATCCGGCCGATTTCACTACTCTTAATCATATAATTTTTGTCAGATATTTGATAGGGGAATATAAATTATTCCTAAAAATAAAAACTCCTTCCCAATATGAAAAGGAGTTTATTATTACATGGAAATTCCGTTCTCATACAGTTCTTCCATACTCGGCAGTGCAGAGATTGCCCCTATCTTCGTACATACCAAAGCGCCGACTTTATTGCTGAAAACGACCATTTCCTTCAACTTTTCAAAGTCTTCTATGATGTTTTTGGGGTTTGGCACCATTGCCAACTGGTGTAGCATAGCGCCGACAAAGGCGTCACCTGCCCCGGTAGAGTCGATCGATTCCACTTCCATGCTCGGTATGATATCCGACTGCTGTCCATTGGATAGGAATGTTCCTTCTTTTCCTAATGTAACCGCGACGATTTTCGCCCCCATCTCATGTAAGGCGGAAGCTCCAATCTTCAGATCCGTTGTACCGGTGATGATCTCCATTTCTTCTTCACTTACTTTTACAAAATCGGCCAACCCTATCCCTTTTTGCGCCAGTTGCACAAAGTCCGTTACTCGCCCGCGCCAAAGGTCTTTTCTGAAATTCGGGTCAAAGGAGAGGAATTTGCCTGCTTCCTTTCCCGCCTTCATCGTATGAAAATAAGTGGTTTGGAATGGGTCTTCCAGCAATGCCGTAGCAGATCCGAAATGAAGGATCGAGCATTCCACCAACTTGCTTTGATCAATCTCTTTTTCCGTCAGATAGGCATCCGCACCGCGGTTAAAGGTAAAGTCCCTTTCTCCATTTGCTTTCAAAGAAACAAAAGCCAAAGTCGTAGGATGCTTGTCATCCAAAACGAGCATGGAAGAATCCACGTTTGACCTCTCTAAGGTCTGTTTCAAAAAGTGTCCGAATGGGTCATTCCCGACTTTGCCGCAGAACACGGCATGGCCGCCTAATTTCACGGCGGTTGCACATACATTCGCCGGTGCTCCACCTGCCTGCTTCTCAAAATGCTTTCCTTCCACCAGGTCAATATTTACTTCAGTACAGAAAAAGTCGATTAGTAATTCTCCGATGCAAAAAATGGATCCGCTCAAAGTTGGATCACCGTCCTCTTTTTAATAGTAGATTGTAAGGTGGTAAAGGGTAAGAAACATCAAAAATGAAAGCACCCTTTTTACCAGTTTTTCTCTCCTGATTGGAGAGGGTTATTATATGCCTATTTTAACAGATTATCGACTAAGCACCACACTAGACTACCGAAGAGCTTAAGCCCCCCAAATAGACTTCATTTCCGTCAATTTCAAACTTCCTAGTTTTACAGTACCATCCTCCACAAATAGCTGAAGCTCCTGATACGACTCTTCTGGGAACACGAGGCTCGTAAATGCGGCTTCACCGTCGTTCGCAAACACTTCGATGGTCGATACATCCAGGAAGATTTGCAACTTGATTTTGCTGCCCACCGTGTTGACCTTCGCCTCCTGGACAGCTGCAAATGAATCGGAAAAACTGTTATCCCCGCCATGCGTCCGGTCCACTGCCAGGATTTCCTTTCCTACATCAAAGCTTACTACCAGCTTTTCCCCTTTAGCGTTTCGAAGAATAAGACCAAACACCGTTGCATCCTGTACTTCAAAATCCGCCACTATTTCCACACTATCACTCATAAGGTCATAGGTAAATCCTTGGGATTCCATAATCAAATTTTCGTAGATATCTGTTTTATCCCGAAGCACCTTCACTTCCTCAACAGGCTTCTGAACGAGACGCACACCTTCCTCACAGGAAACCAATGATAGCTCCCGTGGCAGGGTCATCGCACTTCTCCACCCTTCTGTTGGTACCAGATTCGCATAGCGCCAGTTGCTCATCCAGCCGATATAGATCCTTCTGCCGTCAGTTGAGGGAACATCCGACCAGCTTACTCCCGCATAATTATCTCTTCCATAATCAAGCCAAAGTATGGTCTCAACAGAATGATCGTTCACGAAAACAGAGCCATCGAATTCCCCGACAAAGTATTGGGTTCTGGAGCCTTCCTTGAAATCGTGGTTATCCCCGATGCTTACAAGGAGGACCCATTTCTGACTGCGCTCATCTCCATCCACTGGCAGCCTGAAAAGGTCTGGACATTCCCAAACTCCAGCATGTGATCCTGCTGTATTTCCAAATTCACTGGCAAACTCCCAATCTATTAGATTCGGGGAAGTATAAAGCATCAGGGATTGCCCGGTGGCCAATACCATCACCCATTTATCTGTTTCCTCATGCCAGAAGACTTTCGGATCTCGGTAATCAGTAATGTTTTCATCGGATAAGACAGGGTTTCCCTCATACTTGATCCACGTTCTTCCGGAGTCCTTGCTGTAGGCGATGCTTTGACGCTGACGTGGACGCTCGGAATCAGGATAGGTTCCCGCACTTGTATAGATGGCAACCAATCCCGGTGCATCCGGAAAGAAGCCGGTAGTATTATTCCAGTCCACCACGGCACTGCCGGAGAAAATCGCGCCATGTTCATCCGGTTCCAAGGCAATAGGCTGATGCTCCCAATGAACCAGGTCCTTACTGATGGCATGGCCCCAGTGCATCGGTCCCCACGTCGTTCCAAAAGGGTGGTGCTGATAGAAAAGGTGATACTCCCCGTTAAAATACACCATGCCGTTCGGATCGTTCAACCAATTCTTTGCTGGTGAAAAGTGATATTGCGGGCGATGCTTTTCTTGGTATGTCACCGTCATTATTATTTCCTCCTTTATTAGGGCAGCGTATTGAAAAAGGCTGTACCTGCCAAACTCTGTACAGCCTTCCCTATTTTTCAAACTCTATTATTCTTGGTTTCGGTCATAGCCTGCCTGTTTGATTTCAAGCCATTCGGATAACCCGTAGCGCTCCAATTCCGCTAAATATTCTTCCCATTCAGCTTCCACATTACCATTGGTGATCCATTCGGCTTTCTTTCTGTGAACGTATGGAATGAGGTCCGCTTCAATTTTGGAGAGGCGATCCAGCTCATCCAGGGAGAAGAATACTCTCGGATAGATATTCTCCGCCAACATGTCTTGAACCATTACATCTTTCATTAATCCAAGTCTCCAGGCTGCATCGTCTGGCTTTGTTGTAACCTTTCCATAATACTCATCCAAAATAGCCAGTGGGCCGCCGATGGATGTTTTCTCCCTTAATTCTACAGGAGCCGTCCCATTCAGTGGAAGGTGTTTCAGCATACCTGCGCTTTCATCCATTTCAAAGATGTTCTGCTGCTTGTCGTCGCCATACGTCCCCCAGTTGTTCTGGACGGATTGGTGCGGGTCATACAACTGGTCGATCCATTTTGCTGTGAGCTCGAGGTTTTTGTTGGCACTGGTGATGACCATTCTTCCTCTGTCAAAGCCCATGCCGTTCGTTCTTGCGACATTCTTATGGCCGTCCGGACCTGCAAGTGCAGGCATCAAGTCATACTTATCATTCATTCCGGTAATGTTCGCCTTATCCCAAGTGAAGTAAAGTCCATATCGCTCTTCTTTCCCTTTCGCCAGGTACGTGTTCCAGTCCTGCTCAAACGCTTCAATATCGATCAAGCCTTCATTATAGAGCTCGTTGAAGAATTTGATTCCTTCCTTGTAGCCTTCCTGTGCAGAGGTGAAAATCACTTCCCCCTCATTGCTTACCACTGTATGATCCCAGTTATCGCCTAGTCCGAATGATCCGAAAAGGAAGGAAAGATCCTGCCCGCCATCATTGATGATCAGGGACATAGGGATTTCGTCCGCTTCACCGTTTCCGTTTGGATCCTGTGTTTTAAAAGCGATCAGAACCTCTTTTAATTCTTCGGTTGTGGTCGGCATTTCCAAGCCTAGCTTATCGAGCCACTCCACATTGATCCACGGGAAGCAGTCCACAGAGTGGATGCTTTCCTTCCCTGCACCTAGTTCCTCGATCCATGGGAACGAATAGATATGTCCGTCTGGTGCGGTCATCATCGCTTTGTATTCCGGTGCTGCCTCCAGCACTTTTTGCAGATTTGGCATGTGGTTTTCAATCAGTTCCTCTACAGGTACAATTGCTCCGTCCTTTGCAAGCTTCAACAATTCATAGTCACTATAGCTGGCATTCAGGATGGCATCCGGAAGCTCACCGCTTGCGATTGCCAGGTTTCTCTTTTCGATGAAAGTATCATGTGTGTAGTTCTTCCATTCGATATTGACTCCTGTTTGCTCCGCCAAACGCTGATAGATCAGCTTTTCGTTCGGATCGGTAGGTGCCATTGGAGAGCTGTTTGTCATAAACTTCAGGCTGACTTTTTCTTCTAATGGAAAGGATACGTCGGATAGCTTATAGTCCTCCGAAGAAGCATTCCCACTGCTTTTGTTGCTGCAGCCTGTTGCAATCAACATTCCCGAAAGCAGTACCGCAGACATTGTTTTCACCGTTTTTCTCATCATAAACCCCTCACTCTGCATGTTTTATTTTAAAGACCCAACCATAACGCCTTTTTCAAAATATTTCTGGAAGAATGGATACATGATCATCAGTGGCAAGCTGGCAATGACAATCGAGGAATACTTGATCATTTCTGATATCTTCTGAAGCTCGGCTCTTGCCAGCTGATCCCCGATCATGCCAGGCTGTACTTCGTTCTGGATCAGGATCGACCTGAGTACGAGCTGCAATGGATAGAGTTCACGATCTTCCAGATAGATCATGGCATCGAAGTAGGCATTCCACTGGCCGATGAATGCGTATAACGCTAGTACAAAAATGATTGGCTTGGACAGAGGGAATACTATTTTCAGGAAAATCTTGAACTCTGATGCCCCGTCTATTCTTGCCGCTTCCTTCAATTCTTTCGGAATGGCCTTGAAATAGGTTCGTGCGAGAATGATGAACCATACATTGATGGCATTTGGAATAATGATGGCCCAGACTGTATTCAACATCCCAAGGTCCCGCACCACAAGATATGTCGGAATCAATCCGCCGTTGAAGAACATCGTAATAATGAAGAACACCATGATCGTTTTCTTCCCGACGAGGTCATCTGTCGATAGCGTGTAGCCAGCCAGTATGCAGACCAGTACTGTGACAATCGTGAATCCGGTTGAATACAGGATCGAGTTGATGAAGCCTCTTACAATGGTTCCATCGGAAAAAATCCTTTTATACCCCTCAAGCGTCCAGTCAGAAGCATGGAGTGAAAGCCCCTTCCTGAGTATGACGTTCGGCTCCAAAAAGGAAGCCAGTAGTACATATAAAAGAGGAAGCAGTACGATCATAACCACCACGCTTAGCAGTACTTTATTTATCAGTAGCAGCATTCGGTCACTTCTTGCGTTGTTCATCCCTTGACCTCCTTTCTATAAAAGTCCTTCACCTTCATTTAATTTTTTCACCACTTTATTAACGAAAATGAGTAGGGCTACATTAATGATGGCGTTAAACAGACCAACCGCTGTCGCAAAAGAATAGTCGCCTGCCTGCAATCCCCGTTTATACACATAGGTTGGGATGATCTCGGATGACGGCAGGTTCATCGCCGTTTGCAGCAGGTAGGCTTTCTCAAACCCGATCGCCATGATCCCGCCGGCAGCGAGAATAAAGAGGACCGCCATAACCGGTTTCAACGTCGGTAGATCGATATGCCAGATCCGCTGAAGGAGTGATGCCCCGTCCACCGTTGCAGCGTCATGCAGTTGCGGATCGACATTGGCCAATGCTGCAATATAGATGATTGACGCCCAGCCCGCTCCCTGCCAGACACCGGACCAGATATAAATCGACCGGAACGCATCAGGGTCTGACATGAACGAAACTGGTTGGTCCATGAAAATCGACAGAATCGCATTGATCGGTCCTGTTGGGGAAAGAAAGAGAAACACCATCCCCGAAATGACAACGACAGAAATGAAATGTGGTGCATAAAGAACCAGTTGAATGTTCTTCTTGAACTTTGCCCTCCTCACCTGATTCAGCATCAGAGCCAAAATGATTGGGATCGGAAACCCTATCAGGAGTTCAAAGGAACTCAGTTTGAGCGTATTCATGAATATACTCATGAAATTCGGTGAGGTGAGAAAGCTGGTAAAATGCTTCAGACCAACCCACTCACTTCCCATGATTCCTTTGATCGGACTGAAATCCTTGAATGCAATGGTTGCTCCGTACATCGGGATGTACTTAAAGATGATGGTTAGAATAATAGCTGGGGCGATGAGCAGGTAAAGGATATAGTTCTTTTTCATGTAGTTCAGCTTCTTCGCCATTTTACTTTCCGTTTTGATTTTCGTGGCAGTATCTTTCCCAGCCTTCACTATTTCCTGCAATGCTAGCAACCTCCTTTTGTAAGATTTCCTATCAATAAATAAAGCGTTTTCATTATCTGATTAAAAATATAACAAAATCCCAGCACGGAATATTTCAATATCTTTGGGACTGACATTCTAATATTTTTGGATAAAAAAAACCCCCAGCCTACATCGCCAGGGGATACTAGTTATTTATTAATCTTCGAAGGCCTTTAGCCCTTTGTTTATCTTTTCTACTGCTTCGTCCGCCGCCTCTTTCACATTTTGGCCCGAGATTCCCACATCTTCAAATAATTCCTTGAGCGCCACACTGACCACAGGATAGGCCGGAGTGACCGGGCGATTCTTGGAGTAGTTCTGCGCCTGGGTAACAAAGATTTTTTTAGGGTACTGATTCAGCTCAGGGAACTCCTTTGCGACAGAATATCTTGCAGGTATATCCCCTGTGATTTCTACATATTTTTTTGCTCCTTCAAAGCCTGTTGCATATTTGACAAACGCCCATGCCTCGTCAGGGAAATCTGTTTTCTGTGAAATCCCAAGGGCCCAGCCCCCATTTGGAACTACCTGGTTCTTTGCCCTCGGTAACGGGGCGATGCCATAATCCTTCCCCAATTTGAAATCAGATTCGCTCTTTTCATAGTCTGCCAATGTCCAGGAACCCATTATTGACATGCCAAGATGCCCCTCGACAAATGGATCTGTCGGCAGCTCAACCGCTGCTACCTTATGTGTGAAGTAAAGATCCTGGTAAAATTGCAGTGCTTCGAGAGCCTCTTCTGAATTCAAATAGCCTTCCGCTGTGCCGCCGTCGGGACTTAATACTTCCGCTCCGAACTGCCATAATATCGGCAGCTTGAAATAAGTCGGGGACTCCCCATCGCTGAATCCCTGGGCAGGATCGATGCCATAGACATCCTTTGAAGGATTGTTTAGTTTCTTCGCAATTTCCACCACTTCACTCCAGGGCAATGGCTGATCCTTGGACGGAAAAGGGACACCTGCTTCTCTGAAAATATGCCTATTATAAAATAGAGCCACACCGGACTCAACGATACTCGCCAAGTAGATTTCATCTTTATAAGTCAGCCCCCTCAGTGTGGTTTCAGGGATATCTTCCATATTCCCTTCTGACCTCATTTGCTTGTCGATCGATAGAAGCGAACCGGAATTTGCATAGACTGCCAAATTCGGACTGTCAATCGCCATAATATCCGGTGGATTTCCGGCTGCAATTTCCGTTCTCAGCTTCAGCTCATAATCTCCGTATGGTATGGAAATCATATTGATTTTAATCGCAGGGTGTTCTTTTTCAAATGTAGCAACAATCTCCCTGTACGCCCTGTTCTCAAGGGAATTCCCATAGTTTCTCCAGAACGTCAATTCCGTCACGGGCTGGTCTTCCGCTTCTTCCTTTCCCGAATTGGTGGACCTGTCGGGGAAAAGGGTGAAAAAAGACAACACATAGGCTGCAATAATCAGTATAATGCCCGTTACGATTCCAATGGCCATCCTTTTTTTCATCATCATACCCTTTCCTTCTTTAGACATGCATCCTATGTGATTTCCTGTATTCGACAGGAGTCTGTTCAAAATGCTTTTTGAAAACGGTGCTGAAATAACCGGAATTGGAGAACCCGACCAGATGTGCTACATCGATTATTTTTAATTGCGGATCCCTGAGCAGCTGCTCGGCCTTTTCAAGTCGCAATCCTATCAGAAAATCACTGAAATTCTTGCCAGTATGTGTCTTGAATATTTCTGATAGATAGGCACTATTGATATGAAACTGCTCCGATAAGCTGGTCAGGGAAATTTCACTTGCATAATGTTGTTCCATATAACGGCGCACCTTTTCCACAATCACGGATCCATTCGAGGAGTTCCTGACTTCCTGGACCTTCCTGATGATGGACTGCGCCAGTTCTGTCAGGTGTTCGATTACCCTGCTTTGTGAATTCAGTTCCCAGATACTCTGCTGGCAATTCCAGATTTTACCATGGGTTTCATTCGTATCAATCTCATATTTTCTTGCATGGGCACTCAACAGAAAAAGGATGCGATTGGCTGAAAGGGAAAATGTCAGGGCCGACTGCCTGGTCGTATACCCCAATACCGCTTTCACATTGGAGATAAAAGCATCCTGGTTGGCATGTTCGATGGCATTAATCAGCCTTTTTTCATAATCTGTGGAGAATTCGAGCTTTTCCTGTTGCACAGCACCTTCTAGCACCTGTGACTTAGAACCAAGCTGACTTTGACTCCACGAAAGCAAGGCAGAAATAAAGCCTGTCTTGAATGCAGCCTGCCCTGTCACCACTTTCCCGATGCCAATCACCGTTTCCAAGCCGAGGAACTCTTTTACAGTGTGCTGCAAATCGATGATGAAGGGTGATTTGTGTGTCAACTGTTCAGATTCAATCCTGTGGATAAAATGAATCATATAGGAATAGTTTGCATCATAAAAAGAATGGGTACCTTCCTTTCGTTCCGCAATTTCCTTGCATAACATACGAAATGGCAGCCAAAGTTCCTTTAAGCTGCCGGAAACAGAAGGGCTGTCGGACTCTCTGATTTCCACGGTGACAAACTGCACTTGCACTTTTTCATTTGCAAACTCTTCTAGCTGCAGCTGTCGCAATCTCTCCTGTGCAATATTGAGCTCCGACCATTCCTCTTTGACTAAGTAGAGCATATACTGTTCTCTCATTTCTTCAAACTGGTTATGAACGAGTCGGTTCATCTGTTCGGATTCCTTTGCCTTCTGCTTTTCCGCTTGCAGCTCACTCCTGATCCGCAGGAGTGCAGCCAGCAATTCATCTGGAGCTACCGGCTTTAATAAGTAGTCTTTCACTCCCTCAATCATGGAGGAACGAACATAATCAAAATCGGAATATCCGGAAAGGACTATCACCTTGACCTGCGGATGCTCCAGACTGCATCGTTTTACAAATTCCATTCCGTCCATGATCGGCATTCTGACATCTGTCAGGACGATATCCACATCCATCCTCCCGAGCAAATCGAGTGCCTCTTTTCCATTCGAAGCTTCCCCGACGATTTCGAATCCTACCTCTTCCCATTCCACCTTCATCCTCAACCCTTTACGGATCTGAACCTCATCATCTGTTATCAACACTTTCATCATGTATATCCCCCTTTAGTCTTATACACAATGTTACCTTTGTGCCTTTCTGTGCTTTTGATTGGATTTTAAACGAAAAATCCTGACCATGATACAACTTCAATCTCCCCAGGACGTTCTTCAATCCGATGCTGCTCCCTTTACTTGCCAGAACTTCATTGAGCTCGTTGTTCTTGTCGGAATGCAACAGCTCGGTAATCACTTCCTCTGATATCCCAACTCCATTGTCTTCCACCGAAATGTAGATTTGGTTATCTGCCTTTTGGGTCTCTATTTTTATGACAGCATGTGTATTTTCGATAAAACTATATTTCACCGCATTTTCCACAAGCGGCTGTACCACAAACCGGATGATCGGGAGCGATCTCGTACCAGGATCTTCCTTTACATCAATGGAAATGTTATCTTCATACCTGACTTTCAATATATCCGTAAAATTTCGGATATAATTGATTTCCTCTCCCAATGTCACCACATCACTTGACGTATCCAAGGAATATCTCATCATGCGGCCAAGATAAACAGTGACATTCATGACCTCTTTATTCATACCTTGTGCAGCCAATCCGCCGATGATTTCCAATGTGTTGTTCATAAAATGCGGATTGATTTGCAGAAGCAATGCTTTATACTCGGCATCCTTTCTGCGGATGTTTGCCTCGTACTCTATTTTTATGAGCCTATTCAACCTGTGGATGGTCTGATCGAACACCTTTACGAGATAGCCAACCTCATGATTGTCCGATTTAATGGTGGGCATCACCAGCTTGGCACGGTCAAAGTCCCCCCGCTCCACATGCGTCATCGCTTTTGCCAGCTTCCCTAACGGACTGACGATATTGGAGGAAAGCAGAAAGGAGGCGATTCCTGTCAAAATGAAAATAAAGGCACTTGTCAGAAAGAGCTTTTTTTGCAACTGATCAATTTTATGGAATAATTCCGACTTAGTAATTTCACTGAATAGAATCCAATCCCCAATGGTCAGTTTTTGATAGAATACAAGGTATTCCTCCCCATCATGATTCATTTCGAGCAGTCCTTCATCCGGCCTGCCCTCTTGTATAAGGGACAAGCTCTCCCTCAATACATGTTCCGGGGTTTCTACCTTTCCGGATAGGACATTTTCTCCAGCGCCATTCAAAAGATAAACACGGCCACTTTCGCCGAGCTGTATCTTGCTTAGCGCCGTTTCAAGCAGAGAGGAAGGGAAATTCACCTTTATCACACCGGCAAGCTCCATGGTATTGATATCAAACAATGGGAGGAGATAGCTGTTTATGGGAACCTCGCTCATTTCATTTCGATGCTGGAATTCATCCAAATGCGTTTTGATCCAACGTTGATCATCATTAGGGAAGTCTTCATACCAATTCATTTTCTGCAAGGATGGGTTATCCGTCCACAAGCCAGTCCCGTCATGAAGGAAAATGGAAAAGGACATTGTATTGGAGTTGTTTATGACCATGGAGGAAAGCTGTCCCCTCAGCTCATTTTTCATCATGAGTCGCTCGGTTTCTGTAATACCCGTATTCTCCCGTTCCATGCGCAGCCACTGCTGTGTGGTCTGATCGACAAGCACCTGTTTTCCCAGATCCTCCGCCTGCCTCGTAATGGAATCAATATACAGCGAGTATTGATCCATCATGTCCTGCGTCGAGCTTTTGGTCTGATTCTCAATGATGGAAGTAAACCAGCTAGGAATCAGAAAGGATAATACTAAAAAGGGAACCGTCAACAACAAAGTAAAAATAAGAAATATACGATTTCGTAAAGAAAAAAACATATGGCCCCTCCGTAAAATAGAACGTCTCGTAATCTATTGATTCTCACCCGTTAAAATAGTCTTACTTTTCTTATTAATCTATCATAAGTGTGTGAACCTTACCATATGGGTTTAAAAGGGAAACGGTTGTCATATTTTATCCATTAATAAAAGCAGGCAGGAAAAACGGTTGTTTTTCCTGCCTGCTTCATGTAAATATATATTTAATTTTTCCACCTTGATTAACCTAACTGCTTCACTACCTCTTTTGCCACACTGGTCGTGGACTGCGGGTTCTGCCCTGTAATCAGCTTGCTGTCCTCTTTCATATGATCTGCCCAATTATCTTTGGCGATGAATTCCGCTCCAAGCTCACGAAGACGGGTTTCCAGGAGGAATTGCACGTCCTTGTCGAGCGTTGTTTCGCGCTCCTCCTCATCTGTAAATGCAGTCAAAGTCTTACCTGCAACAAGTGGGGTATCATCGGATAGCTTCACGCCCACAAGTCCTGCAGGTCCGTGGCATACGGCTGCTACAATCTTGTCCTCTTCATACATATCACGAATTAAATCCTGCAGGTAAATGTTATCAGGGAAGTCAAACATCGTTCCATGTCCGCCTGGAAGGAAGATGGCGTCGAATTTCGTTGAGTCGATCACTTCATCGAGTTTGATGGTGTCCTCTAGGTATTGGGCCGTATCCAGGATTTCCTGCGGTATTTCCCCACCCTCGAGACTTCGTGCATCAACCGGTGCTTTTCCACCTTTTGGGCTTGCCACAGTCACCTCGTAACCCGCATTCTTAAATTCCACGTAAGCTTCTCCGAATTCTGAAAGCCAAAGTCCTGTTTCGTTCCCGTTCTTCATTTTATCTGCTGTTGTTACTACCATTAATATGTGTTTACTCATTCCTGATTCCTCCTCCAGTGTATTCTTTTTAGGGGATGTTCAAAAAGTCCGGTAAAAATAGCTTCGAATTTCTTCGTCAGCTTGTCTCTCCGCTCCTCACGTATGCCAACTATACGCTGCGGTGCTCGAGACTTCGCTTCCTCGAACTTCTTTGCTCTTTTTATCCTCCTTTTTGAACATGCACTTTTCGACATTTCTATATAATACCCGCCCTATATTTTTTCAATCATCTACAAAAAAAGACCATCCACCTCGAATACAAGGTGAATGGCCTTTAGCTGACAATATTGGATAAATAATTTTTTACTGCACGGATGGGTGTCGGTCGAAGAACCACTTTTTCCTCTTCCAGCATATTAACCTGCGGATCCATGTCTGATTTAACCGCATCGTCTGCAAGATCCGGTTCAAAGATTCTTTTTCCTTCAATAATTAATCGGACCGCGTCCACTAATTCTTCACTAGGATTATCTTTCAGCAGGTAGCCACGGACATCTGCATTTCTAGCCCGAAGGAAATAGCCGTCCCTTGCGAAGGTCGTCATGATGATCACCTTGCATGCTGACTCCTTTAAAGCTTCTGCTGCTTCAAGCCCGCTCATCTGGGGCATTTCAACATCCATGATGCAAATATCCGGCTTCATTTCTTCCACCAGCCATAGCGCCTCTTTTCCGTTGCGCGCCTGTCCGACCACTTCCATGTCATCTTCCAAATTGAGGAGGGATCCAATGGTCCCAAGCAACATTTCTTGATCTTCTGCTATTACAATTCGAATCATGGATGTTCTCTCCTTATCGGGTGGCTGATTTTAACGAAAGGCTCCCTTAGATTTAAGAGGAGCCTTTCTTAGTGAAGCATTTTATAGTTCAGGGTTCATTTCTGTGTTCATACTGCGTTTCACCATTTTTCTTGCTTCTCTGAACGTGACAAAGTTCTTTGTCTTTTCATCCCACAGACGGAATTTCAGGGAGCGAAAGCTTGTCGCAAGCGTAATAGTCGGAACATTTTCCAACGGAGGCGTATTCTTGTGCGCCTCTTCAAGCATATAGTTCGGTACTCTCGGGCTTAAATGATGAACATGGTGGAAACCGATGTTCCCAGTCAGGAATTGAAGAAGCTTCGGAAGCTTGTAGAAGGAGCTTCCTTCCACAGCAGCCAGTACATACTCCCATTCTTGATCCGGCTCAAAATAGGAATCCTCGAACGTATGCTGTACATAGAATAGCCAGATACCGATGGATCCTGCTACCATAAAGATTGTTCCGTGTACGATAAGGAATGACTGCCAGCCGATTGCCCAGCAAAGCAATGCAATTACAGCTACGATCAGAACATTCGTCAAGTATAGATTGTTGCGCTCTTTCTTACGGGCGTTTTTTCGATTAAAACGATTTCTCAAAGCGAATACCCAGATAGGTCCAAGTACGAACATGACAAACGGACTGCGATATAAACGATAGCCGATTTTAGTCTTTAATGATGCTGCATTATATTCTTCCACTGTAAGTGTCCAGATGTCGCCAACTCCGCGCTTATCAAGATTACCACTTGTTGCGTGGTGGACAGCGTGATCATGGCCCCATTGCTCATAAGGGAACAAGGTCAATACACCTGTGATGGTCCCGACAACTCGGTTCCATTTGCGGTTTTTAAAGAAAGAGTGATGCGTGCAGTCATGGAAAATGATAAACACGCGTGTCATGAAGCCAGCTGCCAGAACCATCGGAACGAGCGCTAACCAATAAGAAACGGAAAGACTGATATAGGCAAGGTACCATAGTAGAAAGAATGGTCCTAGAGTATTAATGATTTGCCATACACTTTTCATTGTCTGTGATTGTTCAAAGGGAGCCACTTGCTTTTTTAGCGTTTTCGTATTGTTTTGTGTAGTCATATTTTCAAAATCCCTTCTTCTTAATGTTGTTATTTCACATTATAAACAAAGGGGAAAAAAATATTAGTAGCAGGTGTCATATGCAGAGTATGACAAATGTCATGTTGATGGCTGGAAGTGTTGATATAACTGGGATTAGGATCGAAAAGTTTTTTTGAAGACAAGCATGACAGTCGGTGTTCCGCTGTGATTATCAGTTCTGGAGCATGACATTGCCCCCTGTTAGTGCGGGGTGATGGGACATGTTTGAGGACTTCTAGCGATTATTGGAGAGGTTCTAGCGATACTGTTGGGACTTCTAGCGATTCGATAAAATCCCTTTCGTTCGGCAAGGTGACACATTGAAGGAGAAGCATGTTACCTTCTCCCACGCTTGTCATCCAGCGCATTGCATTCCCCTATCACATACTCCATATACGCCAACGCATCAGCACGTCTTTTCCTGATAGATCGATATAAGGATTTCCTTTCTCCTTTTCGCCACCTTATCGCTTCTTGAATGATTTTGTGCCATTTTTGCGGAACGGTTCCAAGGGCATATTCCCCCGCACCCACCTTGGATGTCATGTCCTTTTCCCGGATGGTATAGAACAGTCTTGTCACCCCCAGCACACCCCATTCAATTGATCTAATACTCACAAAGGAACCAAAATAGTTGATGGAAGGAAACCTCTTGCAGCCATCCAGCCAATTTTGCCAGTAAGTATTGATGTTATCCTTCTGATTTTTGAGTACGACATTGAAGTCCACGGAGTAGTCGACCCGCTGACCCTTTATGATGATTCCGTATTTTTTCAATTGAAAAGCATCTATGGAATCTTTGCTGAAGCTTCTATTGCCATTAAACTTTCCTTCTGAAAAATACTGGCTAGGAATGACCCGTTGATTTTCTGCTTCCATTTCTTCCTTCACGATATAATAACCATCCAAAATCGTATTAGAAAACTTTCTCTGCATGTGCTTATGGATATCTTTCATCCTTTGTAATTCATCATCTGTTGGGTGTTGATTGATTAATGCAATAAAATCAATATCACTGAATCCATTTTGGAATGCTCCTAATGATATGGAGCCATATATGTAAAAGTCCTGTAGAAAGCCAGGTAACAATCTATCTATTTCTTCGATCAATTCTTCCACAATCATATTGGTATTTTTAGGAATACTCCTCATAATAAATCCCCCATTTTTCACAATAATTCTATTTTAATGCAAACCTCCAAGCACTTGAATACCCATATTTCAGAAAATTATGATAGAATTTTCTCAAGAAAAGGACGTGATCTAAATGAAACGCATGCTCGCCATCAGTGATATTCATGGTGATATGGACAAATTCGAGAAACTTTTGAAACTAGTAAACTACAATAAAGACAAGGACCAATTGCTTCTACTTGGCGATTATGTAGATCGCGGTCCGAACTCCCGGGCGGTTCTGGACAAGGTGATGGAGCTGACGTCAGAGGGAGCGATCGCCTTGATGGGCAACCACGATAAAATGATGATTGATGCGTTTGAGGATAACGATGACCCTAAGGCATTGAAGAGATGGTTCTATAATGGGGGAATCAAGACCCTCTTGAACTACGGGTACGAAATTGAGAAAGACGATGCAAAGTATTGGTATACGACAGATGAGATGCCAGAGCCGATCGAAACCAATGACGAAATCCGTCCACATATTGAATTCCTCAAAGGGCTTCCTTTCTACCATGAAACCGACACCCATATTTTTGTCCATGCAGGTGTCCATCCGGAGACTCCTATTCACTCGACTGAGCCATATACCCTGGTGTGGATCCGCGAGGAGTTCCATAAGGGCTACAACGGAGAAAAAACGGTGGTCTTCGGTCACACCCCGGTAAAATATTTGCATCAGAAGCCCGAGGTCTATTTTGGCGAAAATAAAATCATTGGAATTGATGGCGGCTGTGCGTATGGAGGCAGGCTTTATTGCTTGGAGGTTGAGGGCTTGCATATTGAATTTGTGGAGTAATGCCCTCAAAATAGCAAAAAGTGGCCCATCCAATGTGGATGGCCACTTCTATTACATCACCAAATATTTCTTCAACGTCTGTTGCAGGGTCCCATGTGTTTCGGCCTGATGGTTGAAGGTCACTCCTAAACGAATCATGTTTCTTACAAGTTCTGCACGCATTCCTGTGATGACTGCCTTGCATCCCATCATCGTTACCCCGCTCAGAATGTTTTCAAAATGGACGATGACATCTTCATCCATTTCGGTCAATCCGGAAAGGTCCATAATCAATGTTTCCAGCTTCAGTTTGGAAATATCCATCAACACTTTTTCCTCAATTGTCTGCATACGGTAGTCATCAACGGCTCCAATCAACGGCAGCACTGCCACAGTAGGGCTGACCGGAATGATAGGAACGGATAGATGCTCGACAAGCTTTCTTTGGGAATTCAACAGCTCATCCTTGTATTCGGAATAGCTGAGGAAAAAATTATTAATGAAAGAGTCTATGGAATCGTTGACCTTTCTTTCCAATTCAAAGAAATCATCTCTGGTGAAAGTGTTACTGTTGAATTTTTCGTACTTATGTAGGAAATGCCACAGCGTACGTCTGATAGCCTGTACCCATTCGAGCTTAAAAGATAGTGTCAAGGAATGCTGCGCCCATAACACTCCTTCAATTCTTGCAAACTCGATCAGCTCTTTCTCTTTCTCTTCCACCACATAGATGACCAGGTTTTGTGCATTCTTCAAAAGGTCAATATTTCCGGTGTTCAAAATATCATTGATTTTGCCCGCTACATTCACCGCTTCGGAAAGCAGCTTTGCTTCGAAATTAGTTTGATTATCTTTAATAAAATTTGTCAGTTCCGAATTACGGTTAAATTTCACCTTCATTTTTATGTACTCTCCTCGCTATTTTTTCTTTTGGAATGAGCTAAAAAATATGAATTAATGTAGTATTTCTATAAAAATCATTCTATTCCTGCTTTTCATTCGACAAAAGCCGCGAATTTAGAACGCTCTTCTCTATCAAGCAATTATATCACTATGAAGATAAATAAAAAAGCAGGCCTGATTTGCTCGGTCTGCTTCATCACTCTATTTTTCTACCTTTTCTCATTATCAAAAATAGAACAAGCGCTACAACCAATCCCCCAAAGAAGAAAATCAGGATCATGGAGAGATCCACCTGTTTCATTCCCTCTTCTTCGAAACTATCACCTTCTACCGTTGCTGCATACTTCCCCTCTCGTTCGGCTTTTAAATAAATTCCTTCTGACTCTTCCACTGCTATCATATCTTCGGGGTTGACTCCTTTGATGGAGTAATACTTTGTTCCACTAGGATAGATATTCGAGAAGTTTCCAGGAAGGCTTTCCATGTCGGAATACTCCGTAACGCTTCCTATTTTCTTCTCCACTTCCACTTCCCCTACACTCTCCTCGCTTACCACATACATGTATCCCTCGTACACTACAAACGGATATGCCCAGGATGTGGCGGATGCTTTACCTGGATAGGAAAGTGCTACAAACAATGTAAAGGAGATAAATAATGCCCATTTAAACCTGCTTCTTTTCATCCTAATTCCTCCTTTTTTCCTTAGACGGAATAGAGAAATAAAAGTTTCGCAGAAGAACGAAGCTGGCGATTCTATATATAGGTTAATCAAAACTCCATATGCATTTTTTCTTGTTTATAGTAATTCAATCTATCCTGCAAAGTCCCTGTATGAAACTCAAACTTATGTCCATCCGGGTCCGTGAAATAAATGGATTGTTTATCTCGCTCATCTCTTGGACGTCCCGACAAGATATTCACATTCCAACGCTTCAGCTTCTCGTACATATCCACAATTTCCGCTTCATCGATCGAAAAAGCTATATGGGTGTATGACTGGCTAATTTCATTGCGAGGTATGTCTTTCTCTTCATTAAGAGCAAGCCACATACCATGGAAATCGAAATAAGCGGTGCTTCTTCCTTTTACGAGCAGCTTCGCATCAAATACTTTTTGGTAGAATTCGATCGACTTTTCCAGATTGGATACGGAGAACAGGAAATGGTTGAGACCTTTTATTGACACTTCAAATCACCTCAAAATCAAGCTTTTCATTTGTTTTTCAATATGCTTAAATAAGCCTCCCACGACCCCACGTCGGTCTGGTATCTCTTCGCCATGACCCGGACGATCTGGCTGATATGGGTCAGGTCATGGACCACCCATGTAGCAAGAAGCTCTCTTAATTTCACTTCCCCGAATTCAGGATGGATGCCTCTTAAGTCTAAAAGCTCATCACTGGTAATCTGCCCTTTCAGCTTGGTCACATTGTTCTCCCGGAGTGAAGAGAATTCCTGTAAAGCTTGTTCAATCGTCTTACTTTCTTGCCCGTTTAGATGTGAAAAGCGGTCAAACGGCGGAAAATGCTTCATCTCTTTATCGTCGAGGATAGACTCCATTCTCGGAATCCAATTTGTTTTATCACATTCAATGAGATGGTCCACCACCTCAGCGGCATTCCAAGTACCTTCCCCTTCGTTGCTTTGCAGCCAGTCACTTGTCAGACCGGAAAGCATCGCTTCAAGCGTTTTTGGGGTCCGTTGGAGTATTTCAATTGCTTCTTTAAGGTTAAAATTCATTGCAAGACGCTCCTCCTCTTCTTTTTATGGACTAATTCCATAATGGAGAGCTGAACTCCTTCTTTCATTGGAACACGACTGCAGGGAAATGAGGTTTTACTTGTGGATAATACACTCATACAAGTGATTTTTCACCGCTTTTGGGGATAATTCGGAATTTTTTGTGGAAAAGCATATGTTTCAAGCTTGGAGGATGGTTGGTTCTGGGGATTCATTTTCACTTATGCACAAACTTGATGGTGATATGCACAATAATTTCAATTTATGCACAATTCCGGGATGCTTACGGTGAAAAATCTCCACTTACGGTGAAAAACACTGCAGATATGCACAAAACTGCTTTATAGCTACGAAAACCGCTGACTCGGATCCGCTCAACAACGAAAATCCTCTACAAAAGAAGCAGCCCCTCAAAGGCTGCTTCCCTATTGAATCTGATTCTTCACTTTGCCCCATAATTCCTTGGTATCCGAATGCGTCAATCGCCCTTCCACTTCTTCCACCTTATAAAATCTCGCTTCCTTTATCTCTTTATCCACAGGCTGGAGCTTGTCTTCATCCCCCAGATATTCCACAAGGAACATCTCTGTTTCCTGTCTTTCAAAGCCGCTTTTTTCGACGATGATTGACGGAAACGGGAAGCAGATTTTCTCCTCCAGATGCCGTACAATTTTAAAATCAGTGGAACCTGTTTCCTCATGCAGCTCTCTCAATAGGGCATCTTCAAGGCTACCATCCTTCTGCTCTATGCCGCCTTTTGGAAAATCCCATTCCCCTTTGTCAGGCCCATCCCAATCCTCTAGTAAACTCGCCATTACTTTATTGACCAGCAGAATTTTCTGTCCCTTATATATGACCGCTCCTACGGCTTTTCGAACACTATCGATCCTTGTCAATGGATGGTTACCTCCCCGCGATGGGATACATCCCCCTCTAAAAGGATATTAATCTGATTGTCAGAGAGTTCTATCACAGTCAAGCAGGTATCATGGATATAGGCGCCTTCCCAGAAATTTTCGAGCTGCAGCTTTTTCATATGTAACAGTAGTGCTTTGATAAAAACGGTGTGGGTGACAATAAGAACATTTCCGTCAGTTTGCTCTTTTTGCAGACGGTCGAGAAAACGCGCAACCCTGCCTTTCAGCTGCTCAAAGTTCTCCCCTGTTTCATTTTTATACAAATGAGGTGTGTTCCAGAAAGCTTGATAGGCCTGTGGATATGCCTCCTTTAGATAGTCGTGGGTCTGGCCCTCCCAATCTCCCATATTGATTTCGCGAAGGTTTTCGTCTTGTAAAATAGCAATCTGCTTTTCTCCAAGTATCAACTCGGCAGTAGCCAATGTACGTTGGCTAGGGCTTGAATAGACCTCAGCAAAATCAATATTCTTCAATCGTTCACCCAAAAGTCGGGCATTCCGCTTCCCGTTCTCTGTCAGCTCCGAGTCTTTCCATCCCTGCAATTTTTTCTCGGTGTTCCAAAGCGTTTCACCGTGCCTTGTGATATAAAGTGTCAGCATTCCAGTTCCTACCTCTCTATTAATAATTATGTAATATTTTACCTTATCCATAAACAAAAAAGATAGCAGGAAAATTCCCGCTATCTTTTTTCCTCATAACTCTCCAGCAGATAGGCAACCCATTTGCACTGGGGCTCCTTCCGTATATTCTCAATCAGACCTTTTACAATGGCTGGACTGAGCGAAGGATTATTCACATGTTCCTTTAACAGCATCAGCGATTCCTTTGCGATTGGCTCCTCCACTTCTGCATTCTTCTGCTCCATCAGCTCCAGGATCTGTTCTTTCGTCATTTCTTTTTGCACTGCAGGCATTTTGAACATTTCTATGAGGTCCTCTGAGATGAAGGGAATGGTAGAATGCTTTGCCAGCACGTTGGTTTTTTCTACCAAGGACCTGGCAAGCAGATCTACATCAAGTTCAAGATTGCAGAAAAGGAACAGCTCGGAATAGATTCGGACGAAGCCCTTTATGCAGTAGATCAGATCATATTTGGTATGATGTATTTCATCGCCATACAGCCGTTCCACCATCATGAGGATGCTCTCATCAAAACGGCTGTCGTAGCTGCGCATTTTCAGGATGACCTCCTCATTCAAGTAGTGTGCAGGCTCCTTCATCAGAACCTTGGCGAAATCGGAATGCTTATAGAAGGACTCCAGCATCGTGTAATAATATTTATATAAAAGTTCTTTTTCATCCACGTTTCTGACTATATGGTCAATCTCCGTTAAAATTTCTATCATAAAGTGGTCAATCAAGCCCAGAATCAGCTCATCCTTCGACTTGAAGGACAAGTAGAAGGCACCCTTGGAAATCCCGCAGCGTTCGGTGATCTGCTGTATAGAAGTGGCTTCGAATCCTTGTTCCGCAAAGAGTTCGAGTGCTTTCTCCATAATCAATTGTTTCTTCATCATATCTTCGCAACTCTCCTATACCATTTTCGTTGACAAATGACTATGTAGTCATTAGTATATGTAATTGAGCTTAACAAGTCAATTAGGGGTAGGTGTAACAGTGAAAGGGTTAGTCAATTTTGTAATTAGAAATAAACTTGCAGTATGGATGCTTACTATTATCATCACCGTATCCGGGATCTATTCCGGAACCAAGATGAAGATGGAGACCATACCGGATATCTCCATCCCATTCCTGATGGTCATGGATGTGTATCCAGGTGCCACTCCGGAAAAAGTGATGAAGGATGTCTCCATGCCTATGGAGCAGGCAGTTGAAAATTTGGAAAATGTGAAATCCGTCTATTCCAATTCCTATTCTAACGTATCAAGTCTGCAAGTGGAATATGATTATGGTATAGATATGGATGAAGCCAAGCGCCAATTGGAATCGGCTTTGGACTCCGTGACATTGCCGGAAGGCGCACAAAAGCCGACCGTAACGGCGATCAGTATGAATATGATGCCGGTTGTCGCACTTAGCGTAAGCAGTGAATCAGAGGATATTGTGGAATTATCTTCTACAGTCGAAGAGGTTCTCCTTCCTAAAATAGAGAAAATTGAAGGTGTCGCTTCGGCTACCATTACCGGTCAGCATATTGAAGAGGTGCAGCTCAGCTATAACCAAGAGAAAATGGCGGAGCTTGGCCTGAAAGAAGATGATGTCAAACAGATGATCCAGGCAAGCGATATGGCTGTATCTCTGGGTCTTTATGAATTTGAAGAAGGCGAAGAAGCTGTGGCAATCGACGGTAAATTCATGACAGCAGATGAATTGAAAGAAATGCTGATCCCTGTCACACCAACTGATGCGAACCAGGTTCCATTTGTGAAGCTTGGTGATATCGCATCCATTGAAGTGATTGGAAAAGTGCAATCCGTTTCCCGTACGAACGGTGCGGATGCGATTGCCATCCAGATCGTAAAAGGCCAGCAGGCCAACACAGTCGATGTGGTCAATGATGTAAAAGAACTGATTGAAGAAGAACAAGATCGAATCGATGGACTTGTTGTCGATGTCACCCTTGACCAAGGGGAGCCAATCGAGAAATCGGTGGCTACCATGGTGGAAAAAGCATTGTTCGGCGGATTGATTGCCGTATTAATCATTCTTTTATTCCTGCGTGATATCAAATCGACAATCATTTCGATTGTTTCCATTCCGGTTTCAATTTTCATGGCATTATTGCTGCTGAACTGGATGGATATCACCTTGAACATTATGACCCTCGGTGCCATTACCGTTGCAATCGGCCGAGTGATCGATGACTCGATTGTAGTAGTGGAAAACATATATCGACGTCTGCATTTAAAAGAAGAGAAATTATCAGGACGTGCACTTGTCCGCGAAGCGACGATTGAAATGTTCAAACCGATTCTATCTTCCACATTAGTAACGGTTGCAGTTTTTGCTCCGCTTATCTTTGTCGGCGGAATGGTCGGAGAGTTGTTCATGCCATTCGCCTTGACGATGACATTCGCCCTTGGTGCGTCGCTGTTTGTGGCGATTACCATCGTTCCTGCATTATCTCACTTCCTTTTCAAGAAAAAGCTATACAGTGAGAAAACGGAAAACAATCATCATAAAGAAGCCGGCAAACTGGCTAAATGGTACAAAGGAATCCTTTCTTGGACCCTTAACCACAAAATCATCACCTCTATCATTTCTGTTCTACTATTGGTTGGAAGCTTGGCCCTTACGCCAATCATCGGCTTCAGCTTCATGGGCAGTGAAGAGGAAAAAGTGATGTATCTGACGTACACACCTGAAGCCGGCGAGCTGATGGAAGATACGTTGGCTAACGTTGAGGTTGTAGAAGAAGAATTGATGAAGCGTGAGGATATCGATATTGTCCAGCTTTCTGTAGCGGAAAGCGGAGATCCGATGTCTGCCATGATGGGCGGAGGCTCGGAAGGCGTATTGATGTATCTGATTTTTGATAAAGACATGGAAAACTTCCCGGAAGCACGCGAAGATGTGGAAGATTATGTGTTCAACATCGGCCAAACCGGCGAATGGAAGAGCCAGAACTTCGCCGCTGCCGGTGGCATGGCATCCAATGAATTGAGCTATACCTTCTATAGTGAAGATCTCGATAAGTTGAATGAAGCAGTAAAAATGGTGGAAGGCGTGATGGCAGAGAACGACGGCTTGAAAGACGTTTCCTCCAGCGCTGAGGATGCCTATGTGGAGCATACCTTCAAAATTGCCCAGGATGAGCTTCTCCAATACGGTCTGACTACCGGACAGCTCGTCATGATGCTTAGTCCGAAGCAGGAAGAAACACTGACAACCGTAGAAAATGACGGTGAATCCATCGAGGTGATCGTTCAGCAGGAAAAGACGGAGCAGCCAAAGTCCATCGAGGATATCCTGGCAACACCGATTCCTACTGCCATGGGCACGACCCTTCCACTTTCCGAGCTTGTGACAGTGGAAGAAGGAACCACGATGAACACCCTTTCCCGCAGTAAAGGTGAGTACCATGCATCTGTTTCAGGCACCATCGTTGGCGACGATATTTCGAAAGCAACCGCAGAAGTCGATGAGGCCTTGGAAGAATTGGATCTGCCAAAAGGTGTGACAATGGAAGTTGCCGGTGTCACAGCAGATATGAATGAAACCTTTACACAACTAGGATTGGCGATGCTCGCTGCTATCGCTATCGTCTACTTCATTCTTGTAGTGACATTCGGTGAAGGTGTCGCACCATTTGCGATCCTGTTCTCCTTGCCGTTTGCTGTAATCGGCGCATTTGTCGGTCTTTTGATCGGCGGGGAAACGATTAGCGTACCGGTTATGATGGGTCTATTGATGCTCATCGGGATTGTCGTAACGAATGCAATCGTTCTTGTCGACCGTATCATCCATATGGAACGTGACGGCATGACAATGCGCGAAGCAATTCTTGAAGCAGGGGTAACCCGTCTTCGTCCAATATTGATGACAGCTATTGCAACAATCGGAGCATTGATTCCACTTGCTATCGGTTCAGGTGGTGGCGGATTGATTTCCAAAGGACTTGGAATCACCGTTATCGGCGGATTGACGAGTTCAACCTTATTGACGTTGATCATCGTACCGATCGTCTATGAAGTATTGTCGAAGATGTTTAAAAAGAATCGTAGAGAGATTCAAGAAAACTGATAGAAATAGAGAATGTGTAAAGCCCAGCAAGGCGGTTGATGCCTTGCTGGGCTTTTTTGTTTACCATAACGGGGTCTGGCCCCTATTAGTGCTTCACTGTCATTTTATATGGTTTGGATGTTAAGCTTAATCCATTTTCGTCTGTTCCTGTCACGGTGACGAAGTAGTCTCCGTTCGGATATTCTGTGTCAGGATACCAGCGCAATCCATAGATGGAATGCTCGTTTTCGATGTTCGCTTCTTCCAGAACATTTCCTTCCGCATCCGAGATTTCAAAATGCCAGTCCAGACGTTTATATCCGAATACTGAAATGGAAGCCGGTTTGTTCTGATTGATGTTGGTGCCTGATACATGCATATAGTTGATGAATGGATCTGCATGGAGAAGCTCTTCATTGCCGAAATAGCTTACTCCTACATTTTGGGCATGATCAATCGCAGATATCATCACGATTTCAGGCTTTACTGCAGCAATGTACTCTTTGGCCCCTGCAGGCAGTGACGTATAACTTCCATTTACCCATAGTATACTTCCAATATAGCCTGTTCCCTCTTCTTTTACATTCCAGGTAATTTTATATTTACCATCCTGCTGCTCCTCTACTTTAATGTCCTTTGCAAGTGGTGCAGTCGCATCCACTTTGATTGGTACCTTGACTTCCTGTGGCTCTGCTCCCTCGAAATCTAGCGTACTTGTAAAGACATAATAGTATTGGCCGTCCGGCAGAATATTTCCTGCATCATCCAATGAATTCCAGAATGGATACTCAAAGCTGTAATAATAGTTTCGGTAGCTCATGATATTTTTTCGGAAAGGATATGGACTTCCATCTTCAGTGAACTCACTAAAGTTCCCGATGGAAGCGACGCTTTTGCCATTCTCATCCTGGATACTGAGTGACATTTCCTTCAAATTGCGTAATGCGGTAAACGATGGGTACGCACCTGAACTGATGGATTCAGATGAAACGCCGATACTATCCTTGTTAAATGTCCCAGTTGACCCGTCATATCCCAATGGTAAATTCAACATTTCGTTCCATAAGACTGTATAGCCAAGGAATGCATCCCCGGTTACAGGGCTTTCGTCCACATTGGAGATGGCACCCCAATCCCCATAGTAGCCCATGAAAGGAATGGTCAGATTCGTCAATTCCTTGACAGAGCTTCCTTTTGGAACAAAACGTACAAACCCTTCTACAAAACGTCCTTCACTCAGCTCTTTTGGAAGTGTGACAGAGATTGTTACCTTATCGTCTCGATGCGGCTTGTATTGGAACTTGCTGTTTCCTTTTTGTTGTTTGCCATTAATTTTTATGACAGCGTCTTCTACTGGAATAGAATTTAAAGTGAGGTACTCCCTTTCAATTCCATCATAGGTTCTTTTCTCTGTTTCATCGGTTAATAAGTCAACATAAATTTCATATTGGTGTTTAGGATGTACAAGGTTTTTAGCTAAAGCATCTACTTCAAGTGTAAAATCAAAAGTTCGATCGATCTCTTTTAATGCAACAGATGCAGCCTCTTCCAACGGAACACCAGCATGCTGCAGCAAGTAAGGCGTATTTAATGCCTGTTCGATTTTCATCAAACCCGAACCCTGTCTTCTTGGTGAATACAGCGCATTTTCTTCTTTTGGATTAGTTAAAAGCTCTGATGTATTCATTAAAGCATTTTTTGCTTTCAACACGGTATCCATGTTCTTCGGGAGATTCCATTCCGTGTAATACTTTTGGAGTAGCAATGCTCCTCCACCAGCAACATGCGGACTGGACATGGAAGTCCCGCTCATTGTTTCGTACTGGTTATTGATGACAGTGGAACTGATTTTTCCTCCTGGTGCAGTGATTTCCGGCTTGAAGCTTAAATCAGTTGGTGAACCAAATGAAGAGAATGTTGACATCGGCTCGGTTGCTGTATTTTGCACCCATAGTCCTTCATCTGATAATTCGACACTTACTTTTTCTCCACTTTGTAAGCGTTCGACGATACGGTTGGATTCCACTTGATCTGTTGTTACCCCTGGAATAAAGTAAGGGCTGAAATATAAATACGAATAGGCAGATAAGCCGCTTGGAGGAATGACGATGACAGCAGCTGCACCTTTTCTGCCTGCTTCATTTTGAATATATGAATAAGTTGCATAGCTTTGTAAAGGTTTTGCAATCGCAATTTTCCCTGTCAAGTCCAGGTCTTTTACATCCGCCGATCTACCTTCTCCAACGTAAACAAGCTCATATTCTTTTGTAGGATCTAAATTTCCGATTAACTTCTTGGAGCTTGGCTGAATTTGATAGCCCAATGTACTCCCATCACTTAAACGTAGGCCGTCCACTTTCATCAAGTCATTTTCAGAAGAAGCTACCTGAAGTGCATATGGCGTCACTCCCGGATCCCCAACCAGACCGATGTCAGGATTTTTTGCTAAAGGAAGCTGAGAGCGTTCCAATAAATTTTGCTTTGTGCTATATGCCGCATTTCCGGCTGCAGCGACTACCAATACTCCGTTTTCTGTTGCAAATTGAATCGCTCGTTGAATTGGATCATTTGCATCCACCTTACCAGCTTCCGATCCCAAGCTTAAGTTAATGACATCCGCACCAACCTCTACAGCATGGTAGATTCCTGCTGCAATGTCATCATCGTAGGCATAGCCAGCTGTATCAGAGAATACTTTTTCAGCGATCAATTGTACATCAGGCGCTACCCCAACCGCCTTTTTTTGAGATTCTTCAAAGGCACCAACAATTCCGGCTACATGTGTCCCATGGGAATCCTTGGATGGAATGACATCATTGTCTTTATCCGCCCAGTCATAGCCGGTAGGGACCTTATCCGAATACCAGGTATCATTGATTTCTGTAGTATCCAATAATGATTGGATGTTATCTTCTGTAAGCTTCGCATTCTTTTTCCCATTTTCCGATAAAGTCATGGCTTCATGGCGGTAATCGATTCCTGAGTCGACAACTGCAACTACCATTCCGTCCCCGCGATAATTGTATTTCGTCCAGACATTCATCGCTTCGACGAGTTCTTTACTATTGACGACGGTTTGTTCATAGGTTTTGGCAATACGGACATCCTTGACGCCATTTAATGCCTTCACCTTTTCCACTTCCTCAAGTGTCGACTCCATACTGAATCCATAAAATCCTTCCGTGTATGTATGCCTTACTTTGGATGAGATATTTCTGGCTTTGGAAAGATTGTTTTTCACTTCCTCTATCTGTGTTTCTGGAAGTGATTTCGCCTTCTCGTTCACCTCTACTTCAACTACTAATCTTACTTTCTCATTCGGATTGAAACTGGATGGTTTCTCTCCATATAACGGATCATTGCCAAGTTGTTCAGTGAACATGTCAAAAACATTTTGGACTTGTGCATCTTTCTGTAATGATTGCGGTTGGATTGCTCCCTTTTCCGGAAGCTGAAAACCTGCACTCGCCGGTGATGCTGCTCCATTTAGAAGCAGGACACCTGCAAATAAACCTGAGAAAATCTTTTTCGTCTTACCCTTCATCTTCGCGCCCTCCCCCTAATAGTGATTAGATTCTTACTATTCACACTATTAATATTAGGTGGGCAGATACTAGAAGTAAAATGGGGTTTTATTTGGCGATTTCTGACTGTTTCATAAAGCCCTTTTGCCTAGCTTTCATGTTTTTTATCCGGATTCCACCCTACAAAAGACCTCATTTTAGCAAAATATGATTCTACCATTAAATATTTTTTTATTGAATTACCCCAACTCATCTAACTTGCAAAATAATGGATCATGTATTCTGAATATACATAACAGACATCCAACCTATGAAAAGGCTCTATTTTACAATTGTTGAAGATGTTAAGATAGGTAAAAAATATAGCTGCTTACTGACAAAAAATACCCATCCCTATGAAAAGGGAAAGGTACCTACGTTGAACTTTTTATTACTTTCACACATTATCATATCCGGGAGTGCTGCTATTATGTTTACCATTTTATCTTTCCTTGCCCTTTTTTCTGCTATTATCTATTTCTTCGGCATCAAAACAAAGAATCAGAAACTAATTTATTTACATAAACCGCTTACCATGCTTTTTATCATTTTCCTTGCTGTAAACGGAGCTGCAACTTCCTGGACTGCCTTAGCAATGTGGATTATCATCGGTCTAATCTTTTCCTTGATCGGGGATGTATTTTTAATGCTGCCAAGTGACCGTTTTCTGTATGGATTGTTAGCCTTTCTGCTTGCTCATGCCTCCTATATGGTTGCATTCCTTCAGTTTCCCTCTTTGGAGGAGGGGAACTATCTGCTTATAGCATTGCTGGCAGTGGTCGCACTTCTTTTTATCCATCGTTTGCACAAAGGAGTGCTGGCTAAAGGCGGCAAGAAGCTGTTTTTTGCCGTTACGTTTTACATCCTACTCATTTCTTCCATGGTGTGGCTTGCGTTTCTGACGAATAATCCATGGATGATTACTGCTGCCATTCTTTTTTATATTTCAGATGCTACGCTTGCATGGGATCGGTTTGTTAAACCGCTGCATTATAGAAGCTACATCGTCATGTCTACGTACTTTGGTGCGCAGTATCTTTTTGCTTGTTCTGTCTATTTCCATTGATTATTAAACCGGTTGCCCCTTCTTTAGTACCTCTCCCACTCGAACCGTTTTTTCATAATTTTTGCGGTTCCATAGTGGTCATAAAGCTGCTGAAACGGCAGGATTCCAAGTTTGGAATCCTGCTTTCGTTATTGTTTACCATAACGGGGTCTGACCCCATTCCCTCGTCCTATACTGCTATAATCACTTTCCCCTGCGCGTGGCCCTCTTCAAAATACTCAAATGCTTCTCTTATTTCACTGAGCGTATAGATTTTATCAATGACAGACTTCACTTTACCAGATTCTAAGAGTTTTTTCATTTCACTTAGGTCAGCCGGGTTGGGTTTATGTAGAAAGACACCCATTTTCTTTTTTCCGGTCATGGAGATCCAAGGTCCTTCTGTCATTGTCTGGAACAATTGCAGACCCGAGCCCCCGACATGGACAAACCTGCCTTCCGGTTTTAATGCTCGCTTATACACAATGGGCGGCTGATGGCCGTTGACACCGATAATCAGGTCATACTGTTGTGTTAGTTTTCGAAAGTCTTCTTGCTTATAATCGATCACATGATCTGCCCCAATCGATTGGACAAGGTCCACATTCCTTGTACTGCATACAGCTGTGACTTCAACCTCGTATGATTTCGCAATCTGCACGGCAAACGTCCCTACACCACCTGATGCACCATAAATCAGCACCTTTTGCCCAGGCTGTATTTCCCCTTTATCACGGATAGCTTGCAAGGCAGTGACTCCCGCCATCGGAACAGCCGCTGCTTCCTCAAAGGAAATACAGGATGGCTTTTGAACTAATACATCTTCAGGAACCGCGACGTATTCACCGAAAGCTCCCCATCCAGATCCGGACAGGTCCGCAAACACCTCATCACCAGGCTGAAACCTCTTCACATTTGGACCAACCACTTCCACTAGACCTGCCATGTCCCCGCCTGGAATGCGAAACTTCGGTTTTGTTAAGCCGAAAGCTAACCTGACCAGAAACGGCTTTCCGCGCAAAAGGGCGAGATTACTAAAATTAACGGATGTGGCATGAACTTTGACAAGCACTTCATTGTCCTTCGGAACAGGCTTTTCAACTTCTTTCAGCTCGAGTACTTCTGGTGAACCATATGTGCTACTTATGACTGCCTTCATGACACTCCCCCTAGAAACCTATTAACTTATAGATATTCGGGATGTATCAAATTCTTGTCCGTCTTGATAAACAAATATCGAATGCAAAAAAACACACCCTATAAAGAATGTGTTTTTTGCATTCGCCTATTAAAACATCCCGTTTTTATTCACGGATTCTTCCGGTACCGCCATGCCCAGATCCCATAGCTCCACAACCCGGTCCCCTTCAAAGCGGAAAATGTGAACAACTGCCGCTCCGAGGTCCTTCGGGTTCTGCCTGACATGGGAGTGTACGGCGACATAATCTTTCTCTTCCAATGCCAGTTTCACATCGAAGACCTTATCCGGGTTCTGTGCAGCATTTTCCTCCATCGCAAGCATGATTGACTCGGCATCGCCTTGAAAAAAAGGATTGTGGTGAATAAAGTCATCACTTATGTATTGTGCAAATCCCTCACGGACGCTTCCGGATGCTACAAGTTTAAGAAAATCTACCGCCTTTTCCTTGCGGGAATTATTATTCGTTTCCATATTCATCATCCTTTCAATTTGTGTGACTCGCTATATAATCCAGCATAATCTATTTCGTACTCTTCTCTCAATCTTTTCTTATCCATTTTCCCAACTGGTGTATAGGGCATAGAATCCATGAAGGCAATCTCCCTAGGTACTTGAAATCTGGAAACTCTCGCCCTCACCCATTGAGTCAGCTTCTCTTCAGTTAGCTCGGCACCCTCTATAGGAACGACAAATGCCTTTAATCTTTGTCCGAAATCCTCATCATGTATACCTACGACTGCTGCTTCCTCCACCTGTGGATGAGTGATCAGCAGCTGCTCCACTACGACAGGATAAACATTTTCCCCGCCGGATATGATCATATCATCCTTTCTGCCGTTCAGAAAAACCAACCCATCGTGATCCTGATAAGCAAGGTCCCCTGTCCCTACCCACCCGCCTTTTGTTTTCAGGCTTATCTCTCCAACTGTACCAGCTTCCACTTCCTCTTTATAATCATCCACAATCCCGAGTTGGACTCCATCAATTATTCTTCCAAGCGTTTGCGGTGCACGCTTTAAGTCCTGCGGGGTGGCGATGATATTCAATCCGGTTTCTGTTGTGCCATAGAGATTGTATAGTACATTGCCTAGCTTTTGGCTTACCTCTTTCGCCAAGCTGGCATGAAGAATTGCTCCTCCTGAAGCAATGGATGAAATCGAAGATAAGTCCGCACCCTTCACCTTCAGCATTCTCTTCACCATCAATGGAACAACGGTTATGATATCCACCTTGTGTTTCCGGATAAGAGTACACGCACGCTCTGCATCAAAATTATCGCTGAGCACAACCTTTTTACCCAATGCCATGAAGGAAAAGAGGATTGCGACGCCATATCCATGATATATTGGCGTAGCAATATATGCGGTATGATAGTCTAACAGCTTTAATCTATTGAGCAGCCCCAAAAAAGGACTAAGATAACGCGATAGGGATTGCTTATGCTCGACCTCTTTGGGCTTTCCTGTCGTTCCGCCTGTCAGGAGCATGATTTTACTGCTAGAATTCTTTTTAAGAGCACGTTTCTGAACAGACTGCAAACGGTTAATTGCCGGCTGGCTTGTGTGGTAGCTCAAGAGCTTCCTACTGCCTGCATCCTCTATCGCTGGCTCAAATTCCGCATCATATATCAGCAGATCAAAACGATGCTGCTCCAGAGCCTGCTTGATCTGGCTCCTGCTCATCCCTGTGTTCATCAGATAGAGCGTTGCCCCGAGTCTTGAGGCAGCGAAGATAGCTTTCACGAATGAGGCATGATTCCTGCACAAAAAACCTACTTTCAAACCTTTTTGCAACTGATATGTATCATGGAGGGTATTTGCTAGTTGCAGCGACTGGGAAAATAATTGTTGATAAGTCAGAGATTCCCGGTCATCCACCATTGCATCATGCTGTGGATAAGCTCTGGCGGCAAAATTCAGCAATGCCATGACATTGAGTCCATTATGCAGGAAGGAAGCTGTCAAATGGAACATGCCTTTAGGAGTAAGTACCTTCATCTTGTAGAGAACAGAAAATAGTTTGAGGATGTTCATTTGTTGTCACCTTTTTCCCTAAGTCCCGCTGGTGCAAAACGCTCCCAGACGCTTCTGAACAGGATTGAACCCCATTGGGCAAATGCCAGCCACCAAGGTGTGTAAGTTCTTCTTTTCGTGTACATTGATTTGGCAATAATGCTGGCAGCATGAACCGGGCTCATCGCAGGTGTATCCCGATAGGATGCAGTCGGAAGGATCATCGGTGTCCTGACCAATGGTAGGTAGATCGTGGTTGTGGATATCCCTGTCGCATTCAGCTCAGGTGCAGTGGAACGGAACCAGGTGTCAAAAGCAGATTTGGATGCCTGATAGGCCGCCCAGTATGGAAAAGGAATCATCCACATATTAATCGTGGATATGTTGATAATCTGCCCCTTGTTCTTTTGCAGCAGCGGAATGACTGAAAGCAAAAGCTGGACAGGTGCAAAATAATTGATGGCCATCGTTCGCGTGAAATCATGGAACCGGTCCAACGATTCGAAAATGGACCTCCTGATGGAAATCCCCGCGTTACTGACTACCATATCCAGCCCCTGTGGAAAAGTGTGCAGGAAAGATAGCAAGCGCTCCATTTCCCCCTGATTGCGAAGGTCCGCGCGGAAAATGCTTACTCTCGCTGTTCGTTTTTCTATATGCTCCTTCATGGCAGACAGCTTCTCTTCCCTTCTTGCCACCAAAATCAGATGACATTCTGTATCAGCTAGCAAATATGCCAACTGCTCGCCGATACCCGAGCTCGCCCCTGTAATGAGGACCGTCTTGCCTTGCAGTTCTTTTTCAAGTTTTTTCATGTGAATGTGCTTAGATCCAAAAAGCAGCTTTTCCTTTAGGGTATATTTAGGCATATTAGGTTCCTTTGCTTTTTTCTCCTATTATAGCAATCTATTACATTTAATGACGTAATTAATTTCACTAGCATAAAAATATGGATATTATCACAAAAGAAAAATTAGAAAGGAACATGGCGAATCTCGCAATGTTCCTTTCCCTTCAAGCTTAATATTACGGTGTTCCACCATTTCCATTATCTGATTCTATATCGAATATACAGAATACAGTGAGAGCGAAGTGGTTGATATGTTTTTTCTTAATCTTTGTTGAACTAGTTGTAAATTTAATATTTTAAAGCAAATGGATACAACTATAACAATAATTATATAATAAAAAACAATATTAGTTTATTGAAAAACAATAAATATTATGTTAAATTCATTTTATGATTAAATCGGTGAGGTGCTTTAAATGAATGTTAAACAAGGTTCAACAACTTTCTTAAAGGTAATAATATTTCTGGCTGGAATTGCAGTGCTTGCATTATGTATCTGGTTGCCTGAGATAGCGGTTAGAGATGCAAGAGTACATCCAGATACGGCTTACTTCCTCATCCCCTTTTTAGTATGTGCATATGGATTCTGTATTGCGTTTTCTGTTGCGTTGTATCAAGCATATAAACTATTAACCTACATTGAAAAGAACAATGCTTTCTCTGAATTATCCCTTAAATCTTTGAGGGTTATAAAAAAATGTGCTTTAACAGTCATTTTTCTCATTTTGTTAGGGATAGTAAGTTTAATAGTGCTTGCTCAAATCACCGGAGATGACGCAGCAGGTCCTATATCACTAAGTCTAATGGGCATTTTTGTGACAAGTATCGTTGCAACTTTTATAAGTGTTCTTCAAATACCTATTAAAAATTTCTTAGAAAAATGAAATAAAAATGTGAGGTGTTTTTTAGTGTTTATTTCGCAACACTTTAAAGGGGACTCAGAGAACCGTTAAAATTCTTTTACCTTCGAAGCTTTGGTTAAATCTGGTAAAGAACAAGGTTTTATGTATGATGACTTCTACACAGTCATTTTCCAGTTTGAAAACGCCAACCATCTTTCTTTATCCTTATAGTCCGGCATGATTTTTCCAACTAGTCGCCAAAAGGAGCGGTCGTGATTTAGATGGACCATATGACACATTTCGTGAACAACTACGTAGTCAAGCACTTCACGTGGTGCCATTGCCAGTTTCCAATTAAATGTTAATTGAAGGTTTGAATCACACGTTCCCCACGTTGTTTGACTATCCGTGATCCGTATCGAACGCGGTTTCTTTTTAAAATGACGTTGATAGGACGCGATACTCTCTTCTACTAAAGCTTTGGTTTGCTGATAATAGAACCGTTTCATTGTTTGTTTCAGCTTTTCTTCATCCAACTGCCTTACATAGATTTGAAAGCTGTCTCCTTCAAACACAACATGATCTTGCTCCATCGTTCTATCTTGGATAATGTTAATTGGATATGTGTTTCCTAAATAAAGGAACTGCTCATCATTTTCATACACCTTTTCTTTGGGTCCATTCATCCGGGCCTTCACTTCTTGAACTTTTTGCACAATGGCATCCCAATTTCCCTCTAACAGCCGAATCACCTGTTCATCCGGTGTTTTTTTCGGTACCGACACTTCCAGATCTCCATAACTATCAATTGCGATCCCGATAGAAGTCCGATTTTTATACTTGATTTCAAAACGTATCGTCTCACCTAAGTAGGTATGTATCATATTATCACCTGTTGAATTCTTTGTTTTTATTATCCATATTGTAGCCTTCTATTTAAAAAAGTTCCTGTCATCTAAGATAACAGGAACGAGATTGCCGAGTCTATTTTAACTTTAGCATTGTTACAGTCTCTACATGCGAAGTCTGGGGAAACATATCCACAGGCTGAATCCACTCCACCTTATACTTCTTGCTGACATACTGGATATCTTTTGCAAGTGTGGATGGATTACAGGAAACGTACACAAATCGCTTCGGCTCGACTTCGAGAACGGTCTGCAGGAATTTTTCATCACAGCCTGTTCTAGGCGGATCAACCACGATCGTATCAGGCTTCCATCCTTCTTTGACCCATTTCGGGAGCCATTTCTCGGCTTTGCCTGTAACATACTGCATGTTGTTGTAGCCGTGTTTGGCCGCGTTCTTTTTCGCGTCCTCGATCGATTCTGGGATGACGTCCATGCCGCGGAC
The DNA here is from genome assembly GCF_050107295.1 of Sutcliffiella halmapala. Taxonomy (GTDB): domain Bacteria; phylum Bacillota; class Bacilli; order Bacillales; family Bacillaceae_I; genus Sutcliffiella_A; species Sutcliffiella_A halmapala_A. Next base: position 429,551 of record NZ_JBNIKR010000001.1, on the reverse strand, counting down.
CTCTCCCGCTCCATCCGCTAGCCACAGTCCAATAGTACCTACACCACAGTAGGCATCGACGACTTTTTCTTTTCCAGTCAGTTCAGCTGCTTTTTTCACTTCATCATACAGCTTCACCGTCTGCACCGGATTCAGTTGGAAAAACGCGCGTGCGCTCAGCTCGAAGCTGACATCTCCAAGTGTTTCCTGGATGACTTTTTCGCCGCTCAGGTGGATGGTTTCCTCCCCAAAGATAAGCGATGTCTTCTGGCCGTTCACATTTTGGAGGATGCTTTTCACTTTAGGCAGACGCTTCTGAATTTGTTCCACAATCAGGTCTTTTCTCGGCAGTTTTTCCTGAGAGGTTATCAACACAACCTGAATCTCCCCTGTGGAAAAGCCGACTCTTGTCATGATGGTACGGACAATCCCTTGACGGTTCTTTTCGTTATACACAGAGATATTAAAATCCTGCAAAATCTGCTTTATCGTGTTCGTCACCTCGATGGTCGAAGGGTGCTGCACAAGACATTCGTTAATATTGATCAGCTTATGTGAATTCTCGCTGTAAAGACCGGCGATGATTTTCCCTTTTTGCATACCAAGCTGAAATTGGCTCTTGTTGCGATAATACCAAGGGTCGTCCATGCCGATTGTCTGCTTGATTTCAAGCTTCGTCAAATCAAGTTTTGTATGACGCTCCAGTGACTGAATCACAATATCCCGCTTATATTCGAGCTGCTGTTCATATTGCAGATGCTGAAGCTGACAGCCGCCGCATTGCTCATAAACGTGGCACGGCGGGCTGGTCCGGTGCGGCGACTTTATACGGATTTTCTTTATTTTCGCCTCGGCAAACTTGTGTTTGACGCTTGTGACCTCAGCCACAACTTCCTCGTCAGGCAAGGTACCAGGGACAAAGACGACCTGCTTTTTGAAGTAGCCGACTCCCTCACCGTTGATGCCTAAGCGTTTGATGGTCAGAGGGAATGTCTGTCCTACTGTCATGGTCACCTGAGATTGCGATGGTGCCGGTTTTCTTGATTTATAGTTTGTTTTCATTTTACTAACTCCTCATGTTGCGGTTCGATGCTTCTCCATAGGTAAAGGGATGCGTAGCTTAAGTACGGCTCCCACTCCTTGCTCCATTCCTGCATCTGGAGAGTGGTCGGTTTCTCGTCGAGCCCTTTTAGTTTTTTCAAGGCATTCTGAATGCCGATATCTGCGATTGGGAAAAGATTCGGTCGTCCAAGTCCGAACAATAGCAGGTTCTGAACCGTCCAAGGTCCGACGCCCCTTATCTTGACGAGCTCTTTTAAAATCTCTTCATCGTTTTTATTTTTCAGGTCATACAGAGGCAACTCACCCTCTGCAATCAGCCTGGATGTATCAATGATATACTCCGCTTTGCGACGGCTCATTTTAAGTGCGGTAATGTCTTCATAGTCAAGCTTTGCCACATCCTCTGGTCTAGGATAAAACCAGACTCCCTCATGCTCAAAACCGAAGGAATGAACAAATCGCTGTGTCAGGGTATGGGCAAACTTCATGTTCACCTGTTGATGGATGATGCATTTCATCAGGCAGTGATACAGGTCGAAATCCAATACAAGCGGGGTTCCTTTATGTTCCTCGAAAATATCCGCCAGGACGGTCGAAGAAAAATGGTCGCCTACTGGCTGAAGAGACTTGTCCCATTGGAAGATCTCTTTTAGCTTGACGATTTCTTTTTCCGTAAATTTGGAGCTGCTAGTGAGTTCAAATTCCGGCTGATCAGTCGTGCCGGTTGCTTTCACCTTCATGACAATCGGTGTTTTATCTTTATACAACGGCACTCGTACAGATTTCTCCGCATGATCAATCACCATCAATGGGTCAATCGATAAGCGCTGCAGCACTCTGTCAAACTGATAGGGACCTTCGATATTAATTTTCACCATTCTCTCCCGCCCGCCTTCCTTTTCAATCCTTTCCCAATTATAACGGCTTTCTGGTTGCTTGCCAAACGAGTAAGATTCGGCCTGTTTGGGGAGGGTAAAAAGGAAAAGCCCTCTGAGCGAAGTCAAAGAGCTAGTTTGCCGGCAATAATAGCATCGGATCCGGGATATTCTTTTGCGCAGCCGCATAATCCAAGCTTTTGAATTCATAGCCCTGCTTGCGAAGGTCGTCAATCACTTTCGCCAATGCTTCTGCGTTATCACTTGATACAGTATGCAAAAGAATGATGGCACCGGGATGGATCTGCGCCATGATGTTGTCATAGGAGTATTTCCAGCCTTTCTGCTGATCTGTTTTCCAATCAACAAATGCCACGGACCAGAAAACATGCTGATAACCAAGCTTATTGGCTAGCACCAAAGTCCGTTCACTGAAGGTTCCACGCGGCGGCCGCAGATAGGTCATATTGTCGAGTCCGGTAATGCTCTTATATTCCTCGCGAATCATTTCCAGCTCTTTTTTGAAGCGGACATCATTAACCTTTGTAAGGTCTGGATGGTGCCAGGAATGGTTCCCGACTATATGCCCTTCCTTGACCATACGTTTAATAAGGTCCGGCTGATCCTTCAGATAATAGCCCGTCACAAAAAATGCGGCTGTTACCTTCTTGTCTTTCAGAACATCCAGGACCTGCGAGGTATAGCCATTTTCATAACCATTATCGAAGGTAAGGAAGATCTCCTTTTTCGAGGTATCCCCCAAATAGAAAGCATCATTTTCTTTCAGTAGGTCATTCAGCTGCTTTCCGGCATCCGCCGGAAGATGTTCACGGCTTTTCTTGAAGCCCCAATGCAGGGTCGTATTAGAATAATCAGAAGCGATACACACTTCTGGGATTAAAAATAGTGCTATTGCAGTCATAACGATAAGAACTTTTGTCCACATTTCTTTTCCTCCTTTCCAGTAAAACCTATTGTAGGTATAGGTTTCGTTTGGAATGAAGGAATGATACTCTGTATTGTTTTCCAGTTGGGTTAATTACACCGATTTTATTCCTTTTATAAAAACAGGTCCCATCGTGACTCCCAGACATAGGCCAATAACCGTGCCAAGTAACTGACTTTCAAAAATTGGAGTGAAAACTGTCAGTCCGATGGTGACCCCGATGATTATGGATATTAGGTATATCCCTGCATCTTTCTTGTTTTTCATCTCTTTTCCCCCTTTGATCTTTTGTTAATTGTTACTACGGACCAACAGGGAAAACGTTTCAATATTTTACCTATTTTTCTTCTTCAAAAGCTCGATTTCCTCCTCTAGGCCATTCATCCTTTTCTCCAGCTTTCGTTTTGTCGTTTCCGCTTCATAAAATGCGCCAGCCGCAACCGCAAATGCAAACCATGCCATTAAGCTCATTTAACCTTCCCCATCTCTATATAATATTTATTTCCTAAATGTGCGAATTGTAATATGATAGTACAGTTAAAGTATACTTTGAATTCATGTTTTAAGGAGATAATAAGATGGATTTTTTAACCATATTAAAAGCGGTCATTCTCGGAATTGTGGAAGGATTGACGGAATTTGCACCTGTTTCATCCACCGGACACATGATTATTGTAGATGATATGTGGCTGCAATCGGAGCAATTTTTGACCAAGTACGTAGCCAACACCTTTAAAATTGTCATTCAGCTCGGTTCGATTTTAGCGGTAGTCGTGGTATTCAGGGAAAGGTTCTATGACTTGCTTGGACTGAAGAAATTGGACAACAAGAAAACGGCTGATGGTAAAAAGGGATTGAAGCTGACCCACGTCATTGTCGGTTTGATTCCTGCGGGGATTCTCGGCGTCCTATTTGAGGATTATATAGATGAGTACCTATTTTCACTTGAAACCGTCCTGATCGGGCTTGTGGTCGGGGCATTCCTCATGATTGCAGCAGACCTTTTCGGCTCGAAGGAACCAAAAACAGAAAGCATTGACCAGATTACGTACAAGCAGGCGCTATCGGTCGGGCTCATCCAGTGCTTATCGCTTTGGCCAGGCTTTTCCCGTTCTGGCTCGACCATTTCAGGCGGCGTGCTGCTTGGCATGAGTCACCGTGCTGCAGCAGACTTCACCTTCATCATGGCCGTTCCGATCATGGCAGGTGCAAGCTTCCTGTCCTTATTGAAAAACTGGCAGTATTTCTCGATCGAAGCTTTGCCGTTTTTTGCAGCAGGATTTATCAGTGCTTTCATTTTCGCACTGGTATCGATCCGCTTCTTCTTGAAGCTGATCAATAAGATCAAGCTGATGCCATTTGCGATCTACCGGATTGTGTTGGCTGCGGTTATTTATTTCTTGTATTTCTAAGAATAAGAAAAGGCATTGCCTCGGTGGCGATGCCTTTTTGTATTTTATAAAGATTCGTCCTCAGATTCTACGGTTTCTTCCGGTGTATCGAAACCACGCTTACCAAAGTGACGCCCTTTTCCCATAGGCTTGATTCCAAGCTCTTCAAGCTTTGCTTTCGCTTCCTCTTTCGTGATTTCCCCTGAATCGACCTGCGCCTTTATGGCATCTAGCTTAGCCTTCGTTTCTTCATCAAGTTCCATGTGTCCGCCCATATGCAGAGGGGCTTTAATTCCCAGCTCATCCTGCTTTGCCTTCGCTTCCTCTTCGGTCAGTTCACCCGCTTCTACTTGCTCTCTTATCTCCTCCAACTGGGCACGAGTCTCTTCATCAAGTTCCATGTGCTTGCCTCGATGATGACGCGGCTTTATACCTAACTCCTCCAACTGGGCCTTTGCTTCTTCCTCGGTTATTTCACCAGCCTCCACCTGCGCTTTAATCGCATCTACCTGTGCCTTTGTTTCTTCATCCAATTCGCCTTTACAATTTGTTTCATTTACGATAACAGTCTGCTCCGTTTCCTGTGTTCCGGAATCGGTTGTAGCGGCATATGTCGCAGTTGGCAGAACGACAGCCAAGGCAAGTGCACCTAGGATAAATTTTGATGAAAAGAGTTTTAGCATGTTTAATCAACCTCCAATTGACTTAGTGGTGTTACACTTCCGATTTTAGGGAGGTTGTGTGTCGGGAGAATGTCGGACAAGATTTTGTTAAAAATTCTTTTGAGGTAATTTTACCAGTTAAAAGGAATATGTCATTCAGTAGCGAATACTTGGAAGAATTGTTTTGTTTTGATGTCAGGAGGAAAACCAATTGTTTATATTTTACTTAGGGAGCTGCATATTTGCTGGAATTCTGATTCTGCTAGTACATAAAAAGGAACTGCCTTCACTAAATTATCTGTTTTTAAGAGGAATTTTCATCGGATTGGTTTGTTTTCTGTTTACGAATGCTTATGCGGCCCATTACAATCATTTCATTGAGTTCAACCTGCTTCATTGGGCCGGTTTGATTGCCGTTTCGGTCTTTGTAAGCTATTTTGTGAGCAGAATTTCGATGTGGACGTAGGGAAGGAAAGGATTTAGTCATGGGATGGGGTCGCATTTGATCTGCTGGCTGAGTTAATCTATCCACTTTTAGTGATAATCTATCCAGTCCGGGCAGTATTCTATCCACTTTTCCGATTTACTATCGACTTCAAGCATTAATCTATCCAAAATACCAATTAATTTATCCACTTAACAAATAGTGGAAAAACCACCAACCAGGAGGCCACTCCTCCACAAGTTAAAAAAGCAACCCAGCCCAAAGCCAGGTTGCTCACAATCTAATCTTAGCTAAACACACGATCCTTGAATTGCGCGAGCTTTTCCAATGAGGACTTCTCCACATCGGCATGCAGGCTGTTTCCGTGTGAATCCATCGTCACAACCGCTGTAAAGCCTTCTACACGCAGGTGCCACATTGCTTCAGGAATACCGAATTCCATCAGGTCCACTCCGTCGACACCCTTGATACAGTCCGCATAGTATTGCGCCGCTCCACCGATTGCATTCAAGTACACGCCGCCGTGCTCCTCGAGTGCTTTCAACGTTTTTGCACCCATACCGCCTTTACCCATTACTGCACGGATTCCGAAGCGCTTCATGATATCCCCCTGGTAAGGCTCTTCACGGATGGAAGTAGTCGGGCCTGCCGCTTTCACTTCCCAGTTTCCTTCCGCATCCTTCAGCATAACCGGTCCACAATGGTAAATGATTTGGCCATCAAGGTCAACCGGTGAGTCGTTGTCGGACAGGTATTTGTGGATGGCGTCGCGGCCTGTGAACATGCGGCCGTTGATGCGTACCACGTCCCCAACCTTCAGGGAACGAATCTTCTCTTCTGTAATCGGTGCTTCCAAAACGATTTCAGGAGAATCGGACGTCGCTGCAACCTCTTCCTGCTGTGCCAGTTCTTTTGAGAAATCAATCATTTCGCCTTCTTGGTACATCCATTCCATCAGGTCACCGGATTCGGCATTTATTTTTACACCAAGGCGACGGTAAGCCCAGCAATTGTACGCTACAGATACGAAGAAGCTCGCCGGAATACGGTTTGCCACTCCCACCTTACAGCCAAGCAAAGTCGTTTCGCCGCCAAATCCCATTGTACCGATTCCAAGCTTGTTGGCATTTTCCATCACATACTCTTCAAGCTCTTTCAATTCCGGAACCGTATTCTCATCATCAAGACTGCGGAATAACTGTTCCTTCGCAAGCTCATAACCGGATGTTCTGTCACCACCGATTCCAACACCGATGACACCGGCGCTACAGCCTTGTCCCTGTGCCTGGTACACAGAATGCATCACACATTTGCGGATACCATCGAGGTCACGGCCCGCACGGCCAAGCCCTTCAAGTTCACATGGAAGGCTGTATTGGATGTTCTTGTTCTCACAGCCGCCACCTTTTAAAATAAGGCGTGCATCAATGTAATCCTTTTCCCATTGCTCGAACTTGATGACAGGCGTTCCCACACCAAGGTTGTCCCCGCTGTTTGCACCAGTCAAGGAATCCACGGAGTTCGGACGCAGCTTGCCGTCCTTTGTTGCCTGCGCAATCGCCGTATAGATCGCTTCTTTGATTTCCAGCTGGTTCACTCCAACCGGCGTTTTTATTTTAAAAGTAGGAAGTCCTGTGTCCTGACAGATCGGGGACACATTCTCATCCGCCATTGTAATGTTTTCAGTGATCGTCGCAAGGGACATCGCCGCTCTCGTCCCCGCATTCTCGCTCAGCTTCGCCTTCGCAATCGCACGACGCACGTCTTTCGGTAGCTTTGTGGATGTTTCCACAATCAGCTGGTACATACTTTCAAATAATTTCTCCATACCTTAATCCCTCTCCTATCCCCTATTTGAAAAGCTATTATCTAAAATACGAAATTATCTATTCTTTTTCACAATAATTATTATACTGCTTCTCAAGGAGTTGATAAAGGGATTTGTAATCGATTTCAAGATTGTGAAGCTATCATCTGGAAAAGTTTTGTCGGAAGTATCTAATCAGTGAGTAAAGCTGGCAAATGAAAGTGATTAACTTAAAAAGTGCAAATCCATTTTGGATTCGCACTTTTGGTTTCCCATTTATTCTTCCTATTTTTTCACCACTTTTGCTACGCCCATCGCCAAATGCTCCCAAAGTATTTCTTCCACTAAATCCGCTTTGGATTCATCGCAATCAATAATGACTATTACTTCCGTGCATTTACCTTTCAAGAGATTATTATCTTTTTTTACGACTTTGATGAAAAACAACTTGATAGCTAGACCTAGAACAAATCCACTAAAACCCCCTATCAGCCCCCAAAATATGGGGCCCCAGTAGAGAATGAATCCTACACTTGCACCAATAACGGAAAATGCGGTGGCAAGTGCCATTGCTAGATCAATAAGTGAGATACCATCGGATCTGTGGAGTGTGTCGAGTATTTTCCGTTCTTCTTTCCTGTTATCAAGTGAAACAGCAAAAATATCTTCTCTCTTTATCCCCTTTTTTTCTAATAAGGAAATCGCCAATTCCAAATAGCCTGAGTCTTCAAAGCTTGAAAATATTTGCATCTCATCACTCCACTTTTTTTCCTTTCAAAATGGTAAAACCCGGATTTTGATAATTGTTTTTCAAATAGTTCCTTTGTTCGAATTCGAACAGTTTATTATTTTCAACCGTGTTTACATAAGCATCATATGTGGCAAACCCATAAATGGATGGAAAGAAAAGCAGCCATTCTGCATCCAATACAGCGGTAGCTTGCTGAAGCTTTCCTAGGAACAACAATGATACGGCTTCAAGAAGGTGCGAATAATAGAAAAAGACGACAGACCAGATGATGACAAACAAGGCGGTAACGATTCTATGTATGTATAATTGGCCCAATCCAGGCATAAACAATGACCATATAACAGAGGTGCTAGGTTTTCTTTTATCCAAATAGTTAATTTCCATGGCACCCATGCTAAAAGAATTGAACGGGTGATTTTCCCGCTCTGCCAAAAGGTAGACCTTATTCAAATCAACTGTAGTACGATAGCTATCCCATATGGCAAATAGATAGACAGGGATGTAGATGAGCAGCCACCTAGTGTCCAGCACGTCTTTTGCCATATCAAATTTACCTTGAAAGGAGTAGATCATGGCTACATTCACTTTTGCCTGAATATTAATGAAAACTTCCCATATAAATAGCACAAATCCACGTAGATATTTTGAAAGCAGCAGGTGTCCAAAACCAGGGAAGGCCATTGACCACCAGGCAATAATATAAGGATTCCTCAAATGAAATTGCGTGGTTCCAAAAATACTGACATGAGCCAAATAACGTCTTGCGGTATTGGAATTAGTGTAGTTGTCCATGTTTACATTCAAACCCCTGACATATCTAGATGGATTAATATTTATCCTTCCCTAAAAGGGTCGTAGTATGACAGATAGAATCCGCATTCTAAAAAAGTGCAGTACATGATGGACTGCACTTTTTCCATTACATTAGAGCATAGAGGAAGCAATTACTTTTTGGAAATCCCTCAATAATATGGATAGTAAGGATACTGATAATAAGGATACGGCGAGATATACGGTAATAGGGCTAAGGCTGCAATCGTAGCAATTGGAAATCTACGACGTCTAAAACGCCGGAACCGTCTTCTAGGACGAGCATAACCACCATATTGACGGTAATCCGATACATTCCCACTTTCCTGCTCCATTACATCCTCACCGACAAGCATGCTGACACTATCTCTATCTACATCTTCAATAATACCGTCCATTGTACTTCCATCTGCCATAGTCATAGACACGAGGTAATACTTATGTTTTCTGCACTTTTCATATAAATTACGAAAATGGTTTTCATAATCATAGTTTTCTTCATTCATGATTCACTTCATCTCCTTTCAACAACATGATATTCACCCAGGAGAAGAGCGTTACTTTTTATTTAGTGTCCCTAAGCAGAAAAAAAGAACCTGGAGAAGACCTCCAAGTTCTTTCCTCAATATATGTTGTTGACCGATAATATCTTACCAATCTTTTTTAAACTGATTATATTTCCCTTCCAGATCATCCAGCATCTGAATCAAGCGGTCGATGTCCTCTACGTCTGTTGATTCCGGATCCAGGGAGTCCACTACCTCCAGGAACATATTCAAGCGGTTTTTCAGGTAATCTACTTGGGAATCCTTGTTCTCTGTTGCTTTACCCATTATTTCCTCACCTTTCTTTATTTCCTCAAAGTTTTGATTCTATCGTACCGTACTCCATGCATACATTCAACCAAATATGAATTTTCCAAGCTCTCCGCCCCGAAATCGTGATACAATGTTGGGTAGGTTTTTATGGAAAGAGGAGTATAAATGAAAACAACAACATTGATGCCCATTACGCCTTCCTATGACCCATGGGAAGCTTATTTAGATGTAAAAGAATACGGCCAGATGGATTTGACGAATGTCGAGTTTACGACGACCACTCTCTGCAATATGCGCTGCGAGCACTGTGCAGTCGGATATACGCTTCAGCCGAAGGATCCGCAGGCTCTTCCTTTGGACTTGCTGTTGCAGCGCTTGGAGGAGATTCCCCGTCTGCGGTCGATTAGCATCACAGGAGGCGAGCCGATGATGTCGTTGAAATCGGTCAACGAATATGTGGTTCCTTTACTTAAGTATGCCCATGAACGCGGCGTTCGTACACAGATCAATTCTAATTTGACACTGGATTTGGCTCGATATGAAAAAATCATTCCTTATTTGGACGTGCTGCATATCTCGCATAACTGGGGAACGATGGACGATTTCGTCGAAGGCGGCTTCGCCATGATGGAACGCAAGCCAACCTATGCACAGCGTGCGAAGTATTTTGAAAAAATGATTGAGAACTCGAAGGCTATTACAAAGGCCGGAGTTATTGTGTCTGCGGAAACGATGCTGAACAAACGAACATTGCCTCACATCGAGCATATCCATAAGCAGATTGTCGAGGAGATGAACTGTCAAAGGCACGAGGTGCATCCTATGTACCCTAGCGATTTCGCCAGCGGCATGGAGGTGCTGACTTTGGATGAGATGCGTTCTGCCATCCACCGCCTGTTGGATATGCGCCATGAGGATGTGTGGATGTTGTTTGGTACGCTTCCTTTCTATCCGTGCAGTGACAATCCGGAGGACCTTGCTTTGTTGAAACGGGTGTACGCGGCGAAGAACGTGACAGTAAGAAATGATCCGGATGGCCGTTCCCGTCTGAATGTGAACATCTTTAACGGCGACATCATTGTGACAGACTTTGGCGACACGCCGCCGCTTGGCAATATCCAGATCACCGACCTTCCAGCTGCCTATGCAAAATGGAAGGATACTTCGATTGCAAAAGAATTGGACTGCCATTGTCCGGCTGTTGCATGCTTGGGACCGAATATTCTGGTAAAAAACGCCTATTATCCGCATTTGGATTTTACAGTACGAGAAACGAAGATGACAAAATAGACAGTAGAAAAACTTGGGGACATTCCCCAAGTTTTTTTGTTGAGGTATAGGAAATTTAGTCCAGGAGAAAACTAGTGAAATAAGAACATGGCATCCTAAAGGTGGGTTTGTATGCTAAACAAGATTGTTCTCTGGGTTGTACTTATTGCTCCATGGTTCACCTTATTTTTCCTCGAAAAAGAAGAGATCAAACGCTATATGCCTGCTGCAATTTTCGCATCATTCCTCATGACTGTTTATAATATCTTTGCATATAATCAAAATCATTGGGAACTTAAAGAGTCCATCCTACCTTGGTTGGATCCGCTGTTTGTTTCTGGTGTTTTTGGAGCCTTTCCTGTTATTACACTATGGGTATTTCATTTTACATACGGAAGGTTTGGCTCTTATCTGCTAACCAATATTGTTATTGATTTCATGTTTGCCATCTTTCCTATCCACTATGTGTTTCAAGAAATACTGGGGATATACAAACTGATCAACATCTCCGCATTGGAACGTTTTATTCTCTTCGTAATTTTCTCTGTTGTGCTATATGGTTTCTACAAATGGCAAGAAGGGATTTTCAGGCCGCATGTCAGTCCTGGCCAAAATAAATAGGAGCCCAAAGAGGGAGATCTCTTTTGGCTCCTTTTTAATTGAATTTTACTTGTGCTTCGTAATAGGCTTTCGGGTTACTGATTTCGTTTTCTATGTAGAACTTTGCCGTCGTTTTAATTACTTCTATGTAGTCTTCTTCTGTCATGTTGTCCGTTAAATGAGTGAGCTCCTGAATGCTTCCATTTACTTTGACCGTGTCAGCTCCGACATCCACGTATACGAGCATACAGACCTTCCCTTGATAGGAGACCCTTCCTGTTACTTGTTTATTTGCAAGGTCAATACGAAGGTATTCTGTATGAATTCCCGTGGATTTATATACTGTCCGTCCTACACTTGATTTCACATTACGCTTGGCCAGCCAATACAGCCCAACCGCAAGAAAAACTAATAAAAAATAGATATAAGGCAACCCCACCTTGATCCACCTACCCCCTGAAAAAACTAACACTACTAGTTATTTCGGCACAAATCCATTTAGGTGAACATACCTACTTGTTTTTTAGAATAAATTTTGCCTTTTTTTAGGGGCCTGACCCCCGTCTCATTAAAGCACTAACGCAACAGGGGCCTGACCCCCGCCGCATTAAAGCACTAACGCAGTGGGGGTCAGGCCCCTTTTTAAATTATCGTGGTCGATCCGACGCCGCAAAGATGAAGGATACGTGGTCTTGCACTGGGATCCATGCGCCGATTCCTTGGGAGGTGACGTTTTTGACGACGATTTTCATTTCTTTGCCTTTGAGTACGAGGTACACTTCTCCGTAGGTGATTTTTCCTTTTTCGTTCACTGCAGGAGTGAAGGCATATAGGTAGCCTAGCTTTTTGACCGGGATGTTGTAGATCTGATCCTTTTTCGTCCCTGCCCCGACGATGGTCTGGAAGGATAAGGGAAGCTTCGTTTTTTGCATTGCTTTTAGCATCATCATCTGCTTCACTTCTTCAGAGCTTGCAACCTTCGAGGTCAGTCCGCCTTTTACATTCTTCTGCGCTTCCTGGCGGTAATAAATCTGCTGCGGTATATTTCCACCGCGGTTGTCGGAATAGTTGGTGTTGATTTTCTGGTATTCCCAGTTCACATTCGTCTCATTGGATTCATAATACAGCGGCCATTGTCCGAGATAGATGGTCGCACGATAGCCGATTGCAACCGGAGATGGGTTGATGCTGGACTCGTTCATAATCTTGATCAAGTTCGGGTTTTCAATTTTTACATTGGAAGATTCAATTAGTTCTTGCGTCAGCTCACTTGGCTGCAGATACGGTACATCTTCGGCAGGGTTCGGATACGTATTGTCCTTTGAAATATCCAAAACGGAATTCGGTACCACGATTGCCTTATCATCTGTTTTCCCTTTCGTCGCCTGCTCTGCATGTGCACCGGTTACAAGGCCAAAAGAAAGAATCAGTAGAAAAAATAGTTGAAGAATTCGCATGGTGTCTTACTCCCTTCACTCACTAAAGTAATCTTTGTACTGTTATCATTTTCGAACCCTTTTGAGATTATCCGCGCTTGGGAATATTTTTTACAAAATGATCCTAATTTAGTGGGATACTGTGATGCTATATACTTTTAGGAACTGATTTTTAACGATATCCTCACTCAACTCGGGTTTATCCTCACGTAACTACAGTATATCTTCACGTAGAGCTTGATTATTCTCACGTAACTCGCCCCCATCCTGACATAACTCCAACACATCCTCACGTCCTCAATTTCTGCCCAATCCTTCCGCATGAGAAAAACAAAAAACACGAAAGCTCATCAGCTCTCGTGTCGCAGTTTTTTATACACTTTTTCCACACTTGGAAAGAACACTTGTATCAACGGTCCGATACCGAACGTGATGATTAGGGTACCAATTCCAATTGGCCCTTTGAAGATAAAGGCAAAAATCAAAGCTAATATCTCCCCGATCGTTTTTGCCGTCATCAGTTTGATGTTGAAGCGCTCCTGCAGGGATACCATCAGATTGTCGATTGGTACGAGTGGAAATTTGGCTTGCAGGTAGATGGCAATTCCGAAAGATAGTGCCACAATCCCACCCAATAACGTGATGAAGCGAACAACCGTATCTACCGGTAACCATGCCTCCAGCAAAAAGAGAAGCACAAAATCTATGAATGTCCCAACAAGAAAAATCGTGATGACCGCCAAGTAATCAGGCTTTTTCTTGCCAAGAAAGGCGTTCACGATGATCAGAATGATTCCAACGATAAATACCCAGCTTCCGACTGTCAAACCGATTGTCTGGGATAACCCGACGTTCAGAGCGTCCCAGGCCCCCGCTCCAAGGTTCGATTTTATGGTTAAGCTTACACCAAAGGAAAGAATAAATAATCCAATTAAATAAAATAATACCCGAATAATCAAAACCATTTCTCCTTCATTATAAAACTTGTCCGTGCTCTTACCATTGTAATCCAAGAACCAGTTAAATATGAAAAAGAAAAAAAGATAAAATAAATCAGAATATTTACAACATTCCGCTTATATAGTATACTAACCCTATAATGAAGGAGGGAATAAAAGCCCCTACAACCAAGAGTGAAGGAGGGATCTCCCCCTACTTACAAAGCTTTTCATTCCTTAGTTTATTATGTTTTACCTCCTAAAATGCGTACTTAGAATGTTCTTGTTTGTCCTACATGTTTAAGACTCTGTGCAGAGCCTACCAGCACAGAGTCTTTTTTTGTCCATTTTATAAAAAGAAGAATCCAATACCCATAATCAAGTACGCAGCAAGTATGGTTGCCCCCTCGAACCAGTTTGTTTCTCCGTCGTTGGAGATGACGATGGCCAGCAATACCGCCGTGACCATGGCAATTAGCTCAGGTAAGGTAAAAACCAATGGCATCTGCGTTGGGAAAAATATCGATATCAACACGAGAACCGGTGCGACAAACATCGCAATCTGCAAAGTGGAACCTACTGCAATTTCCACCGCAATGTCCATTTTATTTTTATAGGCCATGATGATGGCTGATGCATGCTCTGCTGCGTTCCCGACAATAGCCACAACGATTACCCCAATAAACAATTCAGACCATCCGAATGCTTCTCCCACCTCTTCAAAGGTATGAACAAGACTTTCTGATACATACGCAACTGCAAGGGTGGCAAGCAGCAGGATCAGGATAGCTTTTCCTTTGCTCCATTCCGCCACTTCCTCTTCGTGACCTGCCCCTACTGCATGGTCACTCTGATAAACCCCTCGATGGGTGACGAGTTTAAAGAACAGGGCAGCCAAGTACAAGAGAATCAATATTACCGATATGCCCACACTGAAGGTAAAGGTATCCCTGTCCCCCATCTCTTGGGCAAAAACTTCTGGAATAACGAAGGCAACCAATACAGCAAAGACTAGCAGCCCGGAATTATGCCTGGCATCAAACACGTTAAATTTCTGTCGCTTAAATTTCAAGCCCCCAATAAAAAAGGACAATCCCATAACAAGAAGCAGGTTCCCCAGAACGGACCCAGTCAGGGAAGCCAGCACCACTGTGATCAATCCCGCTTTTAAGGCAAAAAAGGCAATGATAAGTTCTACTGCATTCCCAAAAGTCGCATTGATGAGTCCGCCGATCCTTGGACCGGTATGGATGGCGATGCTTTCTGTGGCACGACCCATATAGCCTGCCAAGGCCACGATGGTCAAGCTAAAGATGATGAACATCATAACGACAGGCCAGTGCAGGAAATTACCGAGAACACTTAATGGCAGCCCCACTGCAATCATAAGTAAAAATATCTTATACAAGATCTCACCCTCTTTTTCTGTTCAGATTCTAATAATATACCCACCTTCCTACTTTTATTGCCTGATTCCAAATACATTCTTGATTAAAAAATAAAAAATATGACACATTAACCATGAAAGGTTGAATGAGAAAGGTGAGATAAAACCATGAGTGAATCCTTGAAAAACAAACTTTCTAAAATGTTCAGTGACCATAAAGTAGGAACGCTTGCCACCATCAGGGGAAATCGGCCGTATTCCCGTTTTATGATCTTTTTCCATGAGGGCCTGACCCTCTACACCGCGACCAATCAGCATACCCATAAAATCGAGGACATCAAAGCCAATCCCCATGTGCATATATTGCTCGGGATGGAAAACACAAGCTGGAATGAGCCCTACGCGGAAATTGAGGCAGAAGCAACGCTAGAAGAAAGTCAGGAGCTGAAAAACAAGTTCTGGGACGACAAGCTATCCGAATGGATCAAAAGCCCGGATGATCCGGAGTATCTCCTGCTGAAACTCTCGCCATCAGCGATTCGCTATTATGAAAAGGCTGGCAGCGAGGCGGAGGTTTGGACGGAATAGGTTAACGCGAAAAGACCTGCTTTTGGGAGCAGGTCTTTTTATTTTCCTTAAAGTTACTACTTATCTTCCACCACAATATACGTTGCCTTGATCGGACCATGGACCCCGACCACCAGATTCATCTCAATATCAGCCGAGTTGCTCGGGCCACTGATGAAGTTGATACAACTTGGGATTTTCTCGCCATCCACAACCCTGTTATGAATGGCGTGGGCCGCCTGTGTAATCCGGGGGACAATCGTGCTTTTCGGAATAATGGCAATGTATGTCGCAGGCAATAAACTCACTGATCTGCCTTTTCCGCCTCCACTGAAAAGGACCACTGTTCCAGATTCTGCGAGTGTCTGGTCGCTAAAGGTGATGCCGACATTGGATCGTTCTGCCATGATAATGTTTTCCTCCCCGATTGCGGGGTCCCACACATGAACATCCGCCGCAACAAATGCCATTTCCTCCTTCAAGCCAAACTCCTCAAAACGCGGGTCATCCCAAGTGATGACCTGGCCGCCGCCATAAGAGTCGACCACCTTTTTCAGCGTATCTGGCAAGCCTGCCACCCTGGTCTCCACGATGTCCGTATGAATATGCGCACACTGCTTCTTCAGCACTTCAACAAGCTCATCCTGCGTGGCATCCTTCAACACCTTCCACTGTGGCTGATGCTTCCAGACCGGGCGCACCACGCCTTCTTTTCGCACCGGCCTGCCGAGGCTCGTTGAGATGTTTGATAAAAAGATCTCCCTGTTATGAATCGTTCCGTTCATTAGATTTACCTCCTTTATCCCGCTCGTCGAACCAGTCACGGAATCGTTTTTTGTCCGGTGCCGGGAATTCCCTGATTGCCGTCCAACTTTTTAGGGGGCCTGGCCCCTTAGATATCGAATCATCGACTGTAAAAGGGTTGAGTGCGGAAGGTGCCAGCTTGGAGCCGACCTTATACATGAGAGGCGAAGCTGCACCAAGGCCGAACGCTTTCATGGCAAGCTTTTCGGAAATGGGTGCACGGCCAACACTATCGACTATTTTCTGACGATGCTTGTGCAACAGATCATGCAGCGGTATTTTCACCGGACATGCTTCCGTACAGGCTGCACATAAGGTCGAAGCATATGGCAGCTCCTTGTGATCGTCGTACCCGTCGAGCAATGGAGTCAATACCGCCCCGATCGGACCAGGATAGATGCTGCCATACGAATGGCCGCCTATATGCCGGTATACAGGACAGACGTTGATACAAGCCGCACAACGGATGCACTGCAGTACGGACTGGAATTCCGTACCGAGAATTTTCGATCTACCATTATCAATGATGACGAGGTGGAATTCTTCCGGGCCATCGACATCGCCATCTTCCCGCGGTCCCGTCAAGGTAGTCACATAGCTTGTCAGCTTCTGCCCGACAGCACTTCGTGTCAGAAGACTGACCAGAACCTCGAGCTCCTCATAGGTTGGAACGAGTCTCTCCATTCCCATCACGGTAATCTGCGTTTTCGGCAGGGCTGTTACTAATCTCGCGTTTCCTTCATTGGTAACGAGACTGATAGAGCCGGATTCCGCAACGGCAAAGTTGCAGCCAGTGATTCCGATGTCTGCTGCGAGAAATTCCTTTCGCAGCATTTCACGGGCATGCAGGGCGAGTTCCTCCGGCTTATCTGTTTTCTGATAGGCTAGCTTTTCGCGGAAAACGTCCCTGATCTGCTGCTTGTTTTTATGCAAGGCTGGCGCCACGATATGGGATGGCGGATCATGGTCATCCACTTGCAGGATGTATTCCCCAAGGTCCGTTTCAATCACTTCGCACCCGACCGCTTCCAACGCTTCGTTCATCGAAATCTCTTCGGTTACCATCGACTTGGACTTCACGATTTTTCGGGCGTTTTTACGTTTCGCCACGTCTTGGATATACTCATTTGCTTCTTCTGCCGTTTTTGCAAAAAAGACGTGCCCACCGCGTTTCGCCACGTTTTCACTTAGCTCATGCAAGTAGTAATCCAGATTATCGAGTACGTGCTGACGGATCTCCTCGCCATGGGAACGCCATTCCTCCCAGTCGCCTAGTTCGACTGTCGACTCTATCTTTCTCGTCCGAAGCCGCTCCTGTGCACTTGCCACAGCACCGCGCATGAACTGGTCTTCTATGCCTTTTTTCGATCTGTCTTTAAAAGATTCATTCCCAATTTTCAAAGCCACTGCCTTCTGCGCCCCCTCTCTTAACGACTATTCAACACTTCCGCAATATGCATTACTTTTACCGGCTTTTCCAAGCGCTTCGAACGTCCACCGATATTCATGAGGCAGCCGCAATCCGCTCCAATGAGATATTCCGCCTGCACTTCCTCAATATGGTGAACCTTTTCATCGACCATCTGCTCAGAGATATTGCCCATTTTCACGGAGAATGTCCCGCCGAATCCACAGCAATTATGGGCATTCGGAAGTGGCGTAAATTCCAATCCCTCGACATTTGCGAGCAGCTTCATCGGCTCATCCTTTACACCAAGCAATCTCGTCATATGGCAGCTTGTGTGATAGGTGGCGCGGCCCGAAAGCTTTGCACCGACGTCCTCCACCTTCAACACCTGTACAAGGAACTGTGTGAACTCGTAGGTTTTGGCTGCCAGCTTCTCGGCCTTCTCTTTCCAGACCGGCTCATCTTTGAAAACATGGGGGTATTCCTTGAACATCACGGCACAGGATCCGGATGGGGTAACCACATAATCGGATCGGTCGAATGTCCGGATCATCCTTTTCATGGCTTCCTTCGACTCTTTCACATAGCCGCTATTATAGGCGGGCTGCCCACAGCAAATCTGCCCTTCTGGAAAATCCACCTCACAACCGTATCTCTCCAGCACCTCAACTGTTGCCTTTCCGACATTCGTCTGGAACATATCCACCAGACATGTTGCGAATAAACTTACCTTCATCCCGAAAACTCCCCTCTATTCAGAAAGCGTTTACTTTTATAGTAATCTTATCATGATGAGTTGAAAAAAGAAGATGAATCTCGTCCTATATTTGGTATGCTAGAAGAAAATTGCCTAGGACTGCTTATTGGAGGACCCCGCATGCTGCGTACATCACTTGCAAAAAAAATCATACGAGAAGTAAAAAGTTTTATAGAAGAAGACCTGATCATGGTCGATACATCCGGAACCATCATTGCAAGCACCGATCCTGCGAGAATCGGAAACTACCATGAGGGTGCTTTTATCGCTGCGTCGCAAAAGGAAATGAAAATTATCAGCTCTTTGGATGAAGCGATGCTCGCAGGCGTGAAAGCCGGGATTACTTTACCCCTGTTCCATCAGCAGAAGGTTGTTGGTGTAATCGGCATTACCGGAACCCCTGAGAAGGTATTGCCCTACGGAGAACTGATCAAAAAGATGACCGAGCTTCTTATCTCGGAAAACTATTATCAGGACCAGTTCGAATGGGAGGCGAGGTCGCTTGAAACCTTTGTGTTTGATTGGCTGTTGAAGGACGGACCATCTTCTGCTTTCCAAAAGCGAGCGGAGGTTCTCGGGGTCAATATGGAGGTAAGCCGCCAGGTCGTTTTAATCGAATTTCAAGGTGACAGCACCCTGCTTCAGCCGAAAAGATGGAATTTCTCGGAACAGGATCTTGGTCTGAGTGAAGATGATATTCTCGTTCAATGGGGACATAACCGGATGATTCTTTTATTGGAAAAACGAAAAACCGCCATCCTGCCTCTATTGGAAAAAATGAGAATAATACTGGAAAAGCTCGCTGCCTCATCTGTATTTATGGGAGCTGGAAAAGACAGTACCCTGTCATCTGTAAAGGAGTCCTATCTGGAAGCAGAAAGGGCCTTGGAAGTTTGCAATTTCGACAACCCCATTGTTCTGGAAGAGAACCTGCGCCTGGAAATGATCCTGCAGTCCATCCCAAAGTCCATCAAGAAGGAATTCTCTGAACGTATCCTCCATCAGGTACTTGGCGAGCAGGAACTGATGGAAACGATTCACGTCTACTTGGAGAAGCATTCATCACTGAAAGAAACCGCCGCCGCGCTGCACATTCACATCAACACGCTGCACTACCGGCTGAAAAAGTTTGAAACGCAAACCAATTTGAACCTCAAGGAAGTTCGCGATCTGAGCTCTCTCTATCTATCCCTTCTCTTTTTGGATGAATATACAAAATAAAACGAACGTAAACCCTTTCTCTTTGGATAATAACACATAGAGAAAGGGTTCTTTTTTTATTATGATGAAAGAAAGAAGTGACCCAAGAGGAGGCTCATTCAAATGATATCAAAAAGGTTAAAAGACCAGTTCATTCAAATAGTCGGGGCAGACAATTACCGGGATAGTGCAGCGGAGAAGCTTGTGTATTCCTACGACGCCACCCCGAATTTCCAGTCGATGCCCGATGCGGTGATCGTGCCCCATAATGCGGAGGAAATTTCCCGGATTGTGAAGCTATGCAATGAAAACCGGATTCCTTTAGTACCACGCGGCTCCGGAACAAACCTGTGCGCAGGGACCTGTCCGACAGAGGGCGGCATTGTTCTTCTTTTTACCAGTATGAATCAGATTCTCGAAATCGATGAGGAGAACCTGACTGTGACGGTACAGCCGGGTGTGGTGACGCTCGATATGATCCATGCCGTGGAGGCGAAAGGCCTTTTCTATCCTCCAGACCCGAGCTCGATGAAAATCTCGACGATCGGCGGCAACATCAATGAAAACTCCGGTGGGCTTCGCGGCCTGAAGTATGGTGTCACAAGGGATTATGTGCTTGCATTGGAGGCGGTCCTTCCGAACGGTGATATCATCCGGACTGGCGGGAAGCTTGCGAAGGATGTGGCCGGGTATGACCTGACCCGCCTTTTTGTAGGATCAGAGGGCACCCTATGTGTGATAACGGAGGCAACCTTGAAGCTTGTACCGATGCCGGAGACGAAAAAGACGATGCTTGCGTTGTATCAGGATATCGAAGCGGCAGCGAAAACTGTTTCCAAAATTATTTCGAACAAAATCATTCCGACAACTCTGGAGTTCCTGGATCAGCCAACATTGGAAGTCGTGGAGGATTTTGCGAAGATCGGCTTACCTACCGATGTAAAAGCAGTGCTGTTGATTGAGCAGGACGGTCCATTGGAAGTGGTGGAAAGGGACATGAAAAATATAGAGGACATCTGTCTTCAAGAACAGGCCGTTTCCGTTCAGGTAGCAAAGACTGAACTCGAAGCAGAAGCATTGCGGACTGCCCGCCGCTCCGCACTCTCTGCCCTTGCACGACTGAAGCCGACGACGATTCTGGAGGATGCCACGGTGCCTCGCTCTGAAATCGCAAAAATGGTCAAGGCAATCAATGAAATCGCCGTACGCCACAACGTAAAGATCTGCACATTCGGCCATGCCGGAGACGGAAACCTCCATCCTACTGTGCCTACGGATGCTCGTGATCATGAGGAAATGGAGCGCGTCGAAGCTGCCTTTGAAGAAATCTTTGCAGCTGCCATCGACCTTGGCGGAACGATTACCGGTGAGCATGGAGTCGGCGTGATGAAGGCTCCCTATCTCGAGTGGAAGCTTGGGGCGGAAGGAATTGCGGCAATGAAGCTTGTGAAGCAGGCTTTTGATCCGAACAACATCATGAACCCTGGCAAGGTATTTGCAAAAGAATCCCGCAAACGGGTGGTGATTTCGCGATGACAACCTTAAAAGAAAAACAGGTAATCCAGTCTGAATTCCAGAAGCGCATGGATGAAGATGAACTTTTGAACTGTATGCGCTGCGGATTTTGTTTGCCATCCTGTCCCACCTATGTGGAATCGGGATTCAAGGAGTCACATTCCCCTCGCGGACGGATTGCGTTAATGAAGGGTGTCGTCGATGGGCTGATCGAGCCGGATGAGGATGTCGAACGTACTCTCGACCTTTGCCTTGGCTGCCGCGCCTGTGAGCCTGTCTGTCCTTCCGGGGTAAAATACGGTCACCTGCTCGAAGAAGCGCGCGATATCATCAACCAGCACAAAAGGCATTCACTTCCTGTCATGGTGCTTCGAAAGACCGTTTTCAATGGCCTCTTCCCTCACCAGAACCGGATGCGCATGATGACCGGGATGCTTGGGATCTATCAACGTTCCGGGGTCCAAAAGGTGGTGCAGAAATCCGGGATGATGAAGCTTCTCCCAGAAAGCATGGCGACGATGGAGCGTGTGCTTCCACAGGTTCCGAGCCTGAAGAAAATGAAGGATCGTCCCTCCTTTCTGCCTTCGATGGTGGAGATGAGGAAAAAGGTCGCCTTCTTTTCCGGATGTCTGATGGATACGATGTTTTTGGACACCAATAATGCAACGATGAAGCTCCTGCAGCATGCCGGCTGCGACATCGTTATTCCTAATAGTCAGGCCTGCTGCGGTGCCCTTCATGGACACAGTGGCGAAAAGGACGGCGCTAAGTCATTGGCAAAACGCAATATTGCCGCTTTTGAAGATCTTGGTGTCGACTATATCATCACCAACGCCGGGGGCTGCGGGGCGTTTCTAGTGGACTATGACCATCTGTTGAAGGATGACGCGGAATGGTACCCTCGTGCAGTTGCGTTCAAAGGGAAAATCAAGGACATGTCCGCCATTTTGGTAGAGTTGGAGTTCCATAAGAAAATGAAATTACACGTGCTCCCGCAAAAGGTGACGTATCAGGATTCTTGTCATTTACGCAATGTACAGGGAACATTCCTGCAACCCCGGATACTTCTTCAGGCTGTCGAAGGTGCAACGTTCATCGAGATGAAAGATGCCGATCGCTGCTGCGGCTCTGCGGGAATCTACAATATCGTGGAATCGGAAATGTCGATGAGGATCCTTGACCATAAGATGGAAAAAGTGGCGGAAGGTCAGGCGACAACGATTGTGACCGCTAACCCCGGATGTCTCCTGCAGATGAAGCTTGGGATTGAGCGTGAGGGACTTTCCGGAGTGATTAGAGCCGTGCATATTGCGGACTTTTTGCTGGAGGCCGTTGAGGGGTTGGACTTGGAGAGCTCTTAATCATTGTATTTTGGATAGTGGATTGCCCTCAAAAACGTCTTTTAACAGGTGTTTTTGGGGGTGTTTTTTGTCTTCTCCCTACTAAAATATCATTTTGTCGATGTGACAAAATTCTGCTTGTTCCTTATAATTTTGAAGTAATTCACCTCATAAAACCCAATAGAAAGTTGGTTGATCATTTCATGCTAAACACACTACTTTGCCCCTGTGGCAGCGGAAAAACATTTATTTCCTGTTGTCAAAACTCTCCTAACGTCCGAGTCTTCAGTGCCCCGTTTGCCAATGAAAAAGAGCGGCAGGATTTCATTGAAAACGTGGAAATCGCATCAAAATTCAAAATGCCGATGCGCGGACATCTCCTCTTTTACGGGAAGGATCTGGTTGCATATGTAAAGGATTCCTCATCGGTAAGGGAAGACACCTATAAATTCCTCCAACCTTTTTCTTTTTTTCTATTCCAAAAGAACGACGAAGGAAAAGTACACTCCTGGAAAGATTGTACATTCAGCTTCTGGGATGAATTGATTTCCACCTATTTCATCCATTCTCTTCGCTTATCGGCTCAACAAAATGAAGTGGAGACTCTTTTTCATGAGCTGAAAAAGTTCGCTGCCTGGCTGAAAAAACACCAAAAAGGCTCTTTTCTAAAAAAGATCCATTCACGCATCCATGCCTATGAAACAGATCTGCAGTTATGTGAGAAAGTAATTAATTCTCTCTATGAAAGCCATTGGGGAGATTTTCATGATAAAGACTGGGACTACAAACGTGCTGTTTTCGAATCGGAAAACCGTCTAAACAGCTATTCAGTCACAGAAGAAGGCATATTTGAAGTCACCGGTGTAATGGGCAAATATACGGTGGCAAAGTGCTGTGAAACGGAAAAATACTATTACTTCAAAGGTCTGCCAGTAAAGCTCATACAGCCAAAGCTCCTACTATCGGGCACAATAGGGAAACACTACAACCAGGACACATGGGACTGGATTTTCACTTCAGCTGTATACCCGAATGAGTCTAAATCGTACCTGCTTTCCCCTGTGACAGACCTTTACACTAGCACACTCGTTTAATGGGGGATCTCTCATGCTAATTAAGCAGCGAAGTGAACCGCTCGAGTTAACCATGCTTAAATCGTTGAATGCCCGTTCGGTCATGAATGCCACGGATTCCTCCAAATTCCACAATCTCGATAAAGGCTATCGTGGGGAAATCATGTTTGACGAGTATATGAAGGATGTCTCAAATGAAAACAATATAATCCTTAACGACCTACTCTTGGAATACAAAAATACCATCTTTCAAATAGACTCCTTGTTTCAATTCTCCAATACCCTCCACCTATTCGAAGTGAAGAACTTTGAAGGCGATTTTTTCATCGATGAGGAGAAATGGTATTCAATCGGAATTGGGCGAAAAGAAATTAAAAATCCCTTACTACAATTAAAAAGAACTGAATCCTTATTGCGACAACTACTTCAAGAAATCGGGTACCCCTTCCCCATAGAAGCCCATCTCGTCTTTATAAACCCAAATTTTCAGGCTTATCAAGCTCCAGCCGATCAACCTATCATTTACCCATCACAGCTGAGTCGGTTTAGGGAAAAATTGAAAAGCAAATCTCCGGTACTGAAGGCTTCACATAGGAAACTGGCGAAACAACTACTCTCTTTGCATATGGAAGATAATCCATATGCTCGAATTCCGGAATACCGATATGGAGGTTTGGAAAAAGGGATCATCTGCCCGACCTGTCATACATTCTATGCTACTTTTAAAAAAACACATTTGCTTTGTCATGAATGCGGCGGTATTGAAGGTAATAAAACGGCCATAATTAGAAGCATTAAAGAACTTCGGTTACTTTTCCCTGAGGTGAAAGTTACAACTAATTTGATTTATGATTGGTGTAAGATTATAAAAGACAAAAAAACAATTAGAAAAACACTTTCTGAGCATTTTAATAAGATTGGTCATGGTAAGAGTTCATATTATGTAAATCTGGAATAACCAATCAATGCTGAATTAAGCCTTCTTATACTTTTGAGACCACCATTTCCCTCTTTTTACATTTTCGTGGTCTCAACGGAGGCTTTTGAGACCACCATTCCCTTCTTTCTGCTTTTTCGTGGTCTCAACCGGGGCTTTTGAGACCACCATTCCCTTCTTTCTGCTTTTTCGTGGTCTCAACCAAAGCTTTTGAGACCACCATTCCCTTCTTTCTGCTTTTACGTGGTCTCAACCAAAGCTTTTGAGACCACCATACACCCCGTTTTGCTTTTTCGTGGTCTCAACCGGGGGTTCATTCATCACCACTCCACCACCCCAAAAGTTTAACAACCCACCCCACAGGGAAAACTACACTATCACAAGGAGGCTCATCATGAAAAAAACCATCATCTTTGTCACCGCCTTGGCCATAATCGTCCTGATTGCGGTCGGTGTCTTAAATTTATCCCAACAGAACAAAGCCCTATCTGTTCCCGATGAATCGGAGAAAATGGTTTCACTTGGAGACTCTCTCACCCATGGGGTCGGTGATGAATCTGGCGAGGGTTTTGTGGAAAACCTGGAAAAACAATTAAAGGAAGAAAAGAATGCCATCATTACTGTAGAGAATCATGGAATCCCCGACCAGCAGACGGACGGGTTGCTGCAGCAGGTAAAGAAATCAAAAGTGACGAGTGATCTGCAAGAGGCGGATTATGTCACTTTATTTATAGGAACCAATGATTTGATAGAGAGTAACGGCGGCCATCTGAAGGAAATCAATGAAGAGAAGATTGCAGCAGGACAAGCCGACTATGAACGCAACCTCATAGAAATCCTGGATATCATCCGTGAGGAAAATAAGGATGTTCCTATCCTGTTCCTCGGACTCTATAACCCTTATCCGGACTCGCAGAAAATAGAAGAGGAAATCGTCGAATGGAACGAGAAAAGCCAAACAATCGTGGATGACTACGAGAAAATAAAATTCATCTCAACAAACAATCTCTTCCAAGAAAAATCAACCGATTACTTCAGTGATGCACTCCATCCCAATGAAAAAGGATATAACCTCATAACAAAGAAAATATTAGAAGAATACGATTTTTAAGCGGAGACCGCATTTCCAATTAGGAGATGTGGCTTTTTTGTTCACATCCGCCCACCTCCCGAATATCCTAGATACAACGCCACCATGAAAAGAGGAATACCATGATACAACTATCAGGAAAACCTTTCGAACAAACCGACCTGTGGCCACCCGGAAGCACGCATGCACTGATTGTCCAATCATTGATGGATGACCCGGATATCCACTCCTATGAATCAATGGAGGAACTGCAATTTGAGCTTACGTTCAGGAAGAATATTATTTCGAGTGCGGAGCTGATGAGTCAAGGGGAGGCCCGGTTCGAGACCTTCGCCGGATCAGTGGGGAATCCGGATTATTGGATGATGACAAATAAAGGTGCGTTCCACTTGAGGGATGATGTCGAGCCGGCTACCGCTATTCGCGATATTTTCAAAAATAGTTCCCTGTATGCATATGAATGTGCTACTGCAATGATTATGATCTATTATCATGCAGCTCTGATGACTATTGGAGAAAAGCTGTTTAATCAATTATTCCAAAACCTTTACTTATACAGCTGGCACACTGACGTCGACCTTGGTGTCCAATCCGTTTTTACCAAACACCTGATACCCGGGGATGTTGCCTATTTTAATAATCCCGACTATCATCCAGAAACGCCTTGGTGGAGAGGGGAAAATGCCATTGTGATGGGGGAGGAGATGTATTTTGGACATGGAATCGGCATTAAGACTGCACAAGAGATTACCGATTTCTTAAACAGTGTGAGACAGCCAGACAGTACTACCCCTGCGGCTTTAATCAATCTTGTGGCAAGACCGTCCATTAAACATCTGGCCGAACTGTCGAAGCTGCCGCGTGGCTTCAACCGGGGCTATAAGCCACAGCATTTCATCATTCATCATAATAAGACGTCCATTTCGTTATATCGATATCTTTACTATGTGTATATGGGTTTTTCCAGATAATCAAGTATAGAGCAAACATGAAGTATCAGGAGTGGATGTTGCTTTTTTAAAAAGGATACACCACTCCTGACACAGCAATCCACCAATGCTTCTCGGCCGTTTCCACTCCGAGCCATTTAACCTATGTCAGACCCTTTTTCGTCTTCAAAATAATCATCTCATCTATCTTTTCATAGATTTCGTTTATTTTATCTTTATCTTTCAAAATAGTCTTCTTGTTCTCTTCTATTAGTTCCTGCATGAATTTTTTTCGCATCATACACAGTCCTTTCTATGGAGTTTTCATTGCCTCCGTGACAAAACTCCTGATCGTTTCTTCATCATCCGGTTCCGGGTTGAACTCTATTTTCAATGGCGGAATGCGTACCTGCCCTCCTTGACTCTCAATGAGCTGTTGCAACTTATGAAGTGCACCACAGTAATCGGGATAGGAGGTATCGCCTGAACCAAAGATGGCAAAGGGATGCCCGTTCAACTCCAATTCTTCCAGTTCCTCCATGATATCGAGACATTCATCGGGATAGTCCCCGTCTCCCCATGTGTACATGCCGATAAAGGTAATATCATAGTTAAGTAGTTCTTCCGCACGTACCACGCTATGGAAATCATCTAGGATCACTTCGTTGTATTGCTTCATTAATTCATCGACAATAATATCGGCTATTGCTTCTGTATTCCCGGACATGCTTGCATAGATGACACCTATTTTCATTTTATCTCCTCCTGTTAGTGCAGCAGTACTGGCGCATTAAAGCGATTGGCAATCCATTTGCTTTCCACTGGGGATGAGATGAACAGCTGTTCATCAAATCCAGCGCCTCTGAATCCGTGTCCCTCAATCGTTTCAATCGGAATGAGGGACATTTCCTCTCTTTGTAATTCGTAGATTCTTGAATAGCCGAAAGTATCTCTGCTTGTTGTTGCATATAGTTTTTTATTTGCTGAAAACAAGTCTAGAAATGCCTTTTCCTGAATCGGCTGTGAAAATCTCTGCCAGCGTTTCCTGATAGGATCGCTCACTTCAACAGATCCTTCTCCTGTATGGACATTTCCTTTTGTGATGATAAGAGAGTCTTCAGAATCCGAATAAATGGATGAAATCATCGAGCTTTCTTCTTTTTTTACTAGCCTGAGTTCTCCACTTTCGAATGAATAGCTCCATAAACCGCCACTGTCTTTGTTTACCTGTGTCCCGATATAGACTCTCCCTTTTTCATAAAGCAGGGATCGGATCAATGGCTGCACATCTAGCGTAAGAAAAGGCTTGGTGACAGACCAGCTCGCTCCAAAGTTTTCGGAAACATACAGTCTGCTTCCAGCATGGGTCACAATCAAGCCCTGATCATTCCCTGTGATGTCCCATAATCGCTGTACCGTCGGAAAAGACGTATGATTCCATTTCCTCCGCTGCAGGTCATAGCGGACAATGGTTCCATAATCGCCAATTCCAAATATGTAGTGGCCTAGCCTTACCAGCTTGTAAATGTTTTGGGAGAGGCCATATTGCAGCAGCCATTCCCCTTCCTCAAAGGAGTAGATGCCAGCTTTATTTACTGCGACGATGAAGGGAATATCAGGAGTGGATAACACTGCCGTAGATCCCTTAGTAAACATGTTCCGGCTCCTTTGTGTTAATCCAGGCAAGGAAGGATCGTGCAAATTGCCGGCAATCTGCTATCTGTTCATTCGTTTCGGGACTGAGCTCCATCTTCAGCAGTTCAGGATAAAGGCATCCACCCTGTTCTTTAACCCTGTGTGCGAGTGTATCCACAGCTGCACAGAATTTCGGATAGGCATGGTCACCTGAACCGAAGCAAGCAGCAAGCATGCAATCGAGGTTCCAATCATTCAATTCCTCATAAAAATCCTCTGCTTCATAGGGCAGATCTCCATCTCCCCACGTGTAGGAGCCTAATATTATTCCATCATAGGTGAGCAATTCCACCACTTCCATCGTTTCAAGGCTTTCCATATCGACTTCGCAGCCAGCAGAAAGTAGTTCTTCTTTTATGATGGATGCCATATCCTCTGTATTACCTGACATACTGACATATCCAACAAAGATTCTCATCGAAAAACGCTCCTAATTGATAATTATTATCACTCAATACAAACATGATAAATGATAATGATTATCAGTGTCAATCATTTTTTTTTCAGGCATATAAATGAAATAGCAAACTTTGTTGGCAAGAATCTCAATTAGTAACATACACTTTTTAAAAAGTCAGTCAAAAGGAGGAATAACTTGTCTATGAATTCAAATGGGGTACGTCTAAGGAAAGTACAGAATCTGGCCCAGGAGATTATGGATGAAGTGAACAGAACAAAAGATGGACGTGATACGGAGCTACTGAATTTGGTCATTGATAATCTGTCAAGAGCGGTGGTCGATGCCACAGACCCTTCTGGCCACTATTCACTGGAGTACTTGGAAAATAAAGTGGGCAAGGCGCATTCCCTGCTTTTTAAAAAGACTTGCAGCCAGAAAATGATGTATTACAAGTAGTTTAAGTACATGTAAGCAGTTCCCCTAATCATCAGACAATCAAAAAGGAGATTCTTCGATGACCCACATCATTCGGAGAATCTCTTTTTGGTTTGGCCCTCAGTAAACGTTTCCACGAATAATTCTTCTTAAAAGAGAGAAAATAATGGCAAAGATCGGCCCCGCTATTGGAGGTTCCATTCGTGCAAATACTTGAAAAGATTAAAGAATTCCTTCCAGAAATCAACGTATATGTGTATGCGTTGGTTTCTTTAATCGTACCTATCCTGATTATGAAAATGAATAAAATGCTTACAGAAGGTAATTTGCCTAACTTGCCAAAGCAAACCGAGACGCCCATTTCCCTGACGGATGACCTAACCGCCAATATCACCTTGATAAATGACAGTTTGGGAGAAAATAATGATGTGAAGACAAGAAAATTCCTTGACCGTATTAGCCAGACAAAGGCTGCCATTATTTTCACGAATGGTCTGGTTGATTCTACTACTATCAATAATAATATTTTGAAGCCTCTCATGCTCCATGACCGAAGTTTCAGAGAGGATTTTCAACCTGTACTGTTAACAGATATTCTGCCGGTTAGTGAGTGCTGGGAGGAGACAGACCTTCCTTCTATCACTTCTAAAATATTAAATGGAGAAACTGCTCTGCTACTTGAGGGCTCAAGTAAAGCACTGATTCTAAAAACAAGTGATATAAAAAGTCGCAGCCATGAAGAACCGGTTACAGAGCAGCTGGTGAAAGGACCGCGGATCGGTTTTAATGAAAATCTGGCAGATAACCAAGCGATTCTGAGGAGAGCCGGTGTCAATACGGATCTAAGATTTATCAGCTATCAAGTCGGGGAACGGTTTAAAAAAGAACTCGTCATCACCTATATCGATGGAATTGCCAATGAAAAGGTCATCAGCAGTGTAAAGCAGAAAATTGAAGCAATTGATATTGATAATCTCCCAGAGTCCGGCTATGTGGAGGAGCTAATAGTAGAAAACGTATTTTCCTTTTTTCCTCAGATTCAGAGTACGGAACGGCCGGATCGGGTAATTGCTGCTTTGGCGGAGGGTAGGGTTGCGATTCTTTTGGATGGAACGCCATTTGCTTTAATCGCACCGGTAACCATTAATATGTTTATGCAGTCGCCAGAAGATTACTATGAAGGATGGGTGCCTGGTTCTTTGCTTCGTCTGCTGCGCTACCTGGCTGCTTTTATTGCTGTTTTTACACCTGCACTTTATATTTCCTTTGTATCTTTCCATCAAGGTCTGATTCCTACCAAGCTTGCCATCTCGATTATCGGCTCTCGGGTCGGGGTGCCATTTCCCATTCTCATTGAAGCTTTATTGATGGAAGTTTCAATCGAAATATTAAGAGAGGCTGGGCTGCGTTTACCAAAGCCAATCGGCCAGACCATTGGAATTGTTGGGGGTCTTGTTATTGGGGAGGCAGCGGTCCAGGCCGGGATAGTCAGCCCCGTTACGGTTATAGTCGTGGCACTGACGGCTATCTCCTCCTTTTCTCTTCCTCAATACAATTTAAGTGCATCTTTGCGGATTCTCCGCTTCATCGCCATGTTTCTAGCGGCAATACTCGGGTTATATGGGGTCATCATCTTTTTTCTCTTTTTCTGTATCCATCTTGTCCGTTTAAAAAGCTTCGGAATCCCCTATCTGGGTCCTGCTGTTCCTTATCAGATTGGTGATTGGAAAGATTTCTTGATACGCTTACCCATCAAATTCATGAAAAAAAGACCCAACATCACCAAGCCAGGTGACAGTATCCGCAAAGGCTGAAGGAATCCAATATCTGAAGGGATTTGTCCATAATGAGTACGCAACAACAGGAATTAATCAGTCCAACCCAAGCTATCATTTTGATCATCAACTACATTCTCGGTGTAGGAATCCTGACCCTACCTAGAACCGCTTCCGCTGAGGTAGGTACTCCTGATATTTGGATTACCATTATCATCAGCAGCATTTTTCCGATAGCAGCCGGATTGATTATTCACACGCTGAATCGAAGATATCCAAGTAAAACTTTTTTTCAGTACAGCAAGAAGATTGTCGGCAAGGTAGTAAGTGTGGTAATCGGCCTTGGCATGATCATCTATTTCATCTCTCTTACCAGCTTTGAAGTCAGGGTAATGGCTGAGGTTACAGAAACATATTTGTTGGAGGGGACCCCCATCCAGATTTTAATCCTGCTTTTTCTTTGGCTTTCCCTCTATTTGAATACGGATGGATTAAATTCGATTGCTCGCATGTTCCAGATCATTTTTCCTTTGACCGTCCTCGTTTTTATTTTGATTTCAACGATGAGCCTTGGTTTATTCGAGCTTAAGAATGTGCGTCCGGTATTGGGGGATGGGATATTTCCCGTATTGAAAGGGATAAAGACTACTTCCTTATCTTATATCGGGATTGAGATCATGCTAATTCTATCGGCGTATCTAACCAACCCCCGTAAAGGGAAGAAAATCGTCCTTATTGGCGTATTGTTGCCGATGGTATTCTATCTGATTACAGTCATCATTGTGATTGGGGCGTTATCCGTTGATGGGGTCAGTACTCTTGCCTGGCCAACCATTTCCCTCATTAACTCATTTGAATTTCAGGGTATTTTCTTCGAACGATTTGATTCGCTGTTTTTGATTATCTGGATCCTCCAGATTTTTGCAACCATTTCAATAACTCTTTTTGCGGCATCACTTGGAATGTCCCAACTGTTTGGTAAAGATATAAAGTTCTTTTTGCTTGCGCTTCTCCCGATCATTTTCGTTCTCTCCATGCTGCCTAAGGATATACATCAAATTTTTTCCTTAGGGGACCAGCTAGGCAATGCTGCCATCGTTCTGTTTGGGATTCTGCCGATTCTTCTACTGGGGATTTCCTTCGTAAGGGGGGCATGGAAATGAGAAGTGCGAGAATATTGATCCTGCTGGTCCTCATCATTTCGCTATCAGGCTGCTGGAGTTCGAGAGACATTGAAAAGCTGGATTTACTATTGGGCGTAGGAATAGACGAAGCCCAAGGGATTCAAAATGACAAACTACTAACTGTAACCTATCAATTTGCACAAGTATCGAATAACCAAACCACGAACAATTCGGCACAATCTCCAAAGCCTTTTTCAAATGTGGAAGTGACTGGGAATTCCATTCTTGAATCGGCACGTGAAGTGATCCAGAAACGAAAGAACATCATCAATGGGCATCATCAGCAACTGATTATTATCAGCAGAAAGGTCGCAGAAAAACGAAATTTGAGGGAATTGGTGGATTTCTTCATCCGTGATCCGGAAGCAAGGATGAGCTGCTTGGTGATGGTCACCGATGATCGATCGAAGAACTTACTGGAGATAACAGATTCCGAAATACCGACCCTTTATATAACGGATATGACGAAGCATACAACAAAATCAAATAAAATAATAGAACCTATGCCTTTATCAAAAATTAATGCACAGATGGAAGCGAAATCAAGCTTTCTATTGCAGAATGTAGTAAGGACGGACAACAATGAATTGATGCTGAAGGGTGCTGCTGTAATCCAGGGGGACACGTTAAAAATGATCGGCTCCCTGAACGAGGAAGAATTGGAGGGTGTCTCGTGGTTGATGGCCTATACTGACGGCGGCATCATAAAATTCCAGCATGAAGATAGTGATGCCATTATTGTATATGAGCTTGAATCGATTGACAGCAGGATAAAGCCGAAGTTATCTAATGGCGTGCTCTCTTTTCAAATAGAGACAAAATTGAGTGGCGCCATTTCCGAGTTGGCTGCTCCCACCCACGATATTACCAATGAAGATAATATTCAAAAATTAGAGAAACAGATCGAGGAAAAAGTAAATTCTCAAATAGAGAATAGCCTGGAAAAATTGCAGAAAGAACTTCAATCGGATGTGATTGGATTGCACGACTACGTCCGGATCAAATACCCGAAATACTGGAAAGAACATAAAGAGAACTGGGATACTCAATTCGGTCAAACGGAGATAGACTATAGCGTCGATGTGAAAATAACCGAGTTTCATATGAATATCGGTAGTTAGAATTCTATGCCTCCAATGTTTGTAGAACTTAGTTGTAATGAGATTACAGTAAATCCTACTTCCAATTAATCAATTAAAGGGAGTGCTATTCAATTAACCCGAATAGCACTCCCTTATTTTTTTCCTAATCACACAGTCAACTTCCCCAGCACCACAGGCTTCCTCGCCCCTGTCGCCGAAGGTAGGTTGTTCGGCACGCCAAACAGCGTCTCGTTCGCAAGCAGGGCGAACGCCACCGCTTCCTTCGAATCACTCGAAAACCCGTAATCCTCCTGAGTTTTCACCTCAAAAGAGCCTAGTTCACGCAGATATTGAAGCAAGGTTGCATTATACGCCCCGCCCCCACTGACAATCAGTGTATCAACCGGACCTCCTAAGAATCGCCTATACTGATCCACAATCGTCAACGCAGTGAACTTAGTCAATGTCGCCATGATATCCGCATCGGAAAGCCCCTTCGAAAGCAGCTGCCCAACAAGTTCACGTGTATATGCAGCACCAAACAGTTCACGTCCCGTACTCTTAGGAATCGCCAAACTGAAGTAAGGATTTCCAAGTAATTCGCGTAAAACCTCTTCATCCGCACTCCCGTGTGCAGCCACCCGTCCGCCATCATCATAATGGGCCTGGCCCTCCGTCAGAATCGCCATCGCTTCGTCCATGATCATATTCCCCGGACCGGTATCAAAGGCAACCACCTGATCTGCACTGCAACCCGCAGGCAAATAAGTGACATTCCCGATTCCGCCGATATTCTGCAGAGCGATGCTTTCGGAAGCGGATCGGAACAGCAGATAGTCGACATAAGGAACGAGCGGTGCCCCGCCTCCGCCTGCTGCCATATCACGGACACGGAAGTCGGACACTACCGGGCAGCCAAACCTTTCCGCGATAACGGATGCCTCACCGAGCTGCAAGGTTGAACGCACCAATCCAGCCTCCTCCACAGGAATGTGATACAAAGTCTGGCCGTGCGATCCGATGAAATCAATATCCTCCACCCGGACACCATGTTTCTTCACAACAGACTCTGCCGCTTTACAGAACATTTCCCCAAGCTCAAAATTCAGGCTGCATAAGGCGTCCACCGAACTTGCCTCAGGATCGAACTGCCGGAAGATCCGCTCACGCAACTCCCCGGAAATCGAAATATTTTCAAATGCCAGTTCCTTGTAAGACATCGTTTCACCGGCACCTTTTACCGACACAATCGCAACATCCACGCCGTCGACCGAGGTACCGGACATCAAGCCGATCCCGATTCTTTCCTCTTTTTCAGCAAGCTTCTGTAAAAGCTGGATCATCCTTTGTTCACCTTGGCATCCACCAGCGTAATAGGTAGTTTACCGGTCGCCTCGAGCTTACCCAATAGCACCTTGCTGGCAGATTCCAATGCAAGCGCGCGACTCTCATAGGTGACAAGATACGTCCCCACCTCCGGGAATTTTCCGATATCATAAGGGCTGCGCATCGCCACAACGCCAACACCATCGCCAAAGGACAACACAAGCTTCCGAACCAATTCAACCTGCGAAGGGTTCGCCACAGCTTGATACGTCGCAACCACCACTTTGTCAAAATCCCCAGCTTGCTTTACGATCCGATCGATTGCTTCTTCAGTCGGTGCAACCTTCACAAACACTTCTTCCGCATGTGGCAAAGCAGCCTTCAAATAGGTTCCAACCGTTACCTTCGTAGCCAATGTCTCATCTACCTCAGTCGCCACATTCGGATCTACCGCAACCACCAACACATTTTCAGAAGCACTCAAAGGCAAAAACGCCCCGCTATCCTTCACAAGCGTCATGCTCTTTTCGCTCACACTGCGAGCAACCGCCAAGTCCTCTTCCCTACCGACAAGCGCCGCTGCCTCTTCCCAGGTAGCCACTGATTCCGCAAGCTTCCTTTTTCCCTTCAGCTTCAACACCCGTGCAACAGAACGGTCTACCTGCTCCATTGTCAGTCGGCCGTTTTCCACCGCTTTTTTCACAGCCTCCATCGCTTTGCACTGTCGCTCGAATGTATGGCTAATCAGCACGATATCAATGCCAGCTTCTATAGCCATGATTGATGCTTCTTCGATTCCGTAATACTCGATGATTGCGGTCATTTCCATGCAGTCGGTCATCGCCACACCTTCATAGCCAAGCTTTTCACGCAGCAATCCGCTCACGATGCGCTTGGATAGCGTTGATGGAACATTATCGGGTTCAATGGATTTGAAGTTGATATGCGCGACCATCACGCCGTCCACGTCATGAGCAAATGTTTCCTTGAACGGAACGAGCTCCAGGCTTTCCAGTCTGTCAAGTTCATGTGCTATCACCGGCAGGTCCAAGTGGGAATCGACGTTGGTATCACCATGACCCGGGAAGTGCTTGCTCACCGCTGACACATGCTCTGCCTGCAGGCCTTTTACCGCCTCCACCCCAAACTCTGCGACAACGCGGGGATCCTCGCCATAAGATCGGACACCGATTACCGGGTTTAGAGGGTTATTATTCACGTCCACACAAGGTGCAAAGTTCATGTTCACTCCAAGTGCACGCAGCTCTTTCCCGACAATTTTACTCAACCTATATGCAGCATCTTTATCGCCTGTTGCACCCAATGCCATGTTGCCGGGGCTTAATGTGACTCCCTCAGTAATGCGCGCAACCATGCCGCCTTCCTGGTCAATTGAAATAAACAACGGATGTTTGCCTGCGTCCTTCGCAATCTTTTGAAGGGAACTAGACAATTCATACACCTGCTTCGTGTTCTTCACATTCCTTGTAAAATAAATCACTCCACCGATATGGAAGTCCCGGATTAGCTTCGTTATATTCTCACTCGGCTCTGTCCCCTGGAAACCAGCCATGAATAGCTGGCCTACTTTCTCCTCAAGCGTCATTTCATGAATCTGTTTCATACGCTTTTCTCCCCTTTTTAAAAAAAGTCTATGAATAAAGTAAAATGGAACTTGTTCTTCTCTTCCAATCTTCCAAACCAGCTTGCCAGCCTCCAGCTACCTCTTCAAAAGAGAGACCCTGGTCAATCCCTTTACGCACCTCATCCGTTCCCCAGAGAAGGTCGATGAAAGGATGCATACCTTCCTTGAACGGCGCGAGCCACTGTGCCTCCCCGACGTGAACGGCAAAAATGCTATGTAACAATTCGAAGCCGAGCCTTGCAACATCAAGCTCAATCCGGTCCGTGATAACCAACTGCACCCCTCTGCATAAGTCACCCTGATGCTTACTCATGTTCGGTGTGAAAAATGCCGGTACTAGCTCCAAGCCAGGCAGCTCCTTACGAGAGAAATGCTCCATCACCTCATCCTTCTTGAACCAAGGAGCCCCAATCCATTCAAACGGCTTCGTTGTCCCGCGGCCTTCTGAGAGATTCGTTCCTTCGATAAAGCAACTGATAGGATAGTAGAGTGTTGTAGTGAAATGCGGGATATTTGGTGATGGCGGGATCCATGGCTGCTGCCATTCCTCTCCCCACATCGATCGGTTCCAGTTTTCCAATTCATAAACGTGAAGATCCACATCAGGAAAACGCTCCTTCTGCAGCAAGCGTGCATATTCCCCCACCGTCAACCCAAGGCTCACCGGAAGCTCATAAGGTCCAACAAAAGAGGCGTAGGCCATATCCAGCACATTGCCTGACACTAGCGGTGCAATCGGGTTCGGCCGATCCAGGACGACGAAGGATGTCCCGGTTTCGGCACACGCCTCCATCACATTTTTTACGGTTGCAAGGAACGTATAGAAGCGTACCCCGACATCCTGAATATCAAAAAAAATGGCATCTACATCCTCGAGCAATTCTGTAGATACCTTCTTGGTTGGTCCATATAAGCTGTACACGGGAAGCGAGGTTTTTGGGTCTGTGGTATCCTCCACATGGACGCCTGCCTGGACGTCCCCCCTGATTCCGTGTTCACAGGCGAAAAGCTTTGTCAGTCTGATAGAATCTGATTCATTGAGTGCATCGATCGTGGATTGAAAGCTTGAGGTCATTCCCGTTTGATTCGTTACGAGGGCAATATTCTTGCCAGCCCAGGCTTCCAAGCCGTTTTGCAAAAAGCGATCAATGCCGTATTTCACCTTTTTCAAAAAATCCCTCCTCCATTTAGGCACTAACTGGGTTCCAATCTGTATCTTCTTCCTCTGTTGAAATGACATTGCTTGTGACAATATTGCAAAAGAGTGTGGACAGGCTTGGAAACAGGAAAAACAATCCTACTACAGAAAGTAGCAATAAGCAGAAAATCGATGTGATCTGCAAGAATGATAGAATCGTATACAGCGGATTTTTCACAAGCAGCTTGACGCTGGTTAAGATGCTGTCCTTTAAGGAGTACTGGAATTTCACCAATAATGGAATCGTGTAGATCTGGCTCAGGAAAATCATTCCGCAAAAGTAAGACTGGAAACATGCCAGTGCAAATGCGAACGTTCCGCCGACTTGCGTGTAGTGCCACCATGATGCTGCAACGATCACAACAAAGAAGGATAGGAACAGACTGTACCCGATGCTTGCCAGGAAGTATTTTTTCATGCCGGTAAAAAACATGACGATCACGGATTGGCTTTTATCCAATAGAAGCTGCTGGACAGCCCATGCCGCCCCAACGAAAATCGGTCCGCTTACGAGCATCACGTAGAAAACCGAGTATGGCAATTGGATGAGAAAGAAGGACGGACTTAGCACCGTTACGACCAAAAAGCTGATGAATACCATCGCTACTATGTGTTTATAGTACTCTCTTCCTGTTACACGTAAAATATGTGTCAATCCATCCATCTGCATTCTCTCCTTTTTGATTAAAAAATCCTTAACTCAGTCTCTCGGTCAAACAGGTGCATTTTATCCAGGTTGAAAACGAATGTTTTTTCTTCCAATGGGCGGATGAAGCTTTCGCCGCTTACTTTGGCGGTGATCATACGGTCAC
This sequence comes from Sutcliffiella halmapala, assembly GCF_050107295.1. GTDB lineage: Bacteria > Bacillota > Bacilli > Bacillales > Bacillaceae_I > Sutcliffiella_A > Sutcliffiella_A halmapala_A. The sequence goes on along the minus strand of NZ_JBNIKR010000001.1, from coordinate 391,203 downwards.
CCATTGTGAAGTATACGAGGTTTTCTCCACCTAGATGTTCGATTGCTTTTACTTTGATGTTCGCTTTGTTGTCTGTCGGAACGGTAAATGCGAATTCTTCATCATAGATGTCTTCCGGACGAAGTCCCAGCACCACGTTTTTGCCGACATAGCCTTTATATTGTTTTACAAGTGCATCAGGAATGGTGAATGTCAATTCTCCCACTCGAAGCTTGTTCTCTGACTCTAGTATAGCATCAAAGAAGTTCATTGGTGGAGACCCAATAAATCCTGCGACGAACATATTTGCCGGGTTGCGGTACAGGTCTCTTGGAGATGCGATCTGCTGGATTTCCCCTTTGTTCATGACGACGATCCTTTCGCCGAGTGTCATGGCCTCGACCTGGTCATGCGTGACGTATACGATGGTAGCCCCGAGGCGCTGGTGCAGCTCGGCTAGCTCGATCCGCATCTGGACGCGCAGTTTGGCATCCAGATTGGAAAGCGGCTCGTCGAAAAGGAATACCTTCGGGTTGCGGACGATTGCACGTCCTACTGCCACCCTTTGACGCTGCCCCCCACTAAGCTCCTTCGGCTTTCGGTCTAGCAGTTCATCAAGTCCAAGAATTTTGGAGGCATACTCGATTTTCTCCTTGATTTCCTCTTTGGATGTTTTCATATTTTTCAGGCCGAATGCGAGATTCTGCTCGATCGTCATATGCGGGTACAAGGCGTAGTCCTGGAATACCATCGCGATGTCGCGGTCTTTTGGATGCATATTGTTGACCACTTTGTCCCCGATATAGATGTTACCTGATGTTTGGCGTTCAAGACCAGCGATCATGCGCAGTGAGGTCGTTTTTCCGCAGCCGGACGGGCCTACGAAAACAAGAAACTCTTTATCTTTTATTTCAAAGGTTGCATCGTTGACAGCAGTGAATGTTCCGCCACGCTTATCGTCCACGAATGTTTTCGTTACATTTTCTATTTTTATACTTGCCATACCTTAAACACCTATCCTTTCACTGCACCGATTGTAATACCCTGTAAGAAGTAACGCTGTAGGGCAAAGAATAAAATAAACATTGGCAATGCCGCGAGTACCGAGCCTGCCATCATCGCCCCGTAATCTGTTGCGTCCTGGAACTTGAAACTTGCAAGCCCGACCTGAATCGTTCTCATGGAGCTTGATTGCGTCACAAGGAACGGCCAGAAGAATTCATTCCATGTTGATACGAATGTAAAGATTGCAAGTACCGCCACCCCAGGCTTGGAGATAGGGAGGATGACTTTCCGGAAAATGCCGAACTCGCTGCAGCCGTCGATTCGTGCTGCCTGGATAAGTGTCGTCGGCAAGGTCGACATGTACTGCTTCATCAGGAAGATATTCCCGACCACCGTGAACATCGGTAGCATGATTGCCAAATATGTATCAACCAGGCCGAAAATGTTCACGACCATGATGTACACCGGAATCAAGGTAACCTGAGCCGGGATCATCATCGTACCAAGCAACAGCCAGAAAATCGTTTTTCTGCCCGGGAAGCTCAGTTTTGCAAAGGCATAACCTGCCAGTGATGAGAAAACGACGTTGGATAAAGTCAGTACACTTGAAACGAACAAGCTGTTCATCAGCCAGCGAACTGCGTCTGTTTCCGTCAAGAATCGAATATATGTAGCCAGTGTCACCTTGGAAGGGAACCATTCCGGCTTAAAGGATGCGGAGACCGTGGTATCCCGGAAGGAGGAAATCACCATCCAGTAGAGCGGGATGATGGTCAGCACCACCCAGAACAAAAGAACCGCCCAACTTAGTACACTGTAGACCTTTTTGCGCTGATTTCTTGCCTTCTCTCTTTTGATGGCAAGCTCTGCATATTGTGCATTGTTTGTATTGTTTGCTGGTTGCATTTAGATTTTCCTCCTTTCTTAGAATTCCACGTCAGATGACATGACTTTAAATTGAATAACGGATGCCAGGATAATGACTGCTCCAAGCACAAATGATTCTGCTGCAGCCAGACCGAATTGGTAGTATTGGAATGCATGTGTGTAGATCAGATAGGCGATGGTGGTCGTTGCAAAGTTCGGACCACCCTGTGTCATGAGGTAAATGCTCATGAACACCTGGAAGCTCATGATGATTCCGGTTACCAATAAATAGAGAGTAGTAGGTTTCAATAATGGCCACGTTATATTACGGAATTTCGACCATTCAGAAGCATGGTCGATGTCTGCTGCTTCATACAGGGACTTCGGTATTCCGCCCATTGCAGCCAAGTAAAGGATGATACCGGCGCCGTGTCCAGTCAGATAGGACATTAGCATAATAGAAAGCAATGCTGTGGAGCTTTGCCCAAGCCACATGATATTGTCGAACCCGAGCATCTCAAGGAACATATTGAATAGTCCCGCTTTTGTCGGATCATAAATCCAGAACCATACAAGCGCAACCGTTACTCCGGAAGCTACTGTCGGCAAGTAAAGTGCCGCTTTGAAAAAGGTCTGCGCCTTTTTTGCCCGCGGGAAAATCAACACTGCAAGAAATAAAGTGATCGCGACGTTTACCGGTACTGTACCGACTGTGAAAACGAAGGTGTTCCACATCGCTTTCCAGAAGATATCGTCGTTTACCATCGTTTTATAGTTGTCTAATCCAACCCATGTGGAGCCGAGTACATGATATTTCTGAAAACTCATGACAAGGGCATAGCCCACTGGGAAAAGCGTAAACATGAGAAACAGGATGATTGGGACTGCGATAAATGCGTAGCACCAGCCATAATCTTTTATAAATTGGGAGAAATTGAATTTTTTCGATACGGAGACCGTTGATTGGTTTGGCATTGTCTACACTTACACCTCCAGATTTAAGGTGGCTGTTTTCGCTTTTGTCAGAAAGGAAACAAGACCATAAATATATGCTCTGTTAAACACCGCTGTTGATTTCCGCAATAGGCTGCGCTTTCCGCTGGGCTTGCGAGAGCCTCCTCGGCTTCGCCTGTGGGGTCTCCACTAATCGCTACCTCCAGCCGGAGTCTTCGCCTATTGCTCCAATCAACAGCTAGATTCTTAGGTATCAATACTAGCCTTTAAAATAAAAGAGGAAGAGCAGTTACACTCCCTCCTCTTTCTTATGGCTTACTGGGAGAAAATAGCTTCTCCCTTGGTTTTGAACTCTTCCGCCGCCTCTTCAGGAGTCAATTCTCCGCTTAGTAGACCTTGGAAAGTCGGGATGACAACTTCAGTACGGAAGCGGTCATCTTTCGCAGCAGCTGCTGCAGACGCATTACTTGGAGGTAGAACGTGAGAAGCCAATACTTCTGCTGCTACTTTGTTGTAAGGAGCAAGCGGCATTTCAAACTTGCCTTCTGCATCCTTATGAACCTGTGGTAATGCCAGTGCTGCTGCTGCTTTTCCAGCTTCTGCACTTGTCAGGTGCTCAAGAACCTTCACACTGTTCTTCATGTGATCTTCTTTTGCATTCTTTTGAGTGAACAGCATATAACCTTCAGATCCTCCGAAAGATACTTGCTCTTCTCCTTCGTTATGCGGGATTGGTAGAAGAACAAAGTTTACTTCTTCCCCTTCCACTTTTCCGTCTTTGATTTCCTGGTTGCGTGCTTCTACTACAGGATCAAAGTAAGGAATAGCGCGACCGAAGAATAGTGCTTGGTGGTTGTAGTATAGCTCCATACGTTTAGCAGGATCTACAGCCGCCGTTTCTTTCGGCATAATGCCTGAATCTACTAGATTCTTGATGTATTTCATTGTTTCCAGGATTTTTTCGTCATTCCATGTGATGCCATCTTCTGTGTAGCGGTTTGGCAACCCATTGTTCATTGCAAGGTGTACTAATAGCTCTTCGTTGTTCCCTTGGAAAACAAAGCCGTATTTATCGTCACCAGCTGCATTCTGTCCAACGCCTTTTTTCGCCAGGTCTTCGAATTCCTTCCAAGTCCAGCCTTCCTGTTGGATCTTTTCATAATCAATGCCAGCCTCATCTAAAAGCTGTTTATTTCCACCCCATACGTGAAGGAACATGTAGATTGGAAGACCGTAAAGTTTGTCTTCGATTTTCATGTAGTCCAAAGCAACTTGGTTGTAGTCATCCTTTGATACATTCAATTTGTCATCAAGTGGCACTAAAAGGCCTGAATCAACATATTTACCTTGTGGCTTACCGAAGTAGATATCCGGTGGATTACCGGAGTTCAATGCTATATCGAACTTTTGCGGACCTTCAGCCCAGCTCAATACTTCATACTCGATTTCGATGTTTTCGTTTTCCTTTTTGAAAGATTCAACCAGTTCTTTCAGTTCTGCTTCGTACTCACCATGCACCGGATATGTCCAAACCTTTACAACATCCTTTTTATCGGATGAAGAACTGTTGGAACAACCAAGGATAATGGAAGCAACGAGCAACATAACCATTGCTAAACTTAAACCCCTTTTCATTTCCAATTCCCCCTTGAAAATTATTATTTATTATAAGCCTTTATAGCCTTATAAACGAATCCCTTTGCGTCACTGAGCAGTTCTGCCGCTTTCACGGCGTCCACCTGACACGTATACATGATGATTGCCACTTTAGGGTTTCCTTCTGAACTGTCAAACAATGCTGTTGATTCCTCTGAGGAACATCCCGTCACTTGTTGTATGATGCGTTTTGCACGGTCCACCAGCTTTTTGTTCAATGGCTGGACATCGACCATCAGGTTATTGAACACCTTCCCTATCTTCACCATGGAAGTGGTCGTGATCATATTCAACACAAGCTTCTGTGTCGTACCCGCTTTCATTCTAGTGGAGCCAGTAATCACTTCCGGCCCTACTTCTATATTAATCTTGTAATCTGCTACAGTATTAAGTGTAGCATCCTTTGTACAAGTGAAGGATACCGTCTTGGCCCCAAGCTCCTTTGCCTGTTTCAGTGCCCCGATGACATAGGGTGCACGTCCGCTTGCCGTGATGCCGATGACCACATCGTGCAATCTGACGCCATGCTGTTTGATGTCATTCGCCCCAAGCTCCTCGCTATCCTCGGCCCCTTCCACCGCTTTAAAGATGGCAGGCTCGCCACCAGCGATGATCGCTTTTACCATGTCCGGCGGGGTGCCATAGGTTGGCGGGCATTCGGATGCATCGAGAATCCCGATTCGTCCGGAAGTGCCGGCTCCTACATAGAAAAGGCGTCCCCCTGCTTCAAAGGATTCCACGACACTGTCGACCACTTTTGCGATACTTGGAATTTCCCTCTGGATGTGAAGCGGTACTGTTTGATCTTCTTCATTGATGATGGCTAGTATTTCTTCTGTTGATTGTCTATCAATCTGGGTGGTCTTCCCATTCTGCTGTTCTGTCACCAGATTCTGTAAGTTTTCTAATCCCATTTATCACATCACCTTTTTAGTGTGTATTCATTCTGAGCGATACGCTTTCTGAACCGCTTCCCGTGAACGTTTCAAATAAGCTACGGATTGATCAAAATCTCTTGCTGCCACTGCTGTGAACAGGATATCGATCACATTCAGCTGAGAAATCCTCGAGGAGGTTGCCGCACTTCTAATGGAAGATTCCATGGAAGAGATGCATAATGTTATGTCTGCAAGCTCCTTCAATGAATTTGAGCCGTATTTTGTAATCGCGATTGTCTTCGCTCCCACTTCTTTTGCCTGTCTGATTGCGGCAAGCGTGTGACTCGTTTCCCCTGAGTACGATATCCCGACTGCCACATCCGTGTTGGTCAAAGTTGCAGCAGATGTCAATTGAATATGGGCATCGGCATATGCCGTACACAGCTTATTTATTCTCATAAACTTCAACTGGGCATCCTGTGCAATCAACTGGGAGGCTCCCACACCGTAAAAATCGATACGATTGGAAGTATGTAAATAATGAACCGCCGCTTCCACCTCATTTTTGTCCAAAAGGTGGAGCGTATCCCTTAAAGAAAGAACGTTGTTTTCAGTAATCGTCTTCATAAAAGTGGGAATGTCATCGTTGTCCTTGAACTCGTGGTATTCCTCCTGTTCTTTTTCAAACGATGTCATGTCTCCGGCTATCCGAAGCTTCAACTCTTTGTAGCCATCCAAGCCGATTTTTTTGCAAAGGCGTATGATGGCTGCCTGACTCGAATCGCTTTTCTCCGCCAGTTCCTTGACCGAAAGAGTTACCACTTCTCTTGGATTTTCTAAAATAAATGTTGCTGCATTTCGCTCTGCCGGGTTAATTGCCGAGAGTGCCTGACGCAGCCGTAACAATCCACCATTCATCATTGACCACCCTTTACTTGCTTCTGTCTCTTACTTCTTTTTCAAACACCTCAGTGAATGTTGGTGCCACCTCATGCTTCCCGTTCTTGATCGCCGCATAGATGGTACCTGCAATCGGCGGCAAGGTTGGAAGTGTAAATGCAAAAGGGTAATCTCGGTTTGCCGCTTCCTCTTCAAGAAAGGACTGCATCACGTGTGAATGCCCGATGATGCCGCCTGTCAGGACGATCGGAAATTTTCCGTCTGCCGTTTTTTCCTGGTGCAGCTTTTCATAAAGCGTATGAATCTCCTTCAACATGCAGCCTGCAGCTTCTTTTAGAATATCCATACATAACTGATTTCCTTTGTTTGAAAAAGAAATAACCATGCTTCCGAGTGACGCGATCCTGTCCCTTGTTTTCCGAAGCTCGTAGACAAGCGAGACTATTTCGCTCATAGCCGTTACTCCGAAGTGATCGAGGACCGCTTTTGTCAATTGACAAGGTGCATTCCCCTTGTCATATTGTTCAAACACATAGTCCAAGAGTCGCTTGCCGATAGCGAAGCCACTGCTACCGTCCTGGATGAGATATCCCCATCCCCCGACCCGGGCACGTTCCTCCTTGTCATTGATGCCAAAGCTGATTGATCCGGTTCCGGAAATACTGACAATGCCCGGCTTCCCTTTCGTCTCGGAATAAAGGGCAGTGATCGCGTCGTTATCGATGATGATGGTCGGTTCCTCGCCCGTTATCTCTCTCAGCAAGGACAGAAACCATTCCTTCTTTCCCCCACTTTCCACTCCGGATATTCCTGCAAAGACGACATCTTCTTTTGTAAGCGGTTTCTTAAGTGTGAAAAAATAAAAAAGCTTTTTCAGTTCCTTCTTGACTGTTTCATAGTCTGAACTATTAGGGTTTGTCGGGCCAACAGTAGCTTCAGCAAGGATTCTCCCTTGTTCATCCACGACCATTCCTGTTGTTTTCGTGCCCCCGCCATCCAATCCAATGATCATGCTTTAGCGCCCCTTAATCTGACAAATTGCTCTTGTACTAAGTATAGTGCCGGTGATATTCAGTGTCAACATTATTTTTATTTTCTGAAATTAAATTTCAAAACAGACATATTTTTATTGATTTGGTCATATGGATGTAGTGCTGACAGGGAGTGAAGTTTCCATGCATCCTTCTGCAATTTAAAGGACAAAGCATTGCTCTCTCCCCCTATTAGTACGGGGCCGGATTTCGTATCGCAGCCCCTATCTTGAAATTTCACTCCACAATTTCAAAAGTCTCTGTCACTTCAATGCTATCTTTCACAGATTGCACCATCGGACAATTCTTTTTCGCAAGCTCCACAGCCTGCTCGACCTTGTCATGCGCCAGGTCTTTTCCTTTGATCAAATAATGGATCTGTATCTTTTCGATGCGGTTTGCTTCCTTTTCGTTTCTCGTCACTTCCGCTGTCAAGGAGATATCCTCCACTTCCATGCGTTTTTTCTTTAAAATCGTGCGCAACACGCCTCCGCTGCATACTGCAATGGAAGATACCATCAACTGATACGGGCGGAATCCGTACTGCTCATCTCCCGCTACATGCAATTCCCCATACTCCAATTCGGTTGAAAATCCTACTTCTCTCATATTAAATTTCATCATGCTGTCATCTCCTTTTTCATTTACTTTAGCAGAATCGGAAAAGGGATCGCTACTAAAAAGTTCCTGAATTTTATACATTCCAATCCTTATCTATTTTATGTATCATAGAGGATGTGTTTTAAAATTCAATATTTTGAGGTTAATATTATGAATCGTTTTCGTTTTTGGATTTTGGTTTCCATCGTTGCCATTTCCGGCTTCAGCCAAGGAATGCTACTGCCGCTGATTGCCGTCATATTTGAAGATAGCGGGCTGTCTTCCTCTTTGAATGGATTGAATGCAACTGCCCTTTATATCGGGATATTACTCGCGTCCCCCTTTATGGAACAGCCGCTTCGGAAGTATGGCTATAAACCAGTCATCCTGGTGGGAGGTTTTCTCGTTGTCATCTCACTTGCCCTGTTTCCATTATGGCAGACTTTCTGGTTCTGGTTTTTCCTGCGCCTCCTGATCGGGATCGGGGACCATGCCTTACATTTTGCCACCCAAACCTGGATCACCTCCTTTTCACCTGAGGATAAACGCGGGCGGAACATCTCCCTATATGGGGTTTTCTTCGGGATCGGATTTGCCACAGGCCCTTTAATGACACCGCTTGTCGACGTCAATCCGTCTCTCCCGTTCATTGCGTCTTCCCTGTTATGTTTGGTTGGATGGGTTTTTCTATTCTTCTTGAAAAATGAACACCCGGAACAGGAAATCGGTGTGAACTCCTTTTTCGAAACCATCAAGCGTTTTTCAAAAGCCTGGAAGTACGCATGGATCGCATTCCTGCCTCCACTTGGCTATGGATTCCTGGAATCCTCCTTGAATGGAAGCTTTCCTATATATGCTTTGAGAACGGGAATGGATTTGACGAATGTGTCAGTTTTACTAGCTTCCTTTGCCATCGGGGGAATCGTGTTCCAGATCCCGCTTGGGGTTCTGAGTGATAAATGGGGCCGGAGAAATGTACTGCTTGTGATTTTGTCACTCGGATGCATCAGCTTTGTAACAGCCAGCTTTTTGGAGAATCACTTTATGGGACTGGCGGTGTGCATCTTCATTGCGGGAATGCTGGTAGGCTCCACCTTCTCGCTTGGCATAAGCTATATGACCGATCTTATGCCGAAGAACTTGCTGCCAACCGGTAATCTGCTATGCGGCATCGCCTTCAGTCTTGGCAGTCTTGGCGGTCCATTTTTCGGCGGACTTTTCATTCAGTATTTTCAAGGCATCAGCTTTTTCCACATCATCAGTTTCCTGCTCTTCATCATTTTCGTCTTGACGTTTTCCTATGGAAACAGGGGGATGGTCGTGGTGGCGAAGCAATAGTGTATTTGAAACAGGCAAGCCCCTTAGTTGAAGGGGCTTGCCTGTTTTTATTTTGGAGGGGTATGAAGGATGTGGGGGGGATGGAGTGGAATTGTTGGGGATCATGGTCTCATGGCCACGCTTTGAGACCACGATTGAACGGAATTGCTGGAATTGTGGTTTCATTACCCTGCTTTGGCACCGCCATTTAGCTGAATTCCAGGAATCGTGGTCTCATTACCCTGCTTTGGTACCGCAATTTTGCTGAATTGGGCAGATCATGGTCTTATAACTCCGCTTTGGCACCACCATTTACCGGAATTGGGCAAATCGTGGTCTCATAACTCCGCTTTGGCAACGCCGTTTACCGGAATTGCGCAGATCGTGGTCTCATAACTCTACTTTGACACCATCATCGAGCAGATTTGAGCAAATCGTGGTTTCATTACCCCATTTGAGCCCATGATGAATTATCACAAGGAGCTCTAACGTCTCCCTTCGCTAACCACCGTCTATCTTTAAAATTCGGGCGGAAAAACTTTCTAAAAGTTGTTCCAATTTTAAATATTCTGTTATATAATAATAAAAACAGATACTTACTGTACTAATACAAAGGAGGAAGAAATATCATGAGCAGACAGGAACGGAAAAACATGGTTAGATTTATCGAGGTTATGAAAAAGGCGGATCGTGATTCACTGGTTTATATGACGGACGCAGACATCGAGCACTTATACAATCATGTCTATCAGCAAATGGTGATTCAGGAAGGCCTTTAAATTTACGGCTCCCCATATAACGAATAACTGCAGCTCACCTTCATCCGGTGGGCTGCAGTTTTTTCTCTTCTTTTTTATTTTCCTTTTGTCTGTTTACGATGATGATCCCCACCGTTACAAGGGTGAGACCGATCAGGATTGTATAGTGCATCACTTCATCCAGGAACATAGCCGACAATATGACTCCGAAAACCGGTACTAAAAAGAGGTACATGGAGACTTTTCCAACCTTGTTATACTTCATGACATTGTTCCATAATATAAATCCTGCTGCTGATAAAAAGGCTAGATACAACAGAAGGACCGCTGTAGAACCGTCAAATTCAAATGGTACAAAGCCCGCGGACCAGCCTCCAGCCACAATCAAACCTACAGAGCCGAACAGCATCTGATAGGCGGTCAGATAGGAAACGTCCATTTTCCCCGACCTTTCTCGTGCCATGATGTTCCCGTAGGCGGAAGCCATCATCGCAATCAGGAGCAGAATCTCCCCGATTCCAAATTGAAAATCCGCTCCTACTTTGGGCAGATTCACCACAAGAACGCCGCCAAATCCTAGGGCAATCCCCACCCACTTTCGAATCGACAATCCATCATCCGAGTACAGGAAATGCGCGAATAGAATCTGGAAGAACGACGCTGTCCCAGCAATTACCGCACCTTGCATCCCTGTGGAATAACTTAGGCCGATATAGAAAAGGAGATACTGAAGAAAGGTTTGGACAAACCCAAGTTGAAACAATGGCACCAAAGTTTCTTTCCTTAGTTTTAATGATTGTTTAAATAGGGTAAAAAATAGAAAGATCATGATTCCAGCCAGCAAAAAGCGGTAGCCTGCAAAGAGAAGCTGCTTGTCATAATCGTCTGCCCCGATGTTTAGTGCTGTATAGCTCAGCTTGATTGCAGGGAATGCGCTTCCCCAAAGAAAGGTTGCAATCAAGGCTGCAGTTATCACGCCAAATTTACTTTTGAAAAATTTCTCGGCTGTCAAAGTGCCGTTCACCTTCTTTCTTTTCCAAGCTACATTATACACAGAAATCCTTGAAGTTACATACTTTATAAACCCCTGATAAATAATAGTAGCCAAAAAGCCTAAAATAAACTATAATAAAAATTAATTAATAATAAATATAATTAACTGACAAATTTATGTTTTTTTTTAATAAGGTGAAAAACCTTGCTGCTATCCCTCCGATGGCAGCTTTCGTCATTTTTATGGAAGTAGTGATTCTGATTCTTTTTCTCAATTAGGAGGTCATGATATGACAGAACTAGCACAAAAACAAACAAAGGATCTGGAAACTCAACGAGAGAACAATGTAGTAGAGCTCTTAAAAACACATATAGAACTAGTCTTCGCTCTTTTTTCCGGGGTGCTGATCTTCGCAGGGTGGCTCTTGCTAAAGTTTGACTCATCCACCATAGCCGCACCAATCTTTGTCCTCGCCTACTTAATCGGCGGTTATTTTAAAGCAAAAGAGGGGCTCGAGGATACGATAGCGGAAAAAGAGCTGAATGTGGAAATGCTCATGATCATTGCAGCAATCGGGGCCGCGATCATCGGATACTGGATGGAAGGCGCCATTCTGATTTTCATTTTTGCATTAAGTGGTGCACTTGAAACGTATACGATGAACCGAAGCCAAAAAGAAATATCCGCACTCATGGGGATCCAGCCTGAGGAAGCGGTCCGCATCCAAGGTGACACGGAAGAACGCATCCATATTTCAAAGGTGGGAATCGGCGATCATCTGTTGGTCAAACCAGGCGAACGCATTCCCTCTGATGGAAAAATAGTCAGCGGCGAATCTGCTATTGATGAAGCAGCCATTACCGGCGAATCAATCCCGCTAGAAAAGCAAAAAGGAGACACTGTCTACGCCGGAACGATGAATGTCAATGGCTCCATCGTTCTTGAGGTGACAAAGCCTGCAAATGAAACCCTGTTCCAGAAAATCATCAATCTTGTTCAGAATGCTCAAAGCGAAAAATCCCCTTCCCAGCAGTTTATGGAGCGTTTCGAAGGACCATATGTAAAAATTGTCCTGCTTGTTGTGGGGCTGATGATGATCCTCCCGCATTTCTTGCTCGGATGGAGCTGGAACGAAACCTTCTATCGTGCCATGATATTACTTGTAGTCGCATCTCCTTGTGCACTGGTTGCTTCCATCATGCCAGCGACCTTATCTGCCATCTCGAATGGGGCTAGAAAAGGGATTCTTTTCAAGGGTGGGGTCCACTTGGAGAATCTTTCCCACCTGAAGGCGATTGCGTTTGACAAAACTGGAACGCTGACAAAAGGAAAGCCGGAAGTTACGGACGTATTAGTTCGGGAGGATATCGACAAGAAGGACTTCCTCTTCTCTGTCGGTTCGATTGAAAGCTATTCCAATCACCCTCTCGCCCAGGCCATTACCGCTTATGCCAGAAAAAACAGTGAGCAGCCATTGCAGCGTCCGGAGCAGTTGGACGATAAGGCTGGCTGGGGTGTAACCGGAACGATTCATCAGAAGAAGTGGATGGTCGGAAAGGCCGAATTTGTCGGCAAGGACGCCGCACTTTCTTTTTCAAATGGTGCTGCAGAGGCTCTCGCACGTGAAGGGAAAACCGTTGTCTTTGTAAAAGACGAAAATGGCATTGTCGGTTTAATAGCACTGAAGGACGTTATTCGAAAAGAAACCGTTGAAGCGATTAAACGACTGCAGGCACTCGACGTCCAGGCAATCATGCTGACAGGAGACAGCCACAGTACAGCAGCAGCGATTGCCGCGGAAGCTGCCATTGAGAGGTACATTGCCGAATGCCTACCTGAGAAAAAGGTGGAGTCGGTCAAGGAATTAAAAGGCGAGTACAGTTCGGTGGCCATGGTTGGAGACGGCATCAATGATGCTCCCGCACTCGCGACTGCCAATGTCGGAATTGCCATGGGTGAAGGAACGGATGTTGCGCTGGAAACGGCGGATGTCGTCCTTATGAAAAACGACTTGCTGAAAATTTCTGAGGCGATCGAGCTTTCCAAACGCATGAATCGGATTATTAAACAGAACGTCATCTTTTCCATCACCGTCATCATGCTCCTGATCTGCTCCAACTTCTTTCAAGCGATTGATTTGCCTTTCGGTGTAATCGGCCATGAAGGAAGTACAATCTTGGTAATATTAAATGGATTGCGTTTGTTAAGATAAAAGGAAAAGCAGTGGAATCCCGGTTCGGGTCCACTGCTTTTTTGTGTAAAGATGATTGATTATCCGGGTCGGTTAGTGATAACCGTTCTGCCCGTTTGCACTGCCTGATGTCTTGTTTTTCGGCTTGTGCTTCGCGTTTTGTTTTGTACCGCCATCTTTTTTCGTGTGCTTGGTCATGAAAAATCCCTCCATAATGTTGAAGTATCTTTCATTTATAGATTCTCCAAAATCCGCCCAAAATTCACTGGGAATTTTTACGAAACATAGTTCTTTTCAGACTGCAGGATGATGGCATTTATTTCTCCCCCGATAATGATCATGAGGCCTGATAAATAAAACCAGACGAGGAGGACAATGATTCCTCCCAAGCTTCCATACATGGCTGTGTAGTTCCCGAAATTGCTCACATAGTACGAAAACAGAGAAGAAACCGTTATCCAGCCAACCGTAGCAAAAAGAGACCCTGCGAGAATGTCCCGTATGCGGAGCCGAATGTTCGGCGCGGCCAGGTATAGGCAACTGAACACGAAAAACAGGATGACAAAGCTGACGCCCCAGCGAATCGCATTCCAGATATCCAGAAATTCATCCGACATACCGTAGGAGGAGAAAATGAACAAGCCGATTTCCCTTCCAAAAACAGGCAGCAGCAACGCCACAATAATGACAAAGACCATGGCAAGTGTCAAAAGGATTGCCACTCCCCGAGCCATGAAAAAGGACCTGTTTTCGTAAACATCATAGGCTCGATTGAATGCACGGACAATCGCATTGATCCCATTGGAGGCAAACCAGATGGTCGCGATGATACCAAAAGAAAGCAATTCGCCGCGCTGCTCACTCAATATCCTTAATACATTGGTCTCAATGATATGCATGGTATCACCAGGCGCGTATTGTCTGATGACACCTAAAACATCTTCCTGGGAAACAGGGACATAGGCAATCAACGTAAGTAGAAAAATAAGAAAGGGAAACAAGGACAATAGGAAAAAGTATGCCAACTCTGCAGCTCTTCCCAATACCTCATCGCGCTCAAAACGGTGCAATAGATGCTTAAAAAACATGATGATTTCCATCCTTTTTCCTCCAGCACTTATCATTTACTCTTTATTCTATTGACGCCTGCCCTGTTCTAGGACATGTTTTTCAATTCCCTTTATTGGAATCCAGGTGTTTTGAAATGACTTCCTTTGTATCCTGTACAATCTCCAATACTTGAGGAGTTGTTTCTTTCAGTTGATTTACCTTCGTTCTTAAATATTCCAGGTCCTCTGTTACATCATCTACAGCCGTTTTCACAGATTCTATCTGCTTACGGACAGAATCCGCTATCTCCTGAGGATGCTGGACAACATACTTTAATTTTCCACCAACCTGCTTACCATTATGTATGAAATTCGTTCTTGTTTCTTTATCCAGCAATGAAATCGCAGCCCCAACCAAGGCTCCAATCAGCATTCCTTCCAACATTTTATTTCTCTTCTCCATCATATCCACTCCTTTTTCTATTGGAAATTCTCTTCTTTGATCTTGTTAAGCAGGTTCTCGCAGCCTTCTGTGACCAGACTATACACCTCATCGAAGTTCCCGGTGAAATAAGGGTCCGGCACATCATTTATCTTGCTTGCAGGGACAAAATCCAAAAGCCTTCCGATAAAACCGGTCTTATCATACCCAGCCATTTTCCTGAGATTTCCGAGGTTCTCTGAATCCATGGCAATGATATAATCATAATTCGACAAGTCCTCTTTCACGACCTGCCTTGCCACCATCCCTTGATAGCTGATTTTTTTCTCATCCAACAGCTTTCGGGTTCCTTCATGAGGAGGGTGGCCGATATGCCAATCGCCTGTTCCTGCAGAATCGACTTCCACCCTGTCTTGCAGGCCAACATTTTCCACCAGCTGTTTAAATACCGCTTCCGCCATCGGAGAACGGCAGATATTACCGAGACAAACAAACAGTACACGTACCAAAAGCTTAACCCCTTTCCATTAGTTCTTACTTTCATTATATACATGTTTAGCGGTTTCCTCGAATAATCTAAGGTTGGACTTACATTTGATATACCCTCTTCTGTGGAGAATGGTACTTTTATTTTGATTTTCGTGCTAAAATAAACAAAAGTCGAGCTTGTTCGAAAGGAATGTTCCGAATGAATCTAACAGAAAAGTCCACCGAAAACGTGGAATATATGATTGAAGCAATCAAAGGAAAACTGAAGGTCCTGAACCTTGGCGCCATCAAGCCTTCCCACTTTGACGAAGAAATGTACGAAGAGCTAAAGGATATTTATGACCTTGTCATGAGAAAGCCTTCCTTCAGCCCAAATGAAATGCAGGCCATTGCCGAAGAGCTTGGAAACCTTCGCAAAAACAAATAATCGAAAAGCCAAAGCACTTGAAATGATGTTTCAGGTGCTTTGGCTTTTATTTTTGTTCAGCAATGACTTTCAATGCATGCGCACGTTCTTCGATGAATTTTTGCATATATGTTTCAAGGAAAAGAAAATCCGCCACTCTTCCCAATGGTCCTAAAGGAGCCTTATATACAAAGCGGTCGCTCATCACGGTTCCACCCTTCATTTCCTCGAACGTATGCGTATGGGTAAAGGAATGGAACGCCCCTTTCACCATAACATCAACAAAAAGAAAGGGCCTCTGCAATTCTGTTATCCGGGCAGTCAGTTTCTGCTTCACCCCAAAGTGTACCGCTTCCCATGTCACCTTGTCCCCTTCTTCCAACAGCCCAGATGTTACCCCAGATACAGCCCTTTCTTTTGTTCTTCCAGTTGTTTTCGTATGTACATCCACGTTTCGCGCCAAATCAAAACAGTCTTCAATCGACGCTTTGATAAAGATTTGATGATTGATGACCGGCATATTTTCCCCCTCCTTTTTTTATTATAACAACTTGGACAAACTTTCCCTTCCCTCAGTAATGAATCTACCACCTCCTGCATATATGTGTACAGAGGAGGGATAGCGATGCTTGGCTATTATGCTACTACGATTGGTTTGACCATTCTACTTTTCTTATTAATGGGTGTTTTCATTTATTCAGTTAGAAGCGGATTGAACAAAAAAGATTCCATCGAAATTGATCCTCTACCTCCAGAATTGCGTGATAAGGATGACTTGGATGAAAATCTTCACAAAGACGATTAAGCAACTTTTCAGGACAACCTATTACAGGTTGTTTTTTTGTTTGGACTCCCTATTTAAGGTAAACTGTTAGAGTAGGCTTTTTGCTTTCATGTCAAGCTTGTCGGGTGAGAACGAACCGGCTCCGCTTTTCTCATAAGGGGGATTATTTTGGATACAATTACACACACGCTCTTTGGAATGACCATATATGGAGCCGTGGATAAAAGAGAAGATGATAAAAAAACGAAATTAGCGCTGTTCGCCTCTTCCATTATCGCCAGTCAAATTCCTGACAGCGATGTGATCTCACAGCTTTGGGACACAGAGGGCATGTACCAGATGTGGCATCGTGGCATCACGCACTCCCTGTTCATGGTCCCGGTATGGGCGCTACTGCTTTTTTTGCTGAGCATGCTGATTTTACAGAAACGGGATTGGCGCTTTTTATGGGTCCCGCTCATCGCTGTTTTCATACATAATACGAGTGATTTATTCAACGCCTGGGGAACTGGCTATCTTGAGCCCTTTTCCTCGCTGCGGATAACGTTTGGAACCATATCGATCGTGGATTTTATGATTTGGTTCATTATCGCAGTCGGTTTTTTTGCACGCCGTTTTTGGAAAAAGGAGCGCCATCAACTTTATCGAATGGTGTGGCTACTCATTTTATTCCATGTCACGATTCAGACATTCCAGGGCTATCTCCTCTATAAAAGCTATGAGGGTAAATACGATCAGGTTGCACTTTCAGCGAGTTTCATCCCATGGCATTACTCAGTGATAGGTAAAATCGATAATACCGTCATGATATTTGATGACAGCCTATTCACAAAGCCGACCTTGCAATATTCCTTGGAATCTGCGGAAGATGCAGACCTCGAAGCTTTGTTTGCCGAAGTGCCGGAAGCAAAAACCCTGTATGAGTGGTCTCCATTTGTCGTAATTGTGGATGATGACGAACGTCTTGGCGTCTATGATCCGCGCTTTTACCGGGAAGGCCAGTCGTTTTTGTTTGAGTTTTTGGAAAAAGAATGATGTGTTGTTTTTTAGCTGTTAAGGTGTACTTTTACGAGGCTTTCTCAGATTTCAGCGGTTGTGTTTCGCATTGCTGCTCAAACTGGGAAGCTTTTTTCGCGGGAGGCATTTTTGGGCATTTTAGTAAATTGGATAGATTGCGGTGGCTTTTGGATAGATTAACAGGCGTTTTGGATAGAATAATACTGATTGTGGATAGATTAACACTACTTTTGGATAAATTACACAACAAAGTGGATAGATTCCATTTTGCACACGCATTCTTCATCTCCATCTATTCTCGATTTCCGGCCCCAGCCCAGCAACATCACGGCCTCAGCCACGCCTCCTAAAATACAATCTAAAAAAAACAAAAATTTTATTAGAAAAATAGTTTTTTAGGTATATAAATCTAGCAAACTGGGAATTACTATAGAAAATACAAAAAAAATTAAATGAGGTGCTGAACATGCTAGTAGCAAAGAGATATTTTTTAACTGATATGGAACGTGAAAGTGTAGAGCAAACGCTAATGGATAAAGGTCACCTGCGTCAAAACTTACTTAGCTTAGATGATGAGGAAATTATTCATATATATCAAAAAATTATGGTGGATCAACTTATCACCAAATAATAAACTTTTCAGCTAAAACAAAAGCGCAACATCTTCCTTTCGTGTGAAAGGAGATGTTGCGCTTTTTTCATTTATGTTAAGGGGGGGAGGAAACATAAATTGTTGTGTATTATTGGGGGCTTAGCCCTTTAATCAGGTCAAGCCTTGGCTTGCATACTTCCACATTGATGCCTTTTTTCTTGTATTTTTCCACTATTTTGCGAACATCGATACCTTTTTTCTCTTTATCAGTCTTTTTTTGCATCATTTAGATCGCCTCTATTCGTCGAATTTAAAACATTTGTTTTACTAACGTCATTTCAGCTTCCTGCAATTGACCATTTCGATAGAACGACACTTTCACTTTGTCTCCAATTTGCTTTTCATTGTACAGGAATTTGCGAAGCCCTAATGCATCCTTGATCTCCTGTCCATCCAGCTTAACAATGACATCATATGCCTTTAATCCCGCCTTTTCAGCCGGTGACATTTTTTCCACACCTGTAACAACAATCCCGCTTTCAACTTCTTCTGGAAGCTTCAGGGTTGTGCGCTGCTGTTCTAGTGGGACGTCAGAAAGTGAGGCAAGACCGACACCCATAAATGGTCGCTGCACTTCTGCATGCTGCTCCAGATCTTCGATGATTGGTTTGACCGCTGAGATTGGAATGGCAAAGCCTAAGCCTTCGATCTCGGACTGAGCGATTTTCATCGAGTTGATTCCGATAACTTCTCCTCGCAAATTGATCAATGCTCCGCCACTGTTGCCAGGATTGATGGCTGCATCTGTCTGGATGACATCCGCTTCCCAATCCGGCTGTCCGTCTTGATTTATGTCAACGGGAATGATCCGTTCTTTTCCACTGATGATGCCCTGTGTCACCGATCCGAAGAATTCAAGTCCTAGCGGATTACCGATTGCGATGACCGGCTCGCCAAGTGTGATGGATTCGGAATTTCCGAAGGTTGCAACCTTGTTGACCTTTGATCCATCCACAGTGAGTACGGCAAGATCTGTCAGTGCATCACTGCCGACTACATTTGCTTCGACCCTGCTTCCGTCAGCCATGCTGACTTCCACTTTGGAAGCTCCGTCTATTACGTGGGCGTTTGTGACGATGTATGCTTTACCGTTCTCTTTTTTATAAACGACTCCTGAGCCTGTTCCCGCTTCCTGCGAGGATTGGGATGGTCTTGGATCAAATAGTGAATTTCTTCCTTCTTGTATATTTACTACCCCAACTACGGCATCAGAAACTTTTTCCACTGAACTTGTTACATTTGTCTGGATCTGTTTGAAATCCACCTGCTCCGTCTGGATGTTGGATGTGGTTGTTTCCACAGATGGCGGAGTTTCTGATTCCTGACTTTCATGATCGATATAAAATCCCCAATCCATTAGGACAGGCAGCATGGAGACGACCCCAAGCGCCCCGACAATCCCTCCTGATACGGAAGCGACTATCACTTTACCAAAAGACTTGTCTTTCCTTGAACGCGTCCGGTTCACATGTTCATCGTAATATCCCATTTCGTTTTCACCTCATCTTTTATTTTCAAGAATCATCAATGAAATATTCTATATCTATATTTAACCGTATTGTGATGAAAACAACCTTAAAGAAAAATTAGATTTTGATGAGAAATTAAGAGGGATGCTTTTCAATATCAAATTGCAGTTGAATGTCGGTCCATTCCCCTTCTTTACTGTCAGCTTCAATCAAACCGTTATAATTGTGAACTATGCGCTTGGCGATTGAAAGTCCCAACCCTTGTCCACCTTTTTCCCGGCTTCGGGCTTTATCCACCCGGTAGAAGCGGTTAAAGATTTTTTTCAGGTCTTCCTTCGGGATGCCGATACCATAGTCCTTGATGTGGCAGATGAACTTGTCTGCTTTTTTCTCGGCTATAATTTCAACCTTTGTGGATTCCTTGGAGTACTTCACTGCATTGTCCAGGAGGATGATCAAAAGCTGTTCAAAGTGCCGATCGGCCATTTGTATCATTATGTCTTCTTTTAAACTGTTTTCAAATGTAAAAGAAAACTCAGGATGCAGCAGGGTGAATTTTTTAATAAGCTCTTCTATTACAGGGACAGGACTTATGACATCGTCGCCGATTTCGAATCGGTCGGACTCCAGTCTTGTCAGCTCCAGCAATTCAAATACAAGCATTTTCAGTCGCTCCACCTCTTGCTGGGAGGCTTTCAGCGATTCCTCGAGTACCTCGGGGTCATTTTTACCCCATCGGTTGAGCATGGACAGGTGGCCTTCGAGGATGGATATCGGAGTTCTCAGCTCGTGGGATGCATCCTCCACAAATTGCTTCTGCTTCTGGAAGGATGTTTCTACATCTGTCATCATCTCGTTGAACATATTGGAGATGTCCGCAATCTCATCCTTTTCGTTGCTATCCTGAGGAACACGCTCCTTGAATCCTCGCTTTTTGATGCGTTTCATCGTATCCGTCAGCGCTGCAATCGGTTTAAGGAGCTTTCGTGCAATAAGCATCCCACCTATACCACTAAGAAGAATCGCCCCAGCTCCCGCTGACCAGGTAACTAGGAAAATGAGTTTCCTTAGCCGTTCGTAGTTTTTCAGGTCCCTGATAATTTCTATGTATCCGATAAAACCGTTTGTAATGACCGGCTGGCGATGAATGAGATAATGATTTCCGTTCACCTTCACATGCTCGAGATTATCGCTATCCACCGGAGTCACGAGCAGCTCCTGCGGTAGATTGGTCGCTACTGCAAGAACAAGGTTTCCGTCGCGGTCAATAATTCTGATTAGCTCATTGGCTTCATTTACTTTTTCCAAAAAACCGCTGCTATAGATGATTTCGTTGCGGTCGACCAGAAAGGGCTTGTCTGCCAGGTAAGCTTGGACTTCATTCATCTTGTCCTGGATATTACGCTCCTCCTGGTCGATCATCCACGTTCTCATCACATAATATTGAATGGAATTATAGGTTACAAATAAGATGAACAGCACTAAAGACGACCAGATGGTAATTTTCCAACGGATCGGCAGCTGATAGAAGAAATTGGTTATTTTCGTCATTTTCTCATCACATAACCCGTCCCGCGCACTGTCTGGATATAGCTTTCTCCGTCTGCTTTATCAATCTTGTTCCGTAGGTATCGCACATACACATCCACCACATTCGTTTCTGCATAGGTGCCAAGCTCCCATACCTTTTCAAGGAGAAGCTCCCTGGTCAGGACGCGATTGATATTGGTCATGAAAACGACCAATAGATCGAACTCCCTTTTTGTCAGCTCAATAGGTTCCTTGTCCCGATGGACAGTTCTGGCATCAAGATCCACTTCCAGCTCCTGAAAAGTGAGGGTTTTCGTACTGGATGCGGACTTCTTTCCTTCGAGCCTACGCAACAGGGCACGTATTCTCGCAAGCAGCTCCTCAATGGCAAATGGCTTGGACATATAATCATCGGCCCCGCTATCTAGGCCTGATACCTTGTCCATCACACTATCCCTTGCTGTGAGCATGATGATCGGCGTATCTTTTGCCGCCCGGATCCTGCGGCACACTTCCATACCGCTCAGGCCCGGCAGCATCAGGTCCAAGAGAATGACATCCCATTCCTCATTTATCGCTAAGTCAAGGCCCGCTCTTCCATCATACGCAGTGGCGATCGTGAAGCCTTCATATTGTAGTTCCAGCTCAATAAAGCGCGCCAGATTCTTTTCATCTTCTATTATAAGTACTTTACACATCTCTCCACCTCCAGGTATAAGTGGCACCTTGCTTACAGTTTAGTCTATTGCCGTAAAATTCAATCGCAAAACTCCTATATATTAATAGTACCTAAAATTCTGTCCTTACGGCATGAGAATTTGATGAGAATTAAAAACGTAATGATTGTAATTTTGTTGAAATGAATGGGGAAAGCACAAAAAAACCCGACACGTTATGCATCAGGCACTTACTTTAACCTTTCATCGATCCGGTTTTGATAATTCTTGAACACTGCCGAGTTTAGGTCCTTTTTCTTTTTTTGCATAAGCTGGTTGAAGCGGAGCTGCTTTTCATTCAATCTTACCTTCAGGCGGGACTCTTCAAGGTCATCATGCGCCCCTTTGATCAGGTCTTCGAGATATTCAATCTCTGTTTTCAATTGTTGCTCCTCCATCATGCCGGAGTTTTTCATGATTTTATATGCCATTCTCATTTCAGGCGGAACATGCGACATGTCCTCTAATTCCAAAGGCTTTCCAAAGCCAGGCAAATTTTCAAATTCACCGTCTTCATAAGCTTTGCGAATTTTCTCTTCCGTTATTCGAAAAAAGTCCATCCCATCACCCATTTCCTTTGCGTTACTTATAGTATACCCGAAGATTTTCAAATTGATTGTGAATGTTTTCTGAACATTCTAATATAATGTTTCAAAATTTTTCTATTGTCGTTTTCTCCTTATAGATTTATAATACTAGTTTGTGGGTCCTGCGAGACCGGGTGGGAGAGGGAAACTGAATAAGGTGTTTTACTATGCTTCAATGGATAAAGTCTTCTTTTGATTTGCCTGGCCATGAAACCACGTTAAAGCGTGAATTGATGGCAGGTATGATATCATTCTTTACCATTGTGTACATTATTGCTGTCAACGGAACGATTCTTGCTGAAGCAGGAATCCCAATTGAAGCTGGAATCATTGCCACGATCCTCACTTGTGTAGTGGGTTGCTGGCTGATGGGATTTTGGGCAAATGCCCCGATCATCCTTGTTCCAGGTATGGGAATAAACGCGATGTTCACTTATACATTGGTTCATTCCATGGGATTATCCTGGCAGGAAGCGTTGGGTGTAGTAGTGATTTCTGGGGTGATCGTAACCGTCATTTCGTTTACGAAGCTTTCTCAATTACTGCTAGAAGCAATTCCAA
Organism: Sutcliffiella halmapala; assembly: GCF_050107295.1. Lineage (GTDB taxonomy): Bacteria > Bacillota > Bacilli > Bacillales > Bacillaceae_I > Sutcliffiella_A > Sutcliffiella_A halmapala_A. The sequence continues at coordinate 368,371 of NZ_JBNIKR010000001.1, read as the reverse complement.
ACTCTTTAAAGCATGCAATAACAGTAGGTCTGGGGTTATTTTTAACCTTGATTGGGTTGGAAAAAGGCGGACTTGTGACAAAAGGCGATAATTCGCTATTGGCACTTGGAGATGTGACGAGTCCTTATGTGATCGCTACCATCCTTTCTGTCATCCTTGCTGTTATTCTGTTCATGCGCAATGTTCCTGCCAACTTTCTGATCAGTATGATTGTCGGTACAGGTATCGCTGCAGCTTTAGGAGTGGTAAGCTTTTCCGATGTAGGTGGAAATGCATTGCCATTGGATACTTATGCTTCCTTATTCGGTGCCGTTTCATTTGCAAAGATTGGAGAGTTTACGTTTTTAGTAGCTGTCTTCTCTTTAACGATGGTTCTCTTATTTGAGAATATCGGGCTGATAAATGGTCACCTGAGTATGATCAAGCGTCCGGAAAAATTCAAGCGTTCTTTCCAGGCAAACGGGATTTCCGTTCTTACGAGCGGACTCTTCGGCACAAGTCCAACTGTTTCCACAGTGGAAAGTGCTGCCGGTATTGCTGCAGGAGGACGAACTGGTGTGACAGCCATTGTGACAGGAAGCTTATTTTTGCTTTCCATTTTTGCAATTCCTTTCATCAAGATCATCCCTGGAAGCGCGATTGCACCAATCCTGATCATCATTGGGGTCCTTATGCTGCAAAGCGTCAAACAGATCGATTTCCAAGATCTAACGGAAGGGTTCCCGGCATTCCTTGTAATTGTAATGATCCCATTCTCTTACAGCATTGCTGACGGAATCGCATTCGGATTCATTGCCTACCCGCTGGTTAAACTGGCACTCGGCAAAGCAAAAGAAGTATCCGCACCGCTCTATGTAATCGCGGCGCTGTTCTTCCTGACATTTTTGACAAATGTGCATTAATGATAGATCGATCGTTTAGTGAGTGAAAAAAATCCCTGCCAGGGGCCAGACCCCGGCAGGGATTTTTTCATTTATGTCGAAACACCTTTTCGAAGCACCTTTTAACCGTATGCTCATGCGGTCCGATTACCGCACAAATGCTTCTCTTCGGTCGGAGAATGCATCAACAAGCCATCTTGGGTGCATGGGAAGTAGGTCATGTGGCAGTCTGTTCGGTGCAAAGTAGTCGATTTCGATTAGTGCTTTGTTCTTCTTTTCTGTGGTTCCACCTGTTATCTCGGCTTCGAAGTAGGAGGTGACAAACTGTACCAGTCTTCCATCTGGATATTCGAATGTCTGGGATTCAGGATCGGAATATACCCCGATAAGACGGTGCGGATCGACAATTAATCCGGTGTCCTCATATACCTCGCGCACGGCTGCCTCCTCAACCGTTTCTCCAGGCATCACATGTCCGGCAGGGATGGTCCATAGCCCGACATCCGCTCTTTTTTGAAGCAGTATTCTCTTTTGCTTATCGAAAATTATCACTGCAACCGCAGGATACATATTGATTGGTTTTTGCTTATTCATAGGAATACTCCTAACACAACGTTTTTACAATAGTCTATCGCGGTCCCCATCTACTTTCAACGGAAACCACCTACCCTTTTGAAAAATAGTTCATATTTACAAGAGAAATATTCCAAATTATGCATTTAACTGGTCTAAACCTACCCATTTTCTTATGTACCCCCATAAAAGGTGCAGGAGCATTAACCTTTTCAACAAAAGGAAAAACCAGCGTGCTTTTTACACCCGCTGGTTCAATCCGTTCATTGTCTTGATCTCCTCTTTTGTTGTTTCCGTTCCCAGTTCATAGATTGACACAAAGATCTTGTCCATGATCAGCTGCTGCTTGTTTCGATGCTCCTGGGTGCTTTTTTCATTCAACGGGGCTTGAAAGCCATCAAAACTGTATTCGGAACGATTCAACTCGTCGAACAGTACTTCAAGTTCCCTTATCTCTTCATTAGTTGCCAGTACTTCATAATATTTCACCTGGTCATCGAATGGTTCACGGTGTATCTTACCGGTTTCCATCGTGACATAATATAGATACTTATCCATTGTTATTTCCCTCCAGATTCCAAATCCGAGTATCGGTTATTGTGTTCTTGGAGTCTTTTTTCTTTCTTTGAAATATTTATAGCCTTCCTTTGCCAGAATCGGCAACACTGCAATGAATACTCTTCGAAATAATCTTCCCATGAATATCGCCTCCTAAGCTTTATACCGTATATCTACCCCCGCCCCTGATAAATAAAACAAAATCCGGGATTAGGTTTTCCACTGAGCACATTCGAGCACATCAATAGTTTGAATTCAAAATAGTTACATGGTATACATTAGTTATACAGTTAGTGAACACACACTGTACAAAAACAAAACAAGGGAGAGATTGAATTGAAAAAGTTTCGTTTGTTGATTGCAAGTATTGTTAGTATTTTTGCATTTTCGTTGTTAAGTAGTTTTGCAAGTGCAGATGACCATGCAATGGTTCGAATCATCCATGCTTCCCCAGATGCTCCGGCAGTTGACGTTTTTGTAAATGGTGATGCTATTGTGGAAAATGCTTCTTTTAAAGCTGCTACAGATTATATGAATTTGCCGGCAGGTACACACAAAGTTGAAATTTATGCGACAGGAACAATGGGAGAAGCAGATCCGGTCATTGCAACCGACTTGACTGTGGAAGCAGGAATGTCCTACACAGTTGCCGCTATCAACAACGTGGCAAACCTGGAACTTTCCGTTACAACCGATAACAACATGGTAGAGGAAGGAAAGGCGAAAATCCGTGTAGGTCACTTCTCCCCTGATGCCCCCGCAGTAAATGTAGGACTGATTGGCGGGGATGATGTATTCTCCGGAGCGGAATTTAAGGCTGTGACAGATTATATGGCTTTGGATGCTGGATCCTATGACTTGGAAGTTCGCACTGCAGATGGCGGTCAGCAGGTTTTAGACCTTTCCGGCACGGAACTTGAAGCCAACAAAGTATATTCCGTTTATGCAATAAATACAGTGGATAGCATTGAGGTATTAGTATTGGTGGACAACACGATGATGCCAAGCGAAATGCCGCAGACTGGTATGGGCGGCGCATCTGCTTCTGCTTCTGAAGGAATCAATACTTGGTCAGCAATCGGAGCACTCTTATTGGTGGGAGCTGCAGTCATTGGGGTTCGTCGCTTTGCAGCGCAGAAATAAGCTGATTCTTCCCTTCTTTGTACTAGCAATTCTTATCGGGTGTCAGACCCCCGAAAATTCTAGTGCCCCTACACCGGAGCAGGAGCAGCCCTCCTCGGCTCCGGTGGAAAAGAAGGAAGAGACTACCGTAAATAATCCACAAGTCGAGATCAATAGCTCCGAAGGCACCTTCTCTTCAAAAAGGCCGAAAGTCGCACAGGTTACCGTTACCCCTATTCAATTGCGTATTCCAGCCATAAATGTGGATGCTCCCATAAACCCGCAAGGACTAACGGAAAACGGGGAAATGGAAGTCCCGGATGATGGAGAAACGATTGGATGGTATGAGCCAGGGACGAAGCCTGGAGGAATGGGTAATGCAGTACTGGTAGGGCATGTAGATGATTACACAGGTCCCGCCATATTTTTTAATCTAAAAAAACTAGAAGTCGGAGATGAGATTCTAGTAGACGGAGAGAACGGGGAAACCCTGACATTTGTTGTAAGAGATAAGCAGGCGTATCCATATGACAATGCTCCGATAAGGCAGATATTTGGCCCAAGCAGCAAAAAACAGTTGAATCTGATAACCTGTACAGGCTTGTACAACCGTTCCACCAATAACCATGAAGAGCGGCTTGTTGTCTACACAGAGCTTAAAGAAAGCTAAAAGCACCCGACACTTATTGCGTTTTGGGTGCTTTTAGTATGTTTTAAAATAGAAACGGATGGTTCCATCCTCTAATAGCTCATAGTTGATTTCTGCTTGATCCATCGCTGCAATCAAACTGTTTTTCTCTTTTTCCTCCAACAGATCAATTCTCGCAAACTTTTCTTCTGCAGCCTTACGGGAACGGTTCCCAAGAGAATATCCGTAAACTGCAGCATACCTTTCTGCCAATATGGCATTCATTGAGTCCTTATGTTCAAGGAACTCCCGGGGCGCCTCCAGCCCTTTGCCTTCTGCCATTCTTTGTTTAAGGGATTCCAGGTCTTCATCCACTAACGTAAAACTGTTATTCTCCCCGTTCGCATACATCATTAAAGATTCAGTAAGCAGTTCCGTTTCCTTGAGAAGCCTATCGGAAGTTGAGAGGTATTCACTGATCCTTTTTTCCTTGTTTACTGAGATCCCATCATAGAATAGTAGGAAGGTTAATGCCCCAATGATTAATGTACAGGCTATTAAGAAGTAGGTGATCATTCGATCCAAGGAAAAGTACTCTTCCTCGGTATTTTCCTCTATTTTTCTTTTAAAAGACATAGGCCCGATTCCCCGCTGTTTTTTCTCTAATATACCATAAAATGACTATATTTCCCACTAAAGGGTATACATCTAGGTGGAAGGAGTGAAAAATCAAGTAAATAGAATAGCCTACTATTCTTCTTTATTTTAACAACAAGTATATTACCATATTATTCTATTACTTTTACCCCCACAAAACGACATATTTCTTAGAACGTATATAAGAGACCTAAACTAAAAGAATGATTGGGTGAAGTGACTATGTTTTCAACAACGGAAATTGGTATTGACTTAGGTACAGCGAATACGCTGGTTTACAGTAAATCTAAAGGGATTGTGTTCAATGAACCGTCCGTAGTGGCAATTGATCTAGAAACTAAGGCTGTTCTTGCAGTAGGAACAGAAGCAAAGAATATGATTGGTAAAACTCCTGGCAGAATCGTTGCCGTTCGACCTTTAAAAGATGGTGTAATTGCAGATTTCGACATCACTACAAGCATGCTTAAACAAATCATGAAACAAGCAGGAAAAGCGATGGGCTTCTCCATCCGCAAACCAAGTGTGGTAGTTTGTACACCGTCCGGCTCAACATCGGTGGAACGTAGAGCAATCCAGGATGCCGTGAAAAATTGCGGCGCAAAACATGTTCATCTGATTGAAGAGCCGGTAGCAGCTGCAATCGGTGCTGATCTTCCTGTGGACGAGCCAGTGGCAAACGTGGTTGTCGACATCGGCGGAGGTACAACGGAAGTTGCGATCATCTCCTACGGTGGCGTGGTTTCCTGTAACTCCATTCGTGTAGGTGGCGACCAGTTTGACGAGGATATCGTTCATCACGTTCGCAAAAATTACAACCTTCTAATCGGGGAGCGTACAGCTGAGCAGATCAAGATGACCATCGGCTATGCATTGGTCGAGCATGAAGAATTGACCATGGAAATCCGTGGCCGTGACCTTGTAACAGGTTTACCGAAAACGATTGAATTGCATTCTACTGAAATTCAAAAATCCATCAGAGAATCTCTGCTCCACATCCTTGAAGCAATCCGTGCCACATTGGAAGATTGCCCACCGGAACTGAGTGGAGATATCGTTGACAGAGGTGTCATCATCACTGGTGGCGGGGCATTGTTGAATGGCATGCAGGAATGGTTGAGCAACGAGATTGTCGTTCCTGTTTATATAGCTCCAAATCCTTTGGAATCCGTAGCAATTGGCACAGGGAAATCCTTGACGTTCCTTCATAAGCTGCAGAAGGCTGCGACTTAATTTTATTGAAAAGAGAAAAGAGCCTGTCCCCAGAACCAATCAGTTGTTTAGACTGGACTAAGGGGATAGGCTCTTTTTATTTAGTTACGGAAGCTTCTCCACTCCCTATCTATTATTGAAATAGATGGTACAGTAGCCGTTCCTTATTTTCAAAAAACTGTTTCATAACCGAATAGTGATTTGTGTCCTCCAATAATGATTCTTGCATGCCACCTTCTGTAATTTCAAAAATAGACGCATGTGGATAGGCCATGATAATAGGTGAATGCGTAGAAATGATAAATTGCGAGCCTTGATTCACAAGCTCATTTATCCTGGCGAGCATGGACATCTGTCTTAGCGGGGATAAAGCTGCTTCCGGTTCATCGAGAATATAGAGACCATTACCTTGGAATCGCTCCATGAATGCAGCAAAAAACGATTCGCCATGTGATTGTTCATGCAGTGACTTCCCGCCAAAGGAATCAATAATCCTGCGGCCCCCTGACGCTTCTTTATCCAATTCATCTATGTTGGTTGCTACATTATAGAAAGTTTCGGCCCTAAAGAAAAAATGATCCCTAGCCCTATTTACCCCTTTTTTTAAACGAAGATAGTCATCCAAATCAGAATGGGAGTCATAGCTTGAGAAATTAAAATTCAGTGTGCCTCCTTCCGGATTAAATCCAAAAGCAATGGCAATTCCCTCCAATAAGGTGGATTTTCCTATGCCGTTTTCACCAATGATATATGTGACATTAGGATGAAACTTTAACTCTTCGAAATTCCGGATAAGAGGAAGATTTAGTGGAAAAGATTCATAGTTGGTTATATGATCTCTCTTAAGATTGACTGCCTTGATGTATTGGGACTCCTCATTCAGCTTCACAGATATTCACCTCGGTTTGCAGAGCGAAATAGAGGGGGGCTGGCCCTCTCTGTTTTTTTATACGGCTTTCCGGAACGTTAGCATTTAGACCTCATATTCTCCAGGTCGTTTTCCTGTTTCTACATATTTCTTTAAAAACACTCCAAGTAGCTCCTCCCAACCTTTCCGATGACCCTCTTCCCAACCCGGTTCGATAAGACCAACCGCATGGTGGGAAAGCTTCAATAAAGTAGAAGTTCCCTTCTCTTCTAAAACATATTTATAACTGCTTTGCACAGCTCCTTGCATACCGAGAAGACCTTGCAATCGGATTTCTACCGGCTTTTTTAGATAAGTAACTGTCCCCCATAAAGCCCCTTGACCATTTCCAAAGTCTTCGTAAAACGCTCCTCCAATTTTTGGTTCTAATAAAAGTGGCGCATCTTTGTCTTCTCCTAATCGATATGCCCACCATTCCCCGATTCTTTCAGTTAATGCATCGTATACACTTTCTTTTGGTGCATCAATAAAAATTTCTTGTTCAATTTGAAATGAGCTAATTTCAAACTTATTTTCTTTTTCTACCATGGTCTTACTCCTTTCTTCTTCCTCCAATTTTTCCTTTAAACTTAACAGTGAGGTCGCTGCCTGACCGGCATAAAGGCTAACCCACCTCTGGTACAGTTGCTGCAATGGTACAGCATTTAAATAATTCAACCGGGTTCTTCCTACTTTTCGGGGTACTAACAGTCCGGTTTCTTCTAATACATCGATATGTTTCATAACAGCAAATCTTGTTACTTGAAACTGTTCGCTTAATTCTCCAGTACTCATTGGACGATCTTTAATATAATCCAAAATTTGAATTCTCATAGGATGGCCCAATGCCTTGAAAATATTCGCCAATTTTTCGTTAGTCATCATTTCGGAATATCTGCAAGTCTCCTTTCTCTAACCAATAAAAGTTTCAAAAATAAAACGTGACTAAAATGTAACATATTGTTGACACCATCACAAGAGGATGCTATATTCTTAAATGTGACCATTTGGTAACATTTTATTAAATCACCATGAATGTCCGAATAAAGCTCTACAATAGAGCAAATCATAAAATTAATAGAAGAAAAGAGGAGTAAATAATGATGAACATGCCACATCAAATCACTATCAATGCATCGCCTGAGAAAGTATATGAAGCAATTACCACTTCAGAAGGTTTCAAGGGTTGGTGGACAACAGATGCTAAAGCTGAACCTCAAGTAGGCAGCATTGCTGAATTTGGCTTTTACAATCGTCAAGCTGTATTTCAAATGCATATTGATCAGCTTGAAGAAGGTAAACTGGTTGAATGGACAGCGCAACACGAGATGCCAGGTTGGAAAGGTACAAAAATCCGATTTGAGTTGAATGTTAATGATAACGGAGCGACTATTGTCAACTTTAATCATTCTGGATGGGAGTCCATGGAAGGACCATATGCCATGATTAATACAACGTGGGGAACACTTATGTACATTCTTAAGCACTATGTAGAAGGCAACAAACCGGCTGTCTGGCATAAAGGATAAATAAATTATCGTTTACGCATTAATGAAATAATAATTTTTTACAAGGAGGCTCTTATGGATTATAAATCTAATGCAGAGTTTAATGGTCAATGCGCATTTGCAGTGAGCTTGGGCAAGAAAGACGTTTTGTGCAAAGGAAACCACTATATTGTTCAAAATGGAAAGAAATATCAGTTTTCAAACCCTGTTGCCAAGTTTTTGTGGAAGGTAATTCCGGGAAGCAAAAAGAAAGCAGAATCGAATTGGTCATCCCGATAAATTTGTTTTGAAATTGTCTTGGTCTTCTGTCGTGTGGTTTGAATATTATTTAGACCATAATCGTTGAAAGTCATGATAATAAGGTTCTATGTTAAATGTTGGGGTGAAGTGAATTATACTTCACCCTTCTCCAATATGCGTACCTAGTCTAATATTATACTTATGTGTTAATAGGTATTTTTTCTCGGAAGCGCTCAAACCTTCGTGATCCGAATAATTTTCTCTTCATCGCTTTCGTTTAATTTTCAGCTCAAATTTCTTTACCTGTTACCAGTGAACCAAGACGTTCCATATCATTATCACATTAAACAATACTCTCAAATCAATAAACAAATTATCAGTTGATAAATAAGACCTAGACACCCAATTTATCCTCTTTTTTATCCATAAAAAAATGCGTAGCTATTTCTAAAGCTTTCTCCGTTTCACCATTATTTGTATAAAAATAAAAAAGTTCTTTTTCTGAACGCTGAACCAAATAGATATATCCACATTTTCTAAAGTAAGGTAAGCCTTTTGTAGCTAAATAGCTGAAATACTGATCCTCTTGCCCTTTTATTGAATATAATAAGAGATCAAAAAGGATAATAAACAATTCATTATTCATTTCTTTAGCTTTCTTTATACCCTCATTAGTTAACGCTAATAATTGTTCCCTTGATAATATTTCTCCTTCAAACAAGCTGCGAATATAGCCTTCAAAGGATAGTAAGTATTCAATGGAATTCTTATTCTTTAAGTCACATGACTTTTTATAGAGTTCACTTGCTTTTTGATATTTTTTCCTAATTAAATATTGAAACGCTAAATTATGTAAAAGCTTTGATTTTCTTCTTATTGCATGGAGTATTTCACAGCTTTCAATTAAGCTCTCATATTGTTTTACCGTATTATCAAAATCATGATGCTTATCAAATTGGAGTTGGACTAATAGAAGCATTTCAGTATCAATAATTTTAAGAAAGTTATTACTGTTTTTAAAATAGTGTAATGCTTTATCTGCATAGTAATAACACATAATTTGAGAGTTAATATTATGATAGGCGACAGCAAGGTGATAATAAAATTCAGAGTTATTATACTCGTTATGCGTGATAGTTTTCAGAATATTAATTGCTTTTAAATAATTTCCTTTTGATAAAAAGTACATTCCTTTTACGTGTGTAAATAAGTTCTTCTCATATGTGGATAAATGAACTTCGAATTTCTGCAGATCTTTTATTAGTTCATGTGCTTTCTTATAATTATTATGAGTTAGTTCATACCTAACAGTTTGCAATCTGTATAAATTTTTATATATAGAAATTTCTATTAATGAAGAGTTTTCAAGCTCTTTTTTTATTACTTCAATTTCTTGAAATCCTTCTTTGACCATCACCTCAAGCCAACGGTCTAGAAGCTTTTTTATCTCGTTAAGTTTATCCATTTCCTTTTCAATTTTTATTCCTAAACGGTTTGCTATGAGAGCAATCGTATGCGGAGAGCACTCTGTTAAACCACGTTCAATTTTACTTAAATGAGTTATAGAACAAATTCCACTAACAAGCTGGCCTTGTGTCAGTTTAGCTTTCTCACGATAAAACTTAATGATTTTCCCCTCAATCATCAATAAGTCTCTCCTTCACTAACTTTAATAACAATCTTAATACATCCTTTATTTTAAATCTTTCCTGGTAGATGTGGAAATATTCTTCTGAAAAACTTGAATCAGTGCATTTTGATAGTCAGTCAGAACGCATGTTGCCTAATGATTAAAGCCTCCTCTTGAAAATAGGGCCCCTAAATGGGCCCTATTTCTCATCTTTAAAATTATTAAAGAAACATTTAGCTACTTTCTCTGAATCTAATAACTTAATTATTAATTATTCTCATTTAATAAATCACTTAAACCCAACTCTTCAAGAATATCTTCAAGCGTTTTACCACCTTGTTTTTCTTTTGGAACTGGTGGATTGTCAACCATTTCATTCACACTTAAATAATTTTGGACGATGAATGTCATATCAGCAGCATCAATCGTTCCATCTTGATTAAGATCTGCTTTTAATGGTCTTTTTCCTGGTTTATTGATATGATTTTTTAAGAAAAATGCATCTTTAACATCAATAACCTGGTCGCCGTTTACATCACCAGCTAACTGTAAGCCGGGATAAATTCTTACTTTTTCTCCTATTACTTCACCATTTACAACTTCGCCTACAGTTACCTCAGTGTGTGATTCGAAGTGACCTGGCACTTTCACCACTACTTTATAGGTCTCTTCTGCAGCTGGAATACCATGAATTTCAAATTCTGATTTAGATGATTCTACCAGATCACCTTTATATTTTTCCCCCTTTGGTGAAATTGCGGTAATTTCAACACCTTTATCATGTAAATCTACATTTACCCATCCTTCCTCATGAAGGAATGCTTCAGGTCCTAAATATCCCCAGATAACAGAATGCTTAGGTACTATTTCAAGCTTTTCTGTAATAAAGCCCGGAACTTGTACTGATCCCTCTTCTCCTGATTTAAGATATTTAGCTTCTGTAAAATTAATAGAAGAAACATAATCATAAAACTCGTCATTGATGACCTTAAAGGTAACATCCAGAATAGACATATTGCCATTTACTCCTTCTATTGAATCCCCTTCTAAAAATGCACTAACAGGGATTTGACTCTCCCATAAATCGTGATTGATTTCCCCAACTTCTACTCTAGTGCTCAATTTCTTATCTTCTGCGAATTTTTTCAACTCAGGATTAACTTTGGCAACGACAAACTCATAAAAAGAATTTTGGTAACTAAGTTTGAATTCTCCGCCAATTAACTCTTCCACATTTTTCATCGTTAATGTAACAGTTATTTCATCATCCAAGTACAGTTCATGTTTATCAAGATTAGCCGTAGCATACTTTTCGCCTTTTCCTATGAAGTAATATTTATGCATACCGCCTCCTTGATCTCCTGCTGTAGCAGCATCAAACCCATAGAAACCAAAGTCAACGTATTGACCGTTTGCTACTTCTTCAGGAGTAACACCAAACTTAAAGCTTCCGTCCGATTCAGGAGTAAAATAATGAGTCGGCCATCCCCACCCTTTACTGTCATAGCCCACTACAGTATTTAATCCTTGGTCAACAGGGCTAAATTGCCCATCCACATTATTTCTTATTTCCTTTAAACCTTTTTCTTTCATTAAATCGACGTTTGAATCATATACCATACCTTTAAACCAATTGATTCCTTTTTCATCATTCTCGTTATACTCAATTTCATAAACGCCAGGCTCTTGTTCCATCATTATTTCCGGTACTTGATTATCTATAAATACATAATCTGTCGAGTTAAACATTTCATCATCTTCATTCACACCAATGATTTCAAGTTCATAGGCTCCATCAGGTGCTACCACCATCTCTTCATTTATCGGATTTTCTTCATCTCCAGTAAATGGGTAGTATGCTCCACCACCAAAAACAAATGGCACTAAAAAGTCAACGCCCAGATTTTCATTTAAAAATTCTGGATTGAATGAGCCTAGATAACCTAAACATTCACCTGTATCTCCATCTTTGACTACTAAATCCATGGTTTCCATCGGACTTCTTAATCCTACATATAAAAAAGTTGCTGGGACACTCATATGTGCATGGTATTTACTGCTGTCCGAAGCAAATGCAGGTCGATCGACTGAATAGTTAATTCCTCTATCAGCTACGATTATGGAGAAAGGAATTTGATATTTCTCGTGTTCATTATTAACATTTGTAAAATGAATATATCCTTCATATGTTCCAGACTTTGCGTCTGATGGCACTTCTATACTTGGAGTAAATTCAACTTTACTGTTTGCTTCTATAGACATAGAATCATTTACTTTAATTGCAACGTCATTGGTTTTTCCATTATTTGCACCAGAAATATCAGAAGACAATAGTTCTACACTTACGTTAAAATCTTTCTTTTGATCACTATCATTTTGTAATTCTACTATTCTACTATCTACAGTAGATGAATCTTTTCGTTTGTAATGATATCCATACGCAATCGCTCCCGTAATATCATCAATGACAACTTCATTATAAGATTCATCTAATGATGGCGTTTCATCCATAACTTGAAATTTCACTTCTGAATGAACAGCATGATATGGATCTACTCTGCCGGCACCCACTTCAAATACGCTATAATCTTCACTTAAATCATCTGCGGTATTCATTAATGCCGTTTTCACATCAAATGGTGAATATTCAGGGTTATTTTGTAGTACCAATGCAGCTACACCAGCAGCATATGGTGTTGCCATGGAAGTACCAGACATTCTTTCATAAGCATATTGATAATTAAAAGGATCATCCTTATCGTTTATATAACCTGGAACCGTCGAAAAGATACTAACACCTGGTGCTGTAATCTCAGGCTTTATATCATACGTTTTTAAAGCTGGTCCACGAGAACTGAAGTCAGCTAATTTATCTCCTTCTGTCTTAATCTCGGCGACTTCTTTAAACGAAAACTTCGTCTCTTCTGTCAAACTGTCTTTCAGGCTTTGTCCATCTTCTTTCGTCATTGTGAAAGTAGGAATATGATTGATTCCTTCACCAAAAAAACTCGGAATCACTCCATCAACATTATTCCAAATAATGACTGCACTTGCTCCAGCATTTTTTGCGTTAGCAATTTTCTCATTAAAAGGTAATGTACCGCGTTGAATCAAAGCTAATTTACCAGTAAAATCTTTCCCTTCAAAATCCTCAGCAAAGCCTAATCCTGCATCAATTACGTCAAGTGATATATCAATTAGTTCCGTTATATTATCGTCAAAATGCTTTGCTAGCAACCGTAGATTATATGAGTTTTCCCCCACTTCTCCTTTTGCTGTAGGAATACTAACGGAAACATCACTAGCCCCCACTGTTATTGCTAGAGCTGATGTTCCAGGAGAGCCTAAAGTATAAGCGTCAGAACCATTATTTCCTGCAGCAACAAGAGATACTGTTCCTACTATCATCGCATTATTTAACGCAACAGATGTTGGATATAAAGGATCATTTACACTCGCACCTAGTGAAAGATTAATGATATCCATACCATCTTCAACCGCTTTATCAATACCAGCCAGAACTGAACTTGTATACCCCGATCCATATGGTCCTAACACACGATAAGCATATAAATCGACACCATTCGCTACACCTGTCACCTTATGTTCTGAATCAGCTTTACCTTGTCCAGCAATAATACCTGATACATGCGTTCCATGTGATGTCCAATATGGAACCCCATTCCATGTTTCTGGCCAAGCAGAATGATCTAGATTTTGCCACTCTCCATAGGTAGCCTCCATTGGGTCAGCATCATTATCTACAAAGTCATATCCACCTTTATAGACATCCTTTAGATCTGGATGATTATAATCAAGTCCAGTATCAAGAACACCCACTTTAACCCCTTTACCTGTTATTCCTTCATCATGTAGACCATCCACTCCCAAAAAAGGAATACTATCATTCATCAATGGAGAAATGGATGATTCCTTTTCTTCTACAGGCAGATCTAGCTGTACCTTTTGGTCAACCCAGACTGCTTTAACTTCTGTTAATTCAATGAGCTCCATTACCTCTTTTGCTGGTAATGTCATAGCAACACCGTTAAACGCATTTTTATATTCCTTATTAATCTTATTAATTTTAGGTGATTTTGATTTGTTCATTTTATCTTTAAAATCTTTATGGGATTTTTCTACTTTTTTCTTTGCCTCGTTAAGTCCTAGAGCTTTAGCCTTTTTACCTTTAGCTTGCTCTTTTGCCACTTGCACTTCTGCAGGGTCTACTTGAAACTGAACGATTATATCCAACTCTTCTTCATTATTTAGATTTACATCAGATGAAATACGTAATTTCGCTGCTTCTTCTGAATATAAGTTATGCAGCTTTGACCTTTGCTTTTCTGTTAAATTTTTCAAGAGACCTTCAACGTCAGAGATCTTTGCATGTTCATTTGAAGCCGGTTTCAAATAATCTAACCCTATTGCAAATGAGCTTATTGGAGATATAAATAAACTAAAAATTAATACTAATGATATTAATGCCTTCAGAATAGTTGACTTCACGTTTCTAATCCCCCTTTAATCTTTTAACCAATTTTCTATTGCATGTTTTCCCTTTCTCTCTTTTTGAACAGTAGAGAGAGCTCTATTTAAACTAGGTAGCTTGAACTATTCTTTTTTTCATTAAACAGCCCCTTTTCCAATTTTTAGAAAAGTCTAACTTCTTCTCTTTTTGAATAGTAGCATGGTGTCTATTAAGCAGTAAATCGGGGTTTTTGCATGCAGAACGTCCTGATTCGCACACTATTTATAGTGATATATAATCATTATTTCAGCTCTATCTATACATAATTAGTCAAAAAGACTCTACCAAGTGGTTCATGATTTTGGGTAATTGAAATATTTCCCACTAAATGAAGGGTCTTATGTTAATGGTCATCTAACCCAAAAACAAAAATATTACATCAATATAATAATTCAGGCTACATATGTAAAAGGAGTATTTTCTCAATCATTACAGATCAAGCAATTCTTCAAGAAGGTGCAGAATAGGGAAACGCTATTAAAAATAGATTCGAGGTGAAAAAATTGAAGTTGAAGGCGTGATGATACTGTATTAAACCTAGAAAAGAAAATTCCATTTCCTATAGCGATTCAACTTTTTAATCACCCCTTCCACCTATTAGTGAAAAAACAATATTTGTATGTCACACAACAATTTTTAAAAAAGAAAAGGATAGATGAACAGGGGAATATTCCTGCATTCATCTATCCTTTTGGTACTACAAATTTTCTGTTGACCATTTTTTATATCGATACAAAGTTTTTGTGGAAGGTTATGCCTGTTAGAAAAAGAAAGCCGAATCAAATTGGTCATCCCGGTAAATTTAATATTAAATTTACCGGGCCTAAGCCTTCGTTGGTTTTCTGCTATAATATTTTTTTTTATTTATTATTGTGACATTCCCCTTTTTGATATTCTTTTATTTAATATTGTTTTAAGTTTTTCAAAAAAGAATACATTCAAAGTCATCACAAAAAAATAGAAGATTATAGAATAAAAAAATTTCCAACTTTTATATGTAAATAAATGAAAGATATATACACCAATAGCCTCAAGTCCACTCAATATAACGACTCCCACTAAAATAAATACTATCTTATTTGGGGATGTTTTTTTGTAAAAATGCATAATAATAAGCACAGTCCCAGGATAAACAATATTCTGAAGGAAAATATCCATAAGTTCTCCACTATTTCTATCTACTGTGTCATAAAAATCATATGGTGGCATAGCCAAAAAATAATCTCCCATTGTCGTCAGTTGCAAATTAAAAAGGGATATACCTATTATTTCTGACCAAAGAAGCTCCCTATTTTTCTTTGTAATGTAGTAGATAGATATAAGAATTATTATTGTAATAGCTATTGTAAACCATTCATTCTCGTCAAAGTTTTTTGGAAGCATTGGCTTAATGGCATTTTCATATATCTCCTTCATATTTATTAAATCACCTTCTCTTTTCTTAGTATTCGAGGTATGATTTCCATGAAGTAAATACTAGAGGACAGTACTATCATTGCAATGACAAAATCCACAGATGGGTACCAAGTTTTACTTTTTGATTCCAATACACCAATAATAAGCAATATTTTATCCATTAATACTCCACCAGCTATCCAAAACAAACAAATTGTAATTTTCAATGATAATTTTTGATTTCCTCTCAATACATACATAACCCACAATAATAATATAGGTAAAATAATTGCATACTGGATTCTTGCTGACCAAAATGGCAAGTGTTTCTCCACTACCCTTAAATGATTATATGGGGAGGATAGTAGATAGAAAAAATTCTGAACGTTGTATGAGGCAAACATGAAGAGAAAAAAGAGTTCTAAAGAATCAAATCTCTTTTTCAGGCGCTTTAAACTGAATAGTAACAGAATTGATATAACTGTCAGGATAATAAAAACAATTAACATATATTTTACTTCCTTTATGAAAATATCTAATAAGGCTATTCTTTTCTTTCGTTCAAAATGTTATTCAGTAAAAATGGTGCTTCCTTGTTCAATTAACTGCGCCGTTAGTTCAAGAAGAATTAAATCAAAAGCAACCATCCATATAAAAACAGCCATTTTTTTAATAGATATATTCTTTTTATTGTGATTACCTATAGCAATAATCAATTCGAATACATCGATTCATTCATTAATTTCGAAAAATACCCAGGCTGTTTATTGCTAAAAGTTAGTTCTGGCGGAGTATTTTCTTTCAATTCCTTAAAGAACAACAAAATAATTTACCTATTTTTATAAAAATATCTTATTTGCATACTCACATGAATAAAGGAAATAATAGGATTTATTAGTAGTCTAAGGGGTAATTAAGATGAAATTTTTTAAAAAAAATTCATTATCACCAGATACAAAAGCAAATAATGAGAACCTGTTAACCACAAATCTAATAGATAATATCGAAAAGATAAAAAAGCATATGTGTCAGACAGAAGATTTGATAATAAATGAAATAAATCACAATAACCAAAAGTCTGTCATTCTCTACATGGAACCGCTAGTCAACAAAGAACTGCTTCAATCCTACATTATTGAACCTATGTTGGAAGGTAATTCTGAAGATATTGTTGCAAATATTAAATCCTACGAGATGAAAAACATCTCTGATATTTCAAATATTTGTAATGGCATCTTGGACGGTTTTTGCATCATCATAAAGGAAAATTGCGCTAATGCCATAATGGCAGCTGTTGCAGGCAGCCAGGAACGTTCTATTCAGGAGCCGGAAAATGAACAGAATATCAAAGGTCCCCGTGATGGATTTGTGGAAAGCATTAGCACTAATATCCAACTAATTAGAAGAAAGGTTAAAAGTCCTTCTCTAAAGGTAAAATATTTTACTATTGGAAACTACACAAATACAAAAGTGGCCATGGTCTATATAGATGACCTTACAAACAGGAAGATCATTGAAGAAGTGGAGAAACGAATATCAACTATCGAAATGGACCAGCTTTTATCAACCGGAAGCTTGGAGGAGTTGATTGAAGATAATCCTTTTACACCTTTTCCTCAAGCTTTAAGTACAGAGAGACCAGACAGAGCTGCCTCTTATTTGACTGAGGGAAAAATCAATTTAATCGTGGATGGAAACCCTAACGTAGCAATTGTTCCGATAACATTCTTTTCTTTTTATCAAGCTCCTGATGATTATAATAGTCGCTGGTTAATCGGGTCATTTTTTCGAGTCATCCGCGTGTTCAGCTTTTTCATTGCGATTAGTTTACCAGCTATATATATCGCCATCGTATCGTTTCATTCTGAAATACTTCCTATCGGTATTCTTTATTCGATAAGAGTTTCACTGGAATTCGTACCATTCCTTCCATTAATAGAAGCTTTTACCATGCAAATCATCTTGGAATTACTAAAGGAAGCAGCTATCCGCCTTCCATCTCCCATTGCTCAAACGATTGGTATTGTTGGGGGGCTTGTCATTGGGACAGCAGTGGTGGAAGCGAATTTAGTATCGAATACGATGATAGTTGTAATTGGTTTTACGGCAATCGCATCATTTGTGGCACCAGTAAATGAAATGGGGACAAGTTCAAGATTACTAGGATTTCCTACAATGGTTGCAGCATCTGTTCTTGGTTTCTTCGGGATTGTTTTTTCACTGATGCTTATATTTATGCATATGTGTAAATTAGAGTCTTTCGGGATGCCATACTTATCCCCTTTGGCACCGTTCAAAAAAGAGGATGTAAAAGATACAATTTTAAGGCTTCCTATATGGAAGCTTAATACGCGACCGACTAACTCAAGACCAAAACGATTAGGTCAGCAAGGATACTCTAGGGTGTGGAAGAAAAAATGATGAATAACTCGATATCTATTTCAAAATCCCAATTGTTTTTTTTCCTGGTTCAGAGCCAACTAGGAATTGGTTTACTCTCTTTACCTAATACCGTTCAGAGTTCAGCTAAAGGTGATGGATGGATTTCAGTCCTACTAGCAGGAGTTTTTGTTCAATTCATTCTCCTCATCTATTGGTTACTTTTAAAACGATTTCCAAATGAAATGTATACTGATATAACGAAAAAAATTTTGGGGCGTTTTTTGGGGAAGCTATGCAATGCTATCATATACCTCTACTTTATTCTTACAGGAAGCTTAGCTCTTGTATTATTTATCAAAGTAATCAATTTATGGTTATTGCCATTAACACCTTCGTGGATTCTTTCATTGCTTATTATAGTTTCTTGTATCTATTTAACATTAAATGATTTAAGAATCATTGCGAGATTTTTTGTCTTAGCTTCCTTTCTAATTTTTTTATTAGTTTTCCTTTCTTTTTTAACTTTTAGCTTGTCGAAGGATTTTACATTCATCCTTCCAATAGGAAACTCAGGAGTAAAGAACATTTTACAGGGTAGTGATAAATCTCTCATCTCTATGTTGGGTTTTGAAGGATTGCTTCTAATATTCCCTTTTATCATGAACAAAGGAAAAGGTGTATTTAAAACCATCTCGGTAGCGAATATTTTCATTACCATTTTATATACATATTTTGTCTTTCTTTGTCTAATAAGTTTTAACCCTGTCCAATTACAAATGATACGAGAGCCTTCTATTTACTTATTCAGATCGCTTTCTTACACGATGATTGACAGAGTTGATTTAATTTTTTTATCCATTTGGATTGTTCCTATGACAACTTCTGTGATAGCTTATTTATTTTTAGCAGCTAAAAGTTTCGGTAAAAAGAAGTTTTATAAAAGGAATGTCATTATCAGTGGTATTATCATTTGGTCCCTTTCACTCGTCCCGTTGAATGAAAAAATGATGAATCTCTTTAGTAAATATGTATCCTATTTAAGTTATTTTATTGTCATAGGACTTCCAGTTATTCTTCTTTGCCTGTCGATAGTTTTCAAGAAAACGGAAAGTAGTGAACGAGCATGAAAAAATGCCTTCTAATTCTTCTTTGTATCGTTTCGATTTTAACAGGATGTTGGGACCAAGAATTATTAGTAAATAAAAAGCTGATTAATGGCTTTAGCCTTGATTTAACAGAGGACGATGAAATACTAGTAACTGCAAGAGCATTAAGTATTCAAAGTAAAGGAGGCGGCCAATATGAAGTTAATGATGAATTGGTTGAGTCTATTCGTCCATCTGTAGCTGGATTAGGAATAGAAATTGACAATAAGTTGCCAGGTACTTTAGACATAAATAAAACTCACATAATCATATTAGGCGAAGATTTCGCAAAGAAAGGAATACATCCTATTCTAGAAGCTATGTATCGCCTTAAAGGTTCGTATATCACAGCAAAAATTGTGATAGGAAAAGGGAAAGGATCTGATATCTTATCAACTGAACCTGAAAAAAGTCCCATCGCATTTGACATACTACAAACACTTAAGTCAGCTGTAAATACCAATGTAGTCCCTGACGAAACAATAATTAGCTCCTGGTCAAAGGTTGTTGATTCAGGTAAGGATACTGTTTTACCATATTTGAAAAGGGATGAGCCTAATAGAATTGAGGTAGATGGGGTTGCTCTCTTCCACGGTGATAAGTTTACCGGGTCTAAATTATCAAAGGAACAAAGCAAGATACTATTACTATTAATGAATGAATTAAAAAAAATCAGCAATTTCGCTATAGTGCTGAATCAAGAAAATAAAGTCCGATCCATCGGATTTACTGTGAAAGGCCTGAAAAGAAACCTTGAGCTTAAAGTAGATAAAAAGTCCCGTCAAATTCGCTGTAGAATAGATTTGAATTTGGATATACAAATTAACACCTATCCACAAGAATTTGATAAAAAAGTGGATATTGAAAAGTTACAAAAAGACCTTTCCGAAGAATTAACAAAAAAAACAAAAAAAGTGACAAATACTCTTTTGGAGGCTAACTGTGATGCTCTAGGAATTGGGAGAAGAATAGCCAGTTTCCATCCAGATTTATGGAAGAAAATCAATTGGGAGGAAGAATATAAAAATGTTCAATTTGAACCAAATGTAAAGGTGAACATTATTAATACAGGACCTATTTTTTAGAGTAGAGGAAAATGTATGCATGCCCTAACTATTGGTTCTTGCTTCCTTTACCACATGATTAATAAAAAATAGAGTATAAAACCCTCTGTTGGTTGGTTTCATACTCTATTTTCTGTATTGATTATATTGTTGCTCCGATGATTGTCTAACTATTAATTATTATTCCCCTAATTCCACATTATGATAAACGCGTTGAACATCCTCGAGGTCCTCCAATGCATCAACCAGCTTCTCGAATTGAGCAACGGAATCTTCCGGAATCTCCACTTCGTTCTGGGCAAGCATCGTCAATTCCGCAACGGTGAATTCCGTGATTCCAGCTTCCTTCAGTGCCGCCTGGATGGCATGGAATTGGTCCGGCTCTGCGTAGATGATGACAGACTCTTCCTCTTCAAAGATGTCACGTGCATCAAGGTCCGCTTCCATCAGAATCTCCATGATGTCGTCTTCCGTTTTGCCTTCGATACCGAAGACTGCAGTATTATCAAACATGTAAGATACGGAGCCACTTACGCCCATGTTCCCGCCATTTTTACCGAATGCAGCACGCACTTCGGAGGCTGTACGGTTTACGTTGTTTGTCAAGGCATCCACGATGATCATGGAGCCGTTCGGACCAAAGCCTTCGTAGCGAAGCTCGTCATAGCTTTCCTCGCCGCCGCCCTTGGCTTTATCAATCGCACGGTCGATGATGTTCTTCGGTACATTGTAGGTCTTCGCACGTTCAAGCACGAATTTCAGCGCCATGTTGGACTCTGGATCCGGCTCGCCCTGCTTTGCCGCTACGTAGATCTCCAAAGCGAATTTCGAATAGACACGGCTTGTGTTGGCATCCTTCGCCGCTTTCTTCTCTTTGATATTGTTCCATTTACGACCCATATATTTCACTCTCTTTCCTGACATTGAATCCTCTAATTCCACTATCCATTATATCAGATATTTTTGGGGAGAAATATTAAAAATAGAAGCATCGATTTAGATGCCCCCTCTGCAGAAATCTATTTACCGCTTTATACAAAAATCCGGTGCCACAATTATTTTCATCTTAATCCTCCTTTAATAGAGCTTCTCTTGATAAAAATAATTCGGAGTAACTATCTTATCCTCGTAGGAATGGTGGAAAATATGTGTCGCAGCTGGGGAAACAGGCGGGATCAGCCACGCCCATTCCCCAGTCACATGCCGGCAGCTCTTCGCTTCCTGCTGTTCAAAATGCTGAAACTGCATCGCTGCGGTATGATGGTCAACGATACTGACCCCCTTCTCCTTAAAGGAATGCAAAACGCCTACATTCAGTTCGATCAGCGCCTTATCCCTCCATAGCGTTGCATTCGTGGTCGTGTTGAGCCCCATGATGCTTGCGACCTTTGGAATCATATTGTACCGGTCTTTATCCGCAAAATTCCGCGCACCAATCTCCGTTTCCATATACCAGCCATTAAAAGGCGCTGCCGTATAGTGAATCCCGCCAATTTCGAGCCGCATGTCGGAAATGAGAGGCGTTCCGTACCATTTCAATTGCAGGTCTTGAAACTGAGGGAGCTCCGGGTGATGAATCGGGACCTCTAACACAATGTCCCTTGGAATCGGAAACAGCTTCGGATCGGCTCCGTCAATCTGCACCACAAGCGGCAGAATATCAAAATGGGTTCGCAGCCCCTCCCAGCCTAGCTCCTCACACACCTTTGTAAAAGCAGTCGATGCCGGATCGCCGATTGTGCCGTGCTCCGTTTCATACCCTGCATACCTTAACAGCTGGTGATTCCAGATTCTTATCTCCTTATCTTCCTTCCTCTCTCTGAAAATAGTAATCGTCGGTCTGATTTTCCCTTTGTTTGTGGCAAAATCGATATGATGAAGGAGTGCTTTCGCTATTGTCTCCTCGTTGTTCAAATGTCTTCTATCGATTACATGAAGCGCATTCCAAAACAGCCGGCCAATACAGCGATTGCTGTTGCGCCAAGCCATTTTCGCCCCATGCTCCAATTCCTCATATGTATGCTCATACGTTCCATAGAGCTGTATACCTTCTTTTACTTCCTGCAACCTGAATGAAAGCTCTTCTGATGACTTTTCAAGCTCGGAGTAGCACTGTTTGATAAATTCCTCCGCCTTTTGAAGGAGTGTTTGCTTATTTTCTGACAAGATGTCCACCTCAAAATAGAATTCCTTGCCCTCTATTGTATACTGATTTGTTTTGGAAAAGAAATAATAGGTATGTGGTAAGTTTTTTCAGTGATTCTGGGCATGTGGCATTATTTCAGAAATCCTTTTTTAAAAGTTAATTTCTCCAAAAAACTTTTCTGCCTTGGTACACAAAGATTCTGCGATCCCCTTAATCAAACGTTGGTTTAAAAATTCCTATTCCGCAAAAGAAAAAAGAGAGAATTCGCCACAAAACACGGCCTTCCTCCCCTTTTTCGAAAACTATCGCGAAAATCCTTTTTTAAAAGTTAATTTCTCCAAAAAACTTTTCTGCCGTGACACACAAGGATTCTGCTTACCTCTTAATCAAACGTTGGTTTAAAAATTCCTATTCTGCGAAACTATCCGATTTTCTGCGGTCCGACATGCTTCAACCAAAGAGTGACCTTTATTTTATGACAGACCGTCAAATAATGCATCATCGTCAGCAGTACAATGCCCGTATTCATCCCAAGTATGACTCCTGTCATGCGCAGCGATTCCATCGAGCCCAATATGAAAATCAAAGCAAAGGAAACCATCGTCGCCCAGATGGAGTGCAAAAAGGCATCTTTTATCAAACCAAGTCCGATCAGGTAGGCCTGCAACGGAATGACAAAGAGGTGAAACAGAAAATATGGCCACAACAGCTGCAAGTATGACGAGGCCTTGGAATATTCGTAAAAGATGTTCGTCAACGGTACGGCAAAATGGTGGAACACCATGACAACCGGGATTCCATAAAGGAATGTGAGTCCCATCACCTGCTGAAGCAGCTTTTGCAGCTTTGGATAATCACCATTTTCATGTGCCGCTGAAACGGTTGGAATCAAGACAATCAAAAGGGAGTGCGCAATAAATCCAGGAAAAAATCCGATTGTCAGGGCTACACCTGCCAACAGTCCGAACTCCTCGAGGGCAATCGTTTCACTGAGTCCCGCCTTTAGCAGCGCCACTTTTATCAAAAATGGCTGTATCGCACTGGTAACTGCATGAAATATCCTCATTCCTGTCGTAGGGATGGATACTTCCAGCAGGCTTTTGCGTACCGACCTGGCATCAAGGCTGGCACTCGGTTGCATCTTCAATTCACGGAACTGCAGTATGTACATGTACATTAGATAGACGCAGACAATCAACTCTGTGAACACCAGGGTGCCGATGGCAATGAGTATCGCAAGCTCCATCGAAAAATGGAAAAAATGATAGACGAGAACAAGCAACACCAGTTGAACCGCCTTTCTCAAAAAGTTTGAGATCGCGATTTTCCCCATATGATGTAGTCCCATAAAGTAGCCCCGCGCAATGGACGAAAACGAGATGATCGGAATCATGAATAGGATCATCCATCTGACCAACGGGTGATACTGGTCGAATACCGAAATGAAAGGAAGAATGACCGCTGCCAGGCAGATGACACTGATCATAAATCCGAATGTCAGCCTCATGGCATGCGATAGCATACTCTTATGGTATTTCTCCTCTTTTGCCGCTACAAATTTGGATATGGAAATCGGCAGCTCCAGGCTCGCAATGACCACCACCAGAAAAATGACAGGCAGTACGGACATATAGAGACCCATGCCCACTTCCCCAAGCTGTTTGGCCAATACCATATTCACGACAAACTCCAGGCTTTCCCCCAAGAAAGCGGCAATGGCAAGCAACAGCACAGCTTTGAAAAACTTATTCATGAACGTTCTCCTCTCTTCATGGAAAAAGGCTTATCCGATGTGACCCATTCTCCATCATATGAGACAAGTTCAAAAATATTGCTACCGGGTGTCAGAGGAATTGCAGAAAATCGATATCGCTATGCGGTTTTTCTTTTAATATGGACTCCCTTAGATGGTGTATCGTATATTCCTGCCACTCCTCTAACGCGTTCAGATTCCATTTCTCCATAAACAATGCATAGAGAAACAGCTCTCTTATTTTCAAAAAAATAGGAATCTGAAGAAGAATATCCTTGTCGACACTATGCTCTTTTTTATATCCAGCCATAAAAGCCCTCATGAAATCTTCTCCAAAGCTCACTGCATCCGGATTGGCGGACGTTCCCTGCCAATAGGCATGATAAAAGCTCACCGCGATGTCATACGCATACCAATGATAGGCGCAGTCATCATAGTCAAAAAGGATGATGTCCTCTCCATCGTAGAAAAAATTCCCTTGATGAAGATCGTTATGGATGAGGCCGTATGTCGTCTCCTTCTTTTCAAAGCCTTGCAGCTTTCTTAGAAGCCTCTTGTATACAGCGCTCATTTCTTTTGATTCCAGACTCTTCCCTAATCCTAGCAGATCGGGATTATCACTGGTCCATGCAGGACGATTTGCTAATTCCAGAGGCTCCTTTGAACTAAGTCGGTGCAGCTTGCCAATCAGCCTTCCCCATTTTTCAAATAAGGTTTCGTTCCAAACAGACATATTGTACACGTCTACCTGTTTCCCCTTGGCCTTTTGGAAGGCAATTATATGATTCTTTTGCGAACTCTCCACGTAGGATTGGTGCACATTTCTGATAGGAGCAGCTACCTTAACGTTATTTTCTTTTAAAAAAAGCAACCACTGCACCTCATCCTCTATTTGCTCCTTTGTTCTCCTGCCAGCATCCGAAACCCTCAATATGTAAGCAGCTTCTCCTTTTTCAAATTGGTAAACTAGATTCTGATACCCCCCGGATAGAAGGTTCAAATCTCCTTGTGCCTCGTACAATTCCATCCATTTATCCACTTTTCTCATTCCTGTTCCTACAAATGTTTTTAATCTCAGTTTAGAACATCCCAATGGTTATGTCTCCCTCTATTAAGGAATAGTATAGAAAGAGAGACGGAAGGAGTGGACTGCGAATGAAGCTTTGGCTTAATGTAATTGCTTTTCTTTTAGTCATCATTGTCAATTATCTATCAAATGCACTGCCTCTGAATGGCCAGACGACTGGCGAAATTTCCAATAGACTGAATGTGCTATTTACCCCGGCAGGCTATGTTTTTTCGATTTGGGGGCTCATCTATCTGCTTCTGGGAGTCTGGATTATCCGGCAGTTCCCGAAAGGCCGACGAAATCTGCCTATCTATCAGAACACCAGCAGCTTATTCGTGCTGAGCTGCATCCTCAATAGTGCCTGGGTAGTTCTGTGGCATTACGAATTTTTTGTTACAACGGTCGCTATCATGCTCAGTTTATTGCTTACACTGATGGCCCTTTATAAAAAAGTGCAGGTATCAGACCCCGGTTTATTTGACCGCCTGCCGTTTTCCATCTACCTTGGCTGGATCAGTGTCGCAACCATCGCCAATATCAGTTATGTACTGACCAATCTGGAGTGGGACGGCTTCGGCCTTTCCAATGTGACTTGGACTATCATCATGCTCGTTGTGGCTACCCTGCTTGCCATCTGGTTCAACATGGCCAATCGGGACCGTGTCTATCCGTTGGTGTTTGTCTGGGCCTTCATCGGGATCGGTGTGAAAAATATGGAAGCATACAGCAATGTATCCTATGTCGCGTACAGCTTGGCAGCGGTAATTTTTGTGATGACGTTGCTGTTTAAAGGAAAAAAATAAAGTATACTGTGTTAACTGTGTATCGGAGTGGCGCCTCCTGATTCCATTTTTTGTATAGTGGATAGAATAACGATCCTTTTGGATAGATTATTGATCAGTCTGGATAGAATATGGCAAGAAGTGGATAAATTGTTGGGGCTTTTCGCTAGAATATGCCACAAAGTGGATAGATTCGTTGCTCCAGCCTAAAGAAAGGGCTTTCTGATTACCTATTTTTGATAAAAGAAGGCGTTCTGCAAACAACCAGGATGTTTCCGATTGAAACTAAGGCACTTTTCCGCTGCGGAGAAGTGCTTTTAATGTGTGTTTCCCCAAAATTTAGCGTAATGCGGCCACCACTTACAAAAAAAGCCGAAGCAGCACTCACCTGTGCGCCTCAGCTTTTCCTTTTATCATAAATCTCCATCGCCCGTTTATAAATGCTATAGTCCATCCTGAATTTCTCTTCTATCCAGTATCGGAGCTCTTCTGCCGTTAATTCTTCCTCAATCATTTTCTTCTCATGAAACGTGATGAGCTTGTTTTCTTTGACTTGGTACGGCTTGTCATCTATGTATCCAAAAACCTTCAAATGTCTTAATGCAAAGCCATCCTGCCAATCATGGGATTGTAGGATATGTGGAATCAGTGCTTCAAATGTTACCGGACTCTTTCCGAGCGTTTTTGTCGGACCAGGTTCCCGTGACACGAGTATATTTTCTTCACGGACCTCATACCGGAATACCTCCCATTCATTTTCCGCTGTAAATGAATGGTGCAAGGGGAAAGCCCTAAATAGCGGTGCGCAATATCCGATGTCAACGTAATAAGGTTGATCCAGCATCACCTGCAAACATAAATGCCCCGGTTCCATATACAGATATTCCACCTGAAACCCAAGCGCATCCAATACATAATGGAACCCCCGTGCCAACGTCCAGCAGGTTCCACCTGTTCCTTGGTCCACCACTCTATCAAGATAGGAATCGATCGAAGGCAAATAGTATTTCTCCTTCTTTCCTTCCTCAAAGTCAATGAATTTCGTGAGGGTCTCCCATCTCACCTTCTTCTGATGCGCCTTCACAAGCTTATTAAGATAGACTAACGTTGGAGCTTCCACACCAATCTCTAAAAAGTCCAGAAACTTTGCTAGTTTTGTAACCTGATTCAACAGCCTCTCCTCCTTCTAATAGAATTCTCCACAACAAATTTAAATCCTTTTTTAAAATGGGATCATTTTGTCCAAGCAATTCCTCACATCCATCATTTAATAGGAGTAGTAGAAAACTAGAAAGGAGCTCGTGCATGTTAGCAGATCAGATTATCCGGACCGGCAAAAAATATTTAGGCATTCCTTATGTTTATGGAGCCCCCTCCAATCGTGAGGATATCTTTGATTGCAGCTCGTTTGTCCGTCATATATATGGATTACATGGGATTGAACTGCCACGGAATTCGCGCCAGCAGTATCAGTTCGGACAAACCATTCCTTTATCTAAGCTCCGAAAAGGAGATCTTCTTTTTTTCACCACTTCGAAGCGGAAAAAGAGAAAGGGTCTCGAACGGATCGGCCATGTTGCCATCTACCTAGGCAACGACACCATTCTGCATACTGCTCGGAACGAGACGAAGGTAACCATCACCAGTCTCTCTCCCTATTGGAAAAAAGTCATTATTGGTGCGAAAAGAATTCTAATTTAAAAAACGAACGCTGCCAATTATCTACAACGTTCGTTTTTGTCTCTTTTATTCTACTTCTTCTCTTTCTTCAGAGAGGATTTTCATCTGGTCATTTTCTAGCCCCAATACAAATTTCACCTTGTACTTTTTATAGGTTACACCTCTTTCAGAGCGTTGTTGTACGGTAATGATCGTGACGGCTTCCACCTTATCCCCGACCTTTTTGGTTAGCAGGTCCTCTGTTTCGATTGTGAGGAAATCCAGATATCCCTCCCTGAAATCTTCATAGGCGGTGTCGGATTGCCAGCCGCTTCCCAGTAATGAATAGGCTGTGACATAATCCCGGTAATTCAAGCTTTCATAGAAGTAGTTTACGAGATATGTCGCAACATCCTCATTCGTGGATTCCGTTCCGGTATTGTTTCCTGGAGTGTCTCCTCCAATTTTCGGCAAGGACTGCATCGGAGATTCCGACCAGCTCTCCAATAAGGAAATGACATTACTCAGCGGAATACTGAAGCCGATCACTCCCTTATCCATTGTTGCAGAATTGATTCCTACGACCTTCCCTGTTGTCGTATTAATAAGGGGGCCGCCACTGTTCCCCGGTGCAATGGGAGCCGAGATCTGAAAGACATCCTCATATTTGAAGGAATCTATATCAAAGCTGCGTCCCACGCCGCTGATGATCCCGGTTGTAACCGTATTTTGAAATCCAAGCGGACTTCCAAGGGCAATGACTTCATCCCCAAGTTCCGCTTTCTTCGTTTTCGCCAGTCTTAAAGGCTCCGTTCCTTCGAGTTCCGGAACCCGGACGACGGCTACATCCGTATCGACACTAACTCCGATTACTTGCCCCGTCAGCTCTTTGGAGTCTGCTGTAACGACCTTTACATCCTTCGCATTCGGTACGACATGGGCATTCGTGATGACATCCCCTTTATTGTTATAAAGAAACCCGGATCCAAAGGAACCGTCCGGCAGTTCGATTTTCACCACGAGCTTTTGGGACTCGAAGATAATTTCTTTCAACTCCTGTGGCACCTGCTCTTTTTCTTCAGGTTTCGTTTCAATATATAAGCTCGACTGCGCTGTCAGTTGCTTTGGAACTCCTTGTTTGATAAAAAAGTACCCATATGTTCCTGCTCCAAGGAGAACCAGGGTTACAATGACACTAACTATCCATCTTTTGTTCATCCCTGCACCTACTTTACTCTTCGACAAGCCATGTCATATTCTCTATCTCGACTGTTACATCTTCAAAAACACCATAATAGTAATCTTCGAATTTAGCTTTTTCCCCAGGAGGCAATTTGTACGGATAAACGGTGGTAAACCCGGTATCGAGTACCGTTTTATCCTTACTCAATATATTATAGTAGACGGTGATGGAGGAAACGGTTTTTGAGACAATGTTTTTCACTTCACCGGTAATCGTCATTCCACCCGTATCGTCTTCTACATATTTTAAACCTACCACTTCTAGTGCCGCGTTTCGATTCTTCAAATCCTCTTTTGCTGCAGCCTCCATCGCCTTTTCGATTCTTTCCTGTTCCGCCAGTTCAAACTCAGTCTGGGTCTGCTCAATTTTTTCTTTCAATGATAACAGTCGTTTATCATTGATGGCATATTGCAAGCCTTTGTCCGTTAAAGAAATGGCTTTTGTAAATTGTTTCTGCTCAAGCTCAGCTTCCGCATCGGTTGTTGTGAGTTGAACAATCCGATTCAAGATCTGTTCTTTCACCGCTTTGCCTTCCTCTGAAGGAATGGCGGAAAGCACGGCAAGCTTTCTTGCCAATTCATCCACCGTTTTCAATTGATCGAGTTCACTGTTAATTTTACCGACCTTAATCATCGTATCCTTTTCAGCAAGCTCTTTTCTGATCGGCTGGAACAACGGTCCGTTCAGTTTGGCAATCTTTTCGTTCAGACGGGAAAGTTCCTCTTCCGCCTCTTCAAACTTTTTATCTTTGATCAGTGTATTGGTATTTTCCATTTCCGCCTGCAGTTCCTCTGCGATCATGACGACCTCCAGGTTGTTTTGAAGTACATAGTACCGCGGCCTTAACTCTATTGCCGAGGACAACTTCGACTTTGCCTGTTCATACTTTCCTTCAAGCGCAAGCTCTTCTGCGGTATCCTTAAGTGCAATAACATCCGCATTCACATTCGTTTCATGAAAGTAGAACCAGCTTAAAGACCCGACGAGAAGCAAAAAAGCCGCTAAAGGAAGCAGAAAGGGGAAGATCATTCCGCCTTTTTTCCTGTTTCGATCTATTCCTCTACCTTCCAATATTTCATTGTCATTTTTATGTATATCTTCTTCTCTCAAATTTGCGCCGCAATTGGAGCAAAACTTCGCATCAGAAGAAACTTTTAATCCACAGTTGTGACAAAACATGTCGACTTAGCCTCCATAACTACTATTCTTTTACCATTTTACATTAGTTTCTTGTATAAATGTGAAATCTCCCT
Organism: Sutcliffiella halmapala; assembly: GCF_050107295.1. Classification (GTDB taxonomy): domain Bacteria; phylum Bacillota; class Bacilli; order Bacillales; family Bacillaceae_I; genus Sutcliffiella_A; species Sutcliffiella_A halmapala_A. The sequence goes on along the minus strand of NZ_JBNIKR010000001.1, from coordinate 338,036 downwards.
TTTAAACTGGCACTCTATCTAGTAGTAACTTTTTCCTTGATTGTGTTTTCTTTTCCTATCATACGGCATATTTCGGCAAATGTTAAATAATAGGGGATGGATTCAATCATTTTTTAATAGATTGCCTCATGAAAATGGAGTGTTTCCATTAAACCCCTGTTGGTTTCCGTTCCAGGGGTTCGCTTTCCGCGGGCGGTCTCGGGAGCCTCCTCGGTGCTAAAGCACCTGTGGGGTCTCCCTTGACACGCTACTGCCGCAGGAGTCTCACCCCTTGCACTTCAACCAACAGGGCGGTCTGTAAAATATAGTGACATCATTCAGCTCTCGGTCAGTTTCCATATGCTACTCAGGCAGATATATCAAGTGACGCCTTCAGAAACCTTTCCTTTTCTACAAATATATGAATATGAAGCTAGGGATTAGGAAATATTATGTCATCATTTCTCGGGAAATTGTGGTTTCACATGAAACATGTCGGATATTTCCATCTGGGTAAATGACAAAAAACTGCCTCAGATGAGACAGTTTTTTCTTTTCTTACTTTCTTTTCACTTTTGTTTTGCCGGCTGAGGGCTTCTTTTTGAATCCGCCTTTTTTTACGGGCTTCATGTCCTCTTCCCTAATCAGCTTGCCGCCGAACATGACTCTTTTATTAAGGGTCAGTCCGAGGTCTTTGGCAAATTGCTTCAGTTTTCGTTCTTCTCTTTCTGACACGATGGAAATGACTGTACCTTCAGCACCTTGTCTTCCTGTTCGACCGGATCGGTGCACATAGCTTTCCACTTCCTCTGGCAGGTCATAGTGGATGACATGGCTGAGTTCCTTGATGTCTAGTCCTCTAGCCGCTACGTCCGTTGCAAGCAGGACAGGGTATTCGTCCTTTCGGAAGTTCTTCAATGCAGTCTCCCTTTCTTGTTTGGTGGATTCGGAATGGAGGGAACCTACATTGAACTTTTTGAATAGCAGCTTCTCGGTCAGGACAGCAAGATTACCGATGTCGCGGACGAACCCAAGTGCCTTGATATTCTTTTCCTCACGCAGAATATTTGCCAGGACATTCGCTTTTTCCCGTTGGTCGACAATTACATATATGTGATCCACCTTTGAAGGGGCCATCTCATCTTTTGTAACCTTTAATACAAATGGATCTCGCATAAATTGCAGGGCTTGCTTTTCTGTTTCGTCCTTTAAGGTTGCGGAACATAACAGCAGCTGTCTTTCCTGCATAGTCGACTTGAGGATGTTCTGGATGGTTTTGGTGTGTTCGGGAATGAATAGCTGGTCCGCCTCATCCATCACGATGGTTGTCACTTCATGCATTTTAATTTTTTTCATCTGAATCAGCTCTTGCAGTCTGCCAGGCGTCCCGACAAGGATCTGAGGTTTCTTCTTCAGCTTTTCCACCTGTCGTTTGACGTTGGCACCACCGATAAAAGAAGCACCGATAATGTCGCTTCCTTCCGTCCATTTCTGGATCTGTTCAAAAATCTGCATGGCTAGCTCCTTTGAAGGTGCTACGATAACGGCCTGCGGGTGCTGCCTGCCAAGCTCTATTTTTTCGATGATAGGCAACAGGTACGCCAAGGTTTTCCCAGTACCTGTAGGAGATTCTATCAGTACATCCTTCCCCTCAAGGATTGCAGGGATGGCTTTATCTTGTATAGGAGTTGGATTGTTGAATTCACTTCTATTCCAGTTTTCCTGAATGAATGATTGTAATGTTGTTATTACGGTTGTAGACATATATTTCTCCTTTATCACCCTCACATGGGGTTTTCACAAGTTCTTCTTTTCTCATTCTACCCTACTTGAGAGAAAAAAAGGAATACATACATGAATTTCTTCTCTTTTGGAAAAATTATGTACATGTTTGTTTTTCAAGGAGGATTTACACTATGTCGGAACAAAATCAATTCGTAAAGTTACCAAAGGGTCCGGAGCCATACTGGAGAGAGTCCGCTTCCCTTCCTTCCTTTTCCCCATTAAAAGAAGATACTGAGGCGGATGTTTGTATTGTCGGGGCTGGTATTACCGGAATCACCACTGCTTATCAGCTTGTGCAGGACGGATATAACGTCGTTCTGCTTGATGCGGACCAGATTTTAAACGGTACGACTGGACATACAACGGCAAAAGTGACAGCTCAGCACGGATTAATTTACGATGAGCTGATCGGGCATATCGGACAGGAAAAGGCGAAGCTCTATTATGAAGCCAACAATGATGCCCTTCACTATATTAGAGACCTTGTAAACCAAAAGCATATGGAATGTGACTTCAGTGAACAGGATGCGATGATCTATGCCACTACCGAACAGGATAACAAGAATGTCCTGATGGAGATGGATGCCTATCATAAGCTTGGTATTTCTGCAGATTTGAATGAAAAGGTCCCTTTTGCCATACCAACAAAAAGCGTGCTAGTCATGAAGAATCAGGCGCAATTTCATCCCCTTCAATATTTGAAGTACCTGGTGGAAGCTATCGTTGAGAAAGGAGGAAGGATCTACGAACAGACGGTCGCGACAGATGTAGAGGAATCACCTGAACTGCGTGTGGTCACAAAGGGTGGTTCGAAAATCAAATGCAAGCATGTGATTGCCTGCTCCCACTTCCCTTTTTACGATGGGATGGGCTTTTTCTTTACAAGAATGTATGCCGAGCGTTCCTATGTTGTGGCAGCTAAAACGGATAAGGCATTACAGGGTGGCATGTATCTTAGCGCCGGACAGCCGACGAGGTCTTTGCGCTCCGTCACGATTAATGGCGAGAAGTATCTCCTGATTGGCGGCGATGGCCATAAAACGGGACAAGGCAAGGACACAATGAAGCACTATCAGGCGCTAAAGGATTTTGGAGAAGAGGTCTTTGGCATCCAGGATATTGCCTATCGCTGGTCCGCGCAAGATCTTTATACGCTAGATAAGGTTCCATATATCGGGCGGATCACATCCGGCAAATCGAATATATTCATTGCAACCGGATACCGCAAATGGGGGATGACCAACGGTACAGCAGCAGCACTACTACTGCAGGACCTTGTTAACGGAAAGAAAAATAAGTATGAGAATCTTTTCACCCCTTCCCGCTTTGTGGCTGATCCGTCCTTGAAGAAATTTTTCAGCACCAACATGGATGTGGCCAGTCACTTGGTGGAAGGCAAGCTTGACCGTCCGACGAAAACTCCGGATGAACTGGGCTTGGACGAGGGAGGTGTGGTTTCTCTTAATGGCCGCCGTGCCGGTGCCTATAAGGACGAAAAAGGCGAACTTCATTGCGTCGATACGACCTGTACCCACTTGGGCTGTGAAGTGGAGTGGAATCATGGCGACAGAAGCTGGGATTGCCCTTGTCATGGCTCGAGGTTCTCGATTCATGGTGATGTACTTGAAGGCCCTGCGGATAAACCGCTTGAGAAGCTGTAGGGACGAATAATGGTGCAATCCAGCTAAACGGACTGCACCATTTTTTTCTCTTTGATTCTTGTGAAATCACGAAACACAACCTTGACCTCGGTCCCTTTCCCCAATTCACTTGCATATGACACCTTCCCGTTCATCGTCTCTATAATACGCAGGGAGACCGTTGTACCAAGTCCGGTCCCTTTATCTTTTGTACTATAAAAAAGAGTTCCGATGCGTGCGAGCTCTTCCTTCGACATGCCTTTTCCATTGTCCTTGACGATGATTGTCGTTTCGTTATTGCTGACAAGCAGCTTGATAAACACTTTTCCATCCTGTTGGGTGGCCTCGATTGCATTTTTGATGATGTTGACGAGCACCTGCTTAAGCTGATTTTTATCGGTATCCATATAGATATTCTTTTCAAGATAGCAGTCAAGGGAGACACCGCTCTTGATGGCCAAGGGGTTCAACAGCATCATGACCTCTGTTAACAATTCTGCCAGGTTGACCTGCTCTATCTTTTTGAATTCCGGCTTGGCGAAGTTCAAATAGTCATTGATAATGGATTCCGCCCTTCCCAATTCGCTGAGGACAAGTGGGATATATGGGTACTTCTGATCCTCTTTTTGCATGATCTGAAGGAAGCCTTTCACTACTGTTAAGGGATTTCTTACTTCATGTGCAATGGAGGCTGCGAGCTCTCCAAGTGTATTCAATTTTTCAGCCCTCATTATTTCGCGTTTCATCAGCTCCCTCTCCAGTACCGCTTCATGAAGCATGGAAGCAAATCCAACCCCGATTACCTGAATCAGACCAAACGGCAGGATATACAAGAGCAGGCTTGCTCCACCACTAAATTCAGGCTGGGTAAAAAGGAAGGCCAGGAGAATGCTGAGCATCACAATGTCCGGCCATAGTCCGACAAACACCGATAGCGTGATCCGTTTCTTTTTCGTTCGAAGCTTATTAAATTTCCTCACCATCAAGAAAGGCACCAAGGCGGACAACAGGGCACTTATATAGCCAAAAAGAAGGGCATCTCCACCCATATAGGTCCTTGTCCCAAGGATGGCACCAAGGACAATAAGCCCAGCCTTGGGACCTCCGTACAAGACAGCCAGAACAAGCGGGATATATCGCAAATCCCAGAACAATCCATAATCATAGTATGCAAAGAGCAAGCAGAGACTTGCCGAAGCCCCCTGGAGCAGACCGATAAAATATGGAGAACCGCTAAACCTTTTATTCTCTGAGACGACATAATAGATTAACACCGGTGCTAATATGATCAATACATGTAAGAGTAGTTTTTCTGCAAGCATAAGGGATGGCTCCATTCCTAATCTTTTAAAGATAACTTACTAGCTTTTATTTTCGACAGGTTTTGTGAAATCCCTTGTTCATTCTTTAGCATTCGATAACTTTCTTTCTCTTTCACATCAAACAGACCATTTATTCTACTTTTCACGATATTCTCTCTCTATTTTGCAAGATTAATAGTAAAATTATCCTAAGAACCTATTTAAGGAGGAAGTCACCATGCATTGTATCGATTGCGGGGTTCCAAGTCCCATCGAAGAAAACGGCACATTGATTGTCAAGCGATCCGGGGGGGATGGGCAGTATCCATATACTACATATAAAGAATTGGCGGACCACCTATGGAAGCTCCAGAAAGAAGGGGCTTCCGACCAAACAAAAGTGAAAACCGCCACGATGAATGGCTTTATTTCTCTTCCTTCCTTTGAGTTGATGGTGCAAAACCATGAACTTGTTAATCTGATAGCCGGCAATTCCTTTTCCACTCATTTTCAGCCTATCATCGACCTGCAAGATAAGAATCGCATTTTTGCCTATGAATGTCTGCTCCGTCCTGTAGCAGCCGGGAAACCAATCTCCCCATTCAAGCTCTTTGAATTTGCCAGAGAGTCAAATCTGCATAACTATCTGGACCAGAAAGCAAGGGAGCTCTCGATCGTTTCAAGCAGCAAACTCGGTGTACCGCCAGAAGTGAAATTTTTTATTAACTTTCTCCCTTCTTCCATCTATAACCCGGAGTATTGTCTGCAGCATACCTTCCACATTGTGAACAAGCACAATATTTCTCCCGTCCAGCTTGTGTTTGAAGTGGTGGAATCGGAAAAAATCTCCGATATCGAACATCTTGCTTCCATTTTTACTACCTACAAAAAATCGGGAATGCAAGTCGCTTTGGATGATGTAGGTGCCGGATACTCCACTTTGGATGTCCTTCAGAAACTGCAACCTGATTTTGTGAAAGTGGATCGATCGTATGTGTCGTTCTGCGATACGAACCCGGAGAATCAGCTCTTTTTAAAGAACGTGCTCGAGATCTCCCAAAAGCTCGGCATTAAAGTCTTGGCAGAGGGAATCGAAAGGGCAGAAGAATTGGAGTTCTGCAGAAATATCGGTATCGACTATGCTCAAGGGTATTATATTGGAAAACCTAGTGCAGAGCCGGTAATCCCTCAATTGGAAACGGTGTAAGCAAAAAAAGCGGCAGACCCTGTTTAACATGGCCTGCCGCTTTTTTATTAGGAAACTTTTTCTTTCTTTTCCTCTTGGTAGTCCTCTGTCCAGAATTCAGCGTTTTTGATTCCCAGCTTATCTGGATTAAAGACCGGATCAAGTCCTTGCTTTTTCTGCTCATCATAATCCTTCAATACCCTTAAGGCCGGTTTTGCAAGGATCAGAATGGCCACCAGATTCAGCCAGACCATGATACCAAGACCAATATCACCTAAAGCCCAAGCGATCTTGGAATTATTTACCACACCATAGTACGTGGATGCCAAGAGAACTACCTTCAACAGGAACATCGGAATGGCATTGTTCCGTCCACGTACCAGATAGGCCACATTCGTTTCTGCGATATAATAGTATGCCATGATGGTTGTAAAGGCGAAGAACAGCAGGGCAATACCAACAAATCCTGCACCAAAACCAGGAATGGCCGATTCAATGGCCGCTTGTGTATAGGCAGGTCCCGCCTCTACATTTGCTCCAAGGTTGTTCGCGATAAAGCCGCCTTCAGGATTTTCAACATTGTACATACCTGTGAAAAGAATCATAAATGCCGTCGCGGAACATACAAGCAAGGTATCGATATAAACGGAAAACGCTTGTACCAGTCCTTGCTTCGCCGGATGGGAAACCTCTGCCGCTGCTGCAGCATGCGGGCCTGTCCCTTGACCAGCTTCATTGGAATAGATGCCTCGTTTTACACCCCAGGCAATCGCCATCCCGATAATCCCGCCAAACGCGGAATCAAATGCAAATGCACTTCGGAAGATCAAACCGAATACTGCAGGAAGCTCGGTAAAATTAACCGCAATGATATACAGAGAAACGAGAATATACGCAACAGCCATGAATGGTACTACATACTGTGCCACTGTTGCGATACGCTTTACCCCTCCAAAAATGATAAGTGCAATAACCAAAACTAATCCAATTCCAACATATGTTTTATTGACACCGAACGCATTGCTCAGTCCATCCCCGATAGCGAAGGCCTGGACACCAGGCATCAGAAGACTCATTGCCAGAATTGCTGACCCGGCAAAAAGGATTCCATACCATCTCCAACCGATTCCTTTTTCTATGTAATAAGCCGGACCGCCCCGGTACTCACCGTCTTGCTTCACTTTGTAGATCTGCGCCAATGTTGATTCGATAAAGGCACTGGAAGCTCCGATAAACGCGATCGTCCACATCCAGAACACCGCTCCAGGTCCACCCATCGCAATGGCCGTTGCCGTACCTGCAATATTACCCGTCCCAACACGTCCCGATAATGATATCGCCAACGCCTGGAAGGAAGATACGCCAGCGCTTGATTTCTCCCCGGAGAAGATATTCTTGATCATATCCTTGAAAAGTCTAACCTGTACTACCTTCGTTAGAATCGTAAATAAAAGTCCAACACCCAAACAGAACACAATCATCGGTGTACTCCAGAGAATCCCTGCTACTTCTCCAAATGCACCTTCAAGCCAAATCTTCCACTTTTCCAAGAAAACGTCCCCCTCACGATACATAATTTTTAGAATTTTCTTTCTATGTTTTTGGATTATAAAGCAAATTGTACTAATACACAATGCTCAAATCCTCCCAAACTTGTTACCTCTTCACCACCTGACCTAGTTATTTTCAATAAAATTTGAATAATCTATTATTTAATTCATAGTCCTTTTCCCTTAATTTTTGGGGAATAACCCTATTTTGAAAAAAATTATGTGCAGTTTTGGGTAATTTGTAGTGTTTTATTGCAATGGTGCTGAATATCGGGACTATTGTTCTTTTCGATTGGGCATAGTGGTGTAATATTACAGATATTAACGAATCAACTGTCTGGATCCCTGTCCACTTTCCTAGTAATCTATCCACTTTGGCGGTGAATCTATCCACTTCACTTAGTAATCTATCCACAAAGCTAAACAATCTATCCACAATTGCAACTTTTCTATCCACTCTACCGGTTAATCTATCCACTTTACAAAAAATTACATTAAACCGCAAAAAAAGCCCAGCACACCGCCCCAAAAACCGACGACACACTGGACTTTCCTTAACCGACTTCTTTTTTCAACTGACTCGTAAACAACTCATAGTAAAACCCTTGCTCCTCAAGCAACTCCTCGTGGGAGCCTTTTTCAATGATCTCTCCCTCTTTCAGAACGAGGATCTGATCCGCTTTTTGAATCGTGTTCAGCCTATGCGCAATGACAAAGCTTGTTCGCCCTTCCATCAATCGCTGCAGGGCTTCCTGGATTTTCATTTCCGTGATGGTGTCAATGCTGCTTGTCGCTTCATCGAGCACCAGGATTGTAGGATTGGCGAGGACCGCCCGCGCAATGGAAAGCAGCTGTTTCTGTCCTTGACTGATTCCGCTGCCATCCTGCTTCAATTTAAAATCGTACTGACCAGGAAGCTTTTTGATAAATGTTTGGGCATTAGCAAGCTTTGCCGCCTCTTCCACTTCCTCGTCGGTCGCTGTCAATTTCCCATAACGGATATTCTCACGGATTGTTCCCTCAAACAGAAACGAATCCTGCAGCACGAAAGCCATATGCTTACGGAGACTCGAGCGCTTTATCCTATTTATCGGATGGCCATCAAGCAGGATGCTGCCGCTATCCAGATCATAAAAGCGCGATATCAGATTGATGACCGTCGTTTTCCCTGCTCCGGTTGGTCCTACGAATGCGACCGTTTCCCCGACGGATGCATGGAAGCTGATATTTTTTATTGTTGTATCATCATCGTCATAGGAGAAGGAAGCGTCAATGAACTCAATTTCTCCCTTTACCGATTCCAGTTCGATCGCTTCTTTTTCATCTCTTGCCTCTTCTTCCTCATCGAGCACATCGAAAACACGCTCCGCCCCGGCAACCGCCGAAAGCAGGGTATTGAACTGGTTGGCAAGATCGTTCAATGGCCTTGTAAATTGACGGGAGTACTCGGCAAAAATGACGATGACACCGATGGTTATTCCCATGCCATTCAGCGCCATGATGCCCCCGACTCCGGCAATTACTGCAAAGCTCAGGTTGTTCAGCATATTCATCAATTTCGGGATGAAGCCTGAATAGGTCTGGGCCCAATAGGCACTCTTTTTCAGACGCTCGCTCTTCTCCAAAAATTCCATCATGACCTTATCCTCCTGGGAAAAGGTCTTTACAATGCGCTGACCGGAAATTGTCTCCTCGATATAGCCATTCAGTTCTCCAAGATTGCGTTGGGTCTGCTTAAATAGCGGCCCGGTCCGTGAAGTGATCCACCTCAGCCCGAAGAACATGACAGGCACAATCACCAGTGTGATCAAAGTCAGGATCGGACTAAGATAAAGCATCACTGAAACCGTTCCGACCAATGTCAGGATACTCGAAAAGATCTGTATTACCGAACTGTTCAAGGTGGAGCTGACATTCTCCATATCGTTGGTCACCCTGCTCATGAGCTCTCCATGCTGCCTTTTATCAAAATACGGAATCGGCAGCTTATGTAGATGCTGAAAAAGCTGAGTCCTCATTTTATAAACGGTATCCTGCGCGATCCCTACCATCCAGTAGTTCTGCAGCCACGTGGACAGCGAATAGAAGATATAGATGAACACAAGGCCAATCAGGACGTTGATAAGACCGGTGCTGTCTCTTTCCACAATATAATTGTCGATTGCCATTCCTACAATGAAAGGTCCCAATAACCCGAGGGCGGAGCTTGCAAGCACCATCAACAGCACCAAGGAGAGCAGCCCTTTCCGCTCACCAAGATACATCCAGACCCGCTTGATCGTCCCTTTCCAATCCTTCGCTTTTGGCTTTGGATTGGCCTTATTCTGAACGGCGGCACTACTACTTATACGCTTCGACATGCTCTGCCACCTCCGCTCCAAATTGTGATTGATATATGTTCTGATAGAGGGTCGAATGCGATAGAAGATGTTCATGACTGCCCTCTTCCAGAAGCATTCCATCCTCGAGCAGCAAGATTTTATCGGCTTCCATTGCGGTACTCACTTTTTGCGTGATGATGAAAGTGGTGCAATCGTACTTCCTCAAGGCTGTCAAAAGCTTTCCTTCTGTCTTCAGATCCAGTGCACTCGTACTATCGTCAAGCATGAGGATCTTCGGCTTTCTGATCAAAGCCCGCGCAATCGATAAGCGCTGCTTTTGTCCACCGGAAAGATTCACACCCTTTTGCCCCAGCACTGTTTCGTATTTATTGTGCAGACGGTCGATTGTTTCATGTATCTGTGCATCCTTGGCCGCCTGGATGATCTCCTCCATGGATGCATCCTCTTTGCCCCAAGCAAGGTTATCCCTGACAGAGCCTGAGAAAAGAAGTGCTTCCTGCGGGACATAGCCGATCTGTCTGCGAAGATTTTTCAAAGGCAGGTCGGTAATATCTTTTCCATCAACGGCAATGACTCCTTCGTTCACATCATATAATCGCGGCAACAGCTGGAACAGGGATGACTTCCCGGCACCGGTTGCTCCCATGATGGCAACGGTTGAGCCAGCTTCCGCATCAAACGAGATGTTCTCAAGCACTGGTGTATCCGTGTTCGGATAATGGAAATATACGGAACGGAAGCTTACTTCACCCTTCAGAACCGCACCCTTCTCTTCAATTCCCTGCTTGTCGACAAGATCCACTTCCTCCTCCAATACATCAGCAATCCGATGTGCTGAAGCTTTTGCACGGGCAAACGCCATGATGATAAAGGAAATGATCGATAGCGCTCCCGTGATTCTAGTAGCGTAGTTCACAATCGCTACCACTTCCCCCACCTGGACGCTTCCTGTATTAACACCTGCACTTCCAAACCAGAGAACTGCCAGGATGCTCAGATTCATGATCAATAGGAGAAGCGGCATCGTCATTTCCATCAAGCGAAGCGCGGAAACGGTCTGGTCCTTCAAGTCCTCACTCGCATGATCAAAGCGCTTGATTTCATGATTTTTGCGTAAGAATGCTTTGATTAAGCGAATTCCTCCAAGATTTTCACGCATTACATTGTTCACGCCGTCCAGCTTTTCCTGAACAGCCTTAAACATCGCACCGCCCCTTTTCATCAGCCACATCAAAAAGGCGAAAAGAATCGGCACCCCTACCACTAAAAATAGAGCTAGCTGAAAGTTGACGATCAGGGCCATGACCACCCCACCGATAATCAATAGAGGTGCACGCATCATGATACGCAAGCTCATAAATACGGTATTTTGAACCTGTGTCACGTCGTTGGTCATTCTTGTGATAAGAGATGACGTAGGGAAAAGGCTGAAATTTGCGAAAGAGAAGGATTGAATCTTCCCATACAACCCCTTCCTGATGTCATAACCGAAGTTTTGTGAAACATGTGCTGCAAAAAAGGAGTTGATGACCCCGGCCAGGAAAGCCAGGAAAGACATTCCGACCATGATGCCTCCCCACTTCATGACCACTCCCAGGTCCTCCTGCAAAATGCCGTCATCAATGATTTTTGCCATCAAGAGTGGATGCAACAGCTCCACGACAAGCTCTGTGAGCATCAGCAAGAGCGCTATCCCAACTGCCAGCTTATATGGCTTTAAAAAAGAAAAAACTTTCCCCATGTGTCTTGATCCCCCAAACTATTTGCTATGTTTAGTCTATGTTGAAAACTGTTTCCGCATTAATTATTGCTCTGCATCTTATGATTCTATGTTAATTCGAATCAAATACTTCGTTTAGCTAAACGAATATCTTGAATTATCGCCTTTTTCTACTATCATACCTTTTTTACTATGTTTTTTAAATAGTTTGAATTATTATTATGAAGTATAAAGGAATATTTTATATTTTATAGACTCTGTTAAACACCGCTGTTGATTTCCGCAAAAGGCTTCTTTCCGCGGGGCGTTGATGGAGCCTCCTCAGCTTCGCCTGTGGGTTCTCCATTAAACGCCAGCTCCCGCAGGACAAGGAAGGCTGCGCCAGCGATACATCGCACGCAGAAAATGCTTGCATTTTCAAGGAGTCTCCGCCTTTTGCTCCAATCAACAGCTAGATTCTTATTAAACAAACACTAGACAGTAACAGAGCCATTTTATAAAAACTAAGTTGAAAATCAAAGGAGGAAGCGGCTATGTATGATCCAAAACTTGCAGAATTAGTGAATGAATGGTTGCCTGAAGCAACAATTGACCATTTGCAAGATGCGCTCGAAGCCGGGGAGGTCACCTCGAAAGAACTGGTTCTTATGTATCTTCATCGAATCGGGCAACACGATAAAAAGGGGATCGCCCTGAATTCGATTCTTGAAATAAACCCTGATGCAGTCTTCATTGCCGAAGCACTTGACCTCGAAAGAATGCGAAAAGGTGCACGCGGACCTCTTCACGGCATCCCGGTTCTCGTAAAAGACAATATCGATACAGGCGACCATATGCACACAAGTGCCGGATCCCTCGCCTTGGCTGAGCATAACGCAGAAGAAGACTCCTTTGTTGTCAAGCAGCTTAGGGATGCCGGAGCCATCATCCTTGGGAAAACGAATATGACGGAATGGGCCAACTTCATGACGAAAAATATGCCCAGCGGCTATAGCTCCCGCGGCGGACAAGTAGTGAATCCTTATGGACCTGGCCAGTTTGATGTCGGCGGATCAAGCAGCGGTTCGGGTGCTGCCATTGCAGCGAACTTTGCCGCAGCGGCAATCGGGACGGAAACATCCGGCTCCATTCTTAGTCCCGCGAGCTCCAATTCCCTTGTTGGAATCAAGCCGACAGTCGGCCTGATCAGCCGCAGAGGGATTATTCCGATTACATACAGTCAGGATACGGCAGGACCTATGGCGCGGACCGTAACGGATGCTGCGATTCTTTTGAGTGCACTTACAGCAACCGATGACAAGGATCCCGCTACGCTTTCGAATCCATACCCCGGCCTATCGTATACCTCTTTTCTTTTAAAAGAAGGATTGCACGGCATGCGAATCGGGATTGCACGCGACCCATTCTTTACGTATCTGTCTGATGAAGAAGCACTTGTCATGGAAGAAGCGATTGCCTGCCTCAGGGAGAATGGAGCGGTGGTTGTAGATAAGGTCAACATTCCTTTTGCAAAAGAGAAATGGGACTACCACACCCTTTTCTATGAATTTAAACCGAGCCTGAACGCCTATCTGAGCAAGACCGGCTCCCATGTACCGGTCAAAAGCCTGAAGAACCTGATCGGGTTTAACAAAAAGGACTCCGGCAAGATGCTCAAATACGATCAGACCGTTCTCATAGATTCCGAGAATCTTAGCGGCACTTTAACGGAGGAAGAGTACCTGGTCAGCAGGGAGCGGGACCTGTATCGCACACGGGAGGGCGGCATTGATGCTGCTATGGACGGGTATGAATTGGATGCCATCCTGACTCCAAATAATTTTGGTGCAAGTCTTCCTGCCAAGGCGGGATACCCTTCCATTACCGTTCCTGGCGGGTACACGATGACAGGCAAACCGGTTGGTGTGACCTTCACCGCTAGAGCATTTGAAGAAAGCACCCTGATCCATATCGGCTATGCCTACGAGCAAGCGACACTACACAGAAAAGCACCTGTTTTACAAAATAAGGAGGTAAAAGCATGACCTTTATAACCTATTTAGAAGAACAGCGGGACAAGCATTTGGAGGAGCTTTTCGAGCTTCTTTCCATCCCTAGCATCAGCGCACTACCTGACCATAAGGAAGATACACACCGTGCAGCGGAATGGTTCGCAACTGCACTGCTCGATCTAGGCATGGACAATGTCGAGCTCTATCCGACAAAAGGGCATCCGATTGTCTATGGAGAATGGCTGAAGGCAGAGGGCAAACCTACTGTCCTCATCTATGGTCACTACGATGTCCAACCGGTGGATCCGCTTCACTTATGGGACACAGCACCTTTCGAGCCTGCCATACGTGATGAAAGCATCTATGCACGCGGAGCCAGTGATGACAAAGGACAAACTTTTATGCATTTGAAAGCACTCGAAGCTATCCTGAAAACGACCGGCACTCTTCCTTTCAATTTCAAGTTTTGTATCGAAGGCGAAGAGGAAGTAGGGAGTCCGAACCTGCCTGTTTTCATCGAGGAAAAAAAGGGCATGCTTGCAGCAGATGTCATTGTTGTTTCAGACACGGCGATGATGGAAGAGGACAAGCCTACCATCTGCTATGGCCTGCGTGGAATGTGCGGCTTTCAGCTGGATGTAAAAGGGCCGCGCCGAGACCTGCATTCCGGGCTATACGGCGGTGCCGTACAGAATCCGATCCATGCCGTAGTCGAGCTTCTGCAATCATTCCATGACAAGGATGGTGTCATTACGGTCGACGGTTTCTATGATAAGGTCGTACCGTTGACCGAGGATGAAAAGGCAGCCTTTGAGGCATTGAATGCATCAGAGGAAAGCGTCATGAATGAGGTCGGGGTAACCGAATTGTTCGGAGAGAAGGGCTACACCCACTTGGAAAGAACATGGGTCCGCCCGACACTTGAAGTGAACGGGATCTATGGCGGCTTCCAGGGTGAAGGCATCAAGACCGTTCTGCCATCCGAGGCACATGCAAAAATCACATGCCGACTTGTGCCGGACCAGGAACCGGACGAGATCCTCGAGCTTCTGCAAAAGCACGTCAAAGAAAACACGCCTCCAGGGGTAGAGGTGACAGTCAGCCTGTTCGACAAAGGCGCACCATTTGTCACGCCATTTGACCACCCTGCCATCCAGGCGGCAAGCCGTGCCTTTGAAAAGGTGTTTGAAGTACCGACCGCCTTCACCCGCGGTGGCGGCTCCCTGCCGATCGTCTCCAACCTGGATGAGATCCTGAAAGCGCCAATCGTGTTGATGGGCTTCGGCTTACCGTCCGATAACGTTCATGCACCGAACGAGAACTTCAAGCTGAAGAATTTTGACAAGGGTCTGCTGACGCTCTGCCATTATTGGAAGGAGCTAGAGGGAGTTCTCTAATTTTAGGCTATGTTAAACACCGCTGTTGATTTCCGCACTAGGCGCAGCGACCCAAGGGCGGTCCGGGAGCCTCCTCGGCTTCGCCTGTGGGGTCTCCCCTGTCCCTTCCTCCCGCAGAGAAAATCAACACTACTCAATAACAGAGCCTATTTTTAAAAAACTGTCCGAAAAGCCTTGTGACTGGCATTCGGACAGTTTTTTTTCTGGTGAATGTTAGATTGGTAGAAAAAATCGCCCAAAAATCCTCAATCATTCTATGCACTTGCATGCCAAGATGTATTTACGTTTTCAGCCGCATGGCAATTTTTTCACATTAAATCGACCTAACAAACACACTCTTTTCTCTAAATGTACGGAGGTCCATAATAGGCATTTCTCTTTCCACAAAGGCAAAAACATCCTTGATTACCTCTTCTAGAACACGCAAGCCCTCAATCGGGTGGAGCACCAAGACTTGCTCCATTTTCTCTGTGAATCCATCCGGCAATAAAGACATCCTCACCAAGCTCTGCTTCTGCCATTTATAGGCTGGATGATGGACATACATCCTGTTCAAACCGAACATTGCCCCCATAAGCTTTGATTGGGCACTTACCATCACCTGATAGAGCATAAGCCAATCCTCTCGATATAAGAGCGCTTCACGGTTCCCCCAACGGCTGCCAAAGTCGAGATTCTCCATGATCATCTTTTCTCTCAGTGCTTCTGGAAAGACACTAACTTTACCTTTCAAATCTAGGAGCAGTTCATGCCCAAATAAAGGCTTCCCATCCTGGAAGGAAGCCACAATACATTGCATATCCAAGCATGTATCATGATGATGCACCACTTGGTCAATAACCCTGATGATAGTTTCAGATAAAAAACTGCTGATCTCAAATTTCACGCCTTCATACCAGTAGGTTTCTGACCACTCTTCATCCTCATATTCATGGAAATCTATGATGTTTCCTTGCACCTTTTCAATTGGTGCCATTCTATCCCTGTCTTTCGGTGCCTCCCGCCAAAGGAGATGTAGCTCAATGTCCGAATAGGTATCCTCCCAATTACGCGAAACGGACCCAGCAATCATGATCGCTTCCACCATTGGATTTTCTGCATAAACCATTGCCATTTTTTCTGCTAAAGCTTTCAATTCCATACGATATCCCCATTTTCTATCATTAAATCCGCTTACCTCTTGCATCGACCTTCCAGGTGTCCACCACCTGTTCCCCTTCCACCACGGTATATTCATCGAACTGGTTCACAACCGTACAGGCATGGTTAGGAATGATCCGGACTTTATCGTTCAGCTTCAAGGCTGGCTTTTCTCCAAAAATGACCACCCCATGCTCCTCTGAAAGTCGGTCAATCGTCAAATCCGGGTACCCGAGAATATAGCCATAGCCTTTTACGGAATCCAAGCCATGAGCTCCTTTGTCGAGGCAGAGCGTTTTGCTTCCTGCATCAAGCACGATTCTATCTTCATATACACCAACAACCGATGCCAATACCGTCAGGGCACAGTCATTGTGGGCTGCCACTCCAAGTCCTACCTGAATGGCGTCAAAGAAAACCGCATTGCCTGGCCGCACTTCCGTAATCCCCTCCACTTTTCCAGAGATCTCGTAGGTCGGAGTCGATCCGACACTTCTAACTTTAATCGGTATTCCTGCCTTCTCACATACTTCTGCGCTCTCCACAACCGCACTGGCCTCCGCAAGCGCAATCTCCTCAATTTTTTCTTTGGAGGCTGCTCCATAGGAATGTCCAGCGTGGGTGAAAATACCACCGACCCTCAAATGTGATAAAAAGAGGACAGCTTGCGCAAGCTTCAGCGCCGCCTTGCCCGGCTCCACTCCGCATCGATTCAGGCCGCTGTTCACCTTGATCCACACTTCCAAGGAATGAGAGGTAGCTTCGAGTTCCTTTTGAAGCAGCCTGATCTGCTCGAGGCTGTCCACTGAAATTTTCAGATCCACTCCCCTGTTCAACAACCAGATGACCCCCTTGATTTTCTCAGGACTGGAAATCGGATAGGCAATGAGAATATCCTTGATTCCCGCACTTGCCATAACGATCGCTTCCTCGATTTTTGCGGTCGTTATCCCGACTGCACCACTTTCAAGCTGCAACTCGGCAATTTTTACCGACTTATGGGTTTTAATATGCGGACGTAGCTTTAGATCGTGATCCTTTGCAAATCCGCTCATCCTATTAATATTGGTTTTTAATTTTCCTAAGTCTAAAAGTAGGGACGGCGTGTCCACTTGATGGAAACTGTTCATGGATAAAATACTCCTTCCCAGGTGCTTTTTTTACAATATACCACACAATCCCATTTTCTTAGCCCCCTCCTTGCAAAAGGACAGAGCCCCCTGCATACATTATTGATAGAATTTCCGGCAAGGAGGACAAATGATGGCTATTAGCAGCGGACAGCAATATATCGACCGCATCAACCGTTTACAATCGAATGTTTGGCATAACGGCAAAAAGATTAAAGGGAATATCTCCGAGCATCCCGCCTTTTCCGGCGTGATGAAAAGCCAGGCCGCCTTGTATGATATGCAGCATGACAAAGATTTGAGAGATTTGATGACATATGAGTGTGAAATAACAGGGGAACTTATCGGCACTTCCTTTCTTCGTCCCATGAAAAAGGAGGACCTTGAAAAACGGAGAAAAATGATCCAGGTGTGGGCAAAAGCCTCATTTGGCATGATGGGGCGGTCGCCGGACTATAAGAACACAAACATCATGGCGCTTGCCGCCGCCTCTGATATTCTTGCAGAGCAGGGCCCGCAGTTCCCGCAGAACCTTCTGCAATTCTATGAGTCTGCAAGCAGGAAGGATCTTTCCTTTACCCATACCTTCATCGCTCCCCAGGTGAACCGGTCCTCCATGCACTTTGAGTCGGAAGATGATATCGTCGCTGCGAGAATCGCAGATAAGAACGAAGAGGGAATTGTGATAAAAGGGGCACGCCTTTTAGCGACACAAGGAGGGATAACCGATGAAATCATCGTGTCCTCATCCGGGTTGAAAATGTTTGAAGAGCCTTACGCCTATGCCTTCAGCATCCCAAGCAACACGGAGGGGCTTAAATTCATCTGCCGGGAATCCTTTGCCTATGACTCCTCCCCATTCAATCATCCCCTTGGCTCCCGTTTTGAGGAGATGGATTCGGTCATCGTCTTTGATAATGTGCTTGTCCCGTGGGAGCGCTTATTTGTGGTGGAAAATATCGAGGTCGCCAATAATCTGTATTCCAAAAGCAGCTTCAAGCCACTTGTCCTGCATCAGGTGGTTTCCCGCCAGGTCATGAAGGCGGAATTCGTGCTCGGTGTGGCGCAGCTGATCGTCAACACCATCGCCATCGGGGAATATCAGCATGTAAAAGAAAAAATTTGTGAGATCATCATCGCTTTGGAGAATCATAAGGCACTTCTTCTCGCATCCGAAATCGGGGCCAAACCGGATCAATGGGGAACGATGGTGCCTGATCTTGCACCGCTATCTGCCGCGACGCTGCAATTCCCGAAGGTCTATCCTAGACTCATGGAAATCCTCCAGCTCCTTGGTGCGAGCGGTCTGGTTACGATTCCGACTGAAGCAGACCTGAACTCT
Source organism: Sutcliffiella halmapala (assembly GCF_050107295.1). Taxonomy (GTDB): domain Bacteria; phylum Bacillota; class Bacilli; order Bacillales; family Bacillaceae_I; genus Sutcliffiella_A; species Sutcliffiella_A halmapala_A. Next base: position 319,533 of record NZ_JBNIKR010000001.1, on the reverse strand, counting down.
CCGCTCAGGGGAGACATAGACCAATACTTTCAAGCTGCCAATGCTGATGCAGAAACCCGCATCAAGCTGTTCCGTCTCGCCTGGGACGTCAGCATGAGTGCTTTCGGCTCCAGACAGACACTCTACGAACGCTTCTTCTTCGGCGATCCCAACCGCCTCACCCAAGGCCTCTTCTTCGAATACAACCGCCATCAGATTGTGGAAGATGTGAAGAAGGCGTTTGGTATTTAAGGAAGGGGCCTGACCCTCACCGCTTTAAAGCGGTGAGGGTCAGGCCCCATATACATACTATTCTAAATATTTTATAATGGGATTAGTATGTGATGAGATTGCGGGAGGGGAACAAGGATGGCTGAAGTTAATATTCCTTTGAACAGGAAGAGGGGTTGGGCGCGCAAGGTGGGGCGTGGAGCTGGGCTTTTGGTGGCGATTGTTGTGGCCTTGTGTTTGGTTTTCACCTTTAGTCCCATCAGTAAGAAAGAAGCGAAGCCTTATTTTAAGAATAATCGGCCGTTGGTCATTGCCCATCAGGGTGGCGAGCTGCTGGCACCTTCCAATACGATGGCAGCTTTCAGGCAGGCTGCTGACATGGGAGTCGATGTCATTGAAACGGATATACATATCACAAAGGACGGACATCTGGTTGCCATTCATGATCCGACTGTGGACCGTACCACTGACGCAGAGGGTGTTGTGGCAGACATGACGCTCGAGGAAATTCAGGCCTTGGATGCGGGCTATCACTTTCAGGATCTGGATGGTGAGAACAGCTTCCGCGGACAGGCAGTCTATATTCCCACTGTCGAGGAAATGTTCAAGGAATTTGGGGACATGCGCATTGAAATTGAAATAAAGGACAGCAATCCTCCTGACAACTATGATGAGATGGCCCAGAAGCTCTGGGAGTTGATTGAAGAATATGAGATGGAGGATAAGGTGCTCGTTGCCGCTTTTGATCAGGACATCATCAAGAAATTCGATTCCTATGCCAAGGGGCGTGTGGCGCTTGCGGGAGGAGAACAGGAGATCAAGAGATTCGTGATTTTCCATAAGCTTTTCATGCGAAACCTATACCTTCCAGAGGTGGACGCTTTTCAGATCCCTCAGGAGCAAAGCATATTCGACCTGACGAACCAGCGGCTGATTAACGACGCACAGCGAAGTGGACTGCAGGTTCACTACTGGACCATCGATGACAAGGAGACAATGCGCTACTTATTGGAACGGGGAGCGGACGGGCTGATCACCAACCGGCCTGATCTCATGATCGAGCTATTGGATGAAATGGGTTATTGAATAGGAAAATGCCCGACTCTCTTTGCTTTTGTCCCATTCATTTCATATCCCCCCGTTTTAGCGGGACTTCAAGCGGTTATGATATGATTACAAAGTAGTTCAATCAAACCTCAAAAGAATGGACGGGATTTTCCTAATGAATGGACAAAATAGAACAGATATAAAACCGGGACTATCTGTAAAGATCGTATTAAAGCAAGATCAGCGGTCAGGCAAATTGACTTCCGGAATTGTGAAGGATATCCTCACAAAATCAAGCTTCCATCCCCACGGCATCAAGGTTCGTCTTGAAGACGGACAAGTCGGGCGGGTAAAGGAAATAGAAAAGGCCTGAGCCCGCTGCTTTAGTACTTTATCGCAGCGGGGGTCAGGCCCCTTTTTAGGCCCCTTTTTGTTTTCTTCTTTTTTCTTCCCTCCACCACTACAAACCACATGGCGAAGAGGAGGAAGATGCTTGAGATCTGGAACAGGGTTGCTGTTTCGACGAATTGAGCGAGCACGCCGAAGATCAGGCCGCTGAGTCCGATTCCAAGATCGATGGATGAAAAGAACATTCCGTTTGCTACACCGCGGCGATTGTCGGGTGTCGTAGAAAGTGTCCAAGATTGCAAGGTAGGGATCAAGGAACCAAATCCAACACCAAACAGGGCACCCGCAATGCCAATCATTGCGTCGGTGTGGGCAAAGGAAAGCACCCACATGCCGATGAAGGAGAGCGTCATACAGAACAGCACAAGCCCTTTTGGACCATGTGAATCAAACCATTTACCAGCAAAAGGTCGAGAAACAGAGGCCATCACTGCATTGAACAGATAAAAAAGGAAGATATGCTCGATTCCCCTCTCCTCCCCGAAAATCACGATGAACGTCACAATCGCTCCATATCCGAAGGTCGCGACTAATGTGATCAACGATGGATACCAGCTTGATTTCTCCACCAAGGAGCCGATATAGGAAAACTTCAAGTCTTCACGCTTGGCTTCCTTTACCACATCAGGAGTTTGATAGTTTACGATTCCTAAAAGAACCAGCGCTATGACTCCCAGCACCCCGGAAAGGTAGATCAGGTTGGAGAATGTTGTCACCTGATACAGGAAGATTCCTAAGCTTGGTGCGATGATCATCCCAAGCGTAATCGACAGTCCGTAATAACCCATCCCTTCCCCAAGACGGGATTTCGGAATAACATCAACTGCTGCCGTGCCGTTGACTGTCGTCGACCAGCCCCACGCCAACCCATGTATAAAGCGGAAGCATAGGAAAATCACGACAACCTGGGACATGGGATAGATGATGGTAATCAATAAAAGTGCCACAGCACCGACGAGTACAAGTGGTTTTCTTGCTTTGAATTCCAGCAGATATCCGATGAACGGTCTGCTCAGAACCGCGCCGATCGAGAAAAGGGCGGTCACCAATCCAATTTCAAGTCCGGTAGCCCCCAAGGATTTTATATAAGGAGGCAGCGTCGGGATCAGCATCTGAAAGCTCATGAAAACGAACAGATTCCCGACCATCAGCATTATGAAGGATTTCGTCCACAACGGTTCCTTTACTTTTTTTTCTATCATTTTATACACCTTCCTAGACTAGTGAGAACATAAAAATGAAAAACGAAAAATGAACCTCCACCAGCGAAGATCCATTTTTATGCGCACGTTTCCTACATATATATTTCGTATCACTAAATATTAACACACCAGCCAGGAAAAAGAAATGACAAAATAGACCTAAACCCTTTGGAAGATATCTCCTTACTTCATAATTTTCCGCAGAAAATTGATGCTTTTTTCCGAGTAGGGAGGATAAATGAAGCTCAAATTCACCTTGGTGCTCTTCTTCATGACACTTTTCTTATGTGAGAAAGTTTCAAAGCTGTCTTTTCCATGGTAGGAGCCAATTCCGGACGGCCCCACTCCCCCAAATGGCAGATTCGGATTTGTAAGATGCGTCACCGTATCATTGATGCATCCTCCTCCGTACGAACAGCTCTGGATTACCCGGTCCTCTACTTCGCCATTTTCCGTGAAAAGGTATAGTGCCAATGGTTTCGGCTTCGCATTTATCTGCTCGATTGCCTGCTCTAGATCTCCATACTCCAGGATTGGTAAAATTGGACCGAATATCTCTTCCTGCATCACCTTATCATCCCAGCTTACTTCGTTCATCAGAGTAGGCTCCATGAACAGTTCTTTCCTTTGATGAGATCCGCCGGCAACCACCTTCCTCTCATCCAATAAGGAGACAAGACGGTCAAACTGGAGCTCATTCACAATGCGTCCAAAGTCTCTGCTCTCTTGCGGGTTTTCTCCATAAAATCCCTTCATGGTCATAACCAGTTTTTTTACGAGCTCCTCCTTCACTTCACGGTGGACGAGAATATAGTCAGGGGCGACACATGTTTGTCCAGCATTCATGAATTTCCCCCATACGATTCTTTTTGCTGCTACCTCCAGGTTTGCATCCTTGTCGACAATGCAAGGACTCTTTCCGCCAAGCTCCAGCGTGACGGGCACAAGATTCTCCGCTGCCGCCTTCATGACGATTTTCCCAACTTCGACGCTTCCCGTGAAAAAGATATAATCAAACGGTGCATGGATTAGCTCAGAGGTGACTTCCTTTCCACCCTTCATCACGCTGATATAGCCTTCTTCAAAATTCTCCTGAATGATTTTGGCCATTACCTTTGATACGTTCGGGGTGAATTCGGAAGGCTTGAGCAGGACACAGTTGCCTGCCGCCATTGCTCCGATCATCGGCTCCATCACAAGCTGGAACGGATAGTTGAATGGACCGACTATGAGTACGGTTCCATAAGGCTCCGGATAGATATAGCTTTTCGAACCCAAGTGAACGAGCGGCGTTTTCACCTTTCGCACCTTGGACCAATCTTTTACATGCTTCATAAAAAAACTGATGCTATCCAATACAAACCCGATCTCGGAAGCATAGGCCTCAAACGCGGATTTACCCAGGTCCTTCGTTAATGCCAGGTTCAATTCCTGCTCAAGCTCCACAATCGCCTTTTTCAGCTTACCCAGCTGCTGCAGTCGAAAATCCACGTCCTTGGTCCTGCCGGTCGCAAAGAAATTTCGATGCTGCTCCAATCTATGTAAAACGGTTGTCATATCAGCGAATCCTCCTCTTACAGTTTGTTCGTTTAAACAATTCAACAAACGGCATCCCCACATCTAATCAATACTTTCATTATATCCCCTTGCTAACAAATAAAGAAGTTGGGAAGCGCCGAACATGAAAAAAAGCTGCGAGTCGAACACTCCCCGCAGCTTACCGATTTTACACGTATTATCTATCCACTTTTACAGAAGCCATTATAGGATAATGATCGGAAGGGAAACCACCATCTATGCTGTCTCTGATAATGGTGGTCGAGGAAAGCTCTGCCCCTTTATCCGCAAAGATATAGTCAATTGGAGTGCCTACAGTTCCACCACGGAAGGCATGAAAGGTCAGGCTGTTTTGCAGCTCCTCGTCCGTAAATTCTGCATAGCAGCTTTGCATGGACGCTACCGTCTTCAATGCTTCACTCTCCGGTGCATCATTGAAATCCCCGGTCAAAAGAACAGGCAACGCGTTTTCGTGGTCCTTCTGCTTGATCACGTCCATGATCTGCTTCAGCCCTTCCTTTCTTGCCTTCTGCCCCATATGGTCGAGATGTGTGTTGAAGAATCTCAGAACCGGTGTGGCTTCACCTTGCGGGATCAGCTCCACCCAAGAACAGATTCTTGCACAATGCGCATCCCAGCCCATGCTCCCGATCACATCAGGCGTTTCCGAAAGCATGAAGGAACCCTTCCCGCCAATGGTGAATGTCGACTTTTTCACAAAAATCGCACTGAATTCCCCTACTTCAGTCGATGTCGTCCGGTTGACCGCATACGCCCCATAGTTTTCCTGCAGCATGTCCTCAAGCCAAGCCAGCATCGGGATATTCGCCTCCTGTGTCCCAATGCAATCTGGCTGGTACTTTTTAATCGTCTGTACAATCCAGTTCTTTCGATCCTCCCAGACAAAAGGATCTGTCTGAACATCGACCCGCAGGTTAAACGTCATGATTTTATAAGTTTTACTCACTTTTTCTCCTCCTGATCTTTTAGAGAGATGCGTTGCCTCTTTTCCTAACTTGACCTGGGGACATTCCCATTTTCTTTTTATACGCCTTGGAAAAATGGTGAATATTAGCAAAACCGCAATATGAGGCGATCTGCTCCAGTGTCAAATCCGTTTTCTCCAGAAGCTCCCGGGCATGATTGATTCTCATCTCCAGTAAATATTGATGCGGAGAGCTTCCGAATTGCTGCTTGAAAAGGGTGCTGAATCTTGATACGGAAAGGTTTGCCCTTTTGGCCATCTTATGGAGCGTCAAGCGTTCAGACAGATGATTGGAAAGATACGATGGAAACCAGCTCAGCTCTTTCGATGAGGCAGATTCCAGGTTTGACGCTGAATGATGCTCGTCCAAAATAATCAGCAAAAGCTCGATAGCAAGCTGCTGGGCTTTCAGCTGCTGTATCGGGTCCCGGTTCTGCCAGGCCTCCACCATCTGCAATAGGTAGTCCCGAAACCTGCCGGGGTTTTTCAGCTGCAGCCTCACCGGCACACGAATTCCATGCAAATCGTTCAATCTGGGCTGTAAAAGATGCAGATATCCATCGAGATCTAGCTGCCCAGGCTTGGTCGGAAAGCTTTTTGTCCGTTCCGGATGATAAAAGAAATCCAGATGGGCAAACGGCGTAATCGTGGACGTCACCCCTTCCAGCTCTACAAGGCTCCCCGGTTGGATTAGACAAAACTCCCCACTTTGAAACAAATACTCTTTTCCATCCACCTGAAAGCGGCATTGCCCCTCCTGTATGTAGATCAGCAAATAATCAAGCAGCCTTCTGTTTGGAGCGTGCCAAGGTTTTCGAACGGCGTAGTCGCTTTCCCTGATATAAGGGACAATCGGCCTTTCCTCTACAAGCTCGGATAAATGCTGTATGGACCCCACCCCCGACTCTCTTTCATTCTCCTATTATTTATTATTATAACTTAATTAACAGTAAGTTTTGACAACTTTCAAGGAAACTTTGACAAAGCCAAGCCTCTCATTTTGGATTTATAGTTAAGCTACCAAACTATAAAAAGAGGTGCAGGATAATGACAGTAAAAGAAAATATCGACTTGAGCACATTGCCATCCCTGGTGGAAAGCTATGACCTGACAAAGGAACAGATTGAAAGCTATCAGAAAAAAGGACACATCCTGTTGCGGAATGTGGCAAAACCAGATGAAATTGATATTTATGAACCTATCATCAGCCTCTGGGTCAAAGAATTGAATTATCACGATAAGCCTGTCGAGGAAAGGGATACATACGGAAAGGCATTCATCCAGATCGGACGCCTGTGGGAGCAGAGCGAGGCTATCGCACGATTTGTTCTGGCAAAGCGTTTTGCCAAGATTGCAGCGGAGTTGATGGGAGTGGATGGTGTCCGGATCTATCACGACCAGGCACTATACAAAGAGCCTCATGGTGGCCATACACCGTGGCATCAGGACCAGATCTACTGGCCGCTTGATACGGATAAGACCATCACCATGTGGATCCCACTCGTTCCGATCAGCGAGAAGGTCGGCTCTATGACTTTCGCCTCAGAATCACATAAAACGGGATATATCAGCAAGGTGGTCATATCCGATGAATCACACCGCACCCTGGATCAATACGTAAAAGGAAAAGGGTTGGAGACGGTCACCTACGGGGCGATGGCTGCAGGAGATGCGACGTTCCATGCAGGCTGGACGCTCCACAACGCACCCGGCAATCCGACAGATACCATGCGCAAAGTCATGACGGTCATCTACTACGCAGACGGGACACGTGTAGCCGAGCCTGACAGCAATGCCAGACGCGGGGACCTGCAAGCATGGCTGCCTGGGTTGGAAGCAGGCGACCTTGCACAAACTCAGATTAATCCATTGCTTTATAAAAAAGGGGAATAAGCGCCGAAAAGTGGAAAATTCACACTAAAAATGATCAGTGGTTTAAACCCACTGATCATTTTTTGAGTCTTATGCATTTATCAATAAATCTCATATTAAGAATTCCTATTTTAAGCCTAGACCAAGCTCAAATGCCTCCATTTGAGAATAATTTTCCATTATTTTGTTACGCTAGTTAGTAAGTAATTACATTAGGAGGCAGTTGTCTTGGATTTTGATTGGATTTGGAAAGCGGTACTTATTGTGATTGTTGGGTTTCTTATTTTGAGATTAGCTGGAAGAAAATCCATTTCTCAACTGACAGTTGCACAAACAGTCCTGATGATATCTATAGGGAATTTAATGATTCAGCCAGTAACAGAGAAAAACATCTGGGTAACCTTTTTAATCGCATTATTACTTGTATTGGTCTTAATAACAATAGAACGCTTACAGATAAAATTTGATAGGTTCGAAACCTTCATAAGTGGAAAAGGAATAGATGTTATAGAAAATGGAGAAATAATTGAAAAGAATTTAAAAAAGTTACGCATTACTGTTGACCAATTGGAAATGCGATTACGTCAAGATAGCATTTCTAGAATTAGTGATGTACACACAGCAACAATTGAGCCTAGTGGGCAATTAGGGTATGTACTAAAAGAATATGCCGAATATGCAACTAAAAAAGATATTCAGGTTATTTTGGATTATATTCATCAAAAATCACCTGCGGGTCAACTCCCTCCAAACATCGTGAAGAGACCAGAAAAACATTCAATCTTTTCAGAGGTAAAAAGGCATGAGCATGTTATACCTCCGCCAAAGCATTTAGAGTAACCTACCACTTTTCCAGAAGACCTTTTACACCTACCAGAAAGTTAATAGGTATTCAGATAAGTCTTTTCCAATAGCCTAAACCAAAATATGTCCGAGTAAATCAAATCATGAAACTGCCGTGTTATCAAAAAAAGGGTAACGAATTAATCTGATTCGTTACCCTTTTACTTTGAAAATGGCGCTTTTTTCAATCCTCATCCTTAATATCAATATCTTCCGGTACCGGCTCATTGCGAAGCTCTTCTACAAGCTCTTTATACTTTTCCATCTGCTTCAAATGGGTGGCAAACTGATCCTTATTGATCAAGTAATTCTTGCCATCGAATATGGCACGAATCTTCTTTTGCTGAATCAGGCTTTCCACATACGAGGTAGAGCAGGATAAATATTCAGCTGTCTCTTTTATGGATAAATACATAGCTATCATTCCTTTTTTTAACGTACATTAGTTGGAGGGCAGCGGCAGCGTGATAAGAAAAGTCGTCCCTGCCGCAGAGCTTTCCTGCACCTCTATTTTACCATGATGGTTCTCAATGATGCGTTGGACAATGGTCAGTCCCAGACCAGTTCCTGTATCTTTCGAGGTGACAAACGGATCAAAGATCGTTTGTTTCATCTTTTCGGATATGCCTGAACCCGTATCCTTCACAAATATCTGGTAGACATTTTCGAACTGCTTGGAATAAATGGTGATCACCCCTTCACCCTCCATTGCCTCTCTGCCATTGCGGATCAGATTGTAGAATACCTGCTTCATCTGTTTCGCGTCCACCATGAGTGGTACCCTTTCCAACTCTACATGCAAGGAAATCCCTTCTTGAACTGCTGGATTATATGGAATTTCATTTACGATATCCTCCAGGAATACACTTTTTAACACAGGTGCACCAGGCTTTGCTATCATCAGCATTTCCTCCACGATTGTGTTAATCCGATCAAATTCCTTAAGAAGTAGAGGGATTTGATACTTACTTTTATCTTTTTCAGTGAAGGATTGCTTCATCAAGGATACAAATCCGTGAATCACCGTGAGCGGATTCCTGATTTCATGTGCCGCCCCTGCAGCAAGCTCCCCGAGAACGGCAAGCTTTTCCGATTGATGGATCCGCTTCTCGAGTTCGGCAGTAGCTGTAATATCTATAAAATGAAAGATTCGTCCGATCAGTGCTCTCTCCTGGTCAAGCAGTTCGGATTGAGAGACTAGGAGATAATGGTCCCTGCCCTCTTTCACATAAGGAACTTTAATATTTTGGCAGATCTTTTTGGAAGCAAGAATCCTCCAAAACGAACCGTTAATAGAATCATCCCTTTCATTCCCACTGACTATCTCTTTCACCTTTTCTCCATCCATTTCCAATATTGAAGATGCAGCAGTATTCAGCGAAAAGTTGGTAGAGTCATTGTCCACCGTAATGATTCCAACCGGAAGGGAGTTGAGGATCTGTTCTTGATAGATTTTGTCTTTGCTCATTTTTTCGTAGAGAAAGAAATATTTTCTGAATGTTATAGAAACAAAGAGAATGATGATAGTAAAAATCATGATACCAAATACCGGTGCACGTTCTAGCAAGATGGACAAAACAAAAGCTACTGCTAATGTTATTAGATAATTGATAGCAGATTCTTTAAGTATTTCTTGGATTTGAACATAGAAGTTATGAGATGACTGCAGAGAAAAAAAACCGACTATCAATAGAACATTTATTAGAAAGTAGCAAAGCATGGAAGAAATGTAGGGCAAAACATGATCTGCATGCAAAACTCCATAGCTCCCTTCCATCAACTTAAAAACACGATCGGCTCCAATTATCATCAAAGTGAAGAGAGAAAAATTAAATACATGTTTCCACCAGGACATGCTTGGTCTTATGAATCCATCAAGCACACTGCTGACCAATAATAAACATAATGTATACTCCAAACCGAAAATAAAAAGGGTAGCCAAATAAATGGAGGAATCCATACTAAGAGAATTTCCTTTAAGAGGAAGTACCATGATATATCGATTCAAAAGTAGAATCGCAATCACCAATAATATGTAAAGTGGGATATTTAAATAGATATGTCGCAGAGAAAAATCAGCTTGAATGATAAATAGACTGCATCCCAATAGAGATATAGTGAAAAGGTATATGGTAGATTTATTTTTAAAGTTGGAAAAATAGCTCAACAGACATCACTCACAAATCATTCTCAGAAGAAGCAATCAACTTCCTAGGTATTCCCATTGTAATTCATATCCTGTCTCGAATCAATAAGTCTTCCAAAGCCATCCGGACAATAACTAACTACCTTTTTTCCTATTTTTCAGAAAAATCTGTTGTTTTCACGCCTAATCATGTTAAAATGTTTCATAATTCTAAAACATTCGACAACAGGAGGCGAACAGCTTGATTACTTTTTTTGGAGCTCTACTTTTATTGATTGCAGGATATGCCGTTTATTCCAAATTTGTAGAACGGGTTTTTGTAATAGATGACAACAATCAGACCCCCGCTTATACAAAGCGTGACAATTTCGATTTTGTCCCAATGAACTGGTGGCGGGGCAACCTGATTCAGCTATTAAATATTGCAGGCCTCGGGCCGATCTACGGCGCGGTTATGGGGGCGCTTTACGGCCCTGTCGCCTTCATCTGGATTGTCATCGGTACGATATTTGCAGGGGCTGTCCACGATTATTTCTCCGGCATGCTGTCCATGCGACACGGCGGTGCTCAATATCCTTCCATTGTGGGCCGTTATTTGGGGAATACAGTAAAATCCCTGATAACCGTTGTTTCCCTTGTGCTGAGCGTGCTTGTTGCAGCTGCATTCACGGCTGGACCGGCACAGTTGATTGCACAGCTGACACCACTCAGTTTTACAGTGGCATTATTGATTATTTTCGGTTATTTCCTACTGGCGACACTGTTGCCGATCAACCGCATCATCGGAAAAATTTATCCATTGCTTGGAGGTATTCTGCTATTCATGGCCGTGGCAATCGGTGTCTCACTTCTTTTTCAGGACAACCCGATCCCGAACCTGACTCTTGCCAATATGCATCCACAGGAGCTTCCGATCTGGCCATTGTTGATGGTTACTATCTCCTGCGGTGCAATTTCCGGCTTCCATTGTACACAAAGTCCGATTGTGGCGTGTACCATGAAAAAGGAATCCCATGGACGGAAAATCTTCTACGGTGCGATGGTCATTGAAGGCGTCATCGCCCTTGTTTGGGCGGCAGCGGGAATGACATTCTTCAACGGAACCGGCGGCTTGCAGGAAGCTCTTGCACAAGGCGGTCCATCCTATGTAGTCAACGAGATTTCCATTTCCCTGCTTGGAACACTTGGCGGGATCCTGGCCATTCTTGGTGTCATCATCCTTCCTATCACAACCGGCGATACAGCCTTAAGATCATCCCGTATGATTCTGACGGAAGGCTTATCCAAGTTTTTTAACATGGATGGAAAAGTGAAGGTGTTGTTCTTGACTTTGTCAGTTGCTGCTCCAGCCCTTTTCCTCGCTACGATCGACTACACCTTCCTCTGGCGCTATGTCGGCTGGACAAACCAGGTGGTGGCAACCGTGATGCTTTGGACAGCAACGATGTATCTGTTGAAAAACCAGAAGCTTCACTGGATCTGCGGAGTGCCAGCAATGTTCATGACCGGGGTCGTATGCACGTATATTTTCTACGCTCCTGAAGGATTGCATTTAAGTTACGGGCTTTCTGTAATGATCGGTTTCTCTCTTACAGCGGTAGTTCTTGGCTGGTATGTAAGACAGATATTGATTCACCGCCATGAAGACCATGCAAAAGCAACTAATAAGGCGGCTTAATGACTCTTTAACGTTGTCTATATCAAAAAAACCTTCCAAAATAGTGGAAGGTTTTTTTTCGTCTTTTTTTGTAAGTGATAAATTCATAGAGTGGAAGTTTGAAAAAATGATTAGACCTCCAGCCCTTTCTTCTCCCATTCTACAATCGAGTCAAAATGCTTCAGCGTTTTGTTTTCACGGTCAATCCATGTAACTCCATTCCAAGTCTGCGCAAGGAATATCTCCGCTTTGGCTATTTCGCGTGAATCCCCGGAAGCTGCACCCTCCAACGCAACAACACTTTCATAAATCTTCACCATCATATTGGCGATTTTTTTGGAATGGAAGGTTTGCAGATCACTGGTGCAGCTTGCTACATAATCGCAGAGCTCCACCAGGGTGGAAATCGCGGACTCCACAGGCTCGCACAGGTCTTCTGCGACATTCCCGATATTGGAAAGCCTTGAGCGCATTTCCTCCACGAAAAGCCGATGTACGTGATACTTTTTCATCAAACGCAATACCTCTAAGCCCAGGATATTAGCCGTTCCCTCCCATACTGTCAACACCTGTGCATCCCTAAGCAGCCTTGGAGTGACAAAGTCCTCGATGAATCCATTCCCACCATGCATCTCGATCGCCTCATGGGAATAATGGACCGCCTGCTCTGCTGTCTCCTTTTTCAACAGGGCAATGAGGAGCCTGTTCAATGCCACATCCTTCTCCGAAACGGTTCCGACCTCCCTCATGACCCGGTCAAACAAGGCAATCAGCTCGAACAGCGCGCTTGTTTCGACCTCCAATTTTACGGCCATCTGTACAAGTGACTCCCGAATCATCGGGAAATTGATCAAATGATCTCCAAAGGTATGGCGATTTCTTGCATACTCCCTCGCTTCCACATAAGCCCTTCTCATGATGCCTATTGAAGCTACTGCATTACATACTCTCGATAAATTCAACGCCTCCATCATATAGTAGATGCCTTTGGATGGTTCCCCGACCAAATACGCTTCTGCTCCTTCAAACACTACTTCAGCCGATGGAACGGCCCTAACGCCCAGTTTGTCCTTAAGCCTGCGGATCTGTATCCCATACGATGAACCATCATCCCGCTTCCAAGGAACGGCAAACAGGCTGAGCCCCTTCGACCCTGCCGGTGCCCCTTCGATCCTTGCAAGCACCATGGCTACCCCACACTGGCCGGCGTTGGAGGCAAAGTATTTTTCCCCTTGGAGAAGGTAATGGCCATCCTCCTGAAGGACAGCCTTTGTCTCGTTTGCCCCCACATCCGAACCACCCTGCCGTTCGGTAAGGAAGGTTGCTCCTTCATAAAGATCCACTTCTCCTGTTGAAATAACATGTGGCAGAAATCTCCCCTTTACATCGTCGTCCGCATAATGCTCGAGCAAGTAGGCGGTTGCCATCGTTAATGTCACCGGACAATAGAAACCGGGTTCCGATTGTGATAAAAGATAGCCCTGTGCATAGGAATACAGATAGTTCCCCTGCTTACCAAGCTCCGGAATTTCTTTATGGACATAGCCGACAATGCCCCTGTTGTAAGTTTCTTCGACTGTTTTCTTGTATCCCTCATTGACCCAGACCTCCGATATGTCCTTCCCCATCCGGTTATATTTGATGAGTTTTGGTTGTCCTTCCCGGTCAGTATGCACCGCTCTTTCGTCAATCTCATTGGCACAGCTCTCCCCGAACTCTGCCAGTTCCCCTTTCGCCCATTGATAAAAGGAAGGCTCCAGATATTTTTGAAGTACCGCCTGCAAATGCTTATCCTCCGTGAAAAAATTACGCTCTTTTCCCATCTCCCTCATCTCCCCTTGTCGATTTTTTCGTTAAAACTCTTCAGCAAACGCTGCATTTCCTCCTTCAGTTCGGTCAGTTCCCGGATGCGATTTTCCACTTCTTTTACTTTCTTCGTTCCATACTCAATCGTTTTCTCGAGTTGCTTTTCCCCTGTACGATCCTCGTCGAACAGCACCACCATCTCCTTGATCTCCTCAAGTTGAAAGCCGAACCGCTTTCCCCGGATGATCAGTCTGAGCCTGGCGTGCTCCCGTTTCGAAAACACACGTTGGTTTCCATCCGTTCTATCCGGGTTGATAAGTCCTAACTCTTCATAATAGCGGATGGTACGTGTCGACACCTGAAATTCCTTTGCAAGTTGGGTGATTGTGAACATTCTGCAAAACCTTCTTTGTTAGAATATTTAGATATATTTTTATATTACCATTTACGTTAACGGAAAGTTCAAGGGTTTTTTTTAATGTTTGCGAAATACATATTAACTGTGGTTTTTCGGGATAGTCTAAATGGGGTAAGGGTGATAAGTTAGTGGATTTTTTAGTAGAAAGGTCTTACTTGGGGGTTAATATCTTCACTACTTGGTTTTGTGGGGAGTGAAGGTATCATTACGTCGCTTTGATTCCCTCATTAAATGGTTTTGTGCAGAGTGAAGGCATCATTCTGGCGTTTTGATTCCCTCACTATCGGGTTTTGCGTGAAGTGAAGGCATCATTACTCCGCTTTGATTCCCTCTCTTCCTGGTTTTTCCCGGAGTGAAGGTATCATTCTGTTCCAACTACCACACTAACTATCTGGGCGCCCTCTCAGTAGACAAAAAACATAAAAACCTCAATCATAATCCCTGACGCAAAAAAAAATCTGGTACCGACCATTGTCGGACCAGACTCTCTTTTGCTCAATCGATTTCCTTTTTATTCTTCCCTTTTACAAAACGGTACGCCAGGTAGGCAATATATAAAGGAATCGCGATATAGATCAGATATGGATATTGCTGATAGGTACCTTGGTAGATGATAAACAGCAAGCACCCAAGGAACACGGTGACGATGGTGCCGTATTTCGGCAATGGCACTTCCTTGAAGCTTGGAATTTTTATGCGGCTGACCATCAAAAAGCATAGTGCCGTGAAAATGACAGTTGTTACAATTTGCGGGATATATTCACCGAAAAGGGTGAGCAGGGCCATTATTCCACCTGCTGCTGTGATTGGAACTCCCGTAAAATATTTTCCGGATGAATTCGGCGGACTTACATTGAATCGTGCCAGACGGTATGCTCCAAACAATGGAAATAATCCTGCGATGGCAAGTCCGAGTAATTCAAATTGATAGAAATATGTATAATACACCAAAAAGGATGGCGCCACTCCGAAGGTCACCACATCCGCAAGCGAATCCAATTCTTTTCCGAGATTACTGTCTGCTTTAAGCATACGGGCAAGCCTTCCATCCATACTATCGAGCATCATCCCGATCAATATTAAAATGGCAGCGTTGCTGTACTGGGCGTTCGCCGCAAAACCTATCGATAAAAATCCACAAAATAAATTCCCAAGCGTGAACATGTTGGGAATGCCTTTAATAAAGCGCGTGCGCATCTGCATGTAATCACTCCGTCAACATAAAATTTCCTATGTAAATAATTTATATAAAGACTTCTCTGTTTATAGTCACCTTCATCTAATTATATCATTCCGTCCTAATTAATGGATAAATTTTATTTATGAGTTAAAAATGTTGCTTCAAAAACCCTCCTATGTTTTAATAAAACGTAATGATTCTTATTTTCACAAAACAAACCTAAGGAGAGTTTTAATTATGGCCAAAAAATCCAAAGTAGCTAAAGAGAGAAAGCGCCAGCAGCTAGTCGAAAAATATGCAGATCTTCGCCGGGAGTTGATTGCCAAAGGAGACGTGGAAGGTTTACGAAAGCTGCCGCGTGATTCCTCCCCTACCCGCTTAAAAAATAGATGTGAAGTTACCGGCCGTCCTAGAGGATACTTGCGTAAATTCAAAATGTCTCGCATAGCATTTAGAGAGTATGCACATAAGGGACAGATACCTGGTGTGAAAAAAGCAAGCTGGTAATTTCGTGATGATACCCGAGAAGAGGTGACTTGAATTGCAAGAAAGCAAGTACAGCTTTTTGATGAAATTGGCACAGATGTCACTTTCCGAAGAAAAACGCAACTTCCATTCGTTTATTGAAGAAATTGAAATGGCATATATGGAACAGGCTGAAACCGCTGAACAATATTATAACCTGCTCACCCTACAACACCCCTATCTTCAAGCTGCAGCAAAGTTCAACATGACGGTGGAAGAAGCGAGACAGTATATGCTTGCCATCGAAGCAGAGATAAAAGTGGATGTGGAAAAAAGGGTAAAATCGGCTGTATGGTTTGAATACACACCGAGTCAACTTCCATTTCATCATCAAAATCATAGTAAAAATTTTCTAACATTCATCTAGATAAAAACGGCTCAGGACTCCCATCCCAGGCCGTTTTTTTCGTAAAATCAATCCTCTATAACCAGCATATCATTCTCGTCAAACTGCCAATCGGCCCCGTACGCCACTTCCCAATAATACCCGTCAGGATCTCGGAAATAACCGCCATAGCCACCCCAATCAGTCTTTTTCGGCGCTTTGGCAATTTCTGCCCCAACCTCTTTAACCCGGTGGAAAATCTCGTCCACTTCTTCTTCAGATTTGGCATTATAGGCGAGCGTGATGCCAGGGAATCCGACTGTTGAAAGTGCAGGTGGATTTTCCTCATTGATATCTTTGGCCAACAGTTCCAACGGGTAAAGCTCCAGCTTGGTGCCCTGGTTTTTGAAAAATACGATGACTGGCGCCTCCTCAGGTCCTCTTACAGAAGCTTCAAAGCCGATCTCGCGGTAAAATTTGAGAGATTTTGCAATATCCTTTACGCCAAGTGCGATTAGGTTGATTCTGTTCATCTATGCCATCCCCTTAATATTTTGTATATGATTGCATTCGACAGAAACAGTCGATTTCCTGTTACATACACAACGACTAGGCCTTCATCTTTTGCATCAGGGATCCTGAAACACTCAAGCATAAAAATACACCCCCTATAAACAACGCTCCCCCAGTCCAATAGGTGATTCCTGTCGAGATGGATTCGTACCCTCCATCGAAATAATTGGTTTTGGCACTGTTGATATTGGATATCATGATAGCCGCTGTGATGTGTTTTGGTACATATAGAAAAGCTGCTATCATGATGAAAAAGCAGCCGATTGCCGCTGTTGTTTTATTCACGTTTCTTCCCCTCTGCACTCCATTTTTCTCCATTATACCTATTCAGACAAATTCAGTCCCTATTTTAGAAATGTTACTTTGGGATTTTAGGCATAATAACATCTGGAAAAACTTAACTTGTTGCTTTCTTTACTAAAAAATGGCACGCTTAAGAGGTTGACTATTTTACTATACAGAATGGCGAAGGTGATAAACGATGATCGAGGTAAAAAAATCCCCAATTAGCGATGGGGAATTTAATAGAGGGGTTTTTGCAACCCAGGATATAAAAGCAGGCGTAATGTTCCACGCAGCACCAGTAATATCATACTTGAATGAGGAACATCAACATATCGAAAAGACGACTCTTGCGGATTACGCGTTTGAATACGGAGTGAACCATTCTGCCATCCTTCTTGGATACGGAATGTTGTTTAACCACTCGTATGAACCGAATGCCAGGTACGAAATCAACTTCGACGAGCACACTTTTGACTTCTACGCATATAAGGACATCAAAGCTGGCGAAGAGATTCTCATCAACTACAACGGCGACGTCGACCAAATGGACCCGCTCTGGTTCAACAAAGAAGATGGTGAAAACGAAGAATAAACAAAAACCACCAAGAGGGGCCTGACCCCAACTGGTGGTTTTTTACATTACATTATTAAACCAATTCTTTCATTTCCACTCTTCTTCCCTGATCATGGGAAAATCTTGCCGCGTGGTTAATGAGGGTAAGGTTGAATCCGTCCTGGTGTGTGATGCTAGGTGTCTCACCTGTACGAATTTCCTCCACCCACTGGTCCATCGGCATAACCAGTGGAGTAGGCAGGTCTTTCACTTCATGCCAGCCTTCTTCCATCAGATTGCTGAAAATACGGATCTTGTCATCTTCTATCAGAAGAGTCCCCGCAGTACCATACAACTGGATTTGAAATGGGCTTCCATTTGCAACAAATCCCGTTTCAAGAATACCCATGGCACCTGATACATATTCCACAATGGCAACCGCATTGTCATCCACCTCGTACCCAAGTGTATGTTGAAGCCTTGCGGTGACAGCTACAGCCTGACCTCCAAGTCGGTTCGTGAGATAAATCGGATGTGCACCCAAATCTATAAATGCCCCGCCACCGCATTCCTCCATGTTATAAAAATGCTTTGGCAGCCAGCCATGTGGACTATTTTCATATGGTACCGCCCCATTGTGCGCCACCCTGCATCGGATGGTCGTCAGCTTGCCAAGTAAGCCTTCATCCACCACTCGCTGCGCATAGAGATAATAGTCAGCCGTTAAACGCGGCAAGGAAACCATTAGCTTCACGCCATGCTTTTCCACCGCTTCCAATATAGCCTTTGCATCTTCAACGGTGATTGCCAGCACTTTTTCTGTAAAGATATGCTTTCCGCTTTCCGCTGCTCTGATAATAACATCCCGATGCATGGAAGTAGGGGTATCGACAATGACTGCGTCAATGTCAGGATTGTTAAAAATGGCCTCGATATCCTGAACAAACTCCACACCAAGCTCATTTGCCCATTCTCTGCCTCTCTCTTCCTTCTCATCCCAAACATGCGTGATTTCAACATGTTCATTTTTCTTTGCATGCTCTGCATATTCCGCTGCATGCACATGCCATTTACTTAGCAAGGCAACTCTGATCATCCGATTCATTCCCTTCTATGTATCTATCATCTTTACTATACCACGGTTGTCGGAATATGTTTTGTTCAATCATTTAAATAGTAAAAATAGGGGAACCAATTGACGTGTCAAACGTATAGAGTGGTAATGGAGGTACAAGAGATGGATCTATGGTTTTATATTACTGTGATTGTTGCGCTATCACTCATCTATTACGGCTATGATAAGAAGAAAAGCTATGAACTGCAGGAGAAAAAAGTAGAGCTGGAATATTTAAGATTGGAAATTGAAATGAAAAAAGTAGAGATGGGGATCCCCGTCGAAAAAGACGACACACAAAAACCTTGAGAAGACGTACTCTCAAGGTTTTGTCCTTCACTATCTATCAACCCTTCAGTTCCACCTTGATATCAAGGTCTTCCCCGACTTTTTCATTGTTTTCATTGGTAGGGGCTTTCATGACGAGGCGAACCCACTCGACATCTTCAGCCTTTGATTTTTCCAGCACATAAAAAACAGAAGCCTGCTTCTTTTCTTCGCCTGCAAAGTTCCCCTCTGGAAGCTCTCCCAATTTCGGGTTCGGAGCTGTGATTTCTTCTCCGGTACTTGTAATCAATGTAGCCTGGTATGCATCAAAATTAATAGGATCTTTAGAAGTATTCGTCACTTGGATATCTACTTGTATATATTCAAGTTTATCTTGTCCAACATGATCTGCAAATTCCGGAGAAAGCACGCCGCTGATTCCTGCAACCTGGTCAAAATCAAGGGTCAAAGACCCCGCTTCCACTGGTTCCACTTGATCGTTTCTAGTATGGAAGGTAAAGTCCCCACCCTCAGTTGAAATTGTTTCCCCAACAGGTGTAATCCAATCCGGATCTGTCTGCTTGCTTGGGCTCTTCGGGCTTTCCGTCTGCTGTGCAGGTTCCTTTTTTGTATCTGTCGCACTATTATCATTT
The DNA here is from genome assembly GCF_050107295.1 of Sutcliffiella halmapala. Lineage (GTDB taxonomy): Bacteria > Bacillota > Bacilli > Bacillales > Bacillaceae_I > Sutcliffiella_A > Sutcliffiella_A halmapala_A. The sequence goes on along the minus strand of NZ_JBNIKR010000001.1, from coordinate 299,907 downwards.
GAACAAGCCATCATGGACGCTGCCAGAATCGCAGTCATCGACACCACTACTAATTTCTTCATATCTTTAGTTCCCCCTTGATCGTATGTGTCTCTATTCTACTATTGATTATACTTATTTTGTCGGTAAATTGGTAGTATTGTGACAATTTTCTTTTGGGAGGTATTTTTTAACAAAAAAAATGCAAAACCCGGCCATCTTTTCACCACGCAGCTATAACGAGCTTTACGGTTTCGTCCGTATTTTGGGATTTGCGCCCGCTATTTCGGATTTGCGCCCGAAAAATAAGATTTACGTCCGAATTTGAGAACTTTTCGCCCGAACGTACCTATTTTTCTCCCGAACCCCAAATTCCGACATTTTTTGCAACCCCTATTTAAAAAACCGCACCCCCTTCACAGGACTGCGGTTCTTACTTCTTTATATCAGCCTTCTAGCAACAAGTCTTCCGGATCCTCTAGCAATTGCTTCACTTTTACAAGGAACTGTACAGCATCCTTTCCGTCGACGATGCGGTGGTCATAGGAAAGGGCAATGTACATCATCGGTCTTACTTCCACTGTGTCCTTGTCGTCCACTACAACAGGGCGGCGTTGGATGGTGTGCATACCAAGGATACCAACCTGAGGTGTGTTCAGGATTGGAGTGGAATACAGGGAGCCAAAGATTCCTCCATTCGTGATGGTGAACGTTCCTCCTTGAAGGTCTTTCAGAGCCAATTGATTGTCACGCGCTTTTTTACCTAGCTCACCGATTTCTTTCTCGATGCCGGCAAAGCTAAGTTTGTCTGCATCGCGGACAACTGGAACAACAAGACCTTCCTCGGTGGAAACTGCCACACCGATATCATAGAACTTCTTCAATAGAATTTCGTCGCCCTGGATTTCCGCATTCAATAATGGGAAGGACTTCAGCGCTCCGATTACGGCTTTCGTGAAGAAGGACATGAAACCAAGCTTTACGCCATTCTTTTTGAAGAAAGCATCTTTTCGGCGGTTACGCACGTCCATAACGGCCGTCATATCCACTTCATTGAAGGTAGTGAGCATCGCAGCAGTGTGCTGTGCTTCCACTAGGCGCTTCGCAATCGTTTGGCGGCGGCGGGACATTTTCACGCGCTCGATACGGTCATCCTGCGCAACTTTCGGTGCTGCCGCTGGTTTAGAAGGAGCTGCAGGTGCAGGCTCGCTCTTTTTCTTTTCAACGGATACCTGATGCGCTTCAACATCCTCTACACGTACGCGACCCATCGGATCACGGTAGCTCACTTCGTTCAGGTCGATTCCAAGCTCACGCGCTTTTTTGCGGGCAGCAGGAGATGCGACAGCAGTGCGGGTTGCCACAGATTTCTTCTCTGTTTCCGGAGCTTTGGCAGCAGGTACTTCCTGCTTCGGCTCTTCTGCTTTCTCTTCTTTCGGTGCTTCTGGTGCAGCTGCAGGCTCTTCTGCCGGTGCAGATCCGCCTGTCTCGCCAGCTTCACCAAGTACTGCGATAACCTGACCAACCTCTACGTTGTCACCCGGCTCAAACAGAAATTCCTTGATGACGCCGGTGTGCTCACTTTTAATTTCAACGTTTACTTTGTCCGTTTCAAGCTCAGCGATCGTCTCGCCTTTTTCGATGGACTCTCCCACACTTTTCGTCCACTCTGCAATTGTTCCTTCTGTAATGGATTCCGCTAATTCAGGTACTTTAACTTCGATCATATGAATTCCCCTCCATGCCCTTTGCTAACATTTAATGCCGCTTGTACAATTCCAGCTTGCTCTTGTTTATGAATATGTGGCTCCCCGGTTGAAGGACTGGAACGTTTTGGACGTCCAATGTATTCAACAGCCAGGCCACGTGAAGCAATCTCATGCAATGGCGCCTTTACCACAGGCCATGCGCCCATGTTTTTCGGCTCTTCCTGTACCCATACGATTTCCTTCAGGTTTGGATACTCGGCGGAAAGCTCTTCCACTTCCTTTTTCGGGAATGGATACAGCTGCTCCACTCTTACAATATGAAGGTTTTCAACATCTTCTCCAGACAACTCCGTCAGTTTGCTTGCAAGGTCGATGGACACTTTTCCTGTACATAGTACAAGTCTAGTAACCTTGGACTTTTCCTGCCCGGTTTCTTCCTGCTCCACAAGAAGCTTGAATGAGCCTTCGCTCAATTCGGAGCTGTTGGAAACTGTCATGGAATTACGCAGCAAGCTCTTCGGTGTCATCACAATCAATGGACGTGCATCCTCCGTTTTCGTGAGAAGCGCCTGTCTTCTTAAAAGATGGAAATACTGTGCTGCACTCGTTACGTTTGCAACAATCCAGTTGTTCTCTGCAGCTGAATTCAGGAAGCGCTCCACTCGACCGCTCGAGTGCTCCGGTCCTTGACCTTCGTAGCCATGAGGCAGTAGCATCACAAGGCTTGATTTCTGGCCCCATTTCGCCCGTCCTGCAGCAATGAATTGGTCGATGATTACCTGCGCCACGTTCACGAAGTCGCCGAACTGCGCTTCCCAGATGACAAGGGATTCCGGTGATTGCACACTATATCCGTAATCGAAACCAAGTACCGCAGTTTCAGACAACGGGCTGTTGTAGATGGAGAACGAAGCTTTCGCCTCCGGGATATTATGCAGAGGCACATATCTTTCTGCCGTCTGATGATCATGCAATACAAGATGGCGGTGGGCAAATGTTCCACGCTCACTATCCTGACCCGTCAAACGGATCGGTGTGCCGTCTGCAAGGATGCTAGCAAAGGCAAGCGTTTCCCCAAGTGACCAATCCACTTTTCCTTCCTCGCTCAACAGACTCTCCCTCTTTTTGAGGATACGTCCCAATTTCGGATACACCTTAAAGTGGGAAGGCCATTTGGCAAGGTTTTCATTAATGGAACGAAGGAGGTCAACGGAAACTGCAGTCTCCATTTCCGGCACATGTTCAACGATCTTGACCGGCACATATTTGGTGACTTCTTCTTTATTTTCTTTTTCTTTTAATTGATCAAAAGTTTCCTGGAACTTTTTCATCATCTCGGACTTTTTGTTCGTCGTATCTTCTTCTGTTAAAATACCGCGGGAAACAAGTTCCTTCGCATACTTCTCGGCAATGGTCGGATGATTGTTGATTTTTTCATAAAGATACGGCTGGGTCACATTAGGGTCATCCATTTCGTTATGACCGAATCGGCGGTAACCGACAAGGTCGATCACAATATCCTTATTGAACTTTTTGCGGTACTGATAGGCAAAATACATCACAGCCAAGCAGCTTTCCGGATCATCCGCATTGACGTGGATAACAGGGATTTCATAGCCTTTTGCCAAATCACTTGCATATTTGGTCGAACGGGAATCCTGATAGTTCGTTGTGAAACCTAGCAGGTTGTTTGCAATAATATGGATTGCTCCGCCAGTAGCGTACCCTCTCAGCTTCATCAGGTTTAAGGTTTCCGCAACTACCCCTTCTCCAGGGAAAGCCGCATCTCCATGAATCAATACGCTGAAAGCAGATTGTTCATCCAGCTTCGGATAGCCCTTTTCACTGCGGTCTTCCTGCAAGGCGCGCGCAGACCCTTGAACAACAGGATCGACAAATTCCAGGTGACTCGGGTTGTGCGCAAGGTGGATGCTGATCACATTTTCTTTATCGCCTTTAATATTTCGGTCTGCTCCAAGATGATACTTTACATCTCCGGACCATCCGAAGTTGATTCCACGAGAACCCTCCGAAGGCACAAGCTCCTTGTTCGGAGAATGATGGAATTCAGAGAAAATCAACTCATACGGTTTTCCAAGCACATGAGCGAGCACGTTCAGACGGCCACGATGCGCCATTCCGATGCTGATATTTTTCGTACCTTCCTCACAGCCGGATTGTACGAGCTTGTCGAGCATCGGTACCAGCATATCCAAACCTTCAATAGAAAAGCGTTTCTGACCGACAAAAGTTTTGTGCAAAAACTTCTCGAATCCGTCCACATGCATCAAACGCTCGAACAATTCGATGCGCTCCTCTTTGGACATCGGTTGATGGATACGGGACTTCTCGATATAGCTGTTAAGCCAGTTCTGTTCCTCTTCATCGTGGATATGGCCAAATTCGTAGGCGATGGTACTTGTATAGATTCGTTTCAGATGTTCATACGCTTCCCAACCATTGGAAATCGCGTCAGGTGCATCCTCCCAGACTAGATCAGCTGGAATCTGTAAAAGGTCTTCCTTGCTCAATCCATAAGTTTCTACATCCAGAAACCCTGCAGGATGCTTCTCCTCAAATTGGATCGGGCTTATATTTGCAGCCAGATGGCCTAATGTACGAATATTCCTTAAAAGCTTTGTTGCAGCAATGACTTTTTTGATCGCCGATTGTGGAGCTTGACTTGGTGCATCTTTCTTTGCGGACGAAGACGTCTCCGTCTGCACACCATACTCCATTTCCGGCGGCGGACCCATTTCATCGAACAATTTTCTAATCGTATCGTCTACTGATTCCGGATCCTCCTGATACTTGTCATACTCTTCATAAATATAGCCCATATTCGGCCCGTAGAAGCGCTCCCAAATATGCGCACGGTCTTGATTACTCATCAGACATGCCTCCATTATTATTGCCTGTTACTGCTAGCTAATATATCAGAATAATAACTCTATACGTACTATATTACATCATAACTGTAACTTATTAAACCGTTTACATTCCAATACCCTAAAAAAAGTATGAATAACGGGAAAATAGGTAGAAATAACCACAAAGATTGTCGAATTGCGTCATCAAAAACATTGATTTCATGCGCTTTTCGACAATGAATCTATGTAGACCAGTAAAAAGCACTTTTCCTCGTTCTAGGAAAAGTGCCAGAATATTATTCTAGGTCGCCTTCATTAATAAATTGGAGTGGCGCAGTGTAGCTCCCGGTAGAATACCCACCGCCCCCATCCCCATATGTTTTTTCCAGGCGAATCTTTTCGTCCATCTCGTTAAATGCCTGCCAGGCAAAATAGGTTTGATGGGATTGATATTGCATAAACCATCCATGAAAGTCATTTACCTTATTAAAAGATTCAATGATTCCAGCCCATTCCTCTGGGATCGGGACGGCGCCGTATGATGTTTCATCAACTGGAACCCGATGCGCCATCTGGATTTTCGGCAAGTATATTTCAATCCTATCATTTGCATTCACATTGGTCACCTGGAAGTACCTATCCGATAATAGATAGAACTCAAAATATTCCACCTTGTCATCGGGATCGACATTCCAAGTGAAAAAGGTTTTCGCCCCATCCTTACTCGTCCAGGAAATCGGACCCGAGGAAGAGGTCACCGAAACATTTTCCCACTTGCCACCAAGCCACATCCAGATGCTCGAAGCATAGCGGTCACCTTCGAGGATGAATGGGACGAACATGCTCCTATCATCAAGAGGAACGATATCCTGGATTTCCTTCACCCTGGCAGATGAATTTGTGAGGTATAGCTCATCCTTGATTTCTTCTTCCGCAAGAAAAGCTTTCGGCGTTTGGAGGTAGACGTAAGTCACCAGGATGACCGCTCCCGCTAGAAGAAGCCCGACAAGAAGTACTACTTTTTTATTCATCTGTCCCGCCCCCTTCCATCTTCAGAAAGGATTGCTCAGATCGAAAATAGTACTGCCTTTGGTTGTCCGAAGTAATCAGCACCCCCTTGCCATCCCTCTCGACGAATATCTGGGTGGCCAGGCCGCTTCCAATCTGAGATTTTGTTCCAGCCAGGATGTATGGGAACCTCTCCACTTTCTCCTCTTCCAATACGATGGAATTATACAATCGTTGGGTATCAATCTTACTTTTCTGCATACCCTTCAAAGCTTGTTCAAAAGCTTCATGGTTTAGAACCGCCTTCTGAGCTGATGGATGGATGATGTGGAGGTTCGCATTTTCCGCCTCTCTGATGAATGTAGCCGCCTGATCCTTCGGGTAAATCATTCCATGAAAAAAGATACCGATGAGCGTTGTAGCCAGCAGGATATAGTTCGCTCCAAACCCAAGCCACGCATATTTCCGGTAGACCTCCCATTTCCCCTTCCTAAGAGCGTAGAGAATCCATACACCAAGCGGTAGAATAGCGATGGAAATCGGCGGTTGAAAAATTGTTATCGGAAAAGTAAATGCAAATAATCCGATGATAATAGCCAATATCCCTTTCCAAAACTTCGGCTGAACTTCCTTTTCCTGATTTTTGTAGATCCGGTAAAAAAGAAAGAATACAATTCCCCAGCCAAGGAGAAGGAATATCGTTTCCAATCCATTTAAATCAATGTTCAAGTTAAATTCCATTGTTGCTCCCCCTATTATGTATCTTTCTACATTTTACCAGATTAATGGTAGCTTATGTCCAAAAGATTGGGATTTTTAAGGGGTCTTGTTAGCAGCGTCGGGACGTGGCGAGGCTTCTTAGGGGGTTTTATCGAACAATGCGAATTGTGCATAAGTGCATGTTTTTTGAGCGTATTTCGAAAAATTTAACCGCAAATTCTATTTTTTGTGCATAACCGGGGGGGATTTGTGCACAAATCAAAATTTTTGTGCATAAACCCCTCCACCGCTCCCAAAATCCACATAAAAAAGCCGCCAATCCCAGATCAGCGGCCTTTCGTTTCTTATTCTTCGTTAGATTCCTCTGAATTCGTTTCTGTTCCATCGTTATTATTGTTCATTTCTTCGTTGCTGCAGCCAGTAGCAAGTCCTAATAACATAAGAGAAGATAATAAAGCGATTAATCCTTTTTTCATCTTTAGATTGCCTCCTTGGATTGCTTGCATGATTTGTACTACAGGACCATCATACAAAAAAATCGGACAAACAGAAGTTAATTTTCAAAAGATTAACACAACTTATACATAGGTTAACGCGAGGTTTACATTACTCATAAACCGGCAAAAGCCCTTATTTCTCGCCGTCCTCCAAAATCACCTCATCAATATGCCGCTTATTCATCTGATTGCGCAGCTTACGGTTTTCCTTGGATTCGAAGATGATATCATAGTCATAGCCTTCCTCGTAAAGCTCCTCAGCCTTGATGTAAAGGTTAAGCCGCTTGTGATTGAAGGTCTGCATCTCTCCTTTTACCTGCACCACTACATTTCCGCGTTCATCGGCCGGTTTATAGACAATCCCGAACTCGCCGATGGAAGGAATCTTCACGTTATCCCCCATCTTGAAGACGATCTCCTGGGCAGCTTTTTCCACAACAGCATGCTTTTGCTTGTGGATATATTTCTTGTTCATCGCAAGCTGCCTGTTCAGCTCCTGCAGCGGTTTGTCAGTGGATGCCGTGTAATCTCGCTTTTCTTTATAAGTGATTTCATGGGCGCGTTCGATCAGCTTTGGATGCATGCCGAGGCGAAGCGCGATGGCAAATGCCTGGCTGTCTCCTCCTTTTCCAACAATCAAGCGGTAGGTCGGCTTCAAGGTTTCCACATCAAACTCCATCGATCCGTTCATAAAACCTTCCTGGGCATTGGCAAATTCCTTGATTTCGCTGTAGTGGGTCGTGGCAAGCATGGTTGTCCCTTTGTTGAAGAGCTCCTCCAAAATAGAAGTCGCAAGTCCCATCCCTTCTGCCGGGTCTGTCCCTGATCCCAGTTCATCCAGCAGTACCAATGTCTGCGGAGTACTTTCCGCGAGAATGTCGATAATATTCTTGATTCGCGAGGAGAAGGTACTCAGCGATTGTTCGATGCTCTGTCCGTCCCCGATATCGACGAGGATTTTTTGGAAGATGGCGATTTCGCTGCCTGCTTCTGCAGGGATATGCATGCCACATTGCGCCATCATCGTAAGGAGCCCGACCGTTTTTATGGTCACCGTTTTTCCTCCCGTATTCGGTCCTGTGATGACAAGTGCGTCGAAATCCTCACCTATTGCCAGGTTCAATGGCACGGCACTTTTCCCCAATAAAGGATGGCGCGCCCCCTTCAATCGGATCAGGTGATGCTCGTTCATCTGAGGCGCTATCCCGTTGATCGCCATGCTGTACTTCGCCTTGGCAAAAATCAGGTCGTAGCTCACCATCATATCCATCGCAATTTTTATTTCGTGTTCATGCTCCTCCACTAATCCTGTCAGGGCAAAAAGGATTTTTTCTTCCTCGGCCTCTTCCTGGAACTTAAGCAGGTTGATGGAATCCTGGATGACGCTTACCTCCTCAGGCTCGATATAGACGGTGGATCCGGATGCGGAAACATCCAGCACCGCTCCCTTGATGTTGTTTTTGTATTCCTTTTTCACTGGGATGACGTATCTGCCATTCCGGATGCTGACGATGTTTTCCTGCATATATTTACTGTATTTTGCAGACTTGGCAAGCTGCTCCACCCGCTGCTTGATTCGCTCCTCCAAGGTGGATATCTGCTTACGGATTTTGAGTAGCTCCTTGCTCGCATAGTCATCGACCCTCCCGTTACGGATGCAGCGGATGATCTCTGCTGCAATATGCTCCAGCTCAGAAATCGAGTAGACATAGGAAGTGATGGTCGGTGCCACATACTCCTTATCCTTCATAAAACGTCTCAGCTTCTCGATACATTCCAGGAATTCGTAAAGCCCTATTAGCTGATCGGGACGGCACGGAACACCCTTATGAAGATTTTTCAAAATGTATTGGATGCCGTGAAGGCCGTGGATCGGCACGCTTGCGCTTATTTCCAGAATGCGTTTTCCTTCTGTCACTTCATGGAGCCATGCGTCTATCCGCTTCTTATGAGTGGATGGCTCAAGCGCAGATATGGCCTCTTTCCCTAGCTCCGAGATGCAAAAGGATGCTACCTCTTTTTTCAAATCAATAAATTGCAATGCTTGGATGGTTGTGTGATTCAATGTTTTTTCCTCCTAAGTTTTAATCTGCTTGATACAAGCTGATACGTGCGAGGAAAAGATGGAACAAAGTCTTCACCTGAATTTTTGCATATAAAAAAACGCAGAGAACAACACTCGTTCTTTGCGTTTTGAATGGTAGTTTGTGACGTAAATGGTGACAGGCAGAAAAATACCTATTCACACATCTCAACTATCATTTTATGGAGCAGGCGCAAACCCGTGTTCTTAACCTTTTCGCGAGAAAAAACATACTCAAACAGAGCTCGACCTTAAGCCGAACCAGCGTTTTTTCCACACGCACGTATCAAATTACGTTAGTTAAGAACGTACCCTTCCATAAAACAATCTCCTTTATAAGTAAGATACTTACATTATATCGGAATGATAGTTGAATGTCACTAGCAGGAAGCTGAATTATTTTCCTGCTCTTTTCAAAATGTATGGTTTCCCCGTTTTTAATGGTAACGAGGAGGGAAACGGAATAAAAAAGGAGGTTATGATTATTTCTACCATTCTTATAGGGCTGACGATTGTATTTCTGTTAGCCAACCTTTACTATTTTTTCACCAATAAAACGTATAAGAAAAGTTATGCCAATTCCGCACTTTTCTATAAACTCTTTTTCGTTTTACTCAGCATTACCATTGGTTTTGCCGTGCTTTACTATTTATTATCTTTTGATGAAGTTATCTTAAAAATACCGGACTCTACTGGTACTCAGGGAAAAGATTTTTTTACTTATCTTTATTTTAGTGGAGTCACGATTCTATCTGTTGGCTATGGGGATGTGGTTCCAGTTGGCAGTGCAAGGTTTTTCTCTCTTATACAGGCAAGTATCGGCTTGTTATTGCCAACCGCCTACTTTATGAAAGCGATGAACAGTTCCAATGAGGAAAATTGATCAATTCTAGAACAAGGAGGAGTGGACGGTTGCATACTATGCCTATCATCATTTTATTATTTATCGGTTATATTATTTTCACCATAGATAAAAAGAAGGAAGATTTCCCTGTCCCGCCAATATTGGTGCTACTCGGAATCGGTCTGTCGTTCATTCCTTATTTTTCTTCCATCGAAGTCACGAAGGATTTGATTTACCACATTCTTTTACCTGCTCTCCTCTTTATATCTGCATACCGCTTCCCTCCTTCCGCATTAAAGCGGAACGGCGGCATTATCGGTTTTTTGGCCACCATCGGGATCATATTGACGATACTTCTTTTAGGAGGTGCCATTTATGCAGCGGCAAGTCCTTTTGTTTCTTTATCCTTTTTCGCATGCCTTGTGATCGCATCCATGCTTACACCAACGGACCCTGTATCGGTTGTATCCATTTTGGAGCAGTCTACGGGAAACAAGTTGATGGCAGATATTGTGGAAGGAGAGTCCTTGATCAATGATGGAACGAGTATCGTCATCTTCACCGTCCTTTCTGGGATGTATCTTCAAAATACCCAGTTTTCGATCGGCAAGTTTTTAAGTGAGTTTTTCATGGTCTCCTTTGGAGGAATAATTCTCGGGTTAGCGGTTGGATGGTTATTCAGTAAAGCTATCCACATTACCCATCATAAAGAGTACCAAGTAATGCTGAGCATCATCCTTGCGTATGGAGTATTCAATGCAGCCGAGCTCATAGGTGTTTCCGGTGTGTTGGCGACGGTTTTTGCCGGTATCATGCTATCCTTCGAGTTTGAGAGGTCAATAAAGGAAGAGCATTTCAGAGAGTCGCTGGATGGTTTTTGGGGCGTAATCGAGATCTCGATTTTGTCCCTATTATTCTTACTGATCGGGATTGTAGCTGCCCACCACCTATCCTTTAATACTTTAGGACTCGCTTTTATCATTTTTCTTACTTCTTTGGCTGTAAGGGTTTTTATCATTACAGGAACTACTCAACTTTTTCCTGCATGGCGGAAAAAGATCACCTGGAAGGAATCGATTCTACTAAGCTGGTCAGGTCTGAAAGGCTCCATGTCAGTCTTTTTGATATTAAGTCTGCAGGCGAAGGAATCACAGCATACGGATTTAATTATCTCCCTCACATTCACAGCCGTTTTATTATCGCTTTTCGTCCAAAGCATTGGAATCCACCAGCTGTCCAAAAAGCTGAGGTAAGCAATTAATCGTATAAAAAATGCCTGACCATTAATATGGTCAGGCATTTTGCTTTTAACTTGCTGTCTTTTCCGGCTTTGCTTTTTCTTGTTTCTTCCAATCCGGATTAATTTGTTTTTTATATTCTTTTCCTAACTCTTTATATAATCCGTAACACATCACCAATACAATGAAGGTCAGCGGCAGAGCACTGACAATGATGGCCGTTTGCAACCCGGTCAATCCGCCTGAAGCAAGCAGAACAAGCGTGGATGCAGCCAAGATGATGCCCCATACCACTTTTACTCCATTAGGGGGATTCAATTTTCCGCCTGTAGTCAGCATTCCGAGGACAAAGGTTGCAGAGTCTGCAGAAGTGACGAAGAAGGTCGTAATAAGCGCAACTGTCAGAACGGAAAGAAGTGCACCGAACGGTAGCTGCTGAAAAACAAAGAAAAGGGCGGTTTCCAAGCTTTGGCTCGATACATCCAAGCCCTGAATGACCTCAAGGTATATTCCTGTCCCTCCAAAAACCGTGAACCATAGTGCACATACAAGGGACGGAACAAGAAGAACCGCGATGGTAAACTCCCTGATCGTGCGGCCCTTGGAGACACGGGCAATAAACATGCCGACAAATGGAGTCCAGGAAATCCACCATGCCCAGTAAAAGACCGTCCAGCCTTGCGTCCACGCTGCTTCATTTGCATCGAATGGCGATAATCTCAATCCCATCAATGCAACATTCTGGACATAACTCCCTAATGTAGAGGTGAACATATTCAATAAAAATAAAGTCGGCCCGAGGATAAGCATGACGAAAAATAATACAACAGCAAGAGACATATTAATATTGCTTAAATATTTGATTCCTTTGGATATTCCTGTAGTTGCTGAAACAATGAAAAGTGCTGTAATTACAGCCATGATGATAAACTGAACGGTAAAGTTATTGGGAATTCCAATTAAATACTCCAGGCCAGCATTAATTTGCTGGGATCCCAATCCTAAAGAAGCTGCAACACCAAATAACGTAGCAAAGACGGCAACCACGTCGACAGTTTTGCCTATCGGTCCTTTCACCTTTTCACCAAGCACAGGATGAAGCGTGGCACTCATTAAACCAGGGGCGTTTCTATTATACTTTTGATAGGCAAGCGCCAATGCCACAATAGCATAAATGGCCCAAGCATGAAGACCCCAGTGAAGCCATGTATACCGCATACCAAGTATCGCTGATTGTTCCGTACCGCCTTCACCTATAGGAGGTGCGGAGAAATGAGAAATCGGTTCCGATACCCCATAGAACAAAAGGCCTATCCCCATTCCAGCAGAAAAAAGCATGGCAAACCAAGTAGGACGGCTGAATTCCGGTTTGGTATCTTGTTTTCCGAGTTTAATTTTTCCATATTTACTGAAGATCATAAATGCGGCAAATAAGAGGAAGAACGTGGCAACCAACTGATAAAACCATCCAAATTTCTCTAATACGAAGCCTTTAGCCACTTCCATGGCAGCACCCAATTGTTCTGGGATCAGCACTCCTATAAGAACAAATACCACTGCTATTCCCACCGAAATTTTAAAAACTGACCTATCCATACGCATCAACATCCTTCTACAATTTAATAAATTTACTTATACCCGAGTCTATCTAACTATTAAACCATATATGGGGAAAATAGAACAAAGCCCCCTGCAAGGAAATACACGGAAATTTAATCATATTATCCATTCAGCCACAATTAGCCTGTTATGTGTCAATGTTACTGTCGTATGGTTCCATATACTCTGGAAAGCTTTTAAGAAGATAAAAAAACTCAGAAGTCACACCACTCCTGAGTTTGCTTATCTTTATTCAATCCCGTATCTCCAGATCCTTCGCCGTTTTACTAGTCTTCACCTCTTTCTCATCCTTCAGAGTCCCAAACAGCACATCGACAAAGGGAGTGGAAACGCCATACCAGAAGTTTTCATTCTTATAGTGATGAAGAATGTGCATCTTTTTGACCCATTTACCGAACCTTGATTTCGGCTTGATCGGTCGGTGTGCAACAAAGTGCTTCCATTCATACAGGAAGAGCATCGTCTTCAGTCCGGCAGCAAACGCCAGGGTCAGCCCGATATCACCTGCAATCAGATAAAAGATGACGGCCAATCCCGACAAGTTCGGCAGACTGTACCAAAGTGGTAAAAATAAGAGATGCAGGTCATTTGGATCTGAATGATGGTCATAATGCAGGCGCTTCAGCATTTTCAAAAGGATTGGGCTTTTCGGCGGCTTCAAATGGAAGACAAATCGGTGGGTCATGTATTCACTGAACATGAAAACCAGGAGCCCAAGCGCAAGGCAGGAAACCGCGGCCCATGTGAGTCCATGCCAAACCTGGAAGGCAACACTCAGGGCAAGCAATCCTATTAATATCGTAATATCAGGAAACAAGAAGAACTCTCTGTAATACCCTTTCACCGTACCCCACTCCCCATTCTCTTATTTAACCTTGGTTTGCTTTTTCCACATATGAATACTCTTTTCCATCATCTCTATGACCAAGTACTCCGCCTGTGTGGCGTCCCCTGACAGGGTTGCGGCCATCAGCTCACGATAATAGGCTCTCGAGGCATCGCGGTAAGTCTCTTCATAGAAGTAATGCGTTGCCATCTTCACATACAGATGACCGAAACTGTTCAAGATAAGTAGATAGATAGGATTTGGCGATGCGGCAGCAAGCCCCCTTTGCAGTCTCCAGTCATATTCGGCAAAGGCGACTGCCTCATCAGGCACAGTTTCGCTTTCTTTTAGGAGCGCGGCGACGGATAAGGGCTTATGTGTCACGGCGTCTTTCACATACGCCGGCGACAGACTTTTTCTGAGCTCCAAAAGATGCACAATAAATTCGTTTGGAATGCACTCATCATCTGCAAGCAGGTGCACAATGGTCATCAGGTTGCCTTCCTTCCAATAATCATTTACCACTGCCCTCTGCCCACTGCGGATCGTCAGCCACCCATCCCGCTCGAGACGCTGCAGGACCTCTCGGATTACCGGTCTTCCAACTTCATACTCTGCTGCCAGTTCTCTTTCGGATGGAATCTGGGTTCCTGGTGAATACTCCTGCTGGAGCACTTTACGAATGAAAAATTTTTCTATTTTATCGGTTGCTCTCATCCCTACACTCCAAACTGGTAATACCAATATTTTATCTGGTATTACCAGTCTACGCCGAACAAACTTTTAAATGCAACAATTTTCAGAAAATAATCCAAGGCGCAACTTTAAAAGACAAACGTTTCCCCATGACCTCGGAAGGGAAACTTAATAAACAAACATAGGGAAACCTGAAAGGATGATTACCATGAAAGAAACTGAAAGATATTTCAAAAACAGTTATGAGGAAGCCCGCAAAGCCTTCCGAGGGCACCTGGGTAAGATAAAGGAAAAATGGCCAGAAGCGGAGTTGAGCAGCATATCGATTGGCAACGAAAAAGATAACACGATTGACATGATCTATTCCGAAGCACTAACCGACAACAGGCAAGTCCTATTTTTCACATCCGGGGAACATGGCATTGAAGGGTATGCAGGAGCAGGTGTCATCCATCTTTTTGTCGACGAGTATCTTGACTCCATCGATCCCAATACGACGGGAATATGTCTGATTCACGCATTGAATCCTTGGGGAATGAGGCATTTCAGGAGGGTGACGGAGAATAACGTCGACCTGAACCGAAATTATTTTTATGACCCAAATACTGTTCCAAGAGACGTCAATCAAACCTATGCGCAGGAAAAGGAGTTATTTCTCCCTAATGGAAGAATAATGGACGTAAAGGAAGAGAAGGCAACCTTATATAACCTGCTGGCTGAGGGGGCGGCGCAGGCAAGCTATAGTGCGATGAAGGAAGCAAAAGGCATGGGACAGTTCGAGTTTGAAAGAGGGGTCTATTACGGTGGAATCAAAGAGGAAGAATCGACAGACTTTCTTAAAACGATACAAAAGAAATTATTATCCACCTATCCACGGATCATACATATGGATTGGCACACGGCGCTCGGCCCAACCAACGAAGTAACGATGTTGGTATCAGAGCTTGATCCCCGTGGCGAAGAGGAATTAAAGGCCCTTTACCCCTTAAAGAATATTCAAACGTTCACACCGAAAAAAGTTAAGGGAGACTCTACCAACCATTTTCATAAACTCAAATGTGAAGAGTACCCCGGGGCCCACCTCTTCTCTGCGCTTTTCGAATTCGGTACCTTCGGAGAGGGAATCAAAGCAGAATTGCGCGAATTCACCACCATCATTTTGGAAAACCAGCTATATTGGGTGGGTGCTGAAAAAGAAGAAGATATTCAGTGGGTCAACAGTGAGTTCCTTAAAATGTTCTATCCCGAAGATGAACAATGGCGCCAATCCGTATTGAATGAAGCGCGTATTGCGATGAAAGCAGTTTTAAAAGTGGAAAAGATGATGAAGTAACGAGAAAGCACCTGCCTCCCCTTAAGGGAAAAAGCAGGTGCATATCTATGAAAATATTAGGCGAACCACTTATGCCAAAGCCTGTTGTTGCCGCCTCGGACAAATGTGTCGATGCGGTTCCGGTCCCAGGAGACTGCTGCCGGTGAGGATTGGACGCCACCGCGCGGAGATCCAAGGTTTGCCCACTCACTCCAGCGTCTGCCGTTCCAGAAGATCTGCCACATGCGGTCGTCTCTGCCTTTTAAGAAGACGTCGATACGGTTTGGCGCCCAGCTTGCTGCAGCCGGTGAGCCATCCAAGCCTCCACGCGGGGTGCCGAGATTCTCCCATTGGCGCCAGCTTCTTCCGTCCCACCATTTATGCCACAGACGGTTGTTGTTGCAAATGGCAAAGACATCAAGGCGATTTGGTCCCCATGATACAGCACCTGGAGATCCGCCTAGGCCGCTGCGCGGTGAACCAAGGTTTTCCCACTGACTCCATGTTCTGCCGTCCCACCATTTATGCCAGAGGTTATTGTCCATCCCCTGGACAAAGCAATCCAGGCGATTTTCCTGCCAGGAAGCAGCGGCCGGTGATCCCTTGAAGCCGCCTCGAGGGGAACCCAAGTCCTCCCATTGACTCCAGCTTCTTCCGTCCCACCACTTATGCCACATGCCATCATTCTGGCCCCGTACAAAGGTATCGATCCGGTTCGGCCCCCATGAAACTGCACCAGGTGAACTCCTTAAGCCGCCTCGAGGGGAACCTAGGTCCTCCCATCTACTCCACCGCCTGCCGTCCCACCGTTTATGGAACATCCGATTACTCTCGCCGCGCACAAATGTGTCAAGGCGATTTGGTGCCCAGGATGCTACGGCCGGTGCCCCTCGGAATCCTCTAAGCGGTGCCCCAAGATCCTCCCACTCCCGCCAGCTTGCACGCATATCAGACTGTGATACTTCCCCCACCAAGCCCTCCTGGTTGCGGTAATACGGTCTCGGATAAGGATATGGGTAATAATAAGGAGCCGGATAGTAAGGGTAAGGATAATAAGGGTAGTAAAAAGGACGTCTCGGACGCGGATAATAAAAGATGAGCCGTTCATTCGAAAGGTTGTTGCGGTAATCTACAGAACCCTGTTGAAAATTTAGATTTTGATTTTGTGGAAAGTACAAAGAGATAACCTCCCCATAGTTGTTTGCCTAATAGCGTATGCGAGGGTTGTGGTTAGAGGTGCGTGTCTATTATTATATATTCTCATCAAGTAAGGTGTTGGATGCTAAGATGGAAAAGGCAGCGGATCCTGTTGTATTTGAAGTGAGATTTTAATTTAAATGGATTCAATCATGCTTTCGTACCGTCTCTTCTACTGTTTTGCCCGGATGACGGCACGATTTCTTAACGAAAGAAAAGGTGCCTGACCCTCAACGCTTTAAAGCGCTGAGGGTCAGGCACCTACCATTTAATTCATCACCCATTTATCCTTCAAAAACATGATTCTTGCCACCACAAATGCAACCAGGACGCATAGGAGGTTGCTGCCGATCATGACCGCGAGATGCTCGTAATTAATGATGCCGAAGCTCAGTTCCTTCAGGATGGTGAATACATTCATGATCGGAATGGCGAAGTGGTGGAATGCCAGCTCGTTGATGCCGATTCCGGAGATGATCATCAATGGGAACATGGCGACCATCATGATTGGCGTGCTGTAGCTTTGTGATTCTTTTACCGTTTTGCCGATGATGCTTGTGACCATGAGAAGCGTTGCAACAAACATGGCATAAATAATGGATACTAGTATTGCAAATCCCACTACATGGTACACATTATCCCCTAGAGAAACAGCGCTTTTCAGGTTCTCAGTCAGGAAGTTGATTTCGAGCGCGACCACTATCAGGGTGATGATTCCTGTAAGTGACCCGATGGAGACAATCGTCAACCACTTTGCAACAAGCAGGGTCATACGGTTTACCGGTGTCATCAGTAGGGCTTCCATTGTTTTCTTTTCCTTTTCCCCTGCGAACAGGTCGGATGCTGATGGCCCTGCGCCAATCCCGATCGCTAATGCCAGGATTAATGGAATTAACATCGCGACAAGATTGATTCCCGGGTTATCTTCCGAGATTTCTTTTTGCTCTAACGTAAACGGTTGAACAATCTCCTGTGAAGTTCCTTGTGCCTCGAGACGTTCTGTGATAACAGTTTTTTCATAGACTGCCAATGCGCTTGTTACCATGTTTAAAAGATTGGACGAGTTCTGGCTGAAGGAATCGCCAATCACTGTAACGGATGCAGCCTCCCCAACTGCCACACTTTCCATAAATCCATCATTCAAGATAAGGGCCGCCTGCGCATCTCCCTCTTGAACCACTGCTTCCGGGTCATCAGACTGCACAAATTCAATATTTTCATAGGCAGCAAAAATGCTCTCTTCTTCTGTGGAGAAACTATTATCGACAGCAAGCCTATAGGTTTCGCCTTCCCCATCCGATACCATGCTTTCATAAAAAAGTACCAGTCCTGTCATCATCACAATCGGCAATAACACGGTCAAGAGCAGGGTCCGTCTGTCGCGGAAGGAGTCTTTCATTTCTTTCAGATAGATTTTACGAAGCATAATAATCGTTCCCCCTTACCAGTTTGCTCATAAAGATATAGTTAAGATCGCGACTGCCCTCTGATTTATAGAGTTGCTCGAGATTTCCGTGATGGACGAGCTCGCCCTTGTGCATCATCGCAACTGTGTCACACAGCATAGACACTTCCTCCATGATATGGCTGGAGAAAATGATTGTCTTTCCTTCGCGCTTCAACTGATGGACAAGCTGGCGGAATACGTTTGAAGATGTAATATCAAGACCTGTTGTCGGCTCATCGAACAGAATGATCTCCGGGTTATGGATGAGCGTTCTTGCGATGGCGACTTTTTGGCGCATCCCTTTGGAGAAGCCGCCCACTTTGCGGTTCAGGTAATCCTTCATGCCGAACATTTTTGCCAGATCATCGATGCGCACCTTCGTTTCGTGTTTGCTCAGTCCGTATAACGTTGCAAAATATTCGAGGTTTTCACGAGCGGTCAAGCGGTCATATAGCCCTGTTTCCCCGCCGAAAAGTACACCAATTTTCCTTTTGATCGCATCCGGATTTTTCACGGTGTCATATCCACCGACGCTTACGCTTCCTTCAGTCGGAGTCAACAATGTGGCAATCGTTCTTAGTAGAGTCGTTTTTCCAGCTCCGTTTTCACCAAGCAGCCCGACAATCTGCCCTTTTTCCACCGAAAAGGAAACATGCTTCAATGCCGTTACAAACACTTTTTTATCCTGAAATTTTTTCGTCACTTCATTTATTTCAATCATGCTCTCAGCCCCTCATTTATTTCTTGTCTTCATCTTAAAATAAATGAATCTCGGAATCTCCAGTTATGTCGTGAATATTCCGTTTAATGTCGTGAAAATGTCCATTACTCCCTTTTACATGGTAATATAAAGATAAAAATGGAAAACAACAGGAGAGGGAAATTGCAATGAGGGTCGGGCTTGTCGATGACAGATACATAGATTTGGATAAACTGAATGGCATTGTGGCGGGGATCCCACATATTGAGATCGTCTTTTCCACACAGTCCGCAGAAGAGGCCTATGAGCACATTAAAAAGGAATCCGTCGACCTGTTGATCGCGGACATTGAGATGCCGAACCTTTCGGGGTATGAGCTGGCGGACATCATCCACTCCCATGCCCTGAACATTTCCGTCATTTTCGTGACTGGAAGCAGTGGCTATGCTGTCCATGCCTTTGAACTAAACGTGCATGACTACATCATGAAGCCCTATCCGAAGGACCGCCTGATCAAGTCCATCGAACGGCTTCTCGAAAAGTCCAAATCCGCGGAAATTGCCGGAAGACTCTATATTAAGCAAAAGAACGACATACATATTATCCAAAAGAAGGACATCGTGTTTATCGAGCGTTCAGGACGCTCCACGACCATCTACACGAAAACAGGTCCGGTCAAAACCTACCAGACCTTGAACGAACTCGAAGGAGAACTGAGAGAGCGCGATTTCCTCCGCTCCCACCGTTCCTTCATCATCAACATCCACCATGTCAAAAACTTTTCCCTCTATGCGAAGAATTCCTATATCGTGAGTTTTGAAGGGATGGAAGAGCAGGCGATGATCACGAAGGATAAAGTAGAGTTTCTGCAGCAGCATTATTTTTGATTGGGAGGGATCACCGTGAAAGCTTCACTTCTATATTGGGTCCTCCTGGCAGCGTTTGGAAGCATTCACCTGGAATTTCTTTTGCACAATCCTACTTGGAATATGCCTATCTATCTTGTGAGTTTACCTGTCATCGGGGTGGTGTATTATATATATAAAAGAAGACTCCTGGAAATCTCGAGTATCGGAACTCGTTGGAACTTGATACTGCTTGCCATGCAGCTCTTGCTGGTGAGCCTTTATTTTACGGTCGAGCTATCCTGGGCCACTTTTGCCCCCTTCCTCATTTTTGTTGGTCTGGAGGCAATCCGCATGAATGGGGCCCGGAAGATTTCTGACTTGACCCGCAGCTTGCTTGAATATGAAGAGCAGCGCAAGCATCTCAACGAAACCTTCCGCGTTGTCCGCGGGGAGCGTCACGAATTTTTAAAGCACGTATCGGCGGTTCATTTTATGCTCGAAAACGGCAAGGATAAAGAGGCCAAGCACTATTTGGACAATCTCGTGGATGGCTATGAAGAGACAAACCTTTCGATAAAAGGGGAACGTGGCGTGGTGGCAGGTGTCCTGCATCAGATGTATCGTCGGGCACAACATAGCGGCATTTCCATCGTCTACGACCTGGATCTTCCGCTCTCGACTCTGCCCGTTTCCGATTCCAACATGGTAACCCTTATCGGCAATCTGCTCTCCAACAGCATCGATGCCTGTGAGGAGTGGCAGAAGCATCACAAGAAGCAAGCCGTATTGACCCTGCAATTTTACAAAAGAAGCGGGCTCTATCTGCTTGTTTGTAAAAACAACAGCCTTCCAATACCTACACCCGTCCTGGACGAGCTCTACCACTCCTACGGCCATACGACAAAAGGCGAAGGACACGAAGGGCTTGGCACCAAAATGGTCAAGGATATAGTCGAAGTACAACAAGGCTTTCTTGACTTCGTTTACCGGGACGAGGAGTTCACTGTAAAAATAAAGATACCTGCTATACGTTAAATCTTTTAAGGAGGGACTGAACATGAACCTACAACAGAAAATAAAGTTCCTTCCCTCCTCCCCAGGCGTCTATCTGATGAAGGATCCGTACGGTACCATTCTCTATGTCGGAAAATCGAAAGAGCTGAAAAAGCGGGTACAATCCTATTTCCGCGCTTCGACCGTCCATACTCCCAAAATCAAGCGGCTCGTGACCCACGTTAGCGACCTCGACCATATCGAGACGGACACGGAGTTCGAGGCTTTTTTGCTCGAGTGGAAGCTGATTCAGGAATACAAGCCGCACTATAATCGGAAAATGAAAAGCCCACAAAGCTTCATCTACCTTGCGATCCCGAAAAACAGGGAGTTCCGTAGCCTGAAAATAACGACCCAACCTATGAGCAACGAACGTTTCCACTGTTTCGGCCCATATACTAGCAGAAAGACCGTGGTCCGTGCCATTGAAGGATTCAATGACACCTTCCAATTCCAGTGCAGCCACCCCAACAATAAAAAGTCCCGCTGCTTGAACTATTCGCTTGGATTTTGCAACGGGCTCTGTCTCGGTGGGGCTGCTTTAGAAGATTACGATCGGATGTTGGATTTGCTTATTTCCCACCTGGAACATCAGGACACCAGGTTAATGGAGCTTGTGAAAAACAGGATGGAATCAGCCGCTGAAAAGCTGGAGTTCGAAGAGGCTTCAAGATACCGCAATTACCTGAACATCCTGAACACCCTCTCCTATAAGGAGGAAGTGATCCATTTTACCGAAGCGAACCATAAAGTTGCGATTGTGGAAAAGATCGATGAGGAAACGGGAAAAATATTAATCATACAGAGGACAGAAGTGATTTATTCGAAAAAATTCGCTTTCGAGGATGGTCTGGAAAGTTTAAAGGAAAAAATAAAAGTTCATCTCTCGTCCACTTCCAAAGATGAACCATTTCAAGAAGTTACTAAGTTCGAGATCGACAAGGCGCAGATTATATACAGCTATCTTAATAGCGGGAATTGCCGGTTTGTCATACTCGAGGGTGATTGGCTGAGCGCTGAAAATGAAAGGATACTGATACAAAAACTACAAGAACTATTACCTCAAAAGAATGCCTGAATGGGCATTCTTTTTTACAATATAAACCACTCTATTTCCCTTTAATTAAAGAAGGCTATCTGTTAGAATGAGGTTGTATTATCCTTCTCCCTCCCCTATAGAACATCTCTTCAGTTTTACCACACCAAATATCCCCTAGGAGGAAAACCATGACTGATCATGAACTCTTACACGCCATTTTTCGAGAGGTGAAAGAACAAAGGCAGGAAATGAAAGAAATTCGTACTATTGTCGACGAACACACCAACATTCTATATGAGCACTCCAAAACCTTAAACAAACACTCGCAAATATTAGATAGCCATTCTCTAATATTAAGTGAGCACTCCAACAAATTAGATGATCATACTCATTCCCTTACACGCCTCGAAAAAAAGTTGGATGCCCAAACTGATATAGTAAACTCATTCAAGATTCATATTGATTATCTAGTGCAAAAACAAGCAAAACAGGACATGGAACTGAACAGAATTAACAAACTAATCAAGCTATAGTCAGAAAAATAAAAAGGTTGAGAAACTGAATCCAATCAGTTTCTCAACCTTTTTTAAAATGCCAACCCATAAATCAAAAACCGTTCATTCACATTCTGTTCATACCCCTTCAACCGGATTTCCTGCTTCCATTCGAACAATGGATGATTCTCCAGATAATACACGTAATCCTCCGATGGGTAATAGAAAATAAGTTCAATGTTTCGGTAGTGCCGCTCGACCGATGACAGGATATGATCCACAACCTTCCTGAAGATCTGCACGGTAAAAGGGTTGAAGAAATAAAAGCGGTTATCTGTAGGATGCACCTCGTATTCCTCGGCCAGACAGCAAAGGAACCTGATTTCGCTATCCCCGATTCTGTGCTTCCTCAAGTATCGCTTGCGATTCTCAATAGCTTCTCGATAAAAGTCTTCGTTCATTTCAACCCCTGTGACACTTGCGCCAAAACGGTAATGTAGGTAGAAATTCAACCGCCCTTTGCCACACCCATAGTCTACAACACGGTCCCCGTTATCCAGTTGACATTGTTCAAACAGCTCGTCAAGGGCCTCATATGGAGTAGGCTCATAGCGGTGGTAATGGTAGGATTTAAGAAAGCCCTTTTGTTCTTCAGAAGTATGTATGTGAAGTAGTTTATCGTAGTCTTTTTTGATCATGATGTCCTCCTGGAGGGAGTTTTCGTTCCATTATAACCCATAGGAAAATTCAATGAAAAAGAGAACCATCATTCCTACTTCAGCCTTTTAGCTATCCCATGCCATACATATTGCACCTCTTCTGCCAGTTTTACTGCATCCTGTAAGATCCAGCCCGCCAGGTCCCTGAATCTTCTTTCCTCTTTATCAATGGGGACAATTCCTCTCCCGACCTCCAGCATAATCAATACAATTCCATCATTCCTTACGCGTTCTTCTTCCAGGAAACTCTGAAAAAATTTGCTGAACTCTGCTCGTATGACAGCGTCCCCCGCTTCTTTTTTCATCTGATCTTCTATCCATCTCTCCCAGCCCTCCAAAACCAGCGTGGTTCCACCTCGCCATTTTTTATCCCAGTCTGATAAGAGGTCATTGTAGTAGGAAGAAACCCAACTGAATTCTTTATCCTTTTCCCTCACTATATTCCTTTTCCCGGCAAAGGCACCTCCGATAACGAGTTGCATGTCCAATCCCCCTCCTTTCTTGTCAAAGAGATTCGAACACTCTGTCCATGCTGGATGGACCCCTCCCAAAAGTTGTCAGTCGCTTTAAATCTAGCAAGAAGATAACGAATTACTCCACCATGTGTGAGCAAGAGGATCCGTACTGATGGTTTTTCTGAAATATGTAGAAATTGTTCATCGATAAAGTCGTCCACTCTCGCTGCAAAACCACTTCCAGATTCACCATTCGGAGGACATTCACTTTCCCAATCTGTTAGCCATTTTCTGTAATGATCGTTATCCTTTAGCTCATCATAAGTTTTTCCTTCCCACTCACCGAAATTCAGCTCTCTCAATCTCCTATCTGTGCATGCCATCGCACCATAACCCAAATAGGATACAGTTTCCCGGCAACGCAGCAGGTCACTTGTAAATACATAGTCGAATGAGTGGTCCATCAGTTCCTTCCTCAACGTGTACAACCTATAGAGCTCATCTGTCAAAACTCCCCTATCCGTATGCCCTAGGTACCTTTTCTCCCTGTTCCAATCCGTTATCCCATGGCGAACGAGAAATAGATCCATGTGATCGCAAGTCCCCATAATTCTCCTCCTTCAATGGCGGTTCCAAGTAAATCACCATTGATCCCTTTAAATGCTTTTTTTACCCACCACCCAAACACCACTATAAATAAAAGATAACTCGGCAGTAAAAAGAGAAACTCATGCAGAAAAAGAAAAGCTGCCGCAACAGGAATCGCTGACCAAACCACATCCCACCCATTTATATTCCGTCTCCATTCCCATGCAAGGCCGCTTTTCTTGGCAGGAGGCAGCGTGTACATGAGAACTACTGCACCAAACCTGGATAAGGCCAATATCAACAGAAATGAAAAGATTAATTGACGGGGATCCTCCAGAATCATGTAAATAAACATGATCTTCCACACCATTAAAAAGAGGAGCGCTATGATTCCGAAGCTGCCTACATGAGGATCCTTCATGATTTCCCATTTCTTTTCGATGGGGGCGTTCGATCCAACCGCATCTGCCACGTCCATCCACCCGTCCAAGTGCAGTCCTCCTGTTAGCCAAACCCAAAGTGTGAGGACCAGTAGGGATAAAAAGAATAGGGGCATATGACCTTCCACCATTTTGAAAACAAGGACGATTACGGTCCCTAAAACCATTCCGACTAGCGGGTATGCCCTGATTGCCCATCTGCTCGTTTGTTTGGTCCATGGACAAGAAACAGGAACAGGTAGTCGCGTTAAAAATTGAAGTGCCAATAATAAACCATATAGGCTATTCTTCATCCTTCTCCCCCTTCCAGTAGGACGGAATTCCAGCAATTATCTGGATCGCATATTGTGCTTCTTGAACAACCATTTGATGGAGACGTTCCAAGCTATACATATATTCGTTTACTAATTCATAAGGAGAAGGGCAGCCCTCATTCAAATCATTGGACACTATGATAAGCTGAAGCTGTTTTTCTTTAGCGAAGCTGCACCATTTTGAAACCTCTTCCGCTAGATCGGAATAGGAATATGTTCTATCAAACATCATGTTGCTTAACCAAATTGTCAGGCAATCGATTAAAATTACATCACCAGACTGGAAGTTTTCAAGAGTTCGCGATAGTTCATAAGGTTCTTCCTCTACCTGCCAGTCATTCGCTCTTTCCTGCCGATGAATCTTAATACGCTGCTCCATTTCTTTATCACTTCGTTTAGCTGTGGCAATATAGACTAACCGTGCATTTTTTGTATTGGAATAAATAGAGCTGGCCATCCTTTCTGCATACGTGCTTTTTCCTGAACGTGCCCCTCCGGAAATAAATATAATCATCTATCCATCCTCCACTTTTGAAGAGCAGAAATTAACTTGGCGTTTTCCTCTTCAGACCGTATTGCAAGCCGGAGATAACCCCCGTCCAGCCCTTTAAAGTTATGGGTATGTCTTGCCAGTACACCATGGTGAAATAAAAATCGGAATAAATCGTCTGTCTGTTGGGGATGCTGGCTATCTTGCAGGAGGTAAAAGTTTGCTTGAGATGGGGAAACATAGAATCCCAATGAAGCTAATGAGGATCGTACAGTCCGGGATTGCTCCATTAGCCATATTTTCGTCCAGTCTACAAATCCTTTATCCTCCAGCAGCTTTGGCACAATAGCGTCCGCCCATGCATTGATACTCCATGGTATCTGTTCCGCTTTCAATCTTTTTATCAATCTACTGTTTCCCAACATGTATCCCAGGCGTACCCCGGGGATGGTATACATTTTTGTTAAAGAGCGCAATAGTAGTAAATTCGGATACAAAGCTACCAAGGAAGACAGCGAAAGGTCCGGAACAAAGTCCACGAAAGCCTCATCCACCACTATATATGTATTCGTTTTTAATCCTTTGTCCAATAACGCTCGTATCTCCTTTTCCGGAACCACCGTTCCTGTCGGGTTATTGGGGCGGCAAAGGAACAGGACGTCTTTTTCGGTGAGCTTTTCCAAAACAAAATCTAAAGGCACAGCAAAACCATCCTGAGGCATTAACCCAATATCCTCTGTTTCGATATGATAATGTTTACACGCACGCTCATATTCCACAAACGTGGGCTGCAAAATCAAAGCCTTCTTTCCTTCAAAATATTTCGCCGCCAAAAATATGGCTTCTGCTCCACCATTGGTCAGTAATACCTCACCCTCATCCACCCCTTCATGCTCTGCGAGGCTGGCAGTGCTATGAGAATAGCTTGGATCTGGGTAATGAGTAAGACTCTCATACTGGTTATACAGCTCCTCTTTAAGCCACGCTGGAGGCCCTAAGGGATTTAAGTTCGCGCTGAAATCAAGGATGGTTTTCTCCTTATCTAGTTGAAAAAGCTGTTTCATTGTTGCTGGTTGTCCGCCGTGCTCTGGCCATTTCATCGATGTTCCCCCTCCATTACATGAACTGTCCAATATAAAGTGCTATTAGTAGAAGCCCTAAAAACCCAAGCCAGCCTCCATGCATATAGCGGATGGCTTTATCAATATCTGAGACCAATAATTTTCTGGTGGAATTACCCATTGTCGCCCGTTTTGAAATCCTGCCATTATAGTAATTGACTCCGCCCAATTGAACGCCCATCAATCCAGCTACCATTGCCTCAGACCAACCGCTGTTCGGACTTGGGTGCTTTTTGGCATCTCTCCATGTAGTTTTCAGTGCTTCCATATGCCTTGAGCCCCGCAAAAAAAATGAAGAAAACCACATAGTCAAAGCAGTCAATCTGGCCGGAAGCCAATTGAAGATATCATCCAATCTCGCAGATGCCCAGCCAAACTGGATGTACTGTTCATTTTTATAGCCAACCATGGAATCGAGCGTATTTATCGCCCGGTACGCCATCGCTAATGGAGCACCGCCAATCAATGCCCAGAACAATGGCGCTGTTATCCCATCGACAGTATTCTCGGAAACAGTTTCCACCGCTCCCCTCACAATCTCGCTTTCTTCCAGATGCTCGGTATCCCTCCCGACAATCATGCTGAGGCTTTTCCTCGCCCTCACTAAATCTCCTTCAGCCAAGGGCTCTTTTACACTTTTCCCGGCAGAAGATAGTCCTTTTATCGCGATCGTTGTCGATATCAAGCAGATCTCCATCACTACACCCGCCGCATAATAAATGTGATAAGAGATACTAACGAAAAAAAAGGTCACAACATAAACGGTAACAACGACAGTCCATGTAAGAAGCACTCCTTTTAGCCTTCTGTTTGTACCAAGGTTCCATTTTCTCTCCAATAGTGTAATTAGCTTTCCCATCTGAATGACAGGGTGCGGCAGCCACCTTGGGTCACCAATCCATAAGTCCAGTAAAATCGCTCCTATCAGTATCAAACACGCTATGTAGAACGGTTCTTCCATCATCCCTGGACCCTTTTCAAATATTTCCGTATCGCTTGCGTTGTAGCCTGATAGACAACATGGCCAATTCCCTTTCCGAAAACCGTTCCCGAGCCTGCATAAGGAGTCTGTACCCCTTGCTGCGTGACAGCTAGAACCATCGCATCGGTAGAAGTCCCGGTTGCAAGCGTTTTTGTTTCCGGGTCCATAATTTCCAGATCCTGCAGCGCCTTCACTTTCGCTTCCGTGGCAGACATAAGTCCATTAACGAGTGCTCCGTCCGTAAAATGGGCATCGATAAATATCATCATATTGATGGTCCCGATCTGAAGCGGTAAATTGGCTGGATGCCCTTTCGAGATATCTACCGCATTTCCTACCCCGGCAGTAACGACTGCCATAAATTCGATACCGGCTATTTTCTCCATCACAATCGTGACATCCTCCAGCTGTACAGCCGTCATCAATCCTACCGCCTGTTCAGGGGGGATATGATATTTTTCCATCCAGTCTTGTAAATCTTTTTTCGGGTTGGAGCAATTATAGTTTTTTGAAACATGAAAGTTGCAGAAATGCTTCAGCCATTGAATACCATCCCCCACCACACCATTGGAGATACAACGCAAAGGATGATTGAATTGAACATGAATATAATCGGACGTCTGTTCCATTTGGTAGGCTTCGCGAAGGCTATAGGAATGATCTGGCTGCTCAAATCTTGGTGTCATAAGGAGCTGTGGCTTCGGTACGATTGGGTGTGATTGCGTTTGAATCTCTACTTCATACACTTTTTTCAGTTGATCTTCCTTGCGCAATGTGTCGGTGTCCCCCACTTCAAGAAACGAACCCTCATAAAGCAAGGCAAGGCGATCGGCATAAAGGGAAGCAATATTCAGATCATGCAGAATAGAAAACACGGTCAGTCCTTTTTCTTGCTGCCATTCCTTAATAAGATCCAGCATTTGAAAGGTGTGCTTGATGTCCAGATGGTTCGTAGGTTCATCCAACAAGAGAATTTCCGGCTCCTGAACCAATGCTTTTGCCAATAGTACCCGCTGCTTTTCCCCTCCGCTAAGCTTGCGGAATTGTGTGTTGCGAAACTTGGTTATCCTGGTTTTTCTCATCACATATTCCATGGCATTCTTATCTTCTTTGGATAGGCTTTTAAAAATCCCTGTTTGATGTGGATAGCGGCCAAGACTAACGATTTCCTCCACCGTATAATCAAAAGACACCTGAACCTCCTGAGTCAGTACGGCCACTTTTTTCGCTTTTTCCAGTTTGGAAAAGGCAGTAATGGGTTTTTCGTCGATAAGAATTTCCCCTTGCTGAATGGGAAGCTGGCCTGTAATGAGTTTAAACAGGGTCGTCTTCCCACTTCCGTTCGGCCCTAACAGCGCGAAAAACTCTCCCTTTTGAATGTTGAGATCAAGCCCTTTAATGATGGGGATAGCTGAATAGCCACCTGTTAGATTTCTGACCTTAATCAATTGACTTCCCCCTTCCTACTCTTTCGCGGACTAGTAATGCAGCAAAAACCGGCGCGCCAATCAATGCCGTAATGACCCCTATCGGCAATTCCTTCGGTGCTATAATGGTTCTTGCTCCCAGATCCGCCAAAACGAGGAAGCCTCCACCAACAAGCATGGATAAAGGAAGGACATGCCGGTGATTGGGACCTGTTATAAGTCTAATAAGATGAGGGATGACCAAACCAACAAATCCGATGGATCCCGAAACGGCGACTGCCGCCCCTGTTAAAAGGGAAGCACCCACTAAAATGAAAATTTTCCCCCGTCTCACATCGACACCGATATGATCGGCTGCCTCCTCCCCCAAAGCCATGGCATTCAATTCACGATAATGAATGAAGAGGATTAAGGTACCAAGGACCATAAAAGGTACGATTAACTGTACATGACTCCAGCCTCTCATTCCGACACTTCCATAAAGCCAATAGATGATCTGTGTCATGGAATCCCGATCCCCCAAGGAGATGATCAAGGAGATGATGGAGCCGATAAAGGCACTGATGATGATTCCTGCTAAAATGATCGTTTCTATTGCCAATCCTCTATTACTTAAGCGAACCAATCCAAAGACAAGCAAGAGGGAAAGCAGTCCACTGATTATAGCGACAATCGGTAGGGTAAAGCTCCCTAAACCAATAATCGTAACCTGAAAGAATAGAACAGCAACCGCTCCCAATGCTGCGCCAGAAGAAACACCAATCGTATAGGGGTCTGCCAATGGATTGCGTAACAGCCCTTGAAACGCTGCTCCTGCCAACGCCAATGAAGCTCCCACAAAAAGGGCAAGAAGGACCCTGGGAAAGCGGATATTCCAAATGATCATTTCTTCATTTTTCGGTACTTCCTCTAGCCACCCCAGCCCAAAAGCATTTTCCAGGACAATATGGAGGACGGTTGTGATAGGAATGGTTACACTGCTGCTTAATAGACCAAGGAGGGCTGTACCAAGTACAAACCCTCCACATCCTATATAGAGCCAAACGAGCTTATTAGTTAAATATTTCCGGATAAACGATTTTTGCAAGTGTTTCCACCCCTTCAATTAAACGAGGACCAGGTCTCGTTACCGTATCGCTATCCACATCATGTACTTCTCCCGATTTTATTGCAGGCACCTCGGCCCAGCCATCACGTGCCATCACCGCTTCCCTTGGACTCTCCACATAGTATCCGTACGTGGTGACAATCACATCAGGATTTAATTGAACGATTTCTTCTTCGGTCATCTTGACCCAGCCTTCTTGATCTCCAGCTGCATTTTCAGCTTGGATGGATTCCAGCATTTCGTGCATAAAGGTTCCTTGTCCCGTGGTAAAAATATCCGGAGCCGGTGATACCTCGACCCACACTTTCTTTTTATCCGTTACAGCTTTCGCCTTTTCCTTCACTGCTTCAAGACGTTCTTTCATATCGGAAACCAGCTCTTCCGCCTCCGCCTTCTTACCTGTTGCACTACCGATTAGATCGATTGTTTCGTACACATCGTCAAAAGAGGTTTCACTGCCAATTACAATGACCGTTATTCCCGCTTCTTCAAACTGGGACAAAATATCAGCATGTGTTTCCAGATGATAGTCCGTCACAAGGGCAATATCCGGTAGAAGGGTAAGGATAAGCTCAACATTCATATCCTGCGCCCCCACCTTTTCTACCTCAAGCGCTTCCGGAGGATAGTTGCAATAGTCGGAAACCCCCACCATTTTATCGCCTAATCCTAATGCATAAGAGATTTCAGTACTGCTGGCCTGTAGGGAAATAATAGATTCCGGTTCTTCTTCGATGACAATTTCCTCTCCGGTTTCATCTTTGATAGTGACAGGAAATTGCTTCCCTTCTGTTCCCTGCTCTTCATTCACAGCAGTTTCATTTACTTCGCCACTTGACTGCTTGTTTGTTTCAGACCCATTCATACCACATCCCGCTAAAATCGCCATCGTTACTAGCAGCGTGATCATGCTCCACTTTTTCCATAATTGCTTCATGTTTTCTCTTCCCCTTTTTCCGCTATTTTGCAAATAAAAAAACGCTATCCGAAAGGAAAGCGTTGAACGTAAAAATGCACCTATTATTACTTAGTCTATCAGACTGGCAAAATAGGAATGGTCTCTGGATAACCACGCACTTTAAACATCCCTTTCCTCGAAGGTGTTTAATAACAACATAGGCAGGTCTCCTGACTTGCACTTCATCAGTCGGCTACTCCTTCCCATGCATCATCATGCAAAGTGGAGATACGTTAGCCTTCCTCAGCGCTTACAGTGGCGGGACCGTGTTGGACTTGCACCAACTTCCCTTTTCACCTTAAACTTCATTGTCATGAACATTTAAGGAACCTATTTGTCTTAATATTCGTTTTTTTATTCTAAAAGTCATTATAAGTTAACTTCATACTCTTGTAAATTTAAATTTTCCCTATTTTGAGTTGGTCGATTCCGATACTCCCGCAGAGGCAAAAGTCGCCATATCCTTCAGGATCCTGGCAGAAGCCTTCACAATAGGATATGCAAGGGCAGCACCCGATCCCTCCCCGAGCCTCAATTCCAAATCAAGCAGCGGCTTCTTTTCCAGGAGCTCCAAGGCAAGCCTATGCCCAATTTCCTTTGATTGATGACCGATTATCAAATATCCCTTGATAGGCTGGCACATTTCCACCGCTAATATTGCAGCTACTGTACTAATGAATCCATCTATTAAAATCGGAATTCTCTTTTCAGCCGCACCAAAAATAGCGCCTATCATGCCCGCTATTTCGAGTCCACCAAGCTTCGCTAATATATCCAATGGATCCCCAGGGTCTGGTTGTCGATTTTCAACGGCCTGTTTGATCACCTGCTGCTTATGTTTGATCTTAATTTCTGATATGCCTGTACCTGTACCTACTATTCTCTCTAAATTATTTTCCATTAGAAGCACAGATAGGATTGCACTGCTGCTCGTTGTATTGCCTATTCCCATTTCCCCGAGTAATAGACATTTCGCTCCCCGTTGAATCATATCATTCGCTGCGTCCATTCCCACTCGGATGGCTTCCAGCGCTTCATCCCGACTCATGGCATCTTCCTTTAAAAAGTTCCCTGTACCATAACGGACTTTTCTTGAGATGAGCCCATCCCTTTCTATCTCACTTGCTACACCAATATCGACAATATCCAGCTTGGCATCGATCTGTTTTGCCAACACATTAATCGCAGCTCCACCGTTCAGGAAATTATGTACCATCTGGACGGTAACTTCTTGGGGGTACGCAGAAACTCCCTCACCTGCCACCCCGTGATCGGCAGCAAACACAATCAACCCAGGGGGAGATACAGACGGAAAATGGTTGGATGTGATTTCCCCAAGCTGAATCGCTAATTCCTCCACTCTTCCTAAGCTTCCAATCGGCTTTGTTAAGGTGTCCAAATAAGCACGCACCTCATTCCCGATACTTTTATCAACTGGTTGTATTTTCTCACATATCTTTAACATGGCAGACACCTCTCTGAAATTCCTTCATTTTTTGATAGATTACATCCAATTGAATATGTTCCCTCACTACATCCGCCAATCGGTCAAAGGATTCTTCTCTTTTTTTGGCAAAGGAGACCCTGACATGGATAGGATCCAATCCTTTGTTATCTCTCAGTTCATTAAGCAGGAACTCCCTGAACTCGTCGTTATGGAAAATCCCGTGAAAATAAGTCCCCATGATCAGCCGATCCTCACTCCATACTCCCTCTGCCCTGTCGCTCAGTTCAATCAAATGATCGCACCCTGATTCAAAATGGGAATCCCCCATATGTATTTCATAGCCGGAAACAGGAATCGTTCTCCCTTGAATCGTAATGACCCCTTCGGAGCGGATGGTTGTTTTGTTCGGTGTGATGGAGGTATTCATGGGAATCAGCTCTAATCCCGGAGCCTGCTTAATAGGAGATTCAACTCCCAGCACATCCTCGATTTCTTTCCCCAGCATTTGAAAACCGCCACAAATCCCGACTATCATCGTCTTTTTTTCCGATAATGCCAGAATCCGATTAGCCAAACCGCTGTCATGTAAAAATAATGCGTCCTCCACAGTATTTTTACTTCCGGGTAAAATGATTAAATCCGGTGTCCCTAATTCTTCTGCCCGGCTAACAAATCGCACGTGGCAATCAGGCTCCTCAAAGAAAGGATCGACATCTGTAAAATTTGAAATCAGAGGGTAGCGAATAACGGCAATATCCAAATCCTTGGACGTATCTATTTTGGTTGAATAATTGTCTAAAACTACCGAATCCTCTGCCTCTATTGTCAAATGATTAATAAAAGGGATGACCCCAAGGACGGGTACATCTGTATACTCCTCAAACCATTTCAAACCTGGTTCCAACAGGGATACATCTCCGCGGAATTTATTGATGACCACCCCGATTACTCTCTTTCTGTCTTCCGGTTCCAAGAGCTGCAGCGTTCCTACCAAACTGGCAAATACCCCACCCTTTTCAATATCACCAACCAAAATGACTGGTGCATTTGCCAGACGCGCCACACGCATGTTGACAAGTTCCCTGTCATTCAAATTGATTTCAGCCGGACTTCCCGCTCCTTCTATCACTACACATTCATAGCCTTGCGCCAATTTTTCATAGGAATCCTGAATCAGCTTTAATCCCTGCTGGAAAAAGTCCTGTCGATACTCTCCTGCCTTCATATTTTGATAAGGGACACCATGCACCACGATTTGGGACTCATAGTTTCCTGTAGGCTTGATTAGTATCGGGTTCATATCGGTGGTTGCGATAATGCCTGCCGCTTCCGCCTGAACACCTTGCGCTCGTCCAATCTCCTTACCATCGATGGTGATATACGAATTAAGGGCCATATTCTGTGATTTGAACGGGGCTGTTTTAAAGCCATCCTGTGCAAATATCCGGCATAAGGCTGTGACAATCGCACTTTTCCCTGCATCAGAATGAGTGCCTTGAATCATGATGGGCCTCGCTTTATCCATTTGCTTTCCACTCCAGACATCGGTTGATCCAATTCTCTACAAGCTTTGGGTTGGAGGCAAAATGGATGTGGGTATAACCTGCTACTAAATTACCACTCACGTATCCATCCTTCTGCTTTCCTCTTGTCCCTTTTGTTTCATAGGCAAATTGGTGGTCTTCTCCTGGCAGAAAGGTGGAATAATGAAACTCATGCCCCTTAGCCTTATCCCCTTTGGTCATCAGGCTGTTTTCATGCTCTGCACAAACCTCCCGATAGCCGATCGCTGCCAACTTCTTCTGCATGGTCACCTCTCCGGCAATGATTCCTGCCATCGGTTGCTTCCTTCCATCCACCGTTATTAATGCATCACAGAGGTACATGAAACCTCCACATTCCGCAAAGGTTGGGATGCCTTCAAGAACGGCATTCCGAATCGATTCCTTTACCCTGATCTGGCTCGCTAATATATCGACATACTCCTCTGGAAAACCGCCACCCAAGTAGAGGCCCTGTACTCCTACAGGCAGAGCTTCTCCTTTTAAAGGGGAAAAATAGACTAGCTCTGCTCCATAAGCCTGCAGGAGCTCCAAGTTTTCCTGATAGTAAAAATTGAAAGCCCGGTCGTATGCAACTGCGATTTTCACGCCCTTTGGTGGTCTTTGGGTAAAAATCCCTGATTCCTCTACCTTCAAGGTTGTGGTCTTTGCCAACTGGTAAAGCAGATCGATATCTATTGTTTCTTCAACGAGCTCACCCAGCCTTTCAAACAACGCGTCCAAATCGCCGCGTTCTATGGTCGGGATCAATCCTAAATGACGCTCTGGCATGGATATGTCCATTTCTCTATTCAAATAGCCGATCACGGGAATATGGCATTCCTGTTCCACCGCCTCTTTTATCAGCTGAAAATGCCCTTTCCCGCCAACTTTGTTCGCGACCACGCCGACAATATTCACCTCTGGAGATAAAGATTGAAAACCCTTTACGATTGCTGCGGCACTTCTGGCCATGCTCGAGCAGTCCACAACCAACAGTACTCGGCTATCTGTGATGATACTGATTTCTGCTGTACTGCCTTCATTGGTCTTTGGATTTTTGCCATCATAAAAGCCCATGACTCCTTCCATTACCGAGATGTCAGCACCTTCACTCCCTATTTGGACAATCTCCTTAACGATTGCTTCATCAAGCATCCAGCTATCGAGATTCCGAGAGCGCCGTCCCGTCACTGCTGTATGATAGGAGGTGTCAATATAATCCGGTCCACATTTAAATCCCTGAACCGTCATACCCCTTTTTTGGAGAGCCGCCATCAGTCCTATCGTGACCGTCGTTTTTCCTACACCACTACTTGTTCCTGCAATGACAATCCTTCTATCCATCAATCCTACCCCCACCCTGACAGAATTAAAACTCGATTCCTTTTACAGCTGCCACGCCATCGTTGTAATAATGCTTTTCCGGTTCAATGATGGATACTAGATCTGCCATTTCTTTTATTTCATCCTTTGCGTCTCTGCCAGTGATGACCAGGTGCACGTGTCCTGGTTTATTTTTTATCACATCCATGACATCTGCTAATGGAAGAACATCCTCTATCGGAAATCGGTCGATTGCCAATGCATTGTTCAGTTCATCTAAAACCACTACATCGAATTCCCCACTCAGCACAGCTTCCTTTGCCAATGGCCAACCCTTTCTTAATGCCTCGCGATGGTCCTCCGGTGTTTTCGTCCAAGTAAAACCTGCCCCAAGCTGAACCATCTCAACTCCAAGTTTTTCTAACGCTATTTGTTCTCCATATGAACGCTCCGGTGACTTGATAAACTGAAAAATTTTAACTTTCATCCCTCTCCCCACTGCACGAAGAGTCAGTCCCAACGCAGAGGTTGTTTTTCCTTTCCCATCACCTGTAAAAATAAGTGTCAACCCTCTTTGCTTTTCTTTGCCCATAATGAACCTCCTGTAAAAAAGTGATGTAACAGATTAAGAGAATAAAAAAACGCCTCTCCTATATAAGGAAAGACGCTAAAGCGCATTATGAATCGCATGTCCACTTTTCACAATACGTATCTATGAAAGCAGAGAGATATTAATGTCACTTTAAGCATTCTTTCCTCGTA
Organism: Sutcliffiella halmapala; assembly: GCF_050107295.1. GTDB lineage: Bacteria > Bacillota > Bacilli > Bacillales > Bacillaceae_I > Sutcliffiella_A > Sutcliffiella_A halmapala_A. The sequence goes on along the minus strand of NZ_JBNIKR010000001.1, from coordinate 264,049 downwards.
GAATTCTTAAAAACAAATAGGCAGGTTTCCTGACTTACGTCTCATCACAGCGTTAATCCTTCCCATGCATGAAAAGCACAGTGGATAAAAGCTAACACGGTTCAACGTTTACAGTGGCGGGGTCCGTGCTGGTTTTGCACCAGCTTCCCTTTTAACCTCCGAAAAGGCACCTAAATGTTAATATGTAATTGGGTGAATTATATACTTTATTGTTTATATTGTAGCGTATTGCATGTTTAATGTCTTGCGGATTTTAATATTGCACGGTGTTTCGCTATAGCCAGACGATGCTTCCACGCATGGTGCTCAATTTTAGCCAGTTCCTCCAATAAATCATTGATTGCTATCAATTCATAAAAAATAACGGTGTCCGTTGATAATATATGATAATCGGTTTCGGTCGAAGAAGGTATTCTTTCAGCGAGCTGGTCAAATAGCCTGTCCATCCATTGATGGTGCTCTTCCGTCATTTCATATCGATCATTCTGTAGTACACCACTTATGGTCCTTGTGGTTGAGAGTATGAGAACCGATTTGTCCTGATCAGCTATCCGTTTGTGACTTGGAATGAAAATCAAATTCCCGACGTGATAAGTCAGCTGTGTCAAGATTTTCAGTTTTCTATTTTCATAATAGAAATGCCGCATGTCTTTTCTTTTGTAACGATGGTATTTCCATTCCTCTTTCTGATAGCGGCAAAGATCCTCGACACGCTCCACCTCTCTCACTACCTTATGAAAGGCCAATCTGGTCTGCCTGGGATTGGCGAGCATTTTCCCCTTTATCAGCGCCCCACCGCTTCTTTCTATCAGTTGCCCTGTTTCCTTTAACAGCCCCCTGACTTTTTCGGAGATGGCTGGAGTATAATTCGGCTTTAACACCAGCAGATTTACAAGCGTGGATACGGATAGACCAGTGATAGTCGTACCCAACCTGACAAGGAAGGAAGAAAGATAATGATCATGAACGGTCGTGATCATCGCTACACCAGTCAAGGTGGCAACAAGGATTCCATCGTCCAGGTGCAGCTTATGACAGGTGATGATGGTCGCAAGTGCCACCAGCGTGTACGTCACAGGATTATCACCAAAACCCATGTAAAACAAAATGGCATATCCAGCGCCGATGCCCGAGGCCGGAAACCGGACAAACGCTTTTTTTATCGAATTGGCAGCGGTCGGCTCAATGGTAACAATCGCCGCAATGACAGCAAACATGGCAGGCCATGCCAAAGCCTCGCAGATCAACGCGGTAATGAACACCGCAATACCTGTTTTGAGTATCCTTCCACCAATAAAGTGTTTTAGTTTATGAATGTAGGTCATGTTTGTTCAGTCCCTTAAGTAAGCGTATTCTTTCATTATAACGTAAAGGATGGAGGAGAAAGAGGGGAAATTGTCAAGCAACATCTCAGGACGATAATTCTCTATGTATGACAGGTTCACCTTTCAAAAATTAACAATCCAACAACCATTTTTGCTATAATTTTGGTATACATTGGAATTAACGGGGAGATGGTAGATTTGTTGTTTAAGAAGAAAGCATCCAAGGGTGAGATTAATGGTGTATCCTATCTAAATGGAGAAATTTCCTTGAAAGGTGTTTCGTTAAATGTTTACAGCTATTTGATTGATGGCATGTTAATCGATACCGGAGCACAATCGCTACATAAATTTTTTGAACCCTTCCTTGATGAAGCGGATTTTGATCAGGTCATGCTCAGTCATTATCATGAAGACCATACTGGCTGTGCCGCATATGTCCAAAAAACGAAGAATGTGCCGATTTATCTTAATGAAACATCCATCGCTTCCTGCACTCGGCGGGCAGATTATCCGCTCTATCGAAAGCTGTTCTGGGGAAGACGCCGGCCGTTTCAAGCCAAACCGCTCTCAAACACCTTCCAATCCAGAAATGCCACTTGGGATGCCATCGAAACCCCCGGTCATGCCTTTGATCACAAAGCCTTTCTTAACAGGGAAACAGGACAGTTGTTCACCGGCGATTTGTTTGTAAGTGCGCGCACCAAGCTGGCATTGGCAGATGAAAGCACCCCTGAAATCATCCGCTCCTTGGAAGGTGTATTATCCTATGATTTTCTTGAAGTTTTTTGTAGTCATGCAGGGTATTTGGAAGATGGCCGCAAAGCGCTTGAAAGAAAACGCGACTATTTGCTTTCGGTTCAATCGGAAGTATTGTCCATGCACAAAGAAGGATATTCAACGGAAGAAATTCGGCGCAAGCTATTTCCGAAGACATTTCCAATCGTCAAATTTTCTCGCGGGGAATGGGATTCGATTCATATTGTCACGTCTATTCTGAGAGAACATAGTTTACAACCGCATAAATAAGAGAAATGAATTCGCAATGGAATTCTTTTTTTTCAAACTACAGGGGCCTGACCCTCACTTTGTTAAAGTGTTAAAGCGTAAAACCCCTGATAAACGGACCAATGTCACGGAAGATATCGGAGCTGCTCCAATAAATACTGTTCAATTAATTGTGTATCCTCCGGATGGAAGATATGAGCCGATTTTTCTACCCAGACTAACTTTTTCCCGTGGGTTGCGTCTACTCTGTTATAAAACTCTTCTACTAGACTGCCATGCACGTGAAAATCCTTGGAACCGTGGATAAAGGTAATGGGAATCTGGAGTTCCTGGACAGATTCCATAAAATTAAAATCAGCAAGCTCTTCTATGAAAGTTTGGGAGTAGACCAGCTTAAATCCATGATAAAAGCTATGAACTATATCTTTTATGCTGTAGTCTTCCGAAAATACCATGTCTTTTGAGACACCGATCAGTCCTGGGTGCTTGGTGGAAGGGTCCGTGTATACGAGCGTATTGAAAATTCGCTGCCATTTTCTTAGGACGCCCCATTGTTTAAAGCTTTCTACAAATGGAGGCTCTCCGACGGATTCGAGTTCCTTCAGAGCTTTATGCTTTTTACGCCTTTTTGCTTCCTCTTTCATCCACTTTAAGGACAGGCGATCATTTTCCGTCCAGCTTATGATTTGAGAGAGTCCTATATAGGAATAGAATTTTCCCGGATATCTTGCCACGAGATTCATTCCAATAACAGAACCCCAGGAATGGGCTGCCAGGAAAATTTTTTCCTGCTGAAAGCGCTCGGTTAGATAATCTGTCAGCTCCTTTGCGTCTGAGACAAATTGCTCCACCGTCATGGTCTCCTGTGGAATGGTGGGATGATAGGATTTACCAGTTCCTCTCTGATCCCAGAAAACAAGGACAAAGTGTTTGACCAATTCTTTGGTGTTGGTCACGATTGTATAGTCTTTTCCTCGAGAGGAAACTCCCGGCAGCGGCATGGAAGGTCCTCCGTGGATAATTAATAGAATAGGATTATTCGAGTTTTCAGCTTGGATAAGGATCGATTGATTCACTCCGCCGATATGTACCTGTTCAACAGAACTGATTCCGTTTTCTCCAATAATGAAATCCATTTTACTTTTAAGTATTTTCACAATCCTGCTCCCTTTCCTCACAGCTTTTCTTCCAAAACTAGTATCGTTTTCGGGAAAATATCACCTATTCAGCGGGGTGAGGCCCCTACAAACAAGTTCATAAACTCCCTCCACCGCTTCCTCTACATTATTTGCTTCCAGCACTATTCTTTTGCAGTCTTTGGCACTATGCAGGTATCTTGGATCGTAGTAATGCTCCAATAGCAGGTGGATGGCCGGTTCATATTGTCGCTGCTTCAGATGGGTTTCAATAGCGGCTGCGATTGGGGTGTGGATGTATTTTTTTATTCTGCGAAATGCCAGTACACATTCATCGTGATAGTCCCATGGTTTATATTCAGTCATAATATTTTGCACGCGGACCTCCATGGGCATTCTGATAAAGATGTGAGTGGATTCCTGTTTTTTCTTAGTAATGAATTCGGGCAGCAGGATTTTTCCCATTCGTTTGCTTTCGGCTTCTACCACCAGATAGGGTGCTTGCTGATTCTTAAGGACAACTTGAAGGAGATTGGCCTCGAACATTTTCTGGCTGATTGACGCCAAGCCAATCTGTCCGAAAACGGAGCCGCGGTGCATTGCCAACCCCTCCAGATCCAGAATCGGAACACCTTTTTCCTGTAGCTTGTGGAGAATGGCGGTTTTTCCTGTACCAGTTCCTCCATTTAGAATATAACCTTCAGGAAGAATGTCGATATTCTCCAGTTGCTCCATCACCCAGCGGCGGTACGCTTTTACCCCGCCCTGTAACCGTTTTGCTTTCACGCCCATCAAATCAAGGACCGTGGCAGTGGTCTTGCTCCGCATCCCTCCACGCCAGCAGAAGACAACGAGATCCCCTTCAAGCTTTTGGAACGCTCGAATAAAGTCAGGAAGTTTTGCAGAAACGATCTCCAGTCCTCTGTCCTTGGCCGCGTCCGCACTGACCTGCTTATAGATCGTACCCACTTCGGCCCTCTCTTCATCATTGAAAAGCGGGATATTGATGCTCCCAGGAATGGTCATCTCTGCAAACTCCGCAGGAGAACGCACATCGATTACCGTACAGCCTGATTCAGCCGTGCGTTCAACCAGTTCCTTCACAAATATCTCTCGAACCATCATTATCAACCTCTCCATCATTTACCGTATAAAGAAAATTCAGATACTATCATTTTAGCCGAACGAGGGAAAGGTTAACAGATTGAACAGAAAATTTAGTCCAGATTAAATATAAAAGACTAATTTTCCCGTACAAATTGAGCATATTAAGAAAGGTAAACTATTGGAAAGAGAGTTGATGAGGTATGTCCAATCAAGGTAAGCAGAATAAGGAACAGACAAGAGAACAAATTGAAAAGCACGATCATAAAAACAATGTGGAATTCGGCAATGACTTTCAGATTGGAAACACTGCTTCACAAAGCCAGAAGAAAAGCGGTACCCAAGTCAATAAAAAATAACCTTATAAAAAAAACAGCCTCCACACTCGGGGCTGTTTTCTTATTAGTTTTCCGCTAATTTAGCTTTTACATCGGGATTTACTGCTTCTGCTTCCGCTTCATTCCCTATTGGATCCTCCGCTTGCTTCGCCCTCTTAATGAAGAAGGAAAGCACAAGCGCTATAGCTGCTATAAAGACGGACACGAGGAATGCGAAGTTGATCCCCTCCAATGTGGATTGCAGCATGATCTGCTGTTGCATGGCACCGAGCGCTTCTGCAGTAGGATCGGCACCAAGCTTAGGCAGTTCTGTCGCAGCCAGGTCACGCCCATAGCTTTCGGCACGGGTAGACATGAGCGTTACGAGGAATGCCGTACCGATTGCACCAGATACCTGCTGCAGCGTGCTGTTCATCGCTGTTCCATGTGGATAGAATCTTTTTGGAAGCTGGTTCAGCCCGTTTGTGGAAACCGGCATGAATACCATGGACATCCCGAACATCCTTACCGTATAAAGGATGACCAGCTGTGTATAGGATGTTTCCAGCGTCAACTGACTGAAGAAATAGCTCGTTACGACCGTAATTGTCAATCCTGTTATCGCGAGTACTTTGCCGCCGTATTTATCAAACAGTTTCCCTGTGACCGGCGACATGAGCGCCATCGCAATCGCTCCCGGAAGCATCATAAGACCTGCATCCAACGGGGAGATGCCACGTAAAGTCTGCACATAAATCGGCAAAAGGATCATCCCGGAAAACATCGCCATCGTGATGACCATCGAGATGGCGGAGGATAAGGCGAACATCGGATACTGATAGATCCGGAAGTTCAGCATCGGTTTTTCCTGGCGAAGCATACGGAGGATAAACCATGTCAGGGCTACCACTCCAATAAGGATTGTTCCATAGACAAGCGGACTGTCCCAGCCTTTGGAACCGGCAGAACTGAAGCCATAAAGAAGGCCGCCAAATCCTAAGCTTGATAACAGAACCGAGAACATATCGAGACGGATATTCGGTTTCACCTTTTTATCCTTTAATAGGAAAATCCCTAATAAAAGAATGACCGCAGCAATCGGCGTAACAAAATGGAACAGCATTCTCCAATCATAGTGTTCAATGAGCCATCCGGATAATGTAGGACCGATTGCCGGCGCTCCCATCATGATAAGCCCGAATACCCCCATAGCTGCTCCCCTTTTTTCAACTGGAAAGCTGACGAGCATCACATTCATCAATAGCGGCATCAAAATGGCCGAACCGGATGCCTGCAGCATGCGTCCCGTTAGAAGTACCGGAAAGACATGGGCAAATCCGGCCAGGACGGTTCCGATTGTGAACAGACCCATTGCCGCGATGAACAAATGGCGAACAGAATATTTTTGGATGAGAAATGCCGTGGTCGGAATCAAGATCCCGTTCACCAGCATGAATCCTGTTGTGAGCCATTGAACGGTCGAAGGACCCACCTTAAGCTCCGTCATGATAGAGGGCAGAGCAATATTCAGTAATGTATTATTTAAAAAAGCAATAAAAGCGCCAATCATCAGGATAGCCAGTATCCCATATGGCGGTCGCTGTGTGGATTCTGTTTGTTGTTGCATGTTGTTTCGCTTCCTCTCCCTTTATACTACAAGTTCATAATTTTGTACTAACGTTTCATAATGTACATCTTATACCATCAGTACAATTATTTCAATAAAAAGTAGCTGTTATTTATTGGGGGTTTGTGTATGCTGCGAAAATAAGGTAGTATGAAAATTATACTAGCAGTCTAAAAGGTGATATGATGAATGAACGAAAATTACAGGTAATCAAGAAGGCCCATCAGCTGTTTATTGAAAAAGGGTTCCAAGCTACATCCATTCAGGATATCCTCGATTTCAGCGGCATTTCAAAGGGCACCTTCTACAATTATTTTTCCTCCAAAAACGAACTGCTTATCGAGCTGTTCAAGACCATCTATACGAAGCTTGAAAAAGATCGGGCAGATCTGCTGATCGGCAAGGATCCAGCTGATATCAACATTTTCATCCAGCAGATTGAAATGCAGATGCATACAAACCGTGCCAATAAGCTCATCTCGCTTTTTGAAGAAGTTTTTTTCTCCAAGGACGAAGAACTGAAGGAATTCATCAAGCGGGGGCAACTGCGAATGATTCGCTGGATCTACGAGCGTTTCATCGATCTTTTCGGCGAAGAGAAAAAGCCTTATCTCCTCGATTGCTCCATCATGTTCATGGGGATCTTAAACCACAATATCAAATTCAACCTGATGGGACAGGAAAGTGGCAGCGCAAGCATTCATCGCGTGGTAAAATATAGTGTGGAGCGTATTGTGCAGGTGGTTAATGAGGTTGTACAAACAAAGGATCAACTGATTGCACCGGAAAGGCTTGAACAGTGGTTTCCGGAAAACAGGGATGGAATCCTTGCACGCAAGCAGGCCCTTATCACGTTGCTGGAGTCCATGAAAAGCAAGCTCAGCGGAACACCTTATGTAGAGCTCTTGGATTTCATCCAGGAAGAGCTGCTCGAGGCCAAAAGCCCACGAAGATTTTTATTGGAAAGTATGATCGGCTCTTTAAGTGAGAGTCCTTCCGTAACGGAGTCCGATATTTCCGAACTGGAAAATATGATACATTCGTTTTATAGCAAACCAGTACCACCTGCCGTTTCTTAAGGCGAGGTGGTACTGGTTTATTTATGGTTTTGTTTGTTGACTTGGTAGCTATTTGTATTGCCTTTGTGTTGGTTGTTGCTATTTTGGTTCATGTTTCTTTGTTGCTTGCTGCTCCCCGGTTGGGATGGAGCTTTATGCAACGGAGTGAATTCTTCTGCAATTTCGGCGACAGCAGCCATGTCCGTCGGATTTGCAAGACCTTTCGACTGGAGTGTCTTCATGATATCGGTGGCGGAACGATGCTTCTGCATAGGTCTTGATTGTTCCTTACCAGTCATTGCGTTACCACCATTTCGACCATACATGATAGCCGCTGCACTTAAGCCGATTCCCAGCAAAGATGCGAACGCGCCTAAGTTTCTCTTTTTCCTCGGTTTATAGCCAAACCTCTTCAAGAGATTTTGAGTTGCGGCCAGCTTCAATATGGAACTTATCCATTTATCCATGGTTACACACCCCTTTTTGATGTCTTTCCTTTGTATTTTGCTCACCACATGCGGTAAAAATGCTGGTAAACAGTGGGGACAGGTCCCGAGTCCCATTTGAAGTTTGTACGTCTTTTGGGACACAGTACCTTTCCCCATGTGTCAAATTCCGCCAGAAAGGGAATAAACACTTATATTCTTTTTCATTGGGGGGATAATATTGTGGATTAGACATCCTTTTTTTAAGTATTTGACAGGAATTGTTTTGGTTCTGTTGGTGATTTTTCTATTGAGCGAGGTTCAGTTTCTGGTCAATCCGATCCTCAGTTTGGTTGCCACGCTCTTCTTTCCGTTGATTTTTGCAGGATTTCTGTTTTATATTCTGAAACCGGTTGTGGAGTTTCTTTCAAGATCCAAGTACATTCCCCGGACTTTAGCCATTTTTATCGTTTTTTTCGTGATCATTGGGGGCGCAGTCTTGGGTGGGTTTACTGTAGGCGGCAAAATCGAAGAACAGGTGATGCAGTTTGCGAAGGATGTTCCGTCCATTCTTGAAAAAAATGAAGAACAGACAAAGCAGGTTATTAATGAAAATAATTTCGGACTGATGTCCTATGAAGAAGCAAAGCAAAAGCTCTTGACCTTCATAAAGGACCATGGGGAACGGATTGGGAAAAATGTTGCGGTTATCATTTCTTCCATCACAAGCTTTGTTACAGTACTCGTAATTGTCCCGTTTATCGTATTTTACTTTTTGAAGGACGGGCACAAGCTTCTGCCGTTTATCCTGAAGTATTTACCTCAAAAGCATCATATTGAAGGACGGAGAATCCTGACTGATATTGATAAGGCTCTCTCCACCTATATCGGCGGACAGATGATAGTGGCTTTGGTGAACGGATTCCTGATGTATATCGGATACCTGATAATCGGAGTCGAATACGCGTTAGTGCTGGCATTATTCATTGTCATCACCGCGGTAGTCCCCATCATCGGACCTGCGCTCGGGGTGCTCCCTGCGCTGATCATCGGCCTAATGACCGATCCATTCATGGCAGTAAAAATCCTGATTCTCTTGACCATCGTCCAGCAAATAGAAGGAAATCTCGTATCCCCATTGATCATCGGGAACAAACTATCGATCCATCCGCTGACCGTCATCCTCCTGCTCCTCGTCGCAGGAAAACTCTACGGATTCATCGGCATCTTGCTCGCAGTGCCACTCTACTCCGTGCTAAAAGTCCTGACAAAGAACTTTTACCGTCTGTATCAACTGCGGCATGCGTGAGGAGTGAAATGGTTGGGGCCTGACCCGCTCCCTATTAAAGTGGTAAAGGATTATTATATAGGTATGTAAATATAAGTACTTCTTCACTTGGAATAACCGAATACGGTTATTCCTTTTGTTATGTTTAAATAATTTTTCTGTTACCCTTTTATTCTTTGGGGCCTGACCCTCCCTTTATCTTCATTTCAGCTTCAATTTTCAAAACCCCAATTATTTTTATCTCTTTTTGGTAGTTTTGGATTATTTCTTCGGCTTTTTACTCCTTTATAATCGGTTTTCGACACTCTATTCTGGTTCCTAAGCCCCTATAAAAACACCATTTGTCAGAATATTTAGTCTGACTTACAATTCTAGTTACGTAAGAATAACCTCAACAAGAGCCTATTTCACCTATGAGCAATACCACTTATTCAGGAGGTGATGGCAAGTCTGATTCTGGTAGTCTTTTTATTATCAAGAATAGGAGACTACATATCTTCTTAATTTTCACCTAAACACCTCAGCATGAGTTTCCTCCGTAAAGCAGGACCAATTTATCATGAAACAGAATAGGAGAATGTAAATGAAGAAGTTGACCATGAAGACGGTACTAATGAGTTCCATTGCTGCCTCAATTGTTTCGGGATCTTTTTTCCAGACAAATGCACTTGGAGCTTCCATAAACGTGACGAAAATTGATAATAGTTCCATTGTTTCGATGAGTAATAATGTAACTGGGGAACATGTCATTACCCTCATTACCGGTGATGTCGTCAAGGTGTCCACCTTGGGGAACGGAAAGCATATCATCAATGTCGAACCAGCACAAAAGAATGGCGATGGGGTCAGGGTCATAACAGCCGGTGAAGACACCTTCGTATACCCGAACTCTGTCATGCCCTATCTTGCAGCTGGAAAACTCGATCAGGACTTATTTAATATCACTAAATTAATCGAATACGGCTATGATGACAAAAACCTGGCAGCTCTGCCGGTCATTGTTGAATATGATGAAACGAAAGCTCGCTCCCTTTCATCAAAAGGCATACCAGCTCCTAAAGGCTCCAAAAAAGTAAGGGAATTGGAAAGCATTCATGCAGCGGCTCTATCAGCCGACAAAAAATCTGCCGAAGCATTCTGGGAGGACGTCACTGTCGCTCAGGAAGAATCCAATACAAAGGACCCGGAATCCGCCCTCTTCGAGTATGGTGTGGAAAAAATCTGGCTGGACGGCCGTGTTGAAGCAGCCCTTCATCAAAGCGTCCCTCAAATCGGATCACACACAGCTTGGGAAGCAGGCTTTACTGGGGAAGGCGTCAAGGTTGCCGTGCTTGACACTGGAATTGACGCGCAGCACCCGGACATTGCACCTCAACTGGATGAAGCCGTGAGCTTTGTACCCGGAGAGGAAGCAACGGACAAGAATGGTCACGGAACACACGTAGCCTCCACTGTGCTTGGTACTGGTGAGGCAGATGGGAAATCCAAAGGCGTTGCTCCTGATGCACGCTTATTGGTTGGAAAAGTACTGAGTGATGAAGGGTTTGGACTGGACTCCTGGATCATTGATGGTATGGAATGGGCATCCGAGAATGCCAAAATCGTCAACATGAGCCTTGGAAGCTCAGAGCCAAGTGACGGCACTGACCCGATGGCCCAGGCCGTAGATAGACTTAGTGATGAAAATGGCACTTTATTCGTCATCGCAGCTGGCAATAATGGCGGGGAAGGCACGATCGGTTCTCCAGGTGCTGCTGAATCCGCATTGACAGTCGGAGCTGTAGACAAAGCGGACGAGCTTGCCTGGTTCTCTTCCAAAGGACCTCGCCATGGAGACATGGGTCTGAAGCCTGACCTGTCCGCTCCTGGTGTAGGTATCGTGGCGGCCCGCTCCCAATATTCTCCCGGCAGTGGACAGTATAAAAGCTTGGATGGTACCTCCATGGCTACCCCGCATGTTGCTGGTGCCGCAGCCATCTTAGCGGAGAAGTATCCGGATTGGAACGGCCAGAAAATTAAAGAGGCGTTAATGAACACAACTAAGGAACTTGAAGGTTACCAGCCTTACCACGTAGGTACAGGACGTGTGGATATCCCTGCTGCCTTAGAAACCAAGGTGCGAGCAACTGGCTCGTTGTCATTCGGCTTCTTCCAATGGCCGCATGAGGAGGCTGCTCCTGTTGAAAAAACAGTGACATATTCAAATGACAGCGACGAAGCTATTACACTGGAATTGGAAACGACATTTACAAATGCTGAAGGTGAATCTGCTCCTGCAGGGATCCTGAATCTATCTGCAAATACTATCACAGTACCAGCTGGTGGGACTGCAGATGTAAACATAACTCTCGATCCCAAGCTTGGAGAAACTGGCTCCCGCTACCAAGGCTTTTTAACAGCAAAAGCAAACGGAGAAACAGTTGTCCACACTACCATGTCCATGATAAAGGAAGAAGAAAGATATCCTTTAACATTGCGTGCAACAGACCGTGACGGCTCGCCTGGACTTGCCTATGTAGTAGTATTCAGCGAGAAAATGGACCCATGGGTTTATACTGTCAATGGCACATTAGACTTACGCCTGCCACCGGGCACCTATTCCGCTATGTCCCTGATGGATGTGGATGTAAATACAGACCACGCCGGTGCAGCCCTTGTGGGTGATCCGGAAGTGAAGCTGAATGGTCCAAAAACAGTGGAACTTGATGCAAGTAAAGCAAAAGAAATTTCTGTAGAGGTACCAAAGAAGGCAGAGGCCAATTATCAGAGGTTGGAGTATCATCGCACACTTGGAGATATGCCAATGACAAGTCTCTATCTATTGCCGGTTTGGATTGATAAGATGTACGCTGTGCCTACAAAAGAGGTCAAAGAAGGATATTTTGAACAGCTTACCCGCTGGCGTCTTGCTAAACCACTCTTGACTATCAAATTTAAAGGAACTGAACTCGATGACATTCCATTTGCAGGAAGCACATTGCTGGATGGAAAATACAATCTTTCCACCGTGTATGCAGGGAAAGGCAGTTCAGCTGACTTTGACCGCCTAAAAGCAAAAGGGAAAGCCGTGGTGGTAGATAGAAACGATGAGGTAACAGCTTCCGAGCAGGCTACTGCTGCTGCAGCTGCCGGGGCAAAGCTATTGATCATCGCAAACAATGAAGACAAAGAATTCAGTGTATACGCCGGCACTTCCGAGTATACAGACAATCCAATTGCTGTTGCGGGGATCAGCAAAAAAGAAGGCGACAAGCTAATTAAAGCGGTTCGTTCCGGGAATGTGAAGCTTCAAGTGGAAGGAGCAACCGATTCTCCATTCGTCTATGACCTTATGGATGTGCATGTCGGTTCTATACCAAAGGATTTAACCTACGCACCTAAGGGTAAGGATTTAGCGGTCATCGATACTCGCTACAATTCCCATATTGGAACAGATGGCGGGGAATTCCGATACGACTTGCGTCCACATACCTTTGGAGCTGTTGGCTTCCTTCAAAGGCTCTCCTTACCAAGTGCCCGAACGGAGTATGTTTCTGCAATAGAGGACACAAGATGGTATCACCAGGCAAATGTGCTGGATGCAACATGGGAAATCCGTCAAGATGTGGCTACTTACACAAAAGGTCAAAAATTAACAGAGAACTGGTTCTCTCCTGTTGTACGTCCAAGCTTGGGTAATGGTTACTGGGCTCCGTACCGCCAAGGCAACTCCCTGAGCATCAACTTACCTGCCTGGGCTGATGCCGGAACAGGAAACACCGGTGGAACGGGTTGGGATGTATCGTATGAAAATCAGACTGTGAAATTGTACCGAGGAGATACATTATTAAAAGAATCCAAAGGTCAAGCGCTTAATGCTTGGGACGTGGCACCGGAGGAACGTACGCAATTCCGCGTAGTTACCGAGGCAAAACGTGATCCAGAACGATGGAATACTTCGGTCCGTACAAATACAGAGTGGACCTTCTGGACGCAAGCATCCGAAACTTGGGGCGAAGAACTTCCATTCCTTTCATTAGATTACAAGGTGGACACCGATGTGAATGGAGATGCATTGGCAAACCGCCCTACTGATCTTGAGTTATCCGTTACAAAAGTAGAAACGGGAGTAGGATACGGAAATGTGGAAGGTGCTACATTAGAAGTATCATTTAACGAAGGTAAAACATGGAAGAAAGTGAAACTTACCAAAAATGGTGACTCTTTTGCAGCAACTATCAAAAATGCAAAGAATGCGAAATCCGTATCACTAAGAGCAAGCGCTTGGGATGAGGAAGGAAACAAAATCACTCAAGAGATCATTAAGGCTTACGGGTTACGATAATCTAAATTGAACAAACTTGCTTACTAACTAGAGGAGAGGTACTTGTGACAACAGGGGAAATTATCAGGTTCTATCGAGAAAGGGCCGGGCTTACACAGTCGCAATTGGGAGATGGAATCTGTACAACGACACATGTTAGCAAGATCGAAAGAGGAAAAACTGCTTGTTCCGAAGACATGATTGCCATGTTTTCGGAGCGGCTGAATATTAACTTCCAAAAGGAAATGGCCTATCTGCGCGAGCTCAAGCATCGTCTCAGGAACTGGCATAATGCCATGATCATGCAGTGTGCACTTCAAGTGGAAGCATTTAAAAAGCAGCTTGAACAATCCACGATTGTTCAAGGTTCAAAATTTGGAGTGCGTTATCAATTACTGACTGCAAGATACCACCTTTTTCGCAAAGAAGTCGATAAGGCGAATCAACTTTTAATGAACCTGGATCTAGATGATGTGGATTTAATATCGTTTGACCGTAATTTGCATCTTCACGTTCTAGGGATGTATTACATAGAAACATCGAAAAATGGTTCCTTTCACAAAGCTATTCAAGTCCTAAATCAGATTAACATGATGGAATACGGGAACAAGGAGTATTACTATCATTTTTCACTCGCCTATTATTATAGTGGTTCAAAAGTGAAAGCATTCTATTATATCGATAAAGCCCTCCGCTATTTCAAAGAAACCAACAATCATGTACAGGCGATCAATGCGGAATCCATGGTACTGCAACAGCTGAGCAAGGATAGTCATATGGACTTTGATTATATCGTTCAGCAGTATCAGTGCTTGATAAATAAATGCGAACAGTATGGGAATATGGAGAGCAAGGGGTTCCTGTTAAATAGCCTTGGTTATGAGTACTTTGATAGGAAAAGATTCCGGGAAGCGTATCCCTATTTTGAAAAAGCTATCGAGCTTGCCGGTAAAGAAACCAACGAGTACTTGATCAGACTTTATAACTTTATTGACTGTAGCATTGAAGGGAATTTTTCCAAGAAAAGATTCTTGCAAAGAAAAGTGAAAGAAGGATATCTGCTAGCTAAGGAACATCACAACTCCTTGCATCAAACATTGTTCAAACTCCTGGAATATCGTCTAGGAAGAGATCTCGAGGCCTATTATCAGTTTCTCGAGGAAGTGGCCCTCCCTCATTTCTTTTCAGGGAAGCACCTTACTTTGGTAAGGCGTTATGGGAAGCTTTTGTTTATTTATTATGTTGAACGCAAACAGCACGAGAAGGCTGCGGCTGTGTCCGTGTATATTTGATTTAGCGAAATATATGGAAAATCTACACCTGTTCCACTCCAGTTCGTAGGGTCCAGAAAATAAGAGATGTCCAGCTTTTGCACGATAAAAGCTGGGCATCTTTTTATCATTTCCAAGAGAGCACTGCATGTAAAAGCCCTCTTCCACCACCTTCAATAACTTTCCATTCGTTGCACTCCTCCTCCTATTCTCCCTGCTGAAAGTCCTATCCAAGAACTTTTACCGGTTGTATCAATTGCGACACATATAAAAAAGGGGCCTGACCCTCACTTTATTAAAGCGATAAAGCCTTGTTATATCACAATGTTCATAAAATACGCTTTAGCAGTAATAATTGGATTAAGTTATTCCTTTTGTTATATCTATATAGTGTTGTTGATACCACATTTAAGGAGGGGGTCAGGCCCCCATCGTCTCCTCGGTTTCGGCTTTCGCTCAAAACCCCAACTCCCCGCATTCTTTTTTGGGATTATCGGCGTATTCCTTCATGTCTTTTAGGCGCTTTCAGAAGTTTTAGTATAACTGGACTAGTCCTAAAGACCTTAACAAAACACCAATTGTCATAATACTTTTCCAGCTTTACAATTCAACTAAATCCGCGGTACACCCACCCAAAGAGTTTTTATCACAGTTAGGAGAATCGACCATTCCAGGAGGTGAAGGCGAGTCTCACTCTAGCAATCTTTAATATCAAACATAAAATAATTATTTTTTCTTCAGCATGAGTCTGCCAAACATATTCTGATTATTTATCAAAAGACAGATAGGAGAATGATAATTTGAAGAAGTTGACCATGAAATCAGTATTGGCTGGTTCGATTGCAGCCTCATTACTCTCTGGAACCCTATTCCAGGTACAAGCATCCGGAGCTTCGACCGATAAAGCCGATAAATCCGCAAAAGCAAATCAATCCATCGTATCCTTTGACAGCAGTATAACAGGCGATCATACTATCACCCTTATCACCGGAGACGTCGTAAAGGTTTCCACTCTTTCGGACGGCAAGTATGTCATCAATGTCGAGCCTGCCCAAAAGAATGGGGACGGGGTCCGGATCATCACAACTGAAGAGGATACCTTCGTATTACCGAACATTGCCATGCCATATCTTGCAGCAGGTAAGCTGGATCATGACTTTTTTAATATTACTAAATTGATAGAGTATGGCTATGACGACAAAAACCTCGCGTCTCTGCCGATGATTGTCGAATACGAAGAGAGCAAGGCAAGAGCTTTTTCCGCAAAGGGTGCACCTGCTCCGAAAGGATCCAAAAAAACAAAAGAACTTGAAAGCATTAACGCAGCGGCACTGTCTGCAGAAAAAGAATCAGCAGAAGTATTCTGGGAGGATGTCACTGTCCCTGCAGAAGCCAATAAAGAAAATCCTGAGGACGTCCTCTTCCAGCTTGGTGTGGAAAAAATCTGGCTGGATGGGCGAGTAGAAACGTCCCTTCATCAATCTGTCCCGCAGATCGGGACAAACACAGCATGGGAAGCTGGCTTTACAGGTGAAGGCGTGAAAGTTGCCGTGCTTGACACTGGAATTGACGCGCAGCACCCGGATATCGCACCTCAACTGGATGAAGCGGTGAGCTTTGTTCCCGGCGAGGAAGTAACAGACAAGAATGGCCACGGGACACACGTAGCCTCCACTGTGCTTGGAACTGGTGCAGCTGATGGGAAAACGAAAGGTGTTGCACCTGATGCCCGCTTACTGGTCGGAAAAGTATTGAGTGATTCCGGCTCCGGTCTGGAATCATGGATCATTGATGGAATGGAATGGGCATCCGAGAATGCGAAAATCGTCAACATGAGTCTTGGAAGCTCTGAGGCAAGTGATGGAACAGATCCCATGGCACAGGCGGTTGATAGACTCTCTGAAGAAAACGGCACCTTGTTCGTCATCGCTGCAGGCAATAGAGGCGGAGAAGTCACAATCGGTTCCCCTGGAGCTGCTGAATCAGCATTGACAGTAGGCGCTGTGGATAAAGCGGATCAGCTTGCATATTTCTCTTCCAAGGGACCTCGTTACAAGGACATGGGATTGAAGCCTGACTTAACAGCTCCTGGTGTAGGGATCAACGCAGCGCGTTCCCAATTTTCCCCTGGCAGCGGAAGTTACAAAAGCTTGAATGGAACATCGATGGCTACCCCGCATGTTGCAGGTGCCGCTGCTATCCTGGCACAGAAGTATCCGGAGTGGACAGGACAGGAAATTAAAGAAACGCTCATGAACACCACGCAGAAGTTATATGGTTATCAGCCTTACCACGTCGGAACAGGTCGCGTGGATATCGCAGCTGCCCTGGAAACCCAGGTAAGAGCAACGGGCTCCGTCTCATTCGGCTTCTTCCAATGGCCGCATGACGAGGATGCTCCTGTCGAAAAAACCGTGACGTATACGAACGACAGTGAAGAAGCCATTACGCTCGAATTGGATACAACTTTTACAAATGCAGAAGGGAAAGCAGCTCCATCAGGCATGCTGACTCTTTCTGAAAACAGCATAACCATCCCGGCAGGCGGAACTGCAGAGGTAAACGTGACACTCGATCCCACGCTTGCCGAAACTGGTTCCCGCTACCAAGGCTATTTAACGGCAAAAGCAAATGGTGAAGCAGTTGTACACACCACGATGGGAATGGTGAAGGAAGAGGAAAGATACAACCTCACTCTAAACGCCAAAGACCGTAAAGGCGAACCGACCACTGCCTATGTCGTTCTATTCAGTGAAACCCTTCAACCTTGGGTTTATGCTGTCAATGGCACATTAGAGCTTCGCATGCCACCGGGAACCTATTCCGCTATGTCCTTGATGGATGTGGATATGGATACGGACCAGGCCGGTGTTGCACTCGTAGGAAATCCTGAAGTGAAACTCAATGGTCCGAAAACCGTTGAACTGGATGCAAGTAAGGCAAAAGAAATTACTGTGGAAGTACCGAAAAAAGCAGATCCGATGTACCAGCGTATGGAGTATCACCAAAAAATCGGGAACATGCCTGTGACAAGCCTTTATCTGATGCCTGTCTGGATTGATAAGCTGTATGCTGTTCCAACGAAAGAAACCAAAGCCGGATATTTTGAGATGCTTACTCGCTGGCGCTTGACCAAGCCTACTTTGACCATCAAATTCAAAGGCAAGGAACTGGATGATATCCCATTGGCCGGAAGCACCCTATTGGATGGAAAATACAATCTTTCTACTGTCTATGCAGGGAAAGGTGCTCCAGCAGACTTTGAGCGACTGAAAGCAAAAGGCAAAGCGGTTGTTGTAGACCGTAACAGCGAGGTAAGCGTATCCGCTCAGGCTACTGCTGCTGCAGCCGCCGGAGTAAAGCTTCTTATCATCGTCAACAATGAAAATAAAGAATTCAGTGTCTATGCCGGTACTCCGGAGTATACGGACAATCCGATTGCCGTTGCCGGTATCAGCAAACAGGAAGGCGACAAGCTTGTAAAAGCTGTACGCTCAGGTAATGTCAAGCTTCAAGTGGAAGGTGTAGTGGATACTCCTTATGTATACGACCTTGTCGATGCGCATGTAGGCTCCATACCAAAAGACTTGAGGTATGCACCAAAGAACAAGGATTTGGTGACAATCGATAGCCGCTACAATTCCCATGTGGAGGCTGCAGGTGGCGAGTTCCGATATGATCTCCGTCCTCATACAAGGGGCGCTGTCGGATTCCTATACAAAATAAATTACCCAACCGCCCGTACGGAATACCTATCCGCAACCGAGGATACTAGTTGGTATCACATGGCAAAGTTCCTGGATACCCCTTGGGAAATCCGCCAGCCGCTTGCCACATACACTGGTGGACAAAAAATCGTGGAGAACTGGTTCTCCCCTGTTGTCCGTCCAAGTCTTGGTACAGGCTATTGGGGGCCACACCGCCAAGGAAACTATCTTCAGTTCAATTTCCCGGCTTTTGCTGATAGCGGTGTTGGGAATACAGGAGGAGCAGACTATAATTACTCCGTCCAAAATCAGACAGTAAAACTCTACAATGGAGATACGTTAGTGAAGGAAGGCAAGGGGCAAGCGTTACAATCCAACATTGTCGTACCGGAAGAGCGCACCCAGCTCCGCGTCGTGACAGAAGCGAAGCGTGATGCTGAACGCTTTAGAACTTCCACCCTAACAAATACGGAATGGACCTTCTGGACCGAGAATAAAGAGGGAGAGAATCTGTGGAAACACGATCTTCCATTCCTATCGCTCAACTACAAGGTGGATACAGATGTTAATGGAGATGCATTGGCAAACCGTCCGACAGACCTTGAGATTTCCGTGACAAAATTGGAAACTGCACTGGACTTAGGAAATGTGGAAAATGCAACTTTGGAAGTTTCCTTCAACGAAGGAAAAAAATGGAAGACGATAAAACTCGCTCGCGAGGGAGATTCATTTACAACTTCCATCAAAAATCCAAAGGATGCAGAATTTGTTTCACTCAGAGCAAGCGCATGGGATGATGAAGGAAACAAAATCACTCAAGAAATCATCAAGGCTTACGGGTTAAGATAATAACAATAGAAGCTTGCTTTCATAGTGCGAAAGCAAGCTTCTCTATTTACCTATTGTATGAAAATCTCATTTATACAAACTGATTATCTCTCCTGAACTTATCCACCAAAGACCCTGCAAAGCGGTTCGCATTCACCATATCATTCTTAGCCATATAATAATCAAACAGCTTAACCGCATAAAATTCCTTCGTCATGACATAGCCCATTTTTTCAAAGTGAGGATAGGCCTCATTTTCCAAATAATGATAGTATTTGTCCTCTTCACCTGAAATGGAGTGATAATGCATCATAAAAAGATGCTGAAAGGTCGTGTCCGAAAAAGTCCGGCATAATGCAAGTCCTTCTTCTACCAGCTTCAAAAGCTTATCTTTCGGCGTCCTGCCCTCTTTTGTCAGAGAATTGATATAGCCTTCCAAGGACCCGACATACTTTTGGTCGGATGAATGACGCGAATCCATCGACATTTTATAGTAGCGGCTTGCCTCTGTGAAATAGCCATGCCGCAGATTAAGATAGCCGAGATTGTGATGCAGCATTGCTTTTTGATGATCAAGCCCATAATCCCCTGTCATATCTATCAGTCTATGATATTCGCTGCTTAAGAATTGGTAATCCTCCGATTGCTCAAGCTGGATGAGCATCAACATTTCCGTTTCGATGATACGGGAAAAGCTTCGGATCTTTGTGAAAAAGGTCAGTGCCTTGTTCGCATTAAAGAAGGCCAGCACCCTGGAGTTGAGCGAACTGTAAGCCAGCGCCAAATCAAAGTAATATTCCTGGTTGGGGTAATACTCCAGGTTGATCCGATCGAGGAAAGAAATCGCTGTGACATAGTCGTACTTTACCGTTAAGTAGCAAATCCCCTTAATGTGCAGCAGCATATTTTCCTCATAACTGGATAAGCCTGTCCACACCTCCATCTCCTCTATCAGGGACTTCGCCGATTCGAACTCCCCGACAGACAAATAATATCTCGATAGAACCAGTGTATATGAACGGTAGAAATCCTGGATATGCAAAAGGTTGATGCCATCCAACTGCTTTTTGATGGAGTCCGCCTTGGACTTCAGCTTTTTCACAATAGCATCATGCCAATCCTTTAACAGCGTTTCAACCCTCCGATAGTTGGTAAGCTCCTCCTCCATCCTGATCCCCAGTCGCTTCGATAATAATAGAATCGTTTCCTCCGAGACTTCCGTGAGACCACGTTCAATCTTGCTGATATGCGTACTGGAACAAATTCCTTCCCCTAGGTCCTTTTGCTTCATTTCCTGTTGTTCTCGATAGAATTTGATAATCTTCCCTTCCAGCATGATTCCCATCCCCTATTTTCAATCATCTAATTTTTTTCTATCCTATCATAATTTTGATAGGAAAATCTGCAGAAAAAATAATATTTAGGGAGTAGAATTATCGGGAAAAGTGTGATAGAAAAATTAAAAAATCCACCCTGTGGTTAGGCTGGATTTTTGTTCAAGGATTATTTCGGATGCACGGTCAGCACACCTTTAATATTCTCATTCACATAATCATGATGCGGCTTGCATTGGTACGTATAGGTTCCCGGTTCCGGGTCGATGACTAGCAATCCGGTCCTGCCTCGTTCCATATGCACACTTGCATCAAGTTCCGGAAAGCTGAGAATATGGCAGGCGTTGTCGGATTCGTTGATGATCCGAAGAACGAGTGGTTCTCCTTCCGTGATTTCCATTGTTTTCGGCTCCATGGAATCCGGCTTCATGATGAGGGTTGGAAGCTGTTCAACAGTAGAGGCATTTATCCCTGTTACCCAATGGAGCTGGAGATATATGCTGGCTAGGAGACCCATTGCTGTTGCGCCGTATAAAACACCTGTCACTTTTGGAAACCAAGCTGGAGTTTGCTGACTGTTGCGAAGATTTGCCCGTAGTCCAGCTATGGATGCAACGAGAATCGTCAACACGGAAAGGGCAGTCAGAAAACTGATTCCGATAAACGGGTTGCTAGCCTCCCTCATCGCATTGTACTCGGGATCAATGCTGCGAAACATCGTGATGATGAAGCTTGGCACAGTAAGAATAGAAAATAAAAGTCCATAGAGAATGCCAAAAATCGGGGTCCACTTCCATTTTGCTTTTAGTAAAACAGAAGCAATGATGATAGCAATGACTCCATTCATCACATGGATGGGCGGAAAATGTTTCAGCACGAACGCACCGGAGATTGCGATGGTCAGAACCTGGAGCCATAGTACTGTGGCGGCAAACCTTGTATAGCCATTGATCATTTGTTGATTCCTCCTCTTATTCGGAATGGGGAAAATAGTCCCGCTTTTAAGCTATATTAAACATATGGGAGGAAATTACCTTTTTTATTTGTTTGGTTCCAGTAAAGATGAAATTGTGGAAAAGTTTCCATGTCGGCATTTTCCGATTCCGCCGCTTTGTGGATAACCAGGTCATTTTTCTTCCTATCACGTTTTTTGTAAAAAAACATATAACCTTTATGCACAAATCCCCGGAAATTGTGCATAAATCTGAATCTTTGTGCATAACAGGGTTGTCCTGCTACATGATGAAAAGTTATTTGTCCACAATAAAAATCCCTATCAGATTGACAGGGATTTTATCTCTATTACTCGCGCACAGGACTCGAGGCCTGCTCCAGACGCTCCAGAATTTTTCTTTTCTGATACAGCATCGTTCCCGATTCGGCAAGATCCTTGACCATCGAGCGATTGGCATACGCACCGAAGAGGATTCCAGCAACTGGTACCATCTGAAAGAGCTTCTTCCATCCGAATGACTCCGTGAAAGTCAAGGTCACCTCGCGCCAGCCTTGGAGCTGGGAAATGACTTCACTGGATTTTTGCTCGTCATTTCCGAAGCCTGCCAGCTCATTAAGAATGGCACTCTTTCCGACATAATCGGCTGTGGAAAACTGGAGGCATTTTAAAATGAATACCCGTTCCTTTTTGTCCTTCGGGTCGTATCCGTGGATAACTGCGATCTCCTGAAGGGTCTTCAATGATATCGCAAGGATTGCCGGAATATCGATGGCAAGCGTGAACAGGCCACCGATTCCAGTGCTTGCACCCTGCAGCGTGGCAGCCGTCTTTCTTCTTCCGGAAAGGTCAAGCGCAAGCTGCTTCATTTCCTGCAACGGCACAGCTTGAATGTCCGCCAGCTCGTTGATTTTGCGCCCCATCTTCTTTTCGTAAAATTGAAATACGGACTTTTCACTCGTCAAATATTGCCCACCATTCTGGATATAGCTTCCCAGCTCATCCAACAGACTGCCGATTTTTTCCTGGATGAATTTCGGCGTTATTTTATCCAGCAGTTTGAAAGGCAAGCGGGTAAGGCGCTCCCAGAACCAGACACCCTTCTGGTCCTTCTCCCACTTTTCAATCGTTTTCAATTCGCTTATTAGATAGTCTTTTGATTCCATAGATTCATCACCTGTCGCAATTGATAGTTTATGTACGTTGTAATCATTATACACCAGGGATAGGTCCCAGTGTCCCACTATACGGGACACTGGACCTTTCCCCACGTCTTAAGCGACGCTTTCCCTGGTTTTGACATCCACTTCAGGGTGGGCTTTACGAATCACGGATGGTCTGGCCATGATGAGTACGACAGTTACGAGCAAGCTTGCCGACAGGAGCAGTACCCATTGTCCTGGGAAGATGTCGTAGAGTATGCCATAGATGACCATTCCTAGCGGGATGAGTGCCATTGCCATAGTTTCGATAATGGAAAATACCCGTCCTTTGAATTCGTCTTCGATTGTTTTTTGCAGCATGACCTGAAGCGGTGTGTTGACGACTATAATCATGGAGCCAAAGCAGAACATGATGACGACAAAGTAGGAAAATTGAACCCAATATGACATGGAAAGCAGGAGCGGCAAGGCGATTCCCCCCATGATGATTCCAAGTGCCAGAATTCCCCGTTTGGACACGAGAAGCGGGAATTGCACTTCTTTTCTAGTGGAAAAATAGATCGACATCAAAAGCATTCCTAAGGAGAACGCCCCCTGGGTCAAGCCAAAATGCTGGGACTCCACATTCAATTTTTCAATCAGGATATAGGAATACCCGACTTCAAAGGCTCCGAACAGGAAGTTGATGAGCAAGCTGATCCAAAGCATGATCATGATAATGGGTTGCAGGCGCAGATATCCTATTCCTGCTTTGATGCTTTGCCACATGGTTTCCTTTTCTGTTCCTTCCACTTCCGGCTTCTGCGCGGCTGCGAACAGTCGGAAATTCATCGTCGATTCTAGGATGACGGCAATAATGGAAGCCACGATGTACATAACAAGAAATACCGGAATGGATACTGTTCCATACAATAGTCCACCCACTGCAGGGCTTCCGATCGCGGCAAAAGAAATGGACATCTGATTCAGGGCCATCGCCTTTTGGATTCGATCTTTATCAATTAGACCTGTAATAGAAGAAGAGAATGCTATTCCGGAAAACATGGATGTAAGCGACAAAATACAAGTAGTGATATATATTGCTGTGATGGAGAGTCCGGATGTCAGGGTAAAAACAAGAAGTCCCGCTACCGCCAGTGTGGTAGCAATCTGTGAGGTAATAACGATCATTTTTCTTGAATAGCGGTCTGTGATGGCTCCAGCAAACGGAGCGGCAAGCGTCCGAGGAAGAATATTACATATCAGGTTCGTTGCAAAGCTCGTCGCGGACCCGGTTGCCTGTAGAATGTAAAAACTGATTGCGAAGGTGTAAACCTGAGCACCAAATGATGCTACCATTTTACTGATCATGAAGGTATACAGGTGATATGTCGCCTTTTTTAATTTAGAGCTTTCGTTCATAAACAACACCCCAACTTTAAAAAGTTTAATTTAATTAAACAAATCATACCACATACAACTCTTCCCTTTCAAGTAAAAGTTTAATATAATTAAACAAAATAGGCGGATGAAGGAGTGTTCTATACACATGCTTGGAGAACGTATACGGAAATTGAGAAAACAGAAGAAGCTGACGCTCGAAGCACTTGCCGGGACCGAGCTCACAAAGGGCATGCTCAGCCTGATCGAAAATAACAAGGCGAATCCTTCCATGGAGAGCCTGACCTATATTGCCCAACAGCTGGGAGTGGACATGGCAGATCTCTTGGAGGAAGTCAGTTCCGAGGAGCTGAGAAGTGTTTTGGAGCAGGCGGAAAAAATCCATAATACCATGCTTACGGATCTGCCAGATAAATCTAGGCAATTGATCGAACTGATAGCACCTTTCATTGACAAGTTGACACAAAGCTTTGAGAGTGCACGCCTGATGGAGATTTACAGCTATGCCCTACACCGCGAAGAGAAACCAGGCTGGCACCAGGGTTTAAAAACAGCATCTGACATTTTTGATCTGATGAATATCTCCTCCAACCGGACCACCATCGGAATATTTTTATCGAACATTCCGTTCTTTGAGCATGATTACAGAAAGGCGTTGGAAATTTTCACGACCGAACGAAAGGAAATTGAAACAAATCATCCTTATATCGAGCCGTTGGCTAGGCTTGACCTGGACTATCACGAGGCCATCCTGCTCTTCGCTGTCGGCGAATACGAAGCAGCGGTTGAAGCAATGGAAAAGGCGCTCGCCTTCTCCAAGGAAAAGCGGATTTTCTATCGGATTGATGACCTGTACCGCCTTGCTGCGGCACATGCCTTTATGGAAGGATATAAAAGAAAGAAGGATTACTATTTAAAGAAACTGAAGCAGTACGGGGAATTTGCCGATCATGAATCCTCCATCTACTTTTACAAGTTGTTTCAAATTATCGATCTGATATCGGAAAAAAAGGAATACAAGAAAGCGCTCGTTCAAATAGAGAGCTTCCTCACCGATCCGGAACGAATGAAAGACTATGATACGTGGTTCAACCTGGAAAAAGGAAAGGCTCTCTATTATCTGGGGCGTTATGACGAAGCGTTGCAAGCAATCGAAAAGGTGGGCTCCATCGACAACCATCACCCCATCGACCTGACCAACCACTATATCAAGGACACGTTCAAAGCACTGATCCTGAAGGAACTCGGCAGACACGAAGAAGCCATCACATCCGCCGAAACAGCCGTCCGAAACCTCGCCCCAATGCCAGACTCCCTGCTGAAGCAGTTCAGCCTGGAAGCTTTGGGGAAAGTCCGTGGGGATAGATCCATGTGACGACCTAAAAGGGGCCTGACCCCCGCTGCATTAAAGCATTAACGCAACGGGGGTCAGGCCCCTCCTTTATTTATTCAATCACATCTCCATCCCCCACCGCTCCTGCTCGGTTTCCTTGAGCTGCTTTTCGGTTTCTTCCGGGTGGACGGTGCGGAATTTGTGGTGATCGGCCGGGATGATTTCCACCATTACATCGATCATGTCTTGTGGATCGAATTCTTTTAGCTTTGCTTCCTGTTCTTTCATGTCTTCTTTTCTAGTAAAATGCTTCTCTTCATCGAACCATTTCCATTTTTCTTCTGCTGCCCGTTTATTAAAGCCGGTTGCGTATGGACCTGGGTTGATGGTTGCCACCTTTACCCCGAACTCCGCAAGCTCCGATTTCATCGTTTGGGCTATCCCTTCAAGCGCATGCTTGGTTGCCGTATAGGGACCAACATATGGGGTCGCTGAAATGCCTGCCATGGAGCTCATGAAGACGATCTTCCCGCTCCCTTTTTTCACCAGCTTACGCGCCGCATACTGAACCGACTCAAGCGTGGCAAATACATTCACCTCAAATAACGCGCGGAATCGCTCCATCGGCACTTCCCCGAGCGGTCCGCCTTCATTAATTGCAGCATTGGCCACAAATACATCAAAATCGTACTTATTGATCTGCTCCAGGTCGAGCTGGTTCGTGATATCGAGCTTGAATACCACCATATCCAAACCCTGTTCTTCCGCTTCCCTCAAAAGATCAGTCTTCTGTGATGTAAGTTCGGTCGTCGCAATCACACGATGACCATTCCTAGCCAGACCAAGTGCAGCTCCCCTGCCAAGTCCGGTACCCGCTCCTGTGATGAATATCGTTTTGCTCATTTTGAATTCCTCCTCACAAAATTCGCTATCGTACTTTGTTCCCATTAGGAGGCTGTATCAAACGTGAATATGGGGACAGGTCCCTCGTCCCACTTAGTGGGACACGGAACCAGTCCCCATCAGTTTCAAGAATTCTTCCTCTTTCAAAATCTTGATTTTGCTTTCTTTTTTCATCAGTTCGTGGGCTTTTCTTTCTTTCGTGCTGAGGCCGTCGGGGCCAACGATGGTCGGGTCCTGCTTGCCTACAATGAGGTAGTCCGTTTTGCCGCTGACTCCGCTTTTGATGACGGCGCCTTTATCCACCACCAATTGCATCGCCTCCGCACGGTCTATAGTGGTCAGCTCACCCGTGAAGACGAGGTTCTTTTCAAAAAGCGGATGCTTGTCATCGAACGCAGTGCCAGAAGGTGTGATATCACTGACCGAGACCGAGTTGAATGTCTTACGCATATTCGTCTTTCTCGTTCTTGTTTTCGTGTAAAAGCTGGTCTGCGGCTTCAACTCTACGAAACTCTTAACCGGAATCGATGAGTAAGTGCTGCAGTAGGTCCGGAGCGAGTTCCGCTTTTTCAGGTCGATGCATCGGAGGACTACTTCCGCACAGGCTCGTGAATCGGACAGGGCATTATGATGATGGTCAAGCGTCACACCAAAGTGCTCGGCTCTTGCCTTCAGCGAGCCCCCCACCTTGAAACCGTTCAAGCCGCGTGTACTGATTGGAATGCTGCAAGCATAGTCGAATTCAGGGATCTCCAAGGAGTAGTGGAGCAGGGAGCTTTTCAACACGCTCATGTCAAAATAAGCGTTATGTGCAACCACCAAAATGTCCGTATTAAAGAAGTCGCTGATTTCCGCCCAGACTTCATCAAACGCCGGCGCATCCTTCAAATCCTCTTCCGTCAATCCGTGGACCTTGGTGAAGGACTTGTCCACTTTCAGCCCAGGTGGCTGAATCAAAAAGTACTTCTCATCCACAACCCTGTTCTGATCGACAAACACTATGCCCAATGAACAGGCGCTGCTCAGATCATTGTTCGCTATCTCAAAATCCAATGCAATAAAGTCCATTGCCGTCGCCTCCTTTTTCCCACTATCATAACACGGGGACAGGTCCCTCGTCCCGCCTTAAGCGGGACATGGGACCTGTCCCCATGTCTCATCGATATACGTCTTCGCGCGAGTGAAACCCGTCGCGAATCACGGTTTCGTCCATGTTCTCTTTGTCCACCGCTATTGGTGCGAGTAGTACGGATGGGACTTCGGTTTTGCCGTTGTTGACTTTTCGGTCGGTGTCGATGTATTCTCCTTTGGCCATTCGCACAGCCAGCTCGGCCACCTCTTGTGCCAAGGTTTTAATTGGCTTGTAAACGGTCATCGTCTGTGTTCCTTGGACAATTCGTTGCGCCGCCATCAACTCTGCATCCTGTCCGGCGACCGGAATTTTGCCTGCGAGGCCCTGTTTTTCGAGTGCTTCAATTACCTTCCCGGCTGTTGCGTCATTCGCGGCAATGACCGCATCAATTTCATTATTATTGGCGGCAAGCGCCGCTTCCATGTTGGCAAAGGCATTGTCCGGCAGCCAGTTTTTCGTCCACTGGTCGTACACCACCGTGATGTCCCCCTTGTTGATCAAGGGCTGAAGCACATTAAATACGCCCTTTTTGAACAAATGGGCATTGTTGTCCGTGTCGGCCCCTCCGATATAGACGTATTTGCCATTCGGGACGAGCTTCGTGATTGCCTCTGCCTGTAGCTCGCCGACCTTTTCATTGTCAAAAGAAACATACAGGTCGATATCCGAGTTTTTCACCAAGCGATCATAGGAGATGACCCTGATACCGGCAAGGTGTGCCTTATTGACGATGGCTGCTGTCGCCTCCGCATTGTGCGGTACAACAACAAGCAGGTCGACGCCTTCACTGATCAGCTTTTCCGCCTGGAGGATCTGCTCCGAGTCGTCCCCGTTAGCCGCCTTAATCTCCACTTCGGCACCCAAGGCCTCAACCGCCGCCTTGAACATATCCCTATCCCGCAGCCAGCGCTCCTCCTCGAGTGTATCCATGGAGAATCCGATTTTGATTTTGTCATCATCGGGCGTTTCCTTTTCGGGAAGCTTAGTGGGCAGCACCGGCTCCATTGTTTCTGTAACATTTATACAACCAGAGGCAGCACAGACCAGCGCCAGTGCCATGATGAAAAATAATACACGCCTCCATCCCATCCGTCTCCCCCCTTTTACCTTAATCAAACTTTATGTCCAAGCAACGTTTTCCTATATTCCTTCGGGGACACATGGCACATCTTCTTGAACACCTTTGAAAAATAGTTCGGATCATGATAGCCGACCTCAAAGGTGATTTCCTTGATGCTTCTCTCGGGATCGCCCATCAACCTTTTCGCTTTTTCGATACGGCATTCCGTCAGAAAATCAATATAGTTGACTCCCTGTTTTCCCTTGAACATTTTACTGATATAGATCGGACTCAATCCCACTTTTTTCGCCAGGGCATCAAGGGTAATGTCCTCATGGGAGTGTTCCATAATAAACTGCTTAAGCTGGTGGATCGTGTCCGCTTCCATCCGGTCGTAATGCCCGATATAGGCCTGCTTCATACGATCAAGCAATTGCCCAGTTTCTGCCTTTAGCTGACGGTAATCCAATAGGTTAAAGGAATACATCGGCGTGGCGATCTCCACACCTATTTCACTCAGCACGCGTGAGGCCACCCATAGCACCTCCTGCACCCGCTGCTGCGTATGCAAAAGCTCGGCCCGCTCCTTCTCGAAGCATTGAATCGTGTTCATCACATACTGACGGATTTCGTCCCACTTGCCTTGCCTGACCTCATCGGCAAAATCTTTTTTCTGGTGCTTGTTCAGCTCTCCTTCACAGACTTCCCCCATGACCGGAACATCCGAAAAAAAGCGATACTTCACAGGCAGTCCTGTATTGACTGTTGCCATGAGCGCATCATGATAGGACTCACGAATCCGATTCAGGGAATCACACACGCTTCCGATCCCGACAAACAAGCCTTGAACGGGTTGGGTGCTTCCAAAAGCAAGGATCTCGCGTGCAAGAGCAGTTGCCTGGGAACGATAGGATTTCTCTGAATCACGGAATACGATAATCGGAAGCTGCGAACCATATAAGGCACCAATCCAGCCGCTCCTGGTTGCCCTCACCTTTTCCTTCACAGAGGGATACAGATGCTCCGAACCTGCTGGCAGTATCAACAGCATCACAAACATTTCGCCAGTTGAAGGCGTGTCGAGCATCTCCACCAGCATATCCAGATGCACTTCATGCACATGGTCGAACAGAAGCTGTGTCACAACATCCGTTTCCACAAGCGACAAGGTTTTCTGCAACGCTTCCTGTTGCACCCTGCTTTCGGCAAGCTTCTTCTGCTCCTCTTCGATCTGGCCGATCACTTTTCCGACCGTCACCACGATCTCGCTGGCTTTGCTCGGTTTGAGCACATAATCCTTTACACCGAGCTTGATTGCCTGCTTCATATAGTCAAAAGTATCGAACGCGGTAACCATGATGAATTTCACTGCTGGATAGTCGGCACTGATCTGCTCCACCGCTTCAAGTCCGTTCATTCCTGGCATTTTTATATCCATCAGTATCAAATCCGGCCCGAAATCGGCCGTCATCTCGACTGCCATCCTGCCGTTTTTTGCCTGCTTGATCACTATTCCGGGAAACCCTTTTTCCAGAATGGCCTGCATGCCTTCGCGTTCTATTTGTTCATCATCCACGATCAGGAGCTTAATCATCTGCCTCGACTCCTTATTGTTTTTTTATTTTCAAAATAACCTTCGTACCCCGGCCTTCTACGCTTTCGATATCGATGACATCCTCGTAGCCGTAGAAAAGGCGGAGGCGCTTGACGACGTTGCTGAAGCCGATTCCTGTTGAGTGGCCTTCTGATAGGACCGGGGTTTCGTTGATAATCTGGAGTCTCTTATCCTCCGACATTCCCATTCCGTCGTCCTCGATTTCAATGCGAACGTGATCCATTTCATCCATCACCCTAAACCAGATGACGCCACCATCCTCTTTCGGCTCGACTGCATGAATGACGGCATTTTCGATGATTGGCTGAAGCGTCAGAGCAGGAATTTTCATCCCAAGACACGATGGGTCCACTTCCATATGCAGATGGAGCCTGTCCGTGAATCTGGCTTTTTGGATATCCATGTACTGCTTTAAGACGACCACTTCCTCATGAAGCGTCACCGAGCGGTCCAGCCTCTTCAGGTTGTAGCGCAGGATGCCCGCCACACTCACCAAGAGATCGCTCGTTTCCTCCGAGCCCTCGAGGTACGCTTTTTTTGATAATGTATTTAGTGTGTTAAAAAGGAAGTGCGGGTTGATCTGGCTTTGAAGACTGCGAAATTGGCTTTCCTGGAGGAGCAGCTTGCTCTCCTGCAGTTCGCGCTCGAGCTGCGCCTTATGCTTGATCTCCGAAATCAGATTGTTGATGTTGATCCGCATCCGGTCGAAGGTTTTTGCCAAAAAGGCGATTTCATCATTCGTATCGACCTGGACCGGCTGGCCGAAATTCCCCTTGGACAGCTCATTGGCCGCTTTCGTCAGCTTGTATACCGGCCTCGTAATGCTCAACGAAAACCAGTACGTCACAAGCAGAAGTACACAGGCAATCAGAAGCAGCACCCAAATTCCAAGCTTCATGACTTCACCCGACTGGTCAATGATCCCCCGGTAAAAGCGGTTATATGTCTTCAGCTCCGTATCAAGGAGTGCGAGCGACATTTCCGACATATACGTGGAGATCCGCGTCGCTTCGGTGAATTCATTGGCTGAGGCTTCACTGTCATTTTCCGAGTGGAAAAGAAGCAGGCGGTCGGTCGTTTCTATAAAGCTATCAATCAGGTTGATATAATTGGTTAGAGTAAAATTGTTCTCGGTGTTCCGCAGCTTGGAAACTTCTTTTTTCGCCTGCTGGATCTTCTCCTTACTCTGATCGAGCCGTTCGCGGTTCCCTTTGGAGGGCTGTATCATATAGTTGTTGAGATCGGTGATGACCTGCTGGCTCGCGGTCGTCACCTCATTCATGCTTAAATACCGCTGCAAAATCTCATTGTACTGCTGCTGGGTTTTATGGTTGTAGTATGTAAGCGCTAACCAAATTACCGACATGATGACCAGTACAACCGAGGTGAGCGTCAATATTTTCTTTTGGATACTGGTCATTGCACATCCGCCGCTTTCAGGATTGTAATCTCCGTTAAATACCCGTTTTTATCTAGTGGCATGGTCACGTCATTCAGCCATTCCATCATCAGCTGCACACTGACCTGTCCCATCCTTTCCGGCGACTGCTCGATCAATCCGTCAAGCTTCCCCTGCCTCAGCAAGGTCAATGACTCCGGCCCATCATCAAAGGAGTAGATGTGGTACGGCTCAACCTGAGAGCGCTTACCAATTTCCTTGATCATGGCCCCCGCCACATTTGCATTGACCGCAATGAAGGCTTTTGCATCCGGTTCCTTGTTCAGCACGTCCCTGGTGGAAGCGGTGATGTGCTCCCTCGTATCTTCGGTTGCTGCATGAACCATCTCGATGCTCGGGTAAAACTGTAGCACTTCCTCGATTCCTTTCAAACGCTCCTGCTGGTAAAATTCGGGCTTGCTGTCGTACATGAGCACAACACTGCCTTCCTCTCCCATATCGGCTAAAAGCTCGCGGGCTATCATTTTCCCGGCCAGATATTGATCCGAACCGACATACGTTCTGCGAAGGCTCTCATTCATCGGCACATCATTCGCCACTGTAATGATGGGAATTCCATAAAAGGAGGCCTTGATTTTCGTGAGGTCCTTGAACTCCTCATTGTCGAGTCCTTGTATGATAATGCCATCCACTTTTGACTGAATGGCTATTTCGATGCTTTTCAAAAATTCTTCCTTGTTCTTGCCGTAGCTTCCCCAGACCTCCAGGCTCGCCCCTTCCATTTGGGCCTGCCTCATCGCACCGCTCGCAACCTCATCCCAGAATGGTGTCTCCCTATCCTGTGTGATCAGAACGAGACGAGACTGCTCCTCGCTCTCGGTTACCTTCGGAGGCATTTTCCAATCCGAGCGAAAAACTTTATTGGCGGAGACGAGGGTAAAATTACATAGGATTGCAATCAAAATGCATAGCACAATAATACTAGTTTTCCGCAAGAGATCTGTCTCCTTCCCTCCATGATGCTAATTTCATCATATCATCTATTCAAAATTGCACAATACTTGCTGATAGAACCAATGATTGGCAGATTAAAAGTTTTTGTAGGATATTTTGCAAGAGGAGAACGAAGGAGATAAAAAAGCAGAGGGACCAGTTACAAGCCCCTCAAACTATTAACGTTTTTTACGAGTCATCACATCAAAGATTACCGCTCCAGCAAGCACTCCACCACGGATCATATACTGATAGGAAATGCCGACTCCAAGCAGGTTCATCCCGCTCGATAAGGACGCCATTACGATCGCACCGATGATGGCGCCTGTCACTTTTCCGACTCCCCCTGCAGAGGATACGCCCCCAACATAGGCCGCCGCGATGGCATCAAGCTCGAATAGCGTTCCTGCAGTAGTTGTTGCCGATTGCAGACGAGCTGTGAAAAGAATACCTGATAGGGCAGCAAGCATCCCCATCGAACCAAACACGATATACGTGATCTTTTTCACGTTGATCCCGCTAAGGTGAGCCGCTTCCGGGTTGCTTCCAACCGCATAGATGTGGCGGCCAAGCACCGTTTTCGTAGTAAGGAAATGATAGATGATAACCACTAGTAGCATAATGATTACTGTCCACGAGAATCCGTTATAGCCTGCCAAGATCCACGTAATATAACCAATGATTCCGGAAACGAATACCAATTTTAATGCAAAAATCGGTTTGGACACGACTTCGAAGTTGTACTTGATTTTGTTTTTTCGATTGGAAAATTCACTATAGATGTATAGTAGAATTCCGACAACCCCAACGAGCAAGGATAGCAAATGCAGACCGCTCACCTGCACGAGGGAAGGAATGAAGCCGTTCCCGATCGCATTGAATTTGTCGTCCTGGATGATGATGGTTCCTGTCTTTTCCGTCACCTGCAGAAGCGCGCCACGGAAAATGAGCATCCCCGCAAGCGTGGCAACGAAGGAAGGAATTCCAATCTTCGCAACCAGCACCCCGTTGAACAGCCCGATTGCCACCCCTAACACTAGAATGATAGGAATCGTCACATATACAGGTACACCGGTCTGTGTCAAAAGGATAGCGGCAATCGCACCGAGGAACCCAGCTGCATAGCCGACAGACAAATCAATATGGCGGATGACGATGACGAGGGTCATCCCGACCGCCAGCACTGCAATATAGCCCGCAGAATCCAGCAGGTTACTGATATTCCGGGAACTCATGAAGAGTCCGTCCGTCATGATGGAAAAAGTAAGAATAATAACGAATAGCGCGATGTACATTCCATAGTCGCGAATATTTTCATGAATCAACGTTCTTGCTTCCTGTATCACATTCATTCTATTAACCTCCTAAAGCGTTGCGAGCTGCATGATTCTTTCTTGATCAGCATCCGCAATCGCAAGCTCCCCTTTTATTTCCCCCTGCGCCATGACATACACTCTGTCACTCATACCAAGCACTTCCCCAAGCTCTGACGAAATCATGATGATGCTAAGGCCTGCATCGATCAGCTTGTTCATTACGGTATAGATTTCGAACTTCGCCCCAACGTCGATACCCCGAGTCGGCTCATCGAGGATCAGCAGCTTCGGACCGACAAACAGCCATTTGCCGATGGATACCTTCTGCTGGTTCCCCCCGCTCAGATTTCCAACAAGCTGCTCAAGCGAGGACGCTTTTATATGAAGAGAATCCTTATAGCCATCGGCCACCTTGATCTCCTCGTTGTCATTGATGACACCACTTGAAGCGATGCCCTTGAGATTGGCAGCAGTAATGTTGCTCTTAATATCCTGTAAAAGAAACAGCCCATCGCCCTTCCGATCCTCTGTTACATAGGCGATTCCCGCTTTGATGGCGTCACTCGTATGCTTCAGCAATGTGGAGTTGCCATCCCAGACCAGATCTCCCTGCAATTTATAGCCTTTGGCATTGCCGAAAATACTCAAGGCAAGCTCTGTTCTTCCCGATCCCATCAAGCCTGCGATGCCGACAATCTCGCCTTTTTTCACATGCATATTCACGTCTTTCACCACTTGTCTCCCAAGCTGCGGATCATAGGCGGACCAGTTGTGCAGTTCGAGAATTTTCTCACCAATCACCTGGTCGGGTCGTTTCGGATAGATATCCGCAATCTCGCGTCCCACCATGTTTTTGATGATAACACTTTCTGTGATCTTCCCTTGTGCCCCGTCAAGCGTACAAATGGTCTTCCCATCACGGATGACCGTCGCCTTGTCCGCAATCGAGATGACCTCCTTCAGCTTGTGGGAGATCATGATGCAGGTGATTCCCTGCCTTTTCAAATCTCTTAAAAGGTCAAGCAGGTTTTCGCTGTCGTCCTCATTTAGCGCAGCTGTCGGCTCATCAAGTATCAATAGTTTGACGTCCTTGCTGAGTGCCTTTGCAATCTCGACCAGCTGACGCTTCCCGACACTCAAGTCTTTCACGAGCGTATCCGGCGTGATGTTCAGCTTCACTTTTCCGAGGAGCTTTTTCGCTTCGACAATCGTCTTGTTCCAGTCGATAAAGCCGCCATGCTTCACTTCATTTCCGGCAAAAATATTTTCATACACCGTCAGGTCCGGAAACAGTGCCAGCTCCTGATAGATGATGGCGATGCCTGTCTTCACACTGTCACTGATTTTGTTAAATTGCTGTACATCGCCTTCAAACACGATATCGCCCTCATAGGTTCCATACGGATATACGCCGCTCAGCACCTTCATCAGCGTGGACTTGCCCGCACCGTTCTCCCCTATCAAGCAATGAATTTCACCTTTTTTCACCTTGAAATTCACATCGCTAAGCGCCTTCACTCCCGTAAATTCCTTCGAGATCTGATTCATCTCCAAAATAAATTCACTCATGCTTATCCCCCCTTAACAAAAGCCCATTTTCTTGTGAAAAGAGCCTAACAAAAGCACTGACAATGACGGGATAGCGGTTCAGAACCACTATCCCGCAACCTATCTTATAGTCCAGTAAACTCACTAGCTTCGTAGTACTCGGAATCGATCAGTTCCATCTTCACATTCTCCTGATCCACCACGATAACATCCGTCTGCTTCGCTTTTACTTCTTTATTTCCGTTATCATAAGCACCAGTTGTTTCCGGAGTTTTTCCATCCAGGATCTCAACTGCGATACCCATTGCATCCTTCACCAACGTACGAACATCCTTGAATACTGTCATGGATTGCTTGCCATCGATTACGTATTGAATGGAAGCTTTTTCCGCATCCTGACCTGTTACAAGGAAGCTTGAGATGTCACCATCAGTTCCGAATACGTCCGCAATGGAACGAGCTGTTCCGTCGTTCGGAGCCAATACTGCCACATCACCTTTAAGATCTGCACCAGCAGCAGTCAAGTGAGTCTGCGCTTTGTTTTTCGCTTCGTTTGGATCCCAGTTCGTTGTAACCTGACCTAAGATTTTACCCATTTCATCGCGAGTAAGCTCCGCTTTATCCTTCAGCTTTTCCGCTTCACTGGAGTTGGCAATCTTAAATGTGCCATCTGCAATTTTCGGTTGAAGCACGCTCCACGCACCCTCAAAGAATAGGAATGCGTTGTTATCAGAAGATGCACCAGCATACAAGTACAATGGAACATTCTTGCCTTCTGAGTTATCAATCAAGTATTGCCCTTGTGCCGCACCAACTGCCACACTATCAAACGTTACATAATAATCCACTGCATCTGTGTTCGTGATCAGGCGATCGTAAGAGATGACCGTTACGCCTTCCTTTTTCGCCGCTTCCACAGCAGAAGCTGCCGCAGCACCATCATGAGGCGTGATGATCAAAACCTCAATACCTTTGTTCAGCAATGTTTCCACATTTTCTTTTTCCTTAGCGGAAGAACCTTGGCTGAAAAGAATTTCCGTTGTATATTTGGAATCGGACAAAGCATCCTTGAAACGCTGCTCATCCTGAACCCATCTAGGCTCGTCCTTCGTCGGCAAGACGATACCAACACTCACCTTACTGCTACCCCCACTGCTGTCGCTGCATGCTGCCATCAAAGCCGTGACCAGCATCACAACCAATAAAACCGAAATAGACTTCCACGTTCTCTTCATCGTTAAATCCCCCTTTAACTTGTCATCCATATGATTACAACTTAATTATATGGCTTGATTGACGGGGTTGTAAGCGCTATCACTAGCACTCTTTTGGTATGTTCTGTACTTTTTTAATGTGGGGGGGACAGGTCCCGTGTCCCCCCTTAGTGGGACGCGGAACCTGCCCCCTTAATGAAAAAAACAATGATTGGGTAGCATATTCATGGAAGAATACAAATTAAATGGGGGGTCAATATGAAGAGAAATTACTGCTTTATACTACTCTCATTCTTGGTGGTAAGCTTGTGTATCTTGGTGAAAGGTACTGCTGTATATTCCGCCAAACCTGAAGATAGACAAGTCGATTTAAACGGCGTCACCTTTATAGAGTCCGAAACAGAACGGGATATAGAATTAGAAAAAGCATTTAGTAAAGTTCTCGACATTAAACCTGGAGAAAATAAAGTCCGGTATTATTACAATCGAATTGACCTTAATAACGATAAGGTACCCGAAACATTTGTCTATTTGACAGGGCCATACGTATGTGGGACTGGAGGATGTAGTGCACTAATCTTTCAACACATCGATGGAAAATATAATCTTGTATCACAATTCACTTTAGTAAGAACACCAATCATTATTCGAGATAAGATGACAAGAGGATGGAATAATATCATTATGTATGTTTCAGGTGGAGGTATGGAGGGGCGTTACAAGGAGTTAATATTTAATGGAGAAACGTATCCATCAAATCCGTCTATTCAACCAGATGTGGAAGATGGAAAGATCAAAGGTATTGGGATCATTAGTAATGATTTGTCTAAAAATAGTGGGATTACGTTTTGAGGGGACAGGTCCGTCGTCCCACATGGCGGGACGCAGAACCTGTTCCCATGGCACCCACTCCATCACAAAGCATATAATATCTCATCCACTTACATCTAGGAGGATGAGCAACTATGTTTTCAAATCATTACCCCTACCAGCATCAGTACACTCACCAATACCGCCAGACTATAGATACTTACGGTGCCAAGGGGGCATTAAATGCTACCTCTTTAACGCTGCGTGAAATGCTTACCTATGCCCTTCAGGACGAATACCTGGCACAAACCCGATACAATAAGATACTTGGCACATTTGGCTATATCCGGACTTTCGCCAGAATCCAGGAAGCGGAACTCAGACACATTTCCGCTTTGCTTCAACTATTTAATCGATATCAAGTACCGGTACCACAAGACATATCACCACAATTTGTCACTCCCCCCACAACGATAAGGAATGCGTATGCAGCAGGTGTGGAAGGAGAAATAGAAAATATCGCGATGTATGAAAAATTCCTTGATTTTGATATACCTACTGACATCCGAAATGTATTTACCAGATTAAAAGATGCCTCCTTGAATCATCTTGCTGCTTTTGAGAGAGGGCTGGCGAGATAGGCGAGATAACATGGGGACAGGTGTCGCGTCCCACATTTTGGGACGCGACACCTGTCCCTATGTCTCTATCTGAATATTGTTGATGTAGAATGGGTGTAATTCCATTCGATATTAATCTTTCATGTAAAGATACCAAGATCGTGTTTGGGAGTTGAGTAATCAAAGTATCATTATTATTCTTTTAGGAGAATATAAAATAGTATTGAACTAAAAAGGGGGATACATTAAATGAGATTTAAATATACTTCTAATCAAATCAATGATGATTTAAAGCTTCTAGACGAAGCATCCCATTCCCTCCCTATTTTATTTTTAGAATTCTTTTTAGTATCTATATTTATTTCTGGACTATTTATTAGTAAATTTCAAAATACGTTTTCCACCATTCCATTATTCACTTGTATTTATTTATCCTTGATCGTTCTTCACCAACTAATATATTTGGTTTTTAGAACCAAGTAGACAGTTTAGGAAATACACAAAAGGACAGAAGCTACATAAGCATCTGTCCTTTTTGTATACTTATAAGCTTTATTTAGAACCTTGAACCCAGTTCATTCCCCATCCGTATGCTCGATCCATTTGTTGATGTCCATTGAAATATTCTACTAACTTCTTAACATTGAAAGTTTGATTATTGACGTTTTCAATCATAGCGATAGCACACATAGTAAATCCGTTTCGGTGCTCATCCATTTTAACAACAATATCTTCTCCATTACGGTATTTTAAAGTGATGACACCGTCAACTTCAGACCAATTTGCTGCTCCTTCATAAATGAATGTATAGACTAGTATTCTCTTAATATCAGTAATTTTATTTCCATTAATCCGTAAGTTTTCTCCGCCTATAGATGCTCCAGTTCGATCATCATGATCGAGTTGCATATATGGGAAATGATTTAATGACCCAAAAGCATTTCCTAAAGCTTGTACACAACCTCTGTCTCCGTTTTTAAATTCAAAAAGGCATCCTAAATCAAGATCCATATTCTGATTTCCCTTAAATAATGAAGAAAAAAAGCCACCGGATGCGGGTTTAGAATTTTGGTTCCAGTTTAGATTGACTAAAATTTCACCGATTGTTTGATTATTGGATTTAGTAAGATTTATAGATTCGCCCTTTTTCTTTAATTCAATCATTTTTACACCCTACCCCGTCAAATTTATTGGTATTTAATTTCACTAATTAAATTTCGATACCTATTACTATCATTTCTTTCACATTTTTACAAAGACCTTTTCTAGAAAACTTGTCTAATACTATCGTTGTTGCGCTAGTTTTTTCATATTATCTTGAAGCTGCAGGATGCGTTTCGTTCCATCTTCTCGTAGTCGCTTATTCTCATCTTCAATCGCTTTTGTTTCCTGCATTCCCTTAACAATGGTACTCCAGGATTCTTCTATTGTTTCAATTTTAATACTAGGTCTACCTGCTAATTTAGCAATCTCAGTACTCTGGCTAGCAATATTTTGAGCATTACGCAATAACATTTCATTTGTACGTCGGTCTAATTCACTCATGGAATCAGCTACTAACTTCTGACGTTTAGCCGTTACTGCTTGTATAATACCGTTCTTGAAAATAGGGATAGTGATTACAAAAGCAGAGTTGATTTTCCCAATCAGTTTGGTATTTCCACGCTGAAGTAAACGGATCTGCGGTGCAGTTTGTAATGAAACCATTCGTGCCATTTCCAAATCGTAAATGCGTTCTTCCAAAGTTTGAATTGCATTCTTTAATGTATCCACTTCAAGCTGAGCCATCTGGTCACCGTTAAGCGCCTTTTGCTCATATGATGGTAAGAGGTTTCTTAACTCATCTAACTTAATTTGACCTGCGACCACGTATTTTTCAAGAGCCATGTAGTAGTTAATATTGTTCTCATACATTTCTTCTAAAGTAACAGTGGACCTGGACATTTCATCTTTATACTTGGAGATTTCAATATGAACCTTCTCAATTTCACCGCCTAATGTTTGATATTTCCCAAAGATTTTTTCTATCATGTCATTACTTCGTTTGAAGAATTTACTGAATAAACCGCCTTTATTCTCTTCAAAGTCCTTTTTATCAAACCGATCCATAATCTTACCTAACTGTCTTAACATCTGACCGGAGTCTGTTACTCCAGAAGTTCGCATCATGGATAAGATACGATCAGAGAATTGGGAAATCTGAATTGCAGGTTCTTTTCCGAACTCAAGCAACTCCATTTGATTTTTGGCATCTACTTGCTGTGCTAATTGGATTACTTCAGGATCTTGTCTTAACTTAAGACGTATATCATTTGCTTTATCCTCTGTAATCACTGTATCTTTCTCCAGAGTTTGAACATTATTTGTCATAAGAATTTCACTCCTATTTCTAAAATTTTATTGTATTGAATAATTTTTTTATAAGTGATGTTTCTTTTTCTTTCAGCTCTTGATGATATGACATTTCCTCTAGCCAATGTGTATCAAAGGTATTTGTAACTATAAAATTCTCCATGCAGTTATGTCCTGGTGGGTTATATATTAAGATATCTAAACCGAATTCATTGAAAAATAATAATCTTGCTGCATCAGATCGGGAAATAGAACCGTTAAGCTCGTTATTGTATAACACAAGCTTTGGGACTTCCTGAGAATAATCGAACTTTTGAATAATTTTCACATGATTTTCTGGCAGTTCGGTAGCTTGTGTGAATAAATACAGTTGAACATCCTCCAACTTCTCATTATTCATAGGAAGAAGCCTAGGGCTCGCGCACATGTTTGAAACTACGTGTGCAATGGCCAATTGGATGCCTTCAGGAAGGTGATTATACTGCCACCAATTACTAGTAATCATTTTGGCAGGATCAAGTTTTCCGTCTCTACCTAGTGCATGCTGATAATGGAATTTATAATTTGCTTTTATTTCCTTTGTAAAAGGGAATTGATGAATTAAGTTCGTTTGCTTTATTTCCGTTAGGCCATGAAATCTCTCCCAATACTCTTTTTTGTTGGTAGAAATGCCTATGATCTTTGCAAATACACACGGAATTTGAACATCGTTCCTTGTCGCTTCGAAATCTGGACGTAGAAATGCTTTCTCTTTAGAAATTAAGAACAATTCATCATAAGTGGTTTTTAATGTAATAGAAGAAGGTAAGTGTTCCCTGAATTGCCAAGGCTTATACAGGTGCGAACCTTCATGGAATAATACTTCATTCAATTCTTGTGTTGCTCTATATGCAACAGTTGATTTCCGATCCGGTTTTTCAGTTGGAAACGGCTCCAATTTACCTGTTGCTGGCTGTTTTACAATTTTGGTGAACTCTTGATCTGGATCTAACTGAGCAAAATCGTCCTTTCCTTCCGGATGAAAGATAAGGACATCACAACCTACTAACAGTAAATAATGTAAAAAGTACAATTGGCTCTTTGAAGCTTCTCCATACCATATTACACGGGGCATTTCCAGTTCCGGGTTACATTCTTTTAACCAAACATGAAGATGATTCCAAGACCATTTGACAATATCCACTAGAACTCTTCGAAAATCAGGATGATTAAATCCTTCTTTGTGGAGCCTGCGAAACTTTTCCAATACTGAAATGAGAGATTGTCTGAGCTGTCTATGTAAAAGTGGGTTTTCGTGCCTAGGGATCAATCTTTCCCCTTCTAAAAAAGCAACAAACCTGTTTACTGATAATCCCTTTTCCTTTTGATTAATCATGTGAACCCTTTGAACACTTTGAAAGCGTTCTGGGGAAATGGACTTGTCTAATATCTCACTGAGCACATGTACTTTTTCAGAGATGAAAAGCTCATATAAAAATAAATAATACTCCGTTTCATCATAATAAGTACCTAATATCCTCCCAGCAACCTGAGAATATTGATACACAGTATTTTTTTCATATGGAGTTCTTTCTGGCAGAGTCTTAAATAAAGTAAGTTTCCATTTATCAGAATCTAAGTTTGTTTGCGTAATTTTTATACTTGAGATATTACTCATGATGTCACCCCCTCTAAAATAGATATTAATTTGGAAGAATGAGGTTTTACACCATCCTGTCTCATCCAATTATTAAGATTTTAAGAGAATGTTATTGTAAACAGCTTCGACAATTTCCTCTGATGCTTTGATTCCATAACTTTTTGTTTTTGTAAGGGAAGGGTAATACTTTAGAATCTCTCCATGTAAAGGAGCAGTTCCATAACTACTTTTTGTAATAAGCTCGTAATCCAGCAGTGAATCTCCAGCTGTATATATATGTTTCACATCAAGATGATTACATAAATACTCCGTTGCTTTCCATTTCTCTATTGGAGTAGGAACGATGTAAAGCTTTCTACCTTGTAGGGAGATATTCCACCCCAGACTCTTTAGCCATTGCTTTAATTCCGCTATCTTACTTTCTGAGAGTAATCTATTATTTACGATTAGGTAGATAAAAAGATTGTCTGCATGTTTGATTTGCTGAATCCATGAATTATTACCCATGCCTTCTATCATCATGATCATTTGTTTAAATGATAAGCAGGACTGTAATTCCTCCTTGATAAATTGCTTCCATTCCTTTATTTCATAACCATTCTTTAGAATAGTTGCTCCATTATTTGTTATTGCATATTCCGGTACTACTTCATCTTGGAACAAGCGGATTCTCTGATACTGTTCCTTCGTTCTAGTTGTTACAGGGATAAAGAGCATTTCATTATTTATTTCCGTTAGAATGGTTTTTGTTTTCAAAGAAATAAATGAGCTCGGCTCGCCTCTAATTATTTCACATGGTTCGTATTTACATTCTGTTTCAAAAGATTCCAACATTCTTCTTGAAAAGATTAAAGTGCGATCCAAATCACTAG
Organism: Sutcliffiella halmapala; assembly: GCF_050107295.1. Classification (GTDB taxonomy): domain Bacteria; phylum Bacillota; class Bacilli; order Bacillales; family Bacillaceae_I; genus Sutcliffiella_A; species Sutcliffiella_A halmapala_A. The sequence continues at coordinate 221,020 of NZ_JBNIKR010000001.1, read as the reverse complement.
CGAACGCTTTCATCTTTATTCTCCATTTGCTTTATTAAGCCACAACAGCTATAAGACATATTATTGTATTCCACTACGGGAACGCCTCGCTCTTTTGCAAGCATCAATATATGGCCTAGATTTGACTTTTCACTAGTATTGATCAGTATTTTCCAAGGTACTCTTCTAAGCAGGACGCGCGTTGTTTCTCCAACTCCCGGCTTAATATAATGGGTGTTGCTTATCTTGTAATCATCCTGAATACTTTGGATAGAGATTAATCCTCTCCAGTCAGGTGCAATGTGTTCATTCTTTATATTTTCTAATTCCTGCTGTACTAAGGAACTAATGGCAGAAAATTGAGATGATATCGTATCGACATAGAAATTGGATAAATCCTCAGAAAGTAATTCTTTATAAAACTTTGCCCCATGAAAATCGGAAGAACCAATCAAAGATCTGTTTAACACAGTTCTACTTACTAACCCTGAAACGGTCGAGTTTAAGCACGCACTGGGAATCAAGAAATCATCTCTAGTTCCATATAAAGAGGAACAATAGCCTGGATCTGCCAAAACAGCAAGCTCTGAGGATATTTCTTGATTATATTTCTCGTTAAAAACTTTTATAGAGAAATCCAGTTGCTTTTTGATTGCTCCCTTGCCTGTCCAGCCGTCTACAAAAACTATCTTTTTATCTTTATGATTAGCCAGAATAAAATGAAGAGCATTTTCATCAATACCTCTATCTCTTACTATAGAAATGCTGTAATGTGGAACAACCCGATGATATCTAAATTGGATATATCTTTTTATTAATACACCTATAGGCGTTCCTGCTCGGGCCAAGCTGGAAAGAACAATATTGAATCCTTTTTCGCTTATTATTTGTTCTGCTACTATTGCAACATATAATGCGATTTTCTCCTTCGTTTCCTCTAGGGATGTTGAGAAAAGGTTAATATATTGTTGAGAAGGTTTATATTCAATTGGGAGCATTTCAGAATAATGCACCCCTTTTTGAATCGCACTTTCTCGTTCAATGGTACTTCGTTCTATTTTAACGTTTGATAAATCCTTTAATAGAAAAGTAACATCCTCCTCAGGATAACTTCCCATTTTAAACAAAGTTGCATCCATATTATTCCCTCCCTCCACGAGTTGAAAATGTTACAATGTTTAATTTTCTGATGCCTCTATCTTTTACAATCTCAATTATTTCTGTTAATGATTTCTCTGAGATATCTTTTTCACAAAAGAGAAAAAGGTCATCATAGTAATTCTTGGGGATATTATAAACATAGTGAACAATTTCCGTATTTTCAGGATTTAAAAACGTATAACCATTTTGAATCGCATAACCCTTATTTTTCTGAGGAAAGATGGGACTCCTTGTTGTTGAATGATATTGAACTCCCTCACCCATATAAGAAGAAATTCTCATTGGGAGATACATAAATTCTCCTGTTCCGAGGGAAAGTGTGTTGGGTCCCACTCTAGATTTCTTCAAATGCTCTCCAGCAGCAGAACACTTATCCGTTCCAGCTTGCTTAGATTCAGATTTCATTCCAAACCTACCTGTTTCTTCTATAAAGGGGATGGATTCTCTCTTCCTTACAAAACGAGTTTGTGTAAATAAATGGGACAAATCGATAGATTGTACTTCTACATCTAGATCCCGGTGTGAAGGTTCATAATTATATTCAGCCTCCTCTATCGTCTCACCAAGAAAATGCATATTTCCTGCCAGCAAAGATACGACCGTAATCGTTATTCCCAATTCATTTTCTAATTGGAAAAACTGTTTCTTATTCCCATCAGAGCGCCAATCCAATATAGAAATAACCGAATATTGTTTCCGCGGATACATCCTATGTATATCTCTAATAATGTTAATAGCGGTTTTTCCGGTTGTAATTTCATCATCTATGAGAATAATAGGTTCACTGTTGTTTATAAATTTTTTTTCAATATAACACAGCTGATCAACTGCATGTGAGTGCTCTTCTTCAAAATTTAAACTAGCCTGTCTATCCTCCACTATCTCTCTAGTGGTATGAATATAGTAGGCATTGCTTATACAATCGAAAAATGCATGCCCTAATGCAGTGGCAGTTTCAGCAAACCCAATGATTACTGGGTTTCCCTTCAACTTAAGTTGTTGTGCATTCAAAAGGGAATATGATTTAGTAATTTCTGTCGGATTATCGGACAAAAGTCCCTTGATGATTATATCTTTATTGGTTACATCTTTGCCGGTACTCCGTTCATAGAATTCTAACGCTAGCACTCCTGAGGCCAATAAGGGTTTCAAAGGGTGTGTAGGTATATGTTTACCAAGGATTTTACTCACAAATAGAAATCCTCTTTTTTTATTCACTCTGGCAGCCATTGAAAATAAACTATCCAGAGTTAAGTTAAGTGGATTATCTTTTATTAGCAGTTCCACAGACATGTTAGGTGAAATTTGGAGTAGGCACTGATTCTGATAATAAGTCGATGTAGTTGTGGTTTTCATGATACACTCCGTAGATCTTTGATTTTTTCATTATGTTTAAAGCCCATAGATAGTGCGGTTTAATTTCATTCATTTTATTGGAATATTCACTCTTTATAACACCTATATTCCCATTAAAACTATCAATAATTGTTAAGGCATCCAGATATTCTTCTTTCGAGACTACATACAGACTTTGAACAATTTTAAGGTGATTAGGATGTATAACAGTTTTTCCATTTAATCCATTTGCGATATCCAAAAGGGTTTCTTTTATTAATCCATCACCATATTCATTTAATAATTGAGTCCGGACTTTTAACCCTACAGCACCATATGAATCTTTAAATGGTGATTGTCGTAGTTGTGGTTTTAGGATTCTTGTAGTTTTGCTGTCAAAATACTCCCAGACTGGTCCAGAGATTACAAAATCTCTACCGAAATAATTTATTAGATCCGTTAAAAAATCTCTGATGATAGAGATATCATAAATCGTAGTATGACAATTTCTTCTGATTCCATATAATCCGCATAAGTCCGTTGCACCAATGCGAATGTTTAATATATGTTCTTTGTAGGAATCTAGGATTTTCTTTAATTCATTGAAGGTTGTCCCTCTTGTATGCTTGTCAATAAGTTCCGGTGTTTCAAAGATAGGCATACCATATAATGTAATTCGATGTTCAGTTCCTACTTTAATCATCTGCTCAAAATATAAATTAGCATTTGAAGTTGTAAATTTCGGGAAAACAAAACCGGTCACACAATCAAGTGCATTTCCCAATGAATTACTGATTTTAGGTATTTGTTCTGGATTTCTTACTCGGAGAAAGATCAGCGGTAGTTTTTCAGGAGACACAGAACCATTTTTAATAGCTTGATAGATTGAATTTATATGGTTAACTACCATGCATTCTGCCAATTCAACTTCATTATCTCCTATTGCATCTTCTAGGCACAGAACCATTGAACATAGCTCGGTGAACTTTTGGGTTATCACTAGATCTGCAATGTCATTTCTAGTAGAGGGCATATACAAAGTCGCTCCCAAGCTATATTGCAGAATATCTCTTGGCGAAGATTTTGTTATGCAGGTTGGTTTCTTCAAAAAGATGCCTTCGATTTGTAAATCGGATAAATAATTAAAATGTAACAAAATAACACCTCTTAATTTATAAAAAAGAAGGAGATGCGTTTCCAACTCCTTCTTTTATCGGTTTATTCTTTTGAAGCTGCAGCTTCTTCTTTAGCAGTAATTCTAGATTTCTTAATATAATGCACTACAAATGTTGCTAGGAAAGATAAGATTAAAATTGCAAAGAATAATAGATGGTCTAAATGGAAACCAAATATACTTGCAAACATTTTTGCTGAAATTATTGCAATCAACACAAAAGCTGTTGTTTCAAACTCTGGAAATTTATCGATTAATTTCAGGAATACTCCTGCGATCGTTCGCATCATTAGGATTCCCAACATTCCACCTACAAGCAGAACCCACACTTGATCAGAAATTGCAAATGCAGCTAGAATTGAGTCCACACTAAAAGCAATATCTACCATCTCTACAGTGAATACTGTAGCCCAAAACACACCGATAGTTCGTGCAAGGAATCCACCCTTATTGAAAACCTGTGCTTCATCTTCTTCACCATTTTCGCTATGTTTGTCACGGAAGTATTTAATAACAATCCAAGCCAAATAAGCTGCACCAAGCACTTTAATGAATGTAAACTTAACTAAATAGACACCTATACCAATAAATAAGAACCGGAAGAAATATGCCCCGAAAAGTCCATACATAAGTGCTTTTTTTCTTTGCTTTTCTGGTAAATGTTTAACTAGAATCGCAAGAACTAAAGCGTTATCTGCTGATAACAAACCTTCAATTATTACCAGGGAACCAATTAATCCCCATGACACAGGATCAGATAAAACTTGCGCCCACATCTCAAAGTCGAAAAACATCGCATATGTTGATAATATTTCTTTCAAAATTTCCAATTTGTTGCTCCCCCTAATACTGCTTTTCTACAAAAAACATTTCTATACTTGTAAACCGTAATTTCTGCATAAATCTCCTAATCCACCAGAAAACCCACTACCAATTGCATTAAATTTCCAATCATTACCCATTCTGTATAATTCACATACCACAACTGCTGTTTCTATGGAGAAGTCTTCTCCTAAGTCAAATCGCAGTAATTCTTGGTTATTTGCTTCGTCCATTAATCGGACAAAGGCATTGGAAACTTGCCCGAAGTTCTGATGACGAACGTTCGCGTCATGTATAGTCACTGTAATTCCAATTTTATGGACATTAGCTGGAATCTTCGAGAAATCAACAATTAATTGTTCATCATCCCCGTCACCTTCCCCAGTTCTGTTATCTCCTGTATGAACAACTGAACCAGAAGGATGTTGTAGATTATTGTAGAATACGAAGTCTTGATCATTTAGACATCTGTCGTTCGCATCAACCAAAAAAGCAGATGCATCCAAGTCGAAATCTTGTCCACCTTGATATTTATTTGTATCCCACCCAAGTCCAATAATTGCTTTAACCAAACCTGGATTTGTTTTTGTTAAATCAATGCGTTGCCCTTTTGATAACTGTACTGCCATCTGTATTCCCTCCCATTTTCAGTAGAGAGGACAAGAAAGGCTTTCACTTCTTGTCCTCTTTTTCATAAATTTAATTAAAGTGTTAAACCGTAATCAGTTGCAATACGTGCTAATCCACCTTGGTATCCAGAACCAACGGCAGAAAATTTCCATTCTCCATTATGGCGGTACAACTCGCCTACAATAATCGCCGTTTCAATGGAAAAATCCTCGCCAAGATCGTAACGAATTAGTTCCTCATTACTGTCTTCATTAACAATGCGCGCGAATGCATTGGATACTTGACCAAAGTTTTGGTTTCTTTGCTCTCCATCATGAATCGTAATTACAAATGAAATTTTTTCAATAGTTGAAGGAACGGCGCTTAAATCGATTTTAACTTGCTCATCGTCCCCATCCCCTTCACCAGTACGATTGTCACCCGTATGTTCAACTGAACCATTTCCGCCAATTAGTTGATTATAAAAAATAAAGTCTTTTTCAGAAGTGCATTTTCCGTTTGCATCTAACAGGAAAACACTTGCATCTAAATCGAAATCTGTACCACCATCGTACTTATTTGTATCCCATCCAAGTCCTACTACAACCTTTGTTAACCCTGGATTCGTTTTTGTTAAATCTACTTTTTGCCCTTTTGATAGAGTGATTGCCATATTTTTCATCCCCTTATTATTAAATTATTGTAAACGAATTTTATATATAAAATTATAAGTATCTATTAACAATACCTTCTAATCCTGTATCATTTGTACCATTTCCTAATGCAGCGAATTTCCATTCACTACCATGACGGTAAATTTCAGCTACGATTAAGCTCGTTTTCCCAGAATAGTTTTCTGTTAAATTAAACTTTAATAACTCACGATTATTATCCACATTAACAACCCTTATAAAAGCATTTTCAATCATACCGAAATCTTGTTTTCTTCGTGCACAATCATATATATTTACTACAAAAACCAACTTATTGATTTGTTGTGGGACTTTACGGAGATTTACTATTAGTTGCTCGTCATCTCCATCTCCTTCACCTGTAAGATTATCTCCAGTATGCTGAATACTTCCACAGGAGCTTTTTAAATTCCCGAAGTAAATAAGATTTTTCTTATCACTAAATCTGTCATTCTCTAACATCAAAACAGAAGCATCACAATCTATATCTGGAGCTCCTCCTCCAAAACCAAAGAAACCGCCTCTTTTTGATTGAATTGGATCCCAGCCAAGACCAATCATTAATTGTGATAATCCAGCATTACCTTTTGTTAAATCAATTCTTTGCCCTTTAAGTAAAGAAATAGACATCCACTACACCCCTTTGTGAAAATAATAGATTAGTGAAGACATGTTATTAAAAATATGTCCAACTACAAAAAACGACTTCATTCGCTTCCAATTATGTTGAAAATTAGTTTTTTTACTAGAAAAATGTAAAAATGAGTATAATTTTATTCTACTAAACATTGTTCGTTTAATCTATCTTTTTTTGGAAATATAGCATAAAAATAGAAGAGTTAGGATATGTATCGAACTCTTCTATTTTTATGTTTTTTGCTTTAGTTTGATTATGATATAATCATCGGACTTTCTAAATGACTTGCTTTAATATCATAGAATGGCTCTGAAACAGATATTTCTTCATTTAGTAATAACTTGATTGCTAAATATGGAAAATTCACACCGGATAGACAGCTGAAATGAAGTCCACCGCTCATCCTCGGGTTAACCTCCAATAACTTAGGCACACCATTAGCATACTTCACTTGAATATTGAAAATAAAAGGTATTCGAAATTTCTTATGAATATCTTTCGCGATCTTAATCAACTCACGATTATTTTCAAGTTCTCGTATCCGTCCTCCAGCTTTTTTTCTAGGAATAATTGCATAAAGGTTGTCCTGGTCCGCCAAACAGTCAATGCTGTATTCTGTTCCATCCAAATATTCCAATACCATCAAAGGAGGTATTTTCTTCTCTTGACTAAATATTTCACAGGCATACGGGTAAGGAATTCTGTAACCAATTCCATTATCGAGTAGATCGTTGATACTATCTATATTATCCTTTACTACTCGAAATCCCTTTGCCCCCTCGCCGATAACAGGCTTAAAGCAGACCGTGTGCCCTTTTTCTTTTAAGGTTTTATAGGCTTCTTTGAATTCTTCTATATTATTTGCTATATAGTAATCTGGAATAGACACTAAAAAGCTATTATTCTCATTTATTTCCTGAATCGATCTATAGGTTAACTCCTTGTTATCAAGTATTGACATTAGTTCTGAGTCTGGACACACTAATACTTTCGTCCCGATTTCTTCGAATCTTTCGATGTGCTGAGATATCATGACGTTCTCTTTCCTCGGAATAAATATATCTATCTTATGTTTCAGACAAAAATTAAGGCAATAATGAAGATATTCCATTCCATCGATATCCGGCTCTACTTCTGCAAAATCACAAGCTTGCAGATAAACTGAATTTTTATTTGGGTGAGTACCATAAATAATGAATTCTTTACCATCTTCATTATTTTTTATCATATTGATATAGTGAGTAACTGTTGAGAACCATCTGTTAAACCATATCTTCATTCAAAATCACTACCTTTCATGAATTTTCCTTATGATTGCTTTGGCCAAATTGATGTATAAATCTAGACCTGCTTACTTCGAATTTTTTATCGATATGCTACTCCTCCGCCCCAGAGTTCCCTGCCTCCAGTATGACCGGTGTTATGATGTACTTCTTCTTTAATCAGCTGTAGCAAACCAGCTTCTTCGCTATGGTGCCAAGTGTATCCTTCAAGGGTATTGCCTTGTTCGAGCAATTGAAGATCATAATCTGTTAAATCAAGTTCTTGAATAATTTCTGGATTGGATTGTAGCGCCTCATACAGCTCCACATTAGCATAAGAAAAATGGACGTAATCACTTTGAAGATAAAAGTCCTCAGGCAATGTTACCTCATATGCAAAATCAAAAACCGGAAATGCTCCAGTGACTTCCCCGCTTGGTAACTCCACTATTTTTTCTACAAAAACTACGCCAGTCTCTGGATGTTCTGTTCCGGAAAGATGGTCATTCCTTGTTTCAAGCTCACTTGCTTCTGCAACATCTACTCCGTCCACTACATCCACTACACCAACAGCTAAAGTTGCAACCACAGCTACTTTCCCAATATTCTTTACTCCTTGCAATGTCTTCTCCTTGTTACCTGATCTTAATCCATCAAAAGTTGTGCCTGCATTTTTAGCTGTATAGATAACCGTTGTTCCTATCCCTTTGATTGTCCTACCAGTAGAATCTTTAAGATCACTAAATCCATCTTTCATTATTGAATCATCTTTAGTAGCTGCTCCATATGTACTTTTTATAGCACCGTCTATAAATTGCCCCGCACTATCAAGAGCAAACTTAGAGGATTGAGAAATCCCTTCTCCAACTTCCTCTACCCAATCAGACTTAATTCCCTTTCCGGCTAATTTCACTCCTCCCCCAATAACTCCACCTGCAATGGTACCTATACCATTCCCGACCTGACGAAAAAATGCCATTACGTGTATCCCCCTATAATCAGTATTGCTTCTATTTCTTTTCAATCTACCTGTAGTAATCAATAGTAGTAAAGGTTAATTATACCTTACTTGTTGGATAATATTAGATATTTCTTCTATAAAATACCTTTTACTTAATGAGAAAAGGTACCTCACCATCGCATGAGCTACCAATACTTATGTTATATCTTTTGTTTGTAAATGCAATTTTTTTAAGTGGATAAAGGAAAAAATCAAGATTTATTCATGCCCTATCCCCGCCGTATTCTGCAACACCACGCGCCATCCATCCGGATCCTCAAAAGTAATCCCACTTTTCGCCCAATAAGGATTCTCAGGCTCAACCGGCAAGTAACCCATCACCTCCAAGTTCCCTGCAATCCGGTCTCTTGCTTCTTTATCAGGAATATAAAACACCAGCAGATTATCCTCTGTCGGTGCTGGGCAGGGGCTTCCGTCCTTATGCTGTGTAAACTCCAGATGATAAGCAAAACCAGGCAACCCAAGCATCACTCCGTCATAGCCATCATGCTCATTAAAGGAGCCGATAACCTTCAACCCCACCCCTTTCGTATAATATTCAACAACTTTATCCAGCTGATCTGTCGGTCTTGCAATGCGGAACTGCACGACAGGCATTTCTTCAGACCACTTCTGTTTCATTCTAATCTCCTCCTTACATGTCTATTGACCAATTCGGCAAAGGTCGCAAAAAACCTTCCGGAGACAGGTCCCGTGTCCCACCCAAAAGGTGGGGTACACAAGGACCTGTCCCCGAAGCATCCTGTTCTTTTCACCGTCCCATGAACATACCAATATAGCGTTGATTTCTTTTATGGCACACCCAGGGAGCGTGCATCATGGAGAAACGGCAACAATCGGGTAATAAACATGCAAATTATGAGATGGATTGGTACTGGGTTGGATTTCTCGTATTAGTTGGTCTTTGGATTATCAGCTTTGGATTTGCCAGTTTGATTGAACCATTAGAACTTCTACAGCTTCGTTTGGCGCTTAATGGATTCGCCGTCGCCTATTTTCTGGTCGTCCACATCACCTACCAATATTTAACCTGGAAAAGGTCATCGACATACGTTATTATTCGGTTCAACGGAAAAGAGGTCGGGAGAATGTAATCTCCCAACCTCTTTTTTCTTTAAAAGTCCCAGTACCCATGTAATCTGGGCTGAGTTCCTGTCATGATGAAATAAATGAAATGATCTAAACCTGCGGTGTTAAGTGGAGTTAAAATGGGGTTTTAAGAAATGAGTATTCTATTAACCTGTGGATTAGACATCGGTGTTTTGCAGCTCAAATTGCTTTTTGAAAACCGCAAACTCCCTTTCATTTTTAACGGTTTTTTCCCATGTGTGTTCGTGGTCCGCCTCTAATGTGTGAAAGCGATTCATAACCTCTGAATGCCGTTTTTCATTTTCTACACGCATCAACTTCATGTCTTCTTTCATAATAAGAATTTCGGTCTTCATCTCCACTTGTTCCGCTTTCATTTCAGAGATGTCTTTCTTCATTTCTGACATATCTCTCTTCATTTCCACTTGCTCTGCCTTCATTTCAGAGATGTCTTTCTTCATTTCTGACATATCTCTCTTCATTTCCACTTGCTCTGCCTTCATTTCAGAAATGTCTTTCTTCATCTCCATTTGCTCAGCCTTCATCAGCTTTTGTTCACTGTTGATATTTCCAACTATGGTGATTAGACTAGTAAGCATTTCCTCCATACGGTCCAATTGTTGTTGCACCTTTTCCCCACCTCCTTCATCATAATCTTACATCTTTCTGCCCAAAAAGCCAATGTGTTTTATGTTTACAATAAGGGGCCAAGTTCAGCTTTCTTCCTGGAAAAAATTCTTATCGTGTAAGAAGAATCCTGGCACCTCAGCCCCTTAAGCCGGGACAACGGACCTGTCCCTACGTCCCACAATAAGTCCGATAATCCCCCGCCGAATCTCTTGGCACCGCACAATAATACTCCTGCTCTTCCGTGTGCGCAAATGGATCTTTCAGAACTTTTAGCAGGTTCTCCATCACTCCGTAGTTCCCGAACTCCACCGCTGCTTCAAGTGCCGCCTCGACCCGATGGTTGCGCGGAATCACTGCAGGGTTACTACGCTTCATCAGTTCCTGCACAGCAGTCTGTTTCTCCTCCTGCCTGCCCAGCCGCGCCTGCCATTTCCCACGCCACGCTTCAAACTCAGGCTTCCCGTTCAACGTATCCTCCGCCTTATTTAACGTCAACGCCCGGAACGTATTCGTAAAGTCCGCAGAATGCTCTTTCATCTGACCAAGAAGATCCTCGATCAACGCTTCGTCTTCTTTCTCTTCATTAAAGATTCCCAACTTTGCTCTCATACCCGAAAGCCAATGACTCTTATACAACCCGGAATATTCATAAAGTGCTTCTTGAGCAATCTCCACCGCTTTTTCTTGTTCCTCGTGAAGCAATGGCAAAAGTGCTTCCGCGAAGCGTGCAAGATTCCACCCGCCAATACGGGACTGGTTTTCATATGAATAACGCCCTTGAGCATCAATGGAACTGAACACCGTCTTTGGATCATAAGCATCCATAAAAGCGCAAGGTCCATAATCGATTGTCTCTCCGCTGATTGTCATGTTGTCCGTGTTCATGACTCCGTGGATAAATCCGACGAGCTGCCATTTTGCGATCAGTGCAGCCTGCCGTTTCATCACCGCTTTAAAAAAGTCCAGGTACCGTTCCTCACCTTTTTCAATCTCCGGATAATGCCGCTCTATTGCATAATCCGCCAATGCTCGAAGCTCCTCTTCTGAGCCCCAGTTCGCCGCATACTGGAATGTCCCGACTCGCAAATGACTGGATGCCACCCTTGTCATAATCGCACCAGGCAGCAAGCGTTCCCGCATGATTCTTTCTCCGGTGGTCACGACAGCCAAACTGCGTGTCGTCGGAATTCCAAGTCCATTCATCGCTTCACTGATGATGTACTCGCGCAGCATCGGTCCAAGTGCCGCTCGACCGTCTCCGCCACGGGAATATGGCGTCCGCCCCGAACCTTTCAATTGAATGTCAAACCGTTCGCCACCTGGGGTGATTTGCTCCCCTATCAACAAGGCGCGTCCGTCCCCCAGCATTGTAAATCCACCAAATTGATGACCGGCGTAGGCTTGTGCCAATGACGCACCTTCTGGAGGCACTTCATTCCCAGCTAACACCGACAGCCCCTCTTCACCCAAAAGCACTTCACCATTTAACCCGAGAGATTCTGCCAAGGAGTGATTGAAAATAATCATCCTAGGTGAAGATACAGGGTTTGGATCTATCGTAGAAAAGAACTTTTCCGGCAACCGGCTATACGTATTATCGAAATTCCAGCCTGATTTTGCAGTATCGATTGTCATTTTATCCCCTTCTTCCTCCGTAGTACTTTTATTATAACCCTATGTACACGGCATAATCTAATTACCGGCACCTCCTCTCATGGAAAAAAAAGAGAGCTAAGTTCAGCTCTCCTACCCTTACGAAAATAATTTCGGCACCTGATTTATTAACGTCACACCCGCAAGATATGCAGTTGCCAAAAAGACGATAGCTCCAAAAATGGTCAGCCACAGCGGATGCTTATAATCCCCCACAATGGATTTTTTATAGGCCGCAATCAGCAAGGTTCCTAGCGCAATTGGCAGAATCAATCCGTTAAAGGCACCTGCTAAAATCAGAAGTAACACCGGTTCTCCGATTAGTGCAAAAATAATCGTCGAAACAACGATGAAGCCGATAATCACCTTCGTATTATTCCGATCGACCTTACCTGATAAGGTCCGCAAAAAGGATACCGAGGTGTAAGCCGCCCCGACAACCGATGTGATACCTGCTGCCCAAAGGACCAGCCCGAACATTTTATACCCGACAATCCCTGCTGCCTGCTCGAAAACGGACGCTGCAGGATTTTTCGGATTCAGCTCAAATCCTGTTACCACTACCCCTAATACTGCAAGGAAAAGAAATATCCGCATGATGGATGCGATAATAATTCCGGAAACCGAGCTCTTGGTCACTTGATGAAGGTTTTCTTTTCCGCTGATCCCAGCATCAAGAAGGCGGTGTCCTCCGGCAAACGTGATATAACCACCCACCGTTCCTCCGACTAGTGTAATAATGGCGAACACATCGATGGTGTCTGGTACAAAAGTACGCATTACCGCATCTCCTACTGGGGGATTACTCTGGAATGCTACAAAGAGTGTCAGCAGGACCATCATCAGCCCCAATACCCTGGCAATCAGATCCATCGCCACCCCTGCTTCTTTTGATAGGAAGATCCCGATGGCAATGGCCGCTGTGATGATCGCGCCAATGCGCACATCCAGCCCAAACAGCACATTCATCCCAAGGCCCGCTCCACCTATGTTACCTATATTAAAAGCTAGGCCACCTAATGAGACGGCAAAAGCCAGAAAATAACCCAATCCCGGTAGCACCATATTCGCAATGTCCTGTCCCCGCTTTTTCGAGACGGCAATTATCCTCCAAACATTTACCTGAACCCCGATATCCAAAATGATGGACATCAAGATGACAAAACCGAAGCTTGCCAATAGTTGTTCCGTGAAAACGGCAGTCTGCGTCAGAAATCCTGGACCGATTGCCGAAGCTCCCATTAAGAAAGCGGCCCCAAGCAGGACACTCCAATTGCTTTTTGGCTTATCCAGCGTATCGTATGTATTCTTTTGTTTTGACATTTCCGTCACCACCCTTTGTATTATGATTCAATAATCAAAAAGCAATTATTCCACAATAGTATCAGAAAAGAGGATAAGGTGTTACCTACTTCAGACCTGTTCTCATTTTTGCTGTTGATGAATATGAATATAGTTGAAGAATTATGTAATCTTGGAGGAATGCATATGATAAGCTTTGCTTTTTTCCGTGGAATCGTCACTATGATCAGCGATTTTCCTATCAGTCCGAATGGCGAAGGAGAAGGCTGCTATAAATTATTTTCCGTTGAAGATGGTGCAGGCTCAATGGCCAATTTTGTCGTGGCTCCCACCACTTATTTCATTGACCACTCACGAGTATCAGTAGGAGATACCATTACAGGCTATCATGATGCAAATGCCCCGGTCCCTTTTATTTACCCGCCCCAATACAACGCACTTATAATCGTAAAAGATAACAACAGCCAGAATGTAAAAGTCGACTACTTCAACGACCAGTTGGTGAGCAGTGACGGACAGTTGAAGCTGAACCTCTCCCCGTACACGCAACTTCTGTTAGCCAACGGTCAGCCTTTTACAGGAAAACCTGCCAATCGAAACCTGATAGTGATCTATGGCCCTGCCACGAAAAGCATTCCGGCACAGACCATGCCTTATAAGGTGATTGTTTGGTGTTAAGCGAGAACTCGAAAAAGAGAAAGCAGGCTACCGGGTTAGCCTGCTTCTCGTTTTTTTCAGATAACCCTAACTTTCAATGGTATGGCAAAGGGGCTCTTTTTTCCTAGGAAAACCGATCAACAACGCAATCCCAAGCAGGAGCAGCAAAATCCCAATCCAAGAAGTGACATCCAGCTGTTCTTTCAGTATGAACACGCCGAATATCGCTGCAGTCAATGGCTCCCCCAATGAGAGTGTCACAGCAGTGGAGGAAGGGACGGTTGCGAGTCCTTTTGCAAAAAGCAGATAGGCGATGCCGGTCGTCACAATTCCCAGATGGAGTGTTACAGCAACACCACTAGTTTCCTTGATCCAAGACATGTCATAGATGAACAGAAATGGAGATAGGAAAATGGCACTGACCGTGAACACGACGGCAACGACGGATAGGGAAGAGTGGTTCTCGATCAGTTTCCTGCTGACCAATGCATAACATGCAAACGCCAGCCCTGCCCCGAGCGCCATCAGGATTCCATATGGGTCAGCATGAACATTCCCTTTGTTTAAGGAAAGCAAGAAACAGCCAATGATGGATAGGCCAGTCGAGTACCTCCAAACTTTAGAAGGACTTTTTTTCAAAAAAATCCATTCCAGGACGCCGGAAAGAATGGGGGCGCTTCCGATTGTAATCACCGTCCCGATCGCCACCCCGGTGATAGTAACGGCTGAAAAAAATAATGGCTGAAAGATCGCCATACTAATGGAAGCAACTAAGGTCTCCTTGACTGGCCAGTTTTTCATGTTCCATTTTCCAAGCAGCAGGACTATGATTAATAAAGAGAAACCTCCGACTGCCAAGCGGGCAGCACCGATCGCAATGGGATGGGCTGTTTCCGGTGCAAAGGTTTGTGCAGTCCCGGTCGTTCCCCAGAGGAATGCCGCGAGTAAAATCAATAATGGACCCCACGTTTGTTTCATAGGATTTCCCCCTATCAAAATAAAGAACCTGTAACATGAGTATAGAAAAATCCAGTCGACTTTTCTTTACCAGGTTTAAGGTTCTTTTTATCCATTATTCATGATTCTGTATTTTTGCGGAGGCATCCCCGCTGATTTCACAAACCACCTTGTAAAGGAGGAGGCGTTTTCAAACCCTATCTCTTCACTGATTCGTGAGATCGGCCAAGTGGTGGTGAGCAGCAATTGCTTCGCATGTCCCATACGCAATTCAGCGATATACATTTGCGGACTTTTTCCTGTTTTCATTTTGAACCAGGAGGAGTAATAGGTCGGATGGTAATGCTCCATTTCCGCCAATGCCTGCAAACTGATGGACTCCTTGAAATGGCGATGAATATAGTCGATGGATGCTGATACAGTTACTTTAAGCTTACGGGTCACATACCTGGTCAAATCCATTAAAGCAGAAGGGTCACTCTCTTTAAGACTCGCCTCTTCCAAAAGTAAAAAGCGTATCGCAGTCCAATGTTTATCCAACTTCGTATATAAACTCTCGGTTTCCTCCGGTAAAAAATGAGTCGGGATATCCAGAATCAGAAATTCATTTCGATCTGTTGAGCGGAATACATGATTATGTTTCGGAGGAAGGTAAAAGCAATGATCCGGTTCAAGCGTGATCTCTTGGCTATTTGTCTGCATATGCAAGGAGCCCTTCAACGGAAATAGAAACTGACCGAACTCATGCTCATGAGACAGGAACTCATTGGAATACGACCGTTTTTCACACACTATTTGACTTTTCACTTTAACCCCTCCTCCTCTCTAACTTCCATTATATAAGGAAATCAGATGTGGATAAAGAGCCAGAAGAAGGACTATCCGATAACGATCCTTCTTCCTTCCTCATGGGACTGCCTGATCGCATCAAGGATCACCTGGACGTGATGACCGTCCTCTAAAACAGGAAGGTCCGCATGCATGGCACCCTTCGCCAGTGCATGATATACCTGATCCAACGATCGGTAGAAAGCATTATAATAGCCGGCAGCAACCTGATTCATCCCCTCCGGAATGTCGAGCGCTCTCTCAATCTCCACTTCTTCCAGTGGGTCGTTCCCGACTCCAAGTAGTACTTTGTTGTCCTGAGACATCTTCAGCGTGCCTTCTGTCCCGTAAATCTCCAGCCCCCAGCCTTCTGCATGACGCACTGCGATATTCGAGCCAATCGAGAAAGTTCCCCCACCGACAAAATTCCCTATCGCCTGGAATGCATCATCTGCCGTGCGGATTTCCTTTTCCCCATTCTCATCGGTGAACTCAGGTACGTGCGTGGTCAACTGACCGGAAATGGACTCCACCCGGGCGTCTGTCCACCAAAGAAGCGAATCAATGAGATGCGAGCCGACCGCTCCAAGCATTCCACCTGCCTGATCCTTTTGGCTGAGCCACCCTCGCTTAGTGGTTGCATACCGCTCGTAGCCCGCGATATTTAAGGTGAAGTTTACATGCATGACCTTTCCGATTCTCCCGCTCGCTACGATTTCTTTCACCTTTTGTCTAGCAGGCAGGAAACGGTATTCAAAATTGATCCAACCCAATTTTCCCGCTGCATCTCTTGCCTTGATCATATTCTCTGCCTCTTGTGCATCAAAGGACATCGGCTTTTCACACAATACATGACAGCCTTTTTCAAATGCCTTCACTACCATGTCATGATGCAGCAATGGAGCAGAGGCGACCGCAACAAGGTCCAGCTCCTCCTGATCCAGCATGTCCTGCCAGTTGGCATACACATTTTCCACACCGGTCTCTTCCTTGATTTCATCTAGTCTGCCTCTTGCTACACTTGAAATCGAAACAACCTCGAAGCCAGTATGACTCTGCATAACCGGTGCATGCACTTTCGCTCCAAAACCCGTTCCGATGATACCTACTTTGATTTTACTCATGATAGATCCCCCTTTTTTGCGTTTCCAGTTATGTACTCTCCATCATTTCGACAGAAAACAGCACAATTCCTTCTTGGGGAACTGTAATGAAAGGGGTCAGGCACCGCGGCTTATTGCCTCGGTGCCTGACCCCTCTTCTATTCATTGACGTTATTTCTACGCCAATCCTTATTCACCCTTTTCCATCACTGCAAAATAGTTTTCTTCCCCATCGGCAAAGTTGAAAACCTTCATCGGCCCCATATTCACCATTTCGCCTACCATTACCCCTTTTTCAGTTAGGTCGCGATAAAACTGCTCCAGATTGGGGGTGGTGAACATAAGCGAAGGGGTGCCAAGGTTCATTTCCGGAGACATCTTCGCAATGACTTCTTTGTCATGCAAGATAATGCTCGTTTCCCTGTCCTTGGACGGTGCCACTTCAATCCACCTCATCAGCCCGTTGTTTTCCTCTGCAATGACCTCAAACCCAACCTTTTCCGTCCAGAATTTCACGGCCTCATCCTGATTGTTGACATAGAGCATGACTTGCGAAAGCTTATGGATCATAGTATTCCCTCCTGAATTGATGATGATGTTCCTCCATAACTTCTACACGCAGAGGAGATTTCCCTTTACTCTGGGATCATGCTTCATTCGATATATTAATCACTTCGTACATTTCCACCCGAAGTTTAGACTTTCTCCTACTGGATCGCTTTTTGCTGTGTTTTTTTCAACAAATAGCCTAATCATTCAACCCTTTTCCATCGAGAATTTGCACCATCCATTTCTCAACCCTTGAGGTTCTAGTTTTAGATTGTTTGGGTTTAGAGAAATGAAGGATGTAAGCTCTTTGACGTCCCGGAGTCAATGCTTCAAAAGCAGTTTTCAAGGCCGGCAGCTCATCGAATTTCATTTGAAGCTCTTCCGGGATGATGTATTCTTCCGTTTTCTTTAACTCCACTTCCAAGCCGGCTTTTTCCACTTCAATGGCTTCTTGGATATAGTCTTTCAAGATGTTTTCCATTGCAAGGATATCTTCCACATTAGTGAACCGAATCTGGCGCGCCGCCTGCACATTCTTTGTTTGCTGGATTAATATCCCATGGGTATCCTTTAACAAGGCACCCTTGTGGAACAACAGCGCACAATATTCTTTGAATCCATGAAACAGAACTACGTTTTTCCCCTCAAGTGTGTAACAAGGATGCATCCACTTAAACTCTTCAGTCAGCTCACTGTGAAGAACAATACTTCTCAACCACTCAAATTCTTCCTTCCAAGTTTTAGCCTTCCTTATAAACTCATCAACTTTGGGGTTCATTCTACTATTTGTCATCAAGAATCACCTTTTATGTTTTTCATTAATTATTTTTTTATTAAATATCCTTACTTCTCCAACCATCAGTAGCCTCATATCCTCTACAATATATTTAGCTAGCTCTTGGTCAGTAATATCATCTCCATCAATGTCGAGGCGGAATTCCTGCCCTTGAAGTCCACCGCCATTAGTAAACTCTATTTCAAAGTCAAACTGAACTCTTTTATCCATTAGAATCCCCCTCTAATTTTGTTATTACCACCCTATATTATGAGAATTCAATGCAAAGAGCGTTAATCCTTTTTAGATTAACGCTTGCATGAAAAGAATATCCGTAGCCATAGATATCTACTCGACTAATAATGTGAGTAATATGCCCTATAGTGCTAGATTTATGATGATTGTATTTGCATTAAGCTTCAAATGATCCTGGTTATGTAAATATATTCTTCGTAGCCAGGCATTACACATAGCTTTCTGTTTGCAAACGGTGGCCAAAATATGCTTTACGCTGAAAAACCCTTGGTTTATGCATAAAAATTTCCTTTTACGATGAAAAATTATAGACTTATGCACAAAAATTTCCCTTTACGGTGAAAATTTATAGGTTTATGCACAAACTCGTAGGATTATCCATATTTTTACACAAACAATCCCTGCTCAAATGCAAAAAAAAGCAAGACGGAAACAATTGTCGTTTTCCGTCCTGCTTTCGTTCAATAAATGGGGACAAGGGACCTGTCCCCATGTTTATATCACTCCAACCACATTCAAAAACACGACCACAATTACAACCGGCACCACATATCTCATCAACAGGTACCACACAGAAAATAAAACATTCAATTCTTTTGACCCTTGGATAACCTCACTTCTAAGTATGTCCTTCTTCATTTTAAAGGAAACGAAAATGGAAATGAGTAAGGCCCCTACAGGCATTAGGACATTGCTGACCAGGAAATCGGCGCTGTCGAATATCGTTTTGCCAAAGATGGTAACATCCCCTAATACACTATAGGAAAGAGCGGATGGAATTCCGACAAGGAAGATTCCAAGTCCCGTCAACCACGCTGCTTTGCTTCGGGAACCGCCACCCTTGTTCTTTGTCAGTGCTGCCACGACAATCTCAAGCATTGAAAAAGCCGAGGTTAGTGTCGCAAAAAGAAACAAGGCAAGAAATAAGAACAGGAATACTTTCCCGAACATGATCTGATCAAACACTGACGGCAACACGATGAACAACAAGCCAGGTCCTTCCGCAGGCTCAAAGCCAAGGGAGAAAACTGCCGGAAAAATGGCAAGACCTGCAAGGATGGAAATAAATAGATTCACGCCGACAACTGAAACAGCCGGCTGCACAAGGCTTTCCTTTTTCGATAAGTAGGAGCTATAGGTCACCATCACCGAAACCCCGACACTTAAAGAGAAAAATGACTGACCCATCGCAAACAGTACGCTTTCTGCAGTAATATTTGAAAAGTCAGGGTATAAAAAGAACGAGACACCCTCCATCGCATTATCGAGAGTCAACGAGCGGACAATCAACACGATGAATAAAATAAACAACGCAGGCATCATGATTTTGTTCATCTTCTCGATGCCGTTCTGTACACCTTTTGCCACAACAAGGATTGTCAAAAGCAAGAATGTACCCTGTGCTGCAACCGCCGCGATCGGATCGGACACCGCTTCCGTAAACAAACCTTCATAACCACCAGCAAAACTATCCATCATTCCGGTTACCCCGTAGAATAAGTATTGGACAATCCAGCCACCGATCACACTGTAGAACGACAACAGGATAAAGCAGGTAAACACGCCAAGATACCCGATCCAATGCCATTTAGAGCCTGGTGCAATCTCCTTGTAGGCAGACACTGCCTCTTTCCCTGTACTCCTTCCGATGATAAACTCACCAAGCAAAAGGGGAAACCCAATCAACACGGAAAATAGTAAAAATAACAGAATGAATGCTCCCCCGCCGCTCACACCTGTGACATACGGCAGCTTCCATATCGCCCCAAGGCCAATCGCTGACCCTGCAGACGCCAATACAAATCCCAACTTCGATGACCATTGTTCCTCTTGCTGCATCACTAATTCCCCCCAAAAATAAAAGACTATAACACAAAAAAGCCGCACGTTTTCCGAAGGGACGTGACTGATTCACGCGGTACCACCCTTCTTGAAAGCATGCGACTTTCCACTCTAAATGTAACGGCTAAACACCGCTTTGCCAATTTGCGTACGCAGGCAAAGTAAAGCTCCAAGATTGAAATTCCTCTTATCTTTGTGCCGATCTTTCACCAAACGCCGGCTCTCTACAACAGGGAGATAAGATTTAATAGATTCTCTTCATAGCTTCTTTCCTATATGCTTTTAAAAGTATTAAGTGTGATTATAGTATGGAAGGGTTTAAATAGTCAATGAGAATTTTTTTAACAGTGAAAAAGCTTCCAGCATCAACCAGAATGTTAAAACCTTTTTGTCCTTCATCCCAAATAATTGTTAAATTACTTTTAAATAATATATTGGATTATTATCAAATTTTATATAAACACACAAACAGAAGTGCTTCTACTTAAACCCGTCATCCAAGATACTAAAAAAGCTCATATGCTTGCATAATAAAGCAAACATATGAGTTCGTGGAACTATTCATCAAAATCAGAGAGGAATCAATACCAGTTTAATATTTAGCTTCCTCTGATTCTTCCTCTTCCTCTTCCTCTGATTCTTCCTCTTCCTCTTCCTCTGATTCTTGAGAAGCAGGAACAAATCCAATCAGCTGTGCGATGGAATAAATACCAAAACGATCAGGCCCACTTAGCAGCTCCAGGACAAACGTTCCATCCTCCACTTTTTTGACTCTTCCTCTAATATTGGGCGGCCTGCCTGCCGGAGGAGTTGCCGCTGTAATTATTTCAATGACAGTACGATAACGCTTGGCTCTTTCCAACGCTTTTCTTAGCTCTTTATAGCTTTTTTCTTGAATAGACATGTTTCATACACCTCCTTTATTCATTATTTATATGAAAAAAATTTGAAATGGTAAGGCAATGTGTATAAGGGTCATAAATTATAATTTTAACTGGGTACCCTTGTTTAGTTGGTCGCCCTGCAACTCATGATCATTTCATAGAAAATGCAAATATTATTGGATATTCCGTGAAGGCGCTGGTCGATATAATGGAACTACATATTTACAAAATATCTTGTCTATGGAGGTGATTACTATGGCGGAACATCTGTTTCTCGGCGGCGTATTTGCTGCGGGGCTGCTCTCCTTTTTCCATCCATGTATTTTTCCACTTCTGCCTGTGTACATCGCGTACTTGTCCGGAGCTAATGCTGCGGACCATGCAAATCCGACTGCAATCCGTTTGGGACCAATTCGGCTACAGCCGGTACTTTTGCTAAGGACACTATTGTTTGTGCTTGGCTTGTCGACCGTGTTCATGATGCTCGGATTCGGTTCAGGTGTATTTGGGAATCTGGCTACAAGTCCACAGTTCATTGCCGTCTGTGGCGCAATTGTGATTGTATTTGGCATCTATCAGACAGGTCTTGTCAGATTGCCATTGCTTGAAAGAGAAAAGAAGCTTTCACTGAAGCGCATCGACAAAGGGGGATACTTGGGAGCTTTCTTGCTTGGCCTGACGTTCAGCTTTGGCTGGACACCTTGTATCGGCCCTATTCTCGCTTCCATTTTGAGCATTGCGGCCGGTGAAGGGTCCCCTGCATATGGCAGCTTTCTAATGTTCATTTACACAATAGGGTTTGCAATTCCATTTCTTGTGCTGGCAGTTTTTTCGGATCAGCTGCTTCAGAAGCTGAAAAGACTAAACAAATATATGGGAATCATCAAGGTTTTGTCCGGCAGCATTCTCGTCATCATGGGTATTCTTCTGTTCACCGACCAGTTGAATGCGATTGTTACATGGTTTGAATAATCTAAATCTTTGGAGGGATAATCGATGAGAAAACATGTAATACTTTCTGCACTATTCCTTGCCACCCTTATTGTATTAGGTGCTTGTGCACCGAAGGAAGATATAACAGGCGGGGCAATGCAAGGGGAGGAAATGAAAAATGAAGAAATGGTCAAGGATGGCATGGAAAACGATCATAAGGCAATGAACCAGGGAGAACCCGCACCCATGTTTTCCTTGAAGGATTTGAATGGAAATGATGTGATGCTGTCCGATTTTAAAGGGGAAAAAGTTTATGTCAAATATTGGGCTTCCTGGTGCAGCATTTGTCTTAGCGGTCTTGAGGATTTAGATATGCTTGCAGGAAAGGAAAATGGTTTTCGTGTCATCAGTATTGTCACTCCTAATTACAAGGGGGAGCAATCAGCGGAGGATTTCACAAAATGGTTCAACAGCCAGCCTTATGATCATATGACGGTGCTGCTCGATCATGAGGGCGTTTGGGCGAGGGAGTTCGGGCTGAGAGGGTACCCGAGTTCCTACTATATCGGATCTGATGGTATTCTTGCAAAATCGTCCCCCGGCCACGTAGATAACGAAACCATTACGGCACGTTTTGAAGAAATCCATTAAAAGGAGGGAAACTTTCATGCGGGGCTTGTTCCTTTGTGGCATACTAGTTGTTATCTTAGCAATATCCCTATCGCTCTACTCAAGTATGCAGAGCGCGCAGTATGGCAGTCCGACTGCAGGAGATACACTATTGACAATGAACGATTCTAGCAAACTTCCTGCCAATCCTAACGACGATGTCGATTTTTCAAACAGTAAGCTTCATGATATCTATCTGGCTGGGGGCTGCTTCTGGGGATTGGAAGCATATATGGCGCGAATCTACGGAGTCTATGATGTTACTTCGGGTTATGCGAATGGGCAGGGGAAAGACCCTTCCTATGAAGATGTCACTAGAGGTGATCGCGGTTTTGCAGAAACGATTCATGTACAGTATGATCCGGAGCTGGTTTCGCTGGAGAAGCTGCTCAAGGATTATTTTCTTGTCATCGATCCTACAAGTGTGAATAAGCAAGGAAATGATACTGGCATACAATATCGGACAGGAATTTATTATACTAATGAAGAAGATTTAGAAATTATTCAAGCTGCGGCATCAGATATAAAACTTCAATATTCGAAAGATATCGTTACGGAAATATTGCCGCTCCATAACTATTATCTGGCCGAGGAATACCATCAGGACTATCTGGAGAAAAATCCAGATGGATACTGCCACATCGATTTGAATGTCTTGGACGATCAAGAAATTGTCATTGCGGCATCACAATATCCGAGGCAAAGTGACGAAGACTTGAAAAAGAAGCTGACAAAAAGCCAATATGCTGTGGCAGTGTTAAACGATACAGAGCGGGCTTTTTCCAACGAATACTGGGATAACTATGAACCCGGCATCTATGTGGATATTGCAACCGGGGAGCCTTTGTTCACGAGTAGCGACAAGTATGACTCTGGCTGCGGGTGGCCAAGTTTTACGAAACCAATTATCCCGGATGTCGTGACCTATCAAAAAGATATGAGCTTCGGTATGGTTCGCACGGAGGTCCGCAGCCGTGCAGGTGATATCCATCTCGGCCATGTATTTGACGATGGGCCTCCTGATCTCGGAGGCAAACGTTATTGCATCAACAGCGCATCGATTCTGTTTGTTCCATATAACAACATGGAGGAACTGGGCTACGGCTACTTGAAAAAGACAGTAGAATAAGAAGCATACGTTGAGATTGGTAGAAAGGAGCGAAGAGCCGATGTTTAAATTGTTGATTGTGGAGGATGAAGAATTGATTCGAAAAGGGATTGTCCAATTTGTCCCTTTCCAGCAGTTGCATATTTCCGAGATTTTCGAAGCCAGTGACGGAGTGGAAGGACTTCGGCTCTTCGAAACGGAAGCGATTGATCTTATTCTGCTCGATATTAATATGCCGAGGATGAACGGACTCGACTTTGCACGCAAGGCCAAGGAGCTTCGTCCACTGGTCAAGATCGCCATTATTACAGGGTACGATTATTTTGACTATGCTGTTGCCGCATTGAAGCTTGGTGTAGATGATTTTGTCATGAAGCCGGTCTCCCGTAAGGATGTCACCGAGGTGCTGTCCAAGCTGGTAATAAAGCGGAAGAACACCGAGCTTGAAGCCGAGGTTTATGAGACAATTTCTTCCTTTAAATCCAAGACGGACTCTAATGACAAGAACGGGTTGAAAGGAGAGATTTCCCAACTGATCGAACTGAACATCAGCAATCCGGACTTTTCCTTGTCGTATCTGGCTAAAGAGGCCGGCTTCAGCACCGGTCATATGAGTGGAGTGTTCAAGCGTCTATTTGCCGTTCCTTTTCAGGAATTTATTGTGTCGCAGCGGCTCGATCGTGCGAAGCTTCTACTGCTGACCTCAGACAAGAAAATGTACGAGATATCCGAGGAAGTCGGCTTTGACAATCCGAATTATTTCAGTACCTCTTTCAAGAAAAAATATGGCTGCTCTCCCCTCCAGTATCGTGAAAGGGTTACCGAATGATGGGCAGATGGCTGAAATCACTCAGTGTACAAATTTCCCTCTTCACGATGCTGATCAGCTTGGTGACGATCATTGTTCTCGGAATCATCGTATATATTGGGAGCTCCCAGGTAGTATTGCAGGAATCAATCCAAACATCCAAAATGTCAGTCGAGAAAGGCAGCGCCAGCGTCAGCATGTACATTGAACGGCTGGAAGTACTGTCGGAGCTGTTAGCCAACAACCCTTCGACAAGGTTGGCGCTGGCTTCTGCCGATCGTTCGGGTGAAAGCGATTTACTTACATTCATAAGCAGTATTCTTGATTCGGAACCAAATATTCAGTCGGTCATTGTAATCGGACATGACGGTTATGTCATCTCCAATGAGAAAAACCTCAACATGACCCTTTCCTCTGATATGATGCAGGAGCATTGGTATACGGCAGCATTGGAAAATCGCAGCATTCCGGTGCTTACCTCGGCACGCATGCAGAAATTTTCCATGGACAAGGATAATTGGGTGATCTCCATTAGCCGGGAGGTCCTGGACGATGCTGGCAAGCACCTCGGTGTTATACTCCTGGATATTCAATATAAGGGGATTGAAGCGGCGTTTTATGATCTTATGCTCGGTGAAGGCGGTTATTCCTACATTCTGAACAGTAGCGGAGAACTTGTCTATCATAAAGATCCGACCTACTTCATGGACGAAAAAAAGGAGAAGGAACTGTTGGAGATAGCTGAATCGAAAGAAGGTTACGACCAGAAGCGGAACACACTTGTCTATAAGACAAACATCCGCCATTCCGACTGGACGCTTGTAGGAGTCAGCTCACTGGACGGTCTGAACCAAATCCGAAGCCAACTGCTTGGCACCATTGCTGTAATCGGTATTGGTCTCTTCGTTCTGGTTCTTCTGGTGACGCCATGGATTGCAAAGCGCATCACAAACCCCATTCATCGATTGGAGAAAGCGATGCAAGAAGTGCAGCACGGTATCCTCGATGTGGAAGTCGATGAAAAAGGAATAGCCGAGGTACAACGCCTATCACAGCACTTTAATGTCATGACGAAGGAAATAAAACGATTGTTAAAGGACATTGAACAGAAGGAGAAAGATCTACGGTCGTACGAAATGAGCGTTCTGCACGGGCAGATTAACCCTCATTTTCTCTACAATACACTCGACACAATTGTCTGGATGGCCGAATTCAATGATAGTGAACGAGTCATTATGGTAACAAAAGCACTCGCCAAGTTTTTTCAGTTATCGTTAAGTGGAGGAAACGAATTTACAACTGTCGAGAATGAACTGAAGCATGTGGAACAATATTTGATTATTCAAAAGGAACGGTATGGAGAAAAGCTAACCTACACAGTCGAATCCGACTCATCTATCGCAGAGGTGATGATTCCAAAAATTATTCTCCAGCCGCTCGTAGAGAATGCGATCTATCATGGGATACGGGAAATGGCCGGAAACGGGTATATTCATATTTCAGCCCAGACTGAAAAGAGCAATATTGTCTTTCGGATTAAAGACAATGGCATCGGCTTCGATCCGGGTAAACTGGCTCATCCAAATACAGAACAGCGTATGCGGCTTGGGGGAGTTGGGATTCGCAATGTGGATGAACGGCTGCAACTCTATTACGGAAAAGAGTACGGTGTGTCGGTGGAGTCCGCACCAGGAAACGGGACAACCGTTGTAGTGACGATTCCACTTTAAAGGAAACGCGGTAGGATGGAGAGGCCTCTGGATGGAAGGTCTCTCTAATTTTGTGCTGTTTTATTCTTTTTTATCGAATTGTCTGAACCAGTTATTGACAGAACCCCTCCGATATATCACAATGATATATATCGGAAAGATATATGGGTGGTGTCATTATGACAAAAGAAAACACGCAGTTTGCCATTCTCGGACTTCTCACAACCGGCTGCAATACCGGCTACTCCATAAAACAGATGATGGATGGAAGTTTAACTCACTTTTGGAAAATCAGCTATGGACAGATCTATCCCATTTTAAAGAAGCTTGTAGATCAAGGATACGCTTCTGTACGTGATACTCCACAGGAAGGAAAGCCGGATAAGAAAGAATATCAGATTACCAATATGGGCAGGGATGCACTTAGAAAGTGGCTCGAACATCCCATCAACGAGCTCGAAACAACCAAGAACGAGATGCTGTTAAAGCTGTTCTTCAGCAGGCATCAGGAAGCTCAGGTGACAATCGGGCACATACGGCAATACCAGGAAAAGCTAGAGGAACGGTACAGCACCTACCATACCATCAAACGCAATATATCAGCGCGTCACATGAGCCAGACAGATGCCATGTATTGGATTATTACATTGGATTATGGATTAGCTACAACCAAAGCCGCCATCGATTGGTGTGGTAAAACGATATCAAAACTCAAGGGGGAGTAGCAATGGGGCGAAAAATCTATCCTGGTCGTTTTACAGTAGAAAATGGAACGGATATTGTCGTATTCACCATCGGGATGAGGATCAATAAATGGTGGGCCATCCATAAATGGTTTCCAGTCTTTCTGACGATGCCAGCCATGATAAAAGAGCTGTACACAAATAAAGAACTTGGCTTCCTGTCAATGGAGAGCTTTATCGGATTCCGCACCACCTTCATGATGCAATACTGGCAATCGGAACAACAACTCTTTGCCTATGCCCGTGGACAAAAACACCTGAAAGCCTGGAAAGATTTCAACAAAAAGGTCGGCAACAACGACGCAGTCGGAATCTATCATGAAACCTACCTTGTCCATAAAGGGCACTACGAATCCATCTACGGAAATATGCCCACATTCGGTCTGGGGAAAGTGTTCGGAACGGTACCGGTAACAGCAGCAAGAAAAACTGCGGCACAACGGCTTAAACATGAAGATCTCACTGGTAGGGCGGAAGTAGATTAGGATTGTTCAGGGGGTTTGGACTTTAGCGCGGCTTACAAAGTAACATTCCCCCCTTTTGGAGCAATCACTAAAATATTTCAATAGATTATGCCATTATAATCGCCATCAGCCGCTCCTCATCCTCCGTCGCCACATTCTCCGCCAACCTCGCCGCTGCCAAAATCGGTGCCTAAGCAAAAATCTCCCCTTTGCTGAGCCCGCTCTTCTCGCTATATATCTTTACATACAACTCTGCCAATTCCTCAGAAACCTGAGAATAAAGCAGATAACTCCGATACACATCCGCACTTATATCCCCGGAACTCGCATCGACCCAGTCAATGATCGTGATCCCGTCATCCGTCTGAATCAGGTTATAAAAGTGAAAATCCCCATGGCAGAGCTTGCTTTCAAAAGTCATCGATCCCAACTTCTCCAACAATGCAGCCTTCACTTCTCCACCCAGACAACCAACAGACTGAATTTGACGCGTAAGCTTCTCCTTCATAGGTTCCATTGAATCTATCTTTATACTATGTATCTCTCTTTGAATATCAACGGATAGTCCCATATAATACTCCGCTTGCTCTCTATCTTCCATCACCAGCTGCCCTAGGGTCTTTCCTTTCACATACTCCATCACAAGCGCATGCTTGCCTTCTATCTTGGCGACCTCCAACACTTTTGGCACTCGAAGCCCTGAATCATAGGCAAGCTGCTGCTTATTCGCCTCATACTTCGGTGCTGAGGCAGGTAAGTGTTCGCGGAAAATTTTAATCACTTTGTTTCCATGAAGATAGATGGCGGCGGTGTTGCCAGTTGCGATCGGCTTTTCATTGATCATGAAACATTGCTCCTTTTTTTAGTCGAATCCACTTCATTATCCTGCATGAACCTGCTATACCAAATGATGAAACCCTGCCTGATTGTCATACAGGCAGGGTTTTTGTGAAGAGCTTAAAAGATTTCTTTAAGCTTCCCTAAAATGCTATCGGAAACAATGTTCCATAAGGAGGGATCCTTTACATACGATTCTTTTAATTGTTTAAAAGCTGTAGCTTGCTTTTCTTTAAAGTCAGGTGCATCTGCAGGTGGAAGGGTAGCTTTGACTTGATCCACCATTTCCTGTAGGGCCGCTGCTCTTGGTCCCCAGACAGCAACCTCTTCACCCTCTTGATTGATAAAAATAAATATTGGAATCGAACGGGCTGTTCCATTCGTCAAATACTGATCCATCAGCTCCAAATTTTGATCTCGAAGGATAAAGCGGACATCCATATCGGCGGCATCAGCAATTCTCATCAAGATGGGATTATTTAAAAGCGCATCCCCGCACCAATCCTCCGTCAATACAATGACTCTAAGCTTTTGGCTTTTTAAATCCTCGGCATTTTCTTCATGAAGGGAAAACTTATTAAAAATAGATTCCATTTCTTCCTTGTTTACTGCCATACCTTCTACATATTGTCCATACGTAAGTCCACTATCAAACCAGTCATTCAAATTCATTTCCAGCACCTCACATCAATTAGTACTACTAACGTATCAGATATTGAAAAATTACACCTAGTAAAATGCTCTAACGAAGCACAAAAAAATGGGACAGTTACATAACCGCCCCAATTTTCCTTCATCCTCTATACCTTTAATTCCTCCGCTACAGGTTTTCCCGCTTCCATCAATACGCTGTTTCGCCCTAAAAGAACCGCAAGGATAATGATCAATACTCCCGTTCCAATTAATAGCCATTCAATTGCGATAAAATCAGCTATTGGACCGAATATCAGCATTCCAAGAGGCATCATGGAGGTGGAGATCATCCCAAACACGCCAAATACCCTGCCCAGATAATCCTCTTCCACTTTCTCCTGCAGCAAGACAGTGGCAGGGGTATTGAATATTGGCACGGCAAGACCAAACAACGTCATGAGTCCTAAGTAAAACCAGAACTGCGGCACAACGCCGAGGGCAAACGTACAAACACCCATCAGAACACTTGCTAGACCCATCGTTTTCACCTTGTTGGAAAATCCGCCCCAAGATGCAATTACCGCTCCCCCTACCATCATGCCAATGGAAAAGGCAATTTCAATTGCGGTAAGCCGCCACACATCCTCGCCAAAGCTGCGTGTTACTTGTAACGGTGTCAAAAAGGCTGCTGGCGCCATCAAAACAAAGAACACCGCAAAGAATAGGAAAAACTGCTTCAGAAAGGCATTTTGGTTCACATATCGTAATCCTTGCTTGAAGTCATTGAAGTAGCTGGTTGTTTGTTTTACAGATGCCTTTTCATGAACGGCGATATTCAAAAAGGTGAACAGTGTAAAGATTGCAATGACTGCAGTTACGACATCGATAAAGAAAATAACCTCAATCGAAGTCAACGCCAAGAGTGCTGCACTGACCATCGGAGAGACGAACATGATAATTGCGTGGATACTGCCATTTATTCCGTTTATCTTCGTCAGTTTATCCTTTGGCACAATTTGTGGCAAAATGGCCCCTACAGCCGGCGTCTGAATTCCTGTTCCAAAGGCCCGAACCGCCGCCATCACAAAAAGCAGCCAAATCGAATCAAAGCCCATTAAAAAGAGAACTGCAAGAATCAGTGTTGCAATGGCAATGAGACTGTCCGCAAGGATGATCAGCATTTTTCGGTTATAGCGATCTGCCCACACTCCCGCAACAGGCGATAAAATAAAGGACGGGATGAAGCCACAAATGATGAATAACGTCATCATCAAACCCGAACCAGTTGTGAGCGTTATGTACCACATGATGGCATACTGAACCAAGGACGAGCCAAATAAGGAAATCGTCTGGCTGCTAAGAAAGAGGATGATATTCCTCAGCCAATTGTCCTCAATAATGTTCTTTACTTGAGTCATAGCTTACCACTCATTTCTACAAATAATAGTTGCTCCACCTACATTATAAACATCGCATCGCCTGCTCACACTTGTTTTTATCACTGAATTAAAGAAAGAGTAAACTCCTCGATTAAATCCTTTAATGCCGGCCGCACATTACCATCCCGTCCCACCACAGACTCTGCGGTAACAAGTGAATTCAAAATGGCCTCTTCCGTCGCTTCCCCCACTGCCCGGAAAGCAAGATCGATACTATCCTCATGAATCATCTGCAATGATAGGCAGTGCTCCGGTTTTTCATGGGGGATCCTGGTGGCAGTGGAGAAGCCTATGACCACTTCGCCACTTCCGGTTGTAATGATGGAACCTGTCCTCGATAACCCGGTGACGGACCGCTTGATGATTCGATTCAGTTGCCTTTCCGATACCGGGAGGTCGGTTGCAACGATTATCATGATGGAGCCTTCATCCTTATCCTTGTAAGACTGTTCCATTGCATCTGCCAACTCTTGGCCAACTGCCTTGGCATTAATCCTGAGATCCTCCAATATCCCAAAATTCGTTAACACTAGAACACCCATTGTGTACTTTCCATGTTTCATTTCCATGATCCGAGATGCAGAACCGATGCCCCCTTTCATGGAGTAGCAGAGCATGCCTGTCCCAGCACCTACCGCTCCCTCCTTGAATTCCGTTGAGGCATTCTCAAGTGCTTGAAGAACATGCCCCGGCTTCACGAACTTTCCCCTTATATCATTCAAAAACATATCGTTGCATTCTCCGACGATGGGATTGACGGTTCCAGTTGTCCGGCCGATTTCCGGGTTTCGCTCCAGCGTATAGTCGATTAACGCATCTGCAGCGATCCCGACATTTAAGGTATTGGTCAGAATAATGGGCGTTTCCAATGTGCCCAGCTCCGCCATCTGAATCGTCCCCATCGTTTTTCCAAATCCATTGATGACATGGCTTGCGGCAATCAGTTTTTCTTTGAAGATGTTTCCTTGGAGTGGCAAAATGGCTGTTACTCCTGTTTGCATTTCCCCATCACTGAGCGTCACATGGCCGACAGTCACTCCTTCTACATCTGTAATGGCGTTATAACGCCCAGGCTTCATTCGGCCAATTCGGACGCCGTAATCCCGTATTCTCTTTTGATTGTGCATCGAATCACTCCTGTCAGCTAGATTATTCTACTTACTTTATTCGACAAGGATTTTTAAAATACTTCTATTTGCAGATTCTATTTTTATAAAATACTGAAATATCTAAAATTAATATTTTGTTTCGCCTCACGAAATGTTATGATAGACTCATAGATTGTCAAAAATGGAGGTATGTACAATGACGAAACGTCCAATTACAGCTGAAGACCTATGTAAATTCAAGTTTGTCGGAGATCCGAAAGTGTCTCCAAACCAGGACAAGGTTGCTTATGTCCTGACTCAGGTGGATAAGGAGAAGGATGGCTATTATTCTTCCATCTATATTTCTGATTTAAAAGGTGAAGGCAGACAGTTTACGTCCCATTATTCCAGAGATAGCCTCGTAAAAGATGTGGCTCCGAAGTGGTCACCGGATGGAAAGGCCATCGCCTTCCGCTCCAATCGTACAGGGAAGAATCAGGTTTGGCTTTTACATACGGACGGCGGCGAAGCTGTTCAGCTGACAGACGTCAAGCAGGGCATCGGGGATTTTGTCTGGTCTCCAGACGGAAAGCAGCTTGCACTCACCATCAGCGGCGAATTGAAGCTTTCCACTGATAAGGAAGAGAATAAAGAAGAAAAAAGCGATGTGAAGGTGATTACAAGACTTCGCTATAAAGGGGACGGCGTTGGGATCTATAATGAGGATCGCAAGCATGTGTACCTTTACGATATCGATTCAAAATCCTATACGAAAATCACCGAAGGCGAGTATGACTTTGGGCAACCCCGTTTCACTCCGGACGGAAAAAACCTGTTCTATATCGGAACAAAGGCAGAGGACAAAGAATGGGGCTACCTCCCTGCAATCTGGAAATATAATATCGAAGCAAAAGATGAGTCTCTTTTCTATCAGGCAAACGGCTATGTAATGGCACCTTCTTTTTCACCTGACGGCAGATGGCTGGCAGTGGCAGGTCATGACCGCGGCGAAAGAAGCCAGGGGAATGCGAATGTTCTTCTGATTAGTGTAGAATCCGGCACAGTCAAAAATCTGACGGAAAGCTTCGATTACACAGTTGGAAACCTCGTTGGTGTCGATGCAAAGTATGACACGGCAGAGCCAAGATTGGTCTGGGACGCAAACAGCGCGAATATCTTCTTCCATGCTACAGTCGGTGGCGATTGCCAGCTGTTCAAGGTCAGCCTTGAAGGAGAGGTTTCAGCCGCGCTATCTCCGACTGTCGGAGTGGTCACTTCCTACGATATCGTAAGTGACAATCAAGCAGTATTGGTTCTTGCTACACCTCACTCCACAGGGGACGTGGTAGTGCAGGACCTTAATGATGTGGCAAAAGTAGAGAAGTTAACAGATTGGAACGAAGCACTCTATGACGAGGTCCATTTAAGCACACCGGAAAACTTCAAGTACCCTAGCACAGATGGCAAGGAAATCGAGGGCTGGATCCTTAAGCCTTATGGATTTGAAGAGGGCAAAAAATATCCGATGATCCTCCAGATCCACGGCGGCCCGGCAACAGCCTATGGAAACGGCCTGCACCATGAAATGCAGCTGATGGCATCCAAGGGCTATGTGGTTCTATTTACAAATCCACGAGGCAGCCACGGCTATGGCCACGACTTCGTAAATGCGGTCATCGGGGATTACGGCGGCATGGATTATGAGGATATCATGGCAGGAGCAGACTACGCCCTGGCAACTTTCAACTACATCGATCACGACCAGCAATTCGTGACAGGAGGAAGCTATGGCGGCTATATGACCAACGTCATCGTGACCCGCACCGACCGTTTCAAGGCAGCCGTCACCCAGCGCAGCATCTGCAACTGGCACAGCTTCTATGGAACAAGCG
Organism: Sutcliffiella halmapala; assembly: GCF_050107295.1. GTDB lineage: Bacteria > Bacillota > Bacilli > Bacillales > Bacillaceae_I > Sutcliffiella_A > Sutcliffiella_A halmapala_A. The sequence goes on along the minus strand of NZ_JBNIKR010000001.1, from coordinate 187,481 downwards.
ACATCGGCTTCTTCTTCACCGAATGGCAGCACGGACATGCAGATCTATGGGAGGATGCAGTAAAACTGCTCGAAATTTCCCCACTCCACCATGCGCGTAACGTCAAAACACCGACACTGATCCTGCATAGTGAACAGGACTTGCGTTGTCCGATGGAGCAGGCAGAGCAATGGTATATCGCCTTGAAACGTTTAGGTGTTGATACCAAGCTGGTTCGCTTCCCGGATGAGAACCATGATCTTTCTCGTTCCGGTAAGCCGAAGCACCGCTTGGAGCGCTTGGAGCATTTGATTGGGTGGTTTGATGAACGATTGGTTCAACAAGAGGTTAAGGAGACAGTTGGTTCTGCGGAATAAGCGACGGACTGTCTACGATTCCATAAAAGCAGGACGGGAAAATTGATTGTTTTCCCGTCCTGCTTTTTAATATGAGTTTTTGGTGGCCTGTGGTGGGGGTGTCAGAGCTGTCGAAATTTGTCACATCCTGCGAATTGCGCATAAATAGGTATTTTTTCACCGTAAAATCGGATTTGTGTGCGCAAATTGAAATTTTTCACCGTATAACCATGGTTTTTCTGCACAAATCAAATTTTTTGTGCAGTATACATTTTTCTGCCCCCGCCGACTAACCGCAAACCTGACATTCTCCACGCCACTTGCACTTTTTTGGTTACAGGCAAGCTTTTCACTACATTTTTTTCAATTTTTCTACCAATAACCAGCAAAAATTCCTCCCGAAAGCTAAAAACTGACAGCCAACCATGATACCAATGATTTTGAAGAGTGCGACAACCAAAATAAGTCCCTGCACTCGACCAAGTGCAGGAACCTTTCTACCTTAATCCTTCTCCCTCTCCAATTGCGTGTCACGAATGTTCTTCTGTATCGTGATCGCTGCAAATGAACAAACGCCATTGCATAGGAAGCAAAGAGACGGTTCTCTGCTTCCAATGCAGAGAACCGTCCCCTTGTGTGTTAGTCTTTATGAAAAGTCCTTTCATGATTCAGGAGCCATTCTTTTCTCCATAAACCACCTGCGTAACCTGTTAATGTTCCATTTGAGCCGATAATTCGATGACAAGGAATCACGATAGTTAACCTGTTTCTACCGTTTGCACTTCCGACAGCTCTGATGGCTTTTTCATTGCCTATTGAAACAGCAATATCTTTATAGGATCCCGTTTTGGCGCAGGGTATTCCTTTTAATGCGTTCCACACTGATTTTTGAAAGACCGTTCCCTCAAATATGTATGGGAATGTAAATTCACTCCGTTCCCCTTTAAAATACTCATCAAGTTGATTCCAGCAAAGCTCTAAAACCTTTGGTGTGTCATCTTGAATAGGATTTACTTTTCTATCCCGCTCGTCAAACATGATCGAACAGATAGCTTCTTCTGTTCCCATTATTTCAAGAACCCCAATCGGTGATTCGTAATCAATTTTATGTAGCTTGTAACTCATATAAGGACCTCCATAGATAAAAGGTGGCATACGCTTGCCAACCTTCCCAAGTTGTTGACATTTTCACAATTTCCTCGATTGTCGGTTTACGTTCAAGCCCCAATTGTTGCTTTATTGCCTGATGAAGACCGACATCAGCTACCGGAAAAGCAGTGGTATGGTGTAAGCATTTCATCATCACATAATCAGCCGTCCAAGCTCCAACACCCCTGATTGCCATTAAAGATTTTTTCACTTGCTGATAATCTTGTTGTAGCAAAGCTTCTTTTGTTAAATGACCACTTGTCATAGCTTTAGCTACTCCAGTAATATATTCAGCCTTCCTGGATGTAAATTGGAGTTTTCTTAAATCAGCTATTTCTATATGTGCTATTGTTTCAAAATCAGGGAATAACCAGTAGGTGTTTCCTTCAAAAATGAGACATTCTCCGAAGTGTTCAACAAATCGTTTTTTTAACGTATAAGCAAATGTTAAATTGATCTGCTGCCCAATAATCGCCCACGTCAGCGCTTCAAATAAATCAGGAATGCAAATAATCCGTAAGCCACGATATTTATGTACGATTTCCTGTAAAACCTCATCTATATCAGCCATGTCATAAAAATTCCCCAGCTCTTGATTCATATCAAAGTATTCCCATACATAGGATGCCGCTTTTTCACGTACTCCTGGAGTTGGGCTACTGATTGGGAGATCGACTCGAATGAAATCTTTGGTGTCCCAAATTTTCAACAAAACCAATTCGCCATCTATTTTTATCAGTTTATAAAAATAACCATCTCTTATTTGATGTAATACTTCTTGCTCAGACCTTCCTAAAAACACAAGACACTCCTCAAAATTGAAATCCACCGGTGGATGAATGTCAATGTAGGAGCCATTATCGATCCAATTCAATGCTGTTTCTCCTCTCTTATCAGTGCTCGATATTCACTAGGTGAACAATTTCTCAACCGGCGAAACACTTTATAAAAATTGGAAGGAGTTTGAAATCCAACCTCATAGCAGATTTCAAGATTCGTTCGATCTGTGGTTTTTAGAAGATGCGCCGCCTTATCAATTCTGATTTTCTCCAGATAGGAGCGAGGAGTTTCGGAAGTTGCCTGTTTAAATTGCCGCTCAAGATAATAGGCACTTACACCTGCGTGATCCGCGATATCCTGTAATTCCAGCTTTTGTTTATATTGATTTACCAGGAAGGAAATGACCTTTCTGACAAGTTCAATATGTGGAGAATGATCTGATTTCGGCTGGCATCTTTTGCAGGCACGAAAGCCAGCCTTTTCCACTTCATTGATGTCGTAGTAGAATTCCACGTTTATTTTCTTCGGTTTCCTCGATCTACAGGAAGGACGGCAGTAGATTTTGGTGGTTTTCACTGCCGTAAAAAATAGCCCATCATAGTTACTGTCACACGCAATAATCTTCTCCCACATTTCTTCAAAAGAAAGATTTATACTAGCGGCCATATCTGTTCCCCGTCCTTCCTGGATTAATGGATGCTATTTCTTTTAGCTCTCCTTCTTATATTTTATTTTAACAAGTCATGAATAGCCACATCGACCTCATTCTTGCTCTTATGGTCTTTAGAATTAAAAAAGAGAAGCAATTTTCAGCTTCGCTTCTACTAGACAATTCTTTCTAAACTTGGACTATTATTAGAAAGCGAATCCTCTGAATTTGTCCGAATGACTTAGGAACTTTTCCGCTGGTCTCTACCCGTTCCCATACATTCTATCCCATTCTCTTAATTTTTCGCTTCTTCTAGATTCTATAACTATACATACCATTTCTACTTACATAAACTATAGAAATTGCAGAAAAGGAGGTGAAAAATATGCTGAAATTCTTTTTTGCTAGATTGAGAGGAGCAAACGAAGTCCCCCCAGTTCAAACATTAGCATTTGGCACTGCAAAATTTGTAGCAAATAAAAGTAGAGATAGATTAAAGTTTTTTCTGTCAGTAAATAATATTAGAAATTTTGTTCAGGCACACATTCATTTTGGTGAGCGTGGAGAAAATGGACCTGTAATAGCATTTCTTTTTGGCGCAGACTTGGAAACACTAGAGGAACAAAATGGTATTTCTACTTTTGGAGGTGTTGTTACAGGAACGATCACAGATGATGACATCGTACCAAATGATGTCGGTATCAAAACGGTAGAAGATTTAATAAAGTTTATGGAAAAAGGGAAAACGTATGTTAATGCTCATACCGAGCAAAATCCCGCTGGTGAGATTAGAGGTCAAATTAATCCAGTGAATCTCCCACTCGGTTAGTCTTAGAAGGATAGAAACAAAGGGTCGGTTCTCTGCTTCCCAAGCAAAGAACCGTCCCCTTATTTTTTTTACCTATTTCGCATTCTCATCCGGCTGATGAACGCCAAATACATTTCCTTCCGTGTCCACATAATACCCTTGCCAAGCCATTCCAGGAAGGGCATACTTCGGTACGGCCACCTTGCCGCCATACTCGAGAATCAGTTTCTCTGTTGCTTCGTAATCACTCACGCCCATCGTGCAGGAATATCCATTCATAGGCTGATTGGCTTCAGGAGCAGGACCTCTACGCTGCATCAGGGCACCGTTGACCCCCGGCTCATTCGCATCACCCGTTACTGCACCGAAATAAGGCAATCCTGCATAGTCCGTCCAATCCTCAAACTTCCAGCCGAACACCTCACCATAAAACTTCATTGCACGTTCCATGTTGTCTACATGGACTTCAAAATGTACCAGTCTTCCCATGTTAATCCCCCCCCACTAGTTCATATTTTCTTCACTAGAAGTATTCTTTTTATAGAGAGGGATATCCTTCTTTTACTGGAACATGTATTTCTCTATATTAATTTCCTTTGGTAATTGAGAGTCGGCACTCGGAACTACTCTTGGTTCATAATTGATAACATCAGAAGAGTAAAGCTTCACTATCATGGTCCCCCCATATCGTTTTGCTCGAATCAATATCGGTTGATTGTATTGGTTTTGAAAACGAAAGTCAGGTCCATACCAGCTTACCGTTGCATCACGTCCTGATGGAACATAAGGCACATTCCGGCTATGGGAGTAGCGCTCGACAATTTTTAGGCCGGCACTATCAGCAGCATTAAACAATGTGGATGAAACCTGACAAATCCCTCCGCCTATACCTTCAGACAATTCCCCTCTAACAATGATCGGAGCACGCAGGTATCCCTTCTCAAGCGTTCTTTTGCCTACCACCTTGTTAAAAGAAAACGTCTCATTTGGGAAAATAACATGATTGTCTATTGCTTCTGCTGCAAGAAATATATTATGAGACCGACTTTTATTGTACGAATTAAAATATGTAACATATTGACCGATCTGTTTGATTCGAATATTGGCAAGCAGCTCACTATCAACCTTTGGATAAATCTCCGATAGTGGCACTTCCATTTCTACAGGGCCATTGCTATAAAAGTATTCATAAAATCTTTCCTTGAATGCCCTTCGATTTAATTTGTAGCCTACCTTTTCTGGAGCGATTCCCCCTTGATCGTTTATCACCGCATTTTGTGGAGCACGAAATATTTTCTGATCCAGCGTTTCAATAAATCCTTCATATTTGCTATCGTTGATCATCGGTGTTCCTGGTAGCGGCATCCTGAAATCCTCACGATCTAAACTAGTAATTTCCTGCCCTTCTTGCGTGATAATCAAGCTATTATCTGCATGTTCGACAGGATGAGCCAATAACAAAAGACCTGCTAACCAAATTTGTATCATCAGTCGCTCTACCTCCCTGGATTAGTATGGGCAAGAGAAGATGCTTTCATGTAACTAAGGCGGGGGACAGTTCCCTATTTCCTTTATTTTCCCTTGTGAAAATTATTGCAAGAAAATGTATGAGACGTTACACTTGTTAAGGAATTTTTACAAAATATAGGGGGAAATGATATGAAGAAATTATGGTTCATGATGTTGTTGGCTGCAATGTTGGTGCTGACTGCATGTTCATCTGATAAAAATAAAGAGACAGCGGCATCCGAAAAGCCTAGTGCTAAAACGGAAGAAAAAGAGGCTGCAGAGAATAAAGAAGACGCAGCCAGTGTAGACAAGGGATTATTTAATGTTGAAGTAACCATTCCCGCATCCATGTTCGAAGGCGAGAATGTTGATGAGGTAGTTGCTGAAGCAGAAACTGAGGGAATTAAGGCTACAAAAAACGATGATGGTTCTGTTACCTACAAGATGAGCAAAGCACAACACAAAGAAATGCTGGCAGAAATGAAACAAAGTGTTACAGAATCCATTGAAGATATGAAGAACGGGGAAGATTATGTATCCATCGAAGATGTCACATTCAACGATAATCTCTCAGAATTTACTATGATCGTGGACAAAGCTGCTTTTGAAAACAGCATGGATGGGTTCGCTACCTTCGCATTAGGCGTCGGTGGCATGATGTATCAACTATATGATGGTGTAAATCCTGAGGATAATAAAGTAAAAATTGTGATTCAGGACAAGGAAACGGAAGAAGTATTCGACGAATTCGTATTCCCTGATGATATGAACGAATAATTCTTACTGGAGCATGCCAAAAGGCATGCTCTTTTTATATGTAAATTCTCTGGAAAGATTTACTGTAACACTTTTGAAATATTTTTGTAAAATAATTACCATATCCATGTTACAATGTATCTCGTGCAAAAATTATATACAGGGGGAAGACACCATGAAAAAATATATTCTATTAATCATGCTATTGGCAACTGCCGGTATTATTACAGCATGTGGAGATACAGAAGTGCAAGAGAAAGAAGTAGCAAATGTGACCTCTGCTAATGACAATGCAGAAGCAACAACGGAAGAAGAGGCTGCTAAAACTAAGGAAGAAGATGGCTTCAAAGAAGAATTCAACAAGGTAATCGTGGATAATGAAAGCATCAAAGCAACATTGATCAGCGTTGAAAAAATAGTAGATCCAGCATGGGACGAAGAAAAAATCGACGTCACATTCGAAGTGGAAAACAAACGTGAAGACACGATCGAAGTTCAAGCGAGAGAAGTCTCTGCTGACGGGAAAATGATCAATGACAATTTCCTGTTCATGAGCACAGAAGTCTCCGGAGGTAAATTGGCCGATGCTGTGCTAACGATTCAAAATTATGAAGGCGATCTACCAAAAATAGAAGAAAATATTGAAATGCTTCTAAATGTATTTTCTTGGGATGATATGGAGTTTGAGGAACAGCATCCAGTATTGATTGAGTTTAAATAATAGGAAAAGCCTTCTCCTGGATTTACCTGGGATGAAGGTTTTTCTTGTAAATGAAGTAACCGTAAATAAATTCTTTTATCCTTGAAGCACAGGGACGGTCCCCTTGCTTCCGAAGAAGTAGAACCGTCCCATTGCCTTCCTTGGTTATATATAAAGTGTAATTAGAATTTAATTTTATCTTGCTGGGGTGGCTGTTCTTTCCAGCTATTTTTAATCATTATGTTTTCAGCTTTTTTTGCTAATTTTACTGTATCATCTATCAAATCCATGTAATGTCTTTTTAAGTCATTCCTTTGACTAGTAGCCAATGAAGTAGCATAATCAGAAAGTCCAGCTGCCGATAAAGTAGTGATTTGATACATCATCAATCTATCTGAAAACGGGGGGTGAGATGAATTATATACTTGTGTGTCGGAAGGCATTGGTGCAGGCAATTGACTTCCTGATAAAAATTGAGTGAGTAAATTAATTATTTTTTCTGATAAGCCACCTGCATTTTGCATGAATTCACGAACTTCTTTTAAATCTGCAGTTTGACCAAAACCTTTTGTTAATGCATTACCTATCACATTTGCTTCAATGTTTCCAAAAACATGAGATATTTCAATAGCATTTAAAAATCTTTGGTCTCCTAATAAATTTATTCCATTTAGATAATCTTTATCTTCAACAAAGTCTGATTTTTTTGGAGGTTCAATAACTGGAGGCCTAGTATATAGACCTTTATTTAACAAGACGTCACTAACACTTTCAAAGACATTAGATGCCTTAGACAAGCATTCTTTAAAATGCTCCCTCATATCTTTGCGAGTGGACATTATGTACATCAAACTGCATGACGCTACCATTACCTTAGACAAATTTTTTATGTACAACAGAAAAAAGGAATCTGAAAATAGTCGTGGGGCATTAACATCCACATCTTGACTACTAAACCCCACAGGAATAGGTACATTTTCTGACTCTAATATTCGCTTAGTATTATCTTTTGAATCCTCTATAATTTGAAAGGTCTTATTCAGGACCTCTAATACTTCAGCATCTTCTGCTTTTGCAATAAAGTATTCTAACATACAACTACTGTGTGTGTGGTTGATATATTCTGACCACAAGGATGCCATTTCGGATGAAGTAAGTCTTACCCTATTAGAGGAACTCAAATAAATCACTCCAAATCTAATTCGTTTATTTATAAGATTTCCTTTGTATATGGTAATGTACCTAGAAATATGCTTTAACTGTTGGAGTGGAATAGTAGTTCAAAAGACGAAGATACCTATTCCAGCACCGTTGGTTTGAACCCTTTACCGATTAGCCATATAGCCAAAACCAATTGTTGAATGGCTATTGGAAGGTTCAACATCATATAGATTGTATCCAGACCGATGAAACGAAACATAAATAATAAGCTTGCCAATATGGACGATGTAGATCCAAAAATACCCAAAACAGACAACCAACGTGGAACTAGTTTTGTTTGGTAAAATATGCAGTTAAACAAGAGCATGGCTAAAACAAATGCCAGTGTAGTTGCCACATGGTTCACCAAATCTCGTCCTGCCTGTAACAATCCACCTAATGTCTGAAAATACGATAGATCCAGCGTTCCCATTTCTATAAATTCACGACTTAATGTCAACAACAACAGCAAAATAATGACCCCACTAATAATGAACACTCCCGCAATAATGCCAAAAGCAACAGATCCCAGAGCTATACCTTTATTATGCTTACTTAAAATCGGATACATCAAAATAGGAATACCAACATATGAAACAACCATTAGCATCTGGAAAAAAGCTCCTATGAATACCTGATTTTCATATGTAACAGCCTTGACAATGTAGTCTGCCCCATCTATAACAGGAACAACACTAAATATACCTGCAACCATACTGGCTATTAATAACACTCCAGTAATCACCGCAGACCTTCTACCTGAATTTGTACACTTCCGCAACATATTTAACCTCCCTATAATACTTACCTTTTAAATCAATATGACTGGACAAGGTAAGATACTACAGAAACTTTGTATGTTTAGACGCCTGATTCGATCTTGTCTAACAAAAAAGAAGCAGAAAACCATTATCTGGTTACCTGCTTCTTTTTACTCTATCTACAATGAATCATAGTTTTTTATCTTCAGGCATCCGAAGCAGTAGACCCGTCCCCCTGCTTTTTAAAAATCTTCATTAACTAAGTCACTGATTACTCCCATGGCAGCCTTACTGCCCTCACTTGCAGCAATTATCAATTGAGCAGGTAATGTTATAGAAATATCTCCACTAGCATAGATTCCTTGAATATTTGTCCGCCCAAAATTATCTGTTTCAATTCCACCCATTTTATTTATAGCACATCCTAATGTTTGAGCTAATGAAGATGCTTGTTCTAGCCCAGTAGTGACAATCCCTCCTTCCCTTTCAATTACTTTTCCATTCATAAATTTGATCGTTCGTAAGTGGCCATTTTCCCCTTGTAAAATTTCTATTTCATCTTCAAAGACCTTTATATTCTTCTTAGTTAATAATTCTTTCTGCTCCTCAGTGAAGATAATTCTCCCATTTGTACAAACAACAAGGTCTTTACTCCAATTTGCAATCATTTTTGTCATATGAAAAGCACGCTCATTTTCTGAAATAACAACTAATGGACGGTCTTTTAATTCCCACCCATCACAAAATGGACAGTTAAACAAGCTCGTTCCAAAGAAATTATTAATCCCTTCTATTCGAGGCATCACATCTCTAAGACCTGTAGATAAAATAACCTTTCTTGAGTGATAAGAATTCCCCTCATCTGTATGAATAATAAATGATTGCTTTTCCTTTATAATAGCTATCACCCGATGATTTTGTATTGAAATACTTGGGTAATTCCTTAACTCTTCTTTAGCAATTCGTTTGAATTCTGAAGGTTTGATACCATCTCTTGTTATAAAACCGTGAGACTCATATGTTACAGCATTTCTAGGTTTATCTTCATCAAACAGAATGATATTCTTTTTTGCTCTCCCCAGGACAAGAGAAGCATTTAAGCCTGATGGACCTCCGCCAATAACTACACAATCTAGTACCATGTTATCTTCCTCCTAGAATAAAGTACATTAAAGACTCTTAATATCTATAATTGCCAGAAAAAAATAAGGAGAATGGCCAAAGTTTATTTTATTTGATTGTTTTTCTTTTCAATTTCTCTTGCAATATCAATAATATATTTTTTGTCTAATTCATTTCTCATTTTTCTTTCTGCGTCTATCATCACATTTTCAATTAAGCATTCTCCATTTTTCAAATCTTCATGTTCTAGTGAACAACTAAATAGTGTTGTGTTCCCTTCAATAGCAAGTATTACATCTAAAAATGAAATTTCACGTGAATGCCTAGCAATACTATAGCCTCCATTAACACCTGGAGTTGATTCAATCAGTCCTGCTTTGACAAGTTTGGTTAAAATCTTCGATAGGTATGTTGGTGAAAGATCTTGGATTTTAGCTAATTGATCTACGCCAACAGCCTTTCCCTTTTGTGTTAAAGTTAAATATACCATTGTGTGTAAAGCGTAATTTGTGGCTCTAGAATATTTCATTATTATTCTCCTTACAGATATATTAAAGATCCTTAATGTCTACAATTAATCATAAACCAAATGGAATCCAATCACAAGTTATTTACTTATATACATATCATTAAAAGATAAAAAGCTTTCATTCCCATCTTGTTGAGAATGAAAGCTTTTTTCTCTTATGGAGAATCCTGAATGAAAATCAATTCATCCCGTTCCATTCGCCTTGGTTCTTGGATGCTTTTTCTTCTTTGGCTTTCTCTTTATGCGCTCGGTTGGCAGCTGCACTGCCTAATTCCTTGGAGAATTCCGAATCCGTTTTACTTGAGTCGAATCCTTTTTTATTCTTTTGCTCTGCATCTGTTTTGCCATTTCGTTTGGCCATAAGTATCCCTCCTTTTCAACTTTTAGTATGAAATTTGGAAGGAGAAATATACGTTATAGCTTTATTTTAAGTGTCAAAGACATTTTCTGTTACCCCAGCTTCATTGTTTAGCTATTACTGCCACCATCACTTCCTCCATTACTGTGGTAAAACTGATTTCTTGTTGTCTCCGTCTCGATGCTATGATTCCCTTTATTCACATCAGGAGCACTGCCTAACCCTTTATTCTTCTTATCCATATAAACCACGATACCCAAAAGGAGCACTACAGGAACTATGATAAATAACCAGATCATCGAATCCCTCCTTATATTTACTTTATTTTACGAATTAGTAATGTAAAATGTTTCATTTTTCTATCATCATACTGAGAAAAAGCTATCATTCCATGTGTACTTGGGGATGATAGCTTTTTTCTTTATGCCTTGATATTAACTATGAAAGTCATTCTAATTTATTCCCTATATGAATCGTGAGTTGGATGAAACAAATCTTCCTCTGCATTTCTGACAACTGAAAAATGCTCCACATTATAATGGCCATTAAGTGTTTTATTATGATGCTGTATTACTAGTTCTGCACTTAATATTTCATTGCCTATTGTCGAATGTCCATCACCAACTAATGTGATATCCATACCACTAATGGTGGCAGTTCTAACCGCACTATCTATACAGTGTTGCGTTTCACATCCCATAATAACTGCATGCTTGATGTTTTGTGACCGTAAATAATCTAATAATCCTGTTCCATGGAAAGCATTCGTTGCAGATTTATCAAAAATCTTAACACCCATTGGAACCTTGATTTCATTGTGGATTTGAAATCCTATTCCTTTCCCTTCAGCAACATCCAAATCCCTGACAAAGACAACTTCAACACTGGATTCTGCTGCTTTTTCAATCACTAGATTTATATTCCTGATTAGTTGCTCTTTTTTAAAAACCGCCGCTCTTTTATGATTCCCATCTATTAATTCTTGTTGGGCATCAATAATTAACAATATCTGCTTCAACATAGTTTTCCCCTTTCAAATGTGGGGAAACGCTCTACTATAAATTTAGTTAGACGTATTCCCCTTATTATTTTTTCCGCCGATTAATTTTTTGTATGTCATAATATCAACCCCCTGTATTGCGTTCGGTATAGATTTTTTAATTTTCTTACAATTAAACTTTAACACAATTCCTTTTTAAAGGATATAAAAAGCCTTAGCTGTTTAATCAGCCAAAGCTTTACGGAATAAATCTCAATTAAAGTTTCATCTTTAACCCTTCATGTGTAGCTTCAAAACCTAGTCGTTCATAAAATCGCAATGCATCTTCCCGTTGTTTATCCGTTGTGAGTTGAATCAAATGACAGCCACGTTCTTTTGCTCGTTGAATGGCGTAACGGATCAGTTCGGAGCCTATCCCTTTCCCGCGTTCTGAAGATAATGTTCTAACTCCTTCCACGGTCGCTCTCCAACCACCTTGATGTGTTAGATAGGGAGTGAAGGTAATTTGTTGGACACCTATAACTTCATTGCTGTGACAGGCAACTATTAGTTCATTATTGGGGTCAGAAGTAATCGCTTGAAAAGCTTTTATGTAGCTTGCAGGAAGTGGCTTTTCGTATCGCTCTCTTTGACTGCCCAAAGGATCATTGGCAAGCATTTTCACGATTGTATCCAAATCATGTTCAGTAGCTATCCTAAACGATATTCCCATGATACTCACTCCTGTTAATTTCCTGAATATTCTCCTTTATTCTAGGTTATGGAGGACCATAAGTTAATTACAAATTTTTTATCGAGAAGCATAATAATTTCTTATAAAAAAAGAATCATTTTACACTACTAGATATAAACATGGAGGCATCTTGTTTCATAAAAATACCATTACCATGATAGAATGTCTGCATTTCATTTGATTTAAATCCAACTTCGGATAATCTTTGTTTTAGTTCTTCATGTGAAAAACCGTTATGTACTTTCGGATGATGTATTTTATCGTTTTTGTCAAAATCAATAATAATGAGCTTGCCATCATCATTTAAAATGTTGAACAACTCTTGTAAAATTTTTTTAGTATCGGGAATATGAAGAAGGACTAGTGACAGTAAAACGATATCTGCCTTGAGTTCAGGAGTGTCTTGCGTAAAATCAGAACAAAGCACTTTTGAGTTGGTGATTCCTCTATAAGAAATTTTAGCTTTCGCAACCTCCAACATTTGTTCTGATGAATCCACCAACAAAATAGAATCTACTAGATCTGATAATTCCAAGCTGACCAGGCCGGTACCACTTCCATAGTCTATTAAAGATTTTGGGAGACTATTTTGTAATACCGGTCTTACTTCCTTCACTATAACTTTAGCCAATTCCATTCTTTCTTCTGTATCATATCTTTTTGCCATCTTTTCAAAAACGTTATTTTCCATCCATATTGCACTCCCCTATATAGCTACTTAGTGGTGATTATATAACAAGAACGCATGGAATCTAAAATCCAAGCGTTCTTGTATTGTGTTTATTAGTTATTTTTCATTTTTTATTTGAACAGTTCCTTCAACAGCGTCCAGAATCCTTTCTTCTTCTCCGGTTCCGCCTGTTTCGTCGGCTGCTCTTCTTTTTTGATGCTTTCCGTCTTTATCACGAACTGTACCGAAGAGACCTTTTCATTTTTTGGAGATACGAAGGATACCGGTTTGAAATCGGATTTATCGTATTCCTGGATCATGTTATCGATTTCTGCCTGCATCTGTGCGGGCAGGTCTTTTGTTTCCTCATATAGCTCAGCTGTTCCGTTCTGCAGCTCGCCGATACCGTTTTCTAGTTCGCCTGTACCTTCACTCAGACCCACAAGACCGCTGTGAAGTTTTCCGTAAGAGGAGGATAGCTCACTCACGCCACCTGTGTAGCTCACCAGTCCGGAATGGAAGGAGCTGTAATTGGAGGAAAGCGCCGCAATCCCTTTTTGCAGCTCGGCAAGCCCGCTGAGATCAGTGTCTTTTAATGATGCAGAAAGTTCGGCTGCGATGGAGCTCAGCGACCCACTCATACCTCTCACTGCATTTTCCATCTGGTTCAAGGATGTTTCTACCGCTGCAAAGGCCTGCCCTGTCTGGTCATAGGTACCTTTCACCTTTTGGGAAGCCGAATAGGCAGCAACCAGTTTATCAACTGTCTCTGAATCCGCACCGCTCGTATACAAGGCTGCAATCTCTTCCTCTGAAAGCTGTTGCGCCGGTATTTCCTTGATTGCGCCATCCAATGCACCATAGGCTTTCGCATAGTTTTCCATTAATAGGGCCATACCATCGGCTGTCTCCTTCAAGCCCTCCGCCAGTTGCGTCAGACCTTCTGGCAGTTCCGCCAACTCGGATAGATCAACCTGTGCCGCATCGCTGGAAAGACCGGCATTTATCTTCTTGAGCGCATCCTGGATCGAGCTCGATGCATTCACAAGCTCAGCCGAGGAGCCGTTCAATTGGGTCATTCCGTTTTTATACTGTCCAGAACCATCACGAAGCTGCCCTGTCCCGTCATGCAGTTGGGACACCCCATCTTCAAGTTCAGCAACGCCGTCGTTGAGTTGCTTGATGGCGTCACTTAGTTGGCCCATTTCCTCTGTCATGCCTTCCGTTCCGGTCGTATCAATCGGCAAGGTCGAGGGGACAGCGGCAATCTGCACGCCATCAAGTTCAAAGTCCTTTACCGCAGCTGCAACTGTCAACTTTTCCTCTTGGCCAGGCATGACGGTAAAGGTAATCTGTTTGTTCTTTCCAGCATTGGCGATCATGCCGTCCACCGCTTCGATATCCTGATAGGTGTTTGGCAGCATCAGGGAAACCTGCAGCAGGTAGTTCTCATAAAAAACAGATTCAACTTCCCCGTTTTCAGTTGTCTCGATCACAATCTCGAGCTTACCGGACTTTCCAGCCAATTCAGCTGGCTCCACCTTTTTCCCATCAAGCAAGTAAGTCACCGTGACATCCCACGGCAGTTCCTTTCCCTCCGCCAGATTACCCTGATAAAAGAACTTCCCTTCCTCGGAGGCATCCAGACGGACACCTTCATTCTCCTTTTCAAGCTCCGTCAAGTCGGTCAGATTTTTCACACTGCTGTAGGATCCATAGTCCAGAATCTCACCAGCCCGGGCAACTTCAAGCGTATTGACCACATAGATCGGTCCTAGTTCTCCGTTCGCCTTAAGCGTGGCATACACCACTTCATCCTTGGACGTGACACTACCCTCTGTTTCAGCACCAGCAGATGCGGGACCAATGATTGTTGGCAGGGCAAGCATTCCGGCGAGCATTGTATATTGTAGTTGTTTTCTCATCATCACTTCTCCTTATAGTAGTCCGCTTTATAGGTCGTTTTCCTGATCAGTCTATCGGACACCAGCAACAGGGCCGGCAGGAAGAATAGCACCATCACAAAAGAAAGCAAGGTTCCTCTTCCAAGCAATAGCCCGATGGCTCCAACAATTGGGTTGGAGGAGGTGATCCACAGGATGAACCCGACACTGGAAAGGATCCCAGCGGAAATCGAGATTGAAAACGTCTTTTCATCCAATGTTTTCACCATCGCTTTGACAGCAGACATTTCCTTGCGATGATGCTGATAGGCTTCCGTGAAAAGAATTCCGTAATCGACGGTTGCTGCGAGCTGTACCGTACTGATGATCAGATACCCGACAAACACAAGCGATGTCTCCGTGAAGTATGGGATCGACAGGTTGATCCATACGGCCGACTGGATTGTCACGAGCAGCACGACCGGAATGGAGATCGACCGGAAACCGATGAGGAGCACAATCGCAATGGTCACAACCGTCAATATGTTCACAAGCAGGTTATCTTTTGTGACGGTATTTTTTATATCATACAAGGTCACGCTCTCCCCTAGGCCGAGTGCCTCTTTTCCATAATAGTCGGCAGCGGCTTTCTCCACCTTTTCTACAATGGAAAATGGAATCTCGCCCTCTGTTCCCTGATTTGTGTTGATCACGATACGGGCATAGTTTTCCGAGTAGAACTCATTGGTAATCGATTCATCCAGGTACTCCGGCGGAATCACCGGATCGACTGTGTTCGCATAGGCAATGACACTTGTGACATAGTGAAGCTCCTCCAATTCGGAGACAAGCTTCTCTTCCTTCGCCACATCGCCCTTTGGCACTAGCAGCACAAGCGGCGTGTTTTCCCCGAATGTCTCGTTGATTTGCTTGAAATCCGAGCCAGTTCGTGTATCCTCCGGTATCTCCCCAAATCCATACGTAAAGGACGTGTTGCTTTGTGCCATGAACGCCGGGATGAGGATGGCAAATACAAGAATCAGACTTGGAACCTTGAACTTCAGCACAAAATTTCCGATTCCCTGAAAGCTTGGAACAAAGCTCTTATGCTTTGTTTTATCCATCCATTTATAAAAATAAAGCGTCAATGCAGGCAGGAACACCATCACACTGATGAAGCTCAGCACAATCCCCTTCACAAGGTTCACCCCAAGATCAGCGCCGATCTCAAAGTTCATGAAGGTCAGGGCAATAAAGCCAAAGAATGTTGTCGCGGCACTTGCCGTAATAGCCGGGAACGACTTCTTCATCGCAAGCTCCATCGCCTCTTCCGGGTTATCCGTCTTCTTCCGATATTCTGCAAAGCTATGCAGCAAAAATACCGCATAATCGAGCGATACCGCGAGCTGCAGAATCGGCGCAACCGATTGGGTGACAAAGGAAACTTCGCCGATAAAGATGTTCGTTCCGAGGTTAATCAGCACACTCACCCCGATCGCCGTCAGGAAAAAGACAGGCTCGACCCAGGAAGTCGTGGACAGGACCAGTATCAGAATAATGATCGGTACGAGCAAAAGAGCCGCATACATCGACTCATTGCCGGCCATCTTCTGGGAGGTTGCGGTGTTGATCGCCTCTCCGGCAATCGCGCCATCCTCCCCGATCAGCTCATAGATGCTATCGGTGATGCCCACCTCATCCCCACTGCGGACACTGATCGAATAAAGGGCATTGCCATCCTTATAGTAGGTCTCCACCATCTCGGCATCCGCCATCTCTAGCGGGGTCTTCAGATCGACCACATCATCGAGCCATAGCACATCTCCCACACCATTAATCGCTGACAGTTTCTCCTTATAGGTGAGCGCCTCCTGGAGCGACACATCAGGAACCATGACCCGTGTATTCGGAACCGCGCCGGTGAACTCCTCTTCCATGACATCCATCGCACGGGTCGACTGTGCATCATCCGGCAGATAGTCGACCATATTGTAATTGACCGAAACAAAAAACTGCGCAACCACGGAAATGATCGTAACCAATGTAAACGAAAGTAATACAGCCTTTTTATGTTTAATAATACGTGATGCAATTTTTATCGTCGTTCATCCTCTCTTGTGTCTTTCACCTTTTCATTTTATTATTATAAAAGACACGGTGTTGGACATTCAACAAGCAGTTGTTTTCGAAATGTTGGTTGTGCAACACTACTGAACGTTATGTTGGATAAAGAAGCAGGGGACGGTTCTCTGCATCCAAAATGATTCCCGTACTCCATGAAAGGAATGATAATTGATATGGATAGACGAAAGAAATACACACGCATGGTACTGAAAGATAGCTTGCTTGAGCTCCTTAAGGAAAAATCCATCGCCACCATCACCATCAAGGAGATCTGTGAGCATGCCGATATCAACCGCTCCACCTTCTACGCCCACTACGCAAGCCAATACGAACTGCTCGATAGCATCGATGAGGAGTTCACCGAGGATATGGTCCATACACTCAACCAGTACAACTTCTCCAAAGAAGATGAAGCATACCAGATGACCGAAAAGATCTTCGAGTACATCGCAGCCAAAAGCGACATCTGCAGAATACTGCTCAGTGAACACACCGAGGTCCAATTCCAGAAAAAAGGCATGAGCATCGCCAAGGAATTCATCTTCAAAAACTGGCTAACAGACCACAAACAACTCGACCGCGAAACTTACGATTATCTGAGTATCTTCTATGTAAGCGGCAGCATCTACATGATCAAGAGCTGGCTGGAAAACGGCATGACAAAAACCCCTAAGGAAATGGCTGAGCTGCTTCACCATTTTATTAATCGGGGGTTGTCGGATATGCGTTAGGGAAGCAGGGGGACGGTCCTGTTGCTTCCTTTATGTTTCCTATTTTATTTTTTTCTTCAATCGGATAACTGTCTCATCAGGTTCTTTTTTTACTTTATCACTTTCGACAGTTTCCTCTTGCCTTTTCAATATGTCACGAATCTCAGTCAACAATTCTATATTCGTTATCGCCTTTACCTTGAATACTTTCTGTTCGTCTTTTCTTCGACGGTATGTATTAAAAATCTTGATGACCGTAAATATGGCAATAGATACGAGAAGGAAATCCATCAATGATTGAATAAATTTCCCATAATAGACGAAAGCTCCTCCAACTCTAAAATAAAGGGCTTCTAAATTTATCCCCCCAACAATTATCCCGATAAACGGCATGATTATGTCTTCCACAAGAGAATTGACAATATTATTGAAAGCAGCACCAATGATAACGGCAACGGCCAATTCGAGAACGTTTCCCCTTGAGATGAATTCTTTAAATTCGGACCACATATTGCAACCCTCACAATAAGCTTTTACTTCTAATTTATGTAGGACCTGGTTAGATATGTCCCATTTAACAAAGTACGGGGCGGAACCTAATATTTCTATCCAATATAGACGTCAATCTTTTGCAAATGGACTAGGTGCTGCGATACTTTTAGACCCATTTGCAGTTCTTCTTCCTGATGATATTTTTATAAAAAAAGGTCAGCCTGCTTTACAAGAGCATTTAGACGTATACGAAAACTATCAATCTACAGTAATTGCTTTAGAAAAAACAGAAGAAAAACTGCTAAAGAACTATGGAGTAGTGAAAGGGACCGTTAAAGAAGATAATATTTTTGAGATTCATGATATTGTAGAAAAACCTCGTTCCGCTCCCCCATCTAATTTAGCGGTATGTGGGAGGTACATTTTTGAATCATCTATTTTTTCACATTTAGAAAAAGTGGGGCAAGGAATTGGAGGAGAAGTCCAACTGACCGATGCAATAAAAGAATTATCTAAGCTAAACAAGTGCTATGGAGTGGAAGTCGCAAGTGATCGATATGACATTGGCACGGATGAGGGGTATTTTAATCTTATACAAAAAGTAATGAGCAAATCGGAGACAGAGGATGAATAGACAAACATCAAGGAATGTTCTTCCTTTAACACAAGCACACGTTGGGTAAGTGATGGTATTTTTTATTTGTTCCTTTAAACCTTCTCAAGCAAAACGTTAAATGTGATTTCCATAGAGAATGAAGCATAAAATCCCTAGATTGCGTCTCTGGTTATTTTGTAAATGTCCTCTAACATACATATATACTTCTTCGTTCTATCCTCTCCAAACAAGAATTTTGACTTCACTTGGATGCACAGAGCCGTCCCCGCACTTCCGTTTCAACTGCTCTTGTTTCTATTATTCTATAAAAATCCAGTGATTCTGCTAGGTACCTAAATCGGTCGAAAGCAAAAAAAAGAAGCTACGAATCATCTCCGTGCTTCCTTTACTTATAATTTCAAGTTACTCAGCAGACCTATACCCCCACTACAACTGTAATCTCCCCTTCCCCCATCTTATAATTCTTGATCTTTCCAACCGAAATCTTACGGATGATATCCCAGCTATTAAAATCAATCCTAATATGACCACTCTTATAGGTAAGGTGTTTCGGCTTGTCGAAAATAAGTTTATTGAGGATAGTAAGGTTCAATGGTTTTAGTTTAGCAATCTTGAAGACCAGCTCCCTTCCTTCCATCTGAACCGACTGGAGGGTGATGGAGAATAAGAGGTCCTTCTTGGTCACTTTAAGATCCGCTTCCGCTTTTCCGGTGACAATGATTTCGCCGTCCGTGATTTCCACTCCAACATCCCGCAGTTTATCATTTCGCCGAAGCACCTCCTGCAGCATGTTGGCGGTGACCGGCACAGTGATACCCTTGCTCTCCTTGATATGGTTGACTCCGCTTTTTATTTTATCGAAAAAGTTCATGGTCGCTCGCCTGCTTTCCTGGAATTTGCCTCTATGGGTCTATACCCCAATCAATACGGAATTTCTCCTGGGAAGCAGGGGGACGGTTCATTGGATAACAAGCACATTCATAAGAAAGGAAAGTTCGGTATCCGAGGAGCAACTCGGATGCCGCGAACCTTTCCCGCGCTTCACACAACCTTTTCAATTAACCAATATGATGAAGCTTATCTGGATTTCTCATCATATAGATTTCTTTAATCAATTGATTCTCGATATTAAAGCTTATGACGGTTATTATATTGTTTGGTTCGGTGATCAATAATCCTGATTCACCATTCACATTTACTAGATTGATTGAGATTGTGTTATTAGAAAGTTGTTCAAGTAAAGATGCAATAAAACGAAATACAAGCTTTCTTGATTGAACCGGTTTGATAGCTGCAGTAACTTTACCGCCACCGTCGGTATATAGGATGACGTCATTTGCTAACCAGCTTTCTAATTTCTGAAGATTACCCTCATGAATGGCTGTAACCAAGGGTTGAACGATGTGAACATTACCCTTGTCTATATGAGCGGATTCGATATTCATAGCCGGGATTTTCCCTTTAACTCTACTAAATATTTTTCTGCAATTCGCTTCATTTCTTCCTACGATTTCGGCGATGACCGCATAATCATAATCCAGAACCTCACGTAAAATAAATACTGCTCTTTCAATTGGATTTAATTTTTCTAATAAAAACAAAACTGCGATTGAAATGACTTCCCCTTTCATCACCTCAGAATATGGATCGTTATCCTGAATAATGATGGGCTCTGGTAACCAAGGGCCAGTATACACTTCACGTTTTACACGTGCTGATTTCAAGTGGTCCATACACCGATTTGTAACCATTTTACAAAAATAGGCTTTCTTGTTTTCCACCTTCTCCATTTCCATCCCGCTCGCTTGAAGGAATACATCTTGTAGGATGTCCTCTGCATCCGTAACCGTCCCAAGCATTCGATAAGCAATCGAAAACAGTAGTGGTCGATTCTCTAAATAGAGGTGATGCCAATCCATTAAATCTCCTCCATCTCTATTAATTAACCAAGCTGGCAATATTCCAAGTGTATTCCCTTAGTTTCACACCTAATTTTCCTGATAGGACGAAATCGATTCCCCATTTTTGCGTCCAAAAGAATCCATCAGTTGGACCTAACCCAATGCAATAAAGGCTTGGGTAGGCTTGGTGGCCTTCAGCCTCATGTCCAGTTACATCCGCCTTCATGATTTTGGCTAGAGTAGTTGCTTCTGCAACAGCTTCTTTGCAGGTCATTCCAGCTACCTCCCCTGTTCTGGAATCGACGATATGAGCGCAATCTCCAATCGCATATATATTTTTACATTCTTTCAATCTGTACCAGGAATCAATCAGGAGCTTTCCGCTATTTGTGATGGGCAGCCCCAATTCCTGAAGACATGGGTGAGGTCGCATTCCCACAGTCCAAATACAATAATCAGATTCCATTTCTAAACCATCATTATATATGATTCTGTTATTTTCAAAATTATGCGCCTTTACCTTATGAATCGTTCTAACACCTAAGTGATTTAACCTTCTTTCTAACTTCGAGCTAACCTTTTCAGGGATCTCACAAAGCAACCTTCCAAGCTGATTCCATAGTAAAATTTCTACATTTGATGCTTTTATCCCTTTTAACCAAGTAGCGATTTCTGCTGAAGTCTCGATTCCAGTGATGCCTGCCCCAATGATGGAAATACGTAGCTTGGATTTATTTGATACTTCATTTAATAGATGCTCCCTAATTTCCCTTGCATCTTCCAGACTACTTAATGTGGTTCCTCCTTTACTTGGATCAACTCTGTTTATCACACTTCCCAAAGCCAAGACCATTAGATCATAATTCAATTGTATTGATTGTCCTCTTGCATGAAGCACTTCAATTTTTTGATCCTTATGGTGCACCGCTTTAAGTTCTCCTTGCAGGAACTCAACCCCATTAGAACAATAGTCAGAGAATGGAATAAATAGTTCTGAATAGTCCTCCTCCACAATAGCTTTAAACAATTTCACTTTCCGAAAATGATTAGGCTGTTTATCAATTAAAACGATTCTAAAATCATGATTTATTTTTTCCTTCTTCATTGCATCAATGGCGTTAATCCCTGCATACCCTCCACCAATAATTACAATCGTCTTTTGCTGTTTCATCTTCATCGCTCCCCTTTATTCTTAATCGAAAACAAGACGAATAAGGGGTCTGAGTTGTGACATCCACAATTGATCAATTTACTGGTTTAAGAATATATAAAAGTCGCCACATGATATTCTAGTGGCGACTCTTATTATGTCTATTAAACCTTTTTATCATTTAGATAATAATTTCTAACTTTCGCTTTAAATATCATTTATACTACGGTTCTGCGCCCTTCAAATTTTTGGTAAAGCATATTTTAATGATAAAGCACTATCTTCTAAAATCCAGAAGACAATGCTCTTAATTTCCTTCCTTTTTATTTTATTCCATTTCAATTTTCTTTATAAGTGATTTAATTGAGATTTTCTTATTTGCATTGCTTACTTTAATAAATAATTCGTTAAAATTTTCTACGGCCTCTTTTACAATTCTTTCGTCGATAGAGTAGGATGAAGTAATATGCTCGCACTTCTTTTCTAAGTCATTAATAATTTCTTGAAATCAATCTACTTCATCTTCAATTTTCCCAGATAACCTGCCGTATGCTTTAGCACTAATATCCTTATTGCGATAATCTTAGTCAATGGCATCCAATTCCTTCTGTAGTACACGGAACTCCTTTTTATTAGCCTTTATCTCCTCTTGAAGTTTGTCTTTATTTGTATGTTTGTCATTACTTATTTTATCTAAGATATCATTTACGATATCCGTTTTAGTTATTAGACCATTTATATAGTTCAAAACCATTTCTTTTTTTACTAGATTGGAAAGACCCAACAGTCATAATTTGCTGTTAGGTCTTTTTGTGGAAGTATTTGGAAAGTAGACACAAAAGATTGTCTAAGATTTTAAAGGTACATTCAGAAATCTAAAGGGAAGGATTTACTGATACATTTTATCCGTACTTTTAATGATATTTTATTCAATTATTTTTATCCTGAATGGTCTTTATTTTTGAAGCGATTAGTTTAACGATTATCCCAATAAATAAATAGACAGGAATAGAGTATACATATTTCCAGTTTATGGGTTCGTAAAGGTTTAATGCTTTAAATAATGGCTGACCTACAAAACTCCCTAGAAAGGCGAATATAGTAACTGTAATAATATAGAATTTCCACTTTGAAAAGAATTGATAAATTAACATGTAGCCTATTGGGATCAAAGTTAAATCAAGTATGTTCATTCCTCTGACAGCACCAAATAATTGATTGGGGTATTGCCACAAAGTAAGTTCTATTCCAGTTGTGTTCAACAAAGTGGAAACTAAACCTGCAGTAAATCCAACCAAACCAATTTCCATTAGCCTAGTTTTATCAACAATCTTCCACCAAATATACCAGCAAACCACAACCATTATAAGTAAAATCCACCACTTAAAAGTAAATAGCATATTCTCTGTCCATTTACTATATTCAAGTGAAAATAGCCTTTTCCTCAGTTCTATTATTTCTTCCACCTGTGTTTTCCTCCTTCCTATTTTCAAAATGTATATCCCGTACATTTACCATTTATCTATTCCAAAAGTTATAACCTTTTATGCTGATTTTTCAAATTAACCATATGATTTACTTGAATTTGTGTTAGTTTAATAATGAGAACC
Organism: Sutcliffiella halmapala; assembly: GCF_050107295.1. GTDB lineage: Bacteria > Bacillota > Bacilli > Bacillales > Bacillaceae_I > Sutcliffiella_A > Sutcliffiella_A halmapala_A. The sequence goes on along the minus strand of NZ_JBNIKR010000001.1, from coordinate 163,936 downwards.
ATGTTGGAGGTCTATTAAACATATCCATTTGTAAACATTATAGAAAAAGACCAAATAGCAAAAATGCTATCTGGCCCTACACAATTTTTCCCTAATGAAAACAAAAAATTACTTAAGCCCACATATCTTCAACTTCATTTTGCTTATATCCTCTGTAGTTGGTGCAGAATGGAAGCAGGGTGACGGCTCTCTGCTTCCTAAATCCCCACTACAACTGTAATCTCCCCTTCGCCCATCATATAACTTTTGATCTTCCCAACCGGAATCTTACGGATAATAATCAATCCTAATATGACCACTTTTATAGGTAAGGTGTGGCGGCTTATCGAAAATACGTTTATTGAAGATACTAAGGTTCAGTGGTTTTAGTTTAGCAATCTTGAAGACCAGCTCCCTTCCTTCTATCTGAACCGGTTGGAGGGTGATGGAGAATGAGAGGTCCTTCTTAGTCACTTTAAGGTCCGCCTCCGCTTTTCCGGTGACAATGATCTCGCCGTCCGTGATTTCCACCGCAACATCCTGCAGTTTATCATTTCGCCGAAGTACCTCCCGCAGCATGTTAGATGTGACCGGGATAGGTATACCCTTTCCCTCCTTGATATTGTTGACGCCGCTCATTATTTTATCGAAAAAATTCATGGTCTATCGCCAGCTTCCCTGGAATTTGCCCCCTATGGGTCCATACCCCAATCATTACTGAAATCTCCTTAGGGAGCATTAGGGGCGAATCTCTGCTTTCGAGAAAATTTTGTGAAGAGCATGTATTATGGTATGATGTTTAGGTTGTTTATCTACCATATGACACATTACAGCCAAGAAATGAGAGATAACTATGCATTCTGATAAATTAACGAGGCAGCATTGGCTGCTCATTTTAACACTAAGTTTATTAACCTTTGTTCTTGGGACAAGCGAGTTTGTGATTGTGGGGATCTTGACGGATATTTCCTCAAGCCTTTCTATGTCCAATGCAAAAGCGGGGACACTTGTTTCTGCGTTTGCGATTACCTTTGCCATTGCCACACCACTTGTGATGTCCGCAACGAGCCATTTTCCAAAGCGTAAATGGATGCTGATTTTGATTGCGGCTTTCATTTTATTCAATGCGTTGTGTGCCGTATCGACATCCTATGCGATGCTGCTTACATTTAGGATTTTGACGGCTATTGTGACTGGAGTGCTGATCTCCCTGGCCATGATTGTGGCAAGTGAAACCATGCCAGCGAAAAAACGGGGACTTGCCATCTCATTCGTGTTCGGCGGCTTTACCCTTGCGAATGTGGTCGGCGTGCCGATCGGGACGGTCGTGTCATCGTGGTTCGGCTGGAATGCCACCTTTATGCTGACCACTATCCTGGGTGGAGTGGCATTTCTGGCTTCCTATTTCGTCCTGCCAGGCGGACTCAGTCAGGTTCGCAGCTCGATTCGGGATCAATTCGCTCTATTGACCAATCCGCGTATCTTGATTGCCTTTTTCATTCCCGCCCTCGGATTCGGGGCAACCTATGCCGTATTCACATACCTGGTTCCTATTTTAAAAGGAATGGGAGCACCATACTATTCCATCAGTTTGATTCTTTTCGTCTACGGCTTCATCTCGATTTTCAGCAACATCCTTGCCGGTAAAATTGCAAGCCACAACGCAATCGGTCGCCTGCGGTTCGTCTTTCTTGTGCAGGCAGTAGTTCTAGCTGGCCTATTCTTTACGACCAGTCATTTTACACTGGGACTTGTAAACATCGGACTGATGTCGTTAACGGCGATTCTCTTGACAACTTCCACCCAGCTCTACCTGATAGACCTTGCCAAAATCTATCAGCCCAGTGCAACAGGACTCGCCGCCTCCCTCATGCCGGTCGCAAGCAACGTCGGCATCGCCTTTGGTTCTGCATTAGGCGGAGTTGTCTACCACCATGCCGGCCTTATCCATGTAACCTGGGTCGGTGGGATCGTGGCAGTCTGTGCTAGCTTGCTTACATTCCTGAGTTATAGGTTGGATAAGAAAGCAGGGGATCAGAGGGACGGTTCTCTGCTTACGGGGACTTCCAAAGCATAAAAAAAAGAAAAAGTCTTCTTAACCGTGAGAAGGCTTTTTCTTTTTACTCATCTAAATCCTACTAAGTCCATAACATCCCCTGCTCTTTCTCAAAGTTCTTTATAATGGACCCTTCCAATTTATAGATTGATATTTTTTTCATTGCTTAAAAGAATCTTCCTTTGATCAGCAACCGAATAGATCAAGCAAAGCTTGGGAGAGCTTATCAAATCAAGAGGAGTAACATCACCTGTTACACGGTTTTCTACAAGATCGATTCCTAAGTGCTGATAAGCCTTGTCAATGATTTCTGAACAAACATAACGTTCGGGTGAATGAATAATAATATTTAGTCGAAAGTATTTTTGTAGCAAGAGCGAAACAATTCTCCACTAGTCATACCCTCTAGAAGAATAACTTCTCTTTTCTAAAAAACTTACTAATTCCTCTTTTTGCTGATTCGATAAACCATTCTTAAATCTATACAAATCAAATTCAGTATACGGATTGCGTATTATTTCCATTTTCTTAAATAGATCCACTTCACAAATATGCTTTTCATCGAAAGCTATCGTTACATGGGTGAAATTTGACTTTAAGAAAAACCTAATAAAAGGACTTGCATAACAATCCCCTTTAACAAATAATAAATCTCCTGCTTCAATTTTCAACTTATTATCACACCTTTTAAAATACAATTCCTGAAAGCTTCGCTTGGCGGTTCAACTGCTTCGGAAACAATAGAACCATCCCTCCGCTCTCCTTTTCGACACAGGTTAAATAAATCCCTGTTTTTCCTTAAACAATACTTATGGATCATGTTGAGACTGTAGTAGGGATAATTGGAAAAACGGAAAAAGCCCGATACCTCAGAGGGTAAAGGGCTATCTTTCAGCTGATAGCGACAAACTTTCAACTACTTCCCATATATAAATTTTGATGATATAACATTTTAGAAAGTTAATTCTCTATTAGCCGGGTGTATACCATGAGCTGCCTGATTCACGGAATCGAATTAATCAAACGTTTGTTTAAAAATCACTTTACTAATAAACATTTAACTAATAAACATTTAACCATCTCTGTTCTTTCTATAAATCTAAAAACATTTCTGCAAACAGCAGCCTAGAGCAGATCGTAAGCAGAGAACCGTACCCTTGCTTCCCTTTATAATTCCCATTCACAAATCATAGTTAATTGATTACCCTGTAACTCAGCATAAATATTTCCGTTCATTTTTTCCATCAAGCTTTTAGCAATCGGTAAACCTAGTCCGGTACCTTTCCCAGTCCTTGTCAGGTCAGCCTTGTAAAAACGGTCAAACATTTGATTTACTTCTTCTTCACTTAGCGCATCAACAGAGTTTGAAACCTTAAGTTGAAGGGAAGTTTTACATTTTTTAAGGAGAATAATAACTTCTCCACTAGAGTATCTAATTGCATTAACCACTAAGTTTTCTATGACTCTTTTGGCAGCCGAGGAATCGAGCAACATAATAATATCATCTTCAGGAATATGGATTGCTGGCTCTATATGCCTCTTATTAAACTCCTCATAAAAGCCAAACAGTGCCTCTAAAACTAAATCATTAAACCTAACCTTCTCCATTTTTAATGGATAATCCGCTTGTTCTATAATCGATAGTTCGAAAAAATCCTCTAGTAAAACCTTTAACCGTCTTGCGCTATTTTTTATCGTAGCGATGTATTCCTTTTTCATCTCACTACTTATTTCTTCCGATTCCAGAAATTGAATATACCCCATTATCGAGGTCATAGGGGTACGAATATCATGAGAAATATGAGATATGGCCTGCTTTAACTCGTTTTCAGTCGAGCGTTTTTCTGCCTCTTTCTTTTTCGTTAAATCAATTTGGTTATTTATTCCCTTTGCTAATTCCTCAAAATCACTATCATGATAGCTAATATCTATCTTCTTAGCTGTTTTATTTTGGTTTAATTGATGGAGTTGCCGAGTTGTATTTTTTATTTCCTTTTTCAGCAGATACAAACGAGCGAGGACATATACGAAAGCTATCATAACAGTTAGGAATAAATAGAGCATATGACCTCACCCACTTCATCATTACTTAATTTCTTTTCTTTGAAAAATAAAGCTTCCTAAAGCCCCGAATGCAAAGAATGTTACAATCGGAACAACTACAAGGGTTAACACTTCTCCACTTTGTAAGGTGTTAACAATGATAATATCGTAAATTAACTTAAAAACAGAATGATATAAAATAGGTTCAAAAATTGGCACTTTTGCCGCTAAAACTTGCAGTGGCCAGTCAACAAATATAAAAAACAGAAGTAGAAATCCAATCGTTTTCCCACTGTCAGTGAACAGGATAGAAAAGACCGCCATAATGGACGCAAAGGCTGCCCCGTACAATATAATAAGACCTACCGTTTGGAAGTAGTATGTCCATTCAGGCATCTCTTGAAAACCAAAATAAATCGCGCTGGCACAAGTCATAAAAATAGGTAATATTAATGAGATAATAATGGTTCCAACCGAGAATATCATAAGTTTAGCAAAATATATTTTTACCCTACTATTCCCAGAAGAAACGATGCTTTTCATCGTGCCCATGGAGTATTCGCTAGAAATAAAAAATCCAGCTAAAATACTAGGAATAAGCTTGACGATATTCCCATGGGTACCAAGAACACTTTCCAAATAAAAATCCTTTACCGTAGGCAGGCCAACAGAACCATTATCAAATTCAAGTAGAGGAAACAAAACTGCAGCTGCGAGTAACATCCATGTTAGGAACCGAAATGATCGATCCTTCTTCAATTTTAACCATTCTGTTTTCAGTAAATTACCCATGCTGCACCCCTCCAACGCGATTACTAAAGTACGTTTCTAAATCTTCTCCCATTGGCATAAATTCTTCGATTACCAATCCTTCATTGGTTAAGATTTTGGAGACTTTACCAGGTACATCTACATAGGCAAACAGCTTCATGGTCCCATCTGGCATTACTTCAAACTCTTGCGTTGCCAAGTGACTTTCTATCACTGTTGCAGCTTTGTTTGGATTATCTACTTTTATATGCAAGTACTGCTGACACTTTTCCTTCAGTTCTTTTGCGGATAATTGCTCTAACAATTCTCCTTTATGAATAATTCCATACTGTGTAGCTAATAAATGTAGTTCACTTAAAATATGACTTGAGATTAAAATGGTAATACCATACTCTTGGTTAAGCTTTTTTAATAATTCTCGAATTTCAACTACTCCCATAGGGTCTAATCCATTAATAGGTTCATCAAGAATCAAAAATTCCGGATCTCCTAATAAAGCGATCGCAAGCCCTAGACGCTGTTTCATCCCTAAAGAAAAATTCTTTGCTTTCATTTTCCCTGTATCATGTAATCCTACTATCTTAAGAGTTTTGCCAATACATTCTTTCCCTGGTATTCCTTTTAAAAGCCGATGCGTTTCCAAATTTTCAGCCGCTGTCATTTGCGGGTATAAAGCAGGACCTTCAATTATTGTTCCAATTCGCTTTCTTGCTTCAATTAACTCTCGATCACTATTTTTCCCAAACAATTCAAATGTTCCTGTTGTTGGATAGGCTAGTCCTGTAATCAATCGAATTAACGTTGATTTTCCAGCACCATTTTGTCCAATAAAACCATAAATAGATCCTTTTTTTATCGTTACACTCACTTTATTAAGCGCCATTTTATTTTGATATTTCTTAGACAATTGGTTAGTTTTTAAAACATATTCATTCAACAAGTTTTCCCTCCTAGATCAATTAACTTGTTCAAAAACTTTGCTTTTGAACACACTTATACTTTAAGAAGGAAAACATAAGAAAGTCTTAAGTTAATTCTTAAGAAAACCTTAAGTTTTAAGCATGTACCCCATTCCCCAAATCGTTTCAATGTACACTTCATTGGGATTGGCCTTAGAGAGCTTATTCCTGATATTACTCAAATGGACATTAATCGTATTGTCGTCTCCATAAAACTTTTCATTCCAAACACTCTCGAACAGATTCGCTTTGGTAAAGACCTTATTCGGGGAAGACATCATTAATAGTAATATCTCATATTCTCGCGCGGTTAATTTGAGTACCTTCCCATTCACCTTCACTATTTTTGTATCCGTATCCAACACAATATCTTTATGGCAAACCTGATTGCCTGTTGGTACAGCCCTTAAATCACGATATCTTCTTAGGCAAGAATCAATTCTGGCAGAAACCTCTTCAATATCGAAAGGTTTTGTTATGTAGTCATCCGCACCAGCCCTTAAGGCATTTATTTTAGTTTGTGTTTCCAGCTTTGCCGATATAATAATGACAGGAACATTACTCTTTCTTGTTACCTTCTCCAGAATTTCTTCACCAGATAATCCAGGAAGCATAAGATCAATAAGGACCATATCCCATTTCTCGCTTTCAAGATAAATCATTGCTTCCGTACCTGAATATGCTGGCTTAGGTGAATACCCACTCTTGCTCACAATATTACAAAGCAAACGATTAATATCTTCATCATCTTCAATTATTAATATATTTATTGAACCCTGCATCTTATCATCCTCACATTTATTACCATACCATTATCATTCAGAGGGACGGTTCTTAGTAAACTACTCTATTTTCTTTCCCCTATAAATCTCGCGGAAAAGTACTTAATTCTTCATTTGTCATTTTCCTTTATTCCCGTTTCATAACCAGCAGAAGGAAGCAGAGAATCGTCCCCGCACTTCCCCGAACCTCTCACTCTACCCAATTCACCGCAATCCAATACAACACTGCATCTTTGAAGTTCCTCGGATCATAACCAGTGAATTCCTTCATCTTCCTCAAACGATATTGAAGGGTATTTTTATGGATAAACAAGGCTTCGCTTGCTTTTGCGATGCTTTGGTCATTTTCAAGAAATACTTTGAGGGTAGTTACTAATTGTTGGTGCTCAGGGTCATTAATAAATGGGAAGAATCGTTCTATAAAGTCTTGCATGGATTCTTCAGGGATTTCATGCAGGATAGATTCAACTCCCAAATCTTTGAAATGCAACAGTTGGTTTTGTTTTCGATCTACGAACCTTAAGGCCAATGCTGCTTCTTCAAAGGACTTGACTGTCTCCTCCAGCCCATCATAAATTCTACCTACTCCGCATACAAGTCTACCGAAAGAACCGGCTTGATTACTCAACGTCCTTTTCAAATGCTCATACCATTCTGGAGTAGCAGTGTCTTCTTTAACTTTTAACAAAAGGATTTGATTGGATTTCCATAGAGTAATCAGGTCATCTTTACTTGTGACAAGAACCTGCTGCATCTTTTTAAGCAGATCACTCATCTTTTCTTGCCTGGAAACTTCAGTTTCCCCTTTATTAGTGGAGTGAGGCAGCTCAGCTCTTATAAGGAAAGCCTGTCTTGGTTTTTTTGTCCTAATAGACAGAGTCTGTCCCCTTAGTTGAAAAGCTTCTTTATTTTCCCACTGCTTTTGCATCCATTCTTGTATGTACAATTCCTTTGCACGTTTTTCTAGATTCAGCTCCTTGCTCACATACGCTTCTTTTACCATTACTTCCGTCATCTTTTGAATGATCTTTGCAAAGTCCTCCACTTCATCCGGCTGTCCGGTGATCCCAATGACACCAACAAGCTCATCATGAAAAAATATCGGCATATTAACACCCGGTTTGGAGCCTAGCAGTGTATCGTCAGGGTATATCGAAACAGGTAAACCCTTTTCAATTACATTGCGTGCCCCTTCGTGAAAGGTTCCAATTCGATTTGTATCCTTACTCGCAATAATGATGCCGTCATTGTTCATGATGTTTATATTTTTCTCAATAATTTTTTCCATTTCATGGACGATTTGTTGAGCCTGTTTTTCCAAAAGTCCCGCCATATTATACTCCTTACTTGTTTCTTTCCTCCACTATAAACAAAAACTTCCCAAGTCACAATTACACAAAAAACCAGCGCTCTCCGTTAAGGTTCACGCTGGTTTATTATTTAGGTGTTTTTACAAGGCGCTTTTCGTAAAGTTTGAGAAGACAGCCATTATTTATGACGCTTTGCCCTGTATCAGAGCCATTATGATAGCATCTTTTATTCCTAAATCCACTTTTCCGCTAGTGGCATCCACTATAGTCGGTTCCACCTTTTCCCCTTGCACATACCCGATCCAATATGGAACGTATAGTAGGTTGGTATGGGTGATAGTGACTTGAATATCTTTTCGCTTCTTTTCTCTTGTAAATGCTTCCCAATAGATGGCTTCTTCGGCCACTTTTTGTTCAGGCTGGCCCATATAATCAAGCAATGGTAAGGTTTCATTCGCATCCAAAAGGTGCAAGTTTGCCGATGAAGGCAAAATTGCCGTAAGCTGCTTTCCTGTTTCCACTGCCACTTTCCCTTGGATAGGCTCTCTCATTTGAAGGCTCGTATACTCGTAATCGTAGCACCAGTATGGCAGATAGACCAATTCGATGGAAGTCAGTTCCTTCTTTTGGCCAAATAGAGATTGCCATTTGGTGATCCAGTTATTTTGATAGGTTTGGATAGCTTGCACTGCCTGTTTTTTAGAAACGGATGAAGCTAAGAAAAACGAATTCATATACACTCACACCTTAAATGGATTGGATTAGATACAAAATTACCAGTGTTACGAAGAAATAGGCAATCATGATATATGGCCATTTCTTCATTTGTTTCTCTCCTTCCGCTTCCTCAATGCTTTCAGCGGAACGTTGGCGATCTGCTAATACTTGTTGAACTTCTTCCTCTTTTGCTTGGAACACTAGTCCATCAAGCTTCTCTTTTTCTGGGGCTTTAAATAGTAAGCTTACAGCATAGCCTACTGCAATGGCAACCACTGCTCCTACTACATTGTTATAAAGCCAAGAGATGCTAGCGAACGTCGTTACCGCCCAGACCGAAGCCATACCAGCGATGACACCTGCGAAAGCTCCTGTTCCATTTGCTCGCTTAAAAAAGATTGCCAGAACAAATACTCCTAATAGGGCTCCGTAGAAATAGGATCCGATCTTGTTAACTGTTTCAATTACCGGTCCAAGATTTCCTGCAAAAAAGGCGAAGATGGTTGCGTAAATCCCCCAGAATACTGTTGCCCAACGAGAGGCTTTCAGATAGTGAGATTCAGAGGCATTTTTCTTGAAGAACTTTGCATAAAAGTCACGTACCGTCACAGCTGATAACGAGTTCAATGCCGAATCAAGACTAGACATCGCTGCTGCAAAAACTCCTGCAATAATTAATCCCGAAATACCAACCGGCAAATATTCTACAACAAATAATGGGAACAATTCATTTAAGTTCTCCACATTCGGATCCCCTACATTTGCATAGAAAGCAAATAACAGAATACCAATAAATAAGAATAATAACATTTGTGGAAACATGAATAATCCACTGATAATTAAGGACATTTTGCTTTCTTTGAGTGACTTGCTCGTTAATACACGTTGAATTTGACTCTGGTCTGTTCCAAAGTACGCTGCATGCAAGAAGAATCCTCCGATCACTCCTGCCCAGATACTATATTCAACCGATAAATCAAAGGAAAAATCTAATGATTGTAAGAGACCTGCATCTGAACCTAATGCTAACGCACCAGAGAATCCGCCTGGAACTTGTCCAACGATCGTAAAGATCGCAATGCCTGCCCCTAACCAAAGCACAAACATCTGCACAACGTCTGTCCAAATAACAGCAGAAATTCCTCCAAGTACGGTGTATGCAACCGCAATAATAGCCATTAGAATAATTGTGATGGTAACATCCCACCCTGTGACAACGGATAACACCAAGGCCGGAGCGTAAAGGACTACCCCTGTTGCAAGACCGCGTGCCACCAGGAACAAACCTGCTGTTAAAGAACGGGTCTTCGTATCAAAACGCTTTTCTAAATATTCGTAGGCGGTATATACTTCTGTTCGATAAAAGAACGGCACAAAGGTAACCATTAAAAATGCCATAACAAGTGGAACATTAATGAATGTGTTCATTCGCTCCAATCCACCGGAATAACCCCAGCCCGGAGCACCAATGAATGTAATGGCACTGGCTTGGGTCGCCATAACGGAAAGTCCGATTGCCCACCATGGAATATTACGGCCACCTAAAAAGTAATCTTTCGTAGTTTTTTGATTTTTCCCGAAAAAAGCACCAAATATCGCGATACCTACTACATATACAATAAGCACAATGAAATCAATCGTAGTAAAACTGTTCATTCTCCTTTAACTCCTCTCAGGTTCTTTCCTATTTCCATTAGATGTAACATTCTTTTCGTTGCTTTATATAATAATGCCTGACCGTTTAACATCGCTTCTTCCACCGGCATGGGACCATCTACAATCGACAGCACAGCTTCTATCCCTTCTTCCTGTAACTTATCGGTCTCCTCTCCGATGCCACCTGCAAGCGCGACAACCGGTATTCCTTTTTCTTTCGCAATACGGGCAAGTCCGACGGTAACTTTTCCTAGTATGGACTGTCCATCAATTTTCCCTTCTCCCGTAATGACGAGTTGTGCACCTTCCAATTGTTCACGGAACCTGCTCCATTCCACCACTAGATCCAGTCCACTTTGGAACTCCACGTCCATCAATGACTGAAGAGCAAAACCAATTCCGCCTGCTGCACCACTACCAGGAAGGAGGCGGCAATCATTCTGCACCACCCTATTCATCACTTCTGAAAAATGCTTCATATTTTCTTCAAAAGCTGGAAGCTGAGAAGGGATGATTCCTTTTTGTGGGCCAAATATATAAACTGCACCTGTCCGGCCTAAGAGTGGACTTGTGACATCAGATGCAACCAGAACTTTTACACCTTTTATTCTCTTGTCAAGATTACTAAGGTCAAGATCATGGATTTCCCCTAACCTACCACCAATCCTTCCAAGCTCGTTCCCCTTGCTATCAAGAGCTTTTAAACCAAGTGCCTGAAAAAGACCAACTCCTCCATCCACTGTGGCACTGCCACCAAGACCGATAACCATCTTCTTTACCCCCCGATCAAGAGCATCCTTGATAAGCTGGCCTGTACCGTAACTGGAAGTAAGCGATGGGTTCAGTTCTTCCGTAGTCAGTAGAGGTAATCCGGAGGCGGAAGCGGTTTCAATAATGGCTGTCATTTCTGAAGCAATCCATCCGTAGCTAGCTTTTATATTTCTCCCTAACGGATCTTCCACGTCACAAGTAATTTCTTCGCCGCCAAGTGTTTGCATTAACGCTTGAACAGTACCTTCTCCTCCGTCAGCCATCGGGATTTCGACCACCTTTATGGTATGGTCGAAATCATGAATAGCTTGAGAGATAATTTTTGCCGCTTCCTTACTCTCAATAGAACCTTTGAAGGAATCTGGCGCAACTATCATCTTCACCTTAACCCCTCCTATCCTTTAAGCCATAAAGCTTCATAGGCCTGTAATGTTAGAGAAAGCTTACCATTTGTTAAAGGGTATTCTCTACAGGACACTAGATCCTTGAATATATTTTTGGTTAACCCATAATTTTCAGCTGATAACTCGATTGTTTGCTCATCGTTTTTTACGTTAACAAGCGCAACCACTTTTTCTTCCACGTTGTCTTTGTTCGTTCTAACAAGTGCAAAAACTTGCTTGTTCTCTAAAACCACTTGTTGAGGACTATTAGGATGGAACGCTCTTTCATTTGTTCGTACTTCTAATAGTGCTTTGATCTTGGATAACACATCAAACCTTATAGTTGTTTCATCCTTCAGCTCTGTTTCCAACTGGAGTCGATCTAACTTCTCACGGTTGATAGAACGGAAACGGCCCGTCTCTTCTACTCCCTTGTAATAGTTGCGAGAACCTAATAAGCTATGCATATAGATTCCAGGAACACCTGCCATTGCAAGGAGAATCGACTGTGCTGCGATAAATCTTTTAACTTGTACACTTTGCGGCTCTTCTGGATGAGATAGCGCATCAAAGTAATTGATGTTCAATTCATAAGGACTCTTCGTTCCGTCTCCATTATCCTTATACGAAACATTTCCACCATGAGCCGTTACCTTTTCAATCATAAAATCAACTTCTTCTTTTGATAAAATCCCTTCTACAGGTCGAACCCCGATTCCATCATGGGAAGCCAAGAAGTTAAAGAAGGTCGTTTCTTCTGTAGTGTCCTCCAAGTTGCTTGCCCAATTCTGCAAGTGAGTAGCGTCACCTGTTAAGAAAGTATTTAATGTTAAAGGTGGTAATGGGAATTGATACACCATGCGTGCTTCGTTGTATCCATTTCCGAAGTAGCTGACATTGTCCTTATGCGGCACATTCGTTTCTGTAATTAATATAACTTCTGGCGCCAATGCATCCACTACATCTCGATAGATTTGAATGATTTTATGTGTCTCTTCCAGATGAATACAAGTGGAACCCATCTCTTTCCACATAAAACCTATCGCATCCAAACGAATCAACTTTGCCCCTTTGCTGATATAGAAAAGCAGCAGTTCTGCAATCTTAAGAAATAACTCTGGATTACGGTAATTCAAATCGATCTGGTCTTTACTGAATGTAGTCCAAATATACTTTGTTCCGGAAGCGGTTTCAAATTGGGTTAATAAAGGCAACGCTCTTGGACGTGTAACTTTACTGTAGTCACCGTTTGGGTCCGCCTCAACAAAATAATCTTTATAAAGTTCGTTTCCTTCCAAGTATTGCTGGAACCAGTCAGACTTTGCGGAAATGTGGTTGATTACTCCATCGAACATCAAATCGTAACTGTTCGATAAAGACTTAATATCCTCCCAATTTCCCAACTCTGGATTCACTTCGTAGTAATCAATAACCGAAAATCCATCATCCGAGCTATACGGATAAAAAGGAAGCAGATGTACCCCAGAAATGGCATCACCAATATTCTCTTTTAAAAACCCATGTAAACTGACAAGCGGCGCCTTGCCTTCTTCTCTAATAGAGTCTCCGTAGGTAATGAGGACGGAATCCTTTTCTGTTACAAACTCCACCGGCTTTTCTGCTTTAGGAAGCTTTTCTCTATATTCACTCATTAAATTAGATAATTTATCATGTAAATTTCCAGCTGTATCTGTCCCATATACAAACTCCAGCTTTTTTATCATTTCTTCTGTCACTGCCAGATCTGCCTTCAAAGGAATCCCTCCAATAAGTTCTTAATTCTATCGTATAGAATTGAAAAAACGCTTACAATGTTACACGGAACAAAAAAACGACTATTTTTCAAATGATTATTTAGTACATGCGACAATCGGAGGGCAGTGCAATTGGGGCATTTGGGGAGCAGAGATCCGTCCCCGCGCTTCCCAGAATGTAAAAAAAGAGTATTCCCGGTGCGGAATACTCTTTTTCTCATTTATTGGATTTATAATAGATCAAGCCGCTTCTAAAGCCATATAGCCCTTCCTCGTTTGCTTCATTGTTGATGTATTATTTGTTAATAATAATTGATAATTTGTAGCTTACCAAATTGCTCAAACTTGTCAAAAATTCATCTAATATTTCATTCGTTTGAAATTTACACTCGAGAAGATAACAACTTTCCCCACTTACTTTGTAGTTGTTTATGACGTATCGATTTTGTTCTTTTACGAACGATAGATAAGGTTGATGATTCGTACTTTTTGTATAAATATGTATGATTGCGTGAACATGATATCCCATTTTTACTTGATTAACTAAAATGGTGTACCCCTCAATAATCCCCATATCTTCTAATTTCGCCACTCTGGCTGACGTCGCCGGACCAGTTAAATGGACCTTCTCGCCCAATTCTTTCATTGTAACCCGACTGTTCTTGGAGAGTTCATCTAAGATACGCATATCCGTATTATCCAACATTTATTTATCTCCTTTCATTAATAAAGTCAAACGGGCAAAAGACTTTATTTAATCTATGTATCTGTCAATGGGTCTTAGTTTAGAATATACATTGCGCCAAGGAAATTCCAATAAAAAGGAGATAATATATATGAATATACAACTAATTCGAAACGCTACACTCATTGTTCATTATGCAGGTAAAAAGTTTTTAATCGATCCAATGTTAGCGGAAAAAGGGGCTTTCCCGCCTTTCCCAAATTCACCAAGACAAGATCAAAATAATCCTTTGGTAAGCTTGCCAACATCCAATGACGATGTTATTCAAAATATAGATGCCGTTATCTTGACTCATCTACATTATGATCATTGGGATGATGCTGCTAAACAAGCATTACCGAAAAATGTGAAGCTGTTTTGCCAAAACGAAGAAGATGCTACGGAAATAAGAAACGATGGTTTTCAACATGTAGAAGTATTAAAGGAAGATACAGTCTTTGAAGGTATTCAATTAATAAAAACAAAAGGTGAGCATGGAAGAGGCGAAATCTTAAAACTTGCTGGTCTAGTATGTGGCGTTGTTTTCAAACACCCAACAGAAAAAACATTATATATTGCCGGAGATACTGTGTGGTATGAAGCAGTTCAAGAAGTTATCGAAACACACAAGCCAGAGGTCATTGTTGTTAATGCTGGAGATAACCAATTCTTTGAAGGCGGCTCTCTAGTCATGGGTAAAGAAGATGTCTATGAGGTATATAAGGCTGCTCCTGAAGCAAAAATTATCGCTGTTCACATGGAAGCAGTAAACCATTGGACACTATCGAGAGTGGAATTAAATAGCTTTGCTAATGAAAAAGGAATTTCATCTAATGTTTTAGTACCAGATGACGGTGAAGCTTACTCAATATAAGAATCAGAGCAGACAAAAATAATATAATTTTTGTCTGCTTTCTTTCCATGATCAAAGGCATTCAACTGAATAACTTCTGTTAAAGTTTGGCTGTAAAAGGGTAGCAACGAGCCTCTACCCTTCTTTTACGATTTTCCCTACATAAAAGACATAGCATTGGCGGTCTTCATCGATCTCCGTGGAGTCTACGTGACATTCGCCAATACCAGGTAGATGAACAACATCCTTTATTAAATATTTGATGGCTGTCCAATGACTTTCCAATTCTTCTGTATGGAGAAGCGGCATATCCTGAAGGTATCGATATTCGCGGAATTCCATGTGGATGCCCTCGGGATACTTTTTTTGCTTATAAAAATCCCTTGCCAGATCATCTCTTTCCACAGTTAGCGTTTCGGTGCTGTTATTTAGAGTCCCTTCATTGCATATTAATTTATATTGCACACCATTTTTTATGAAGTAGGTACAAAGCTGTCTTGCGTAAATTTCATCCTCGCTGACGGTTCCTTTTTTATATTCATAAATGGGTTTGTAGCTTCCACGATCGTGTAAATAATAAATCAGTTCCAATCCGTGACACCTGCCTGTTATTGTTATTTACTGACATCATATCAAACTTAAAAATAATTATCTTTTATATTTTTAAAAACTCTCTCCTTTTTATTTCCTTTTTTTGTTACTATTAGACTAGTTGAATTTGCAGGAAAGGAGTAGGCTCCATGACAAAGACAAAAAAAGTATTAACAAGTGTTTCTGCCACGATTTTTGCTTTAGGTATGACTGGATGTGGGGCAGAAGAAGAAAGCACCCTGCCGCCAGCACCGACAGATGATCGTTGTAATGAGTATGAATGGGATAACGAAGAAGGCGTTTATCAATGTGATGATGATTCCTCCAGTTTTTATCGCAGTTACTATTACGGCGGAGGTTTCTTTGGAAGTAAATCCTCCTTGAAAAACGATTCATCCTATAAGAATTATCGAAACAGCCCGACCTTTGAATCAAATACGAAGCCAAGCAAGGGCTTTGGCAGCGGCTCCTCTTATACGGGGGGATGAGATAGATGGGTGAGCAATCCAATCAGACACCACGAGATACCTTTTATGCAAAGTACCCTACTTTCTGGAGTAATTTATATGGCCAGGAGTATGCACTTTTCACATGCTATGAGATTGAACAAGCGGAAGCAGCGCATATTCGGACGGTGACAAATCGAGTAGGCAGGATATTTTCAAAAACATCCAGGCTGCTGCGGGAGCTGGATGAGGATACGCTTCTTGATCTGGGGTATCCGAAAGAAACGATTCCCTTCCTAAAAATCAAAAACATCGAGGCAGAGTCCATTATCTCTCGTGTGGATCTGGTCAAAACGAACCATACATATAAAGTATTAGAGATTAATAGTGACACCCCCACTTTTATCAAAGAATTATTTCTTATGAATGGTGAAGTGTGCCAGGAGTTTCAGTGCCTTAATCCCAATGATAATGAAGAGGAACATCTAGGAAGAGCCGTAAAGAATGCAATTTTCGAGAGCTATCAGGTATTGGAGAAAAAAGAGTTCCCAAACATCGTGTTCACCTCGCATGATGAAAATTTCGAGGACAAACAAACGGTGTTGTATTTAATGAATCTTTGCAAACTTCCGGCCCAGTATGTGCCCTTGGATAAGCTCCAAATTATTGAAGGGGAAGCACTGCTGGACGAGGAGGGCAGAAGGATTGATGTCCTATACCGGCAAACATTCCCGATAGAATCCCTCATTCTTGATAAGGATGGGGCCACCGGGGAGAACGTGGGGCTGCAATTATTGGAGCTGGTCCACCAAAAGAAGCTTAGCATCATCAATCCATTAAGTGCCTTTTTGCTTCAATCAAAGGCAGTGCAGGCCATTATTTGGGGGCTCCATGAGCAGAACAGCGACTATTTTACCCCGGAGGAGCACCAGTGGATCTGCGAATACTTTCTCGCCACCTACTTAGAGCCCGCACCGTTTCTTGCTGCAGGGAAAAAGTATGTGGAGAAACCGACGTTCGGCAGAGAAGGCGATTCCGTCAAAATCTATGCTCCATCAGGGGAAAAGGTTGAGGAAGATCCCAACAACAGCTATGTCGATTATGTGCAGGTGTACCAGGAGTATATTGACTTACCGAAGATCGTGTTTCAGACAAACACCGGAGAAAAAGAAGGCCACATGATGATTGGCGCTTTTCTCGTTAATGAACAAGCCAGTGCATTTGGATATCGTCTAGGAAAGCAAATTATTGATAATTTATCTTATTTTATGCCTGTAGGATTTAAAGATACGAAGGAGTGAGTGGAAATGGGCAGCTATTTAGCGTCTTTTGGGATATACGCAGGAACAGCATTTGTTCTATTATTTGTTGGATTATTTTTGTTTGATTTAACTTCCCGTAATGAAAAAATCAAAAAGGTGTCACAAGGAAATACCACCGCAGCACTTGTAATGGGCGGAAAGCTTCTAGGTCTGGCATTCGTCATCGGGTCGGCCATTGCACATTCCGTATCATTCCTGGATATGGTCATCTGGGGAGTAATCGGGATCGTCGCACAAATCGTCTTCTACGTGCTGGCAGAAGTGGTTACCATCAATTACAGCATTAAGGATGCCATCAATGAGGACCGCATCTCTGTGGGAGTTTTACTTATGATGTTCTCCTTGTCCATTGGATGGATTATTGCCAGTTCGTTAACGTATTAAAAAAATGGAGCTCAAGCCTTTGCTTTGAGCTCTTTCCATTTATCTCACTTTAAATTTCGTTTCATAAGTATGTTTGTCACAGATGATGTACAGCTTCGAATCGCTTGGGATTTTTTCATCCAACCGTCTGTTAATGTCCAGATCTTTTCCATTCGACAGTAAGGTTGCCCCTTTTTCAAGGATTTCATGGAATGCTTGCTTATAGGTGCTCCAAGCAGGATCTGCAGCGATTTCATAAATATTATCGCCATGCATTCTGCTCGTTAATTGGCTAAACAGATGAGTGGATCCATTATACAGGGTTGCCTTTGCCATCAAGCGCGACGCTGTTTCTCCAGAAAGAACAAATTCGTCAACATTGGCATGAGAGAAGTTCGGTATGCTCTTCTCCTTGCGAATTTCCACAATCGTATAGATGTTGCGATTATGTATTTTCGAAAGCCTTTCTACGGAGGATGCGACTAACAAGGTTTTTCCATCCGAAAGCGAGGCATCCTCAATCGTGTCATCCGAAAAAATCGTCACAGACTTTGCCTCCAGGACATTCGCCTTCATCAAGACTGCATCCTCACTCGCATCCCCTTGCACAAAATCAATCTCTAAGTCACAAGGATTTGTTTTCTTGGAATCTATTAAAACGATCGCCGCTTCCGGATTATCCTCCAAAATCTCTTCCATCGTCTTTGCCGTCTTCTCTGTCCAGCCAACAAAAATAAAATGATCGGTCTTCTTACTATTCAACTTCCCTTCACCCCTTAACCGTTGATACAATGACAAAAGATTGACAACCTTCCCAATCAAAACCCCAACAAGTCCAATCCCAAAAATAAACAAGAACATCGCGAAGGTCTTCCCAGGAACCGTTGTCGGAGACACATCCCCATATCCAACCGTCGTGACCGTCGTCATCGTCCACCACAGCCCCTCAAAAACCGTCGGAAACGTATCCGGCTCGAGCAGATGGATGATAAAAGAACTGCCCCCAATTACAAGTATAGAAATGACTACAATCGCAAAATTATTCGTCTTAATCACGCTTTTCATGATCCGCTGCAAAATCCACACTCAGAATGTCCCTCCTCTACTTTTTAATTACTCTATTTTACCATTTATTATTAATACTTTAGTAGGGGGTGGGAAGTTTCATTGATTTTCTTCATATAGCCCCTTTGCCCCAGTAAAAAATTTGGATGAAATAGCGATTTAAAAAGTAAATTCCATATGGAACCGCTGTATCAATTGCGAAGCAGGGGGACGGTTCTCCTGCTTCCTTCGAAGTTCGAAGGAAGCGTAAGAACCGTCCCTGTTGTGCTTGACTCAGCTTAATTCAATTTCCGCAAAACCCCATCTTCCACCGTGTATACCCCATTCCCTTCCATGGTTTCAAGTTCTCCATCCAAAAGGTATACACCTGTGTTCTCATCGATCCCATAATTCTTGAATCCGTTGCACCTACTGACCGCATTCCTCAAATGATCCTCATCATCCCACTCGGAAAAGTGCACGGCGACCACAACATCCTTGGCCAATCCCAAGCCTCTTCTTGATTGGAATTCGTTCTGCTCATTGTCTTTAGGGGAAATCACACAAACCTCCGGACTGATTAAAGCCCCCGCAGAAAAGCCCGCAACCGGAATGCCTGCATCATATCTTCCCTTGATAGCTTGCGAAATAGGAGTGTCCACGATGTAATCCGCATACAAATTCGTATCCCCGCCACCGATGACAATCCCGGAACTGTTCCTCACACTATCGATCACCACTTCAATCGGAGTCGAAGGCAGAGGCAAATAATTGAATTCCCTGACCCCAAACCGCTCCAGCTCCTGCGTGTACCAGTGCATATACTCCTCCCAGCCTTCCCGCTCCACAAACAAGATCGAGACCGGAGAACCCGCAGCCAATGCTTTTGATGCAAACTGTTTTGCCATATTCGCTATAAAAGGAGGACCTCCTCCGAAAAGAAAAAGATGCCTGTTCATATAATCACCTTCACTATTGCTGATTTTTTTCACTATAAAAATTATGATAGTATAGCATTTTAAAAAGTTAGTTTGTATGTAGCCAGGCGTTTCCATTAAGCTGCCTGATTTTGAAAATTTTTTAATCAAACGTTTGTTTAAAAATTACTATCTTAGTAATTCATCCTCTGAGCTTAGAAAACCTAGTCACTCTTTCCCCACATATTGCTTGAAGAATTTATAGATTGATATTTTCCTCCTTGCTCAATTGGATATTCCTTTGACTCACAACGGAATCAATCAAGAGTAGCTTGGGAGAGCTGATTAAATCTAGCGGCGTAACGTCACCTGTTACGCGGTGCTCTACAAGATCGATTCCTAAATGCTGATATGCCTTATCAATAATTTCTGAACAAATATACCGTTCGGGTGAATGAATAATAATGTTTTGTCGAAAGTATTTCTGAAGCAAGAGCGAAAAAATTCTCCACCAGTCATAGCCTCTAGAGGAATCACATCTCTTTCTTATAAAACTAATTAATTCCTCTTTTTGCTGTTCCGACAAATCCCCCTTCATTCGATACAAATCAAATTCAGTATACGTATTCGGAATGACCGCCATTTTAGTAAATAGATCCACTTCACAAATATGCTTTTCATCAAGAGCTATCGTGACATGGGTGTAATTCGACTTTAAGAAAAATCGAATAAACGGGCTAGCATAGCAATCCCCTTTAACAAAAATTAAATCTCCAGCTTCTATTTTCAACTTATTATCACACCGTTTCATACACGAATTCAGAAAATACGCGGAGTGGTTCTATTGCTTCAGAAGCAACCGTCCCTCTGTTTTCCCTGTTTTCACTTTTCGACAGAGGTTAAATAAATCCCTTTTTTACCTTTGTTTATAGTGTGCCTAGAGATACTCACCGTCCATATTAAAAGTCCTTGATATCTTTTATGTTAAAATAAATCTGGTCGGATATTTTAACAACCAGAATAAATAACCTTTATAAATGCTAGTTATTCATGATAAGAATGAAAAATACTATTATCGGAGGTAAACCATGGAAAATGAAAAATGTGACCTAGTTCATCCAAATGGTGTGAAGGAAAAAGAGCTTGAAGTGATAGATGGATACACGATCAAGTACCACGCCAATGGGAAAACAATCTGGTCAAAGGGAAAAATGATAGACGATCAGCCCGAAGGCTATTGGGAATGGTATCGGACAGATGGAACAATTAAACGGTCAGGGTATTTTGAAAAGGGTGAGCCTGTCGGTGAATGGATCACTTACAATAGCAAAGGGGAGAAACATAAAACCACCAATCGGGATAAGAAATAATTGGGACTAAGAGACAGGTTCTCCCCACACATGCTATACTTCACGGAAAAGAGACATGCCCCCGCGACATGTCTCTTTTTTGTAGCTATTGCTGGGAAGCAGGGGGACGGTTCTCTGCTTCCATTTACTTATTTATATTTACTTAACAACTCTTCTGGAATATGGCAATAATCATTCGGACATCTAGCTAACCTATCTTGATGTTCTTCTGCACTTCTCACATAGTTTGTAAGAGGTAACACTTCAACGACTATGCGGTCATAATCACTTCTCTTACTAATAAACGCCCTCGCCTCTTCCAAATGTTTACCCTCTTCACTATACACTCCGGTTCTGTATTTCTCCCCAACATCAGGTCCTTGTTGATTCATACTATACGGATCGATTATTTCAAAGTAGTATTCCATTAAGCTCTCAACAGTTACAACACTAGGATCAAATTCTGTTTTCACACATTCCGCATAGCCATCATACTCACCCTCAAGTGTATTACTTGTTCCATTTGCTCTTCCCACTTCTGTAAACGTAACACCAGGTAAAGTTTTTATAAATGCTTGTACTCCCCAGAGACATCCACCTGCAAAATATAATATTTCCATTTTTGTATCTCCTTTATATTTTGGTAGCAGGGGACGGTTCTCTGCTTCCTTCGAACTTCGAAGAAAGCGTGAGAACCGGACCCTCCTGCTACAAGCATATTCTTAAATGTTTAATTCTAACGCTTTTATTACTTCCGATACCTTATCTTCTCACATGTCTATAACTGCTTCCAATCCCTCGGCATCACATGCTTCTCCATCCATTCTTTTGGTGGTGCCTGATGTGGGGCGTTGGCAACTAATCTTTCTCCATGCCAGCTTGCTGCTTTGGAGCGGACCATTTCGTGGAGGAGGTTGGGGACAAATTCTCCTGGTTGGAGCTTAAAGGCGTGTCGTGCATAATCCTGGAACCAGCCACAGCTTAAGAGATAGGGATTTATCTCTTCTTTCGCCAATCCATTTTTGATGATTAAGGCGAACGAAAAAATTCTCTTGCAGGCATGCCACGACACTTTTTCTGGTTCACCAAGCCATTTTTCAAGCCTAATCCTTGCTGCATCAATGGCCGTCAGCGTATTCTCTATTTGCGGTCCATGTCCTGAATAAACCTTCCTGATCCGGAGCCCCGATAGCCTGTCCAAGCTTTCCAACGACCGCTGGATAGAGGATACGCCCTCCCTAAAAATATTTAACCATCCAACATCATATTGATGAAAGAGGTCGCCACAAACCAGTATTTCTTCTTCCGGTTCGTATAAAGAAATATGCCCCAATGTATGACCTGGGGTGTGCAAGACTTTCAAGGTTCTGCTTCCTGTATGTATATCATCGTTATCTGACAGCAGCCTATCAACCCGATAAGGCTCTACAGGCTGATCTAGCCATTCTGCACTGCATGCTTCCGGTTCACGAGAGTTGATTACTCCCCCTTCCCACTTATGCGCAGCAATCGGGATCCCATAGTTATGTTGAAAATAAAAATTACCACCTACATGATCACTATGGTAGTGCGTGTTCACAATGAGCTGTATTTCTTCAGGCGCAACCCCTGCCTCTTTCACTAAATTCTCTGTTTCTATTACATCACTACCAAACCCCGTATCGATAAGGGTCGGGAGCTCATCCTTGATCACTAAGATATTCGCACTAGGAAACTTTCTTTCAAAGAAAATAAACTTCGAATCTTTCATAGCTACTCCTCCTTAACTTCCTCCATATATGGAAGTTTCCTAAGAACACTGCAATGTAAACGTCACTCTATCAGACCGTTTGTCCCAGTTTGTAAAGTCATGAAGCATCGGGGACGGTTCCCGATGCTTCTTTATTATAATCATTGAGCTATTTAACTTACAGACTCACGGCCTCCATTGCTTACTAGCCTTGATATAGATAATAGTCCTGCGAATGGTAATTCCTAAATCCGCAAGATTCATATAGTCTCAGTGCATTCTCGTTTTTAGCTTCTACTTCCAGGAAGATAGGCAAGCCTTTTTCACTCTTCATTTTGACGACTCTGGATAAAGCCTTTCTGCCGATTCCTTTTCCTTGGAGATCCGGAAAGACTGCGAACCCATATATCCATGCTTCCCCTTCCGTTTCGGATACACGGATTTTCCCCGCAATTTTTCCTTCTGCTTCAATAATGAACTTATCTTCCCCGTTTAGTTCTCTCATCCGCTGGTTAAATTCCCTTGCTTCTTGTTCACTAAATCCAAAGCAGGCCACTTCAAGCTGAATTTCCGCATCCCAATCATCCTGTGAAGCCGATGGTCTTATGGTCACAGCAGGATCCTCATATACGTCAGTTGGATGCCATTTCATTTGATATTCCGTCATCGAAAACGTGCAGGGAATGTTGGCTAAAAATTTCTTGGCAGTTTGGGATGAGTTTGGTGCATTCAACAAGATAATCTTGGCATTTTGTTGCTTCTCCTCTTCTACAGCCATAGCACACAATTTAGAAAAAATCCCTTTCCTACGGTAGCCCGGATGAACCATACCGGTCAGTTCTATTTTATTGCCGAATCCGTAGCTTCCAAGAAACCCGACAAGCTGCCCATCCTCATAATGAAAGAAGTCTTCCTTGCTGTCACCATCCCGATTTTCGAGCATATCAACATTTAGCTTCAGCTCGAATCCTTCTTCTTTTTCACAGATGTCTTGAAGTTGTTTGATTTGGAGTAATTGCTCTTTTGTTAGCATCGTTTGCACCTCTATAGTCAGTTTTTTATGTTAAAAAGCATTTTCAGGAAGCAGGGGACGGTTCTCTGCTTCCTTCGAACTTCGAGGAAAGCGCGAGAACCGCCTCCACTGCTCCACATCTTTTCCACCGTGTGACTACGTATCAATTCAATTTTCAACAAACGGTTAACAAAACCCTTTTTTCCTTTTAAATAAAATAGTGGATACTGTACTGAAGGATATAGACGAACGGTTATACAAGTCTACCCACGCAAAACCTATAATAAAATAGCTATTTAAAAAGTTATATCCTAACTGAACAGTTGCATCATCTGATATGTTTGAATTAAAAATACATTTAAACAAACGTTTGTTTGAAAATTACTTTACTACTAAACTTTTATACATACCTACATATGAATTTAAATCCCTTTTGTAACCGGCAGCCAAAGAGAAACTCGGATGCAAAGAACCGTCCCCTCGCTTATCGTAAAATCGAAAATACTTCTCTAATGTAAAAAACAGCCACAACCATTTGGTCGGCCGTCTCTTTATACTTATTTTTAGTGAAACCTAGAGGTGCTTTCTTCAACTCTGCTTCACACTTATAATGGTCACTGTAACCAAGATGATTGCCATACCTCCAAGCTGAATTACTGTAAGCAGTTCACTCAGAACAATTAATCCAAAAAGGGATGCAGTGACCGGTTCCACCATTGCAATGATTGAAGCTGAAGTCGGTGATGTCCGTTTCAACCCTGCTACATACACGAAGAATGACAAGCCTGCTCCGAAGATACCTAAAAGAATTATCCATAATAAGTCAGGTGAGTAAAAGACGGAAGCTGCTTCACTGCGGTCAATGAAAAGCAGCGTTATTATAGTAAAGACAAGGAATGCAATCGTTAAAATTCCTTGCGGCTGCCCGTGGCGGGATGCATATTTAAAACCAAAAATGAACAATGCATACGATAACCCTGCGCCTAAGCCTGTAACAAGTCCAAGCATCGTAATGCTATCAGATCCAATGCTGTAAACCTCAGTCAGCAATACAACTCCAGCCATCACAAAACCAATACCCAGCCATTTATATAATGATGCCTGTTCAAGATGGAATATAAAAGATATTAGGAGAACAAAAATGGGCGCAGTATACATCAATGTTGCCGCTACGGCAATACTGGCCTCTGAGATACTGACAAAGTAAAAAATAAAATTCCCTGCTACTCCAATACCCGCAACAATAGACCAACACATCAGCGGCTTATTCCACCGGGTCGGCTTGAACAAGAACCAAATAAGAATGCATATTAAACCCACTGTTCCCCTATAAAAGGAGATGACCAGGGGATCCCACCCTTTATCCATTAAGAAGCCGCCCAGTCCTCCGGAAATGCCCCATAAAATCGCTGCTAAAATTACTAATCCTACCCCACCAACACGCATATAGTTACCTCCACATTTCACATTACACATCTGTAAAGATATCTATACCTCTTAGGCTAGGTTTTATAACTTAATTTTGGGGCGTGTTTTCCGGAAGACATGGAAGCAGGCGACGGTTCTTCGCTTCCGCAGGCATAAATTTTCCCTTTCTACCAACCTTACGGGTTATGAACATCCCGCACAATTGCATACAAAAGCCATTCCCCTTCGTGTTCCTGATAAACGAACCGAAGCGCCTGCCAATCATACTCCCTCTCACTTGCTGAAGAATGTAGAGGAACTAGAGAAAACCGTGAAAGCTAGAAAACAGGCTAAGTAGATTAGAAAAAAGCAACGTTAGCTCCTGATGCTTCGGGTAGTTGGAAATAAAAAGAACGCAGGACAACTGTCTCTACGTTCAGCTTTTTTATCATTATTTCTACTTATAAGCAATTTGAAAGCAAAGAACCATCCCCCGCTCACCCAAACATCCCTTTGATAGACTTGATTATTTTTAGTGCTTCCTTGTTCTTTTTCTCCATTTGGGTTTCCCCTTTTAAACGGGTCAGTTTTTTCGGTGTCGCCTTCTTTTTATTAAACTTGTCCATAAAATATCCCTTCTTTCCTCTCCTTGGTATTAACCATCCTTACCAAGAAACCAGGGAATATACATAAGCATCAGGGACGGTTCTCGATGCTTCTTCATCATAGTGTAGAGTATTTCACAATAAATACTCCAGATATATGCCATCGAAGAGCTTAAACAATGAACTCTCCATCTTGGTTATAGGCACCATGTTAAAGATTCTACATTTAAATGCTCGTAATTACTCACTCATTTTTAAGTGACACTCGCGCCAATGTTGAGTACCATTTATACAGCCTTATAAGGCAATCGATATTTAGAGAGCCGAGGTAGCAGCCGGAACCGTCCCCATTGCTTTTAAGGGCTGTATGTGCCGAATAGGCTAGCATACCCGTTGAGTTTTGCAATACTCTGCACTTTAATTCGGGGCATCACTGTGACCTGATTTTTGTGCTTTAAATATTGAAATGGTCGAGGTGCCTGTCCCCTCGACCCTTCCTTTTTATTCAAATCGATTCCAATTTATTAACTCATCAAGCGGAAGGCGAGTTTTTTCAAAACCTGCTTTCGCGCCTTTGCCTAGGGAGATTAACATGATAGCTTCGTAGTTTTCCGGTACATTAAATTCTTTTATGAATTTTGTTTCATCGTATCCACCCATCGGAACGGTATCATAGCCTTTTGCTTTAGCTGCAAGCATTAATTGCATGGAGACAAGTCCCCCGTCAATGAGAGCAATTTTCGCTAAGCGTTCTTTAGAAAAAGATCCGTAACCATCCAAAATGCTGTTAACATACATGTCTTTTACGTCTTCTGGCATTCTTCCCTTTTCAGCAATTGCACTATAAATACGATCGGCATTCTTGTATGCATCTCTGTCACCCAGGACTGCGATGACCACGGAAGCATCTACAATTTGTTGCTGATTATTGGCGATTGGCAACAAACGCTCTTTTTCCTTTTGATCTTCAATAACTAGAAATCTCCATGGTTGAAGGTTGCTAGATGATGGTGCTAACGTAGCTGCTTCAAGAATCTCTAAGACTTCACTTTTATCCATTTTGAATTCAGGATCATATTGTCTTACTGAACGGCGTTCTTTCGCAACTGTCAGAAAATCTGTGTCCTCTAATTGTTTCGGCGCTTCTTTTGTTGTATCTATTTCTTTTACTTTATTTAAGTATTCTTCTTTGCTCATTGTTTTTTTAGACATATTCATTCCCCTTTAACTGTATTTTCTACAAGAACAGTATAGGTTGTTAACTGTTCCTTTGTCAACTACAGTTAAGGGAACAAAATAAAAAAGCGAAACAGCTATAGCTATGTTTCACTTTTTCATTAAATCAGCTACGGTCTTTTGTTCTAAACCGGCAACGACCCAGCCTTCCATTTCATCACGTAATGTACAGAGGGATTCACGAGTAGTCTCAGCAAAACATTCTTTACTTTCTACATTAAAGAACCCCTTAGGAAAGGTTTCCGCTTTCATTGCATCATATACTTCGGACAATTTGATTTCACTTGGATCTTTGACAAGAAAATACCCACCGTCTCGGCCTTCTTTCGCCTGGATTAATTCGGTTTTAACCAGATGCCTTAATATTTTTCTTAAAAAGACGGATTTAGAATTAAGTTTCTCTGCTAATTCTCCGCTCGGACATCGACCTTCATTATTAGCAAGCACCACGAGCGCCTGTATGGCCACACTGAACCACTTTGTACTCGTTACCTTTTCACTCATTGTCTCACCTCTTCATCTACACTTTATTCTGAAACATCTCCCATAAAAAGTCAAAGTGTTTACAGAGGGCTAAGGTGAATGTGTGATAGAGGGACCCTCTTTGATCCTATTTCCTTTCCCAAATCAACGTCATTTGTTCGAGAAGTTCTTCCCATGTTTGCTCTTTTCTTTCGTTACTTTATCAAGATCAAAATACCCATAGTAAATTTCATCAACAGTTCCACTATTTACCAACTAAAATGGATCAGGTCTAATTCTTTTGTCCTCTAGTAAAAAGTTGCTAGTTGGTGAATGGGCGATTGTTTCATCATAATATACAAGGCTAATATTTTTCAGTTCTCCATCTATTTCAATTTCTATAGAAGTGTTTACTGAGTTTCTTTTACACTATATTTACAAGAGTTTACCGTTACTTATGGTACGGTTCTCCTTATCATAACCTAAAATGCAGAGCCCCCCTCACTTTTACTCCCCTTTGCATCTTTCCAGCAACTTCTTAAGCCTTCAAAACCACCTTCACACACCCATCCTCCTTCTCATTAAAAATCCGATACCCATGCGCCGCCTCATCCAACGCCATCGTATGCGTAATAATCTTCCTTGGATCAATCCTGCCATCCTTTATCTGCTCATACAAATACGGCATATAATGACGTGCTGGAGCCTGACCCATTCTAATATTAATGTTCCTTGCAAAAAACGGCCCAAGTGGAAACATGTTATACAACCCACCGTATACACCTGTTATCTGCAGTGTCCCTGCTTTTCGCACCGCTTTTGTTGCAATCTGAATAGGCCCGAGTGTTCCTCCTTGTAGCTTTAGTTTTTGTTCTACCCATTCCACCGGTGATTTCTTTCCGTCCATACCCACACAGTCAATAACAACGTCGGCGCCGCCTTTTGTTAGTTCCTTTAGGGTTTCGCCCATGTCGTCGTATTCGGTGAAGTTGAATACTTCTGTTTGGTTTATTTTTCTTGAAAGCTCGAGTCTGTTGGCAATGTAGTCGACGGCGATGACGCGTTCGGCGCCTTTTTGCCAGGCGAATTGCTGGGTCATCAGGCCTACTGGGCCGCAGCCAAGGACGATGACGGTGTCACCTTTTTTCACACCGGCATTATCGACGCTCCAGTAGGCAGTGGGGAGTACGTCCGATAGGAGCAAAAGGGATTCGTCCTCCAACTCACAGTCCTGTGGGATGTGAAAAGGCGTATAGTTGCCAAATGGTACGCGTAAGTATTCCGCTTGTCCTCCCGGGTAGTTGCCGAATTTCTCGGAATAGCCGAAGTAGCCTCCGGAATCGTAGTGCGGGTTGGCATTATCACATTGACTTTCAAGGTCGTGCGCGCAGTAATGGCAGGTGCCGCATGCCACGGTAAATGGGATGACGACCCGGTCGCCTTTTTTCACCTTCGTTACATCAGGTCCCACCTCTTCCACGATGCCCATTGGCTCATGCCCGATGACATAGCCGATTGGCAGAGGAAAGTTTCCCTGGTACAAGTGAAGGTCTGACCCACATATAGAAGTGGTGGTGACTTTAATAATGACATCTTCACGGTCCTGGATTCTTGGTGCTTCTACCTTTTTTACTGCTACTGTATTCTTTCCTTGATAAGTGACTGCTTTCATAATGTCCTCCTCGATTTGAATGGAATGTTAAATATATCGTCCGTAATCTGGGATTGCGACGCTTTCGAAATCTTGCACGAGTTTTGTTAACCCTGCAGCCAATTCTTCGCCATCCATTGGGGTGCCATGTCCCGTTACCGCCACCCTAGGATTTAACGCTGCCAGTTTCTTTACCGATTCCCAAGCCGCCTGCCAATCAGTGGTGAAGTATCGTGGTGGCCCGCAGACTTCCATTTTTTGAACCAGCACCTTATACAGGGAGTCCTGTCTCACGGTGACAAAGGCATCGCCGGCGATCAGGGTCCGGTCCTCCTCCCGGAACAAGGAAATATGCCCAGGTGAGTGGCCGGGAGTATGAATCCATCGCCAGCCGTTCATGCCTGGAACACTTCCGTCAGCAGGAAGGGGTTGTATATGGTCACTGAGGTTCGTTGCTTCATTCGGAAAGTATGAAGACACTTTTGCGACCAGGCCTCCCTCCACTGATGGATCGGGTTCGGGATAACTGCTTTTCCCTGTTAAATAGGGGAGCTCGAGCTCATGGGCATACACCGGAACATTCCAATGCCTGACGAGATCCACAGATGCTCCCACATGATCAAAATGCCCGTGTGTCAAAATCATCGCTTTCGGACGGCTATCCGGACCAAACCTCTCTTCCACCACAGAAAGAATCTCATCGGCCGATTTCGGCATCCCCGTATCAATAAGCACCCAGCCATCCTGTTTCTCCGGGCTACCGTAAAGACAAATATTCACCACCTGATTGGTGTAATAAAACAAGTCCCTTGCCACCTCTTCTCCTGTATGAGCCGAGATGGAGGTGACAGGAATAAATTTATTGTCTTCGCTGTAGTTCATTTCTTTTTCCAATTGAAAACACTCCTGTTGATTCGGTCTGTTGAGTACCTTGGATAGTATTTGTTAAGGGGCAGGAAGATAAACATGCTTTTGGAAGATAAAAACCCCGACGAACCTTGTGGAAAAAGGTTCGTCGGGGTTTGAAGACATGAAATATTATTTATCACGGCTGTAAGTAGCGTTAAATATTATTCTTATTTTAAAATAACTCTCCCCTCTCACAAATGATGATTAACCCGGGGATGATTCGGCTCTCTTTCTCTAAAAATCTGGATAAATTCTACTAATCCCTCGACAGCTGCGTTCATTAATCTTTCTCCTTTTTCCCTCGTCGCTTGTGTCGGATCACCTAGCGTTCCCGTTTCAGAGATGGAGCTCCAGTAGGGAACCATGACGACTGGTCTGCCTTCTCCTTTTCCAACCAGGTCCAGCCAGAAGTATTTGGACATTTGGTATTTGTCGATGTCGCGCACTGCTTTGTCCATTTGTACCAGATTTTCTTTTATTGCGAGATACATCGATGTTTCCAGCTCGCAGGCGTGGTTGATTCCGCCGGGACTTTCGGAGTCACGGATCTGCTCGGTTAGCTGGACGACGGGCTCAAGGTCCCAATGTGAGATGGAGGTACATTGCACATCTGGATAGTGTAACATCGTCTGTCTTGCCGCTACTTTTAGGAGTGAAACATTACTGCCATGGCCATTCATCAATAAAATTTTCTTAAAGCCTTGGTGGGCCAGGCTATTGCAGACGTCGACGACATAGTTAATGAACGTTTCACTGCTGATGGAAATCACGCCTGGAAAGTCCATTTGGTGGGGGGCGTACCCATGGTTGATAGGAGGGATAATGACCATGCTTTCCGGTGATTTCGCTCCAGCGCGATAGCAGATTTCGGATGCAAGGACGAGATCGGTATCTATTGGTAGATGGTGGCCATGCTCTTCAATCATGGCAACGGGGACGACCGCTACTCGTTCTTCTTTAACCGCTTCCTTTACCTCGGGCCACGTCATTTCTCCAAAAAGATGTTTTTTTGTCATTTCGATAAAACCCTTCTTTCCTTATTGGTATAGCTCTTGCCCAGCTTGAATCTTCTTTGCTGGAAGCTTTTATCAGTCATTGTTACTTTCCTATTTTACTGTCTCGTGTCTCGACTTCTGTTAAGTTGGAATACGTGAACCTTCCAGGGCCATAAACTCTTCTTTTATTTTCTGCTGCAGTTCCTTGCTTTGGATCACCTTCCAGCATGTGTGGGCCATTGTTTTTCCTGCCAGCACCATCATGTCATAGGCTTGAGGGGTGTTGCACATATCCGCAAATTCCTTTGTGTGGCCCGGGACAAGCTTGTCCGTCAAGGATAAAACCGGATGGATCGATGGAACCTTCAGACTCACATTGCCCATGTCGATGGAGCCCATTCCTTCGTGATGCTTGGACCTGTCCACATACTCAAATTCATCTAGACTTTCCTGATACAAGTCTACCAACGTTTGATTACTTACCATTGCTGCATACGGGTGACCAATTTCGTTGATTTCGACCTCCGTTCCGCTCATGAGGGCGGCACCCTTTGCTATGTTAAAGACCTGCTCGCAGACCTCCTCTAAATAATCGTTATCAATTGAGCGAACACAAAACTCTGCAACCGCCCGATGAGGGATGATGTTCGTTGCTTTTCCGCCTTCCTTGATGATGCCGTGAATTCTAACATCCGGTTTCACATGCTGACGTAACGCATTCACACCACTGAACAGGTGAAGCACGCCATCCAGCGCATTTTTTCCTAACCACGGCTCAGACGCAGCATGGGCATTTTCCCCGTGAAAGATAAAGTCATAGCTATGAAACGCCAGCGATTTGACGTCGATAATCGTGGAATATCCCGGGTGGAACATCATCGCGATATCCACGCCTTCAAACGCACCTTCCTTGATTAAATCGATTTTCCCGCCGATCCCTTCTTCATCGTGCGTACCGATGACGGACACCTCATACGGCTCCTCCACCTCCAGCTTGGCCAGTGCCAATCCGGCTGCTGCACTTGCAACACCGATCAAGTGGTGACCACAGGCATGGCCCACATCTGGCAGGGCATCGTATTCCGCGCAGAACGCGATATGTGGACCGCCCTCTCCTTTTTTCATATTGGCGATAAACGCAGTATCGAAAGGTCCAACCCCTCGTTGAACGGTGAAACCTTTTGCCACTAGATAATCACATAAGGCTTTGGAGGATTTAAATTCTTCTCCTCCTAGCTCCGGATTTTGCTGGATATATTGACTTAATGCGACTAAGCCTTCTTTTTCCCGTTCCAGGATCGCATCTATTTGTTCTTTTGCCATAATCCTTCACTCCTTACATCAGCTTCTCTGCAAAATGGCAGGCTGCAAAATGGTTCTCGCTGTATTCGACTAATGTCGGTTCCTCCACCTTGCATTTTTCCTCCGCAAACGGGCATCTTGTATGGAACCGGCATCCCCTTGGGACATTGCTCGGGTTTGGTGTTTCGCCTTTTAGGATCATCCGCTTCCTTTTTTCACCGGACACTTTTGGTTTCGGCATGACATTGATCAATGCTTTGGTGTAAGGATGGAGACTGGATGAGATCACCTTATCGACTTCGCCAATCTCGACGATTTTTCCTAAATACATAATGGCGATCCGGTCGGAAATCAACCATGCCAGGGAGATATCATGGGTAATGAATAAGTAGGAAATACCTTTTTTATCACGTAAATCCACCATCAACCTTAAGATATCGGCCCGGACAGAAACGTCCAGCATCGATACCGGTTCATCTGCCACAATAAATTGTGGGTTCAAGATCAGTGCTGCTGCAATGACGACCCTTTGGCGCTGTCCTCCGCTTAATTCATGGGGATAGCGGTAAAGATACTGTTCCGCCGGCCTTAACCCGGCCCACTCTAACGCCTCAATCACTTTTTCCTTTTTATGTTGTTCATTTTTTATCCGTCCATTTATTTCTAATGGTTCTGCCACGATGTCGATAATCAAAAATTTCGAGTTAAGGGACTCATAGGGGTCCTGGAAAATCATCTGTGCTTTTTGGCGGAATGCTTGTAGCTGCTTTTTATCCTTTTGCAGGATCGGCGTACCATCATAGGTGATTTCCCCTTGGACATTGTCGAGCAGCTGAAGGATGGCTTTCCCGGTTGTGGTTTTCCCGCTGCCACTTTCCCCAACGAGCGATAGGATTTCCCCTTTGTTGATTTCTAAATCGATGCCATCAACGGCTTTCACACGTTTCTTTTCCTTCGAAAGGATTCCTTTTATAAAGCCGCTCTGTAAATCGAAGCTGACGCGCATATCCTTTGTTTTGATGAGACTGTCCATCCTACTCCCCCCTTAAGTGACAGGCAACATAATGGTCTTTTGCAATTTCTCTAAGCATTGGAGCTGTCTTCTTGCACTCCTCCGTTGCATGCTCACATCTTGGATGAAAATAGCACCCTTTTGGTGGGTTGATTAAATCTGGTGGAGATCCGGGAATCGATTCGGTCATTTCCCGTTTTCCATGAATGTCGGGGAACGCTTTGACAAGCTTTTGCGTATAAGGATGCGAGCTGTGATTGATCACGTTCTCTACCGTTCCCGTCTCCACGATTTTCCCGGCATACATCACCACCGCCTTGTCACAGGTTTCTGCCATAACGGACAGGTCATGTGTGATGAGAATCAGGGACATTCCGAGCTCTTGACGTAATTTTTCGAGTAACTCTAAGATCTGCGCTTGAACCATCACGTCCAACGCGGTAGTTGGCTCGTCGCCTATCAATATTTTCGGATCACATGCAAGAGCCATCGCAATCATGACACGTTGCTTCATTCCCCCACTAAATTCATGGGGGTATTGATCAATTCTCTCGGGATCGATTTCAACTAATTCCATCAGCCCCTTGGCTTTTTTCCTTGCTGCCTTGTAATCCAGTTTGTTGTGATACATCATGACATCGGTGAGTTGTTCCCCGATTTTTTTTACTGGATTCAAGGCATTCATGGCCCCTTGAAAGGCGATCGAAATTTCGTTCCAGCGATATCTCCTGATTTGATTTGAATTCAACTCTACTAAATTTTTTCCGTTAAAATGTATTTCCCCACCTGCAATTGTCCCTTCCTCCGGCAACAGGCTAGTGATCGATAAAGCGGTTGTTGTTTTCCCACAGCCGGATTCCCCAACAAGGCCGATCGCTTCGCCTTCTTCCAATGTGAAGCTGACATCATCCACCGCTTTGACGATTCCGTCTTTTGTATGAAAATAGGTTTTTAGGTTTTTTACTTCTAGAAGACTCATCATCTATCTCCTTTTTAGCTTTGGGTTCAAAATTTCATCAAAGGCATACCCGATAAAGGTAAAGCCAAGTACGACAAGCACCACGCATAATCCCGGCGCCATTAAGTACCAGTACGCGCCAAGGCTTGCTGCACCCGATTCAAAGGCATAGTGCAACATCATGCCCCAGCTTGGCTGTGTCGTATCCCCCATCCCTAAGAAGCTCAGGGTTGTCTCGGATAAAATCGCTACCGCAGAAACAAGGACGGTATTTGCGAAAATAAGGGGAAATACATTCGGTAAAATATGTTTTCTCATAATATAAAAGTTATTGGCACCAATGGAACGTGCCCGCTCGATGAACTGCCTTTCTTTGATGGAAAGGGTCTGGGAACGCACAATCCTGGCAGTTCCCGGCCAGCTCGTCAAGCCAATGACAAATATGATGTTCCATAAGCTTGCTCCGAGGATCGCGGTTAAGACAAGAGCCAGTGGCAACCATGGCAATACCAAAAATACATCTGTCAATCTCATTAACAAGGTATCTACTTTGCGCCCATAGTAGCCGGAAGCAATCCCCACCACCGTTCCAACAAACATCGAAATTAAGGTGGAAATGAATCCGACCATAATCGAGATTCTTGCACCTAATATGACGCCTCCTAACACATCTCTGCCAAGGTCATCGGTTCCTAGCAAGTTGTCCCAGGTAGGTGGGCTTAACACATCCGCTACCCCATATTCTTTTGGGTCATAGTCGGTTAAAAGCGGGCCAAATACCGCTATCAGCACAAAGAAACCTAGAATGATCGCCCCTGTGTACCCCATTTTGTTCCGTATAAATGTTCCAAGAAATTCTGTTGTTTTCTTTGCAGCAATTGAATGTTTTTGTTCCATCTTCCTTCACCCTAGGCTTTATTATTTATTCGTGGATCCAGGTAACCATATATGATATCCGCACAAAGATTTGCAAGCACCACACATACACTGACGATCAGGAAAATCCCCTGTAATAATGGATAATCTCTGTTGTTCAATGCCTCATACATCAAGCGCCCCAAGCCTGGCCATGAAAATACCGTTTCAATTTGAATGGCGCCTGCAATCATAAATCCGATGTTGATTGCGATGATGGTCACCATAGGGAGCATCGCGTTCGGCAGTGCATGTCTTCTAATAATTAATTTTTCGGAGAACCCTTTTGCTTTTGCAGTAGTAATATAGTCCTCGGTCAATACCTCGAGTAATGAATTACGCATGATTAAGACGAATTGACCTATTAAGACAAGGGCCAAAGTCAAGGTTGGTAAAAATAAGTGTTTGGATACATCCAGTGCCTTTTCAAAGGAATTGGCAAATATCGCACCTGGTGTACTCATCCCGCTCGTGGGAAAAAGATTCAACGTGACGCTGAAAAAGACAATCAGCATGATTCCAAGCCAAAATGTGGGCATCGAGTAAGTAACAAGAGAAAAGGTCAGGGAGATAATATCAATCTTTTTGCCACGTTTAGACGCAGCAATAATTCCAATGAACATGCCAACGATGATCGCGACGATGGTAGATAATCCAACTAATAAAAGGGTCGGAATCAGCTTTTCACCAATGACTTGAATGACCGGCTCCTTTGTCATAAAGGACATTCCCAGATCACCTTGGGCCAGCTGCTTAAAATAAAGCCATAGCTGGACATACATGGGCTGGTCGACCCCAAATAACACTTTAATTTTTTCAATCGCTTCCTCTGATGCATTTGGGTTTCGAACGATCATGGCTAGCGGGTCTCCCGGCATGACGCGAAATAGAAAGAAGTTAATGATTAACACGAGAAAAATCGTAACCATAGATTGAAAGAGTTTTTTGATCAGATAGTATTTATTCATTGTTTTCACCTTCGCCTTTGTAATAAAGGGCAAAGTAGGTTCGTACTTTGCCCTTTATTTTTCTTACATATCGTCGTCTATCGAAACATCTTTTTTCTTGCGTTTCGCGATGAATATTCCAGTCATGATCACGGCTGCAACAATTACAACGGCAATGACAGGTCCAGAGGAACCAGAAGCTTCTTCATCTCCTGTTGTGTCCGCTGCTGTTGCTTCGGTGCTATCCTCCGTGTCAGCAGCTGCTTCACCTGCTGATGCTAGTTTTACATTTAAATAGTTTTCGTGGTTGAACGAATAGAAGTACACACCTGCTACCTTAGTCCAACCTTCCCATTTGTCGGTATTCACCGCTTGAAGGGCATTGTCATACAAAAGGATGATATATGGTGCATCCTCATATAAAATCTCTTGCATCTGATGGACGACTTTTTGTCTTTCATCTTTATCAATGATGGTCATTTGTTCTGCCAGAAGCTTGTCGTACTCCTCGTTGGAATAGTAAGAATCGCTTAAGTTACCAATTTGTTCAGAGGACATGACATTTAAAATGGTTGTTGGGTCTGCATCTGTTCCCCAGCCCCAGATGAACATATCAAAATCGGCATTATCATAGATTCGATCCACTAGTAGCCCATCATCGACTGTCTCGAGCTTCACACCAATTCCCACTTCTTCCAGCATGCTGCTGATCATTTCACCAGCGCGGACCTCTTCGGATGTTTTCGAACGAACCATCAGCTCAAATTCCAATGGCTCCCCATCTGCTTCCCGGATTCCATCTCCATCTTTGTCGGTAAAACCGGCATTATCCAAGATTTCCTTTGCTTTTTCCGGGTCAAAGGAGCGTAGGTTTTCCGGTTTGTGATGCCAGAAGTCTAAGCTCGGAGGAATTAACGTCGACCCGGCTGCTGCTTGACCGGCATAGGCCACATCAATGATCTTTTGCTTATCCATCGCATAGCTCATCGCGTGTCGAATGTCTTTATTTCGCAGTAGTGGATTTCCTTTTGAATTTTCATCTGGCCAGGTATTGATGGAAAGCTCCGTAAACCCGTGTGTGGTGGCGGAAACAACCTCCATACCTTCCTCTGCATCCAGCACTTTCACTTGGTTTGCACCAATATTAATGGCTGCATCAATCTCGCCAATTTTTAACGATTGCGTCAAAGTGTCCGTGTTTGCATAGAGAACGAACACAAGGCTATCAACGTTCGCCAGCTTGTAGAAGTAGGCTGGGTTTTTTTCCAGCTTAATGAACTCATCTTTCTTGAATTCACTAAACTTGAAGGCACCAGTTCCAATCGGGTTTTCATTTGGCCATGTTTCAAGCTCTTCCATCGAGATATCTTCCCAGATGTGCTTTGGTAAAATCGGGGTCGTGCTTTGCAGCATGTTCGCTTTCGGGTCCTCTGTTTTGATGACGACCGTCAGCTCATCCGGCGTTTCAATGGAAGTGATGCCATCTAAGTACCCTGCGTATAAGCCTAAGCCACTTTCTTGTAAGGTTTCATAGGTGAACTTAACGTCTGCAGAAGTAAACGGCGTACCATCGTGCCATTTGACCCCTTCTTGCAGATTGAACGTCCAAGTTAAATTATCATCACTTACCTGCCAGTCCTTTGCCAATCTTCCTACCGGCTCTACATCATTATCAAAGGCAACTAATGGATCATAGATTAACTTAAAGATTTCGGTCGCGGAAATGGTCCACGCTACAAAGGGACTAAGACTATCAGCCTCTGCCGTCCATCCGATTTTCAATGTCGTGGGATCCTCCGCATTCGCCTGGTTCAATGGTAGTACCAAGTAACTGAACACTAACATGACCGTAAACAATATACTCCCTAGCTTTTTCATCCTTTTTCCCCCTATTTGTTTGTTGTAAGCTGCTTTCGCATAGTACGATAAGAGCCTTACTTCACACCAGATTCTGTTACGAATAACTTTTTATTGGTTGCATCCAGATAAGCATTTACGCCCATCGGCAGGGTTGCGAGGTCTTC
This sequence comes from Sutcliffiella halmapala, assembly GCF_050107295.1. Taxonomy (GTDB): domain Bacteria; phylum Bacillota; class Bacilli; order Bacillales; family Bacillaceae_I; genus Sutcliffiella_A; species Sutcliffiella_A halmapala_A. The sequence goes on along the minus strand of NZ_JBNIKR010000001.1, from coordinate 125,982 downwards.
CGTATGTCCGATTGGAAGTCCATGTATCGCCGGGATTCCTAATGGTTCAATGAAGTCATACAGGATATCCTCCAAACTAAACGTTACATGGAAACCCGGGTCCATTTTTTTCGGCTCACATAGTGTGCATTCTCCAATGACAATTCCCGCAGCCTCTTGCAGTTTTCCGGCATTAAGTAGGTGTGTGAACATATGGTCGATATTCCACGGCTCTGCCCAAACTTCTTCGAGAAAGAGAATTTTCCCTTTCGTATCGATCTCATACGGCGTGCCTAGTGACGCACAAACTAGAGTAAGGTTTCCTCCTACCAGTTCTCCTTCTGCCTCCCCCTTGTTAATCTGATTGATCCACTTTTTTTCATTCGCTTTGCGGATTTCCCCAATCGGATCTGTTTCCATTAACGCTTTAAATAAAAACTCTTTTCGATAATTGGTCAGGTCCTCTGTGTTAAAGCCCGCCATACCCGGACCATGGAACGAAACTAGGCCTGTATATTTTTGAATTGCAAGGTGAATGGATGTGATGTCACTATAACCAATGAAGATCTTTGGATTGTTTCTTACAAGATTAAAGTCTATGTATCTCAGCATTCTCGCTGAACCATATCCACCCTGTGTGACAAAGACGGCATCGACCTGATCATTCCTGAACATCTCATTGAAATCATGTGCCCGTTCTTGGTCCGTTCCCGCTAAATACTCATGCTTGTTATGAACATTGTCCCCGACCACAACACGGAAGCCCCACTCTTCGAGCGTCTCGATGCCGCGTATGATATCGCTCCGATTGTAGTGGGGACTCGCGGGAGCCACAATCCCAATCGTATCCCCTTTCTCAAGTCGTTTCGGTTTGATTTTTTCCATAACCGAATCTCCCTCCTATTTGGTGTTAATCTAGTAAACTTTTTTGTAGCCCAAATCCCGTGAGATTTCTTCTGCGGCTAGGAGTAGCGATTTAATGTATTGTGGCCGTTTGTCTTCGGTGAAAAAGTGTTCCGGCCCAGTAATCGCAATGCCTGCTTCGAGATTCCCTTCATAGTTAAAGATGGGGGCAGCATAGGCAACTGCACCTAATTGCAGTTCTCCTTCTGATTTTGCATATCCATGCTGGCGAATGGATTCAATGTCATGCTTCAGCTCTTGTCTTTGTGAGATGGTGATCGGGGTAAAGGTTTTAAACGTGTCCGATAAGCGATCAAACTCTCTTTCCGGTAAATAAGCCAAAATTAATTTAGACAAGGCACCTGCATAGATTGGCAGCTTTTGCCCTACCTTGATTTCAAAGCCAAAGTTATGGAATGACTCGATGTTGACCAAGCACAGTGCTTCCCCATCGTCATAAACGCTTAAATTCACATTCATCTCCGTCGTTTTTGCTAGTCTTTGCAAATAGGGAGAAGCCTTTTGCACAAGGTCAAGGCCTTGGATAAGGATGCCCGCAATCCGGACAAACTGCATCCCCGGACGAAATTTCCCTGATATTTCATCCTGCTCCAGGTATCCTCTCTGAAGAAGCGACTGCACGTTTCTATGTACTGTTGTTAGTGGTAGCCCTGTTTTTTTTGAAATGTCCACTAACGTAAGCTCGCGCTCTCTCAGGGAAAATGTCTCGATAATATCGAGCGCCCGATCCACAGCTCTCACGCCTGTTTTATTTTTATCAACTGATTGTGTCATTTAGATCCCTCCTTTCAAGGCTGTATTAGGATGCAAACGGCATATTTCCACAGAATGGAAACCTATTTCCGTTTATTTGTTATAAAAATCTTATTCTGTCCCCAGAATAAGCAGTACTATTTTTTAAATATTTTATATATTCAGAACATAATTGAGTGCAAAATACTCCCTTGTTTCAATACAACATCACGTATTCTTCCGTGAGAGTGAATCCCAATTCTTGATAAAAGGAATGCAGATGCGAGAGTGTAACATCGTAGAATAAAAACGGTGTTTTGTATTTCTTATATAAGTGATTCGCTAAGGCGCTGGTGCATGCAAAGGCATAACCTTTTCCACGAGAATCATCATCGGTGTAGATTCCACCAATTAAGGCATATTTAGATGTTTCGGAATGTGCCAGTGCAATGGAAACAACCTTATTTCCTTCTTTTACGATAAAAGCCGATCCATTCTTCATGATGTTAGGCAACCGTTCAGGAATTTCAATCATTATTTCCTTGTCGGCATAAAAATCAGTAATGGCATGAATATCTTCAAGTGTTGCCTGGTTGACAGGTGAGTTAGTTGGTAATGGAGAGTCATTGGTTCTATTTAGATATCCGTACCAATAGGGATACGTTTTTCGATTCGGCATGTCGCCCAGCTGCGAAAGTATATCCGCCCGGCCATATAAATAAGTTGATGAAATTTGTTCAATGTGTTTCTTGAGGAGTGAAATGTAGTGTTTATCTTTATGGATTAGGGAGATTCCAGTATTTAATGGGCTAAAATACTGTACGGCTACAAGTTGGTGGTTGTCATAATAACCAAAAAAACCAAATCTATCATCTTCGTTATGTAAATACTCCAGATACTCGTAAAACTGTAAATTGTTCCTTCGATCTTTCGCGAGCATTTCTAATAGTTCCTGTTGATTATGTGTATCCAATACCCTTTTTACAAAGATGGCCCATCACTCCTGATTCCCATTTCCTAGTTTCCGTTAGGTGGAAATATATTTCCGTTTTTCTGTTATCTGTAATTATACATACATTCGCATTATATTTCAAATTTTCTGTCAACTTAAGTCATTGATAAATCTGTTTTTCGGGAATTTTTATGAGGGGTTAACCCTTTGGGTTATAGGGTTTTGTAGGGGAAAAATTTTGGAGAAAAATTTTCTATTTTTTATTCGATTAAAGCCCGAATTAGATCCATCACGACAGAATCGGACGTATATATGAAGATGGCTTATAAAAAGCAAAAGGAACTACTCAGAAACAGTAGGCCCTTTTAGTAATATTGCTCCAAATTGATTGATTTCTTCAAGAATCGCAGATAGTTCCACTCCTCTTTCGGTTAAGGAATATTCTACTTGTACAGGAATGGAAGGAATGACTTTTCGTAAGATTAGTCCACTGTTCTCTAATTCTCTTAAATGCTGACTTAATACTTTTTTACTGATACCAATAAGTCCAAGTGGCCCTCTTCTTTAGATCCCCTGGACAATAACTCAGACTCCTTCTTCTTCGATCTAGCCTCTACAATAAGAAAATGCGGGCTCTTCATAAGATAGTGGTAAGCGTCCTCTTTGACCTCCCTCATCTTCTCGTGCGGTTTAGGTTCAATAAGTTTATCAAGCATGAAAAATCTAGTAGTTTCATTGACGATATCCTCCATCGGCCTTCTGTAAAAACTGACTTCAATGGTGATGGTCGGCTTATGCCACGTTTCTGTAAGTAGCTGAGTCTTAAAGTAATCTTCACAATGGAACCTCGTATAGTCCATAAATGGATGATGAATCGAAAATAAAATTGTTCCACCCGGTTTTAACACGCGGTTGAATTCCCTGAAAGCCTGGATCCAGTCCTTCAAATAGTGAAGCGTAAGCGAGCTTACAATCACATCAAAGGAATCATCTTCAAACGGCAGTGGCTCTTGGAGATCGCGACAGAGAAATGTCGCATTCTCCCCCACCCGCTTTTTTGCTGCTTTTATCATTTCCGGACTAAGGTCCATCCCCGTAACCTCGGCACCTCTTTGCACCAATTGAAAGGTGTAGCAACCAGCCGAACAACCGGCGTCCAGCACTTTTTTGCCTTTCATGTCATGTGGCAGCGCAGCCATCATTGCCGGACGTTCGTAGTAGGCGTTATAAGGGCTTCTTTCATCCGTATCATGTTGATAGGTTTGAGCTAGTTTGTTGTAGATTTCTTTTGTAGGGTTGGTCATTTTCCTCGCCTTCACTGGATACAACAATATTAAGCACAAAATATGAACGCTAGAAAGCAACGGGAACCGTACCTACAGCTTCGGGAATTTGCTCAGAAACAATTCACTAAAAAACTCCCCTCGCAAAATCCCATAAATCGCACAATCCTTATACTGCCCTTTGAAATTGCGGATCATATCTCTCACAATCCCTTCTTGCACCATCCCTGCCTTGCTCATGATCCGACCGGACGCTGGGTTGTCGGTGTTATGTGCAGCCGCTATCTTATGCAGATTCATGTGCCGAAAGCCAAATTCGACTACGGCCCGCAACGCCTCCGTGCCATACCCCTGATTCCACCACCGGTAACCTAGGGAAAAACTTACCTCGCAATTTCCGGTTGCCTGATCAAAATCATATAAATCAATCTCGCCAATCAGCTCTCCACTATCTTTAAGCTTCACTGCCCAATAACAAAAATCTTCCTTCTCATATTGCGAGATAATGTTGTCCACTCTCATCATTGTCTCAGCAACTGTTTTATGCGCAGCATTTACTCGATTGTCTGTCACTCGCTCATCGGAAATCCAATGATCAAACACCTTCTGGGCATCACCGTGCTTAAACTTCTCCAAGAATAATCGTTCTGTTTCTAGCCGTGGTGTTCCGACGTATGTAATCACTTTACACCTCTTTAATAGGCCGAAGATTACTGGCCCCTTCTTTTTCTCTATCTTCAAATTTCGATAAAACTTGCGAAAATCCTGTATTTCTATTTTTTAATAAAAGAGTCATTTAACCTGTCCCCTCTACTCTCCTTGACCCACAAATCCTTATACATCACCCTCCCATTATTCTTCAGGGAAACACCTTGAATAGATGAGTTGTAGATGTTCACTTGCTGGGCACGATGATAGAAAAGATGGATGAGCTTGCTTTCAATGACTATTTTCTCCATGTCCAGTAGAAGCTGAAGCTGCTCACTCCGCACAGGTGTCTTTTCCACCAATCTTATCGTCTCATTTATTACCTTTTGAAGCTCGTCATCTGCCAGGTTGTAAATAAAGGCCTGTGACATTTGAAAAAACCTGACATAGGACAGCACATCATCCTCACTCAAGGCAATTCCGCCAATAACCATATCGACACCTTCTAAATATTCATCTTTTGCAAGCTGCTCAATAGGGACAATTTCCGCCTTCACTTGGTAACCTGCATCCTCAAGCATATTCGTCACCCATATAAGCTCTCTCTCGACATTGGCCCCCTTTCTAATTTGCGTACCGCAAACAACCAAGGTTTTCTCCGAAGGCACATGAGTTTCTACACTAGACTCGCAAACATTCTCACCACTTTTTTCCGGGAGAAAGCTTGTAGCGACAACATGATGTTCCGCCCCAATATTTTCTATAAGTTTATTCGGATCTAAAACAGCGCTGATGGCACTTCTCCAGTTTTCGTCTTGAAGAGGGCCACTTTTTCTTAGATTAAAAGAAAGATAGGTTGCACCTTTTTCTAGTTTGCGAATGCTCGTTTCGGGCTTGAAATTTCTTTTGCTTAACCAGAATGAAAGCTGGGTTTGTTTTTGGGAAAGGTCGGGAACGTGAATAATTTCGACTCTATCTAAGAAAGGACGCCCCAGAAAATATCTTTCATTCACATCAAGTACCATCATGGACTCATCGTTTCGTACCAGCTTATACGGCCCAGTCCCGACCGGCATCTTACGTAAATCCACCTTTTCGTCCTTTGGAAGGATGGCTGCTCGAATGCCACTTAGATAGTTGAGGAACAAATAATTTTCGGATTTCAAATGAAACCGTACTGTATACGGGCTTATCTTTTCCACCATAATCACCAGTGCTTTTATCCATTCCGTCTCCTCTGTATCCATGTTAAGCAATCGTTCAAACGTGTAAACGACATCGTCCGCATCAAACTTTCTACCTTGATGAAAATACACTCCTTTTCTCAGATAAAAACTCCATATCAGCCCTGATTCATCTACCTCCCATGCATAAGCAAGCCTAGTTTCAAACACATTTTCCATAGGTTTATAAGCGACGAGTGTGTCATAAATCTGTTCTGCTATATGGACATCATGCCGTGATACTAAACCGTTGGGATCTAGGTTTTTCACAGCTTCATAGAAAGGATAGCGGAGAATATCTTTATCCTCTTTTAAATCATTTACATAGCCAAGCTGCCCCTCCATCCATTGAAGGAACTCCTCTCTTTTCTCGTTCGAAACATTTCTGAGAGGCTCCAGGGATTGCTTGTATTTTTCTTGTTGGAAAAGCTCTTGCGCTTTCACCAGCTCCATATCTTCCGCACTCAATAAGAGCTTTAGGGTGGAGCGGTTACCACGGCCCGGCTTGACCTCCCAGGCAATCCAGCCTTGTTCTTTTAATTCCTTCATGATTTGTTTGGTGTATCGTTTGGAACAAAAAAGTGTGTTCGATAGCTCTTCTATCGTAGTGGGGATCGGGGTGTCCAATACAATAAGATTTTCCAATAGCCTTAAATAATGCTCTAACATCTTCACGTTCAGCCACTCTCCTCATAAAAGGTGCTCTGTCTATTACCTAAATACTACACTTTTTCTTCCCCTTTTTTCCAGATAAACTTAAAGTTGTTGAAATACGGAAGGACGGGATAGACATGGGAGAAAGAAAGTTAGAGCCCATTTTACAAGAACCTGGCTTATGGAAAAATAAAAACTTCATGTTCTTGTGGGTTGGAAAAGTTATATCAAACTTCGGGTTTCAGATTTACGCGATCGCTTTGCCGCTTTTAATCTATGAATTATCGAAATCTGCGCTTGCCATGAGTATGATGCGTGCGGTAGATTTCTTCCCTAATATTTTCATAGGGATGTTAGCAGGAGTGATGGTAGATCGATTTAACCGCCAAAGTATCATGAAATACGCCGTCATTATACAAATTGCGGCATTGACGGGAATCGTTTTGCTTATTTTTTCTAATGAAATCGCAGTTTGGCATCTTTACATATTAGGGTTTATTTTATCCACTTCAGGCTACACCTTTGGGAACTCACAGCATTCGGCCATACCACAGCTGGTGTCTAAAAAACAATTGACGGCAGCGAATGCAAAATTGACCTTTGTAGACACCTTTGTTTCCATGGTTGGACCAGGAATAGCTGGTATCATCATTGCCCTTTATTCGTTTGGCTTCAGCTTTTCTTTATACCTGATCTGTCTTGTAGTAATGCTAGTCTTCTTACTTTTCGTTCAAGTACCCCCTGTTGAAAGGACGAAAAAGCAACAAGCATCCGTTTGGGCAGATATGAAAGAGGGGATTCACGAGCTCTTTGGCAACAAAACGCTTCTCACGCCAACCATTGTGACAGTGTTCTCCAACCTTTCAGCCAGTCTAGTTATTGGAGTTCTTATCTTTTATGCTGCAGATGTCCTGGAAACATCGGAAAAAGAGATTGGATTCATGTTCAGCTTTGGGGCAGCGGGAGGATTGATTGGGTCCCTTGTCATTACAAGACTGAGAAAAACAATGGGACGTGGGAAAATATATGCTTGGTGCTTGTTTATTGAAATCATAGGGCTTGCTGTTCTTATTTTCGCTGCCACTTGGTGGCTTATGGGACTGTCTTTATTAATCCGAAGCTTTGCAGTCATCATGTCGAATGTGGTGTATTTTACAATCCGACAAGAGTTCACACCAAATCATCTGCTAGGTCGGGTTGCTGGCACATCATCCATGTTAATGAAACTGGCCTTGCCGCTGGGCCTCTTTATAGCAGGATTGTGGGCGGAATTCTTGCCTATTCCATTGCTTTTTGTAATATCCACTTTGATTACGAGTGCATTATATGTCGTGGTTAGGCGCAGTGAATTTTCAATGGTGGAGTAAGCGTGCCGAGGGGACAGGCATGCCGGTGAAGTCGCTATCACTAGCTTTTTTACTTTAAAGTGGAGCAGAGTCATTTATCCTGTCCCAATTCTGGAAGCGGGAGGACGGTTCCGCTTCCTATTCTAATATATCCGCGGGAATTGTTGAAAAACCTCGACTCTACACAAACCCATTCCCTACAATATTCAATTTGAATTTAAACAAACATTTGTTTAAAAATAACTATCTTAGAATAATCTGAGTCGCTATCAATCTGTATATGCCGGGACAAGGCACTGACCCACTCTCCTCCCTAGCGTTTAAAATACAGAGCAACCATAGTCAATATGATCAACCCTGTAAGGAAAAACGGCCCGACACCCGAGCTATACACAACATATATTCTCACGTGAAGAATGACATTAACGATTAAAATGACCGATAATAATATGGACAAAAATACAATTAAATGCATATGTTTATGCGTCTTCAAACCCAATCAGCCCCTTTATAGAAGCTTCTAACGACATTTGCAGAGAACTCAATCTCCTTCCTACACATTATGTTGATTAAACCTTGTATTATTCGGGGACAGGTGCGTTGACCCACTAGCAGGAGAGTGAAAGAAGGACAGGCACCTTGGCCCATCCGAACTTAAAGCGAAAACGGGCCGAGGGACCTGTCCCCAAGTTGAAAACCCCGACAAACCTTTTGGGTAGGGGTTGTCGGGGTTGGAAGGAATATTATTCAATACGGCATTTACTTCTCTAAGTAGTGTAGAAATATATTGACTGGTTTATTCAGAACAGTTACGACAAAGCAAAACCGGGCAGTCCGCAAAGAACGCTTTTAGAAATAAGAATCAGAGCAATGGAGCAGGCTGTATACGCGATGGGTTTGCTTGATGGTAAATAACTGACCCGTCCCATCAATCTTCTTTTCCAAAACTATCAAGCAATGCCCTCACTTCATCCGTCGATTTAGTATTCATCAATTGATTTCTCAGTTCCCCCGCTCCGCGGAATCCTTTGACATAGATTTTGAAAAAGCGGTGAAGGCCTGAGATGGAACGTGGCACTTCTTCCGCATATTGATCTTGAAGATCAAGCTGCAGTCTTAGGAGATCAAGGTATTCTTTGCTGCTATGCTCCCTTGGCTCTTTTTCAAAAGCAAAAGGATTTTTAAAGATGCCGCGGCCGATCATGACGCCGTCAATGCCATATTTCTCAGCAAGCTCTAGGCCAACTTGACGATCCGGGATGTCTCCATTGATGGTTATTAGTGTATCTGGTGCGATGCGGTCGCGTAGTTTTTTGATTTCTGGAATGAGCTCCCAATGTGCCGGTACTTCGCTCATTTCCTTTCTTGTACGTAAATGGATGGAGAGATTCGCAATATCCTGTTTTAAAATATACCCGAGCCACTCCTCCCACTCACTTACTTCAGTAAAGCCAAGTCGTGTTTTCACGCTGACAGGCAGTCCGCCCGCCTTTGCCGCTTGAATGAGTTCCCCCGCAACGTCCGGACGAAGTATAAGTCCACTGCCCTTCCCTCTTGTTGCCACGTTCGGTACAGGGCAACCCATGTTGATATCGATGCCTTTAAATCCAAGCTCCGCCATGCCAACGCTCATCTGACGGAAATATTCGGGATTATCGCCCCAAATATGTGCCACAATCGGCTGTTCATCTTCTGTAAAAGTCAAACGGCCCCGCACACTTTTCATGCCCTCTGGATGACAATAGCTATCCGAGTTTGTAAACTCCGTGAAAAAAACATCCGGCCGGCCGGCTTCACTCACAACGTGACGAAACACTACATCTGTCACATCTTCCATCGGTGCCAATACAAAAAATGGTCGCGGCAGATCACGCCAAAAATTATCTATCATGTCAAACTCAAATCCTCTCTATTGGTACAACTTCTAACTATCATTCAAAAAATATTCTTTTACACTTATATCATGCTTCATTACTTATTATCAAACAAAAGTACATTTATAATTTGCTCAAATCGACACTGTTTATTTTAACGAAAATTGGTGCTGAATGGTATTATTAAAAACAAAAAAGCAGATGGTATAGATTTTTTCTATATCAAATGCTTTTCTATTAGAGACATGGGGACGGTTCTTATGTATCATTCGAGAGTCGAAATATCCTCTCAACCTGTGTAAATTCATATTATTAAAAGAGCCTTATCCACCATAGGGTAAGGCTCTTTCGCTTAAATTAATTCAATTTTAGCTATACACTCGACATGTGCGGTTTGTAATTTACAACACAAAAGATGTTGGTAGTTTTTTTGAACTACTGTAATTTGTTCCTGAAAATTTTTATTTTAATCTAACTATATGTCTTTATATGGGTCTATAGTTAGTGTTATTTATGATTTATTTTAATTTATAACAGCCGGTTGTAGTCTAGGTATAAAGTATTCATAGCGCATATTTACCTTGCAATCAACTTTTATACTAATTGAACCTACTTGGTCTTCTTTAACTTCTGATACATCAACGTCATTTAGTCGCATAGAGAGTACCGTTCCATATCTTATTGGTTCTGCCTCATTATTTGTTTTGGCATACAAGGTATCACCTAGTTGTATATGTGTATTTGCTATTTCAAAGCATACAACATCTCTACCATAAACAGCTATTGGGGAATTCAGACGATACTGATGTGTATTTTTGCTAACGCGATAATCTAAAATATTCATAAATAGTACTGAATATAATGAGTCACAATATAGATCCAGAAAGTCAAGGTATTGAGATAAAATATCTTTGTCTAGTATACTATCAACTGAACCGTGAGCAACTTGATTACGTCTATCAGCTAGGTCGTTAATAATATTAAAAGCAATAGATTTATCTATCTCATTTTCATCTAAATAACTTTTAAATAAAGGATATTTTAATATTAGGGATGAAATGTTTTCAATGCCCACTTTCAAAAAAAATTCGTTTATTACACTTTCTCTAAAATTAGCTGTATGATGTGTATAAGCATCTACATTAACAGTATAACTTTCACCTTCTTGGCAAGACGCCATATTAGAAACTATTTTTTCCTGTGATACTACTCCTTGATATTTTGGCATATTGATATTTTGAATTAGTTGAGCTGATAATTGGGTGTGGTTTTCCACAATTTTTTGAGGCATTTCTTGAAACACACTTATAAAACTACTTAAAGTTCGTATGTATGCTTTAATAAGCTCCTCTATAAAATTTTCGAAATATCCATATAAAGAAATAATAATTGTATTATATTCAAATATTTTTTTATTATTAAACGATTCATAATGCAGTACAAAATTCTTGAACTCTGATTCGACTTCCCTTGGCTTTAATACAAGGTCTTTATTTTCACTCCTCTTGTAATTTACAAACAAATGATTTTGCATCTTACTATTATCGATGAATTTTCTGATTTCTTCAGAACCATTTTTAAATTCTATTAAGACTGAATTCATATTTTCTCCTTGATATAATTTTCAAAGAATTCTTTCATTTTTTCAGTTCTTGTAATGACGTGTGATTTCCCTGTATTTCTTCCTTCAAAATCATCGTAATTTTCTTTATAAAAGGTTGATAATTTCTCCTTAATATCTTCTTTATTTTCAATTAGCATCTCCGAGTAGTTTATATATTCAGAAAACACCCTCATTATTGGGTCATAAACTACCTTAGTGGGACTGTTATACCATTTCCACTCATTATTCCTGACCCTATATAAATTAAATGCCTCTTTTCCTAAGACATCATAAACTAACATTATTGTCTTATTAAACAACACTTCGTAGTTAAATATTACTTCTTCACTGAATTGATTACCTTTTTTAAGGAAATAATCAAGGAATTCTTCTAAATTGATTTTTTCCCACTTTTCAATGTGTCTAAATGCAAAGAAACGAAGTACTAATTCAACATCTGCCATTTTTTTAAATAACTTATTTTCTTTAAGTTCACTAGAAATATTTTCAATAGTTTCTTCCGATGTAGGTTCGGGTATCCCCCAGATCCTACAGAAATATTCATTCCTTGCCATTTTTATACACAACTGATTTAAGGGACCATTATAAAGAGCATTTCTCGTTTCCTGAGGTTCTAATTTCTCTCCACCACTATTAATCCTTTCAAAAACTAATTGTTTTAATCTTTGGGATTCTTCGGAAGTCTTAGCTGTTTCTTTTAAAAGAATTATAGAAGATAAATATCGTCTATCAATTCCTTTCCTTACTTGCGAAGGTAGCTGGGAGTACTTTAAACCATTTAATTCTTTCCATTCTTCTAAACCTTTTAGAGCAAACTTATCTGTATAAAATTCATAAATACTTGTTAATCTTTGCAATCCATCCATTACCTCATATAATGAATAATCAATTTCATATAAAAAAATTGGGGGAACAGGAACATTCATAATAAATGATTCTACTAACCTTGACTTTCTTTCTATATCCCATCTATGCCTTCTTTGGAATTCCGGATTAAGAATGTAATCTTCACCATTTACAATTGATTCAATTGTTGTAAGCTGAAATCGTCCTTGTTCGGTAACTATTCGTACATCACCCTTGGTGTATTTTTCATTAATTTGTTCTTCTGATTGATTTATACTATTAATTTCATCCGAATTGTAGTCTTCTAATACTTCACCTTCAAAAAATTTCATTTTTAAATCCTCCTTCTTTCTAATTTATTGCTTATTTATTTTTCCTTTTATCCAATTACAGAAACCAATCAATTCATTTGAATTTCATCAGGAAGATACGAAGTAGAAATAATCTATTTGGTGGAATGCTTTACTCTCATAATCGAGGGACAGATCCTTCGGCCATACTAGTCATATTGTACATAAGTTTACAATAATTCTGTTGAAACCTTATCAGTCCCTCCGTCCATACAAACTACTTATCAATTAAACATATTTTTAAATATCTCTTTACAGATTGGACATTCAGTATGCGAGTAGCGTTATTACTTCAGTTGGGTTCCAAAAACAATGATACCCCCTCACCAAAGTCTATAGAATTTCCCGTAATTTTAATGTTCCCTTTTCGAGCAATTCATTCATCCTAAGAGTCCCTGTAGTATCGTTAATATCTGTCCGGTTACTTTTATTCCAGTATGTTACATTTAGATTATACTATATATTAGTTGATTAATTATGGAAAAAAATATTAAATTTTTTTCTTACAGATGGTCTAATAAAGAGTAAATAGATTGGGTAAGAGGCGATCTAGCAACAAAACTATAAATGACAAGTAAATAAAAAAACAGAGAGCTGATTAACCCCCTGCTTCTTCATGCAATACTAATTTCACAACCGCCTCACAATGTCAAGAGTGTACGTGGTAACACATGGGATGCTGGTGCATTCACATTCGATTTATAAAAGGTTATTTTATATTGAAAAATCCGTTCCTCTTTCGTTTGGTTTACGTCCTGCCTCCTGACGCTTTTCCTTCATAAAAATCACGCCAATTATGCCAAAAATAGAGAAGATTACTGGAGTGAGGAAACCGTAGTAGTAACCATCTCCTATACTACCTGAGGTTGACTGAAAATGATCCAATATATATCCAATAATGCTTGGCAGCAATACTGCACTTAGAAATCCACCCGTATTCGCAAACCCGGTAACAATGCCCGTTTCTGTTATCGGAAAAGTTTGACGAACGGCTGCAAAGGTTAAGGAATTCGAACCAAATCCAAAACCGATGATAAAGAAAAGGATGATTAGTAAGAAAAATGGTGGATGCTCAATAAATAATAGAAAGCTGGACCAACACAATAAAACGATAATATGAAAAACAATATATGGCCGTTTAATATTTTCTAAATAACTTGAAATCCATCCAATCAGAGGTGCCCCAATAAGTGCTCCAATTAGACTAATCATAATAAGCTGACTTGCACCTAAGCGTGTCATTCCATACACATCCATCAAATATGGCACTGCCCAAGAACCGATAAATCCGATGTACCCCCCGACAATCCCAAAGTGACACAAGAATAATGCCCATGTCTGCCGATTCGTTAGTGTTCTTCGTAGTAAAACCGAGGTTCTTTCACGTTGTATTTTTGGGGCTAAGAATAGTGGTTGCTGTGATTTTTTAATGAGGACAAAATAAAGGAAAATACTTAGTAAACATAAGAGTATTCCGGCTGAAAGAAATGCTCCTCTCCAACCAAGCAAGACAATCAACGCGGAGAAAGGAACAGATGCCAAAAGGAAACCTAGGCTTCCTGTCATTCCTGCAAAACCAATTAACCGAGTAAACTCCTTTTTATTGAACCATAGGCTTAAAATCAACACCATATTTACCCAGATGGTCGCATCCCCTATTCCCGTAAGGATTCTTGCAAAAAACAGCACAAATTCATGTGTGCCAAAACTATAAATGATTGTACCTATACCTGTAAGAGTGGCACCTATAATAAGAAGAAAATTAGGCCCATAACGATCAGCCAAGATACCCATTGGAATTTGCAAACCAGTGTATACAAAGAATTGGATACTTGTCACTAATCCCACCGTTGCTGCCGTTACACTAAAATCGATCATCAATTGGTCTGTAATTAAACCAGGGGCGGTTCGCTGGCTCGACATGATTAAATATGTAAACAATACAGAAGAAAATATAACCCATCTGAATTTACTATTTTGTTTGTCCAATGATATCTACTCCTGTTAGCTTTTACCCTATATATATGGGTTTCCTGTAACAGTAGAAATAGTATTTAAAAAGACCGATTTTTTTCCTCCCGCAAATGGGAAAGTACAGAGCAGCTAGTCTTCCCTTATTCATTATGATTTAAATTCCTCTTTCAATATTGTTATATACTCTCTTATCATTCTTGAATACTGTTTTTTACTGGACATAATCCAAACAAATTGCAGTTTTACCGCATCGTAATCAACAATATCTAATAACGTAACATCATCACTAAAATTGTAGGTAAAACCATGACAATCTGGTACAAATGAAACTCCTAAATTTTCATCGACCGCTTTTTTTAAGGTATCAACATTTGTGGATGAAAATAGTTCAGTCATCTCACCAAATTTTTTATAAAAATTATTTTTAAACCATTGGATGTATTCCCCATTATAAACAATCAGTGTTTCTTTTACGATTTGTTGTGGTTTAACAAATGTGTTTTTAGCTAATGGAGACTTTTTACTAACCAATAATTTCATTTTACCTTCAAATAAATTTTGATAAATGAGCCGATTATTATTTTCAATTAAATGTTTAATAAGTGGTAATACGCCAATATCACTTCTGTCCTCTAATATATCATCAATAATTTCCTGACCAGTTTTTTGAAAAATTTGGATATTTATTTTAGGATAGTCTTTTTTTATTGCTGAAATCGGGCTTATAAGAGGTGTAATAAATCCTGGCACAGTAGAAATTTTTATGGTACCAGTCACATTACTCTTAATTATTTGAACTCTTTCGATTAGTGCTTGATATTTTAATAATACCTCATTCGCAATGGTAATTATTTGTTCTCCTTCAACCGTAGGAATGGCACTATTACCTCTTGATCGTTTAAATAATTTTACACCTAGTTCTTTTTCGATACTGACAATAGATTGACTAATAGCGGACTGACTCACAAACAGATTTTGTGAAGCAATCGAGAAGGAACCTGTTTTTGCAACTTCAACTAAATACCGTATTTTTTCAATATTCATATTCTTCTCCTTCTGACAACGTTATTAGTGTTCTATTTTTTTTGGAATTTAGTCTTTAGTATGATGATAATGTATATTCATTTATTATTATAGAAAAAAATCCTGTTCTCCAAAACGAGAACAGGATTCCTATTATTGTAATCCTAATTGTTTCTTAATTGCTTCTAAAGTTTTTCCTTTATACTGCTTTTTAGGCTTTGGTGGTGCTGAGATCCATGGATTTTGAGTTAGGAAGTTCTTCTCAACAAACGCAAAGTCTTTTTCATCGACAGTACCGTCGAAGTTAATATCTGCGCTCCGCTCATTAGTTCCCCAATATGTTTGGATTGCCAATGCGTCCATTACATCGATTATATCATCTTTGTTAACGTCTCCGGCAGTTGCAGTCGGTAAAGTATCTGAACCTACTGTATATAAAACTCCATATGGTCCCCCTTCAACCTCATTCATATATATATTAAAGTTTTTATAGGTAGTAAAGTGACCAGGAATGTCTTGAATAATTGTATAATCTTCTTTGGATGGTTCAATGCCTAAAATATCAAATTGGCCATTTTTATTTACTACATTCGTTTTTACTTCTTTTCCATTATGATCTACAACCGTGATTGTTGGAGAAATCAAAGAGTAATCTTTCGTAAAATCAAATTGACCATTTGCACTTAAAAATGCTTCTCCTAAAATAGATCCTCTAATTTCTGTTTGATTATTTAAAACACCGATAGGAGATACGTTTGAAAATGGGTTGGTTGTTACATTTTCGACATCCGTAAATGTTGATTTTACTCCAGCCCTATCCCATGTGAAACTCAGTTTTGGTTCAACTGATGTTGGAACTTGTATTGTTAAGTCAAGCATTGGTATATCGCCATTTACTCCTGAAGTTCCATTAAAGTTTACAGTCACATCTGATGAGATTGTAGTCCCTGAAGTAGTTTGTTTTACATCCAGCATACCGCCAAGCTTTTGTGCTTCAGGATTTAATGCAATATTTGTAATTTTTGTCGCAGGTGCATCTGAAAACTTATAGTTTGCTTTCATTAGTTTACTTACATTGTTTGCATTTAATGTCATAGTAAAAGTATCGCCTGGTTTTACTAAAGTAACATTATATTTTGCTGGATTCTTCGCTTCTACAGAAACATATGGAGTATGTTCATTTACAAAATAATATTGCTTTTGGCTGCCACCATTTGTAGCTTCGTCCATTCCTTCAAATTTAACACTTAAAATACCGTTAGGCAGCATCGCGATTTCATCAGAGGTATTTCCGTCTTTATCAAGTGTCATCATACCATTTGGTAACCATGAGTTGTAAGAATAGTAAATTTGATTTTGAGTTTGATCAGCAGTCATGCCAGCTGCTTGTTTTACTTCTACGTTGTCATCTGTAATATGACCTGTTACCCCGACAGTAGCTTGTCCATCTTTAAATTCGACAATTTGTTTTCCTGGTACTTCGCCATCCACATGCAGATCAAATTTAGGGTTGGTATTATCAACAAAGAAGTCTTGTGTAACTGTATAAATTTTTCCATCATCATCTTGCCCAATCAGTTTAAATTGGTATTGACCAGCTTTTGGTATTACGATTTGATCCGGTCTTAGTCCAATTGGGTTGTTCGGATCATTTGTAAACGGGAAGTAATATCCTTTGTAGAAGAAATACAATGCATGTTCTACACCTTCGTCCATTGTTATTCCATCAAATGTACCAATTACCCCAAGATCTTTACCTGTTTTTGGATCAGAAATGACAGCATCAATAATTTTCATATGAGATTTTAAGCTTACATAAGCGGCATTTCCTCGATGCCACTTTTGGCTGCTTTGTCTAATTGATTCAGGAACTGAGCGTTTATGCAATTTAAAGTAATCAAACCCTTGTTCCACATAGTGTACACCAAATGGTACTCTATATGATTCTTCTGGATTATCTTTGTTTGTATAAACGACATAACCTTCATAAATGCCTTTTTCAGCTTCTTTAGGAATAGATAGTGTCACCTTCGTTTTCTTTTTTGAATTTTCTTTTACTGTTATCGTGGAATCCGTCTTTAGTGTTAC
Organism: Sutcliffiella halmapala; assembly: GCF_050107295.1. GTDB lineage: Bacteria > Bacillota > Bacilli > Bacillales > Bacillaceae_I > Sutcliffiella_A > Sutcliffiella_A halmapala_A. The sequence goes on along the minus strand of NZ_JBNIKR010000001.1, from coordinate 108,462 downwards.
TCCATTTGCTGTCGCATCTTTTGATCCACGTATGTTTGTATTAAATTTTACACTCACATCAAAAGTTTTTTTGCTTTCACCTTTATTGAATAAATTGACAGTTCGAGTATCAGCTGTGTCTTTTCCGGTATAGGCTTTATTTCCAAAGCTGATTGCGCCAGAATTTTCTTTCACTAATTTTTCTTTATTATTTTTGATTGTTGGGAATTTTTCAGCTACTTTAATTTCAAAATTTGAGTGAATGGCGTTGTACGGATTAACACGGCCTGCGCCAATTTCATAAACACTGTAAGGTTTACTTAATGAATCAGCTGTGTTCATTAGAATGGCTTTTACATCTTCGGGTTGTAAATCAGGTTTAGCTTGCAATAATAAAGCTGAAATACCAGCAACCGCTGGCGTTGCCATTGATGTACCTGACTGTCTTTGGTATGCATATTCGTAATCTGATGGATTATCATGGTTGTGAGCAAATCCTGGTAAAGTTGATAAAACACTTACACCAGGAGCTGTAATCTCCGGCTTAATATCATAAGTTACACGTGATGGTCCACGAGAACTAAAGTCAGCTAAATTATCGCCTGGTAATCCTATTTTTCCAAGGTCACTAAATGAAATTGTTTTTGTTGAATTAACAGGGACATTTTGAACCAAAGCTAATCCATCAGCATTTGTCATAGAGAAAGTAGGAATAAAGTCTGAACCTTCCCCTAAATTAAAAGGTAAATGTCCTTCAGCAGCATTAGTATTATAGATAATGACTGCAACTGCACCACGATTTTTCGCCTGCAATATTTTGTCATTAAATGTATTTGAACCTCTTTGAATCAATGCAATTTTCCCATCAATTCGAGCATTCACCCCCCAATAAGCCCATGAGGTTCCTAGTCCAACATTAACAACTTGAAGTGGTTGGCTAGGAGACAGTAACATCTTTAAATCACTAGTAAACCCTGTTGCCATTAATTGTAAATAAGCAGTTTGATTATCTACTGTTGCTTTCATTGTAGCAATTTCACTTGGAACATCACTTGCACCGACTGTCAATGCTAAAGATGCATTTCCTGGATTTCCAAGTGTGTACATGCCATTCCCTGCATTACCGGCAGCCACAACGGCAGTTACCCCACTTAATACCGCATTATTGACCGCGATCGCTTGTGCAGTTAATGGATCATTGTAATTAGCACCTAAAGATAGGTTCATAATGTCGACGCCGTCCGTTACTGCTTTCTCGATTCCTGCAACGACATCGTCAGACAAACCTCCACCACCAGGCCCAAGGACGCGGTATACATAAAGCTCTGCATCAGGTGCAATACCTGTCGTTGAGTAATCACTTTCGTTTTCACCTTGTCCGACAATTGTTCCAGACACATGTGTACCGTGGGTTGTAAAATAGTCAGAGCCATTATTGCTTGGATTTGGTTTACCTGCCTTCACCCAATCCGCATACGATGTTTCCATTGGATCGGCATCATCGTCGACAAAGTCCCAACCTTTTACTGAATGAGGATCAATCGTTTTTGGGTCCACATTAGGCTGTGCGCGGTAGCCTTTATAGGCAGTTGAGAGATCAGGATGATTATAATCAATCCCAGTATCAAGGACAGCAATTTTGATTCCTTTTCCCGTAAACCCTTCTTCATGTAATTTATTAACATTTAAGAAGTTATTTTCAGCAGACATGCCATGAACGGCTGCTTCTGTGGAGGGAGCTTCTATACTAGCTGGTTTCTCTACTTGAACTTCTGCATTACTATAAACCGCTTTAACCGCTTTTGATTTAAGAAGGGATTCTACCTTATTTGCAGGTATTGTTAATGAGACCCCATTGAATGCATTTTTAAATTCACGATTAATTTTATATGAAGCTCCCTTTTCTTTTGGCAACGCTTTCAAGTCCTTATCAAAGGTAGCATGTTCAGCCTCTACTAAACTTTTAGCCTTGCTTTCTGATAAGCTATCTCCATTAAAAGCTGCCTCAACAAGAGCTACTTTATGTGGTTTATGATTGAACTGGACGATAACAGAAACATTGTCGGAACTGTCTAAATTGACCTCCGGACTCAAAAATAATCCTGATTGATCATAGGTAGAAAGCTGTGTCAAAGCCTGTCTTTGAGCTGGTGTAAGGTTAGCTAAAATCGTCTCTGCTTTTGTAGTAGCTGCAACCGCTGCTCTTGCTTTAGGCGTTTGATCAATATATGGAGCTTGGAAGCTACTTAATAGTAAACCTACACCCAATGTGATAGACGTTGCATTTTTTATTAATTTTTTTCTCGTGTATTTCTTCTTCATTTCTCCAAACCTCCTACAAATGTTGTTATTTTTTGAAAAAATTGTACAGAATCATTAGGAGATTTTCGCAACCTACTATCCTCCAAATATCTACAAAATTCTACCCCTTCCCCATATATTGATTTCATTATACGAAATCAAAATCTTCTAATAAAATTAGAAATGACAATATTAAAATAAGAGAATCTTATATATCTCTAGACACTCTTGGGGGACATAAATTCTCTTCTTTCTTGATACTTCCTTACATAACCTATACCGTGCGGAACTGTATAGCTACTAAAATCCTGTGGGACATTCCCATACAACGGGGAGTAAGGAAGCGGGATGATGGCACAATCAAATGCCCAAAGTTTTTCTTCTCCATTTCCTAGAAGACCTATGAATGCTTCTCCGTCTTGCATTTTGTTCGTTACATACACTCCTGTTTCTTGAAACGTTTCACAGATTAAAGACATGATTTTGAATAGCACCTTTTCCAATTGATAAGCATCTTTTGTATATGATTGGTCTTCGGGTTTCACCATTATTAACAGCTCTATCCAAGGTTCGTTTAAATAATATGAACCTATTTTATCCATCCATATTATGATGGAAGCACAGACATTCAGTTTAGAGTGACCCAGATCTAACAACATGTTATGGATTAGTGGAATCGATTCTGCAGAATCCGATCGAAAATCATCGACCGACCAGGTTATACCTGAAAGCCGACTGTCTATCTCAACTTGTGACAAACCCGTTTGTAGCAACAAGTGCCTAAAGTTACGGAGTATCTGTTGGAAGTTTTCTGCATTGCCATACCTAGTATAAGTCTGAATATATTTGTATTCCCCCAACGGATTCCCTCCTTAATCGTCTATGGTTCTAAGATTTATAGTATAAAAGGTACCGGTATCCTAATCAAAATGGACTACCGGTACCTTTTCATTCACGATATTCTATTTTATGTCTAATTGAATTAATATACTGTCTAATGTTGCCCCTTTATACGACTTTTTCGCTTTTGGTGCATTTGAAACTGTTGGATTTTGTAATCCGAAGTTTTTAACAATGTAATCCATATCCTTTTTATCAACTACTTTATCAAAGTTAAAATCTGCTGTAGCCTTATTTGTTCCCCAGTATGTCTGCACAGCCAATGCATCTAACACATCAACGACATCATCTTTATTCACATCTCCAGCTGCTGCAACTGGTAAATTCCAAACTAATCTATTTCCTATTATTTCACCACGAACTTCATCTGCTAAAACAAGTTGTTTTTTCATAGTGAAATGACCAGGTACATCAACAGCAAGTGTATATGGATTTACTTCAGCTTTTAGTCCATCCGCAATATACTGACCACTTTGATTCAATATAGACGCATCTACAGTTGTTCTTCCATCATAAGAAGTAACGGATACTTTCGCACCAACTTTACTTAAATCAAGTGAATAAATAGGTTTTCCTGTAGAATCTTTTGCTCCTTCAACTTGTACTGAACCTTCTACTCTTGAATAAGTTGGCTTATATTTAATACTTTCCATATAAGCGTAGACATTATTAGTCTCTACATTTGATTGATCAATCGTAGATGCTTTTATCGCATACCAATTGAAAGGAGAGCCTCCATAAATTCCATCCGAAAACTTTTTAGAAGTTTTAAGGTCGAAATTAAATAACTGTAAGTCTTCTGGTAATACTTTTTCACCTAGGTAAGTGAATGTAATTGTATAGTTCAGATTACCACCAGATGGAGCAGTTGTTACAGACACTTGTGCATCACCAAATTGCTTTACCTCATCATTTACAACCACATTTTCAATGGAAGCAATGTTAGAATCAACTGGTATTGTAATTTTACTAGTTTTTAAATTTTTCACATTATTTGAACGAACACTGAAGTTTACTGTATCACCTGTTGCTATGCTTTGTTTATTTGCCTTTAAATAATAATATGGTAAATTGTGATCCACGAAAACGACTCTTAACATATTAAAAGCATTTCCATTAAAGTTGCGTGCATAATCCATTCCATAAAACTGAACTTGTAAAGGTGCTGCCTGTTTTTTAACTAAAATTTTATCTGTGTAGTTTCCATTTTCGTCAGTAAAAACTGGATTTTTTGGCCACGGACTATTATAAAACGCTACTACTGCATTGTTTGATTGATTAACTGGTAAACCTAAACGACCCGCTTCTTCTGTTTCTGGATCATGTAGGTTTATGTTAAAGTCATATAAAAATTCTCCTTTTGAATCAAATTGACTATCATTATATTCAATTACTTTTTGGTCTAATGAATCAAAACTAGAATTCATGGTTGGCTTTCCTAGATCATAAATAAAATCAGAAGTCTTTGTGAATGTTTTACCTTGTTCATTTGTTCCAACCATTTTCAGCTTATAATGACCCGTTTTTGCGATTTCTGGTATACTGCTGATCGGGTTCTTTGAGTCACCAGTAAATGGATAGTACCTTGAAGTAAATCCTCTAGAAATATAATAAGTTATACCTTCATTTATTGTAATTGGTGTAAACGAGCCAACCAATCCAAGGTCCTCGCCTGTTGTAGAATCTTGTAATATAACATCTAATGTCTTCATATGTGATTTTAAAGAGAATTGAAATGATAGGAATGGCCAAGCATTCGCAGGCCAGGCTGTATCAGTTGAATAAAGAGGTAAAGCTTCAAATGACTCAATTCCTTCATTTACTATTCTTCCACCAAATGGTATTTGATAGTTTTCAGTTGGATCCTCAGTATTCGTAAACGTAATATAACCTTCGTAAGTTCCTTTTTCAGCTGTTTTTGGAATATTCAAGTTAAACTTGATTGATTTTTGGCTAATTCCTTTCAATTTCACTGACGAAGGACCTGTCAATGTTACATTGTTTTGAGCCGCATCTAAAGATCCTCTTATTCCAGATTGGAATTTTACATCTACATTAAATGTTTTCGTTTTTTCACTACGATTCTTTAATGTAACTTTTCGAGAATCTGTAATATCCTTATTATCAAAGCCAAATGAACCGAAGCTCATTCCACCTGTCAATTCATTAATCGATTTTTTCTTTCCATTAATGAACGTAGGTGTTTTATCAACTACTTGTATTTCAACATTCGAGTGGATTGCTTCATAAGCATCAACTCTACCGCTTCCTACTTCAAAGACACTATAATCTTTTGAAAGCGGGTCAGCTGTGTTCATTAAGATTGATTTCACATCCGCTGGCTGAAGATCTTTATTTGATTGAAGTAATAATGCCGATACCCCTGCTACATATGGTGCAGACATTGATGTTCCAGATAAGCGGGAGTAAGCATACTGATAATCTTCCGGTTTCGAACCGTCTACATTTTTATCATTCATATAAAATGGAACGGTTGAAAGAATGGAAACCCCAGGTCCCGTTACTTCCGGTTTAATGTCATAATTGATACGGGAAGGACCTATTGAACTAAATGCTGCTAATTCGTCTTCTGCCGTTTTCAACTTTGTATAATCCCCAAAAGTGAAATCTGTTTGACCTGCTTTCATTGCTTCAATAATCGCTAATCCTTCCTCATTTGAAACTGAAAATGCAGGAATCGCATCTACCGATTCACCTAGAAATGCTTGAATGGCTCCTTCTGCTTTGTTAATCTCATCATTATACATAATGACTCCGACTGCACCATTCGCTTTAGCGTTTTTGATTTTATCCATTAAAGCAATCGAACCACGCTTGATGAAAGCAACTTTCCCATTTACATCCTTACCAGTAAAGTTAAAGGAATATCCAAGTCCTACATCGACAAGTTGATATGTTTTTCCTTTTAACTCAGTTAAATCATCTTCATAATTTCTTGCTAGCTGACGCAGTGAATAATTTGCCCCATTATGTACACCTGCATATTGATAAATATCAATCGCAATGGATGATGCACCAACCGTCAAGGCTAAAGCTGCCGTTCCAGGTGAACCAAGTGTATACATATTGTTACCGCTATTCCCTGCAGAAACAACTGTTGTAACGCCACTAAGTACAGCATTATTTACAGCAATCGAAGTTACGTAAAGTGGATCATTTATCATTGCACCTAAGGACATATTGATGACATCCATGCCATCCTTTACGGCACGATCTATAGCTGCGATGATATCATCTGATTGTCCACTTCCATATGGTCCAAGTACTCGATAAGCATAAACATCTGCTTCCGGTGCTGCACCAAGCATTTTAAACTCACTATCAGCTTTCCCACGTCCAGCTACAATACCAGCAACGTGTGTCCCGTGTTCTGTATAGTACGCAGATGGATTGAATTCTGGTTTACCTGATTGTTTCCAATCCTCATACGTTGTTTCCATCGGATCGGCATCGTCATCTACAAAATCATATCCACCTTTATACGCATCCTTTAAGTCTGGGTGGTTATAATCAATCCCTGTATCCAGAATACCGACTTTTATCCCTTTACCTGTAAATCCTTCAGTGTGTAAATGGTCTAATCCATCGTATGGTGTATAGTTAGCAATATTAAATTCATCAGCTTTTTTGGGCTCACTCTCATTCACTTGAGCAGGCGGCTCAATCGTAAATGTTTCGTTGCTCCAAACTGTTTTTACAGCTTTGGATTTTAATAGATTCTTGATTTGATTTGCTGGTAGAGTAATGGAAACGCCATTAAATGCATGTTTATATGAACGATTGATCTTATAATTCATTTTTTTACTATTTTTTTCATTTAATAGTACCCCAACATCCTTTGAAAATGTCGCATGGTCTTGATCCACTAATTTTACTGCTTCCGATTCTGTTAACTTTTTACCTTCAGCATCAGCTTCAATCCTAGCTACTTTGGATGGCTTATTTGCAAACTCAACAATGATATCTGTTTCGCTTGAAGATTCTAAATTAACATCAGAGGAAATTTGAAGGCCTGTCTCTTCATTTGTTGAAAGCTGATTTAGTGCTGCTCTTTGAGCTGATGTTAAATTTGATAGAATATCCTCTACCTTACTTGGACTGGCTGCTATTGTGTTATTGCTTACTTGTCCAACTGAGCCCAATAAAAAACCTGATGTTAATGCTAAAGCTGTAAAGCTTTTTAATAACTTTTTCTCTGTCTTTTTCCGCATACTCATCCTCCAGATTATCTAGTTAACAAAATGAAACCTTCAATGAATGATAAAGATATGATTCTAATACATTAGTAGTTTCATATTCTAAAATAACTATTCATTAAAAATTACTTTTTATCACTAATTATTCAAACTATTGAAAACTCGTACCAACCAATGTTCAGAATAAATGCCCTTTCAATACGGACTTAATTCTCGCTCCTTCCATAGATATTGGTTTTATTATATAAAATCGTAATTTTCTAATAAAATTAAAAATTATGATAACTTAATAAGGATGTCTAATATCTTTGGTAAAATTATCTAAAGCTTTAACGTGAAAAGTAAAAGTAATGGTTAAATGAAAAAGAATCAAGGGGACGGTTCTCTGCTTCCAAGAAGCATAGAACCGTCCCCTTATTTTCATTATTTTATCATCCAAGAAACAATTGCTATTGCTCTGCGTGCTGGAATCAATAATATGGATACGGTTGATATGGGTAAGGAGGATACGGTGGATAGTAGTATGGATACGGATATGGTCTAGGAGTCAATAATGCTCCTGCTGCCAATCCTGTTACAAACGGAAGACCAAAACCAAATCCAAAACCTGGACGGCCAAATCCTAGACCCGGACGGACACCAAAGCCTGAACCAAATCCCCCTAAACCAAACCCTGGGCGACCTATTCTTCGCTCCTGACGAAAATCATGATAATTTATATTCACTATTCGATGCTCCCCTTCAAGTTTCTCCATATCATCCTATTCAATGGACATACGTCTATAAACTTGTACCCAGTAAGATGTGCGTTTGCCTACTATATAAGTAATCGAGGACTCTTCCCGATGCTTTTCACAAGAAAAAAAGGCAGGTGATTATCCTTATCGGCCACCTACCTTTCTAATTATTCCTTTAAAGGAAAACAACAACTACTTCAAATGGGGTCATTTAAAACATCCATTACTTAAAAATTAAGATTCAACAACTCTTGCCACATCATGTCCGCATTTTTGGCACTTTCCTTTTAAAACGATTCCAAATCGATCGTCTTCAATCGTAAAACTCTCAATTGTAACGGCATCTGTACAATGCCTACAAAAAACATTTTTTGTTATCTGATCTCTTATATCTTTAGGAATGGAGAGCCATTTTTTATTTGCATCCATATAAAACACCCCTCTTCATCCGATTTTTCAATAAGTATACAGAACCGGCCAATTGTGTTCAAGCACAGTTACTGCTTCGACGTGTAAGATCAAGGCGTAAACAGTTTCCATTGCCCTTCAGATACAACTTCGACTGCTCCGTCGATCACTTTGATGGCGGTTTGATCATCAATCGCATACGCCGGCCCTTGCATCCCGGCCGCCCATCTCTCAGCAGCAGCCATCGTGTTATGTGGCAGCATCTCGTGATCCAGATGCGGAAACATGGCAAAATCGACCAGACTCAGTGCTTTATCATCACCGCCCGGTGGAGTCCAGCCAACGAAGAATTCCCCGATGTTAGGTGCCATCACCATGCTGCCAGCACTCATTCCCACATAGACTGAACGCAGCGACGGCAAGATGTCTGCCAATCCGGACTGCCGCATCCAGTGGGACAGGTAGAGTGCGTCGCCGCCAGCCACCAGCAGGACGTCCGTCTCCCGGACCAGCGGCACCCAGCGCTCTTCGTCGATGCTTGGCAGCGCTGTGAGCTCCAGCACGCCGACGGACTTCCAGCCCAGGTCGACCATGGGATTCTCGGAATTTCCGCTGATGAACTCCCAGGCATTGACACCGGGGCCGACCCAGGGGTGTCCGTACAACGCAGTGGGTATGCAAAGGGCGCTAGACTCGGCAATCGGTTTGTCCAGCATGTCAACCAACGCGTCATGTATGCTTTTGTTATTCACGCCTGCAGATGTAAGCAGAAGTTTCATAACCCTCAACTCCTCGATTAATTATTAATAGCTAACAGTGTTTCCACTCACTCAAATACTTGACGCAACTCGATCTGACCTTCCCCATAACCTTGCGGGTCAGGCATCCGCATAGCCCACTCGACCGCTTCTTCCTTCGATTTCACATCAATCAGTATGAAGCCGGCAATCAATTCGTTCGTGTTTGTAAATGGCCCTTCCGTAACCACTGGTTGTCCCCCTTGTTCCGGAAACGAAAGGCGAATCCCGTTTGAACTTGGATGAAGACCTTTCGCCATAACCCGTACGCCCGCCTTCACTAATTCCTGATTGTACTTCGTCATGGCTTCCATGAGCTCTGGATTCGGGAGGTTGTTGCCTTCCGAATTCTTTGAGGCTTTGACGATCAACATAAATAGCATGATTTGTTCCTCCTTCTTTTAGAAAAAACCCTTTCGGATCCACTTGAGCGAAATAGACTATTATTCTCGCACCTTTGGCCAAGAGCCTTGCTGTTTGCGAATCAATACAATTTGGCCTATATGATATGCGTTGTGCAACATTTGACGAGCCAGACGCCCGACAAGCTCCTCATCCAACTGGCTGTCTTTGACCTGTGCCAGTGATCTACGCAACTCCTCACAAATCTGGCGTGTGTCCGCCATGACCGCTTCCCACTTTTCAGAATCTGCCGGGTCACCGCCATCTCCAAATGTATTCTCTGCCAATATTTCCTTCCATTTAGAATCTACTGGTTCCCCGATATCTCCAAATGTAGCCTTGTTATTGGACGCATTTTTTCTAGAGGTTGTGTCATTGATTTGTCTAACAAGCAGGGCGTTATAATAGTTCAGATGTTTCACAGTTTGCCAAATTGTATTCCCTCCACCAGGGGGTTGCCTGCTAGCATCTATGGAATTCAACCCATTTAAGGCCGATTCTAAAGGGGCAAACCAGGTCTCTGTATCCCAACAAAAGTCATATTCCATGCGAAAAACATCCATCAGTTTCAGGTTCATGTGCTTTCACTCCTGACCTTCAGTTTCGGGACGATTCCCGATGCTCCCACTTTTTCATTAGTTATTGGCATTCGACAAAACGTACAATAATTCCTGTTAAGGTGAATCAAAAATTATGAGGACCTTTCCAAATAGTTCAGAAAGGTCCTGTTTATAATTGGAAAGTTCCATTTATAACATCGTGTGCATATTTGGAGATTGCACCTCCATCTACAACCCACAAAAAATACAGCAAGTCATTTTCCCTCACCAAACGATTTTCCACATAAAAAACCCCACAAACAAGTATTTCTAAATGTTTGTAGGGAATGTTTTTCAAAGCATTAGGAGGTTAAATTCGTTCAATCCTCGCCACTGCCTCACAATGTACGGTATGCGGAAACATATCCACCGGCTGCACTTCCACTGTCTTATATCCACCATCCTCAAGCACTCGCAAATCGCGCGCAAGTGTTGCCGGGTTACAGGATACATAGACAACTCGCTTCGGCTTCATTTCGATGATCGTCTGCAATAATGCTTCATCACAGCCTTTCCTTGGAGGATCGACCACTAGGACATCGGCTGTGTTTCCTTCCTTATACCATTTCGGGATGACGACTTCTGCTTCGCCGACTGCAAATTCTGCGTTATTGATTTCGTTGAGTTCTGCATTGCGCTTGGCGTCTTCGATGGCTTCGGGGACGATTTCTACTCCGAAGACTTTTCGGGCTTTTTTGGCAAGGAACAAGGAGATGGTTCCGATGCCACAGTAGGCGTCGATAACACTTTCTTCGCCCGTTAGGCCCGCATATTCGAGTGCCTTGTCATACAGGACCTTTGTTTGTTCCGGGTTGACCTGGTAGAAGGATCTTGCGGAAATGGCGAATTTAATGTCTCCGATATAGTCGTAGATGTACTCGTTGCCCCATAGGACTCGGGTTTCGTCGCCAAAGATGACGTTGGTTTTCTTCGGATTCACATTTTGCACAACGGATTTCACTTCCGGCAATGCCGCTGCGATTTCTTCTACGATGGCTTTTCGGTTTGGGATGTCCGGGGTGCGGGTGATCAGCACGACCATCACTTCCCCAGTGACAAGGCCATAGCGCGCCATCACATGTCTTAGTGTTCCTTTGTGTGTTTTTTCATTGTAAGCCCGGACGCCATGCTTTTCACAGATTTCACGGATGGTTTGCACGACCTTATCGTTGATTTCTTGCTGGATGAGGCATTCCTTCATGTCGATGATTTCATGGCTGCGCTGCTGATAGAAGCCGGCGATCAGGCCGCCTTCGCGTTCACCGATCGGGACTTGGGCTTTGTTACGGTAGCGCCAAGGGTTGTGGTCCATGCCTAGTACGGGGTGGACCGGAATATCCTTTAAGTGTCCGATGCGTTCGAGGACGTCCTGGACCTGCTTTCTTTTGGAGATAAGCTGACCCTCATAGCTAAGATGCTGAAGCTGACAGCCTCCGCATTGCTTGTAGATCGGGCAAGGGGCATCCACACGGTGCGGGCTTGGCTTTTTGATTTCCTCCAAGCGACCGAATGCATAGCCTTTCTTGACCTTGATGACTTTTATCTTTACTTCCTCATCCGGGAGGGCGTTCTGGATAAAAATCGGAAAGCCGTCTATTTTCGCTACTCCGGCACCGTCATGGGTCAGATCCTGGACGGTGACATCGTAGAATTCGTTTTTTTGTACAGGTATATCTGTCATAGTTTATTCTCTTCCTTCACGTTAACATGCTTTTCCGATTGTACCATATGAAGGGAGGCGGGGAAAGCAAGGGGAAGGTTCTCTGCTTCGGAAGCAGAGAACCTTCCCCTTGCACCTTAATGAACATTCAATAACTTGATTAACTCAATTATCTTTTCATCGTCACCAGGATCCACATACACGAGCTCTGTGGTTTCGATGATTTCCTCTGTTAATTCCCGCATATAGTTTTCAGGCAGATCATCAGGGACATTGGTTTCCCAGCGTAATGGTACTTTGTACACGTTAATTGTGCCATCTCCATTGCCGCTATAGGTGACCGATCCATCTACAAGACGGCCGCCTGCCAGCTGGATGACGTCCTCCGGATAGAGGGCACTGGTGTCGTCATTCGGATTGATGGGAGTGCCTGCCGGAATAAGATGCGCATTCAATTCGTCTAGCTCTTGATTGGGCCCAAGCAGCAGCCAGACGCGGGCATGTTCGATCTGCTTAGCGGTATATTCGGATAAATCTTCTTGATTTTCTGCTTTTAGGTCCCTATTTTCAAAATCCTGTATCAGCAATACAGAGAACTCCCCATCGTAGGAGACCCAACTAACCGAATCGATATGGATATCCTTCTCGACCTGCGGCAATTCCTCCATGATCTTTTTCGCCATCTCACTCAAGGCTTCTATTTCTTCATACACTTTTAAATGACCATTCTTGAACTTTTCATTCATCTCTCCGCTATATTCTTTAGTATCAGGAACGATCTTAACGGTATAGTCTGTCCGTCCGGTGTCTGCATTGTCCCATTTTTCGGCCTCATAATGAACGTTATCCATCTCGTATTTCTCATTCAGGTAATTTTCCATGTCAAAGTTAGGGGGACTGTCCTCAGTTTCATTTGATAAAGTTTCTGTTCCCTCTTCTAACTCACTTTCTTTTTTTGGTGATTCTTGTTCTTTACTAACGTCCTGTTTATCTACGGCTCCCTGCTCCCCACTTTCTGTAGACTTGGAACAAGCTCCAAATACGAGCAAGATTCCCCCTAGCAACATAATAAAAGCTAATTTTTTCAAACCTTCCACATCCTTTTATGTACTTCAGTTACTTTTCTAAAAATCCTTTTTTAAAAGTTAATTTCTTTATCTTTTTAGAATCCCTTGGGCCACAAGGACTCTTGAATTTTTTAATCAAACGTTCGTTTAAAAAATGCTATTTCAAAAGAACATACCACATCCTAGCTTCAAAAAAGTGAATACTTCCTTCTACTACTCATAAACATGGATTTATACTGTAATCTGTATTAAACTAGTTTAGTGAGAATGATTATCAAACTCATCATTTCAGTTTGATTTATAAATACAATTGAAAAGGAGATTCTACGATGAATCATGCAAAATCAAAATTAGCCGAGATCATTCGCGAGCGTCGTTCGGTCAAGTCTGGTTACTCCGATAAGGAAGTAACACAGGAGACCGTACTTGCGTTATTGAACGATGCCATCTGGGCGCCAAACCATGGGTTGCGGGAGCCTTGGCGCTTTATTTTTGTCTCATCAGCCGATAAGGAAGGCTTTGTGGAAGATCTCGTCAAAACGTTTCCTCCAGAGATGCAGGAGAACCGGCGGAACTATTTCAGCCAACCTGCCGCATTCCTCATCGTCGTGATGGCGGAAGACCCGAGACAAAAGCAATGGGAAGAGAATTTCGGTGCGATCAGCTCGCTTATCCAAAACTTCCAGCTGCTCGCTTGGGAACAAAAGCTTGGAGTGGTATGGAAAACAAACTCCCATATCTATGATCCAAAGGTACGTGATCTATTAGCCGTCAAGCCTGGAGAGAAGATTGCCGGGTTCCTGCACTTGGGTTATTTTGAAACACTTCCCCCACAGAGAACGCGAACACCCGCAGAAGCTAAACTGACGGTCTATAAGAAATAGCAGGGAAAGGACCTCGGCCCACTGTATTGCTGAGGTCTCCCTCATTTGTTGAATAGTCGAGCTAAAAGCACCTTTACTTTTCAATATTAATATAGGGTTTTTTAAATTTTCCAGCTTTTTTACATAACCTTCAATGATATAATACATTCCGTGCATATGATGTACTCGACTTCAGAGCCTAAACTCATTTTATTTATCGGGAACATCCCTCCACGGCCACGTTCCTTTCCCACACCCAATTCCTTCGCACCGTATTTCGAACATTCTGTTACTTTCAAATATGAACCCCCTTTTGACTTTCTACTTATTATAACGAGTTAGAATGTTGGTTCGTTTCATTTTTCCAACTATTTGTCAGCTAAACCTTTTCTGAAAAACCTTTTTTAAAAGTTAATTTCTATTATTTTTTTCAATCCCTTGAGCCGCAACAGCTCGCTTTTTTTTTAATCAAACGTTTGTTTAAAAATTGCTATGTCAGGAAAATCCACGTTGTTTTCACCTCTTTCAAAAAAACGACCCTCTTTAGAAGATGGTCGCTTCGTTTCTTTTTAAATTTTTCCTAATCGGCATTGCGGACAATCAAATAGATGATGAAGCCGATCGGACCGAGCAGGAAGACGACAAGCGCCCAGAGACAGCCGATGTTCGAGCCCCTTTTTTGTGAAGCGTCACTGTACACCCAGAACAGGGCGATGATTCCAATCGCAAACCAGAGTAAACCGAAGATTGCTTCCATGGTGCGTCACCCCTTATCTATTTGTTTCTAACAATCAAATAGGCAATCAAGCCGATCGGGCCGGCGGCGAATACGACAAGCGCCCAGAGGCAGCCGAGATTGGTGCCCTGTTTATCCTTGGCATCGGAATAGACCCAGAACACGGCGATGATGCTGAGAAGCCAGATTAACAGAATGAAACCGAAACCGGCGCCAAAAACTAATCCATCCATTTTGTTCCCTCCATTCCGTATCATTTCTACTATATTCTACGAGTATATGTGCCGATAAGTTTCATTTTTCCAATTTGTTTAAAATGAGGGATTTAGGGGAAATTAAGACCAATTTCATTATTACATATTAGGAGGGTCTTATAACTTGAAACGAATATTCGGTGTCCTTCAGAAAGTCGGGAAAGCGTTGATGCTTCCGGTGGCGCTATTGCCTGCTGCGGGTATCCTGCTTGCATTGGGTAATGCCTTGAAAGAAGAAAATCTAATTGAGCTGATGCCGTTCCTTGCAGCAGACTGGGTGCAGATGGTTGCGGCGGTCATGGATGCTGCCGGTGGAATTGTGTTCAGTAATCTGCCTGTGCTCTTTGCCGTCGGGGTCGCGGTTGGACTTGCTGGCGGAGAAGGGGTGGCCGCGCTTGCTGCGATCATCGGCTACCTCATCATGAACGCGACGATGGGTGTCGTGCTCGGCGTGGATGAAGGGATGCTTGAGAACCCCGCATACGCCAATGTGCTCGGGATCAATACGCTTCAGACCGGAGTGTTCGGCGGGGTTATCGTCGGGATACTCGGGGCCTTTATGTACAACAAGTACTACAATATCGAACTTCCGTCCTATCTCGGATTTTTTGCAGGGAAGCGTTTTGTTCCGATTGCTACCGCAGCCTCTGCCGTTGTGCTTGGTATTTTAATGACATTCATCTGGCCACCGATCCAGGGCGGCTTGAACACCCTGTCGGAAAGCATGATCAACACGAACCTGACCTTGTCCGCCTTTATTTTCGGGGTCATCGAGCGTGCCTTGATTCCGTTTGGGCTGCATCATATTTTCTACTCACCGTTCTGGTTTGAGTTCGGCTCCTATACGAATGAAGCCGGCCAGGTTGTCCGGGGAGACCAGGCGATTTTCTTTGCCCAGCTGCGGGACGGCATTAAGCCGACAGCCGGAACATTCATGACTGGTAAATTCCCGTTCATGATGTTCGGTTTGCCTGCAGCTGCACTGGCGATCTATCATACGGCACGCCCTGAGAAGAAGAAGGTCGTCGGAGGGATCATGGCCTCTGCTGCCCTTACTTCCTTTTTAACAGGGATCACCGAGCCGATCGAGTTCTCGTTCCTGTTTGTGGCACCTATCCTGTTTGGAATCCATACCGTATTTGCGGGATTATCCTTCATGGTGATGCATATCCTGGATGTCAAAATCGGGATGACGTTTTCCGGAGGGGTCATCGACTATCTCCTATTCGGGGTCGTGCCGAACCGGACAGCCTGGTGGCTCGTCATTCCGGTCGGTCTCTGCTTCTCGGTCATCTACTATTTCGGCTTCCGCTTTGCAATCACGAAGTTCAATCTGCAGACTCCGGGTCGTGAGGATGTCGACGAGGAGGAGGATGGGACAAGCACCTCCACTGCCGGTGATCTGCCATTTGATGTACTGGAGGCGATGGGTGGAAAAGAGAACATCTCCCATCTTGATGCTTGTATCACAAGGCTTCGCGTCCAGGTCAATGAAGTCAGCATGGTCGATAAAAACCGTTTGAAAAAGCTTGGCGCTTCCGGCGTGCTTGAAGTCGGAAACAACATCCAGGCTATTTTCGGACCGAAATCAGATACGCTGAAATCACAAATCAAGGATGTCATGGACGGCAAAACGCCTCGTCCAGCGAAGACAGAACCAACAAAAGAAGTCGAACAGCAAATCGAAGAGGTCAATCCGGATGCCCTGCAGACGCACTCCGAATCAGAAGGCTTCATCAGCCCGATCAAAGGGGAAATCAAGCCGCTCGATGACGTTCCAGATCAGGTATTCTCCGGAAAAATGATGGGCGACGGCTTTGCAATTTTGCCTACAGAAGGTGTCGTTGTATCTCCAGTCGACGGCGAAATCGTCAACCTGTTCCCGACCAAGCATGCGATCGGTATCCAATCGGATGGCGGCCGCGAAATTTTGATCCACGTGGGAATCGATACGGTCAACCTGAAGGGGCAGGGCTTTGAAGCGCCTGTAAAGCAGGGTGATAAGGTCATGAAAGGCCAGGAGCTGCTTCGATTTGACATTGATTTCTTAAAGCAGAATGCGCCATCCATCATCACGCCGATCATTTTCACGAACCTGCATGACAATGAAAAGGTGAAGCTGAACAAGCATGGGGAAGTGGCGTTGAAGGAAGAGGATATTGTGGAGATTTCGAAAGGTTAGTTAGATTTTCAATAGGAAAAACCGGCCTTCATAAGGAGGTCGGTTTTTTGGATTACTCTTATATTCCGTATTTCTATCCTAAGAAAACAGTATCTTCATCGACAAAACAAATGCGATTGCCAAAAGGGTCTTTAGCATAGAAGCAGCGTTCTCCCCAAGGTTGAGTCTCGATCCTCTCATCAACTGGACACTCCGTCCCTTTTACACGTTCATATATCACCTCAAGATCAGGAACTGAAAAATACACGTGGTCAGGGTTTGCACGTAACGAAAATACATCGCCATCTGCTTTGGGATCAAAACAGGCTAAGACAGTTCCTTCACAGTCAAAATAGTGTCTGCCTGGTGATACCCTTTTTCCTGGCATGTTAAAGATAAACGAATAGAACTCGGTTGCTTTTTCGATATTTGTAACAGGTAGAATCACTCGATATAACCGGACCATGATATCCCTCCAAATGTCATATATTCTTTCGCGCTATATATAAAAACACGCTGCCCATCCCTAAAAGTACAATACTGATGAACGCCGGGTCGCCTCCAAGAAACGTGCTGCCCTCTCTGTGCATACATTAGAGCAACACCAGAAAAGGGGAGTTGTATTTGTCATGCCCACGAACAATGATTCCTTTGAGTATCTGCTTCGAACACAATTTTCATTTACTGTCGACGACGCAACATTGGACAGCATTTTAAAGGCGATTGCGGAGCAGAAAATTAACATAAATGCCTATGCCCAAATCAAAAACAGCAGCCAGAATCTTATTCGGTTGGTGGTTGGCAGCAGTGAGGCGGAGAACCCATCCGACCTTCAGGGCATTCGCCGAATACTCATGCCGCTCCGGTTAAAAATCCAAGAAAAACAAGTCATCCAAATCATTCGCCTCCGGGCTGGAAAAGCCGGACAGATCCAAGACATCTTTTCCTCACTTTGGTGCAAGGTCGAAGTGAAAGCCATCTATATAGGGGAAAAAACGAATGTCTATGTAGAAACCACCGATCTCGACCAGCTGATCAATATTCTGTCCGAAGAAGAAATAGAACCGTGTACGTAGACTTACTCTTTTTGAATTCCTCCTCGTAACAAACACTACCCGAAAAAAATGCACACACCCTTTCAGATGTGTGCATTCCCCCTTTTACTTCCCGTATATCTCTTCCCATTCCTCTCGAAGCACGCCAAGCTTCACCGAATCATAATATTCACCATTATAGAAGCGCGCCTTCCGGATGCGTGCTTCTTCCTGCATGCCAAGTTTCAAACCAACTTGGATCATCCGCTTGTTCCCGGACCATGTTGTGTACCCTAGTCGTGGAATCTGCGGGAATTTCCTGAACAGATGCGACGTCCAGAGCTTGATCGCCTCCGTGCCATATCCGCCGTTCCAATGGTTCGGTGAGTAGATCGTAATTCCGATCTCCATCCAGTTCGTCGGCTCGTACTCCCAGTAGTAAGTAACACTACCGATAATCTCCTCTTCGGCCATGATGAGCCACTGTGTGTCTTGACCCTTCTCAATTCTTTCGAGCATGCCAGACTCAAACGGCTCAAAGTCCACCCGCTTCCAAGGAAAATACGGCGCATCCCACTTCTTGAACTCCGGCTTTTCCTCCCCGTAGATGAGGTTCCAAAGCACCGGGATGTCCCCAGCTTCTACCGGTTTAAGATCTATTTTGTTTCCTTTTACTATAATTGCGCTTACCGCCATTCTCTTCCACTCCATCTATGTTTATTATGATATGGTCGTTTCGTACTTTCCAATTTTTCATCATAATCGCCTCCTAATAAATGTCTACTTTCTAATTTCGACTTTTATTACCATTCTCCTTCTAAAGTCTTAAAGGATTTCGAGCAGGCGCTATTGAGTGATAGGGATGGTTGGAATGACGGGGCGTCACACCTTGATGATGAATTTTTGGACGAGGTGTTGAAATGGTGTTGCA
Source organism: Sutcliffiella halmapala (assembly GCF_050107295.1). Lineage (GTDB taxonomy): Bacteria > Bacillota > Bacilli > Bacillales > Bacillaceae_I > Sutcliffiella_A > Sutcliffiella_A halmapala_A. The sequence continues at coordinate 89,416 of NZ_JBNIKR010000001.1, read as the reverse complement.
CGTCATTACCTCAATGATGAGCTATTGACTTCGCGGGGGATGATTTTGCTCATCGTCGAGGATGAGCTTTCCAACCTGTCAGAGAGCTGATTTTACTCATTATAGCCCTTCACAACGCAAAGCCTGACTACTCCCCTCCCAAAACATAATCCTGCAATTCCTCCGTCACCTTGGCAGACGTCTCATACACCCCGTCTCCCTCTATGTACATGAAATAACTCTTCTCCCCCTCTTCACCAAGCCACAAATGGAGGCCATTAGCCGGAAAACCGCCATCACTATCTGACTTGTATTCCACCATTACATCATAGTCCGGGTTGGACAGTTTGCCATCCCCGCTCTGCAACCGTGCTGTTGTTATCGCTCTTTCCCAGAATTCAAGCGTATCCTTGTCGCTGAAGGAATGGAGGAGGTCCAGGTTCATATCTCCTCGGCCTTTTGATTCTGAAATATTTACTGCCTCCAGTGGCTCATCCATGAGGACCATTGTTTCTCCGAAGGGGGATTGGCAGCCTACCAGCAAAGTAAGCACCAAAGCAACATATACTTTTTTCATCTTTTTTCTCCATTCACACTCATTCAACTGATATATGTTTTGACTCCTACCTAATAAAATCCTCAAACACCAAATATAGCATCATGGCGTCTTCCTTTTTCAATTCATAAAACTCCTCTGACGTGTACTTGCTGATATAGCCACTGCCATCCTCATACAGCCAGAGCTTTAATTTAAGTGGATTCTGTCCTTCTACTTCCAAGACCAAATCGAGATGGGGAATTTCCTTGATTGGTTCCTCCAAAATTACGGCCCTGGAAAAATAGAAATGCAGCTCTTTGTTCCATGCAGGGTTATTCCCGTAATCTCTCGCACCCTTTATCGGTACCCCGTTTAACATACCGTCTTTAAAAGAATCTAGGCTGACGGCGGGTGCTACGTATATCCTTGTAATTTCTTCGTATTTGAAATCCATCACATCTTGAAATAGCATTACACTGCTTCCGCTTTCTTTTTCCAACATCATAATATCACTGCCAAAAAGGAAGATTAATAATATTGCCACTGCAACAACAGGTGCTACTATGAGGCCCATCCATTTCTTTTCCGCTGGTCGTTTTGCGACGATATTCATATATGTTTGCCTCTTCGATTCATCTGATCTAGGAATCATATCCAATGATTTAAACTCCTTCTCGTATTCATTTAGCTCCGAATGATTCATCATAGGTCTCCTCCTTTATCAGCTTTTTCAGCGCCGCATAGGCCCGGCTTGTCGTGAGCTTCACCTTTTCCTCTTTCCAGCCAAGGACTACTGCCGTTTCCTTGATCGATAACTCTTTAATTTTTCTTAGGATGATTACTTCCTTATATTCCAGCTTCAGCTGATTGATTGCAGCATAAAGGCGCTCGACCTCTTCCCCTTTTACGATTATCTCCCCTGGTGTCGGGGTGGGGTCGGTGAATGTTTTCTTTCCGATTGAAAAGAAAGCGAGTCGCTGTTTCCTCCGGATATAATCAATTGTCTTGTTGCGGGCAATCGAAAAAACCCAAGTCGAGACCGAGGAATCCCCATTAAATGTGTGAAGCTTGTTATACACTTTTACAAACGTGTCCTGTGTCAGATCCTCTGCAACGGTGGAATTGCCCACCAGTAAGTAAATATAGCTATATACCTTATCGCTCAGCTGCTCATAAATCAATTCAAAATGGTTCACAATTTCTCCCATGGCTGCCCCCTTTCTACAATATAGACGCTTGAGGAAGAGAAAGGTATCAGAAAAAAAGGCAAGCGATTATACGCTCACCTCAAATCACGGCCGCCGCTCCCAAGGATCCAATACACCAACCAAACTTACCTCGCGCCTACCAGCTACCGCCTCAATTACACCTATTGCAATCTCATCATTCCTCAGCCAACGTGAGCCTCCACCCTGCAGCACAAACCCGAGCTGAATCTGATGATAGCTGCAACCAGCAGGAATACTTACACTTCCTTTCACTTCTCGCAAGTTCGCCCTGCTTCCAAGCACATGGAACAGCGACCATTCCCCACTTTGATTTCCAACAGTTGAAATCACCTGTCCCAGAGCCTGCGGAGCATCCGAATGAATCCAGGCCACCACCAACTCAACTGGCCCGCTTTCCTCAACTGCCCGTTCAAGTCCAGCAGCAAACTGAATCTCAATCTTGTAATCTACCAAGACTGGACTGATGTGCTCGCTCCTGGCAGTTAGCCTCTGCATACGTCCTGCATCTCGACCAACGACCGAGACATGATATCCCTCTATTGCAAGCCAAAGTGACACCTCTGAAAGCATTCCCGTCCCGCCAATCACCAGCGCATGCTTCCTCACTTTTTCACCTTTGCAAAGATGCAGGTATCCCGTAGGCTGCCATCTACACCACGGTCATCATTTTGCAGGATGCCTTCCAATGTATAGTTCAATCGCTCTGCTACCGCACGACTCTTCACATTGTTCGGATCGCAACGGATTTCCACCCTGTTTGCCGCCAGCTCCTCGAAGGCGAAGCGTGTAATTCCTTCGACCGCTTCGGTGATATAGCCTTTTCCACTCTGTCTCGTATCAATCCAATAGCCGATCTCGAATTTAGGGACGTCCCAATTGATCCGATGCAGGCCGGACGATGCAATGAATTCCCCTGTCTCTTTCAAGAATACTAGTAATCTAAGATCCTCTCTTTTCAGGAATTTCGCATGGCTCTCTCGGAGATTGGCCTCGACTCCCTCAAGCGTCTGCTCGTAGTTTGCAAACGGCAGCCAGGGCTTCAGTTCCTCCAATGATGCCGCAACCCCGTCATACACAGCCGGCCCGTCCCCAGGCATTGGCATTCTGATCATTAATCTATCTGTGGTAAATTCAGAAGGAAAATCTTTTAAAATAGGATTTATCATTCTCCATTGCTCCTTGTATTTGAAATAAAAAATAAGCTTTGCCCTATCGAAATAGAGCGAAGCCCGAATATGTAATCCGAATACCTACATATATTCGATGATTTTTGCCACAATCCCTCTAAAAAAGAAGAAACTCCGTTATGCCAGGAAGCTCACCAAGGAACATCAGATTTTCTCCATATACGTCCCATCTTCATAGACCATATAGACGCCAACCGTTCCTGAACCGCCATTCTTCTGCATTTCTTTTGAGACAAGTTTAATCGTGTAGAAGGATCCGGAATCGTCCGTTTCCAGCGTGCCTCCCATATCGTCGAATAGGATGTCCTCATTTTCTTCAAGCTCCAATACATGCTTAAGATATTCGATGGCATCGGCGCTGGAAGCGATGTTTACGCTGCCTTCTGTTGTTTCGGATTCTGAATCGCCTGCTGGTTCCTCTTGTGATTCGGTAGGTTCTTCTTCGTCCTCTTCTGAGCCGGCAGCTTCCGTAACGCTCTCTTCATCCTCTTTTTCTGTAGACGGAAAAGCCTCTTCCCCTCCTTTATCCTCTACGACAGCAGCTCCTGTTTCCTTATCCTTCGTCTCACTGGTTTTTGTTTCCCCACAAGCCGCCAATCCGCTCACAAGCAACAACAAACATACCCCTACAAAAAATTTCTTCATGCTTCGTATATTCACTGCTCCTCATTAAACTCAATCAGATTCCGGTCCGGGTCCATGCAAAAGATCTGTTTGAAGCCGCTTTTGCTCTCCGGCTTCGCCTTGACCTCCAGCCCCTTCTCCTGCAGATACTTCAACGTATCATCATAACTTTTCACCCGAATGGCAAAATGTCCATCCCGGCTGTCGAGCTTATCGCTTGTCCTCAATGTTTCCGCCTCGCTATTCTGAATCAGATGTAGCTGCGTAGTGCCCACCTGATACCACGCTCCCGGAAAGTCGAAATCAGGACGCTCTATCTCTGGAAAGCCGAGGACAGTTCCGTAAAAGTGCTTGGATCTCTCAATATCCGTAACGCTTAGACTGACGTGATGAAAATTTTCCAGTTGTATCACAAGACCACTCCTTTATTTTTATGTTGTGGACTATTATAGCATTTTTCCAGAATTCACTTAACCACTTGATATAAAGTCCGGTATCTCTTGGGGGTATGGCCGGTGAACTTCTTGAATATCTTCGTAAAATGACTTTGATCATGAAAATTGAGCCAGGTGTAGATCTCCGTCAGGGAATAGCTCGATAAGGTGAGTAGCTTGATTGCTTCCTCCACTTTTTCTTTTTGCATGTATTCACTCAATGACATTCCGACTTCTTTACGGAAAAGGGAGGAAAGATAGTTTGGATGCATGCCCGCAACTTCTGCCAGCATGGAAAGGGTAATCTCCTCATAAAGGTGCTTATAGATGTAGGTCTGGCATGCCATGATCGGCTTGGAGTATTTGTTGAGATTGCTCTCATGAACCCGGTCGGCAAAGGTGCATAGTGCACTGTTCAAGAGCGCTTGGACTTCACTTACATTCTTCAGGTCCTCAGCGGATTGGATATACATATCACTCATCGTATAGGCCAGCTCCGGCTGCAGCCCTCCTTCCATAGCAGAACGGGTCGCAAGTGTAATTGCGGAAATGAATAAGTTCTTCTCGCTGCGTAATTGACTTGATTTTGATAAAAGACCAAGCTTTCCCATGACTGGGCTGTTTAGCTGTCTTAAAATGTCTTCTTTCCTGCCGTCCTGAACTGCCTGAAACAGTTTTTTCTCAAACATCACACTTGCATGGAAGGCGATCTCCTGTCTGCTTTTGGAAACATGCAGTTCCACAGGCTCCTGCATCAAATTTTCCATTTTCACCACTTCTAGTTGCTGAAGCACTTCCGTTATATCTATCTTTTTATGATAGACAAGAAAATAGGCAAGAATCGCTACATGCAGCAGCTGCACCTTACTGATTCGGGGGACTGTCTGGTAATAGGCTCTCAGCTCTTTATGCGGAATATCAAATGCCAAATCATTATAAAGCCCAGTAAATACCTCTTCAGAGAGATCAGAATAAATGGATGGTCCGATAACAAGATGCCCGGAATATTGACTTACGCTCCCCACCTTGATCGTGATGACCTGTTCGAGAAAGCGGGTTGATTTTAATACAGGTACATCCGGAGCGTCTTCAAGTAAATGCAACAGCTGATAGATTTCCTTATTTTCCGCATAGATGGGGTTAAGGGCAAAATCCACCGGAAATTTTTTCAGCACCTCTCCCTCTTTGCTTATATAAAAGACTGGTATTTGAACAGTTTCGTAGAGTATCTTGCAGATAAACTCGACATCGTCCGTATCCCTGATCATCAATACTTCCATCAAAATCCTCTCCACTCTTTGAAAACGCTTTAAAAAAAGAATCATCTGCATTATTTTCATACCATTTTTATTAAGATTATACCAAAAATAAATAATGAAAACGGTTAAAATTCGAAATAATCAATAAATATAACTTCTAGGAGGAAAGACAATGACGAGAGATATTTCCTATTTACTGCAAGAGTTAACGTTGGAAGAAAAGGCGGGACTATGCTCGGGCTTGAACTTCTGGCACACCCAGCCTGTAGAAAGACTAGGCATCCCATCCATCATGGTGACGGATGGCCCTCATGGATTGAGAAAGCAGCGCGAGGGATCAGACAATCTTGGAATCTTTGACAGTGTCCCAGCCACTTGCTTTCCGTCTGCGGCAGGCTTGGCAACATCGTGGAACCGAGAGCTTGTAAAACAGGTCGGCGTCGCGCTTGGAGAAGAATGCCAGGCCGAGGATGTGGCGGTTCTGCTCGGACCGGGAGCAAACATTAAACGTTCCCCACTCTGCGGCCGTAACTTCGAGTACTTTTCCGAGGATCCTTATCTATCCTCTGAGCTTGCTGCAAACCATATTGAAGGGGTGCAAAGCCAAGGGGTCGGCACTTCCCTAAAGCACTTCGCAGCAAACAACCAGGAGCACCGCCGCATGTCCACTAATGTGGTCGTTGATGAAAGGACGTTACGCGAAATCTATCTGGCAAGCTTCGAGGGGGCGGTCAAAAAATCCCAGCCTTGGACAGTGATGTGCTCCTACAATCAGGTGAACGGAGACTTTGCTGCGGAAAATAAATACCTGCTGACAGACATTCTAAAAGAGGAATGGGGCCATACCGGATTTGTTGTATCCGACTGGGGCGCTGTCAACGAGCGTGCCGACGGATTGGCTGCAGGACTTGAGCTGGAGATGCCTTCAAGCAACGGGGAAGGCGACAGAAAGATTATCGCTGCGGTCGAGAATGGAACTCTCCCATTGGAAGCGTTGGACCGAGCAGTGGAACGACTGTTGAAAATCATTTTCATGGCAGTGGACCACAAGAAAGAGAATGCAACGTATGACCAGGAAGCCCACCATCAGCTAGCTAGAAAAGTTGCGGCTGAAAGCATGGTCCTGTTGAAAAACGACGAACAAATTTTGCCTCTGAAAAAAGAAGGGAAAATCGCGATAATCGGGGAGTTTGCGAAAAACTCACGTTACCAGGGCGGCGGAAGCTCCCACGTGAACCCGACAAAGCTGGATAGTGTTTATGAAGAATTGGAGAAGCTTGTCGGCAGTAAAGCAAGTCTGAGCTATTCGCAAGGATATCAACTGGATTCTGATGATATCGACCAGGTATTGATCGGCGAATCCAAAGTGGCTGCACAGAAAGCCGATGTCGCCATATTATTTGTTGGTTTGCCGGAACGCTATGAATCGGAGGGCTATGACCGCACCCATTTGAACATCCCTGCCAACCATCAGACATTGATAGAGGCGATCGCATCTGTTCAGGAAAACGTGATTGTCGTCCTCAGCAACGGATCACCGATTGAAATGCCATGGATCAGCAAGGTAAAAGCGGTGTTGGAAGGATATTTGGGTGGCCAAGCATTCGGTGGTGCAGTAGCGGACTTGCTTTTCGGAGAAGTGAACCCGAGCGGAAAGCTTGCTGAAACATTCCCGGAACAATTAGGTCACAACCCTTCCTACCTGAACTTCCCTGGTGAGGGAGATCAAGTCGAGTACAAGGAAGGCATTTTCGTCGGGTACCGCTATTACGACACGAAGAACATCCAGCCACTCTTCCCATTCGGCTACGGGTTGAGCTATACCACCTTTGACTATACGGATATTATTGTCGATAAGAAAGATTTTGCAGACACAGAGACCGTGAATGTCCATATCACCGTGAAAAACACCGGAAGTCGTGCAGGAAAAGAAATCGTTCAGGTCTATGTAAAGGACCTGGAAAGCACTGCTGTCAGAGCTGAAAAGGAATTGAAAGGCTTTGAAAAGGTTGAACTGCAGCCAGGAGAAGAAAAAACGGTTGTGGTCACACTAGACAAGCGCTCCTTCGCCTACTATGATGTGGCTCGAAAGGACTGGCATGTTGAAAGTGGGGAATTTGAGATCCTCGCCGGCAAATCATCTGAGGAGATCGTACTTTCCGAAAAAGTGATGGTTCACTCCACATCTCCTAAATTAACAAAAATGGTAACGAGAAACACAATCGTTGGGGACATCATAGGCGACCCTGTTCACGGACCGGTTATCCAGGCAGCCCTACAAGAAATGAATAAGAACAGCGGGTTAATGGAGGCGATGCAGGATGGCCAATCGGAAATGATGATTGCGATGATGAAATACATGCCACTCCGCGCGCTCGTGAATTTCAATGAGCATTTTACAGAAGAAATGCTTCAGGAGATTCTTCAAAAGTTGAACAATACAGAACTCGTAAACAATTAAAATGGATGAATGGGTTACGGCGGGAAGACGTTGCCCATTCCTTCCATCTTTCTTGGATAAAATGAGAACGCTTTAACCATTATGGATCAGGGGAGGAATATTTCAAAATGAGTGCAATTCGAAAAACCGATGTACCTTATACTTCCGCTACAGGGGATACTGCCGCAACGAAAATTAGTTTCACTGAGAAATTCGGCTACGGATTAGGGGACTTTTCCAGCAATCTTATTTTCACCGCCATTTCTTCATTTCTACTATTTTTTTATACGGACATTGCCGGAGCCTCCGCAGCCGCAATCGGTACCATTATTCTCTTATCCAGACTATTGGATGGTGTCACCGATATCGGGATGGGTGCCATTGTCGACAAAACGAAATCCAAGCACGGTAAGGCACGACCTTGGCTCTTATGGATGGCCATTCCCTATACCATTTCTGGAATCCTTTTGTTTACAGTACCAGACCTTGGTCCTTTCGGAATGCTCGTGTATATCGCCATCACCTACAACCTGATTCATATCATTTATACGGCCATCAATATTCCTTATGGAGTCCTCAATTCCCTTATTACACAGGATCAGCATCAGCGCTCCTCCTTGAATATCTACCGTATGTTTATGGCGCTTTCAGCAGCAATCACCATCATCTTTTTCACGCTTCCACTCGTCAATGCTTTTGGTGGCGGAAAACAGGGCTGGATTATCACATTCTCCATCTTCAGTGCTCTATCAGCTATTTTATTTCTTATTACCTTCTTAACAACGAAAGAAAGAGTGAAACCAGCCCAGCAGGATAAAACACAAACTGTTCCTTTAAAAGTCGGATTGAAAGCCCTTTTCCGAAACAAATATTGGGCTTTGATGGTAGCATTCATGCTTATCACCTTTACTGGGGCCGGAATCGCAGGCGGATTGGGCATCTATTATGCTCAGTATATCCTGAATAATCCAAACCTTGTCGGCCCACTCGGGTTTGCAGGATTGTTCCCAATGCTGTTCGGATTATTGTTCATCTCACCGTTGATTAAGAAATTCGGCAAAAGAAACTCTATTATCGCCGGACTTGTTCTCGGACTAGTTGGGACAGTCATCATATTAATCGATCCAAGCAGCTTCACCCTCGTTCTGATCGGATCGATTATCAGGGGTATCGGTGGTGTTCCACTTATCGGTTCCATCTGGGCCATGCTTGCTGACACGATTGAATACGGTGAATACAAATCCGGCGTCCGTACAGAAGGCCTTGTCTACAGTGCTGGAAGCTTCGGGACCAAAGTAGGCATGGGCCTCGGCGCTGCCATTATGGGTTGGGCACTCTCTTTTGGAGGTTATGTCGGCGGGGTCACTGAGCAATCCGACTCTGCAACGGCCACCATCCTATTCCTATTTGTCTATGTACCAGTCATCATTACCGCCATCCAGCTGATCATCCTCTACTTCTACAAGCTGGATAAGGAGTATCCGGAGATTTTAAAGAAGCTGCAGAACTAAGCTTAATAGTCGTTAACAGTCCAACTAGGTTATGTTGGGCTGTTTCTATTTATTGTGGAATTATGACTTTTGATTCCTTTACTCGGGCGGGTTTTCTGGGGTGAGGGAATCATTATGGGCTTTTGATTCCTTTACTTGGGCGGGGGTCCTGGGATGAGGGAATCATTATGGGCTTTTGATTTCTTCACTTGGGCGGGGTTCCTGGGATGAGGGAATCATTCTGGGCTTTTGATTCCTTCACTTGGGCGGGTTTTCTGGGGTGAGGGAATCATTCTCGGCTTTTGACTCCTTCACTTGGGCGGGGGTCCTGGGGGGATGGAATCATTCTCGGCTTTTGATTCCCTCACTTGGGCGGGGGTCCTGGGGTGAGGGAATCATTCTCGGCTTTTGATTCCTTCACTTGGGCGGGTCTCCTGGGGGGATGGAATCATACCAGGGCTTTTGATTCCTTCATTTGGCCAATTTTCCCAAAGTGACGCTATGAAACCTCTTCTTTCGTACCGCTTCTCCTACCCTCACCCGACCGTGACGGTACCATCCCCATTCATCACCCTATAATTTATAAGAAAACCATGAAGGATTTATAGATTCTCTGAATAATAAGTAATAGATGCGAATTATAAGGAGGAAAACTGAATGATAGAATATGAGATTCTACAAAATATATCTCCAACACTGGATGAATACATCTACTTATGTTCAAGTGTCGGATGGAAAGAATATATGAATTTTGATGTTGCGGAGATCTCACTTCGAAATTCACTCTTTTCGGTTGTTGTAAAGAATAAGAACGAAATAATCGGTATGGGTAGGATTGTAGGGGATGGTGCCATCTATTTTTACGTTCAGGATATAGTGGTTCATCCTGATTACCAGGGATATGGAATAGGTAAAGCGATTATGGACGGCTTGACAACATACATAGATGAACATGCTCCAGCTAAGGCATTTATCGGATTGTTCGCCGCTGACGGGAAAGAGGATTTTTATGAAAAGTATGATTTTAAAAATTATGCTCCAAATATGACTGGAATGTTCAAAGTAAAGTCATAGAACGCAAAAACGCTTGGGTCCCATCTTCCAAGCGTTTGTTCCATTACTTCGGCAACACCCTTCTCCCCGTCACCAACTCGATACTCCTCATAAAAAACCAAGTAAATCCCGCATAAAACCCTAGCCATGGCCGTTTAAACGACGCAGGCTTATTACCTTCAAAGTAGAAATGACCAATCCACGATAAAAGGTAATGCAGCACCCCCAAACAGATCGTCACATAAACATTGATAAACAAGAAAATCCACGCCAAAAAGGCAAACAGGAATGCGAAGTAGTGCAGAACCTGATTCCATTTATTGCTATGTGCATGTTGATAATGCACTAAATCACTCCGGATTTTTTCTCTCATCAACTACGCCTCCAATTTCCCCTCGTTAAAATGGACTTGTTTGGACGGCAGCAGCACCGTGATAAAAAGTCCCACAGCCAGCACCACCCCAGCAAAACTGAAGACAATGCACGCAGTTTGGATCGTAAACAAGTCAGCCGCTACACCAAGTATCAAGGTCAACACAATCTGTACAATCGCCTGCAGCATTTCAGCCAAGCTGCCGAACCGCCCCATAATCTCCACAGGGACACTCTGCTGAAAAAACGTCGCATAGCCAGCGTTCGCGAAGGCCATGAAAAATCCGAGAAACACAAATGCCAAAGTGGCAGTCCAGAAGCTGAAGGATGCATAGAATAAGAGATAACCGACGCTCGTAAAAAGCATCCCCCCTCCGATGTAAAACCGAAGCGGTACCCTGTTCGCCACCATCGCAGCAGCCGCCGCACCTGCCAATGCCCCGAGACCAGTCAGACTCACAATCAATCCGTAATCCTGATCAGTCAGCAACAGATGCTGCTTGATGAACGTAACCTCCTGGGAATCGAGCGCAAAACCGGTCAGCATCGCGCCTTGGAATAAAAGATACACGACCATGAAGTAGGTGGCGCCCTGCGCAAACCTTTTTACAATCCGCCAGTCTCCCACAAGCATGCTCCAGGTGACACGTTCGCGCTTTTCTTTTACCAACTCATCGACATTCGGCAATAGGTAGATGAAGAACGCACAAACCAGGAATGTTGCCGAGTTGATGAAAATGCAGAGCTCCGTCCCTACCAGCATGATAAGCACCCCTGCAATTGCCGGTCCCAACAAGAAGGCGCCTGAACTCGTCATGCTCATCAGTGAGTTGAACCGTTTTCTGTCTGCCGCAGGAATTAATTTTGTTATGTACACGGAAGAGCTCGGGCCGAAAAAAGCACCCGCTATATTAATCAGCAATAGCAGAAAATATATGACCCATAAGGACTCGATGAATGGAATCAGGAAGACGAGCAGTCCCCGTACCACATCCACCCCGATCATCAGCTTCCTTTTATTGACCCGGTCGATAACACTCCCCGCCCAGGTATTCGTAATCAAAATTGCAATCGGGCGGATCACGTAAAGTCCGGCAACCGCAGCTGCCGAACCGGTCAGATTTAGTATCGATAGATTGATAGCGATGAGGTAAATCCAGTTTCCCAGATAAGAGACGCCGATTCCTGCAAGCAGCAGAAAAGGAAACTTCCAGCTTTTCATCTACTCACCCGCTTTGGCTTTTTCGTAATCTTCCCGTAAAAGTCCATAATAAGTCAGGTCAATGTAGCGCCCAAACCTCTTGGCATGCTGCTTCCAGGTTCCTTCATGCGTCATGCCGAGCTTCTCCATGATGCGCCAAGAGCCAGGATTATCGCTGTATGCCCCTGCAAAAATCTTGTTCAGCTTGAGCTCCTCAAAGCCATATTCCGTCACCGTCTGAGCAGCCTCTGTTCCAAAGCCCTTGCCCCAGTAAGGCCGACCTACCCAGTACCCAAGCTCCGCTCTTTCATAGGCTGGAGTCAGATTGAGATTGATCAGTCCTATCAAGCTATCACTCTCTTTTTCCACCATTGCAAATAGTACAAGATTTTCCTTCTTGCTGAACACTTCAACGAAATCCTTTCCTCCGCCTTCCGGGTAAGGATAAGGGACATTCAGCGTTGTCTTTGCAAGCTCATAATCACCTGCCAGTTCCTCGATCCGTTCTGCATCGTCGATATGTACCTGCCTAAGATTAAGCCGTTTTGTTTCAAGTGTTGTCATGATTCATTCTCTCCTTTTTTTACATTCCATTTCGGCTCCAACTCTATTAAGCTTGCATCTTTTATTTGAGAAATAGAAACTCGGAGATACTCCCCTTTTGCATTAAAAAATGTAGTAGCATCCCCCTGCCCCGTTTCACTCACATATAACCGGCCAGCCGACCCAGCCCTGTCTAACCATCCTCGCTTCTCAAGTTTCCCTTCAAACAGTTTGACCGTTATGGAGCGATAGGTATTCCCTTGATTATTTTCGAGAAAAATAGTGTCATGAATATGCTCCATAAAATGCTGATAGGCCTGCCTGCTCTCCCAAAAACCGAAAATCACCGCTTGACCGTTTTCACACCAGCCACCAAACTGACCAAGAAACCCCTCCACTTCAGCAAGATCGCTCCATTTTTTCTGGGCTTTTGAAAACCCCGCACGACTCTCTTCCTCTACCTGACACTTGATGTATTTGATCAGCATGGCTACTCCACCTTGATAATGATTGGTTCATCCTTTTTCACAAACGGATCGATTCCGTAAAAAATTCCCAAACCCAATGCAATAACAATTATAATGGAAATAACAATTATTTCTAATTGACCCTTACTATCCTGGGCCTTCACCTTTTCACGATACTTCACTTGAACACGTTTCTTCTTGTCATCTAGTTTCATCGTGACCCCTTCCAGTAGCAAATAATTGAATTTTTAAAAATATAACACAATAGATTGGTAATTTCACTAGGAATTGTAAATTTTTTCACAAGGGAGTTATAAAATGAAAAATTTTAATTGGTCGCTGTTCGGTACGATTATTCTTGTTATCACAGTAACCTGGTTTGCCTCTCACCTCCTCACACCCTCGGGCGATAAATATGCCGGGATGTCCATCGTCCCAGAGCATCACAAAGATATTCCCTTTTACAATGGCTTGAAATTTAAGGATCAACGGTATGTCACTAAAGGTGATCAGTGGCAGGATATTTATCAATATTATTTAAATGAGCTACCAGAATTAGGGTGGAAAGCGGAATCTATCTACTCTGCCCTTGATGACGATACTTCGGAAAATGATTGGAGCGGCTTTTATTCCCGTTGGACGAAGGAAGGGTTCGATGGTGTGCTCAGGATCTCTGCCAGCTACAATCAAGTGGCCGAACAAACAGAGGTTACGTTTGATAAAACACCGATTCTCACTGCGACAAAATGGATAGAGGATACACCGGATCAGCGGATCTGCATCTATCAGGATCCCGAAGATCAAGGGTGTACAGAAATTACCGACGAGCCGACGATTATGTCTATCGTGCAATTTATCAATGAGTCATTCGATTGGGACGGAAAAGCTATGCCACGTATTAAAACAAGTTTGATAGAAATCGGAAATACAACCATCACCGTATTTTATGAAAAGGATCAAGAAATATATTTTCAGTCAGATAAAGGGATAAAAAGGATGAAACCAGACGCCGAGTTTTTTGAACTTACTGACTTGGAGATAGGAGAATGAACCCATGAAACCCATCCTTACATTTATCATCATCTATATATTGCTCAGCCTCCCTACCATGTTCGGCTTCGGCTGGTCCGTTGAATGGGTGCAGGGCGCCACGTTCTTTCAGAAAATGAAGGTACATCTGTCGGAGGGGCTCTTTGGGTATTGGTTCCCGAAGGTCCTGATAGCCGGAATAGCGGGAATTCTAGTTTCTATCAAAGCGGGGGTAAAACAATGAAAAAGACAATTACAGTCCTATTTTTACTATTCATCATCGTCGGTTGCAGCAAATCCAATTTCCCATCCGACCTTAAGCAGGTGGAAGTATATGAAATGGCCTCGTTTTCGGAAACTGTGGATGAATCATTGAATACTTTTACTAATAAAAATGAAATCGGAGTATTCACCAATGCTTTTGAAACAGCAAAAAGGGAGTCTGGCACAGCTGACATGGCTGATCCGCAATATAAAGTAATACTCGGTGACAATACGTATTATATGTGGCTTCCGGAAGAGGCTGGCAACATGTATGGCTCTTTCATGGATGTTACAGATACTCATACACTCTATGTTCTCTCCAGACAATACACCGATGAGCTTGTAGGGGTATTAAAGTAGATTGATGTTTTGAACTAATCAATTTGAGTTATTATGTAAGAAAACAATTGGAGGTGAAAAAATGTCTATATCTGAAAAGATTATGAAGGAACTTGATATGTTAGATGAGCAAGAAAGACAAGAGGTTTTAGACAAAATAAAAGAAAAATACATGGCTAAAGATGTAGTTCTACTTAGTAAAAGTTATGACTGGCGGGATAACGAGGAGGACTAAACAACGCCGAATTAACTGTTGATGTTGATGTCATTGTTTCACCAGTAACGAGTAAATTGCCAAGAAATGAGTTTGATGTCATTATCGAATATTGGGAATAAGCAGGCCTTCTCAAACCTTCTGTAGTACGCACCTCAAAGATAATCTCCATACATGGATCAGAATTAAAGCTAAAGTTAGGCACCCTTCATGAACATGGTTTAGATAAGGTTATATATACATGTAGAAAACTATTATAATGTAGCGAATGATTACTCCCCAACACTCTTCCGATACATCTCCAAAAACCGCTCCGCCACATTGGACAAGTAATACTTCTTCATCCAGGCAATTCCATATTGAGATACAAGGTCGGCGTCCTCCATAGGATAGGAGTGGACATCGGCCTTTTCGAAAATGTGCATGGCATTTTCCGGTACCATGGTTGCACCGAATCCTTGCTGGACCAGCCTGGAAAGTAGGCTCAAATCTGAGCACCCACAGACAATATTGGGGGTCAGTCCGTGCTTGGCAAAGGCTTGAACGGAGAAGTCATAGAGTCCCTGTCCTTTGGTGCTTGGCAAAATAAGCGGCACCTTAGAAATGGTCGAGAGCGTTACTTCAGCTGTCCAAGGCGCCCTGTTTACAAAATAGAATGGTTCGGTTTTCAGCATGATGCTTGAGAACTCCTCGGAATGTACCGGAAAACGGATGATGGCGAGATCGATCACCCTTTCCCTCAATAACTGAAATAATTGCACGGATTCATTTTGATGGATTTCATAAGTGACTGCTGGATATTGCTCCCTGAATTCGAAAAGAAGCTGTGGCAGTGATGTTTCAGAAAGTGTGTTCACACCGAACTTCAACGCTCCCTTCAGACCTTGTCCCACCTCTTTCACTTCCTCCATGCTTTCCTCCATCATCTTGGTGATTTGGACCGCATGATGGTACAGCCTTTCACCGGCTTCCGTAAGATGAAGCTTTTTGCCCTCTCTGTAGACAAGCGCAACACCAAGATTCTCCTCCATCTGCTTCAGCTGCTGACTCAGCGGTGGCTGGGACATATGCAGTTTTCTGGCCGCCTGTGATATGTTTTTCTCTTCCGCGATAACAGTGAAATAGCGCAACTGCCGGATATCCATGGTTCTCCCCCCAATCATATGTTTTACCTATGATTTCTCAACAAAACAAATATCATACATATAGTTGTACATATGGTACCATATATTAGGGGAAAGGCAGGATGAATATATGAAAACGATTCTATTTCTATTGATATTGATACTTATCCTAATGCTTGTGAATATATGGGGTTCAAACGATTCGAAAAAACGCGTGGCCCCGCTTCAGGAAATCGAGGTTTTTGAGGAAACAGATAAAAGAGGAGTCTTACTATGAAAAATCTGCTATCATCCTTTACAGTCTTTTCATCGATACAATGGCTGTTTTTTATTTTTGCCAACACCGTAGTCGTTCCTCTATCGATAGGAGCGGCTTTTGACGTTTCACCGGAAGTGAGCCGGGTGATGCTGAGTGCATCGCTTCTGTTCACAGGGCTGGCGTGCATTTTCCAGGGCTGGATGGGCCACCGCTATCCACTGTTGGAAGGGCACTCCGGTCTATTATGGGGCGTGATGCTGAACCTGGGATTGACCGCTTCTTCACTTGGCATGAGCTTCACGGAAATAGGAGGCGGACTTGCAACAGGTCTTCTGCTGGCTGGCGGTGTCACGATGCTGATGGCCCTTTTCGGCTGGACCACTGTTCTTCCTAAAATCTTTACGCCGATGGTGATGACGGTCTACTTATTCCTGCTGACCTTCCAGCTTATGATGGTATTCTTTCAGGGGATGCTTGGGATTACGGATGACGGCACCATGAACGTACCGATCAGTCTACTATCCCTATTCCTTGTTATCTTTGTCAGTGTACTGAAAATTAAGGCACCAAAAGTGATCGGGAACTTTGCGATATTGATTGGAATTGTTGTGGGATGGATGCTTTATGTGGTTCTATTTCCGGAGAGCGGACAGGAATCTCCAGCTGCAGCCTTTTCATTCAGGTTATTTCCACTTGGTGCACCTAATCTGGAATATGGCATTATCACCGTCGCGTTCTTTGCTGGCATGCTGAATTTGAGCAACACGATCGCTTCCGTTCAGGCAGCAGCAGAGCTCTATCGTGAAAAACCAAAGCCCGCCCAGTTCCGGAACTCGTTCTTCTTTACAGGATTGTTTTCGATGGTGGCGTCCTTGTTCGGGCTCGTGCCGTATACGCCGTTCACTTCCACCATTGGATTTTTACAAAGTACACGCATTTTGGATAAACGGCCGTTCTTCCTTGGTGGGATGTTGCTTGCTGTGATCGGGCTGCTGCCACCATTGACCTCGTTCCTTGTGACGATGCCGATGACGGTCGGGAATGCGGTATTGTTTGTGGCCTATCTACAGCTGTTCGGTACAGCCTATGGAAGCTTGCGTGGAGCAGTGTTCAATTCGGATACGATCTTCCGTCTTGCAGCGCCGGTACTGTTGGGAGTTTGTCTGATGAATACGTCACCGGCTGTATTTGGACCGTTGCCCGTATTACTGCAGCCGTTTTTGACAAACGGATTGATCATGGGGGTATTGCTTTCCATCGTGTTGGAAAAAATCACGAACTGGGAACAGTTTGAGGATAAAGAAATTAGGAAAGCTTGAGAAATGAATGTTTCTCAGGCTTTTTTATGTCCTGGTTCTATGTAAAAAAAGCACAACCTGCCAATCAGGTTGTGCCCGTTTTCAGCCTCTATATTTCCAGCTGTTTCATCATCTTCCTCTTCGCATAAAAATAGTACCCTGTCTGTATCACCAGGTAGATGCTCGCAATCGTGAGGAAGTGAATGAAAAAGCTTGGGTTCTGCATGATTCCGCCTGCATCCTTGGCGAAGACGACAATGTAATGGAAGGCTACGGCCGTTCCGAGCAGTGGTGCGAAGAAAAAAAGCACCTTCAGTTCGCCAGCGTTGAGGCGCTGGATTTCCTTTTTCGTAATTCCGATTTTATACAGCTTGCGATATTTCTCTTTATCCTGCTCGATGTTGGAAAAGACGTTCAGATAAAGCAAAATGAACGATCCAAAGAAGAATAGCACGCTGATAAAGGTGGAAACGAAGAACATGATCCCGCTGGAGTTTCGTTGGTAGTTGTAATCGGCTATTCTGGATGAGGGCTTGAACAATTCCTCTTCTGTGAGATAGGAATAGTGCAA
This sequence comes from Sutcliffiella halmapala, assembly GCF_050107295.1. Lineage (GTDB taxonomy): Bacteria > Bacillota > Bacilli > Bacillales > Bacillaceae_I > Sutcliffiella_A > Sutcliffiella_A halmapala_A. The sequence goes on along the minus strand of NZ_JBNIKR010000001.1, from coordinate 71,502 downwards.
ATTGTTGAATAGCGGCGTTGACTGGTTGTGTTCCAACATTTGTTGCTCCAACTCCGCCACAGCAGCCTCTGACTCCTTCCAGTCTTCCACGTTCAGTAGATGGATGCTGGCCTCCCCCTCAGCAAGGCGGTTCTTCAGCTTCCCGTATTCCGCATCGTTTACTACCAGAAAGTCTGTGTATGGATAGCTCAAGTTGTTGACTTGTTTTTCCACAATCGAGTCCTTTAAGGTTAACTTAATGTTTCCTTTTTCAAGGGTCAAACCATTTTCGTAAATGCTATCCCCACCGGCATATTCGGGCATTTGATTGTGAAAATAGATGTACTCCCCCTCCCCGACTACCTTGGACGACCCAGTCAGGCGATGAAAGTCGGACAGTGGCATGAAGGTATAGCGGTTGATCAGATCCTCCCAGTACGGATCCTCTTCATGGTAATCGAAAAGCTGGATGGTCAGATTTTCTTTTATTGGATTCCCTTCAAAAATGGACACTAGTTCCATCTCCGAAATGTTGTTTTTCGTTTCCGTCTCCACAAACGCAATATCATAAGGATGATTGTCCACCACCTGCTTTTCTGTAGCCGAATAGATGAACAGCAATAACGTCGTGTAGAAAATCGTCACCATTCCCATGACCGTCACCAGCATCAGGATCGCCGTAAGCTGTTTGAATTTATATTCCAGACTCGTCAAAAATAATAGCTTCCGATAATAGAATGGTTTATGTTTCTTCGCCATTTCGATAAAGAAGCTCATCGATTGCGAAAGGGCAATATACTGCCCGAACAAGAGCGCAATGGTCCAAACCAGGAGGGTCAATCCGTCGCCACCTGGATTCGACTCGTTCAAATAGTTGAAATAAAGCATCAATCCCGAACCGATGACGAGCGCGACACCGAAACCACCAAGCAGCGGGCTTCGCAGCTTGATCGCATCAGCAACGCGGTCGCTCTTCAGGCTATCAGAAAGCGTTCGGAACAGCGTAAGGTAAAGTGTGATGCCAACTGATACAAGAAAAACAATCAGAAATGCCACGATGGAATAGCTAAACATCTCGAATGAAAGATGAAACGGAACCTGCCTCGTTCCGGCACTGTTCATCAAAACTAGAAAGAATAGTCTTGAAAAGACCGTCCCAGTCAATAGCCCGCTGGCAATGGACGATGCCGCGATCACGCCATTTTCAACCAGCAGGAGCCTCACGATATCCCGATTGGACATGCCCAGGGTCATCAACAATCCGAACTCTTTCCGCCGCCTTCTCGTAAAAATCCTGTGGGCGTAGTTGATGAAAAACACCGTAAAGACGACCAGTGCCACTCCCGGGATGGCCAGTGCGTCCTGGATGGATTCCAGCTCCTTTACCTCCACTATCCTTTTGTTAAAATAAACCGTTGCATACATGAAAAAGAACAAGACAGCAAAGCTATTGCACAAATAATAGAAAATATATTTCCCCTTATTTCGCTTTGCCATCTTCCAGACAAGCTGATTAAAGGTCATGGCTTCTGCCCCCAAGAACGGCAAGGTTATCCATGATCTGGTCCAAAAACTCTTTTCTATCGCCTTTTCTCACGATATAGGAATCAATCCGTCCATCTTTTATAAAGACCACCTTGCGACAGTAGCTCGCCGCAAACACGTCATGTGTGACCACCAATACCGTTGTTTGCAGCTCCTCCACAATTTTTTCAAAGCATTCCATGATGACCGAGGATGATTTGGAATCTAGATTGCCGGTCGGTTCATCGGCGAAAATGATGCTCGGGTCGTTCACAAGCGCACGGCTGACCGCAGTCCGCTGCTGCTGACCTCCGGATATTTTGAAGGGATATTTACTTAGGATGGTATTGATACCGAACAGGTGAGTGAGCTCATTCACTTTTTCCTCCATATCGGCAGCCGTTCTTTTCTCCAACACCATCGGAACCATGATGTTCTCTCTCACCGTCAAGCTGTCCAGGAGATTGAATTCCTGAAAAACAAATCCAAGCCTCTTGCGGCGGAACACGGCCAATTCCTCGCCGTTCATGGAGTTGACCGGGCGGCCGCTGATTTCCACCTCGCCTGATGTTGGCTTATCGATACCGCTCAGCATGTGGAGCAGTGTCGTCTTGCCGCTTCCGGATGGACCCATGATGGCGATGAACTCGCCTTTGTTTATCGAGAGGTCCACCCCGTCAATTGCTTTTGTGGACCCTTCGCCGCTGGATTCCCCATATATTTTGACTAGCTTGCTAGCTTTTAAAATTGGTTCTGTCATTTCTATGTCCCCCCTCTGCTTTCTATTTTTATCTTACATGGTTGCTATTTTCGGAGCCATTTCTCCCACTAAAAATACCTTACAGTTTTGTAAGGTATCGGATGGTGACCTTGGTTCCTTTTGTTACTTCTGATTTGATGCTGATTGTATGGTTCAGCTTGTCGGCAATTTTCCTACAGAGGTAGAGGCCGATCCCTGAAGAATTCCGGAACGTTCTCCCATTTTCACCGGTGAAAAATGGCTCAAAGATCCGCTCCACGTCATACGAAGGAATTCCCGCCCCTTCATCGATAATGGAAAGAAGTGTGTCGGTACCTTCCTTTTCTACAACGAGCCGCAGTTTTTTGCTGCCTTTTTTCAAGCTCGAATATTTAATCGCATTGGAAATGATCTGATCGAGCATCACTTCATTCCACTTCGGATCCGTGATAATAGAGGAAGCCTCCTCACACTCAATTGCTGGAAAGATAGAATGATAGATAAGCTCACTTTTTCTACTATTTATGATTTTTCGCAAGGACTGAAGTAGGTCCACCCCTTGGACTTCCAGGTCGTTTTCAAAGCTATCCATCCTGATCATCGTCAATCCTTGTTCAATCGATGTATGTAATCGTCTGTTCTCTAGCTTGATTTTCTCCAGCACCGCCGTGTTATCTTCTGTTTCCTTCTCGTTCTGGAGCATCAATTCCATCACGGACACCGGCGTCTTGAGATGGTGCATCCAATGGGAAAGAAAGTAGAGTCTTTCCTTGTTCTGCTCTTTGAGATCGTTCAACTCTCTTGAATGTTCATGGTTCGTCTTGCTCATCCATTGTTGAAAAGTTTTCTGTTCTTCCGTGTGTGGATGAAATTCAACAGGTTGATTTTGAAGCATCTGCTCTAGCGCCTGATTCTGTTGAAAATAGCGGAACCAATCCCAGATCAAGTACACCACCAACAGGAATCCCCCTATCGATAACGGGTACCATACCTCCGTGTTGGCGGGCTCGCTCAGATGGAAAAAGGTAACGACAGCTGCCATGTTGAGGAGATAAAAAAGGATGAGGAGCATTCGGTCCTTTAGGTATTTCATGAAAACCTGCTTAATCATTGGATTCACCTGGAACGCTCAGCATATAGCCTACTCCTCTTTTGCTGGTGATGACGTTTGGCATCCCGAGGCTTGCGAGCTTCTGTTTGATCCTCGTCATATTAACCGTCAGTGTATTATCATCGACAAACGTCACCGTGTCCCACACCTCTTCCATCAAGGACTCCCTTGAAATGTATGTATGATGCTGTTCCATCAGCTTTTTCAGCAGCTTGAACTCGTTTTTACTTAACTCCAGCTTTTTGTCGTTAAAGGTTAGGCTCAGCGTATGGCTATCGACGCTCAGTGACCCCACCGACACACTGCTGCTATCCTGTCCCGCGTATTCCCCATATGCCCGCCGTATCGCCGCTTTCACTTTCGAATGCAATATCTCAAACGTGAAAGGCTTCGTCATATAATCATCCGCCCCGAGCTCGATCGCCATAATCTGATCCATTTCCGAGCTTCTCGCAGAAATGATGATGATCGGCACATTCGACTGCTGGCGAATGCTCCTGCATAAAAAATATCCATCATAATATGGTAGATTAATATCCAATAAAACTAGGTCCGGCTGTATCTTTGTAAATTCATCAACGATATTCCGGAAATCCGTTGGGGCGTGCACCTCATATTCGTACCGTCCCAGATGGGCGCAGATCAGTTCACTTAGCTGCCCATCATCTTCAATAAGCATCAATCTGTGCATGGTAAGACTCCTTTTTTTAAAAAGCATGTTTCCGGTAGATTGGTAGACTTGTGCTACAGGTATATTTTAGCAGAAACACGACCTATTTAATGAAACCGAGATGATTTTTATTGGATTGGATACATGATCAATTCGGTTTATTATCTTTTATAAACTCGATCAACTCATCTTGATCATGCGTCCTATAAACGATTTTCTTATGATCGAACACTATGAAGGTCGGGGTTCTATCAATCTCCAAAAAGGCATATTCATCCCTGAAAAATTGGAGCGACTCCTCATGCCACACGGACTGGACATGATGGATGGAATGCTCTTCAAGCAACTCAAATGTGATGGTATCGACTTTTCCAGCCACAAAAATGGCATATTTATTTTCGTCCTCTGCAACGAGATTCTGCATTTTCTCATTGCGCTCCATGAAAGAACAGCCTGACAGAAAAAGTATGCCGAACACGATAAGTAATAGATAGTTTGTTTTAATGGTACATCCTCCTCCATGAAAAAAAGACCACCTTTCCCAGGCAGCCTCCGTCATTATATATATCATTCTACAAGGAGCGGCATTTCCCTTCCTCAAAATCATTTGAACCATCCCTTCATCTTGAACCATATAAACAAGCTCACTCCCATGACCGCCATGACACCTAGCGCAACAAAGTATCCGTAATGATATCTCAGCTCGGGCATGTTCTCGAAGTTCATTCCATAGATTCCCGCAATAAACGTCAGCGGGGCGAAAATGGACGTGATGATAGTCAGGACCTTCATGACATTGTTTGATTGATGGGAGTTCAAGGAAAGATAATTATCCCTGATATCTGCCGTCAACTCCCTGTTGTTCGTCACCATTTCGGAGAGCTTCAGGAGGTGGTCATAGATATCCGAGAAATATTCCTTTCTTTTCAACACGCCACTTAAGCGGTGCGAATTCAACATCCTATAAAGCAGATCCCGCATCGGATTGATGGTATGCCTGAGGTTCAACAAGGCATATCTTGTATCAAACAGCTCCTCCATCAATTGGTTCATCGACTTGTTTTGGGTATTGTCCTCGATTTTATCGAGCTGATCTTCCATGCTATAAAGGAAAGGAAAATAATTATCCACCACATTGTCCAGAACTTCATAGAAAACGTAATGTTCATCCCACTTATTCACGTTCTTTGGTAAGGCCAGCAAATTGTTCCATACATCATTCACTTCTTTGGAAGGGGCATGATGGAATGTGACAACATACTTTTCCCCCAAAAAGAAATTCAGTTCCTCTTTTGAGATTTCCTCTTCCTTCTCCTCAATGCAATGTGTCACATAAAACGTATGGTCCTCATAATAATCCAGCTTCGGCCGCTGCAGTCTATGTATACAATCCTCAATCGCCAGCGGATGAAAATGGAATGTTGTCTCCAGGTGCCCGAGTTCTGCTTCTGTAGGCTGGTCAAAGTCCACCCAGACCCATTTATAGGCGTTCACATCCAAGTTGTCGATCGAAATATCTTTATCTAAATGATGATCCTTTGTCATTCCCACAATTCGTATCACAGTATCTTCCTCTCGCTATTTCCTCAGTTACCTTATACCCCTTTTCCGGGAATTTTAAATCTGGCGTTGACTCTCGGGTTACCCAAGACCCTATACTTAAGGTAGACGGCAGAGGTGCACATCTGTAAAGTCTGTTGGAGGAGTGATGAGCATGTTTAAAATCGGGGAATTTGCAAAAGTGAGTGGCATGTCCATTCATACGTTATACCATTATGAGAGCATAGGCCTGATCCAGCCAAGCTTTGTCGATCCGCATACAAATTATCGCTACTATGATGCGGGTCAGCTCGTGTTGATCAATAAAATCGCTGCGCTGAAGGATGCAGGATTCTCACTTGGGGAAATCGTGAAGGTTCTTTTGGACACGCCTGTCAACAAGGAACTCATCCCTATGCTTGAATCAAAAGCCGAGTCCCTGGAAAAATTGCTCGAGCAGGAAACCAACAGACTCGAACGTCTCCGTACCAACATTTTTCTCATAAAAAACGGAGGGGTACCGATGATGAATGACATCTCAATCAAGAAAGTGGAGCCGATATTAGTGGCGTCCATCAGAGAAGAATTTAAAGAAGAGAGCTTTGATACATTTTGCGAAAGGCTGTGGGGACAGGTAAACGATCACATTGACTGTTCAGAAGCCAAGCGGACCATACCTTGTATGACGATATACCATTCAGGCTTGTATGTTCACACTGATTCTGCCATCGATCTGGAGATTGCCGAGCCGATTACGAAAGTGATTCCCGGGAATGCGACGGTGAAGGTGCACGAGCTGCCAGCCGTGGAAAAGATGGCTTGCGTGGTGCATAAAGGGCCCTTTTCCACTATAGGAGAAACATCGCGTGCCTTGTTTGAGTGGATTATGGAGAACAGGTATAACGTGATAGGGCCAGTACGTGAAATCTACCACAAGGGCGACTGGGTGACGGTGGATACCAATGAGTATGTGACGGAGCTGCAGGTGCCGATCGGTTAGCTTTTTTAAGGCGCGTGGATTCATTTTTCGGCTGCCAGTAATTCATTTTCTTTTCCATGAAACCTCTCTCCACTATGTACGTAATACATAGTAATAAAATATATCAGGAGGGATTTAACATGAAAGAAAAAGGCTGTATCAAATGCGGATCCACCAACGCAGGAACAAAAGAAATTGCCACAACCGGAACAGGGCTTTCCAAAATGTTCGATATTCAGCATAACCGCTTCATCGTCGTATTTTGCAAGAACTGCGGCTACTCGGAATTCTATAACAAGGACACCTCCACCGCTTCGAATGTGATAGATTTCTTTTTTGGAGGGTGATGATTTCTCCGCTACTGCTGGTTGTGGTAGCGGGTTTTATTGGATAAATACCGTTTAAGAGAAGGCTGTCCGAAAAGACTTCGAAACGTCTGTCGGATGGCTTTTTTGGAGCAATCATTGTCGCTAATGGACTTCTAACGGGGATTGATGCTTAATAAGGCCATTGGCAAATATTCTGACTGCTTTCTGCCACTTATAACTCCAAGCACTCCAAGCCAATATATATTTCCAACCACCTGTTTTATATTCCCTTCCATCCGACCATATTGATACTAAGACTCTGTGAAAATATCAGTTCTAAGGTCCATTTTTTTCACATATACAGGTATTAACTCTTACTATGGGACAAGCACTCGAATTGGAGGGGAAATCTTATGAGAGATTTAAAAGCCTTGGAAAGCTTGCGTGGCACAAGCATCCTTGTAATGGTAAGCGGTATTTATGAAGATATCCTGGAACCGCTCGCGAGGCATCTTGAGGCTATGGAGGAATCGGAAGGGCTATCACTCTTTTTACGGACCGGTGGCGGGGATACGACCACGGCATTTAATATAGTGAATCTGATCAGGCAGTATTTCAAAGAGTTTGAGATTATCATCCCGAACGTGGCCCATAGTGCAGGAACTCTCTTGTCACTTGGGGCAAGCAGGCTAGTCATGACCAAACAGGCATCCTTAAGCCCATTTGATCCATCTGTCCGGAATGACCGCATCAATGATGGCATGAATATAAGCTGGCGCGATGTTAGTTATTTTTTGTCCAGCGTACGTGAAAGCTTCAACCTCTCGACTTCTGGGAATCCAACGCAACCACTGCAAACACTTATTCAAAACCAGGTCCACCCTTTACTGTTGGGACACGCAGAAAGAACCGTCTCGCAGATCAGGACGTTTGCCCCGCCTCTGCTTGGGAACCGCCACAACCGGCCAGCAGAAGAAATCATCCATCATTTTCTCGAGTCCAATACACATCATAACTTCCGATTCTATCGGGATGAGGTCAGTCGCATGGGGCTAAACGTTGTCCATCCCACTAAAGTGGAAGAAAAGCTGATCCTATCCATTTTTGAGGACATCTCCAAGGAGCTTGACCTGAGTAACCATGAAAATAAACGGGGGCATGTGAAGGCGCTGATTCAGTCTAGTAAATACGGCAAGTCGGTCTGCATCAACACCAAGGAATTTGAAGGTTGGATGGATGAAGGTGAAAGGTTTACTAAGGCGAAATTATTGTCTTGATGGAAAGGAAGAGGCTGGGACAAAAGTGTTTTAGTCTAAATAAAACCCGAACTAATTTGAATTTTAAAATCAAATTAGTTCGGGTCTTTTTTTGAAGTATTCGATTAGTTTTAGGTTACACCAGCGGTTGATTGGAGTGCAAGACGAAGACTCCTGCGGGAGAAGTGGCCAAAGTGAGACCCCGCAGGCGAAGCCGAGGAGGCTCACGGGTCACCCGCGGAAAGCGAAGTCTTGCACGGAAATCAATAGCGGTATTTAGAGCCGGCACCTATATTGTTCGTCTTTTATTAGCAATTTTTAGTTTTGTCCCAGCCTCTTCTTTTTATTTTGAGGACATACAGCCATCTAATCAAGTTGTGCAAACCCGATTATTTTAAAATCCAATCCCTCTTTTGCGAACGTATACTGAAACGTTCTTTTCCCATCAGGTTGTTCAGCTTCGATTAACAACTCATACTGGGAATAGTTCCTTTTGAAATCTATCACTTCTATGTTCTCCAAACTACCAATATTGGGGTAGGATTCCGTTATGATAAAGTGAGCAACCATTTCCTTGACAAGTGCTTCTTCCGCCAGTCTTTCCCGTTCCTTGGCGTTAAGATTCGGACTGGCTAGCTGGTGATACATCTCTATTTTTTCAATCCCGACCTTTTTCAAATAATTTTCAGGATAAAAATACGGCGTAAAGAATTCATGTGTAAAGAAAAGGATAAGAAGAAAGCTGGTGATGACTTTAATTGGAAAACTATAGCGGAGCGTTTTCAGCCAGTTATTCAACCTAACAACCGTCTGAACTATTGTAATGATTGCCAGTAGATAAATCACAAGCTCAACGAAACGATTTATAATAAGAAAACTGAAGTATTGATCCACACTATAGAAAAGGAAGAACAAAAATACGGTCACTAAAAATAGAAAAACTTTATTGAGCATTATTTTCCCCTTTCAAAATATTCTTCAGCTACAGCCATGAGCTTATGTGGCCCTGCACCTCTATTCGAAGGGATAACCAATATGCTGCCAGAATCCGGATAGTAACCGGAGGCAAAGCTTACACCGGGATCATATCCCATCACATGATACTTATATATCGCATCGTTTCGTTTGTCGATCCAAACACCGTATCCGTAATATTCATCTTTCCCAACCTCTACATGAGGAGTGAGGAGCCGGCTTGTGATTTCTTCATTCAATAATTCCCGTTCCATCAAGGCTGTCCAAAGCTTCGCCATATCAGGTGCGGTAACATAAGCCCCGCCATCTGCTCCACCTTTAACCGGTAACGAATAAATATTGCTTCTCCAGGTTCCGTCTTCGTTATCTATATAGCCTGTCGCTGTATCGGCAGGTAATTGATCAAAGGAGAAATATCCGGATTCCTTCATCTCGCACGGGAGAAATATTTTCTTCTCGACATAATGAGTAAAGCTTTCCCCGGTGACGTGTTCCACCACCATGCCCAATAAAACAAACCCGGCATTATTATAATGGAATCTCTCACCAGGCGTGAACATCATTTCACCGTGCTGGAACATCGGTAGGAAGTCTTCCAATTGCGTTATCTGATACATGGGCCTGCTTTTCCACAGGGCCTCATAATCCTCCATCACCTCTTCGTCAAAATAATCCGGTATTCCTGAGGTATGGGTTAACAGGTGATGAACGGTCACACTCTTATCAAAATTTGGAAATCCGCAAGTAAGTACCTCACTAATTTTCGTCTCGAAATTCAGCTTCTCTTCCTGGACCAGGCGGCCTATTGCAATGGCGGTAAAGAGCTTGCAGCCGGAAGCAATCCCAAATCTGGTTTCTACCTTATTTGGCAATCTATCAGACCTATTGGAATATCCATGAAAAGATTTATATACAACTCCATTTTTGTCCTCCATCCATACAACACCAGAAAAATCTATCTCTCTGGCTTTTTCCTCTATTAAACTATGTATCTTCATTCATTCACACATCCTATTGTTTTGTTCCAATGGCAAGTGGTTAGGTGCTCACTAACAATATTACCATATTATTCATAAGGGATTTCATTCATCTCTACCAACATCCCAAATATTCCGAACCTTATTTGCAACAATTCCTCCCATTCCCTGATACAATAGTAAATATAGAATGTCGAAGGGGGAACTCTCTATGAAAATACTTGTTGTTGGTGCAGGGGCAGTCGGCGGCTACTTTGGCGGCAGGCTGTTGGAAAAAGGCGAAGACGTGACGTTTTTGGTAAGGGAGAAGCGGAAAAAGCAGCTGGAGGCGACCGGCCTGGTCATCAAAAGTGTGCATGGGGATGCAGCATTGCAGCCTTCGCTCATAACAAGCGGTCAACAAGTGGAAGCCTATGACGTCATTTTGTTATCCATGAAGGCTTATCACTTGGAAGGTGCAATTGCGGACTTCGTGCCGTATGTCGGACCGAAGACGATGATCGTTCCGTTGTTGAACGGGATATCGCATGTGGATAAGCTCGTTACTGCATTTGATGAAAAGAATGTCCTCGGCGGCTTGTGCTTTGTGGAATCGACGCTGAATTCAGAGGGCAGCATCGTGCAGACTAGCGGCATCCATGATCTCGTTTTCGGGGAACGCAGCGGCAGGCGGTCCGAAAGGGTGTTGAAGCTTGCTGAAGTGTTTGACGGAACGAAGAGTAATTTTGTCCTATCCGAAAATATCAACCGTGATATGTGGCATAAGTATCTGTTTATCTCCACTCTGGCAGGTGTCACGACTCTCTTCCGCTCCCCGATAGGGCCAATCAGGGAAGATTCACTTGGGGCTGCTACTATAAAAGATACCTTGCATGAAGTGGCGGCCGTGATGCGCAGTGTCGATGCACCGATTGCGGAAAATATCGTGGAACTGAACTGGGACAAGCTGCACAGCATCGAAGCCGGCATGAAATCTTCCATGCAGCGTGACATGGAAAAAGGATTATCCGTTGAGGCGGACCACTTTTTCGGATATTTGCTTGGGATAGCGGCAGACAAAGGGATTTCTGTCCCGACTTTGGAGAAAATCTACGCCAATTTGCGGATTTATGAAGGGCAATAACGATTTGAAGGGTGCATCCTGTTGAACAGGGGCACCCTTCTTTTATGAAAAATAGGTAATTGCCGGTCTTAGTTAGAGGCTGATATTAGTTAATCGATCCAAAAGTGTGGGTAATCGAGCGGAAAATGGACCAAATCGATCCGGTGAAGAGAATAATTGATCCGAAACCTGCCATTATCGGTCCAATTCGTGCAATAACCGGTCCGAAATACAAAAACTGGAAAGAACTTAGCCAGAACCATAATTTCCTAAAACCGTATTCCAATCAAAAAAGCGAACCTCCACACAAGATTGTGCTGGAGTTCGCTTCCCTCTTTCCCATGCATGAAGTTAAACCTAGTAAGCCTTCGCCCAATACACCATATGCTTCGCTTTCTCACCGCAGCACACACACTCATCCGCCAAGTTCTCCTGCTCAAACGGCATGCAGCGCGATGTCGCACTCGTCTCTTCCTTGATCTTGTCCTCGCAGCTCTGCTCGCCGCACCACATCGCCTTGATGAAGCCAGCCTTTTCCTCAAGCTGCGTTTTGAACTCGTCGAATGTCAACGCGACACTCGTCTTCTCCTCGCGATGCTGCCTTGCTTTTTCCAGCAGGCTCGCTTGGATATCCTCAAGCACCGAAGCAATGGTCGTTTCCAATCCATCCACCGATACCGTCAGCTTTTCACCCGTATCACGGCGCACGAGCACGACCTGGTTCTGCTCGATATCGCGAGGACCAGCCTCCAGGCGAAGTGGTATTCCCTTCATTTCGTACTCGTTGAATTTCCAGCCAGGCTTCTTGTCGCTCGCATCGATACCGACGCGGAACCTTGCAGCCAGACGCTCCTTCAAGTCGTAAGTAAAATCAAGGACTCCCTCTTTATGCTGCGCGATCGGAACAATCATCAGCTGGGTTGGAGCTATCCGAGGTGGAACGACCAAGCCCCGGTCGTCGCCGTGGACCATGATCATCGCGCCGATGATGCGTGTCGTAAAGCCCCATGAGGTCTGCTGTACATACTGCTGCTTGCCTTCGCGGTCAAGGAATTGGATGCCGAACGCCTTCGCAAAACCGTCACCAAGATGGTGGGACGTCGCGGACTGCAGCGCCTTCCCGTCATGCATCAAGCTTTCGATTGTGTAAGTATGCTTCGCTCCAGCAAACTTTTCCTTCTCCGTTTTCTGGCCCTTCACGACCGGAATCGCGAGGAACTTTTCGCAGATCTCCGCATACACCTCGAGCATTTTCACTGTTTCCTCCTGGGCAAGCTCATCTGTCTCATGGCACGTATGCCCCTCCTGCCACAGGAACTCAAGCGTGCGAAGGAATGGTCGGGTCGTCTTCTCCCAACGCACCACATTTGCCCACTGATTGTACAGCTTCGGCAGGTCGCGATAGGAGTGGATGATGTTTTTATAATGCTCACCAAACAGAACCTCGGATGTCGGGCGCACAACCAGGCGCTCCGCGAGCTTTTCGTCACCGCCGTGCGTCACCCAAGCCACTTCCGGTGCAAAGCCTTCGATATGATCCTTTTCTTTTTGCAGTAGGCTCTCTGGAATGAAAAGCGGCATGTACACATTCTCGTGGCCGGTTTCCTTGATGCGACGGTCCAACTCATTCCTGATATTTTCCCATAGTGCATAGCCATAAGGACGGATAATCATCGAGCCGCGCACGCTTGAATAATCCACAAGCTCCGCCTTTGTCACGACATCGGTATACCACTGCGCGAAATCCTCATCCATCCCGGTAATTCTCTCCACAAACTTCTTGCTCATCGCAAACACCTCTTTTATCAAAATAAAATGCTGTTTTCGCATACATTGTTGCTTTTGACGTATGCAACATACACACGCAATATCCTTTACTTTCGTGCTCTTTTCCGGTTTGCTCGCTTTTTTTCTTTTTTGAATTTTTTGTTCTTATAACTGTAAAAAATCCAAAAGCCGATTTTTTACGGACAAAAGCAACAAACTTTACGAAAAGAGCCAAATAAAAAAAGCCACGCTCGTATAAGGGACCATTTCTGGCGGTACCACCCTCATTCAAAGCATCGCTTTACACTCTTCCATGGTAACGGTTTTGAACCGCTGCATCTTCACACTTATCCGATACAGAACTCCGAGGCAGGTTCGGATGAACATCCATAGGCGCCTTTCACCAATCGGCACCCTCTCTAAATAGACGCGACCATCCTACTGGTCCTCTTCCACGTTTTTATATTTGAAAAGATTATATCTAGTTTGGTATGTATTGTCAATATTCCTAAAAGGGAAGCTCGTTCGTCATGTAGTCGATCCCAAGCTCCTCAAACCATGCATTAAGCCCTGACCATAAATTTTCGCAGAGCAGGTAGAGAGTTTCTTTATCTCGCAAATCCCCTGCCATCAAAAACTTCACAAGCTCCCGGTAGCCGTCCGGCTTTGACTCCACATCCAGCGACTCCTCATAGGTGCGAGCCCTTGTCGTGTAATATGTCTGGTTGGCCAGCCCGATCAATTTAGCTGTCTGCCAGGCCAAGTCCTTTGCACCAAGCGGAATATAGCTAGTATGGCCGTTCTCATAGTTGTTCCTTATCTTCCCCATCGTTTCATAAGGCTCCCAGATCATGAATGTTCGCATCATGTCCCGCAGCGATTCCTTCGAAGCCTGAAACGGTACGTCCTTCAATTCAGCAAAAATCCCTTCAGGATCATGGATGGCCAGAACGTTGACAAATGATCCTGCCCAGATGGACCAGCCGTCATCCATCCTTCTTGCCCGTTCAAACAGCTTGCTCTTTTCGCGGCAGCTGAGCTCCAGCTTGAATTTGCCATAAATGAATTCATGGCCCGGAATCGATACGCCGTCCTTTGTCACCACATGCATCTCGATATCCGAATAACGGCCCTCTTTTTGATAGGCAGTGGAACCGTAGACACCTACCGCTATGATACCCTCTCCGTATCTTTCCATTAATCTATCCGTAACGGTTCGGATCATCTTCATTTTCTCTTCCCTTGATGAGGGTGAAGGGTATGCGAGCATAAATCTAATCCCCAATCTCAATCAATTCTGTCTTCGTCCCTATTTTCACGGCCTGGTAGCTTGCTCCCGCAACCGTTTGAAACAGGATCCCTTGCACTGATTCATCCTGATCTGCCAATTCCAACATTTCTTCTTTTGATAGTTCATTAGAATCAAATATAACCTTGCCCTTTATTCTTAAATCGGTTCCTTCCAATTTCTCCAGCTCCACTATCTCGTGGTCTAGCATTCTTTCTTCAATCCACCCGGCAATCAACGGTTCGATGCTGTCTACATTTATCGCAAGCCCCTTACTATGGGTCAAAGTGATATCATATGTCATAAGCTGATGGCCCAGTTCCTCGTCCCCTTCCATCGAAAAGGACATTTCATGAAGGCTTACCTCCATGGGCTCGCTCGTTTGTGTATCTGCACTGCAACCACCAAGCAGGAATGCTAATAGGACAGAAAAAATTAAGCCCTTACATTTTCCGGCACTCATTAGATTGCCTCCTTTTTAGAAAAGATGCGCTCGTTTAAAATCTTAACATAATTTCCTGAAAATGGAGAGGGATAGCTTCCCTATTTTCAGATTTTTTGAAACTTTACATTTATAGTTCCGTATAACTAGAATAATAGGGAGGCGAGGCATTCCTCCAATCTGAAAAAGGAAGTAGGGAACGCACATGACCAAAGCACAAATCATCCAACACCATCAACAATTCATGAAGTGGGTACAAACACTCGGCGACCTCTCAGAGTCACAATGGAGAGCCCCCATTTCACAAGAAAAATGGACCGTCGCAGAAGTGATCGGCCATCTGATTCCATGGGATGAATTTGTCCTACATAAAAGAATACCTTATTTTCTGACTGGCGAAACATTACCGGCAGCACCCAACCCGAAGGTCGTGAACGAACTCGGGGCCAAGGATGCGAGAATGGAAGATAGTCAGGTGACCCTCCGGCGCTTTCTCTCTACCAGAAGGCAGCTGTTGGAGGAGATTGAGCAAATCGAGGAGTACTATTGGGAAAAGGAAATTATAATCGGTACCACTACGATTAGACTATCGGATTATTTTACGGACCTGGCTCAGCATGATCACCATCACGCAGACCAGATCAAAGCCATCGTTTGAAACTTTTTCTGCCAGTTGCCGTCTAGTTTTTTAAAAGGGGGATTACCTATGAAATCAAGATTTATTTTGCCAGCATTCTTTCTTTTATTACTACTCGCATTAGCAGGTTGTGGCAAAACAGGAGAAACGGATGCTGAAGGGAATAAAATATACCCGCCTGATGAACAGGGGTATGTGGTGATTGACGGTGAAGAGAAAAAAATAGAAAAAGGGAATTACTCTTGGGAAGTGAAAAAAGGATCAACCACGGAGGTTACGGAGACAGACGCTCCTTCTCCCAACCAGATAGCAGAAAACGTTGAAGCAATTTCGGCTCCGCCTGACACGGAAATGTCCTTTAAGCTTGTCGGCGATCCTACATTCACGGTCTACCTCTGGAATGAGCAGGAACGCGAAAAAGAAATAGTATTGCAGGAAGGGAAATTCCGCACCCCAACTGAAAAAGGCCGGTACATTTATGAAGTATTGGCTGAGTGGGAGAATGGTGAGATTTCCTATACCTATGTCATCGAGCTGGAATAGCCGGGGCGGGACCACCGTCCCTCCCTCTAACCACCTATCACCCTTCCGGCCTGTAGCTCCAATTCGGCGAGCTTTTCATTACGGGCATGTTCATCCAGCCTGTACTTCTCCTCCAATACTTCCCACAAAAGCTCTCCCTTCTCCTCAAAGGACAAAGCCAGCTGCTTCACAACCGCCCGATACGCAGAAAGAAATTCCGTATATGAAATCCAAGAGGAATCGAACTGCTCCTCGAGCTCCCTTTTCAACTTGCGGGTCAGCTTGGGACTGGCACCATTGGATGTGACCGCCACCTGCAGATGGCCCCGCCTCACGGTTGCAGGGAAGGTGACATTTCCTTCCCCAGATTCATCCACCACACATACGAGCTGTGAAGGAGGCAAGGCACGAACCAAATCTGCGTTCACTTTCCGATTATTGGTCGCCAGAATAACAAGAAAAGCCTCGGCAAAATCAGAAGCCAATGCCCCCCTTTCCACCAGCTTATATCCCTTCAACACGGAAAGCTCCAGCACCTCCTGCGAAAATTCAGGGGCAATAAAGGTGATATCCGCCAGCTCCGCATCCAGCACCTTCGCCTTGCGCGCAGCAATTCTGCCGCCACCCGCAATCACTACCATCTTTCCTCTCAAATCAATGACCAGCGGCTGCATATTCCGCCTCCTTTCCTGACGCCTGTTCCACGACTATATCTTGTATAGTCTGATGACGGCTAAGCGGCTCGATGAGTACGATTTCCTGACCGGCACGTCGCCTCTTTTTCACTTCGCGTGTCACTTCACTCAATAATAGTCCGGCAAAAAGCAGGTACGGAACGACGATCACTCTAGCCGCAGCCACTCTGCTGATTTCCTCGATTCCCTCTGCAAACAAAGGCGTGGTTGCCGCCAAATAGCACACCTCCACCCGGACGTTTCCAAGCTTTTCACCTATGCCTTCTTTTATAGAAGCAAAGGCTTCATGGATGGCAGGATCACTGCTTCCCCTCCCCACCAGCAGAATGGAGTCGGCAGCCTTAACCTCCCCGGCACTACCCCTCACCAGCTCACAGATTCCCTCGACGATCCGCTCCTGCACACCGAATGCTTCAGCCACCTCGACGCTCACTTGAGGGAACCTTTCACGCAAAGGCGCCAACGCTTCCGGGATATCCTCTTTTATATGCCCTGCCTTTAAAAGAAAGATCGGGACTACCGTAATATACGTAGCGCCCTTTGCTATACAGCACTCAAAGCCTTCTTCTATAAACGGTTCGGTCAACTCCAGAAAACTGATTTCCTGAATGGGAACAAAGACTTTATCGATTACCTTCTGCAAAAATCCCTTCGCTTCCTCCGCCCCTTGCTTGGAACGGGTTCCATGTCCAATATACAGAATCGCTTTTGACATAGTCGGTCAACCTCCTTTCTATCCATGAACAACTGGTAGATGAGGGACAACCTCCTCCTCGAACCAGTGCAATCTTTCGTGAAGCTTCACCACTTCCCCGATGACAATCATGCTCGGATTGCTGATGCTCGCCTCCTTTACCTTGCGTTCAATGTCGGCGAGCGTACCTACTACTGTCCGTTGCTCATTCAATGTCCCCCAATGCACAAGCGCAATCGGAGTTTTCGGCGATTTGCCGTTCTCCAACAGGTGGCGGAGAATGTTCGGCAGCTGGGAGACGCCCATATATACACAGATTGTATCCACCGCATATGCAAGATTGGCCCATTGGTGCTCCGCTTCCTTATCCCCTGCCTGATGTCCTGTGACAAAGGCAAAGCTCTTGCTTAATGTACGGTGAGTGACAGGAATCCCCGCATACGCGGCAGCCCCGATTCCGGCTGTGATTCCTGGTACCACCTCGAATGGCACATCATTCTTTGCGCATTCCTCCGCTTCCTCCCCGCCGCGGCCGAACACGAAAGGGTCTCCCCCTTTCAATCGCACGACCTGCAGCCCTTTCTTTGCATATTTGATGAGAAAGTGGTTGATTGTCTCCTGCTTCATCGTGTGATAGTGCGGCAGCTTTCCGCAGTAGACGAGTTGGGCTTCTTTTTTTGCATAGTTTAATAGTTCATGATTTACAAGACGGTCGTACAGGATGACGTCCGCCTTCTCAAGGCAGCGCAGCCCCTTCACCGTTATCAAATCGGGATCTCCTGGTCCTGCACCAACTAAATACACCTTTCCGGTCATCCACTACCACCCTTTCTCCTCTGGATCTAAAATATAGCCGCTCTTTTTTCCCAGGCGCTTTTTCTCTCGTAAAATAATTTCCTTCACTCTTGGCCCTTTCAGATAGAACTTCTCGAGTTCCACATCCAGATGCTGAAAAGCAGCTTCATCATTCTCTGCGAAAATAACGGATACAATTTCCCTGGCCTCAAGGGCGACATCAAACCGATATAGATATGCCATCGTTTTCTTTTCCTAAAATAGTATCGAGCACGTCTTGCAGGGCAGGCACACCGACCCGACCAACGAAGTCAAAGAAGGTTTCCCCTATTTCTTTTTGGTCCAGGAAGTAGAGCAGCAGCTCCTCTAGCACATCCGTCAAATCCTCAGCCTCCACCTTCCCCTTCAGCTTCTCATTGAACTTCCCACCTTTATTCAAAGTGCCTCCCACATAAATTTCATAGGCTTCGACCATTTCCTTCTTTTCATTGCGCACCTTCATCCCCTGCAGTCCGATATCAGCAATCTGGCGCTGTCCGCAGGAATTCGGGCAGCCGACCATATGCATGCGGATCGGCACATCAAGGCTGATCCGTGCATCGAGTTCCTCAGCGATAAGGCGCATCCGTTCTTTCGTTTCCACCAATGCCAGATTGCAATATTCAATTCCGGTGCATGACACCGCATGGCCGATGAAGGAATTCGGGTTGATCGAGATGCGCTCGAAAATTGGTTCTTTCAAAAGTGCCTCCACGTTTTCAGCAGGGATATTCGGGATGATCAGGTTCTGGGAGTTACAAGTGCGGATCTCCCCGTTCCCGTATTGTCCGGAAATTCTTGCAAGCTCGAACACCTCCTCGGCATCGAGGCGTCCGACTGGTACATTAAAGCCGAGGAACTTCAAGCCTTCCTGCTTCTGATCCTGGACGCCGTAGAAATAGCCGGCATTCCATTCTTCATTCGGCTCCTCGCCTTTGATAGGCAGCGGACCTGTGTATTCCAAGAGCTTTTCCTTGAACTTTTCCGGCCCCCAATCGGCGACTAGGAATTTCAGGCGGGCGAGATGGCGCTTCTCTCTGTAGCCGAAATCGCGGAATATCGTCGTAACCGCGATTGCCACCTCAAGCGTCCGGTCCGGTTCCACGAACACATCAATCGTCTCAGCCAGGAAAGGCCTTGAGGATAAGCCGCCGCCCACTTTCAGATGAAAGCCTTTCGTCTCCACGCCATCTATCACTTTTGTTGCCGGCGTAAAGGAGACACAGTTGATTTCCGCGTTCGATGCGTTCTTTTTGTTGGCGCTGATCGACATTTTGTATTTTCGCGGCAGGTTGGAGAAATCCTCGTTCTTCTGGAAAAAGTTATACACCTCTTTTACAATGGTGCTCGTTTCAAACAGCTCATCCGGATCAAGTCCAGTAATCGGATTCCCGACAATGGTCCGCGTGATGTCGCCGCACGCCCCGGCACTCGAAAGCCCCACCGCTTCGAGTCGATTGAAAATATCCGGAATCTGCTCGATCTCCAGCCAATGGAACTGGATCGCCTGCCTGGTTGTGATATCAAACACGCCCCGGCCGTAATCACGGGCAATCCCTGCAAGCGTTTCGACCTGCGGCTTGTTCAGGATCCCCGATGGCACACTCACCCGCATCATGAAATAGCCGTCCTCTTTCGGCCGCTGAAGATAAAGTCCCGCCCATTTGAATAGATCCCACTGATCCTCAGGGATGCTCGCAAAACCGTTTTGCGCGTAGTGGGGGATGTCATCGAGAATACGCAGTCCATCCTTTTCGAGCTTCGCCTTCTCCGTCTTGTTCAATTTTTCGTTATCCTGCCAATGCTTTACATATGCCAATTTGTTCGCCTCCTAGATAATTTTCTGTTGTCGCAGGTAGTCAAGGATGGTCGTTACCGACTCTTCCACACTCAATTGTTCAGAATGGATGGTGATCTCCGCCTTTTCCGGTGCCTCATAGGGGGAATCAATTCCTGTAAAATCCTTGATTTCCCCGCGGCGCGCTTTGGCGTACAGCTGTTTCGGATCTCTTTTTTCACATTCCTCAAGCGGACAGTCAACAAAGACTTCAATGAATTCCGCCTCTTCAAACAGCTTCCGGACCTGCTCCCTGTCTGCCCGAAATGGGGAAATGAAGGCGGTGGTGACAATCTTCCCGCTGTCGACAAATAGCTTTGCCACCTCCCCGATACGCCGGATGTTTTCATTGCGGTCCTTTTCCGAGAAACCAAGATCCCGATTCAATCCATGCCTGACATTGTCGCCATCAAGCACATACTCATTGATGCCCTGACGGTACAGCTCCTTGGATACGGCATTGGCGATCGTGGATTTTCCGGAGCCGGACAGACCGGTAAACCAGAGTACACTGCTCCCGTGGCCGTTTTGCACCCGGCGCTCCTCTTTTGTAATGGCAGTTTCATGCCAGGTGATGTTCGTTGCTTTTGTCATGGAAAAGTTCCTCCTTATACGGCCGCTGCTTTATTGAGTCCTTCAATCAATACCTCGATTACTTCCTTTCTGCTGAAGGTGGAAGGTGGCAACTCTCCTGAACGGAGCATCTCCCTCACCTTGGTCCCTGATAAAATGACCCTGTCAACATAACCATGCGGGCAGGTTTTATCCGATGCCATCCCCTCGCACTTATTGCAGTAGAAGCTGTGTTCAAAGAACAATGGCTTGATGCCAAGCTCCTCTTCGGTAAAATTGCTGAAGATATGCTGCGCATCATAGGTTCCGTAATAATCCCCTACACCCGCGTGGTCACGCCCGACAATAAAATGGGTGCAGCCGAAGTTTCTTCTGGCGATGGCGTGGAATATTGCCTCTCTCGGTCCTGCATAGCGCATCGCTGCAGGGTAGACCGCCAATTGAACCCGGTCTTTCGGGTAATAGTTTTCCAAGAGGACACGATAGCTTTTGAGCCGGACGTCTGCCGGGATGTCATCGGATTTTGTTTCACCTACAAGCGGGTTGAGGAAAAGTCCGTCGACAGTTTCAAGCGCCGCCTTCTGGATATACTCGTGCGCGCGGTGCACCGGATTTCTCGTCTGGAAGCCGACGACCGTTTTCCAGCCCTTCGCTTCAAAAAGTTCCCGCGTTTCTTTCGGCTCGAGCCAGACGTCTGCAGCCACGCCTTTTTCCGGCTTCTTGATCAGGGTGATCTTCCCTGCCACATAAATGTCGCCTCGATCGAACAGCCGCTTGACTCCCGGATGTGCAAGTTCATCGGTTTTGTATACTTCCCTCGCCTCCTTGAAAAGGTCGGGTTCGAACCATTCAGATACAGTGATCACGCCGTAAGTTTCTTTTTCATGGGTCAGTTTATAGATTTCGCCTTTTGATAGAGTTGCCGCTACTTCTTTTGTCACTGGCAGGGTCACAGGAACCGACCAGACCGTCCCGTTAGCGAGACGCAGCCTTTCCACGACCGATTCGTAATCCGCTTTTCCGAGAAAGCCTGTCAACGGGCTGAAGAGGCCGATACCGATCAGCTCCAGGTCGCTTAGGGCGATGGCGTCAATCCTAATCTCCCTTTCTATAAGACTCGTATCATAATTTGGATGATAGGCCTGCACGAGTGTGCCGCCATGTGGTGTTGGTAAGGACATTTTCTTCAACCTCTCTTTTTTAAAATTAATCTTTACTCGATACCGGGATTGCCTGCGCCGTAGTTCGAAGCATTAAAAATCTCACCCCGAACACGGAAACGAGCACTCCGAGCATCGCAATGACCGGATACATATTCTGTTCGATCAATAGCTGAATCAAGGTGTAGGAAAGCACCATCGATAGAACCGGGGAGACAACCCAGACGACCAGCAGCTGCACGACAATATCTTTTTTCAGCACCGCTCTTCCCTGTTTCACAAACCCGATGCCGATTATGGATGAAGTCGTAATCTGGGTGAGTGGGACAGGTATGCCAAAAAGGGACGCCGCCGTCACTATTCCTGCTCCTGTTCCTGAGATCACACAGCCTTCCTCCAGCCTGATCGCCGTAATTTTCTTGCCATTCGTCTCCAGCACCCGTTGCCCAAGCAGCAGTGCTCCCGCCGCCACGAACAACCCTCCCCACAGAATTCCTTGTTCTGTGTCCATGATGCCTGCTCCTACCAGCGGACCAACGGCATTTGCGACATTGTTCATGCCTGCCGAGAAGGCTTCGAACACGCCCATCACGACAACAAGGACCGATAAGACCGGGACCGCCCTTTTGGACTTCACCCATTTGTCTATGAATCTATGCTTCAGCATCCAGGCAGCCGCTATTGCGATGAAGAAAGCGACTACCGGTGTAAGGAGCCAAAACAGTACAATCCAGGCAAGCTTTCCGGCAAAAACAGATTGATAGACGATTCCTGCGCCGACTACCGCCCCGACCGCCACTTCACTTGTGGATAAGGGGATGCCGAATAGGTTGGCTAAAAATAAAGATAGGGCCGCAGACGTGATGACAATCAGTGCCACCGCGACGGTAAACGTACTTTGCGGCACAATCCCGCTCCCCATCGTTCTGACCACCTCGCCGCCGCCGAGCCACGCTCCAAAGAACACCGCGGTTCCACATAAAACCAAAGCTGCATTTCTTTTCACAACGCCTGATCCATAGGCAATTCCCATGGATGCTGCCGCACCGCTCGCTCCAATATTCATGGCGAAAAAGAGACCAACGATAACGGCTATGGTAACTAGCATGTTTTTTCCTCCTTTAACCTCTGACCATCCCTAATTTGTATGAAGGCCACATTCCGTTTTGCCGATGCCGACCCAGCGTCCTGCCCGGGAGTCGCCCCCGTCGTTGACCGCCTGCGTACAGGGAAAACAGCCGATGCTCGGATAGCCATGGTCATGCAGCTCGTTATAGGGCAGATTTTGTTCACGAATGTACGACCAGACTTCCTCCCACGACCAATGAATGAGGGGACAGATTTTGATGTTCTGGAACTTATCATCCCGATTCAGAAAGTTCGTCTCTGCACGAGTCGGCGACTGGTCCCTTCTAAGACCGGATATCCAAGCCTCTTTAGGGGTTAATGCTTCCCTTAGCGGCTCCACTTTCCTTATTTGACAGCACCGTCCCGGATCTCTTTTCCAAAGGGCGGTTCCGTGAATGGCTGCCTGTTCCTCCAATGTGAGCGCAGGCTTCCTTTTTTCGATTTGGAGATTTGGAAACCGGGCTTCTATTTTCGTGATCACCTGGTAGGTTTCCGGAAAGTGCAGCTCGGTGTCCAGGAACACAATCTGTGCATCCGGTTTCACCTCCTGAATCAGGTCAATCAGGACCATCGCTTCTGCCCCAAAGCTTGAGGCATATACGATATCGTTGTCCTTGTAGGTGTGATAGGCCCATTCCAGCACTTCCTTTGCACCTTTTGTTTTTGACTCCATCGGAATATCCGATAATTCTCTCCAATTCTTATACGTTATTTTCTCCGTCATTTTTTTAGCTGCTCCTTTCTTGTCCACGAAAAAAGGCAGCCCTCCTGCATGTGTGTATACATGCAGGAGGACCGCCTCTAGTTTGTCTAGTCAGCGCCTATTGTTTTTTCCGAAGGCGAACCTTCTCATTTTTCTCGATCTGAATGACCTTTCCATCCTGTACCACCAAGGTGATAGATCCGAACTTTACAGTTTGCAGCATTCTTTCCAAATGAACCATGACATCTTCCCATTCCGCCGATTTCAGATTGGCTCGCCTCCTCTATTCAAATGCTCCAACGCCTCTAAGGGGGGAAAGCGCAGGAGCTGACAGTAAGCAAACTTGAGTCTTGGAAAATAAAAAGCGCCTCTCCCATTTGGAAAAGGCGCATATACTTAAACATGCTGCACCTTATCTTCCAAAATGGGTATCCATTTTGCTGGAATTGGCACCTTGCTTTCAGCAGGTTGCCGGGCTTCATCGGGCCAGTCCCTCAGCCGCTCTAGATAAGCGTCTTTTATTGTTAGTTCGATGTTAGCTGTGTTTGTTACTGCTTGATATTAAAATTAATCCTACCATACACATATGAATTGTCAACATAGAAATTGCTAATTTTTTTGAATTTTTTATTTTCGGTAAAATGGTCCTAGAAAGCATTCCGAACGTAAAAAAGCAACAGGTCGCCCCGCTGCTTAGTTGCACTTATTCATTTCAATCTCTTTGCGTTTTTCCGTCACCAGTACATCCAGATGGCGATACAGGTTGACGAATTCGCCTGGCAGCAGACCGCCGTACTCTCCGTCCAGATTCAGCTGCATTTTTTCATCGGTATGGACTTTGACACGGTTGGCTTTTGTGTAGATTACATGCGGATCCTTCACGTGCTCACCGCGAAGAGCAAGCGTCGCGACACGAATAAAGTCGGCGATGTTTGCTTTCTTCAAAATGATCAAATCAAACATCCCGTCGTTCATGCAGGAGTCCGGTGCAAGCTTCTCGAATCCGCCGACAGAGTTGGACAGTGATACGAGGAACAGCATGATTTCGCCTTCAAAGATCTTTCCATCATATTCGATCTGTACATTGGTCGGTCTGATGGAAGGCAGCATTTCCATGCCCTTAAGGTAATAGGCCAGCTGTCCGATGATCGTTTTCAGCTTGCTTGGGACCTCGTAGGAAAGCTCGGTCATTTTCCCGCCGCCTGCGATGTTCATGAAATATTGATCATTGGCTTTCCCGATATCAACTGGCATCGGGACTCCGTTTGCAATGACATCAACACATGCGATGATGTCATCTCTCGGCAGGTCAAGGGCACGCGCAAAATCATTGGTCGTTCCAACCGGGATGATTCCAAGCTGTGGACGATAATCCTGTTCAGCAAGTCCATTGACCACTTCATTGATTGTTCCGTCTCCACCAGCAGCGACAACCAGGTCATATCTGCGTTCAACCGCAAGCCTTGCAGCCACCGTCGCATCTCCATGACCGGTAGTAGCATGACAGGAGGCTTCATATCCAGCCTGTTCCAACCTCACTAAAACCTCTGGCAAGTGTTTTTTAAACGCTTCACGCCCAGATGTTGGATTATATATTACTCTCGCTCGTTTCATTTTCCCATCATCCTATATTTATATTTAAATGCTTCTATATTAAATTCTCTCGATGTCTACTGCACTTATATTCGAAGTCACTCTAATTTAACTATAATTTCCAAACGAACCTGGGTCAACCTCAAATTGACCCCAGATAACATATTAGCCTATTCCCTGCATCAGATGCAATAAAAACGAAAATTGCGAGAACCGTAAACTTTGTAACAAAAAGGGCCAGACCCCAAGCAGTACTACATTCTGTAGCAAATTCCTGCCGGGGTCTGGCCCTCTTTACAAATTTTTTATCCCTCTTGCTTATTTCTGTTCTTCCACGTTTGTTTCTTTTTTGTCGGTGCTTTTTGGTGTGCTGATTTCGTTTGTCAGGCTGTCGATGCTGTTGCGGATGTTGCCTTTGCCTGAGAAGTTTTCGATCAGCTCTTTTACGTCGATGCCGGATGATGCTTTCAGGGATTCCTGAAGCGTGGACATCAGGTTCGTTGCGTAGCCTGTGATTTTGTTGGCACCGCCGTTTTCACCGCTGCTGCCAGTGTCAACAACCGTGATCTTGTCGATGTTACCAAGTGGAGCTGCTACCTGCTTCGCGTATTCAGGAAGCATTTTGATGATCATATCCAAGATAGCCGCTTGACCGAACTGTTCGAATGCTTCTGCGATTTTTTCCTTCGCTTCCGCTTCTGCAAGACCCTTCAGACGGATAACTTCCGCTTCGGATTCCCCTTGCGCTCTTTGTGCGTCGGCTTTTGCGATACCGTCGATACGGATCTTTTCCGCTTCCGCTTTTGCCATTGCCTCGATGCGGTATTTGTTTGCATCTGCTTCGGCCATTTGCTTCGCCTTGTCTGCTGCCGCTCCCTGTTCAACAGAGTAGCGGTCCGCATCGGCTTTCTTCTTCACTTCGGAATCATACTGGCGTTCACGACGCAGGATCTCTTTTTCCTCAAGCTCGATCTGCTTTTGACGCTCGATGATCTGGATCTGCATTTGCTGCTCGGTTACTTCCTGCTTCGCGCGGGCTTCTTCGAGGTGGTATGCCTGGTCGGCACGTGCTTTTGCGATATCTTGCTCTCTGCGGTACTCCGCAATTTTCATTTGGTTCTCTTTTTCCGCTTCCGCGATTTCCGTCGCACGCTCAAGTTCTGCACGCTGCGCATCCTTTGCAGCTTCTGCACGCTTGATACGTGTTTCTTTATCAGCTTCTGCAGTAGCAATATCCGCATCACGCTTGACTTGCGCGATACGTGGCTTTCCTAGAGATTCCAGGTAGCCGTTGCTGTCACGTACATCTTTGATTGTGAAGGAAACGATGATAAGACCCATCTTCGCCAAATCCTGAGACGCTACGCGCTGTACTTCCTGTGAGAATTTTTCACGATTTTTATAAATTTCTTCTACTGTCATGGATCCCAAAATAGAACGCAAGTGACCCTCTAGTACTTCACGAGCTTCGTTTTCCATGTCTTCTTTAGCTTTCCCTAAAAACTGCTCGGCAGCTGTAGCAATATCACCGATCGAGCTGCCGATCTTGATGATTGCCGTACCGTCTGCCATAACCGGTACACCTTGCTCTGTGTATACTTCCGGAGTTTTAACGTCCAGTTTAATAGATAGCAAGCTTAGTGGATCGGATTGCTGGAACACCGGCACGATAAACGCACCGCCGCCTCGTACAATCTTAATCTTGTTCCCTGATTCGTCCACGTGTACATTTTTTCCGCCTAGATAACTACCAGTGATAATGAGTGCTTCGTCCGGACCTGCCGTCTTATATCGTGCAACAAACACGACTATCAGTGCAAAAATCAAGATGGCGACGACTGCGATAATGATGGCGATTTCTCCAAATACCATGTGCGATTCCCCCTATTGATTATAAGATTCTAATACTTTTTCGTACGGGGTCACAAAAACTACCCCTTTTTGGACATCGATGATCAGTACTTCCGTTTCGTATGGGATTGCTTCATTTTCAAAGCTCTGCGCCGATTTTGAGACGGTACTGCCGCCAATGCTCAAGACCACTTCCCCAAAGCCGTCCTTCGGTATGGAAATAATGACCTTGGCAAGCTTCCCTTTCATGTCATCATCCGAATATCCAAGTGAAGCCTCGGCAGAACGGATCGGCACAAAAACGAATACATGCAGCAAAGTGACTAATATGCTGGAGATTACGGTGGATGTGCCCAACACAAACCAATCTGTCAGTGGTGAAAACTTATCCAGCAGATAGCCTGATGCACTAAACACCGTCAAAAATGATAAAATAAGTGCCGGATCCACAGGTATTGCATCAAAAATTCCATCCACAATATCAGACAACAGAATATAAATAAGTGTCAAGCTTCCAAAAACAATGAGGCCCCAAAAATAAAGCTGCATCATTTCCATTCCAAACATCGTCATAGGCAATCGGTCCTTTCTTTGGGACAGGTTCCTTGTCCCACCTTTTCCTTCAGAGCTTTCTGGCTTCTCCCAACTTTGCGTCGACTGATCCTCTCCCCCATTTGTACTTCCAGTAGTATATACGGAAGAAATCCCCACAGGTTTCAAAATTCGGCAAAGATTATTTACCAACTGTTTAAAAGCTTGTGAAAGGTGTAAAATAGAAAAGAGACTATTGTGAATATACGAAAAAATAATTACATCTCTTCCATAATAAACCAATCCAGAGAGGAAAACCATTGCAAATGATAAAAAAACTACTGATTGGAACATCCTGCGTTGCACTTCTTGCAGCATGCAATCCACTTGAAACCTTATCCAGAGAAGAACCTGTCCTGATGAGCAGTCGACATGCTTCGAAATCACCTGAGCTTCCCCCCGTAAAAGAGAAATGGGAAGGATTTTTCAACAAGGAGGTAGCGGTCGTGGAGGATGAGCCTGAAGAAGAAACACCAACAGAACCTACTGAAGAAGAAGAGGAGCCGAGCGAACCCGTGACAGGAGAACCGGATGCTCCCGCTGAAGAAGAGGCCATCCCGGTTGTCGCAAACCCGACAGCGATCAATGTGATGGTCAATAAATTCTGGGCCTTGCCGGATGGGTACCGCCCACCTGATTTGATCCGCCCGAATGTGCCTTTTTCTTTTGGCAACGAAAACAGCGACCGGTCCAAGCTACGCAAGGAGGCTGCCGAAGCATTGGAGATGATGTTTGCCGGCGCTTCTTCTGAAAGCATCGAGCTTTATGCCCGCTCCGGTTTCCGTTCCTACGAAACCCAGGAGTCCATTTTCAAAAATGAAATTGCAACCTTTGGCTACGAACAGGCCGTTCTGTATGTGGCCCGTCCCGGAACAAGTGAACACCAGACCGGACTCACAATGGACATCACCGCCAAAAGCGTAGGTCTTGAGCTTGTCGAGAGCTTCGAAAACACCACCGAGGGCAAATGGCTCGCATCCAACGCCCATCACTACGGTTTCATCCTGCGGTATCCGAAAGGAAAGACTAACATTACGGGCTATGCCTTTGAGCCTTGGCATTACCGCTATGTAGGAGTGGATATTGCGACGGATATCTTTAATAGAGGAATTACATTAGAAGAGTATATGGGTGATGTGCGGGAGTTTTAGGGTTTGAAAGTTTGGGAAGGTAAGGTGCTGCGGGGAATGCGGCGCCTTGCTTTTTTTGTGTAGGGTGCGGTTGGTGGATGTGGGGATTTCCGAAGGATGATTGGCTTTTTGCTCTGCTCGTTTGGTCGAAAAGCCCGTCACCGAACCCGACCACGCCCCTTTCTCCCAGGTAAAAAAATACCCGCCGTCCGCCCCACTGAACTAACAAATTGGATCTTTTCCGGGCAAGATTTGTAATTCTGTGAATGAAAATCCCTACACCGCGCTCCATTTCCATCCGCGTAACCACCATGCTTTACGGTTACGCCCGCTTTTTGGATTTTCCGCCCGATTTCTCGAATTTGCGCCCGATAAACAAAATTTACGCCCGATGTTGTGGGCTTTTCGCCCGATTACACCCTCTTTTCGCCCGAACGCCAAATTCCGACAAATTCCGGAACTCACTCCCTCGCCCCCCGCAACCTCTCAGCCTCGCCGCCCCACTAAAACAACAAAAAAGAACCCCAGCTAAAAGCCGGAGTCCCACTAAAATTATCTCAACTTAATCTCCTCAAGCAACAGCTTGTTGACCATCGGAGGGTTTGCCTGTCCTTTTGTCGCTTTCATGATCTGCCCTACAAGGAAGCCGATTGCGCGTTCCTTCCCACTTTTGAAGTCTTCGATGGATTGAGGGTTGGCGTCAAGCGTTTCGCCGACGATTTTGCGAAGGGTACTTTCGTCAGAGATTTGTACAAGACCTTGGTCTTTGACGATCTTCTCTGCGTCGCCGCCGTTTTCGATAAGCTCCTTGAATACCTTCTTCGCAATCTTGGAAGAGATCGTGCCTTTTTCCAGCAGCTTAATCATGCCAGCAAGGCCGGCTGGAGTCAACGCAACATCATCCAACTCTTTCCCCTCGGCGTTCAAGTACGCGGAAACCTCGCCCATCAACCAGTTGGAGGCAAGCTTCGCATCGGCTCCTTCGCTAATTGTCTCATCGAAGAAATCGGACATTTCTTTCGTCAGAGTCAATACTTGTGCGTCATACGCAGGCAAGCCAAGCTCTTCCACGTAGCGGCGCTTGCGCTCATCCGGAAGGGCAGGAATTTCTGCACGGACACGAGCCTTCCACTCATCATCGATGTGAAGGGCAACAAGGTCCGGCTCCGGGAAGTAACGGTAGTCATCCGATCCTTCTTTTACACGCATCAAGACAGTCTCTTTCGTTGCTTCATCATAACGGCGGGTCTCCTGCTCGATAACTCCGCCGGACAGAAGTACCTTCTCCTGACGAACCACTTCATGCTCCAAGCCCTTTTGGACAAAGTTGAAGGAGTTCAGGTTCTTAAGCTCCGCTTTTGTCCCGAATTTCTCTTGTCCAACAGGACGAAGGGAGATGTTCGCGTCACAGCGAAGGGAGCCTTCTTCCATTTTACAATCGGATACGCCTGTATATTGGATGATGCTTTTCAATTTTTCAAGATATGCGTAAGCCTCTTCCGGAGTTCTGATGTCCGGCTCGGATACGATTTCCACAAGAGGTGTTCCTTGACGGTTATAGTCCACCAGGGAGTAGCCGTCACCTGTGTGCATCAGTTTCCCTGCATCTTCCTCAAGGTGAAGGCGAGTGATACCGATGCGTTTCTTTTCACCGTTCACTTCAATATCGATCCAGCCGTTTTCGCCGATCGGCTTGTCATATTGGGAAATCTGGTAAGCCTTAGGGTTGTCCGGGTAGAAGTAGTTTTTTCGGTCGAATTTCGTGTCGGTCGCAACCTCACAGTTCAATGCCATCGCAGCTTTCATTGCATACTCCACCGCTTGTTTATTGAGCACAGGCAAGGTTCCAGGGTACCCCAGTTCCACTACGCTTGTATTGGAGTTCGGTTCTGCGCCGAATTCGTTCGGGCTAGCCGAGAAAATTTTGGATTTTGTTTTAAGCTCTACGTGTACCTCAAGTCCAATAATCGTTTCAAAGTTCATCGTCTCACCCCTTACAGTTGTGGTTTTTGTTTATGATGGTCGGTTGCCTGCTCGAACGCATGTGCAACACGGTAAATGGTGCTTTCATCGAAATGCTTCGCAATGATCTGCAAGCCGACAGGCAGTCCATCCACGAATCCTGCTGGTACAGAGATTCCTGGGACTCCCGCAAGGTTTACGGGGATGGTCAGGATATCGTTCGCATACATCGTTAATGGATCCTTCGTCTTTTCGCCCACTTTAAAAGCTGGAGTCGGAGTTGTCGGTCCAACAATGACATCATATTTTTCAAAGACCTTTTCAAAGTCCTGTTTGATCAAGGTACGAACCTTCTGCGCTTTGATATAGTATGCATCATAGTGACCTGCACTCAAGGCATATGTTCCAAGCATGATACGGCGTTTCACTTCCGGACCGAATCCCTCGCTTCGCGTCTGCTTGTACATCTCTAAAAGGTTTTTCGCATTGTCCGTGCGGTAGCCGTAGCGGACACCGTCAAAGCGAGCCAGGTTGGCGGACGCTTCTGATGAAGAAAGTAGATAGTAGGTAGCCAATGCGTATTTGGAGTGAGGCAAGGAAACCTCTTCCCAAGTTGCGCCTAGTCCTTCCAATACCTTCAATGCGTCCAGTACGGATTGCCGCACTTCTTCACTTACACCTTCACCAAGGTATTCTTTTGGCACACCGATTTTCAGCCCCTTCACATCACCAGTCATGCTGGAAAGGAAGTCTGGAACCTCCGCGTTCGCAGAAGTGGAGTCCATCTGGTCCATCCCGGAGATCGCTTGCAGAAGATATGCGTTGTCTTCCACAGTACGTGTGATCGGTCCGATCTGGTCCAGGGAGGATGCAAAAGCAACCAATCCGTAACGGGACACACGGCCATATGTAGGCTTTAATCCGACTACCCCACAAAATGCTGCCGGCTGGCGGATCGATCCACCTGTATCAGAACCAAGGGAGAAGAAAACCTCTCCTGCTGCTACTGCCGCTGCGGAACCGCCACTGGATCCACCTGGTACGCGATCCAGATTCCATGGATTGCGTGTTGCTGCATACGCAGAATTTTCATTAGAAGAACCCATCGCGAATTCATCCATGTTGATTTTACCGATTGTAATGGTTTCTGCCTTCTTCAGCTTTTCTACAACGGTAGCGTCATAGATAGGGTTGAAATCGCCAAGAATCTTACTCCCACACGTAGTACGGATTCCTTTTGTCACGATGTTATCCTTTACACCGACAGGAAGACCGAATAATAGGCCATGCTCCTTCTCTGTGCCAAGCGCTTCGTCGAGCTCACTCGCTTGTTTGCGGGCATTTTCTTCGTCAAGCGTTAGAAATGCCTGTACTTTTCCATCCACTTCGCCTATGCGTTTGTAGGATGTTTCCACTAAATCCGAAACTGAGATTTCTTTTTTATGTAAAAGGCTATGTAATTCCGATAGCTTCTTATCAAACAATGACATGGTTTCCCTCCTGACTATTCTATAATTGACGGTACGCGAATCTGGCCATTCTTATGGTCCGGCGCGTTTTTTAATACCTCATCAACCGGTAGGCCTTCTTTTGCTACATCCTCTCTCATGACGTTCTTCATAGGAAGTACATGAGTGGTCGGTTGAACATGATCTGTATCTAATTCATTCAGCTGCTCCGCGAATGAAATGATTGCATCCAATTGACTTGTGAACATTACCGCTTCCTCTTCGCTGATCGCAAGACGAGCCAAATGTGCCACATGTTTTACTTGATCCTCAGAAATACGGGACATCCTCTTTCACCTCCGCAAAATATCGAACCTTGCACAATATCCTTTTATCATACTAAACTTTACCCCGCTCAAGCAATAGCAAGGCCTCGCTACTTGTACGTTTGTTCACAAAGACTCAAAAATGTAAAACACTTACATGTATTTCATCCTTTTTGGGGGAAAATAACGCTGTAAAAATAGTTCTAAAAATGTCAGTCAAATTACAGGAATATTACGCGATTGAAAATTCAGAATAGTATTACTTTATTTTTTTTCTAATGTACTCCTATCCCCCAAGCCTCAAGGGATACAACTCTTTTCTACCTATTGAAAAAGGTTTCATTCGCTTGAATTAAGGGAAATACTTTGTTAGCTTAAATACTCGTAACCGGTATCAGAGCAATTTGGGGCGCCGAAATTGCCGAAAAAAGAGAGAAAACACAGGAGTTGATTTTGTTGGAATTTGGAACATTTATATCTTTAGGCTTGTATTTCATCGGGATGCTAGCGATTGGATACTATGCCTATAAAAAATCTACGGATAACATTTCCGAATATATGCTTGGGGGCCGCCAGCTAGGTCCTGGTGTTACTGCATTATCTGCAGGGGCATCCGACATGAGTGGCTGGATGCTGATGGGATTACCTGGAGCGATGTATGCATCTGGTATTTCGAGTATTTGGATAGCGGTAGGGTTAACCATCGGGGCATATTTGAACTATATACTTGTAGCACCTCGACTTCGTACCTATACGGAAGTAGCAAATGATTCTATTACTATCCCAGATTATTTCGAGAATCGTTTCTACGATGGCACTCGAATTCTTCGTTTTGTATCTGCAATCGTTATTATCATTTTCTTTACACTTTACACGTCTGCTGGTATGGTTTCCGGCGGTACACTTTTCGAAAGTGCCTTCGGATTGGATTATAGAACTGGACTATTCGTGACAGCCGGAGTTGTAGTGGCATACACTCTTTTCGGCGGATTTCTAGCAGTAAGCTTAACAGACTTTGCACAAGGTGTTATCATGCTGCTTGCATTGGTCCTTGTACCAATCGTTGCTTTTACAAGCCTAGGTGGAGTTGGTACCACGGTTGATGAAGTCCGTGCCATCGATCCTAGCTACTTGGACTTCTTTACAGGAACGACTGTCCTTGGAATCATCTCCTTGCTTGCATGGGGACTAGGCTACTTCGGACAGCCGCATATCATCGTCCGCTTTATGGCGATCAAATCGATTCGTGACTTCAAAGCTGCTCGCCGTATCGGAATGAGCTGGATGATCGTATCCATTATCGGTGCGATGGCTACAGGTCTTGTGGGTATCGCTTATGTAAACCGCACAGGAATGGATTTGGACAATTCCGAAACCATTTTCATTGCCTTTTCACAGGTATTGTTCCATCCATTAATCACAGGGTTCTTACTGGCAGCTATTCTTGCGGCTATCATGAGCACGATTTCATCTCAATTGCTGGTAACATCCAGTGCCTTAACGGAAGACTTCTATAAAACTTTCTTCCGTCGCCAAGCTACAGATAAGGAACTGGTACTAATCGGTCGTCTATCTGTGCTTCTGGTTGCCATAATCTCCATCTTCCTTTCCTACACTCCAAATGACACGATCCTTGATCTTGTTGGACAGGCTTGGGCAGGGTTTGGTGCCGCATTCGGACCAGTTGTTCTATTAAGTCTTTACTGGAAACGTATGAACCGTTGGGGTGCACTGGCAGGTATGATCGTCGGGGCATTGACAGTCCTGATCTGGATTTATGGTCCATTTAAAATCAATGGTATTGCGACAACCAAATACTTGTATGAGATGATTCCAGGGTTCTTCCTAAGCGCACTTGCAGTTATCATCGTAAGTTACTTGACGAACCTCCCTCGCAAGAAGGTCCGTGAGACATTTACGGAAATGGAAGAAACAATGGTTGAGGAACATAATAAAGAAGACTAAAGATTTATTCGAGGAGAGCCTATTTCAGGCTCTCCTTTTTGTTATATCAGAAATCCTTTTTTAAAAGTTAATTTGTTAAAAGAATTTCAATCCCTTGGGGCCGTTCAGATTATAAAAAATTTAATCAAACGTTTGTTTTAAAAATACTTTCCCGGGAAAGTATTTTCGACATCCCCTCCATAATCCAGGCAAAAAGCGACATAATTTCTACTATAATTTTTGAAAAAGCTTATTTGTAAACGAAGCGCCGAACCCTTTGTTTTTCCTAACTTTCTACCATTGCTTAATCAAACGTTTGTTTAAAAAAAGCTACTTTAATAAAAAAAAGCCTTACTCCGTCACGTCACGAAAGTAAGGCCATTCCTCTTATTTTTCAGAGTCAATCAGTACAATTACTTCCAATTGATTTGCAGTGTTCACAGCAAGAACTGTGTAAACCGTATCTGCCTCGAGCTTTGTTCCAGAAAGGTCCAATATCTTTTTATCTTCCGGTGTTCTTATTTCCAGGTCATACGTTCCTGGATCTACTTCCTTGTAATCGGTAATTCCTTTGAAGGAAGCTCCAGAGAATAGGGCATCCCCACCTTTTAGACCGACATCCACCGTAGGAGCGTCAGGGGAAAGATGGCCCACACGCACCTTCGCTTTTCCTTCTGTAGGTTCAGTGGAATCTTCCGCGATCACCAGTTCAAGGTTGGCGAGCTTGTTTGCTGCAGCAACCGTGTAGGCTTTCCCTGCTTCCACTCTTACCTTCTGCGATAACACTGCCTTGTCCTTTTTCCCTGCAGGATAGATTTCCACTTTGTATTCGCCTGCTTTTAGCGGAAGGTACTTTGTAGCATCCTTGAAAACTGCACCTTGCACAACAACCGTTCCATCGACATACACATCAACAGCAGGG
The DNA here is from genome assembly GCF_050107295.1 of Sutcliffiella halmapala. Taxonomy (GTDB): domain Bacteria; phylum Bacillota; class Bacilli; order Bacillales; family Bacillaceae_I; genus Sutcliffiella_A; species Sutcliffiella_A halmapala_A. The sequence goes on along the minus strand of NZ_JBNIKR010000001.1, from coordinate 36,296 downwards.
GCATCTGGGGAAGCGTGGACAATTCTTACTTTTGCATCTGCTACTCTGTTCTCTGCTGCTGAGACACCATTGACTACCACAAACATGAGCAAGAGAGCCGTGAGCATAAACATTAATCTTTTCATTATAGTCCTCCTTCATTTTGACGGATGCAAACGAACTTTGCACAATGTTTAGTATGATGTTATCCATTGAATATATGTAAAATATATCCTCTTACTTATCGAGCGCAGTTTAAGCTTGCCATTAGGAGTTTAAAAAGAAAAAGCCCAAATCCACATGAGATTTGGGCCTTCACTTATATTATAAAGTTTCAGATGTTGTTTTCGCTTGAAGGTGAAGCAACAGGTAATCAGGTCCGCCCGCTTTGGAGTCTGTTCCTGACATGTTGAATCCGCCGAATGGCTGGTACCCAACGATTGCGCCTGTGCATCCACGGTTGAAGTATAGGTTCCCAACGTGGAAGTCTTCACGAGCTTTTTCGATTTTTTCACGGTTGTTTGTGATAACCGCACCAGTCAAACCGTATTCTGTGTTGTTGGCAATCTCAAGCGCATGATCGAAATCTTTTGCTTTGGAGAATGCTACAACTGGCCCGAAGATCTCCTCTTGCATTAAGCGGCCTTGTGGATCTACGTCTGCAACGATTGTCGGTTGTACGAAGAATCCTTTGGAGTTGTCTCCTTCTCCACCTGCAAGGATGCGTCCTTCTTCTTTACCGATGCCAACATATTTCATGACCTTATCGAATGCAGCTTGATCGATGACTGGTCCCATGAAGTGGGAGTTGTCAGTAGGATCTCCAACTGTTAATTCTTTTGTTAATTCAACTGCACGGTTCAACACTTGGTCATATACATCTTCCACGATTACCGCACGGGAGCACGCAGAACATTTTTGACCGGAGAATCCGAAAGCAGATTTTACGATGGATTGAGCAGCCAATTCAAGATCGCCTTCGCTGTCTACAACAATCGTATCTTTTCCGCCCATTTCAGCGATCACACGCTTCAGCCAGATTTGGCCAGGGTTCACTTTGGAAGCACGCTCATAGATGCGTAGACCTACATCACGAGATCCTGTGAAGGAAATGAAACGTGTACGAGGGTGGTCAACAAGATAGTCTCCCACTTCCGCACCACTACCTGGTACGAAGTTAAGAACGCCTGCAGGTAAACCTGCCTCTTCCATTACTTCCACAAATTTTGCCGCTACTATTGGAGTCGTAGATGCCGGTTTCAACAATACAGTGTTACCCGCTACAATTGCCGCTACTGCTGTACCAGCCATGATAGCAAATGGGAAGTTCCAAGGGGAGATGATGACACCTACTCCTAGTGGAATATAGTTATAACGGTTATATTCGCCTACGCGGCTTTCCACAGGCATACCGTCTTTTAATTTCAGCATTTGACGAGCATAGTACTCAAGGAAATCGATTGCTTCCGCTGTATCCGCATCCGCCTCATTCCAAGGTTTACCCGCTTCTTTTGTTAATAATGCAGAGAATTCATGCTTGCGACGGCGAATGATTGCAGCCGCACGGAACAGGATGTCCGCTCTTACTTCAGGCTTTACTTTGCGCCAAGTGTTGAACGTCTCATCAGCAGCCTGCATTGCCTTTTCCGCTAATTCGCGATCCGCTTTTGACACACGACCAATAACTTCCTCTTTATTTGCAGGGTTAACGGATACGATTTTATCTTCAGTCGTAACACGTTCTCCTCCAATTACCAGGTCATAATCTTGTCCTAAATAGGAGTTTACTAGCTTTAAGCCTTCTAAGTAGGCCTGCTTGTTCTCCTCATTAGTGAAATCTGTAAATGGTTCATGTTTGTAAGGTAATACCATTACATTCGCCTCCTTCGCATTCTAAAGCGCTTGCATACATTTCTCATTCTACCTTATCCTTACGGGTCTTTCAAATATTGTTTGATGGAAAATAATAAGGAGCAGTTTTGTTTTACTTTAACAGGCACTTGAAGGTCAACACTATCCCTTTAACACAGCCAATTAGAAAAGAATAGCAGTTTGTAAAAAGCATTGAAGTGTTGTTACTTTACCAGAAGACACAAAAAAAACCCGCATTTCATTGCGGGTTTTCTACTTTAATAAATATGAACAAACGGCTCATCTGCACCTGCATCTCGCACGATGAGGGCTTCTTCGCCATTTATGGAAGTGATGGAAACTTGCAGATTAATATAATTGGGGAAGTGCTCCATGACAAGTCCAGTTACATATTGGGTAAATCCGATGAGTTCAGATTTCCCGTAAAAGTCCATATTGACTTCGATATTGACCTGCTGTAGCTCCTGGTCACGATAGTAACCTTTTGCAATGACACCGGTATGATTTGGAAAATAATCATCGATGTCGAGCTTGAAGTTATCAAATCGGACCGCATCGTCCCGGTACTTTTCCGTTGCATCCTTTGATGGGAAAAGGTGATATTCCTCATTCAGATCTTCCCATTTGCTGACAGAGCCTTCACCTGAAGGGATGTTCGCTTTTGCGATGAAATGCCCAGGTACGATGGATGTTGCCGGGCTTTGTTTGAATAGCCCCACTACTATCGGTACATTGCCTAGCCCCTCGATTTTACGCATTCTGCGGACAACCTCTTCGGCTATTTCCTTTCCGGCCTTTTCAAGCTCGGCGTCGGGGATTGGATACTCCCTCGGAAAGCCTCCATCAGCTGCCGGCAGATTGTAATAGTGCACGGAGTTCAGCGCGATACCCACTGATACTCCGCCAAGTTCTACGGTGCCGTCATCTTTGCGGACGAGATAATTCTGCTCCATGATATGAGCCAGATAGATCGGGCTTTTTTCATTCGTTTCTTCGGTTGTTTTCCCCTTTACAAGTACAGGGTTAAGCCCATTAGTAGGGGTTTTATAGTCTTTATCAGCCGCTTTCTTTTCCTCAAGCTGAGCATCCGTCAATTTACGAGCGAGCCATTGACTCACAGTCGTGCGATCAATGTATTGCCCTTCCTGATACAGATACTTATCGGAAGGGAAAGGGTCCTGGGATAGACGCATGAGCCCGGTTTCGAACTGCTCGACGTCCACTCTGCTATTTAAGCGTGCCACTACCTGTCCACGGGTCTGACCCGCTTTGAAGGGGAGGATCGTCTGGTAGTAGTCATCTGAAATTTTGTATCTTGGCACAATCGCCTTTTCCATGGTTTCCTGTTCGCCTGGATCTTGAATCACTTCTTCTTCTTTCTCAAAGCCCGGAACACAGCCCGTTGCCGCGAGAGAAACAACAAGGAGAATCGCCAAAAACCTATTCACCTTACAACACCTCTTATGATTGTATTTCTTCAAGCATTTGCGCCTCGTTCCATACTTCAATGCCAAGTTCATTCGCCTTTGCCAGCTTCGAACCCGCATCTTCCCCCGCGATGACGAGGTGTGTATTTTTGCTTACACTGCCTGTCACCTTGCCACCGAGCTGCTCGATTGCCACTTTGGCATCATTACGGGACATCTCCTCAAGCTTACCTGTAAGGACGATGGTTTTTCCGGCAAAATAGGAATCCACATCTTCTGCACTGACCTTCTTCAGACCTTTGTATTCCATATTGACACCGGCACTTTTGAGCTCTTGCATCAATTCCAACGCTTCAGGCTGCTCGAAATATGCCACAATCGAATCTGCCATTTTATCGCCGATCTCATGAATTGCAGTGAGCTCCTCCTTTGTAAGGGACGCAAGGCGATCCATATCGCCAAATTCCTGGGACAACGTTTTCGCAGCCTTCGCTCCGACCAGGCGGATTCCAAGTCCGAATAGGAGGCGCTCCATGGAGTTCTCTTTCGTCTTTTCGATGGCGGAAATCAGGTTATCCGCAGATTTTTCACCCATTCGCTCGAGCCCAAGAAGCTGTTCTTTTGAGAGCTTGTATATGTCTGCAACATCTTCAATCAGATTTTCACGGAACAGCTGTGCAATCACCTTTTCGCCCAGTCCATCGATATTCATGGCGTTTCGTGAAACAAAGTGGATCAATCCTTCCCGGATCTGCGCCGGACATTTCGGGTTGATGCAGCGAAGTGCCACTTCCCCTTCAATGCGGACAAGCTCACTTTCACATTCCGGGCAATGCGTCGGCATGTGAAAGTCCTTTTCTTCCCCAGTGCGTTTTTCCACAAGGACGTTCACTACTTCAGGGATGATATCCCCTGCTTTTTTTACAATAACATAATCGCCAAGCTTTATGTCCTTTTCGCGGATCAGATCCTCATTATGTAAGGACGCACGCCCAACGGTCGTACCCGCTACTCGGACAGGCTCAAGGATGGCAGTCGGTGTGACGACTCCCGTTCTTCCGATATTCAGTTCGATGTCAAGCAGCTTTGTCGCGACCTCTTCCGCCGGAAACTTGTATGCCACTGCCCATCTAGGACTTTTTGCCGTGAATCCGAGCTGTTCCTGCTGCTCCGTCTCATCGACCTTGATCACAATTCCATCTATATCATACGACAAGTCCGGGCGTTTTGTGTGCCAAGCTGTGACATATTCGATCACTTCTTCGATGGATGAGCATTTTTGGCGCTCTTTATTTGTTTTAAATCCTATTTCCTCTAAATAATTCAAGGCTTCACTATGGGATTCGATACCTGTTTCACCGGCATCCGCCAAGCTGTATATATACACATCAAGGTTACGCTGTGCTGCAATTTTCGGATCCAATTGACGCAGGGAACCGGCTGCTGCGTTGCGAGGGTTTGCAAAAGGCTCCTCCTCGCGTTCAAGCTTTGCCTCGTTCAGCTTTTCAAACGACCTTTTCGGCATAAAAGCTTCCCCGCGCACTTCGATGGATACTGGATCCTTCAGGCGCAAAGGAATCGAACGGATCGTCTTCAGGTTCATTGTGATATCTTCCCCCGTTGTACCATCACCACGGGTCGCACCTTGGGCAAACACTCCATCCTCATAGCGGAGGGACACGGCCAATCCATCTATTTTCAACTCACATACATAAGTGACTTCATCGCCTACACCCTGTCTGACACGGCGGTCGAAGTCTCGCAGGTCGTCCTCGTTAAAGGCATTGCCAAGGCTGAGCATCGGCGTACGATGCTCTACCTTGTTGAACATTTCTAAAATGTTTCCACCTACACGCTGGGATGGGGAGTCGGAAGTCTGCAGCTCAGGAAAATCCTTTTCCAGTGTAAGAAGCTCATGCAAAAGGGAATCATATTCGGCGTCAGAAACCGATGGCTTGTCCAGTACATGATACTCATAGTTGTATCTATTCAAAATATCATGAAGCTCTCGAACCCGCTTTTCTGCTTTATCTCTTTCCATGCTTGTCGCCCTTTCTTTTCTAAACTTTCGTAACTGGTGCGAATTTCGCTAACAGCCTTTTGACACCGGTCGGACTCGGGAATGCGATATCAAGCTCCTTGTTGTCACCTTCACCTTTTACGCTAACAACGGTACCGATTCCCCACTTTTTGTGCTCCGCTTTGTCTCCTACACCCCAATCGAGGCTTTCGCCGCCTGTTGCTTTGAGTCCACGGTTGACCGCCGCGGACGTCGCACGTCGCTGTGCCGGGGCGGAAGGGGAACCGCCAAATGGAGAGCGGCTACTTCCGAATGGGGTCGGTCTTGATGCCGTTCTTGTTTCCTGTTTTGCATAGTTTTCTATAAGGTCTTCCGGAATTTCCTTGATGAAACGGGAAGGAGGATTCATGTTGGTACGTCCAAACAATGTTCTCATTTGGGCGCTTGTGATAAACAACTCCTGTTCCGCACGTGTAATTCCTACGTAGGCAAGGCGACGTTCCTCTTCCATCTCCATCTCTTCAAAAAGGGAACGGCTGTGAGGGAAGACGCCTTCCTCCAAGCCGATCAGGAATACAACCGGGAACTCCAATCCTTTTGCAGCATGCAGGGTCATCAAGATGACGGACTCCTGCTGCGCTTCATCCTCTTCATCCAATTTATCGATATCCGCTACAAGCGCAAGATCCGTCAAGAATGCTAGCAGACTCTTATCATCGTATTTTTCCTCGAAGTTCTTGGTAACGGAAAGAAACTCGTCGATATTCTCGAGACGGCTCTGGGACTCGATCGTCTTGTCCGCTTTCAGCATGTCGCGGTAGCCTGATTTGTCCAATATTTCCTCTACAAGCTCCGTTACGGAGATATATTCCTGCATTTGCACATAGTTGTTGATCAATGCATGGAATTCTTTTAAAGCTGCTGTTGCACGTCCGCTTACCCCGATCAGGTCGATCTCCGCCAATGCCTGGAAAAGGGATATGTCATGCAGGGCTGCATATTGTGCCACTTTATCCACGGTCGTAGCGCCGATGCCGCGTTTCGGGACATTGACGATACGCGCAAGGCTGATATCATCATCAGGATTTGCAATCAGACGCAAGTAGGCAAGGATGTCCTTGATCTCTTTTCTATCGTAGAACTTTGTGCCGCCTACGATGGAGTAGTTGATGTTGGACATCAACAGCATTTCCTCCATCACACGGGACTGTGCATTCGTACGGTAAAGAATCGCAAAGTCGGAAAGCTTTCGTTTCGGGTCTTTTTGAAGGATCTCCCTCATCTTCCCTACCACAAATTGCGCCTCTGATTTCTCTGAATCCGCCTGGTAGTAGAGGATTTTCTGGCCTTCCATATTTTCCGTCCAGAGATTCTTTTTCTTTCTGCCGATATTGTTTTCAATCACGCGGTTTGCCGCTTCAAGGATACGTTTCGTGGAACGGTAGTTCTGCTCCAACAGTACAACCTCGGCATTCGGGTAGTCTTTTTCAAAAGAAAGGATATTCGCGATATCCGCCCCGCGCCAGCGATAGATCGACTGGTCGGAATCCCCCACTACGCATAGGTTCTTCAAGCGGTCCGCAAGCAATTTGACCAATGTATATTGTGCACGGTTCGTATCCTGGTACTCATCCACGTGGATATACTGGAATTTGCGCTGGTAGTACTCCAATACTTCCGGTACGCGCTTGAACAGATGAATCGTCGTCATGATAAGATCATCAAAATCGACCGCCTGGTTTTTCTTAAGACGCTTCTGGTAGTCTGTGTAGATTTCCCCGATCTTTTGTTCATAAGGGCCCATCGGCTGCTTCGCATACTCCTCCGGTGTCATCAGTTCGTTCTTCGCTGAACTGATGGTTCCGAGAATGGTACGCGGTTCAAATTTCTTCGGATCGATATTTCGGTCCTTCAGGATATTTTTTATCACGGAAAGCTGATCGGTTGTATCGAGAATCGTAAAATTACGGTTCATCCCGATCCGGTCGATGTCACGGCGCAGGATACGCACACACATGGAGTGGAACGTCGATATCCAGATATCCTCCGCAGCCGGTCCAAGCAATACCTGCACACGCTCTTTCATCTCGCGGGCCGCTTTGTTCGTAAACGTGATCGCAAGGATATTCCACGGCGCCACTTCCTTTTCCGCCATGAGGTATGCGATACGATGCGTCAACACCTTCGTCTTCCCACTGCCCGCTCCTGCCATGATCAACAGGGGACCATCCGTTTTCTTTACCGCTTCCTGCTGCATCGGGTTCAACCCTTCAAGCAGTCTTTGACTTAAATATTGCATGTTTTCCCACCGCCTATACAAACATATGTTCTTATTTTTATTCTACTAGATTTTATTGGAAATGTCTCTTATTTATTTTTAACGGCCGCTACTGTTTTCAAGGCCTCTGATAGATTCTCATATACGATATTTCCTACTACGACGGTATCTGCGAATTGCGCCATCTCTGTTGCACGCTCAGCTGATGTGATTCCGCCCCCATAAAATAATTGTGTGGATTCGAGCGTTCTTTTCGCCGCTTGAACTATTTCCACGTCCCCGTAAGTCCCACTATATTCTAAGTAAAAGATAGGGAGATTAAACATTTTCTCAGCGAGCCTCGCATAGGCAATGACGTCGTCTTCTGTCAGGTCCGTTTTAGCCTCGGTCAATTGTGCAGCCTTGCAATCTGCATTCAAAATGCAGTAGCCCTCTGCGACAATTTCCTCCCAGCTCATGATATCCCCGTATTCCTTAAGCGCCTCGACATGCAGGTCCACAACCCAATCGGTCTTGCGGCTGTTCAATACGGTCGGAATGAAATAAAAGTCAAAGCCCGGTGTGACCGATTCTATGTTTGACACTTCCAGCACACATGGTAACGAATATCTGCGGACCCTGCTCATCAGGTGCAGGACATTGTCCAATGTCACGCCGTCCGTTCCGCCAACCAAAATGGCATCCGTCCCGGATTCGCACACAAGCTCCAAATCTTCATCCGTTATCTCTTTATTAGGATCTAATTTAAAAACGTGCTGCCATTCACGTATTTCCTGTAACACTGCAAACGTCCCCCATTCTAATTTTCCATTTGTCTATTATAACAAAATCAGAGCGAATACGAAAAAGATGTAGGAAGAATGTTTTCTGGAAGATGCGACCTATTTTTTGGTTGGTGTGCGGTGATGTGGTGTCGTTTAGGTTTAGCGGTTTTTACTTTATTTGGAAAGTTGACAAAATAAGTGAGGTTTTGGACAGAGTAGCAAGGGAAGTGGACAGATTGAGGCACGTTTTGGCTAGATTAATGGGGAAAGTGGATAGATTACCGTCGGTTTTGGATAGAATAGATTACCCCGGATTGCTGTTAGCAGTCTTACAGTTTGTTTACACGCGTTCGGTTTTTCCTATATTTGGAAAGTTGATCGATTAAATGTGATTTTGGACCGATTAACCTGGAAAGTGGACCTATTGAGGCACGTTTCCGCTCGATAAATCCGGAAAGTGGACCGATTATGGCCTATTTTGGACCGATAACCCACCTCCTTGCTCAGCTAACCCCGCCTCCCCGCTCATCAAAACACTCGAATCAGCCGCCAAAATTATTAAAATTACATTACAACGGCTATCCGTAGCACATAAACGGGTATATCCATTACTACAACGTGAAAAACAAATCATTTTCCAGCGACTTGTTTCATACCTTTTTCAAAAGGAGGTGTCCTAAATGCCTGTATGGCTTTGGTTCGTGATTGGATTTGCCATTCTGTTAGCGTTCGGTGCGTTGGTGGATTATATGGGAACTAGAAAACGGAGCACAGACCCAGCAAGTGTGCAAGAAGGCGTCGAGCGGGTAAAAACGAAGCAGGAGACTTTTTATAGGTAACAGAAAAAGGCGACCCATCATCCAAAGATGCGGGGCGCCTTCTTTATGTAGAGAGAAAATTACTCTCCCACTTCTTCCTTCTTCTCGTCACGAATACGGTCCAATGCCATTTCGTACGCATCGTTTCCGTAATTCAGGCAGCGCTTCACACGGGAGATCGTCGCTGTGCTTGCACCTGTTTCCGTTTCGATTTTATGGTACGTAAAGCCTTCCTTCAGCATTCTTGCCACTTCCAGGCGCTGAGCCAAGGATTGGATTTCGTTTACCGTACAGAGGTCATCAAAAAATCGATAGCACTCTTCCAGATCTTTCAGGGAGAGGACCGCTTCAAATAACTGATCCAGCTCTTTTCCTCGTAATTTATTTATTTGCATATGTTTGTCTCCTTTTCTAATAGCTCACGTTAGTTAAATCCGGAACGATCTGTATCCACGTTTTTCCGGGTGTGAACGGTACGGGACTTCCATTCAGGTATGGAAGGATTCGTCCTTCCGCTTCTTTCCATTCCACTTCGCGTCGGACACCGTTCTGAATGAGGATTGCCCGTCCTCCGGATGTGATATCTATTTCCCTGCGGCCGGCATCGTCCACAATCTGGTGGTCAGATTCTACAATGAGAATATTATGGGCCACGATATCTTCTGATGTGTCGAGGTCGATGTTTTTCTCCCCGCCACTGGAGCGTACATAGTGGTTATCACTTTCCTCATAGCTGTATTCCACATGGGTAGCCGCTCTTTTGGAATAGGTGACTTTCACATAATCTGTTTCCTCTCCTGCTGGCGTATCCTCTTTTTTGTGAAAGGATAGCGCAGGTACATCTTGCTCCAAGGAGTAGCCGAGCCTGTCCGAACCTTTTTCTATATTATCATACGTAATATAGGAATTGTGCGGCGCAACGCGGAAGCTCGCCCGCTTGAAGAGCGTTCCGTCATAGGTCAATCCGTTGATTCCGTCCACTTCCCCCGCTTCGATTTTATCGCGGGCTCCTGGGCTCCAGCCATGGAACACGAAAATCGGATCATAGCCTTTTGCCAAATCGATAAAATAGGACCGGGCACTTCTTACAGGTCCTATGGAATCAGGTGGCACTTGGCTTTGGAAAATTGCGAGTAACCGGGTGATATCGCCTTCCGCTAAAACTTCGTAGACAATATCCGCTTTATGCAGGCCCGATTGAGGTCTTGCTTTTACATCATTATTTATGACAACCGCAAAAGGTCTTTTATCTGTAGCTGTTTCTCCTGGTGTGCCTGTAAGTGGGAAGATTTCTTTCACTTCAACTTCTTCCTCTTCTTCTTGTTGTTGTCCGTTTCCTGTTTCTTCGGAAGGGTTTTCGCCTACTGGACTTTCACCTGCATTAGGACTTGATTCATTGTTGGAATTACATCCTATTAAAAGGATTGTCATCAAGGCTATCAATAGCATTACTTTTCTATTTAACATCTACTTACGCACAACCTTTACCTTTGTTCAAGTTACTTTTATATTTTAACGCATTATTGACGGAAAGAGTACCGTTTTATTCATCACATCGTATATTCCCCTTGGAGTTATCCTGATATAAGGAAGATGTGTGGATGACAGGAACAGCAAGGTGTAGATCGGATCGTTGAAGCTGTATCCTCTCGCAAATAGATGATTGCGAAGTGCGGTCTCCTGCTGTATTAGTTCCTCGAGTGGCTCTTTTGACATACCCCCGCCGATCGGTAATGGAATATCGCAAACTACCTGCTCATCCTCCACGAGCACCATGCCTCCGCCGATTTCCTTCATATGCTGGAAGGCCTTCATCATATCATCTTTTCTTTTGCCGATGAGGACAATGTCGCCTGTATTTGAGTAGGAGCTCGCAAAACCCTGAACATGTGAACCGAAGCCTTTGATGATGGTGTTGACACGCCAGTTTCCTGCCCGGTCGATCAGCATCAGGAAGGACTGGTCATGCTTCTCCGATAAGGTGTCACCCGATACATCACATGTAATGGAGTAAGGCTTGATGATCACTTCATTCATCATTTCCATTCCAAGCGCCATCGAAAACTGCAGATCATCAATTGTCAAGTCCCAATCTAGCTTCAATGGCTCCAAGCCTGCTTTTTCCCAGTTCATCGAAGGGAATGCATCCTGTATAGGCTCGCTGTCCTTTTTGATCCACTGACCTTTGGAAAGGACGGAGACAGGTACCGGATTTCCCACCTTATCGAGGAAGTTGATGTTGGCAATGCGTCCAGGTGCAATGCTTCCATGAAGATCCTCCATCTGAAAATGCTTCGCCACATTGTACGACGCCATTCGGTACGCTTCTATTTCAGGGACACCCTTATCAAGTGCGATAGCAAGCGTACGGTCAATGACACCGTTTTCATAAAAACTTGGCGTAGAGCCGTCCGTTGTGAAGAAGGTCTGGTCATAATAATGGATTCCCGACTTCTCCAGCTCCTCCAGCATGACTGGAAGGTCCGGTCGTATGGACGAATAGCGAAGCGCAGCAGTATAGCCTTGCTTGATGCGCTTTTCCACATCGGCACCCGTCATGGCCTCATGGTCGCTGTCGATGCCAAGCAACTTCATTTTCGTCAAGGTCTTTTCGGAAGCTCCAGGAAAATGACCCTCCACCGGCTTGTTTCTTACCTTCGCCTCTTGAACCCAGTGAAGCAGCAGATCGTCCCCCGCCATCAGCTTCGGCCAGGCTGTCAGCTCTCCCCCTTGCAGAACGGAAGGATGATTGAGCCAGTCCTTCATCGCTGGTGTCGTAAAAATGGCGTCCTCCTGCTGGATTTCCGTCTGGGCATCAAAGCGGCACCACCAATACATCGTAGCAGCGGTTTTGTTCATCTCTTCAATAAAAGAAAACGCTTTCTTTTTTGATAATTGTAAAATAAGCATCAAATTATCATTCACAAAGGTGGTTGTGCCTGATTTCGATGCATATTGGGCAAATGAAAGGGGATTATATAATTGAAATGGATGCACATGCGGCTCAATATAGCCTGGTACAAGATACTGGTTGGTGCAGTCCACCACTTCTGTATGCTGTGTGTGTTCGGGCATATTTTCCCCGACATAGATGATGCGATCCTCGTAGATCCATATATTTGCCTGCAACCAGGCCTTAAGATGAACATTCAGATAGGTGGCATTGGTTAGAACGATGCTTGGCTCCTTCTTCCCGTCTACCACTGCTACATGTTCTCTCAGTTTTTTACTTTTCCATCTATATTTCTGTTCGTGCACAATAATCACCTACTTTTGATTCATTAAAAAAATGGTCTATTATCGTATTCCGATCATTTATTATCGTGATATAACCTCTTTTTACCATGGTACCATATCACAGTCTTTACCGCATTAACGATTTTGGAAATTTTTCGAAATCTTTTAAGTAGAAAGTTCATGCTAAAACATAACTGGAGGGAATTATTATGAAACCGAATATCGGTATAATCAACGCGTTAATCCGTCTTACTGCAGGATTTACCATTCTTGCATGGATCATCAGCAAAATGGTGAGAAGGCCGTATCGTGATTCCTACATACTTGTTGCCCTGCTTGCAGCAATGAAAATTGGGGAAGGCATACTCAAATATTGCCCCATAACAGACCTGTTTGAACGCTATCAAGGGAACCGCGCCCACAAGGATGACTTTGATTTCGGAGACGATTCCGGAGACAGCCACAAGAACGAAAGCAGTAGCAACAAAGACTTCAAAAAAACAGCAGATGAATTCGACCTAGACTTTGACGACCTTCGCCAACAGCTAGAAGGCGACGGCGATGGCACTGGTGCAAGCTCCTATAACCCATCTTAGGGCTTATGGTAAGGCATCATATGGGTAAAAAAATTCCTTTGGGGGCCAGACCCCCAAAGGAATTTCATTCTCCATGTCGAACCTAATATAGTTTATGCTTTTCCATTCCATATCCCCATTAAAGGAGGTTGGTCCGTATGTTCTTGGAGTACTTGACGGATATGTCGTTTGTGTTGGCTTCGGTGATCGGTGGCATTGTTGCGATTCTGTTTGTGTTTGTCAAACGGAAGAGACGCCGGCCGCAATAGCTTTGTAGGCAATATCCTTTCGGTTGAAGAGGTTGTCGCTCTTTACCTTGCCGAGCTCTTCATATACCTTTTGCTGTGCGATCACCAAAGATGGATCCTTTGCTGCCACAAGCAGCACCCTGCCGCCGTTTGTGACGAGGCGCCCTGCCTCATCCCTGTTTGTGCCGGCGTGAAATACCATCGCCCCGTCTACCTCTTCGATACCTTCGATTACTCCACCATTCTCATATGCTTCCGGGTATCCCTTTGAAGCGGACACGACACCGACAACGGCTTCATCAGACCACTCAAGCTCCAATTCCTCCTGCTTGAGGACCTTCAGGAATACTTCGCCGAGATCTGACTCCAGCCGCGGCAATACCACCTGTGTTTCCGGATCACCGAAGCGCGCATTAAATTCGATCACTTTCGGGCCTTTCTTTGTCAGGATCAAGCCTGCATACAATATCCCCACAAATGGTGTCCCTTCACTGACCATTGCTTCAGCAGCAGGAATCAGGATTGTTTCCAACGCCTCGTCCACGATCTCTTTCGGGATATGGGGGACTGGTGAATAGGCACCCATTCCACCGGTATTCGGTCCCTGGTCCCCGTCAAACGCACGCTTATGATCCTGCGCAATGACCATCGGATACACCTTTTTTCCATTTACAAAAGCCATGAATGAAAATTCTTCTCCAGCAAGGAATTCCTCGACCACCACTTTGCTTGATGCTTCTCCGAATTTCGATTCTGCCATCATCTCATGGATCGCCTCAAGTGCTTCCTCATCCGTCATGGCAACGACGACTCCCTTTCCTGCCGCCAATCCATCCGCCTTCAGCACGATCGGAGCGCCCTTGCTTTCTATATAGACTCTTGCTTCCTCATACGAATCGAATGTCTCGTAGCCTGCAGTCGGGATGCCGTACTTTTTCATCAGGTCCTTTGCAAAGCTTTTGCTCCCTTCGATCAGGGCCGCGGCTTTGCTCGGGCCGAATATCTGCAGTCCCGATTCTACGAACGCATCGACTATCCCATTCAATAAAGGGACTTCCGGTCCAACGACTGTAAGATCGACCGCTTTTTCTTTTGCAAAAGAAATCAGGGCGGACGTGTCCGTTTCTTCGATTGGTACATTTGTGCCAAGGCCTTCCATTCCTACATTGCCTGGTGCGATGAAGATTTCTGTAACGGATGGGCTTTGAGAAAGCTTCCAGACGATCGCATGCTCTCTTCCACCTTTTCCAACTACCAATACTCTCATTGAAACTCCTCCAGTCGTAAAAGTAATATAGGATCAATGCTTGAAATGACGAACTCCCGTAAATACCATCGCGATTCCATATTCATCTGCTTTTTTGATGCTGTCCTCGTCGCGGATGGAGCCTCCCGGTTGGATGATTGCTGTGATGCCTGCTTTTGCGGCAGCTTCCACGGTGTCATCCATCGGGAAGAATGCGTCAGATCCGAGTGCAGATCCTACCGCTTTTTCCCCTGCTTGTTCCATGGCGATCCTAGCTGCTCCAACTCGGTTCATCTGGCCGGCACCGACACCTACTGTCTGGTTCCCTTTTGCAAGGACAATGGCATTGGACTTCACATGCTTCACCACTTTCCAGGCAAGCTTGAGATCCTCCCATTCCTTTTCTGTCGGCTCGCGTTTCGTCGGTACCGTGATATTCGCTTCATCAAGGCCTGCATAGTCCTCTTCCTGCACAAGCAATCCGCCGCGGATGGAAGCATAACGGGTCGCGGTGCCACCCTGATCGCCCATCTCGAGTGTCATCAGTCGAAGGTTTTTCTTCTGCTTCAGCACTGCCAATGCTTCCTCTGAGAAAGCTGGTGCCACAATGATTTCAAGGAACAGCTCATGTAAAAGCTCTGCAGTCGCTTTGTCCACTTCGGTATTGAATGCGACGATGCCGCCAAAGATGGATACCGGATCTGCTTCGTATGCACGCTGGTAGGCTTCAAGTGCAGTCGCCCCGACACCCACCCCACAAGGATTCATGTGCTTGACCGCAACAACGGCCGGCTCGGTGAATTCCTTCACGATCTGAATCGCAGTGTCGGCGTCATTGATGTTGTTGTAGGATAATTCCTTCCCGTGCAGCTGGGTTGCAGAAGCGATCGAGAACTTGGAAGCAAGTGGCGCTTCATAGAATGCCGCCTTCTGATGCGGATTCTCCCCGTAGCGCAGGTCCTGTTTCTTTTCAAACGTAACGGTCAGTGATTCAGGGTGTGCTTCTTCCACCGCTTCTGTCAGATAGCCGGCAATCATAGCGTCATACGCAGCTGTATGGCGGAAAACCTTTGCTGCTAGACGACGGCGTGTTTCCGCTGTCGTTTTGCCGGATTCCCTGATTTCGTTCAGGACTCCTTCATAATCGGCCGGGTCGACCATCACCGTAACATCCTGATGGTTTTTTGCCGAAGCTCTCAGCATTGTGGGGCCACCGATATCGATGTTTTCAATCGCATCTTCAAACGTAGTTCCCTCTTTGGAAATCGTCTCTTTAAAAGGATAAAGATTTACGACAACCAAATCGATTGGCGTGATGCCATGCTCCTGAAGCTGCTCTTGGTGGCTTGCGTCCTCTCTTCTCGCCAAAAGTCCCCCATGGATCATCGGGTGAAGCGTTTTGACACGTCCATCCAGAATTTCCGGAAAGCCTGTAACCGCAGAAATCCCCGTTACTTGAACCCCATTTTCTTCAAGAATTGATTTTGTCCCGCCTGTGGAAATAACCTCCACACCTAATTCAACAAGCTGCTGTACAAATGGTACGATTCCTGCTTTATTCGAAACACTGACTATTGCTCTCATTGGCTGATTTTCTCTCCTTTATTTAAAGGCTGTTTTCGCATACATTATTGCTTTTTCGTATACAATTATAGCCCGTAATATTACTCGTCTTCGTGCTCTTTTCCAATTTGGAACATTGGTTACCAAATAAATTTGACGTAGTTAATGCAGTAAAAAATCCAAATGCCGATTTTTTACGGACAAAAGCAACAAACTTTAAGAAAAGAGCTTATTTGAAAAAAGTTGGTGTAATGTCTTAGGGTAAAAAATATGCTCTATTGTTTGTATCTTCTTTTGTAAGGATTCTCTAGTCTCATCCTCAGCCACCTCAATCGGAACCTGGGCAATGATTGGTCCTGTGTCCATGCCTTCATCCACAAAATGAATGGTGATGCCTGTCACCTTCACCCCGTACTCAAACGCCTGCCCGATTGCATCCAGTCCTGGAAAAGCGGGAAGAAGCGAAGGATGAATGTTCACGATACGTCCCTTATAAGCGGAAAGCAGGGTCGGCCCAATCAGCCTCATATAGCCGGCAAGAACGATAAAATCTACCTTGTGCGCTTGAAGCTGCTGTAAAACGGCATTTTCATAGGCTGCCTTGTTCGGATACTCTTTTGGAACAAAGGCAACTGCCTGAATTCCTGTACGTTCCGCCCTCTCGATCGCATATGCGCCAGGCTTATCGCAGATTAATAGAGCCGGCTCTGCATCAAGCAATCCTTCCCGGCAGGCATCCAAAATCGCCTGGAAATTGGAGCCGCTCCCAGATGCAAAAATGGCGATTCGTTTCATCGGATTTCTCCCCCGCCAAAGGTGATGCCATCTCCCTCTTTTACACGGCCGATGAGGTAAGCTTTTTCTCCGTTCCCCTCTAGGATCTGGACCACTTCCGGTAAAATCTCTTCATTCACCGCAAGCACCATTCCGATTCCCATGTTGAAAATATTGAACATCTCCGTGCGGTTCAGCTCTCCCACTTCCTGCAGAAGATCGAATATCGGCGGGATCGGCCATGTACCATAATCGATTTCCGCCTGCATCCCCTCTGGTAGCATGCGTGGGACATTTTCGATGAAGCCACCGCCTGTAATGTGCGCCATGCCGTTGATATCATATTTTTTCAGCACTTCGAGGATCGGCTTCACATAGATTTTTGTCGGTGTTAAAAGCTCTTCTCCAAGCGTGCGGTTAAGTCCTTCATACTTTTGGTTCAAATCCAATTTGCCTTTTTCAAAGACAATTTTGCGCACCAGTGAATAGCCATTGCTATGGATCCCGCTTGACGAAAGGCCGATCAGTACATTACCCGGTTTGATATTTTCACCGGTGATGAGACGCTCCTTGTCTACAACGCCTACCGTAAAGCCGGCCAGGTCGTATTCCTGCTCATCATACATGCCAGGCATTTCCGCTGTCTCCCCGCCAACAAGTGCACAACCTGCCTGCTCGCAGCCATCGGCAATCCCTTTTACAATCATTTCGATTCTTTCGGGATCTGCCTTCCCGCATGCAATATAGTCCAGAAAATATAAAGGCTCCGCGCCTTGGACCACTACATCGTTGACACACATCGCAACTGCATCCAATCCTATTGTGTCATGTTTATCTAGATGAAAGGCAAGCATCAGCTTCGTTCCTACACCGTCTGTCCCTGATACGAGCACCGGGTTCTTCACGTTCACTGCTGATAGGTCAAAAAGGCCGCCAAACCCTCCGAGACCTCCCAAACATTCTGGTCTCATCGTTCTTGCCACATGCTTTTTCATTCGTGACACCGCTTCGTAGCCTGCTTCTATATCTACACCTGCTTGCTTGTATGCATTTGCCATATGTGTCTCCCTTCCATGGAAAAAAGTATTATTATTTGTTGGTTATGACGTGATGGCCGGTGGGCACGGGTGTGTTTTTGTGGATATGGTGCAAATTGTCTGCTGTGTGGATGGAGTTTTGCTTGGATTAGGGTCGGCAGCTCTCGGCCTTAAACTGCAATCTGTCCATTTCTGGGCAAAATCGATGCAACTATCGTGATAATCGATCCAAAAGTCCAGATAATCGATCCGGAATGGAGCATAATCAATCCAAAACCATCCATTATCAATCCGTTTTCGAAATTAACCCATCTATCCAAAGGCATTTGGCACAGACAAACATTATTACTCGGGAAGGCTCTCCTCTACTCAAAGCCTACCCAGACCTCAACACCCGATCACCAGAAAAGCGACGAATCTCCCCGCCGCTTTTATTTTCAAATCAGCACTTCTCATGAGGCAATACCGTGTCCGGGAATATCTCGGTCGGATATTTGCCTGTAAAGCACGCCATGCATGCTCCACCTGTTTCACCTTCATACGGTCTTGCGATTGCTTCCACCATGCCGCTTGGAGTCAAAAACGAAAGTGAATCCGCACCGATCAACTCTCTCATTTCCTCGATGGAATGGGACGAGGCGATCAGCTCTTCATGTGTGGAGGTATCGATGCCGTAGAAGCATGGGTTCTTGATTGGCGGTGAACTGATCCGGACATGGACCTCTGTTGCTCCCGCTTCACGAAGCATGCGGACAATCCGCTTGCTCGTGGTTCCACGAACGATGGAATCATCGACCATGACAACACGCTTGCCCTCGACCACTCCGCGTACCGGGGAAAGCTTCATCTTCACACCCTGCTCACGCAGAGATTGGGATGGCTGGATGAAGGTCCTGCCGACATATCTGTTTTTGATCAGGCCAAGCTCATACGGTATGCCAGAAAACTCTGCATAACCGATCGCTGCTGAAATGCTGGAATCAGGGACACCAGTCACGACATCCGCCTCGATCGGTGCTTCCATCGCCAGCTGCTTGCCAAGACTTTTGCGTGCTGTATGAACGTTGATGCCATCGATATTGCTGTCAGGTCTTGAAAAATAGATGTATTCCATGCTGCACATCGCACGCTGTGTATGCATCGTAAAGCGCTCAGAATGTAGGCCGCCGTTATCAATGATCAACAATTCTCCTGGCTCGATGTCACGGATGAAAGTCGCACCCACCACATCAAAAGCACAGGTTTCGGATGCCACCACATACGCATCATTCAATTTTCCAAGAGACAACGGACGCAATCCATTCGGATCCAATGCGACCATCATTTCCGTCTCCGTCATGATCAGGAAGGCATAGGCCCCTTTTAGCATCGACAGGGCATTTTTCACCCGATCCTTCAAAAGGGTATAACCGCTACGCTTGATCAGGTGCGCCAGCACTTCGGTGTCGGACGTAGTCTGTAAAATACTGCCCATGCTTTCAAGCTGATGCTTCAATGCGTTGGCATTTACCAGGTTTCCGTTATGCGCAAGTGCGAGACTGCCAGTTTGCGAGTGGAACAATAGCGGCTGAACGTTCTCGTAGCCGCCACCACCAGCCGTTGCATAGCGGACATGACCAATTGCCGCTTTGCCCTGCAGGTCATTCATTCTTCCATTTCCGAACACTTCGTTCACAAGGCCTTCCCCTTTTACTGCCGCAAGCTTCTCCCCATCCGTTGTAACGATTCCTGCTCCCTCTTGGCCACGGTGCTGCAGGCTGTGCAGCCCGTAATAGGTGATTTGGGAGGCTTCGGGATGTCCCCAGATCCCGAACACCCCGCACTCTTCGTTTAAGCCTTTTAGTTCAGCAAGCATGGAATTGCTCCTTTCCAAGCACTTATCATATCATCTACTAAAAGATGAACGGCAACCTCGCGCGACTTCGATTCGATATGCAAGGTGTTCGTCGACGTCACTTCCCCGATAAGGGTCGCCTTCACCATCTGTTCGAACTTCTCTTTGTTTTCCGGCTTTACGCTCAAGACAAAACGTGATTGCGTTTCACTGAATAAGGCTGAAGTCAGCTCGCCTTCCACTGTCACTCTTGCTCCAAGGCCTTTTGCACCCATCGCACTTTCAGCCAATGCTACACCGAGTCCGCCTTCTGAAATATCATGAGCCGATGCCACAAGGCCTGCACGGATTGCCGCCAGCACCTGCCCTTGACGGAATGCTTCCACCTGAAGGTCGATCGCAGGCGCTTTTCCGAAAATCTTGCCATAGGTCATTTTTTGCAGCTCACTGCCGCCAAAGTCCGCTCCGGTTTCCCCGATTACATAGATCAGGTCGCCTGCAGCTTTGAATTCCTGCGTTGTGATATGTGAAAGGTCATCGATCAATCCGACCATCCCTACGACAGGTGTCGGATATACCGCTACTCCGTTTGTTTCATTATATAAAGACACGTTTCCACCGATAACTGGTGCTTCGAGTGTTCTGCAAGCCTCGCTCATTCCGTCTGTCGCTTTCTCGATCTGCCAAAAGATCTCCGGCTTTTCCGGATTTCCGAAATTCAGGCAGTCCGTGATCGCCAAAGGCTTCGCGCCGGAGCAGACAACATTACGAGCCGCTTCGGCTACCGCGATTTTCCCGCCCACTTCAGGATCCAGGTAGAGATAGCGGGAATTACAGTCTGTTGTCATCGCGAGCGCTTTTTCTGTTCCACGGATGCGGACAACCGCTGCATCAGAGCCAGGCACTACCACTGTATTCGTGCGGACTTGATAATCATACTGGTCATATACCCATTCCTTGCTTGCGATGGTAGGCTGCTGCAATAAGGCAAGAAGCGTATCCTCGTAGCTTTCCACAACCGGTATGTCCGCTTCCATTTCCTGAAACTCCTTGTAGTAAAGAGGTTCAACGGAAGGCTTGTGGTAGACCGGTGCTTCCTCAGCAAGTGCATCCACCGGAACATCCGCGATTACCTCGCCTTTATGAATCAGGCGCAGCATTTTATCATCTGTCACTTTTCCAATTGATACTGCTTCTAAGCCGTATTTCGCTACAATCTCCTGTGCCTCATGCTCACGGCCCACTTCCACGACGATCAGCATGCGCTCTTGGGATTCGGAAAGCATCATTTCATAGCCTGTCATGCCTGTTTCACGCTGTGGTACGAGGTCAAGGTTCATTTCGATCCCGGATCCCGCTTTGGAAGCCATCTCTGCCGAGGAACTCGTCAGTCCTGCCGCTCCCATGTCCTGGATCCCGACCAAGCCGTCCCATTTAACAATCTCAAGGCATGCTTCAAGTAAAAGCTTCTCCATGAACGGATCGCCGACTTGAACTGCCGGACGCTTTTCTTCTGATGCATCGGATAGCTCCTCGGAAGCGAAAGTTGCACCGTGGATGCCGTCACGTCCTGTTTTTGCCCCAACATACATGACCGTATTGCCGACGCCCTTCGCCTGCCCTTTTTTGATATCTTCGTGGTTGATCAAACCGACACACATTGCGTTGACTAGCGGGTTGCCGTCGTAAGAAGGGTCGAACTGGATTTCCCCCCCTACCGTCGGGATCCCGACACAGTTCCCATAGCCAGCAATGCCTGCCACTACTTCTTCAAACAAATATTTTACACGCGGAGATGTCAGCTCTCCGAATCGAAGCGAGTTTAATAGTGCAATAGGACGCGCGCCCATCGAGAAGACGTCACGGATGATTCCGCCCACCCCTGTTGCCGCACCCTGGTACGGTTCAATTGCGGAAGGGTGGTTATGGCTCTCAATCTTGAACACTACCGCCTGATTGTCGCCGATGTCCACGATACCCGCACCCTCACCAGGACCTTGCAATACCTTTGGCCCCTCGGTTGGGAACTTGCGCAGAACTGGCTTTGAGTTCTTGTAGCTGCAGTGCTCCGACCACATAACAGAGAAAAGTCCTGTCTCCGTGTAGTTAGGCAAACGCCCAAGGATCTTTTCTACCATTAAAAACTCTTCATCGCTGAGGCCCATTTCTTTATAAATGCCCTCTTGCTTGATCATCTCTGGATTTGGTTCAAGAAGTAACGACATGTGATTCCCTCCAATTACGAACAATAGATTTAAAGAGTTTTAACCCATCATCACTGCCCAAAAGCTTGGAAACTGCTCTTTCAGGATGTGGCATCATACCAAGTACATTGCCCTTTTCATTTACAATCCCTGCGATATCCTGTAGACTACCATTTGGATTATCACCATAATAGGAGAAAGCAATTTGCCCATTGCTCTTTAACTTCCCAAAAGTTATCTCATCACAGTAATAATTTCCTTCCCCATGTGCGATGGGGATGGTGATAATTTCACCTTTATCGTAGCTTGATGTAAATAGCGTCTCATTGTTTTCCACTTTCAATTGAACAGGTCGGCACATGAACTTCAAGTCCTGATTTCTTCTCATTGCCCCTGGAAGAAGACCTGACTCTAGTAAAATCTGAAATCCGTTGCATACCCCTAAGATCGGCTTTCCAGCAACTGCCGCCTTTTGCACCTCAGGCATCACATTGGAAAAGCGTGCGATGGCGCCGGAGCGAAGGTAATCTCCGTATGAGAAACCGCCAGGAAGCAAGATCCCGTCAAATTCATCCAGGTTCGTGGCATCATGCCATACGTATTCCACTTCTTCACCTAGTTCGTCCTTGATTGCATGATACATATCTACATCACAGTTAGAGCCCGGAAACACGATGACTGCAAATTTCACGATCCCACTACCTCCTCCACCTCATAGCGGTAGTCCTCGATTACCGTATTCGCTAGTAATCTCTCACACATTTCTTTAACAAGCACATCAAGGTCACGGTCCGTTTTCTCAATCGTCAGCTCCAGGAACTTCCCGATGCGCACTTCCTCCACCTCTTTGTAGGAAAGACTATGAAGCGAATTTTTAACAGCTGTTCCCTGCGGATCTAGTACACTCTCTCTTAACGTTACAAATACCTTCACTTTATACATGCTGCTCTCCTCCGATACGCGCTAGAATTTTTTCGTATGCATCTGTCAAACTTCCTAAGTTCCTGCGGAAAACATCCTTATCCAATTTCTCGTTCGTGTCTTTATCCCAAAGGCGGCAAGTGTCAGGCGAAACCTCATCAGCCAGGATGATCTTGCCGCCAGCCGTTTTGCCGAATTCAAGCTTGAAATCGACGAGAGTCAGATCCTTTTTTACAAAAAATTCTGACAATAGAACATTAACCTTCTGCGCTAGATGCTTTAACACATCCACTTCTGCAGGTGTTGCCAGCTTTAAAAGCTCTATATGGTCTTCAGTTATCAATGGGTCTCCCAGGCTGTCATCCTTATAGTAGAATTCCACTATCGGTTGCTCCAATGCTATGCCTTCGTCGATGCCAAGGCGCTTTGCCATGCTGCCAGCAGTCACGTTGCGGACGACCACTTCCAAAGGAATGATGCTCACCTTCTGGACAAGCTGCTCAGTTTGGGACTTCTTTTCGATAAAATGATTTTCGATGCCGGCTTCATGAAGCATGGAAAATAGTAAACTTGTAATCTCGTTATTTAAACGGCCCTTGCCATCGATTGTTGCCTTCTTTTCCCCGTTAAAAGCGGTTGCAGAATTCTTGTACTCAATCCAGACCACGTTCTCATCTGTTGTTGCATACACCTTTTTCGCTTTGCCCTCATACATAAGGTCTGCTTTTTGCATTGGGGTTGCCTCCTTTTGATGTGGAAGATAATTTACTAGGTAAACACCGCTGTTGATTTCCGCACTAGGCGCAGCGACCCAATGGGCTTGCGAGAGCCTCCTCGGCTTCGCCTGTGGGGTCTCCACTAAACGCTACCTCCCGCAGGAGTCTTCGCCTATTGCTCCAATCAACAGCTAGCGACCCTAATAAATTTTTTTATAAGTGGTAGGGCTCAAGCTTTCCCTGAACCCCAGCACTCCTTTTTAAAGTCCTAGACGGGTGAAGATTGTCTCAACGTGCTGCAGGTGGTAGTTGTAGTCGAAGCAGTCTTCGATTTGTTCTACAGTGAGGCGGGATGTGATTTTCTCTTCGCCTTCCACTAGCTCGCGGAAGTGGACCTGCTTTTCCCATGCTTCCATCGCTTTCGGCTGAACTGTGTCGTACGCTTCCTCACGGGACATTCCTGTGTCGATCAGAGCCAGTAGTACACGCTGGGAGTAGATAAGACCTAGCGTGCGGTCCATATTGCGCTTCATATTCTCCGGGAATACCGTCAAGTTCTTGATGATGTTGCCGAAGCGATTCAGCATGTAGTTCAATGCAATCGTGGAATCCGGTAAAATGATGCGTTCCGCTGATGAGTGGGAGATATCTCTTTCATGCCATAGCGGCACATTCTCGTAAGCTGTCATCATGTACCCGCGGATCACACGCGCCAAGCCAGTCATATTCTCGGAACCGATCGGGTTGCGCTTATGCGGCATTGCCGATGAACCTTTTTGACCTTTGGCGAAGAACTCTTCTACTTCACGCGTTTCACTCTTCTGCAGGCCGCGAACCTCTACTGCAAACTTCTCGATGGACGTTGCGATCAAGGCAAGTGTTCCTAAGTAATGAGCGTGGCGGTCACGCTGCAGGGTCTGTGTAGAAATTGGCGCTCGCTGCAGTCCTAATTTTTCACACACATACTCTTCCACGAATGGATCGATATTGGCGTACGTTCCAACCGCTCCGGAAATCTTTCCGAACTCGATGCCTTCTGCTGCCTGCTTGAAGCGCTCGAGGTTACGTTTCATTTCCTCATACCAAAGGGCAAGCTTCAGACCAAATGTCGTCGGCTCCGCATGCACGCCATGTGTACGTCCCATCATGACGGTGTATTTATGGTCTTGCGCTTTTTCTTTTAAAATAGTGACAAAGCGCTCCAAGTCCGCCTGTAGGATGGCATTTGCTTGCTTCAGCTGATAGGACAATGCCGTGTCCACCACATCTGTTGAAGTCAATCCGTAGTGCACCCACTTCTTTTCTTCGCCAAGTGTTTCGGATACCGCTCTTGTAAAAGCAACCACGTCATGGCGCGTTTCCGCTTCGATTTCTTTAATGCGCTCGATATCAAATGACGCTTTCTCTCTAAGCACCTTTACATCTTCCTTCGGGATGTCCCCAAGCTCTGCCCATGCTTCACATGCCAGAATCTCTACTTCAAGCCATGCCTGGAATCGGTTTTCCTCTGTCCAGATAGCGCCCATTTCGGGTCTTGTATAACGTTCAATCATGTTAAAATCCTCCGTTCGTCTGTCTTCCATATCTGCAATGAAGCTTCTCGCTCCAAAGCCTGTTCCATTGTATCAGCTAGGATTGTGATATGTCCCATCTTGCGTTTTTCCTTGTTTTCCTTTTTCCCATAAAGATGAAGCTTCACGTCTTCGTATTCCGAAGTCTGCTCTAACGCACACTCGACATGCTCCCCTAATAGATTAACCATTACCACAGGCTTCCATAAGGTAGTTTTTCCAAGCGGCAGGCCACATATTGCGCGGATGTGCTGCTCGAACTGCGATGTTTCGCAGGCGTCTATCGTAAAATGACCTGAATTGTGGGGACGAGGTGCCAATTCGTTGATATAGATTGTGCCGTCTTCAAGGAGAAACATCTCTACTGCAAGCGTCCCGATCAGCCCAAGGCTATCTGCAATTGCTGTTGCGTATTCGATCGCTTTTACTTTTACTTCCTCATCAACTCTCGCAGGTACGATCGATTTATAGAGGATGTTTTCCCGGTGTTCGTTTTCCGCTACAGGGAAGGCTGCAATGTGCCCGTCCGTTCCTCTTGCCACCACAACCGAAATCTCTTTTTGAAAAGGTATCCATTTTTCCAGCACGCAATCCCCTTGTGCAAGGAGCGCTGCTGCCTGTTCAAGTGCCGTTTCATCCTTCAGGACAACCTGGCCTTTTCCGTCATAGCCGAAGCGGCAAGTTTTCAGTACCGCTGGATAACCAAGTTCCACGACCGCTTCCATAAGCTCTTCACGAGTGTGGACTTCCTTGTATGGTGCAACCTGAAGGCCTGCTGCCTCGATCGCCCTTTTTTCTGTCACGCGGTGCTGTGTAGCCTGGAGCACCCGGCTCCCTTGTGGAAGGTACGCGTTCTCCTCTAACCAGGTCAGCGCCTCGTAATCGATGTTTTCGAATTCATAGGTCACCACGTCCGATATCTCCGCAAGCTTCCTGATTGCGTCCTTGTCATCAAAGGCTGCCGTTATTTCCACATCGGCAAGCATACCGCATGGTGAATCTGGTGTCGGGTCCAATACTGCAATCCGGTAGCCCATCGCTCTTGCCGATATAGCCATCATCCTGCCAAGCTGTCCGCCGCCTATTATGCCAATCATTGATGGTGGTAGGATTTTTTTAAACAAGCTGCTCACTACTTTCCAACACCTGCAAGCGTGTTTTTTCTCGTCTTTCAGCGAGGCTATAGGCGATCTGTTCGTCAAACGCTCCAAGCATCTGTGCAGCTAAAAGCCCTGCATTCGTAGCACCCGCTTTTCCTATTGCCACTGTTGCAACCGGCACGCCGCCAGGCATCTGAACGATTGAAAGCAGGCTATCGAGACCGTTCAGGCTTTTGGATTGAACAGGTACCCCGATTACAGGCAAGGTGGTTTTGGCTGCGACCATCCCTGGCAGATGCGCCGCTCCACCGGCACCGGCAATGATCACCTTTAAGCCTCTTGTGCGAGCCTGCTCAGCATAGTCAAACATCAAATCCGGTGTGCGATGTGCCGAGACGACCTTCTTCTCGTATGGTATATGTAATTCATCCAGCACCTCGCAAGCATGCTTCATCGTTTCCCAATCTGAAGTGCTTCCCATGATAACTCCAACCAATGCGTTCATCCTGTTCCATCCTTTCAGGTGCTATTTTTTAAAAAATAGGAAAAGCCCAGCATAGACCGCCCCCTGCTAGAGGGAAAGCGATCCACCTGGGCTCCTGTCATAACAAAATAAGCCTTTGCCATAACAAACATAGATGATCGTAACTTCCCCTCATAGTCCGACCAATTTACGGCGGTCAGGTAGAGACTTATGGGCCATATTCCCAAAATTATATGAGGTTTCATTATTTCGTTGTTATCTACGTTTATCTTATCGGCAAATTCGGTTTTTGTCAACGGATATCATGAACAATAAGATCTGATTGTGAATTAATGTTCGTATTTTGGTGTTATTTTTCAACCAATTTACCTTCAAATATGATTTTTTTGCCAATTGGCAGTATTTCTTTATGTCCATCCTTTACCACCTCTTGGAAAATCGGTTCTTCCATTCTCCGTGATGGCTTGTACCCCTCTTTTTCCATACGGTCGAGGCACTGGCTGATGCTCTCATTTTCCATTACTTCAAAGCTTCGTTTTCGCGGCGTCTTTCCCATTCTTTGATTTTCCTTTCTTTCACTGCTTTCACCCAGAATCCTCCATGAATGGTTTTGGGTTCATATGCAATAATGAATGCCTTGGGATCATGTTCCTTTATTGCATGGTATAAGCCAACTTCATATTTTCTTGGCGTTAATATCTGCATCGCCATGCGGTCACCTTCCAGACCGTTAGCCTGCCAGTTTGTTACCCCATAGCCTTTTTCCCTTAAAAGCCTTGGCAGATCCTTGTCATATTCTTTTGTTATCACATTGACAGTTGTATAACCAAGTGCAAGCTTTTCCTCAATTTTCATGCCGACAATGACCCCAATCCCATACCCTAAGGCATAGGCGATCAGATTTTGTATTTCATCCAGGTTATCCAATACAAGCCCTAGACCGACCACATAGATCACGACTTCCACCATACTGATTCCTGCCGCCAAGTAGCGCTGCCCTTTTAGCGTGAGAATCATCCTTATAGTAAAAAACGACACATAGACAATATTTATTAAAATAATGATTGCTACCATAACCAAGCTGTTTTCTAGCAAAATTATCTACCCCCTCATTGCAAATTCAGTTACTAATTGTACGGGAACCTGCTAATGCATGTAAACACCAAATGCAAATTAATTGGACCAACGACCTATAAATGGTACGATTGTATAGTTGTCCATTTGGTAACAAATACTTAGAAGAGAGAAGTGATGAACATTTTTAAAGGAGTGAAGACAAGTTGAAGAAAACGACCCCTGTATTTATTGTTTCTATTATCGTTGCAGTCTTATTCATCATCTGGGGTGTCATGCCTTCCAGTGTACTTGGCAATGCAAGCCTTAACGCAGTGACAAGTGATATCCAGAGCTTCATTGTAGGAAAATTTGGATGGTTCTACTTATTGACCGCCACCTTTTTCCTATTATTCAGTGTTATTCTTATATTCACCAAGTACGGCCGCATTAAACTTGGCAAGGACACGGATGAACCGGAATACAGCTATCTGACCTGGTTCGCCATGTTATTCAGTGCCGGTATGGGTATCGGATTAGTATTTTGGGGTGCCTCAGAGCCGATGTATCATTTCTATGCCCCACCGACCGGTGAAGGGCAAACTGCTGAGTCAGCCCGGATAGCAATGCGCTATTCATTCTTCCATTGGGGGTTCCACCCATGGGCCATCTATTCGGTGATTGCCCTGGCGCTGGCCTACTTCCAATTCCGTAAAGGAACACCAGGTGTCATCAATCAGATCCTGCGTCCGATTTTTGGCGACAAGGTGGATGGAAAAGTCGGTGTATTCATCAACTTCATCGCAGTCTTTGCGACCATTTTCGGTGTAGCTACCTCACTTGGCCTTGGCGCCATTCAAATTAGTGGAGGACTTTCGAGCATAACGCCTGCTATCACGAACAATATCGCGACGCAGCTTGTGGTGATACTGGTCGTGACGGTTCTGTTCATGCTCTCTGCACAGACTGGCCTTAACAGAGGAATCAAATATTTGAGCAATCTGAATGTCGTCCTGGCGATAGGATTGATGCTGTTCTTGCTTTTCGCCGGTCCTACGAACTTTATCATGGACCTGTTTACAACGACAGTCGGAGGATATCTGCAAAGCCTTCCTTCCATGAGCTTCAGAATGTTTCCATTTGATCAGGACAACACATGGGTACAGGACTGGACCATTTTCTACTGGGCATGGTGGATTGCATGGGCGCCGTTTGTCGGCACCTTCATTGCCCGTATCTCCAAAGGCCGGACTATCCGCGAATTTTTACTTGGTGTACTTTTGGTCCCGACAATATTCGGTGGACTATGGTTCTCCGTATTCGGAGGATCTGCCATCTTCCTTGAGTATTTCAAGGACATTCCGGTCTACAGTGTCATTGAGTCACAAGGAATGGAAGTAGCACTGTTCTCTGTGCTACAAAATTATCCGCTTGGAATGGTCATGTCGGGACTTGCGATTTTCTTGATTTGTACGTTCTTTATCACGTCAGCCGACTCTGCGACCTTTGTCCTGGGAATGCAGACGACCAATGGAAGCCTGAACCCGCCTGGATCCGTGAAATTCACATGGGGTATCATCCAATCGGCGGCAGCAGCCATCCTGCTATGGACAGGCGGCCTCGAAGCGTTGCAAACCGCCTCCATCATCGCCGCCTTCCCATTCGCCATCATCATGATCCTGATGGTGTTCTCGCTGATCAAGGCATTCAAAGACGAAAGATTTACAGAAATAAAACCTGATGAACGGAAGATGAAATAACATTGAAAGGGGCCTGACCCTCAACGCTTTAAAGCGTTGAGGGTCAGGCCCCTATTTCTATTCTTCTATTTCATCTTCCGCACTTTCCCATACAGCATAGCCGCAGGAATGATCAGTACTCCACTGAGGACGATCGCGCTTCGGATATAGTATCTGGTTGCGATAACTCCGACAAATGGTCCCCCGAGTCCTTGGCCAACCGCGTTTCCCTGCCCCATGATGGAAAGGACCGTGGCCCTTGAGCCGCTTTCAAGCTGCTGATTTAACCATGTCTGATAGATCGGCGCTGTGATGGAACCGATGATACCCAACACCCAGAAGCTGAAAATTGCCCAATAGAAGGATGGAGCGAGACCAAAGATAATCGTGAAGACAACTTGCCCAAGTGTAAAATAGAATAAACTGTTTCGAATGACACGCGTCCTATTCACGTCAAATTTCCGTTGATACCATTCCATGGCGCCGATGCTTATCAAGGTACCCACGAAGTGGATGATGCCGAACCAGACAACTGGACTTAAGTTCCCGAGCTTCGGAAACGAATACGCCTCCAACAGATGCGCTTCCCATAGACGGTCAAACCCTTCCGAAGCGGCTCCCATCAATA
Source organism: Sutcliffiella halmapala (assembly GCF_050107295.1). GTDB lineage: Bacteria > Bacillota > Bacilli > Bacillales > Bacillaceae_I > Sutcliffiella_A > Sutcliffiella_A halmapala_A. Next base: position 6,208 of record NZ_JBNIKR010000001.1, on the reverse strand, counting down.
CCGTAACAAGAAGGAGCAACCACAGTATCGGCTTATTTTTAATAAAACCGATTCCCGAAACCAAAGTGGATTTCATGGCACGGAACGGCATTTCGACCGCTGCCGGTGTTCTGTCAAACCTTTCTTCTTTCATAAAGAAGCATAGGAATATCCCCAGTAACACGTAAATGCATCCACCAACCATATATGGAAGATTCAATGCGATGCCTGCCAATACGACACTTCCCACGATTCCGATAAGGCTAGCAATAAGACGAAGCTGATTAGCTCTCACAAAAATGGCAGCTATTGTCTCTTCTCCCGCTTCATCCGCAAGCCATGCCTGATCGGCTCCGCTTAGGAAAGTCTCACCTAGTCCCCGGATGATCTCCGCCACTAAAAGGGATACGAAAATAGCCAAAGCCCCAAATGCGAATGCATCCGTAAAATATGGGATCGCTCCCTCCAATATAAATGCACCGCCAAGTATAAAGGTCGCAGTGATGATCGAAAACCTTCTACTATAGGTGTCGGCCACCACGCCGGTTATCCCTTCAAAAAGGATGATCGTCACTTCAAGGACAGTCCCGATAAGAATGAGCTGAAGGGGATTCAGACCCAGCTCCTCTATATAGTAAATGGCATAGGTTGTAAACATAATAGCGCTTGCTAGTGAAATCAGAAAATGCATCGTGTAATAAATATGCTTTGTTTCAAGTGAATTCATTGTTACCTACCTTCCAATAAGTAACAACACTTCTTTATTTATGGTCCATGCTGTTACTTATTATTTGTCGTTCTCTCCGTGTTTTGTTTTCTTGCACATGTAAAGTTTTTTGACATGTTAAACACCTCCAATCTGAAATATATCAAAATTGGAAACCATTGTATTCTAAAAAATTTCGACAAATTGTATGTAGGCACATACCCAGTCCCCCTTGCATAGACTAATGGAAAGATGTTTATGGGTAGAAAGGAAGCGTGATGCGTGATGATGCCTTTTAATCAATTTAAGAACATGGGGGATTGGCGCAAGCAATGGGATCAGTTTTTTGGGGATGAATTCTGGAACGGATTTGAACCATATTTCCAGAATATGCAGACCCAGACGAACCTCTATAAAAAAGAAAATGAGCTCTTATGTGTGATGTGTCTCCCTGGACTCGTCAACCCGGAGCAGGTACAGCTCTACGTCCGTCCCCAGCAGCTCGAAGTAAAAGGACAAATCAACCTGGGGATTCAAGGCTATGAGCTGATCGAGGAGGGCATCGCCCAGGGCGACTTCCAGCGCAGCTTCGAACTGCCATTTCCAGTACGCGATGACAAAGTCGACGCCACCTACGAAAACGGCCTCCTCTTCATCCAGCTCCACCGCCACATCCCAAGCGACACCAAAAAACAAATCATCATCCAGCATGGAATAAAAAAAGGATAAAAAACCCTGTGGAGGGGCCAGACCCCCACAGGGTTTTTCTGTTCTATGTCGAATATCTACCAGGTTGGTCTTTTTTACCAATTAAATATTTTCATATTTTTTTTTTTGGTGTGAACGATATTAATTTTAGGAGCGTCTCATGGTTGACGCATGGAAAGGAGGCATCGAGTTTGGAGCAGGAAGATGATGTTTCTCTTATTAACAAAGCAATTACCGGGAACGATGATGCTTTTACGCTGCTGTTTCAGCGCTATTATACTTTCTTATATAAATATCTTTTAAAGCTAACCCTGAATGAAGATACTAGCAGCGAGCTGGCTCAGGAAACGATGGTCAAATGCTATCGAAACCTTGCCTCCTACAAAGGGGAGGGGAAATTCTCCACATGGATGATCTCCATTGCATCCCGGCTTTACATCGACACCATCCGAAAAAAAGAGCGGGAAAAGAAGAAAATCTCGAAAATCATGCACACCCTATCCAGACAGCTGAAATGGAATTCTCAAAACAGTGGGATGGAATGGAGCGATACCTTTACGGACTTCAATCAGCTGGAAGTAGAAGTCCGCACCCCCATACTCCTAAGGCACTATTACGGCTACACCTATGAGGAGATTGGAAACATGCTTGGAATCAAACCTGGAACGGTAAAGTCACGGGTCCACAATGGAATCAAAATGCTGCGAAAGGAGTGGGAAGTCGATGAGTAGACAGGATAATGAAAAAGACAACACAATATCAAAGCTCCAAAAAGACTGGAAACAGCTTGATGAACTTGGGACGCCTCCTATCCCCACTTTGGAAACATTGAACGAACAGCTATACGCCGCAAAAGTCGAAAGAAAAAGAGCATTTCACAAAGAACTGAGCATATTCATCTTAACGGCGCTTGTCATCCTGACTGCATTGACTGCGGCAGTCCTGCAAGCACCCACCTTATTTATCGTAACGCAAGTATCCGCACTGATCCTGGCACCAATCATTTTCTATGTGTTAACCAAAAGAAAACAGGAAGGCCGCATCCTATCATGACCGATAAAGAATTATACATTCTACTGCCGTTGCTCATTCCCGTTCTTTTGACTCAAAGTATCCTCCTATTCATCGATGCAAAAAAGAAAGGAAGCTACGCCTGGTTCTGGGGAATCTGGGGACTTATCCAATTTCCCATGCCAACCTTGTTTTACCTCTTGTTCGTCATACTGCCTTATCATAGAAAAAAGAAAAAGGAGCTGTAAATCTCATGGAATTAAACTGGGCAATCCTCACACCGATCATTATTCTGCAAGCAATCCTCACGCTTGCTGCACTTGTAAGTTGCATCAAGCAGGAAGAAACAAACGGACCTAAATGGTTGTGGATCATCCTCATCCTCTTCATCAACACCCTCGGTCCGATCCTATATTTCGTTGTTGGACGAAAAAACTAGTTAGGGGCGAAGTTCGTGTTAGCAGAAGTTAAACAATTAACCAAAACATATAAACAGCATCAAGCAGTGAAAAACATTTCCTTTCAAATTGAAAAAGGGCAATGTGTCGCTCTCCTCGGTCCCAATGGCGCAGGAAAGACGACCTCCCTCCAAATGCTCGCGGGACTCCTCACACCAACTTCCGGCACAATTCAATTTCCGGAGCATACAAAAAAGGACTATCGTGAGCTGATCGGCTTCCTTCCGCAGCATCCTTCCTTTTTTTCCTGGATGACTCCCAAGGAGTTTCTGCAATTTGCCGGCAAGCTTTCCCATTTGCCAAAAAAACAATTAACGGCCAAAATTGACGAAGTATTGGAGTTTGTCAGCCTTACAGATGTGAAAAATAAAAAGATCGGCGGCTTCTCCGGTGGGATGAAACAGCGTCTCGGATTGGCACAGGCCCTCCTGCATGACCCAGAGTTACTCATTCTCGACGAACCTGTATCCGCGCTTGATCCGAACGGGCGACGTGATGTACTAAGAATTCTGGAAGAATTGAAAAGTAAAATGACCATCCTGTTCTCCACCCATGTCCTGCACGATGCCGAACAGGTTTGCGACAGCGTCATCATGCTGAAAGATGGGGAAATCAAATGGCACGGCAGTCTGGCTTCCTTAAAGGAGAATCACTCCACTTCCGCCATCAGGATCAAAACGGCAGAATCACTTGAACAGACCTTTAATGGCATCCCGAACCTGACCCATATCGACTTTCAAGATACCCATACTGCGACCCTCTACTATGAAGAAACAGCCTTCAGCACCCATCATCTTTTAAGCAGATTAGTAGAAAATAGAATGACCCTATTACATTTTGAAAAACTACAAGATTCCCTAGAGGATGCGTATATGAAGGTGATGAACTCATGAAAAATTTCCTGACTTTATTACAAAAAGAACTTACAGAAAGCCTCCGTAACGGAAAATGGATATGGCTTCCGATCGCCATCATCCTGATCGGCATCAGCCAGCCGATCACTACCTATTACATGCCACAGATCCTGGAATCTGCCGGTAACCTACCTGAAGGGGCAGTCATTGAAATACCAACTCCTTCAGGGGAAGAAGTGCTGGTATCCACCTTAGGCCAATTCGGAACAATCGGGACACTATTATTCGTCCTCGGATCCATGAGCGCCATATCCATGGAGCGCCAAAACAGCTCCCTTACACTAGTGATGGTACGTCCAGTCAGCCCTTTTCAATACATCGCAAGCAAATGGGCTGCCCAGCTGCTCATTGCACTGGTCTCATTCATTGCAAGCTATGTACTTGTCTGGTATTATACGAATCTATTATTCAATCCCGTGGATTGGAACCTCATGCTCTCCAGTCTCGGCATATACAGCCTATGGATTGTATTTATCATATCAGTCACCACACTTGCAGGAACCTTACTTAAAGCATCCAGCGGAATCGCCGGAATCAGCATCAGCCTTCTAGCCGTCCTGTCCGTTTCATCCGGGCTGTTCACCAGGTTTATGGAATGGAGTCCCACAAACCTGAGATCCCATGCTTCTGCTGTACTTATGCAAGGTGAGCTGGTGGATAACGGCTTGCTGGTGATTTTCACAACAGTTGGATTGTCATTGATATTCGTTTTGTTTGCCACTTTTAATTTCAAGAGATTTGAACAGTTCTAAAAAAGGGGCGGTTGCTTAGTTGGCAACCACCCTTTTCTGCTTTTCTAGCCCACTTATGTACTCCTCTATCTCCCTTTTGTTCTTCAGGACAATGATCGTTTTCCCTTTTCCGTATTGGCGGAATCGCTCTCTCATCTTTTTTTTACGAGCATAATAGGTGCTATAAATGAATTTTATGAAAGTCCATTCCATCTTTTCCTCACAGCCTTCCCCCATGTCGGGCCTTGTCTTCCCCAGGTTTGTCAGCCACCGCTTGATCACCCGGTATAAGCATGTATACAGTGGAACCTCAAGGTATATCATCGTATCCGCATGCTTTGCCCTGATATCAAATGTGCTGGTATAGTTTCCTTCGATAATCCATTCCTTCTTGTGGTTCACTATCTCCTGCTGTGCTTGAGCAAATTCCTCTTTGCTCGCCTCCACCCAATTCGGCTTCCAAAAAAGTCGATCCAGATGATGCACCTCTATCGCTAATGCCTTACTCAATCTCCTGGCAAATGTAGACTTCCCGGCACCGGCAGATACCCCTATGACCATGATTCGTTTAATGGAAATCCCCCCCTTTGTTGTAGATTATTAGTATAGCTTACTTTTATGTTCGTGACGACAAGTATGAAATGTGAATAAATCTGTAAAGGAGAAATTCACTGGAAAGCTGTGATGGCTGAACTTGGAGAAGTGGGGGCTTAAATAGCTTGTATGATATCCTCACTACCTGTTTTTTTGCTGAGTGAGGGTATCATTCTGCTTGATTTATACCTTCACTACCTGGTATTTCGTTGGGTCAGGGTATCATTCTGCCTGTTTGGTACCCTCACTACCTGATTTTGAGCGGAGTCAAGGTATCATTCTGTCTGTTTAATACCCTCACTACCTGATTTTAAGCGGAGTCAAGGTATCATTCTGCCTGTTTAATACCCTCACTACCTGATTTTAAGCGGAGTCAAGGTATCATTCGATCTGTTTAATACCCTCACCACATGATTTTAAGTAGAGTCAGGGTATCATTTCTACTAAGCACTTCTATCCCCACCACTACACTCATCCAAAGAACAAAAACCAACTCCCCATCCACACCAGTGCCTGGCCCCTCCATCCACCACCCAACCTCTCTCTCCTCCAAACAAAAAAAGAGGGGCCTGGCACTAATAAGTACCATCCCCCACTACACCAATCCAAAAGACTAAACCAAAGACAAACACAAAAAAAGACCAGCACCTAAGCACTGATCTTTCCCCTAAATTTGCCTGGCAACGTCCTACTCTCACAGGGGGACAGCCCCCAACTACCATCGGCGCTGAAGAGCTTAACTTCCGTGTTCGGTATGGGAACGGGTGTGGCCTCTTCGCCATCATTACCAGACATATTCAGTTGAAGGATGTTCCTTCAAAACTAGATAACGTTTTTTCTTACCAAGATTCACAAAGTATCGTTCATTGTTTTTGGGTTAAGTCCTCGATCGATTAGTATTCGTCAGCTCCACATGTCGCCATGCTTCCACCTCGAACCTATCTACCTGATCATCTTTCAGGGATCTTACTTGCCGAAGCAAAAGGAAATCTCATCTTGAGGGGGGCTTCATGCTTAGATGCTTTCAGCACTTATCCCGTCCGCACGTAGCTACCCAGCTATGCCTTTGGCAAGACAACTGGTACACCAGCGGTGCGTCCATCCCGG